>NZ_NWVE01000001.1:0-1098544 GCF_002885915.1 Sinorhizobium sp. M4_45
GGAGCAGCCCGGTAGCTCGTCAGGCTCATAACCTGAAGGCCGCAGGTTCAAATCCTGCCCCCGCAACCAAACACATACACATGCACGTACACACGAAAAGGCCCGCATCAGCGGGCCTTTTTGCGTTTGGGGGGAGGTCGAGCACGATCTCCTCTCACTTGATCAGAACTGCCAATCGACCGGCACCCAGGCATAGCCGGCGTCCGTCTTGAGCATTCGGCCAAGGCCCGGGAACGGATAGTGGAAGCCGAGCACGAGGAGCCGGTCTGCAGCCGCCATGTCGAAGATGCGGCGGCGGGATGCGAGTGCGGCGTCCTTGTCGCGATCCGGCCCGGGCAACCAGGGCCGGTCGACATTGACGATCGGGTGGTAGGCGAGATCGGCCGTCAGCAGGAGCTGATCGTTCCCGGATTGAACGAGGAAGTTCGCCATGCCCGGCGTGTGGCCGGATGCCGGAAGCGTGGTCAGCCCGGTAACGATCTCCGCGCCGGCTTCGTACAACTCGATTCCCTTGGTGATGGGTTCAACGCTCCGCTTGATAGCCGCGGCGAAGTTGCGGCGAAAGTCTTCGGTCACCGGCATGTAGGAAAGATCCGGAACGTTACGGACGAAGAAGTCCCAATCGGCACGAGGCGCAAAGACGGCAGCCCGCGGAAATGCCTTGCCGCCCTCCGCTGTTCGAAGGTTGCCGACATGGTCCGGGTGCGTGTGCGAGACCACCACAACGTCTATGTCCTCGGGCCGTAAACCAACGGCGGCCAGATTCTCGAAGATGCGACCGCCTTGCGGACCCATGGTTTGCCCGGCTCCGGCTTCGAGAAGGATCCGCTTGCCATTCGTCTCGATAAGAAGGGTGTTGAGATTCAGCGTCAGCCGGTCGGTAGGCAGGAAAGCGCGCCTCAGAACGTCCTGCAGCTCTGCTTCTGGCGCATCGCTGGCGTAGATGCGGGGAGGGCCGCCGATCAGCCCGTCGCTCAGCACGGTCGCCGAGATGTCGCCGACGCGGAAGCGGTAATAGCCGGCATTTCCACCGTGAGCCGGAAGCGACGCGGCGGGAGCTGCCTGCGCAGAGCCCATCCCGGTAGGCAAGATCATTCCCGTGACCGCCGATGCGGCGGTCAGCATGATCTTCCTACGATTCAGAGTAATTTCACTCATGTTTTTGATCCCGTCCGAATAGCTGATCGCAGGTGCTGCATCTGGTGCCGCCGTCTGGCGACTTCTTCTGGGGATGACACAGGTTGGACGTGAGGATAAGCTAATCAAAACCGATCAGCTTATTAAGCAGGGCTTTGCAATGCGGCCATTACGGCTCGACAGCTTGGAAATCTTTGAGGACGTCGTGCGCTGTGGTGGCTTTAGAGCCGCCGCGCTTGGCAGGGGTGTTTCGTCGTCCGCCATCAGTCAATCGATCAGCGTGCTCGAAGAGGCGCTGGGAATTCGGCTTCTGAACCGAACGACACGCAGCGTCGCGCCTACTGAAGCGGGCGAGCGGCTTCTCGAGCGGCTAAGGCCCGCTCTGTACGAAATCAGAACAGCGGTCGACGACCTCAATCAGCTTCGCGAGCGCCCATCTGGCACGGTGCGGATCAACGCACCGGGACCGGCCGCCGACCACGTTCTGTGCCCTCTGACCTTTGAGTTCATGAAAATTTATCCCGACGTCAATGTCGAGATCGTCAGCGATGCTGCGATCATCGATATCGTGGAGCAAGGTTTCGACGCCGGGGTGCGCTTCGGGAATCAGCTCGCCCAGGACATGATCGCCATGCCCCTCGGTCCGGCCCTGCGATACGCGATCGTGGCCTCGCCGGACTATCTTCGCAAACGCGGTCGACCCGGCTCACCAGGCGATCTCTTACAGCACGACTGTATTCGCCGCCGCTTCCCCGGCGGAACCATGGTGACGTGGAAATTTGCGCGTGACGGCGACGAAGTGGAAATCACCCCGAAAGGTCGGTTGACATTGAGCTCAGCGCATCAGGAGCTCCAGGCCGCGCTCGCGGGATCGGGAATCGCTCACCTGTTCGAGGATTATGTCCGTGACGATGTCGAACAGGGCAGACTTATTGAGTTGCTCTGCGACTGGAAGCAGAAGCTGCCGAGTTGGTATCTGTATTATCCGAGCCGGCGACATACGAGCGCGGCCGTGCGGGCTTTCCTCGAATTCATCCGCAATCAGAGATGGTATCCTGATCGCAAGGAAAGATGAAAGCGGCCTCGAGAGGGTGCGGTCCTCGGCGCGTTTCATTGCGTCAGAGGTTGACCATTCCCTCGCATATTCGCGAGCAGAAGTCGTAACAACCGCACTTCCCGGTTCCTCATTCCTGTGCATGTCACAGGAATCCAGCCAGACCCCAGTCCTTGGGCTGGAAAGGCTCTTCCGCGCCGCAGACGCGGCGCTGCTGGATCCCTGTGACGGAGCACAGGGACGAGGAAAAAGGAGAGGGTGCAGTCCTCCGAAAACTTTCCTACAGCGCCGCGCTTCCTATGATACGCGCACCTGGAAGTCCTTTAAGCGCAAACCTTTTGACTGGCCGCGGTTTTAACTCGGGGATAGGCGTAAGTGTTGAGCTTGGAAGTCGTATATCCTCCGCCAAGCAGCGCTTCGGCCATCTTTACTGCAGCAGTCACGCCATCGATTACCGGCACTCCCGTCGCTCTCTGGAGGCGGGCACACAAGGATGACATTCCCGCACAGCCAAGGACGATCGCTTCGGCACCATCCTCGGCTTTGGCAATCTCGATTTCCTCGAGCAGCAGCCGCTCGGCTTTTTGCGGATCGTCCTCGAGGGCAAGGACCGGAAGATCGATAGCACGGACTTTCCGGCAATGACGCTCGGCGCCGTAATCGCTGACCAGATCCTCGATGATCGGAACCGAGCGCGGAAGCGTCGTTATGACGGAGAAGCGACGGCTGATCGTCATGGCAACCTGTACCGCAGCCTGGCAAATACCGATCACGGGGCCTTTGGCGACTTCGCGCGCGGCATGCAGTCCGGGGTCGTCAAAACACGCTATAACATAGGCGTCGACGCCCTGCGCTTCGCCGTGGCGGATCTCCGCCAGCATTCCCGGAACCGACATGGCTTCATCTGCACCACCTTCAATACTGGCCGGGGTATCGGTCGGATTGGAGGCGGAGACGTGCGTGTGGGGATGTTTGACCAGCAAGGCGCTTTCGAGCGCTTGCGCGGTCATGGAGGCTGTAGAATTGGGATTGATGAGATGAATATGCATGATGAAATTCTCGTTGCCTCTCATTGACGCCTATTTCTTCTTGACGAAATCGGCGATCGGCGGGGCCTTCAAAACGAACTGGCGGTCTGACGTGATGTAATTGTCGGCATGAAGCCGGGCGATCGGCTGGTAACGTTCCGGGTCCACATAATGACCATCGGCGTCGAGGCAGTCGCGGCGCACATGCATGTGCACCACCTCGCCCAGCACGAGGGTGCGGCGGGGATAGTCGATCAGGCGCTCGACGCGGCACTCGAAGATGCAAGGCGCCTCCTCGGCATAGGCAACATCGATCTTGCGGCACCGGGCGGCTTTCAATCCGGCCATTTCCAACTCGTCGACCTCGCTGTCGAAGCCAAGGCCGCAGATCAACATCTGTTGAGACAACGCCATATCGACCATGCTGATGGCAAATTCACCGGAGCGGCGAATATTGACCATCGTGTCCTTCGGCTCACCGGTCAATCGCGGCTGGATGCCCAGGACGACGATGGCCGGATCATGTGAAAACACGTTGAAGAAACTCATCGGCGCAGCGTTGCTATGCCCGCTCTCGGAGCGGGTCGTCACGAGCGCGATCGGACGCGGGCCGATGAAATTCGTCAGCAGCCGATAGCGGCTTTGCGGCTCAATTTCTTCGAAGTCGAATTCCATCGCGGTCCCAAAATGTCGGTCTTATGATCTACAATAAGCTTTCATATTGTAGACAATATTGCAAGCCATTTGAATCCGCGAGTTGACTTTTTCACGCGCTTGGCGATTGTCTGTTTCAGCAAGGAGAACAGGTATGCGCGAACAAGCCGCGATGTCGGTCGAGCAGATTGTCGAAAGGGTATGGCTTTCCATCGCTGAACGGCGATTGCGTCCTGGCGTGCAACTCAAAGAAGAACAGCTGGCGTCGATTTTTCACGTCAGTCGCGCACGTGTTCGTCAGGCGCTGACCGTTCTCGCACGCGACGGCCTCGTAACGATCATTCCCAATCGCGGTGCTTTTGTTTGCAAGCCGTCGGTGGAAGAGGCGCGCGACGTGTTTTTCGTTCGCCAGGCAGTGGAGAGATGCGTCGTGGAGCGTCTCTGCAGTTCGATGTCGAAGGATAGCGTGAAGCGGCTCCGCGATCATGTCAAAAATGAGCGGATCGCCAATGCCGAAGACAGCACCACGGATATCATCAAGCTTTCCGGCGGCTTCCATCTTTTGCTGGCCGAACTGACCGGGTCGGACTTCCTGTTTACGACAATGCGCGACCTTATCGCCCGCAGTTCGCTGATTACGGCCGTTTACCGGAACACCACACGCTTCAATTGCGGTCCCGACGAACATGCCGACATCGTCAAGGCGATTGCGGCGAAAGAAGCCCAGAGAGCCGTCCATCTCATGTCGCATCATCTGGAACATGTGGAATCCGAGCTCGACTTGAGTGAGATACGCGACTTTTCGCACGATCTGCGCGCAGCACTGGCTTGAAACGGCGGAACGCCGGCATCGTGATCTATTCCAGGAAGTTGAGACGCGGGACGCGGGCGGAAAACCGCACAGACTTTTCCTCATCCCGCTTCAGGTAAACGTTCCGCGATCACGTCCTCCGCCAGATGACAGGCTACCCGGGTGCCGTTTTGCAAGACCCGCACCGTAGGCACTTCCTTGGAACAGCGCGCCGTGGCGATCGGGCAACGCGGGTGGAAGGCGCAGCCGGACGGCGGTTTCAGCGGGCTCGGCACTTCGCCGCTGGCCGGCTCGCGGTTGCGGTTCGGTGCCTCGATGTTCGGAATCGTCTGCAGCAGGAGCCGCGTGTAGGGATGGCGCGGCTGAGCGAACAACTCTTCCGTATCGCCTTCCTCGACGATGCGGCCCAGATACATCACCGCGATGCGGTCCGACATTTGGCGAACGACGCTCAAGTCATGGCTGATGAAGAGATAGGTAAGCCCCAGCTCGTCCTGCAAACGGCGCATCAGGTTCAACACCTGCGCCTGCACGGACACGTCGAGCGCCGAGGTCGGCTCGTCGCAGACCAGAAATTCGGGTTCGCTCGCCAGCGCGCGGGCGATCGAGATACGCTGGCGCTGCCCGCCTGAAAATTCGTGCGGGAACTTCTCGCCATCGGATGGCGAGAGCCCGACAATGCCCAGAAGCTCTTCGACGCGCTCCGTCACCTCGGCCGCGGTCTTGCGCAGCTTCAGTTCGCGCAGCGGTTCGGCGATGATGTTCTTCACCCGCCAGCGCGGATTGAGCGAGGCGTAAGGGTCCTGAAAGATCATCTGCGCCGAAAGCGGCGCGCCGCTCCTGCCGGGCGCAAAGCGCATTTCGCCGCTCGTCGGACGATGCAGGCCGGTGACGAGGCGCGCAACGGTGGATTTTCCGCAACCGCTCTCGCCGACAATGCTGAGACAGCCGCCGGCGGGAACGGTAAAGCTGATATCGTTCACGGCCTGCAGATACTGTCGGGGCTTGCGCTCCACTACCCTGTTGAGCCAGGGAGCGGACACGTCGAATGTCTTGACCAGCCGGTCGACAGTCAGAGCCGGGGCCTTTTGCAACGGTTTGGTCATGCGGTGCCTCCTGCGCTCAGCCAGCAGGCGCTTGCACTCTGGCCGGCAAAAACGAGTTCCGGGCGTTCGCGCCGGCAGCGCGGCCCTGCCATCTTGCAGCGCGGATTGAACGCGCAGCCCTCGGGTATCGCGTCCAGACGCGGCATGGAGCCGTCGATCTGGTTGAGCCTCTCGACACGCGCGCCGAGCGACGGAATCGACGCCATCAGACCCTGCGTATAGGGATGGCGCGGCTGGTGCAGCACTTGTTCGACTGCTCCGATCTCGATCAGCCTTCCGGCATACATGACCGCGATGCGGTCGGCAGCTTCCGCGATCACGCCCATGTCGTGCGTGACGAGCATGACGGCGGCCTGCTTCTCCTTGCACAATTTGCGCAGGAGCGAGATGATCTGCGCCTGGATCGACACGTCGAGCGCCGTTGTCGGTTCGTCGGCGATGACGAGTTTCGGCGAGGCTGCAAGCGCCAGCGCAATCACGACACGCTGGCGCATGCCGCCCGAGAACTGATGCGGATACTGATTGACCCGCTCCTCCGGCGAGGGAATGCCGACATCGCGCAGCAACTGCACGGCGCGGGCGCGGGCTTCGGCCTTGCCGAGACCGAGGTGCCGGCGAATGGTTTCGACGAGCTGTGCGCCGACCGAGAACAGCGGATTGAGAGAGGTAAGCGGATCCTGGAAAATCGCACCGATCTCGCGGCCGCGGATTTTTTCCATGGCGCGATCATCGAGCGTATCGATGCGACGCTTGCCGAGCCAGACCTCGCCGCCGGCGATATGGCCCGGCGCTTCGAGCAGGCCCTGAATGGCGAGCCCGGTCATGGACTTGCCTGCGCCGGACTCGCCGACGACGCCGAGAATCTCACCGGGCCGGATCGACAGGCTGACATCCGACAGCGCGGTCACCGTGCCGCGACGGCCCGGAAAATCCACACGCAGATTGCGAACTTCAATGACTGGTTCCTGGATGTCACCCATTTGCGTCCCCCTCTATCGGATAGCTGGGCGGGAAGATTGCGGCGACCGGAGGATTGTTCCAGCTCCGCTCGGGATATTTGGCGATCAGCCCGTCATATTGAGCCTGCGCCTGAATGCGCGCCTCCTGCATGTCGAAGCCGGCGAGCTGGCGATCCAGCATGGAGACGCGGCCATCGACGAAGACCGCATGCGTGATCTTGCCAGACCCGCCGGTGACGATCGTGGTGATCGGATCGATGGACGGAGCCATGACGGTGTCGTCGAGGCGGAAGACCGCGATATCTGCACGGGCCCCCGGTGACAGATGGCCGAGATCGGAACGGCCCAGTGCCTTCGCGCCGCCAATCGTCGCCGCATCGAACAGGTCGGCAGACCGCAGGCGGTCGGGTGCGCCGTCGGCGATGCGGCCCGTGATAAGGCCCGTAAGCAGGTTCATCAGCATGTCGGGCGGTGTCGTATCCGTCCCCATGGCAATATTGATCCCGCGCCTGACGCAGGCGGAGAAGGAGTTGAGGATCGAGCCGCCACGGCCCGAAACCAGCGGACAATGGACGATGGAAACGCCGTTCGCCGCGTAAAGACCGAGATCCTCGTCCGTGGCGTTGGTGGCATGCGGCGCGATGAGGCGGTCGCTCAACAGACCGTGCTTTGCAAGCCAGCTCGGTGCGGTCGAGCCGTGCAGCATCCGCACCGTGTCCACTTCCATCGCGCCCTGTGCCATGTGCAGCCGGAATTTGCAGCCGAGATCGCGGGCGGCGGCATCGGTGCGCTGCAAAAGCTTGATCGTCGAGGTTTCGACACGGTCCGGCGCCAGCATGCCGCGCACCAGATCGCCATGGCTGCCATTCTGGCGTTCAATATAGGAAATGGCGTCGTTCAGGCCCTGAAAGCCGCGCTCCTCATCGAAGACAGGCACCATCTTGCCCGGTGCTTCCAGCACCATGCCGCCCGAACGGTAGGCGGGGCTGAGATAGACACGCAGACCCAGCTCGCCCGCGGCTTGCGCAGCCGCATCGAACTCGGCGACCGTTTCACCCCATTCACGGTAAAACAGCGATGCAATCGGAGCGGCGGTGGTGATACCGTTCAACAGCAGCTGGCCGAAAGCGAACCGCTTCTGAAAGGCCAGCGCCTCCTGCGTGTACATTTCATAAGGACCAGCTTCGACATAGGAACGCGGCCAGACGCGGCCCTTTGCCCAACCGGGATGATTGTCGATGCCGAGGATGGTCGTATCGAGATCCGACAGTGCGTCGAGATCGATCAGTCCAGGGCTGATCAAGGCATCGCCGAAGTCGATTCGGCGGGCCACTTCGCCGGGGAAACGGTGCCCGACGAATAGAATCTCGCCGTTCTCGAAAACGACCTCGCCATTGCGCAGAAGCCGGTGGCTGCCGTCTTTATGTCCGACCACCCAGCCGGCGGTGATCAGTGTGCGCCCATCCGGACGACGGCCGAGCGGAAGAGTATCGAAAGTCTCGCTCATTACGGCATCTCCACCACAGCGACGCCCTGACGGGCCGTGACGCGACCGCCCTTGACGACCAGCGGACGCGGAGCGACATCCACCACCGCATGCGCCAGCGTTTCACCGGTCAGCAGGGTGAAATCGGCATTGCAGCCGACATCGAGGCCGTAATTTTCCAGGCGCATGACATCCGCACCGCCCTGCGAGACGATGTGCAGCACATGTTCCAGATCGTGATCGGAGCGCACGCCGTTCTTCATGCCGATGACCTTGGCGCGATCGAGCATGTCCGGCTGACCCCACGGACCCCAGGTGTCACGGATGCCGTCACAGCCGCCGCCGATGCGCACGCCCGCTTCCTTCAGGCGCTTGATCGACGGCACTGTGGCCGAAGGCGCACCTGTCGTTAGGATGGCGACGTCCAGAATGGCGAGCTCTTCGATCAGCTGGCCGACGCGCAGATAATCGTTCATGCCGAGCGCAAACGCGTGGCTGATCGCCACCTTGCCTTCCATGCCGTTGGCGCGGATGCGCTCGAAGATGAGTTCCATGGTGAAGGCGCCGAGATCGCCCGTCTCATGCAGGTGAATGTCGATCGGCACGCCATGCTTGGTGGCGAGCGCGAACAGAATGTCGAGCTGTCCCTTCGGATCGCGGTCGATGCCGCACGGATCGATGCCGCCCAGCACTTCGCAGCCCTGACGCAGCGCCTCGTCGAGCAACTCCTTCGTGCCGGGCATGACCATCAGGCCCGACTGCGGGAACGCCACGATTTCGATATCGATGACGCCCCTGAGTTTTTCGCGCGTTTGCCAGACGCCCTCGACCAGCGACAGGCCGTGGACCGGATCTATGTCGACATGGCTGCGGATATGGGTTGCGCCATGAGCCGCCAGACCGATCGCATGGCGCATCGACTGACGATGCGGATCGATGCCGATGTCCAGACGGTGCTCGCGCTCGAAATCGATGCGCTCGCGCAGGATCGCGGCGCGGTTGTTGACATGCCACGGCATGCCCCAAGTGGTCTTGTCGAGATGGGTATGCGCATCGATCAGGCCGGGCGCGACGATGGCGTTGCCGCCGTCTTCCACGGCCATTCCCGGTTCAGCCTCAAAACGCCCGAAACCGGCAATCTTTCCGTCCCTGATCAGGACATCGCAGGATTCTCCTGCCATCGGCCGGACATTGCGGAGCAAAAGGTCGTTCATAAGGCTTACCTCAGTTTCGGATTGAGAGCATCGCGGAGCCAGTCGCCGAGCATGTTGACGGCCACGACCAGCAGGCAGAGCTGAATGACTGGGAAGAGCACGATCCACCAGGATCCGGAAAACAGGAACTGATTGCCAATGCGGATCAGCGTTCCCAGAGACGGCTGGCTCGGCGGCATGCCGATGCCGAGGAACGAAAGCGTGGCTTCGGTGAGGATCGCCATGCCGAAGTTGAGCGTGGCCGCCACCATGATCGGCGTCAGCGTGTTGGGCAGGATATGACTGGCCATGATGCGCCGGGCAGGGACGCCGATCAGCCGCGCCGCCGACACGTAGTCCTTTCCGGCTTCGACGATGGTCTGCGCGCGAACCGTGCGGGCATATTGCACCCAGGCGGATAACGCGATGGCGAGGATGAGCACCGCGGACGCCCCGACCTCTCGCAGGCTGACAGGCAGCATCTGACGCACGACCGTCGAGACGAGAATGGCGACGAGGATGGTCGGAATGGACAGCGTGATGTCGCCGAAACGCATCAGCAGATTGTCGATGAACCCGCCGAAGTAGCCGGCGATCAGCCCCGCGCTCATGCCGATCAGCAGGGAGAGCGCCACCGAGGCGATGCCGATGACGATGGAAATGCGCGTCCCGTAGAGAATGGCCGACAGCATGTCGCGGCCCTGCGTGTCGGTGCCGAGAAGATAGGGCCATTCTCCGCCTTCCTCCCATACCGGCGGCAGTTCGGCCTTCCACATGTCGAGCGCTGCGCCGTCATAGGGGTTCTGCGGTGCGATCAGCGGTGCGAACAGTGCCGTCAGGATCAGGATCGCCAGCAACGCGGCGCTGAACATCGCCGTCTTGCTATGGGTGAACGACCACCACAAATCGCTTTGGCGGATACGCTGGAAAAGCGATGGACGGGTGACGGGCGGAGTTTGAGAAGTCTGGATACTCATCGGTCTTGGCCCCACAGTCGGTTCAACGGGCGTTTCAGCGGGCTGTACGCAAGCGGGGATCGATTACCGCATAGGCAATGTCCACCAGCGTGTTGAGCACGACGAAGATGAAGGAAATGATGCAGAGATAGGCCGCCATCACCGGAATATCGAGGAAGGTCACGGCCTGGATGAAGAGCATGCCCATGCCTGGCCACTGGAACACGGTTTCGGTGATGAGCGCGAAGGCAATCAGCGAACCGACATTCATCGCGGTCATGGTCACGACCGGCATCAGGCAGTTGCGCAGCGCATGGCGGAAGTAGATGCGCCAGCGCGGAATGCCGCGCGCGCGGGCAAATTTCACGTAATCAGATCGGAGCACTTCCAGCATTTCAGCGCGGACCAGACGCATGACCAGCGTGACCTGATAAAGCGACAGAGCGACGGACGGCAGCAGGATCGCCGCGCGGCCCGAAGGCGTCAGGAGCCCCGTCGACCAGAAGCCAAGCTGCACGACATCGCCGCGACCGAAAGCCGGGAGCCAGCCGAACGTAACCGAGAAGACGAGGATCAGCAGGATGCCGACGACGAAGCTCGGCAGCGAGACCCCGACAATGGAGATAAACTGCAGGCCCTCGGTATACCATTTGCCGCGCTTGATCGCCGTCAGCACGCCGAGGGGAAGGCCAAGCAGCAGGGAGATCAGCGTGGCAACCAGCACCAGCTCCAGGGTCGCCGGAAAGCGTTCGGCGATCAGGCTCAGCACGTCCTGGCCGTTGCGGTAGGAGATGCCGAAATTGCCCTGCGCGGCGTTGACCACGAACCGGGTATATTGTGTCATCAGGCCATCGTTGAGGCCCAGACGTTCGCGCAGATTGTCGCGGTCGGTCTGAGTCATCTGCTCGTTGGCCATCATCTCGACGGGATCGCCCGCCAGCCGGAAAATCAGAAAGGCCAGCAAAGCGACGGCCAACATCACCATGACGGCGTTTGCCAGGCGCTTTATGATAAAAACCAGCATAGGAATTCCTCGGTCACAGGACGCTCCGGGAGTCCATCCCGGAGCGTCGTGGATGAATTATTCGGCAAACTGCGTCAGCCAGTGGCGCGGCTTGTTGTCCGGCAGCTGCACGATCTTTTCGATCTTGTTCGACATGACCCAGGCCATCGGCTGCTGGTGTAAGGGCAGCATCACGATCTCGTCCTTCACCATTTGCAGCGCTTTGCTTTGCAGCGTCAGGCGCTTGGTGCGGTCCATTTCGGTCGACGCCTGCACGATCAGCTTATCGATCTCCGGATAGCTCCAGCCGCCCCAGTTGAAGACACCGGCATTGGCCGTCTTCGTCTGAATCATCTGGAGAAGGATCGAATAGCTGTCGAGCATCGGTTCCGTGGCCCAGCCGATCAGATAGACGTCGGCCTTGCCGCTCGTACGCTTCGGCGCCTGTGCGGCGGTGGGGGCAATGTCGAGCTGCGGTTTGAAGCCTGCGCGGCTCAGCAGGTTCACCAGCCCCTGGCAAAGCTCTTCCTCGTTCACATAGGCGTCGGTCGTGCAGACCAGCGTGAACGGATAGTCCGAGGCGCCAGCCTCGGCCAGAAGCTTCTTCGAGAGGGCAGGATCGAATGCCAGCGTCGTGTCCAGCTCGGGAGCGTAACCCGGAATTTCCGGCGCGACCACCGCGCCTGCCGTGCGCGACTTGCCGCGCATGACGCGCTGCTGGATCAGATCCCGGTCGAGCGCATGGGCAAAAGCCTGACGCACGCGCAGGTCGTTGAACTTGTTCTCCGAACCGTTCGCGAGTTCCGGCTTGCGGTTGAAGCCGACCATGACGGTACGCAGATCGGTGCGCTCCATGACTTTCAGGTCGGGCTGCGCCTGCAGCCGCGGCAGATCCTGCGACGGTGCGTTTTCCGTGAAGTTGACTTCGCCGGAAAGGAGCGCGGCGACGCGCGTCGCCGCCGAGGTGATCGGCGTGAACTCGATGCGGTCGATGTTGGACTTGGAGGTCTTGTCCCACCAGTCCGGGTTCTTCACGAGGACCGTCTTGGAATCCGGGACCCGGCTTTCCAGCTTGAACGGACCGGTGCCGTTGGTGTGATAGGTGGCGTAGCCTTCGATCTTCGCGCCGACATCGGTCGGCTTCTCCGAATTGTTGGTCTTCAGCCAGCCGGCGTCGAAGACGTGGATGTTTGTGAGGTCGTTGAGAAGCAGCGGATAGGGCCCGCTCAGCTCAATATCGATCGTATGGTCGTCCACCTTCTTGGAGGACTTGTAGGCCGGCAGGTTGCCGCGAAGCGGCGAAACCGGATCGCTGACGCGCTTCAGGGATGCGAGCACGTCGTCGGCAGTGAAATCCGCGCCATCGTGGAATTTCACGCCTTTGCGCAAGTGAAAGCGCCAGACCGTATCGGAAACGGTTTCCCAGGATTCGGCAAGGGCCGGTTCGATCTTCAGATTGGCGTCATAGCGCACCAATCCTTCATAGACATGATTGAGAAAGGACAGCGTATAGCTGTCGCCATAGGAATAGGGATCAAGCGAGTAGATATCGCGCGCCGCTCCCCATTTCAGCGTTTCGGCATGGCCGGACAAGGTCAGGCCCATCAGCATCGTGGCCGCGAGGCCAAGTTTCTTCATCATATGTTTGCTCCGCTTCTGGAAATTTGCGCCTCCTTTTCGGAGGTCTGTTGTCATGCACCGCCGCATCCGTCGCCGGTTGCGGTATTCTCAAATGCTTGCGCCGGAAGGGCGCACACCGGGGTTGGGTGTGATTTTCCTCCATACGACATGACCTGCCTCCCAGGTCATATGAGGACAGTATGGCGATCGGCAAAAAGTTGTCAACGTGATTGTAGACAATATTTGTCCCATCGGCCCTATCGAATATGTCGACAAAATGCTCGGTTCCAGGTGAGTCCCTACTGGACCTTCCATACCGGATAGCTCGGCTGGAAGATTTTCCCGACGGGCGGATGCTGCCAACTGCGATCCGGATATTTGGCAATCAGGCCGTCATATTGTTGCTGCGCCCGCTCGCGCGCCGCAATCATGTCGATGCCGGCGACCTTGCCGTCCAGCATCGAAAGCCGCCCGTCGACAAACACGGCCTGCGTCACCTTGCCGGAACCGCCGACGACCAGCGTGGTGACCGGATCGACGCTCGGGGTCATATGGACATCGTCGAGACGGAAGACGGCGATATCCGCTTTGGCGCCGGCGGCGAGCCGCCCGAGGTCGCTGCGACCCAGCGCTTTCGCGCCGCCGCGCGTGGCGGCATCAAACAGATCCTTGGAGAATACCGCATCCGCAGCCTTCTCGCCGATACGGCAGGCGATCAGCCCGACCAGCAGGTTCATCAACATGTCGGGCGGCGCGGTATCGGTTGCCATGCCGATATTGATGCCGAGCCTGCGGCAGGCGGCGAAGGAATTGAGAATGCTGCCCATGCGCGCCGAGACCAGCGGCGAATGCGCGATCGAAACGCCATGTTGCGCGTAAAGCTGCAGATCCTGTGGCGAGGCGTAGGTTCCATGCGGCGCGATCAGCCTTTCGCTCATGAGCCCATGATCCGCCAGCCATTGCGGCGCGGAAACGCCATGCAGTCTGCGCATGATGTCGAGTTCCAGATTGCCCTGCGCCATATGAATTCTGACGCGGCAATCGAGATCGCGCGCCGCGGCCATGGTGCGCTGCAACAGAGGCAATGTGCAGGTTTCGATACGGTCCGGCGCCAGCATTCCGTTGACCAGGCCGTTATGACGGCCATGGTTGCGCTCGATGAAATCGATCGCGTCCGCAAGGCCTTGCAGTCCCCGCGCCCCATCGAATACCGGCTCGATACGCCCCGGACCCTCCAGAATCATCCCACCGGAGCGATAGGCGGGGCTCAGAAAGACCCTGAGCCCGAGATCGCCCGCCGCGTCGGCCGCAGCTTCGAATTCCGCGACGGTCTCGGCCCAGTGGCGATAGTAGAGCGACGCGATGGGCGCGGCGGTGGTGATGCCGTTCAACAGCAGGAGGCCGAAACCGAACCGCTTCTGGAACACCAGCTCCTCGGCGGAATACATCTCATAAGGTCCGCTCTCCACATAGGAACGCGGCCAGATGCGCCCCTTGGCCCAACCAGGCTGGTTGTCCTGGACGAGCAGGTAGGTATCGAGATCGGACAGGGCGTCGAGGTCGATCAGGCCGGGGCTGACCAGCGCCGTACCGAAATCGATCCGGCGCGCCACGTCCCCCTCGAAACGCGGCCCGGCATAAAGCACCTCGTTTTGCTCGAGGACGATTTCGCCGTCGGGGATCAGAGCGTGACCGGCATCACGCCAGGCGAGCACCCATTGTGCGGTTATCAGCGTTCGCCCCTCGGGCCGCTCACCCAGAACGAGCTGGCTGGAAAGATCAGGTTTCATGGGATTTTCGATCCTGCTGCATATCAAAAGAGCGCCTCACCGGGGTGAGGCGCTCTGATTGCGGGCTGGAAGGTCAGGCCTATTCGGCCATTTGCGTATACCAGTGGCGCGGCTTGTTGTCGGCACGGAAATCCACGCTCTTGACCTTGTCCAGCATGCCCCAGGCGATCGGCTGCTGGTGAAGCGGGATCAGGATCGCCTTGTCCTTGGCGATTTTCAGCGCCTGTTCTTCCAGCGCGAGACGCTTGGCGGTGTCAGGTTCCTGTGCCGCCTTCTTCACCAGATCGTCGAGTTCCGGATAGGACCAGCCGCCATAGTTGGACACGCCCGTCGAGCCGCTGCGCGTGGAGAGAACCTGAGAGAGCAGCGAATAGGCATCGAGCGTCGGTTCGTTTGCCCAGCTCAGATTGAACATGTCGGCCTTGCCATTGGTGCGCTTCGGCTGCTGCACGGCGCGCGGGCCCATGTCGATGGTGGGCTGGAAGCCGGCACGCTTGAGCATGTTTGCAACGCCCGAGCAGATGTCTTCCTCGTTGATGCTCTCGTCGTTCATGCACAGATAGGTAAAGGCGAGATCCTTCTGGCCGGCCTCTTCGAGCAGCTTCTGGGCAAGCTTGGAATCGGCAGGCTGATAAGTGTCGAGCGACTTCGCATAGCCGGCGATTTCCGGTGCTATGAGCGAGCCGGAAGGCCGCGCCAGCCCGCGCATGATCTTCTTGTTGATGAGATCGCGGTCGATGCTTGCTTCCACTGCCTGGCGCACGCGAAGGTCCAGGAACGGGTTCGGACGCCCGTCTTCGAGCTTCTCCTTGCCGTTGAAGCCGATGAAAACCGTGCGCAATTCCGTGCGCTTGCTTACGGTGATACCCGGCGAGGATTCCAGGCGGGGAAGATCCTGAATGGGGGCGGAATCGAGCAGATCGATTTCGTTGGAAAGAAGCGCTGCTACACGCGTTGCCGCCGACGCGATCGGAATATACTCGATCCGATCCAGATTGTGCTTCTTCTGATCCCACCACTGATCGTTGACGAGGAGAACGGTCTTGCTGTCCGGGACGCGGCTTTCCAGCTTGAACGGGCCTGTGCCGTTCGTGTTGTGCGTGGCGTAATTCTCGGTGTTGGACGCGATATCGGTCGGCTTTTCTGCGTTGTTGTCCTTCAGCCATTTGGCGCTGAACATGAAGATATTGGTCATGTCGTTCAGGAACAGCGCGGTCGGCGCCGAAACCTCGATATCGACCGTGAAATCATCGACCTTCTTGACGCCGACATAGAGCGGAATGTTGCCGCGCAGGGGCGAAGTCGGGTCCGAAACGCGGTTCATCGAGGCGACCACGTCGTCGGCCGTGAAATCCGCGCCGTCGTGGAACTTCACGCCTTTGCGCAGGGTGAAACGCCAGTGTTTGCTGTCGATCAGCTTCCACTCGGTGGCGAGCGCCGGCTCGATCTCGAAGTTCGGGCCATAACGGATCAGACCTTCATAGATGTGGTTCAGGAACGCCAGATTGGATGTCGAGGGAACGGAATCCGGGTCGAGCGAATAGATATCTGCCCGGCTGCCCCAGCGCAGCGTGGCGGCACTTGCCGAAGTGGCCAGCACCGGCGCGGCAATAGCCGCTGCGGCCAGCGTCGATATCAGAAACCTGTTTAAACGCGACATGAACTTCCCCTTATGACGGTCGATAGAGTGGTTGGCCCGAATTTTTCGGCAGTATCATAATCGATTGTTTTATTGTCAACGATATTGTTGGCAATTATGAATCAGAACATCGACAGTTCGAAATGACATTACGGGCGCGGAAACCGCGCAAAATACCGCAACGGCGTTTTTCAAGGGGAATAGGGAATGGATGGGCTCCTGCTGCTTCACGGGACGATCGTCACCGTCGACGAGACACGGCGGATCATCGAGGACGGTGCGCTGGCAATCGAAAACGACAGGATTGTCGACATAGGCACGGCGCAAGCGCTGGCTCCTCGTTATGCCGGAAAGAAAGTGATCGACTGCCGGGGCAAGATGATCATCCCCGGGCTGATCGATGCTCATGGGCATGCCGGCCATGCGCTTATCCGCAGCATCGGCGCCGACACCAATTCGCTGTGGATGCGCATCGTGACGCCGACCTACTATCACTATGTCACCCGCGATTACTGGTATGCGGATGGCCTCGTCTCGGGCCTGGAAAGACTTCGTGCGGGCGTGACCACCTCGGCCAGCATCATCACATCGATGCCGCGCAGCGACGATCCGGTATTCGCCATCAATCATGCTCGCGCCTATTCGGAACTCGGGCTTCGCGAGATCATCTGCGTTGGCCCAGCGGGTCTGCCCTGGCCGCAATCGGTCACGCGGTGGGAAAGCGGCAAGCCGGAGCGGCGCAGCGTCTCCTTCGAGGAGATGATCGAGGGCGCCGAAGCCGTCATCGAAAGCCTGAACGGAACCGCCGACGGGCGCATCAAGGTCTTCCTGACGCCATTCACGATCGTGCCTTCGGTCGAACCGTCGAACGCCTCGACGCCGGACTTTGCCGTCAATCTGACCGAAAACGACCGGATGCAGGCGCGGCGCATCCGTGAAACCGCGCGCAAATGGGGCGTGCGCATCCA
This sequence comes from Sinorhizobium sp. M4_45, assembly GCF_002885915.1. NCBI lineage: Bacteria > Pseudomonadati > Pseudomonadota > Alphaproteobacteria > Hyphomicrobiales > Rhizobiaceae > Sinorhizobium > Sinorhizobium sp. M4_45. Next base: position 17,405 of record NZ_NWVE01000001.1, read on the forward strand.
TTCCGATGCCTTCGCCGGACAGATACGCATGGCCTGGCAGGACAAGGAGAATGCGCTGCTGGGCCCCGATGTGCACCTCCAGCATTGCTGGGGAATATCCCACGAAGAGATCGACATCCTGGCCGAAACCGGCACCCATGTCACCCACGCGCCACCCGGACGCTCCACGCCGATCATGGAGATGATGGCCCGGGGCGTGCCGGTCGCGATCACTTCGGACGGCGCGGCTCCGAGCCGTCATTTCGATATGCTCCAGATCGCGCGCAGCGCCCAAGCCACCCAGCACATTCTGCACAATCACGACCGCTATATCCTGCCGCCGGGCAAGGTTTTCGAGATGATCACCATCGATGCGGCCGGCGCCATCGGCATGGATCACGAGATCGGTTCGCTCGAGGCGGGCAAGAAGGCGGATATCGTCATCATCGACATGCGCAAGGCGCATCTGACGCCCAACTGGATGCCGGTTCACCGGCTGATCCACCAGGTTCTCGGCAGCGATGTCGATACGGTGATCGTCGACGGCAGGATCATCATGGAGGAGGGCAGGGTACTGACCGCCGACATGTATGAGGCGCTGGCTTTCGGTGAAGCCGAAGCAAAGGCGCTCGTGGAGCGGGCCGGTCTGCACGCTCACATGCACGATCCCGGCTGGAAGCAATTACATCGCACGTTTCAAAGGCCTGTTCCGCTACCGCCCGTGCCGGAGCATTGAACTCACGCAGCTGATTGGAGACCTGGAAGCCCGCAATGCGTCCATGAAAGGCCAGCGACGCCGTTACCAGCCCGCGAAATCTCCAAGCAAGGCCTCATCGATGCGTCCGGCGGCCACATCGGCGAGCGCCTGGTCAAGCAGAGCGACACCCGCCTCGGCCTCCGCCTGCGTCAATGTCAGCGGAGGCGTGAGTTCGAGCACGTTGGACCGCACGCCGACATAGTAAAGTACGAGGCCGAGTTGGAAGGCGCGGTAGACGGTCAGCGCCGCCTGACGCGAAGCCGGTTCGCGGCTGGCGGGATCGGTCACAAGCTCGACGCCGAGGGCTAGGCCGCGGCCACGCACATCGCCGATCAGCGCATGGCCGGCGGCAAGGCGGTCAAGCGCGGCGCGCAGCGCCTTGCCGCTTCTTTCCGCATTCAGGACGAGGTGGTCGCGCTCGATCGTCTGCAGCACGGCCAGCGCGGCGGCCGCGCAGACGGGATTGCCGTGCACGGTCTGCAGCGCGAAGGCAACGCTGTGATTCATGATGGCTTCCGGACCGACCACCGCAGAAATCGGCAGGCCGCCACCAAGGCCCTTGCCGAAGACGACGATGTCCGGTTCGATACCGGAATGCTCGAAGGCGTTGAAGCGGCCGCTCCGGCCGAGGCCGACCTTCACTTCGTCCGATACGATCAGAATGCCGTGCCTGCGGCAGAGCGCTTCCACCGCCTTGAAGAATCCGTCCGGCGGCACCAGCATGCCGCCGTCCGACTGGATCGGTTCGATGAAGAACGCTGCGACCTCTTCCGGCGGCACTTCGGTCGCGAAGAGCCGCTCGAGGCGGGCGAGCGCGGCGTCGCTTGCAACCTCGGGGCTGCCGGCGGCATAGCTGTTCGGATAGGGCACGAGCGTCAGGCCCTGTGCCCGACTGCCCTGTTGTGCCGGATGGCCGGAAACGCCCATGGAGCCGATGGTGCCGCCGTGATAGGCCCCGTGGAACGCTAGAATGCGCGGCCGGCCGGTGGCGGCGACGACCATGCGGGCGACCGTCTCATTGGCGTCGGAGCCGGAATGGCCGAACCAGACGCGGCCGCGGGCGCGCTCAGGCACGAGCGAAAGCAGCCTTTCGGGGAGCAGCACGCAAGCCTCGTTGGCCGATGAAAGATAGCTCGCGCCCGCCTGATCGGAGAGCGCGCGGCCCACCGCTTCACGGATCGCCGGATGAGAGTGGCCGAGGCTCGCTGCGCCCCAGGAGGCGGAGAAATCGAGAAGCTGCCGCCCGTCGTCGGCGGTCAGATAAGCGCCGCTGCCCCCGACGACCGCCTGCGGAAAAAACCGCAGATGCGCCATTTTCGAAACCGAGTGGCTTTCGCGGGCGTAGAGATCGGGCACGCAGGCAATCTCCTCTATTTGAAAAAGGTGAGAACCTCTTCGAGCGAGACGACATGGCAGTAGATCATGTTGATGATCTCCAGTTCCCGCCGGTGCAGATCGTCCGTCGCCGCGGCGCCGCAGTCGTCGACGACGACCACGCCGAAACTTTCATCCGCCAGGCTGCGCACGGTCGAGGAGACGCACTGGTCGGTGAAGATGCCGCAGCAGATGACGTCCTTGATGCCCATATTGTGCAGGACGAGGCGAAGGTTCGTACCGGTCAGCGCGCTGTCTGTCGTCTTCGTGACGACGATCTCGTCGCTGCGCGGCTCCAGTTCCGGAACGATCTGGCCCTCGGGCAGCTCCTTCGGCAGGAGCAGGTAATTGAAGCCGGGCTTCTTCTGGCTCAGCGAGCGGTCGCGCCCGTCCGGCTTCAGGCAGGCGATGCGGGCGAAGATGACCTCCACTTTGCGCTTGCGGCATTCGTCGATCAGCCGCGCCGTGTTCGGTATCACCGTCTTGCGCATACGCTCGTAGAAAGGCTGCCAGCGGGCGGTTTCTTCAGGCGTATCCTTCGGGTCGAGATAGGTGTTCTGGATGTCGATGACCAGCAGCGCCGTCGTCGCCGGATCGAGCACGATGTCGTCCGGCTCCTCGGCACCGGCATAGTAGAAAGATCGGTAGGCGGTCTTCCAGCTCATGCAACTGTCTCCTTCTTGCGGCGGGCGCGGGTGAGGATGTGGCCTATCTCGCGGTTCGGGAAGAGACCGCCCGGCTTGACGATCATTACCGCGATCATGGCGAGCGCGAGGACGATTTCCGTGAGGCCGACGACCTGGCCGGCGCCCAAGGCGGTGGCGTTGAGCGCGCCTTCCGTGCCGCGCAGCCCCTCATAGGCGAACGTGACGAGAATCGTGCCGGCCACCGCGCCTGTCACCGTGTTGGCGCCGCCGATCACCAGCATTGTGATGATGAGGAACGTCTCCTTCAGATAGAAGGCCTTCGGCGCGAACGAGGTGATGAAATGTCCCCACAGCGCCCCGCCGATGCCGGCGATGAACGCGGCGAGGATGAAGGCGCGCCAGCGCAGGTGCGGAATGTCGGCGCCGAGGGCCGCAGCGGCGACCTCGTCCTCCCGCGAGGCGCGCAGCAGCTTGCCTGTCCGCGATTCCTTGAAGGCAAGCGCCACGACCACCACGATCGCCGCGACGATCGCCGCGATCGGCATGTCCGTCGTCTTCGGTAGGCCGAAGAGCGTGCGCGGGCCGTTGGTGAAGGCGCTCCAGTTGTTCATGACCGTGTAGAGCACGACGAGCAGCGCGAAGGAGGTGATCACCGACGCCGCATCCGAAAGCCGCATCAGCGGATAGGCGACGACGGCCGCGACGACGGCGGCCAGCACGCCCGCCGCGAGCATGGCGAGGAGCGGCGAAACTTCCACGACCTTCATGAAATCGTAGAGATCCGGCAGCGCCATGCCCTTCATCTGAGCCGGGATGGTGAGCACGGCGGACGTGTAGGCGCCGAGGCCCATGAAGCCGATATGGGCGAAGGAGAGCAGGCCCGAATTGCCCATGAAGGTCTGCAGGCCGATGACCAGCACGAGCGAGATCAGCAGGTTGGTGGCGATACGGTCATAGAGGCGGATGCCGAGGAGCTGGCTTCCGACGGCGATGATGGCGATGACGCCGATGAGGATGAGGGCGGTGAAATAGGAGTGTTTCATGGTCGCGCTCCCCTCAGGTCCGCTGTCCGCTCGCCGGACCCCTGATGAGGCCGTCGGGGCGCCAGAGCAGGATCAGGATGACGAGGCTGAAGGTGAAGGCGTCGCGGAATTTCAGCAGATCCTGCGACAGGGTGTAGTTGAGCGTGGTGTCGATGAGCGCGAGCAGGAACCCCCCGACAACGGCGCCGGGCAGGCTCCGCATGCCGCCGATGACCGTGGCGATGAAGGCGACGAGCAGCGGCTCCAGGCCGATGCCCGGAACGACGGTGCCGATGCGGCCGATCCAGAGAATGCCGACGACGCCGGCGAGGAAGCCGGAAAGGGCGAAGGCGGACGAGATGATGAGGTTCGCCGGCACTCCCAGCATGCGCGCCATGGTGAAGTTCGTCGCCGCTGCGCGCATCGCGATGCCGAGCGTCGTCCTGCGCATCAGGAAGGCGACGCCGGCGAGCAGTGCGATGGAGGCGGCGATGGTGATGAGGTTGCGGACCGGGGTGATCGCACCGGCGATCGAGACAGTCTGCGAGAAGATGTCCGGCAGCGGCACGTTGCGTGGTCGCGGCGAGATGAACAGCAGCGCCGCATTCTGCAGCAGGTTGGAGAAGGCGAAGGAGGTAATCAGCACCGCCGTCACCGATTTGGCCCGCACCGGACGGAAGGCGGCGTAGTCGGTGATGATGCCGAAGAGGATCGCCATACCGACGGCGAGCACCGCCATGACGAGCCAGGGCAGGCCCGAGCCGCTGGCGAGAAACATCGTATAGCCGGCCACCATGATGAGTTCGCCATAGGCGAAGTTCACGAGGCGAAGGATCCCGTAGATGATGACGAGGCCGAGTGCCATGAGCGCATAGGCGCCGCCGAGGCTGAGGACGTCGATGACGAACTGGATCGCGAAAGCCATGGATCAGCCTCCCAGATAATGCGCGCTGAGGTCGCTGGTCGAGCGGATTTCCTCGGCCGTGCCGGATGCGACGATGGCGCCGAGGCGCATGACGAAGGCGCGGTCGGCGACGGCGAGCGCCTGGTTCACGTTCTGCTCGACGAGCAGGATGGTGAGGCCGGATTTCTTCAGTGCCTCGATCATCTCGAAGATGCGTTCGACGATGGCCGGCGCAAGGCCGAGCGAGGGTTCGTCCAGAAGAAGCACCCGTGGCCTCGCCATAAGCGCGCGGGCGATGACGAGCATCTGCTGCTCGCCGCCGGAGAGCGTGCCGGCCGCCTGTTTCGAGCGCTCGGCAAGGCGCGGGAAGAGCGTGTTCAGCTTCTCGAGGTTGTCGCGGTTGCCAGCTTGGTCGCGGCGATGGATATAGGCGCCGAGCATCAGGTTTTCGGCGACCGTCAGGTCCGGGAAGACGTCGCGGGTTTCCGGCACGGTGGCAAGGCCCGCGCGCACGACCTGTTCGGGGCTCGCCGCGGTGATGTCCTTGCCTTCGAGCGTGATCGTGCCGCCGGAGGCTTTCAGCGCGCCGGCGATGCACTTGATGGTCGAGGATTTGCCGGCACCATTGGCGCCGAGCAGGCTCACCAGCTCACCCTTTCGAAGCGTGAAGCTGATGCTGCGTACAGCGCGGATCGCACCGTAGCTGACGGAAAGGTCGGCGACGTCAAGCATGGGCCGCCCCCTTGCCGAGATAGGCTTCGATAACGGCCGGGTGGCTGCGGACGTGGGCGGCGTCGCCCTCTGCAATCGTGCGGCCGGAGGCGAGCACATGCAGCCTGTGGCAGAGGCGCATGATGAGACCCATGTCGTGGTCGATGATGAGAAGGCCGAGCCGGCGTTTCTCGGGCAATTCGGCGAGCGTGTGCAGCAGGGTTTCCGTCTCGGCATCGTTCATGCCGGCGGCGGGCTCGTCGAGCAGCAGAAAGCGCGGTTCGGCGGCGAGCGCCCGGGCGATTTCGACGCGGCGCTTGTCGCCATAGCTGAGGCTTTCGCCAAGCTCGTCCGCCTTAGCCGTCAGGCCGAGTTCGGCCAGCAGGTCCTTCGCGCGTTCAGCCGACACAGCGCGGGAGGCGCCCTTTGCCAGCGCCGCCGCCTCGACATTCTCGAGGACGGTCATCGAGTTGAAAATGCGCACGATCTGAAAGGAGCGGCTTACGCCCGCAAGCGCGATCTCGCGCGGCGAGAGACCCGACAGGGTGATGTCGCCGGCGGCGATCGTGCCGGTCGCCAGCTTCACCTGGCCGGTGATGGCATTGATGAGCGTCGTCTTGCCGGAGCCGTTCGGCCCGATGAGGCCGACGACCTCGCCGGCGGAGACCGAGAGTGAGACATGGTCGAGTGCGCGCAGGCCGGTGAATTCCACCGACACGTCGTTTACCGCGAGACGCGTTTCAGACATGGCTTTTCCGAGGTGATGGGGCCGGCCTTGCGGCCGACCCGAATTGACCGATCAGGGCTTAGGCAGGGATTCCGGCTTACGCCATCCAACGAAGCTCGGCTTGCCGCCCTTTAGCTCGATCACGGCCGCAGCCTTGTTCGGCACATGGCCTTCCTCGTTCGTGCCGTAGTCGAGATCGCCGGTCAGCAGCTTGAACTGGCCATCTTCAAGTGCCTTGGCGAGCGCTGCGCCTTCGGTCGTTCCGGCCGCCTTTACCGCCTCGGCGAGCAGCATGATCGTATCCCAGCCCGTCGAGACGAAGGACGTGTCGGGCGCCTTGCCGAACATCTCCTTGTAGAGCTCGATGAACTTCGGCATGTCCGGATGCGCCTCCGGGCCCATCCAGGTATGCGTGACGAAATAGACGTCATTGCCGAATTTTTCGCCGAGCGCCTCGTGCATGGCCGGGTCGTCATAGGCGTCGCCACCGAGAACCGGCGCATCGTAGCCGACTTCGCGCAACGCGCGGATGATCACACCGATGTCCGTGCCGTAGGAGGAGACGAAGATCACGTCCGGCTTCTTGCCGAGCGCCTGGAGCCGGGCGAGCTGGGCGGAAAAATTATTGTCGCCGTTCGTGTAGGTGTCTTCGAGCAGAATCTCGCCGCCATCGGCCTTGAATTGCTCCACGAAATATTTCGAGAGCGACTTTGTATAGGCGATGAACTGGTCGGTGACGACGTAGGCCGTCTTCCAGCCCTTTTCCTTGACGGCGAAATCGGCGGCCGTCGCACCCATCGTGGTATTCCACATGGAGAGCGTGAACTGCTTGTCGCCGAGCGACCAGGAGGAATAGAGCGGGTCGGAGGCACAGGTCGAGATGCCGACGAGGCCCGCCGACTGCGCTTCACGGCTCGCGGGCGAACCGAAGTCGAAATCGCACGGTGCGACGATGATCTCGGCGCCCTTGTCGATCAGTTCGACCGCGACGTTGCCGACCGTCACCGGGTCCGACTTACCGTCGATATTGACGAATTCGACCTGCTTCCCCAGCAAGCCGCCATTGTCGTTGAGATACTTCACGGCGACCTTCGCGCCGTTGTAGCCGGGCGTGTCGAGGGGAGCCTGAATGCCCGTCATCGAGAGTGCGCCGCCGATCAGGATCTTGTCGTCGTCGGCAATGGCTGTGGAAGAGGCAAGCGCGAAGCTTGCCGCTGCCAGAAACAGTCTGGAAGTCTTGATCATGGTCGTTCCCCTTATTGATGCCATTCGGCGGTGGTCGTTGTGCGGCCTGGTCTTTTGACCTTCTTGTGCGGACCGCCCTCGTATGCTCCCTATTTGCCTCCCGTCGGCCGTTCGGGCAGGTTACTGCCCGATTTCCTTCAAAAGATCGTCGGTCGATATCTGGCGGCAATAGCCCTTGATTGCGCTCAGCGAGGTGTAGTGGCGTTCCTCCGAATAGGTGCCGCAGGCATCGGGTACGAGCGTCACCAGATAGTTGAGGTCGCAGGCGTCGCGCACTGCCGATTCCACGCATTGGTCGGTCAGGAGGCCGCACAGCACGATCTGCTTCACCCCGAGATTACGCAGCACATAGTCGATATGGGTGGAGACGAAGACACTGGAGGAACTCTTCGGGAAGACGATCTCGTCCTCCAGCGGTTCGAGCTCGTCGATTACCTTACCATCCCAGGAGCCTTTCGGCACGTTGAAGCCGGTGATCTTGTAGTCGAGGCTGCGGTCGCGGCCGTCCTTCGTCAGGCTCTCGATCGTCGTGTGCAGCACCTCGATGCCGGCCTTGCGGAAACCGGCGAGCAGGCGCTGCATGTTCGGTATCGCCACCTCGCGGATACGGTTGAAGTAGTAGCCGTACTTGCCGGCAATATCCGCATCCGAGACATCCTTGAACTCGCCCCCCTCGCGGCTGACGGAAAAGTTCTGCACGTCGATGAACAGGATGGCGGAAGCGGCCGGGTCGAGCGGCACGTCGCGGGTGGTCGGATGGTCAGCGGCCATCATTGGTTCCTTCGATGCTTTCTGCCGCAAGCCGGAGGGGGCCGGCCAGCCGGTCCGCCCATTCCTGTTGTCCGCGGGCGTCGTTGATGAGATCGTTGCGCACTTCGAGAAGCACATGCGGAATGCCGCGCCGCTCGCCGTGCACGGGGATCGTGTAGTCGGAGAGATCGTCGACGTGGTACGGCTCGTTGAGCCTGACGGTAACGTCCGGATTGGCGGCGCGGAAGACTTCGGCCAGCCGTTCGGCGAAACGGGCGTCGCGATTGTAGAGAAAGCCGAGTTCGAAATCCCGGACGGCGCCGGTCGCGCGCATGACGGGCGTGAAGCTATGTACCGAGACGAGGAAGAGCGGCTTGCCGGCCGCCTGTCGCCGGTCGAGCGCGACGGCGATCGCCTCGTGCAGCGGCTGATGGATTTCCACGTAGCGGCCGCGACGTTCGCGATCGGACAGGTCGGCATTGACCGGAACGACGGTCCCGTCGCTCTGCGCCACGAAGCAGTCCGTCGCTTCCAAGGGGCGATTGCAGTCGATGACGAGCCGGCTGTAGCGCTGCAGGACGAGTGCTGCATCGAGGCGTTCGGAAATGCCGCGTGCAACACCCTCGGCGCCGACGTCGTAGGCGATGTGACGGTCCATTTCCTCGGGTGCAATGCCGAGATCGCCAAGCGCTGCAGGCAGCGCGCGGCCCGCATGTTCGCAGGTGATGAAGATCGCCGATCGGCCGGTAGGATTGATCCATTCTACAGGATCCGGGTCACCCGCCTGCAGCAATCTGGTCGTGTCGCGATCTGCGAGCCTGAGCATGAGATGAGATCCGTCGTGCGGTCCGGCGGTGTGGCCTTCGATGGCGAACAGTCAAAGAAATTTTTCAATCATAGTCAATCTGATTTTTCCGTTTGACTAATTTTTTTCAGGACGCGAATATTCGTTCCAACCAAGGGAAGACACACCGATGAGCGATGGGAAATCGTCGACGACGATCCGCACGAGGATCCGCGAGGCCGCCGGGCAGCTGACGGCCAGCGAGCGAAAGATCGCCAATGCCATTCTCGCCGATTACCCCTTCACCGGCCTGGAAAGCATTCAGGAACTGGCGGCCAAGACTGGCGTCAGCGCGCCCTCCATCACCCGTTTCGTCAGTAAGATCGGCTGCGGCGGTTTCCAGGACCTGCAACGGCAATTGATCGCCGAGCTGAAGGAGGGCCGGCGCTCGCCCCTTGACCTCAAATCCAGCCAGAGGCCGGTCGGCCATTCGGAGTTCCTGTCGGAATATGTCGCGCGTGTTTCGGCCGTCATGGGGGAAATGACGGGAATGGTTTCACAGGCACAGTTCGACATTCTGGCCGAGCTTCTCGCCGACCCGTCGCGCAACATCTTCCTGCTCGGGGGGCGCGTCAGCAACAGCATCGCTTCCTTCCTGTCGATTCATCTCAGGCAGATCCGCAGCGGCATCTACCACATGGCCGACAACCCGGAGTTCTGGCCGGAGCATGTGCTGCGCATGCGCAGGAAAGATGTCGTGCTGCTGATCGATTTCCGGCGTTACCAGCTCAGCCTCGCACGCCTTGCCGAGAACATCGCCCAGAAGCGTGGCGCGACCATCGTCGTCGTCACCGACAAGTGGATGTCGCCGGCTGCCCGCAACGCCGATCACATCGTCGCGCTGCCGATCGACGCCGGCACGGCCTGGGACACGGTTTCCGCTGCCATGGCGCTCGTCGAGGCACTCATCGTGCGCGTCTCGGAGACCGATTGGGAGGCGACGCAGAAGCGCATCAAGGATTGGGACGGCATCCGCTTTGCGATGCCGGGCTACGACCAGGACAGGATCAACGGGGACTCAGATGAAACGTGAGGAAATGATGGTCGCCTGCTGCGGCGATCTCTCGGGCAAGGTGCGCGGCAAGGCCTTTCCGCTGGCGCAGATGGACAAGCGCTTGCAGCGGGGCGTCGGCTGGACGCCGACCAATGTACAGATCACCTGCTTCGATGCGATCGCCGAAAGCCCCTTCGGCTCGCTCGGCGACCTCGTGCTCATTCCCGATCCGTCGACCTGCGTCAGCTTCGAAAGCGAGGAGGGGGCGCCGAAGGAGAACTTTGTTCTCGGTAACATTCGCTATACCGACGGCCGCCCCTGGGAATTCTGCACGCGCTCTATTCTCGAGGCCGCCTTGGAGCGGCTGCAGAGCGTGGCGGGTGTTACGCTTTACGGCGCCTTCGAGCATGAATTCCAGCTCAAGCACCGCCTTGGCGAAATCGGCAAGGCCTTCACGCTCGGAGGGTTCCAGGAGGAACGGCATTTCTGCGAGGCGATCATCGCGGCAATGCGCGAGGCTGGCGTGACGCCCGATACGATCCTGAAGGAGTTCGGCGCCGGTCAGTTCGAGGTGACGATGGGTCCCCAGAGGGGCGTCACCATCGCCGACCATTCGCTGATTACCCGCGAACTCGTCGGCCTCGTCGCGCGCGAGCTTTCTTATGAGCCGACCTTCACGCCGATCCGCGATCCGGCCGGAGTCGGCAACGGCGTGCATGTCCACTTGAGCATGCTGGATTCGGCGGGTGCCCCGGTCACTTACGATCCGAACGGCAAACATGAGCTTTCCGAAGTTGCGGGAAAATTCGTCGCCGGCATTCTGAAATATCTCGACTCCATCATTGCGATCACGGCGCCGAGCGTGGTCTCCTACCTGCGTCTCACACCGCATCGCTGGAGCGCAGCCTTCAACAATCTCGGTTTTCGGGATCGCGAGGCATCGGTGCGCATCTGCCCGGTTTCCGATATCAGCGACATCGCCCGCGCCGCCCAGTTCAACTTCGAGTTTCGTGCGGCCGATGCGACCGCCAATCCACATCTTGCCCTCGCGGCAATCGTCCATGCCGGGGTACAGGGCATCGAGGAGGGGCTCGCGGTGCCGGAGGCGACGCAGGAAGACCTTTCGCTCCTGAGCGCGGAGGCCCTTGCCGCCCGCGGCTACGTCCGCCTGCCGCAGACACTCGAAGCGGCCCTCCAGCGCTTCAAGGGCAATGCGACAGTGTGCAGCTGGTTCCCCGAAGGCTTTGCCGACGTCTACGTCAAGCATAAGGAGGGCGAGATCGCCTATCTGGCGGACAAGACGCAGACGGAGATTTGTGCGGCCTACGACAGCGTCTATTGACGGCAACTGCCGCCGCTGCCGTTTACGGCCTGATCCTTGTCGGGCAGATTGCCGCATTCTGCAGTTCGGCTTTGGGCGCGACGTCCGCAATCCCTATATAGTGGGCAGCAGATGCGACCGAACCGGGCGGATGGTATGAGCGACGAATTGCAGGGCCACGCTGTGCAAAGCCCCGCTATGCGCGAAAGCGCAAAGGCGGAGATGAAAGCACTCGGGATCGATGAAGCGTTCATCGGTAGGCTGGTCGACACGTTTTATGCGCGTGTGCTCGCGCATCCGGAGCTTGGGCCGGTGTTCGACGCAAGGCTTTCGGGGCGCTGGCCGGAGCACATGGAGAAGATGAAAAGCTTCTGGTCCGCCGTTGCCTTCCGCAGCGGCGCTTACGGGGGAAAGCCGGTGCAGGCGCATCTCGGCGTCGCCAATATTTCTCCGGAACTCTTTCCGAAATGGCTGGGGCTCTTTGCTGGGACGCTGGACGACATTGCACCGAATGAGGAAGCGAAGGCCTGGTTCATGGCCACAGCAGAGCGCATCGCGCGTAGCCTGACGCTCTCGCTCTTCTACAATCCGGCGCTCGACGACCCGACACTCAAGCGCTCCTGAAGTTGGCCTTGGCGATTGCCAACGAATCTCCCTTGTCATGTTGTACTTACAACATTATAGGATGAGGAGAGATTTGGAGGCTTTATATATGTCCGACCGCCGGGTGTTGGCGAACGCCATTCGATTCCTGACCGTTGACGTCGTGCAGAAGGCGAATTCGGGCCACCCCGGAACGGCCATGGGAATGGCGGACATTGCCGAGGTTCTGTGGAACGACTTCCTGCGGCACAATCCGGCCAATCCGAAATGGATCAACCGCGACCGTTTCGTGCAGTCGAACGGACATGGGTCGATGCTGACCTATTCGCTGCTTCATCTCTCCGGCTACGGGCTGACGGTTCAGGATCTGAAGGATCACCGCAAGCTGCATTCCAGGACGCCAGGCCATCCGGAATACGGCATCACGGCAGGGGTCGAGACGACGACCGGTCCGCTCGGCCAAGGTTTTGCTACGGCGGCCGGCATGGCACTGGCGGAAAGGAAGCTTGCGCAGGAGTTCAACCGCGACGGCTTTCCCGTGGTCGATCACTTCACCTATGTTTTCGTCGGCGACGGCTGCCTCATGGAGGGCGTAGCGCAGGAGGCGGCCTCGCTCGCCGGCACTTTGAAGCTCAACAAGCTCATCGCCGTCTATGACGACAACAGCATCTCCATCGACGGCGAGACGCCGGGCTGGTTCGCCGACGACACGGCCGCTCGTTTCCGTGCGCTCGGCTGGAACGTCATCGCGGACGTGGACGGGCACGATGCGGAGGCAATCACCGCGGCCTTCGATGCCGCGCGCCGCTCGAGCGACAAGCCGACCATGATCTGCTGCAAGACGATCATCGGCTATGGCTCGCCGAACAAGCAGGGCAAGGAGGAGGTGCACGGGGCGCCGCTTGGCGTGGAGGAGGTGGCCCGCACCCGCGAGCACCTCGGCTGGAAGCATGAGCCTTTCATCGTGCCGGACGCCGTGATGCGGGCATGGGACGCCCGCCCGCGCGGCGAAAGGGCGGAAGCCGAATGGAATGCCCTTTTCGCGGCCTATGAGGCGAAGCACCCCGAACTGGCCGCCGAGCTGAAGCGGCGTACCGCAGGCCGGTTGCCGGACGAATTCGACGCGGTCGTGGCAAACGAGGCAGAGCGGGTTCTTACTCACGGAACGGTCAGGCAACCGATCCGCAAGGCTTCCAACCGCGTTCTCGGCAATCTCCTCCGAAGCGTGCCGGAGGTGATCGGTGGTTCGGCCGACGTTTCGATTTCGACGCTGGCCTGGACAGGTGCGGCGCATTCTATCAAGCCGGACGACTTTTCAGGAAATTTCGTGCACTATGGCGTGCGTGAGTTCGGCATGTCGGCAATGATGAACGGCATGGCGGCCCATGGCGGTCTCATTCCCTACGGCGCCTGCTATCTCGTGTTCAGCGATTACAGCCGCAATGCCGTGCGCCTTTCGGCGTTGATGGGCCTCAAGACTATCTTCCTCTTCACGCACGATTCGATCGGAGTGGGCGAGGACGGGCCGACGCACCAGCCGTGCGAGCAGCTGGTGGCGCTCCGCGCTATCCCGAACATGTCGCTGTGGCGGCCGGGCAGCGAACTGGAGGCGCTCGTTGCCTGGGAATCGGCGCTGAAGCGTGAAGGGCCAAGCGTTATCGTTGCCGCGCGACAGGACGGTGCGGTTTTCGCGCATAGGAGCGCCGATCTCGACGGTATCCGTCGCGGCGGCTACGTGCTGCAGGACGCGGGCGGCAAGCCCGATGTCGTCCTCGTCGCGACCGGGTCTGAGATCGGCCTTGTTCTCGAAGCCGCGGCGGTGCTGGAGGGCCAGGGCAAGGCGGTTCGGCTCGTATCCATTCCCAATGGCAATCTCTTCGCAGCGCAGGACCGTGACTATCAGGAAAGCGTGCTGGCTTTCGGCACGCCGACGATATTTGTCGAGGCGGCCTCTCCGCTTTATTGGTACCAGTTCCTCAGGGGACCGGGTACGGTCGTCGGCGTCGACCGATTCGGCGAATCCGCGCCCGGGCCGGAAATCTACCGCGTCATGAACCTGACGGCTGAACGGATCGTATCCGAGGCCGGTCAGTTCCTGTGCTGACACCTTGATCCAATGACGGGGAAAGCATGTATCTCGGCATCGACCTTGGCACCGGTTCGGTCAAAGCGCTTCTGATCGACGGCGACGGCAAGGCTGTCGCCGAGGCCGCGCGAGCCTATCCCGTCTCCTCGCCCAAGCCGGGTCATGCCGAGACGTCACCCGCGGACTGGTGGGCACAAACCGTGGCGGCCGTGCGCGCCTGCTGCGAGGGGCACGGCGGCGACGTTCGCGGCATCGGCCTGTCGGGCCAGGCACACGGTCTTGTCGCCATCGGTGCAGACGCCAAGCCGCTGCGGCCTGCCATTCTGTGGGCCGACCAGCGGGCGACCGCCGAAATGGAGGCGGTGCTTGCCCTCCCGGAAACGGTGCGGCGTCCGCTGGCCAATCCGGTCGTCAGCGGAATGGCCGGTCTCTCCCTTCTGTGGCTGCGGCGGAACGAGCCGGCCACCTATGGTGCGATTCGCCGCATCCTCGCCCCCAAGGATTGGCTGCGGCTCGTCATGACGGGCGAGGCCGCGACCGAGCCCTCCGACGCGTCGATGACACTGCTCTACGATGTCGGGGCCGACCGTTGGGCAAGCGATGTCCTCAGCCACCTGGCGATCGATCCCGCGATCCTTGCGCCCATCGTCGAATCCCATTCGGTCGCCGGCAGGCTGAGTGCAGCCGCGGCCGCCGAGCTTGGCCTTGCTGCCGGCACGCCGGTGGCCGCAGGCCTTTCCGATACGGCATCCTGCCTGTTCGGCATGGGCCAGACGAAGCCCGGCTCCACCATCCTCCAGGTGGGATCGGGCATCCAGATCATGTCGGTGGTCGAAACCATCGAACCGCGGGTCCAGCCCTTTTATAACAGTTATCGGGGCATCGGCGGCAATCTCTACTCGATGGCCGCCCTCCAGAACGGCGGCACGGCATTCGAATGGGCCCGCACCGTTCTCGGCGCCTCCTGGCGGGAAATGTACCATGCGGGCTTCGAGGAGAACGAAGGCAATGGCGGCGTCATCTTCTTGCCCTATGTGACGGGCGAGCGAGCGCCGCTGCTCGATCCGAACGCCTCCGCCGCCTGGGCCTATATGCGTCTTGGCTGCACGCGCAGCCAACTGATCCGATCGGTCTTCGAAGGCGTTGCCCTCGCCGTGCGCGACAGTTGGGATGCCCTGCGCGCTGTCGGTGTGTCGGCGGATCGGATACTCCTGACCGGTGGCGGCAGCACGGACACGCGCTGGCAGCAATTGCTGGCGGATATTCTGGAGGTGCCGCTTGTGCCGGCACACGATCTCGGCAATGCCACGATCGGCGCGGCCTATCTCGGAGGCATGGCTGCCGGCCATTGGCGCTCAATCGAGGACATCCCGTTCCCGGACCGTCCCGGCAGTCTGATCGAACCCCGGCCGTTCGAGGGGCTGAATGCACTCCTGCCTCGGTTTCGCGCCACCTATCGTGGCCTCAAGCACGTCTGAGAATGCCGCGCCGCTCTCAATAGGTCCGGTGCAGGTCGATGGTCAGCCGGGTCCGATCGGGATGGTGCCAGGACTCGTAATATTCGAGCACCTGCTTGTTCTGGTCGTAGGTGATTTCCCGGTTGAACAGGACGTAACTGTTCATTTCCACATGTAACTGGGCGGCGATCGCCTCTTCATTGATGCGAGCGAGCTCGACCTGCCGTCTGCCGGTCGTCGCCACGGCGTTATAGCGCTCGGCAAGATACTGGTAGAGGGAGACGTCCTCGAGCTCCTTCGACTGCAACAGATCGGGAAAGCGCGAGTAGGGCAGGAAGTTGCGCACCACGAGGAAAACTACCCCGTCCGCATAGCGCAGGCGCTCCAGAAACACCGCATCGTTTTCGCCGATCTGCTCCACGACATGGGCGGGCGGCTTGATGCGCTCCTGCTTCAACACCCGGGTCGTCAGCTTGAACCCGGCCTTGGCCATGCTTTCAAGCAGGGGATCGAGCTGCTGGACGAGCGCGATCGGCACCTTGCGTTCCAGCACGAAGGCGCCGCGGCCGCGCTCCGTCTCGATGAGATTGTCGTGGGCAAGCGACTGAAGCGCCTGCCGGACGACGCTGCGCGAGATGTCGTACTGCTGACAGAGCTCGCCTTCGGTCGGCAGCTTGCTTCCGGGAGGGTAAGCGCCGGATTCGATCGCGGCCCGCAGCGCCCCGGCGAGCTGAAAATAGAGTGGGATGGGTGAACTGCGTTCGATGCTCATGCGAATCTCTGCCTTTCGTACCGTGGCGGATAACTCTGCCCCTCATACCCATGACCTGACAAGCGGACATCTGTAAATGCGCCCAGACGGGGTGCACGGGGCGTTGACACTCACAACTCGTTCCGGTAACGATGTACGGACAACATTATAAAAAGCCTTTCTGATATAACAGATTGTGCGGGGACATCAAATACGGGAGTGGCAGAGGTGAATCCCAGTAAAGCTGTCGCAGAGTGCGTGCCGGATCGCGCCTATGCGGGGTGAGGGTCGGTCGTTTTTGCCCGCGCCACGCAGGTGAAGAACGTGTGGCTGCCTTACGGGGAGTAGGGCAGGGAGGAAGGCGGGCCGCCGGCCCGCCTGCAACATGTGCCGGGCGCGACGAGCTCCCGCACCGCAAATCGAAGACCGACGGTTCGCAGTCGAGGGCCGCGCAGTTGCGCGGCCTCCCGAACGCGCGCCTAGGTCAGGTTGCGACATGCACAGAGGGAGGACAGGGGTGCATCTCGAACGCTTCAGGCTCGACGGCGAACTTGCGGTCGTCACCGGAGGAGGACGCGGCATAGGACTCGCGAGCGCCGATGCGCTCGGCGAGGCAGGCGCGCGCCTTGCCATCATCGAACGCGATCCGGCGCTCCTCGAAGAGGCCCATGCAATCCTTCTGGCGAAGGGCTACGACGTTTCCGTGCACCAGGGCGACGTTACCGATCCTGCCCGCATGCAGGCAATCGCGGACGAACTAACCGCGAAAGGCGGCGCTTCCATCCTCGTCAACAATGCGGGCATCGCGCTCAGTGATATTCCAGCCGAGGACATGGAGGACGAACGCTGGCTCAAGGTCATCGACGTCAACCTGAACGGCGTCTACTGGTGCAGCCGCGCTTTCGGCCGGCAAATGCTTTCGGCCGGTCGCGGATCGATCGTCAATGTCGGCTCCATGTCCGGCTTCATCGTCAACCGGCCCCAGCCGCAGGCGCATTACAACGCCTCGAAGGCCGCCGTACACCACCTGACCAAGTCGCTCGCCGCCGAATGGGCGCCGCGTGGCGTGCGGGTCAACGCGGTCGCGCCCACCTACATCGAAACGCCGCTCAACGCGCTCGTCGAGAACGACAGGCCCATGCTCGACCGCTGGCTCGATTCCACGCCCATGGGGCGCATGGGCAAGGACCACGAGGTCGCAAGCGTGATCCTCTTCCTGTCCTCCCGGGCGGCCAGCCTGATGACCGGATCGATCGTGCTTGCGGATGGAGGATACACGCTCTGGTGATCGCATCCATGCCGGATGCCGGAACGAACGAATAGCAATCAACAAGGAGGAGTTACAATGTCCCGCATCAAGACGCTTCTGGCAGGGTCCGTGGCCCTGTTCGGCCTGACCTCTGCTGCCATGGCCGAGGAGTGCAAGGTGGGCCTCACCATGCCCTCGCTCAATGCGCCCTACTTCGCGGCGCAGGTCGCTGCGGTTGAAAAGGCAGCCAAGGACCAGGGTTGCGAAATCACGACGGCGGACAGCCAGAATGATTTTTCCAAGCAGATCAACGACGTCGAAGACATGATCGCCAAGGGAATCGACATCCTGATCCTCAACCCGCGTGACCAGGAGGCGCTCGTTCCGGTCGCCGACGCCGCTACCAAAGCCGGCGTGAAGGTCGTCGTGATGGACTCCACGCTGAACCCGAAGGCCAACGTCGTCACCCAGGTCCGTTCCTCGAATGACGAGAACGGCCGTCTCGTCGGCGACTGGATCGCCAAGAAGATGAAGGGCACGCCGATCAAGATGCTCCTCCTGTCCGGCAACCAGGGCAATCCCGGCGGCCTCGATCGCCGCATGGGCGTCATCAAGGGCATCGTGGAAGGCCAGCTCGTCAACGAAGGTGCGGTCAACCTCCAGGTTCTGGGCCAGGGCTGGGGCGACTGGGCGACGGACGGCGGTCTGAAGGCTGCGGAAGACCTGTTCCAGGCGCATCCGGACGCCAACCTCGTTGTCGGCGAAAACGACTCCATGGTCCTCGGCGCGGTTCAGGCCGCGAAGGCTGCCGGTCTCGATGGCATCCTGTTTGCCGCCGCGGCCGACGGACAGCGCGAGGCGCTGGAGATGATCAAGGAAGGGACCTACGGCGCCACCGGCCTAAACGATCCGGACCTCGTCGGACGCACCGCCTTCGATATCGCCTACAAGGCCTTCAAGGGCGAGCTTCCGGCCGACTTTCCGAAGCTGCACCTGACACCGGCCGACGTCATCTCCGCGGACAACGTCGACAAATACTACAACCCGCAGTCCGTATTCTGATCGACAATGAAGAAAGGGATGCACTGGGCCTCCGGTGCATCCCTTGGAGAGCCAATGACCGTACTTGTCAGACTGTCCGGCATCAGCAAGAACTTTAGCGGAGTACAGGCCCTGAAGGGCGTCGACTTCGACCTGAGGGCCGGCGAAGTCCATGCGCTGGTCGGTGAGAACGGCGCGGGAAAATCCACTCTGATGCGCGTGCTTGCCGGCGAAATGAAGCCGACCTCCGGGACCGTCAGCATTCACCGCGAGACGACGCAGCACTCCGCCCCGCGGGACGCCGCCGGCCGGGGTATTTCGGTGATCCATCAGGAACTGGCGCTGGCGCCCGACCTGACGGTCGCGGAAAACATCTTTCTCGGACGCCTGCCGCGCATCGTCAATCACCGCCGGCTGCGCAAGGCAGCCAGCGAAATCCTCGAACGTCTCGGCTTCGACATCGACCCCACCACGCACGCCGGACGCCTGACAGTCGCTCACCAGCAGGTCGTGGAAATCGCCAAGGCGCTCTCCAACCGGGCGCGCATCATCGTCTTCGACGAGCCGACCGCGGTGCTTGCCAACAGCGATGCCGAGCGCCTGCTCGCGATCATCCGCGAGTTGCGCGCGGGTGGTACCGGTGTCGTCTACATCTCGCACCGTCTGAACGAGGTCTTCGACCTTTCAGACCGTATCACCGTCATGAAGGACGGCTCGCATGTGGAAACGCTGGAGACCTCCGCAACGGATGTCGACGCGGTGATCGCACGCATGGTCGGGCGGCAGATGTCCGCGCTTTTTCCATCCAAGGCCGGGCGTGTTCCGGGTGACGTGATCGTCCGTGTGCGCAACGTTGCGCGCGGCCGCAAGGTCCGCGACGTCAGTTTCTCGGTTCGCGCCGGCGAAGTCGTCGGCCTCGGCGGTCTCGTCGGTTCGGGCCGTACGGAAGTCGCTCGCCTCGTCTTCGGTGCCGACAAGATGGATTCGGGCACTGTAGAACTCAACGGCAAACCGCTCCATCTCTCCTCACCGCGCGAGGCCGTGCGCGCCCGCATCGGCCTCGTTCCGGAAGACCGCAAGCAGCAGGGCGTCATCCTCGATGCGCCGATCCGGATCAACACGACGCTTGCCAAGATCCGCAGCATATCCCGTCTCGGCTTCCTCGACGTAGGCAAGGAGCGGCAGGTCGCCGTGGCGCTTGGCGCCGAGATGCGGCTCAAGGCGTCGAGCGTCGACGCGCCGGTTTCGAGTCTTTCGGGCGGCAACCAGCAGAAAGTGGCGCTTGCCAAATGGTTCCACGCCGATTGCGACCTGCTCATCCTCGACGAACCGACGCGCGGCGTCGACGTCGGGGCGAAGGGCGAGATCTACAATCTGATCAACGACCTCGCCAAAGCCGGGAAAGCAATCCTCGTTATTTCGTCCGAACATCAGGAACTGTTCGGCATCTGCGACCGCGTTCTCGTGATGGCGGAAGGGGCCATCGTCGGCGAACTCACTGAAAGCCAGTTCACCGAGCAGCAATTGCTGACGCTGGCAATGACCCGGTCGGCCCGGGAAAGGAATGAGACAAGCCCATGAGCATTACGTCCGCAAGCGCCGCCGCGCCCTCGTCGTTTACGCCGCGCGTTCTGGACGCGATCCGCCACTACGGTACGTTCGGCATCTTCCTGGTGCTGGTGGTCGTCGCGTCCTTCTGGTCCGATGCGTTCCTGACGGAGCGCAACCTGATGAACGTCGTGCGCCAGGTCGCCTCCGGCGCCGGCATCATGGCCGTCGGCATGCTCTTCGTCGTGCTCACGCGCGGCATCGACCTTTCGGTCGGCTCCATCGCCGCCGTCGGATCGGTGCTCTGCGCCCACCTTGTCGCAACACAGGGCTATGGCGTGCCTATGGCGATCCTGCTGGTCATTCTGACCGGCGCCGCCTGTGGCGTGGTCACCGGTTTCTTCGTCGCCTACATGCGGTTGCCGTCCTTCGTCATCTCGCTGGCGATGATGGCGATCGCCCGCGGC
The DNA here is from genome assembly GCF_002885915.1 of Sinorhizobium sp. M4_45. Classification (NCBI taxonomy): domain Bacteria; kingdom Pseudomonadati; phylum Pseudomonadota; class Alphaproteobacteria; order Hyphomicrobiales; family Rhizobiaceae; genus Sinorhizobium; species Sinorhizobium sp. M4_45. Next base: position 37,882 of record NZ_NWVE01000001.1, read on the forward strand.
ATCTCGCTGATCATCAGTGCGGGACGCCCGATCACCATGGGATCGCCCGGCGCGTCGCTCGTCGATTTCGGCAGCGGCTTTCTCTTCGGTATTCCACAGCCAGCGATCCTGATGCTGGTCATCTATGCAATCGGGGGCGTGGTGCTGCTCTATACGAGCTTCGGCCGCATCGTCACCGCGATCGGCTCGAACGAGGAGGCCGTGCGGCTCTCCGGCGTGCCGGTCGAGCGCTATGTCCTGTCGGTCTATGTCATCAGCGGCGCACTCGCCGCGGTCGCGGGCATCGTCGCCGCGGGCCGGACGGGCATCGGCACGCCTCAGGTCGGTGTCGGTGCGGAGCTCGATGTCATCGCGGCGGTCGTCATCGGCGGCGCGAGCCTCATGGGCGGGCGCGGCGGCATGTTCAACACGCTGCTCGGCGCGCTGATCCTCGGTATCATCACCAACATCATGAACCTCGCCGGCGTGCCGGGCTATCACCAGAACGTCTATCTCGGACTGATCATCATCCTGGCAATGCTCATACAGTTCGTCACCGCCCGGTCGCGCCGTTAGGCCCCGCAAAGCGGGCGAGGCGACGTGCCCCGCCCAACGCTGGTTCACCTTGATCTAGAAGCCGCCGACCACGAAGCCGCCATCGACTGGCAAGTCCGCGCCGGTGATGAATTCCGCGGCCGGCGAGGCGAGGAAGAGGGCGGTTCCGACCAGGTCGTCCACGGTGCCCCAGCGCTTGAGCGCCGAACGCTGGGCGATCTTCTCCGCCGGCACCGGGTCGGTCCAAAGACCCTTCGTCATGTCGGTCTTGTGGTAGCCGGGGGAGATGGCGTTGACGCGGATGCCGTCGGGGCCGAAGGCGTGGGCAAGATGGCGTGTGAGGCCGAGCACGCCCGACTTGCTGGCGCCATAGGCCGGCACGAGCGGATCGCTGACATAGCTCAGCATCGAGGCCGTGTTGAGAATGACACCGCGCGAGGCCTTCAGGAGCGGCAGGACGGCCATGGCAAAGCGCATCTGGCTATTCAGGTTGACGTCCATCACCTCCATGTAGGTGGCGTCCTCGAATTCCGACTCGGGCCGGGCAATGCCTGCGCCGTTGACCAGAACGTCGAGCTTGCTCAGCGTCCTGGCGAAGGCGTTGATCGCTGCCGGGTCGCGCACGTCGACACGCTCGAAGCGGATTGCCTCGTTTTGGGGATCGGCCGCGGCAGCCTTGAGCTTGGTTTCCGAACTGCCGAGTGCGATGACCGAGCCGCCAAGCCGGGCAAAGCCCTGTGCAATGGCAAGGCCGATGCCGGACGAACCGCCGGTGACGAGAATGTCCTTGCCGGCAAAAAGGTCCGGACGAAACGTATCGACGATGTCTTTCATGAATTCCTCCTCAGGCATGATAGTCGTTCTTCAGGTCCGCGTGCCGGCCGGATGGATCCGGGCGGCAAGCGCATCCATGTCGTCATAAAGCGCCATGCTGTGATGATAGAGCCGCTCGAAAACCGGCTGGACATGGCTGTAGACCTCGACCCATGCGGGGTCCGGCGCGATTTCTTCCGCATAACGCACATAGGCGTCCGCCGCGTCGTCCGGCCGGGAAAAGCGGCCTGTCGCGGTCGCGGCCATGGCCGCGCAGCCCATGAGGCCGCATTCTGGCTCTTGCGGCACCATCACCGGTGTGTCGAAGACGCTTGCCTTGATCTTGAGCCAGAGCTTCGTGCGGGCACCGCCGCCCGCCGCTATCATGCGCTCCAGGCGCTTGCCCGAGCTGTGCTCCATGATACGGATATGGCGGGCCATGGCGAAGGCGATCCCTTCCAGGATGGCCCGGTGCAGGTGCTCCATGCCGTGTCCGGCGCCGAGGCCGAAGAACTGTGCCCGCGCATTGCGATGCTGACCGAGGCGTTCGCCGGTGAGAAACGGCATGAACAGCAGTGCCTCGCAGCCGGCCGGCGCCTTCTCGGCGCGCGCGACGATGTCGCCGTAGCTCAGCGCGCCGTCATGGAAGGCGCGCCGCGCCCAGCGCATGCCGTCGCCGCCGGTTTCGAGAAGCACGAAGGGCGCCCAGTTGCCTTCGATGGTGGCGACGTTGGAAATCTCCGGATCCAGCAAGGGCTTGTCGGCGATCATCGTGACGATGGCACCGGTGCCCGTGCTGTCCGATCCGAGGCCGGGCCGGCAGACCCCCGAGCCGAGCAGCGCCACCGGATAGTCCGCTCCGCCCACCATGACGGGCGTGCCGGCGTTGAGTCCTGTCGCGAGCGCGGCCTGGTCCGTGACGCGGCCGATGATTTCCAGGGGGTTGCGGATGGGCGGAAGCAGCCGGGCATCAAGCCCCATTCGCTCGATCATCGCCGGCGACCAGGCGAGCGTTGCGGGGTTCATCAGAAAGCTGCAGGAGGCGTCGCCGGTATCCATGGCGATCTCGCCGGTCAGCCGGAAGTTGATGTAATCCTTGGGCATCATGGCGACGGCGCTGCGCCGATAGGCCTCGGGGTCGGCATCGCGCACCCATTGCAGCTTGAAGCCCGGCCAGGCCGGCGTCGGCGTGTTGCCGCTTTCGGCGAGATAGCTGCCGGGCTCGTTCTCCGCCTCGAAACGGCGCACGAGGTTCAGTGTGCGCTTGTCGTTCCAGAGCGGTGCGGTATCGCGCGTCAATTGCCCGGCATCGTCGATGAGCACGAGACCGTGCATCTGGCCGCATACGGCGACGATGGAGATGCGCTCGCGCGCGCCTTCCGCCTTGTCGAGTACGGTTCGGATGGCGATGCAGGCCCCCTCCCACCAGTCGAGCGGTCGCTGCTCTGCCCAGCCGAACTGCGGCACGATCTGGTCGTGCTCGCGCGCGGCGATTTCGACGATCTTGCCGCTGGTGTCGATGAGCGCCGCCCGCACGCTCCCGGTACCGACGTCGATCGCTAGAAAGAGTTCTCCGATCATGTTGCGGCCTCCCTCAATGCGGCAAGTGCGCCGGACAGTTCGTGTTGCTGCTCGGCCGCGAGGCGATAGGCAGCAAGCGCGGCCCGGTAGACCGTGCGTGCATCCGGCGCGGGTTCGCTGCGTCCTTCCGGAACGTGCAGTGCGCGGATCGGCAGGAAGTCCTCCCACAGCCCCATGCCGACGAAGGCCAACGCCGCAGCACCGAGTGCCGCCGCCTGCTGATCGACCCGCGTCTTGACGATCGTGCAGTCGAAGACGTCGGCGAAGACCTGCCGCCAGAAGGCGCTGCGCGCGCCGCCACCGACAATGATCATTTCCGGGCCGATGACCGTCATGCGGCGCAACTCGTCCAATGCGATCCGCAGCCCGAGTGCCACACCCTCGAGCGTCGCGCGCAGGATGTCGGCACGGCCGTGCTGCAGGTCCAGCCCGACGAAGCCGCCGCGCACTGCCGGTCCGCCCTCGAAGCTCGTGCCGCCGCCGAGCGTCGGCACGAAGATCAGGCCGCGCGCACCGGCCGGAGCCTCGGCGGCGAGCCGGAAGAGCGCGTCATGGACGTCCATTCCGGCAACCTCGGCCGCATGCTTCACGTCCGGCAGCAGCGTGTCCGTCACCCAGTTGAAGCTCGTGCCCGAGGAAAAGATCGATGTCGCCGAAATGAACATGCCCGGCGCCACATGGGCGAACACGAAGGGACGCACCCGATCGTCGAGGAGTGGCTCCGAAGCCGAAACAGTGATCCAGCTCGACGAGCCCATCGAGGCATAGGCGTCGCCCTCGAGAAAGGTGCGGCCGCCAAGCGCCATGCAACTGTTGTCGACGCCCCCCGCGACCACTTTCACCCCGGGGGAGAGACCGAGCCGTTCGGCAATGTCGGGCAGGACCTCGCCGAGGACATCGGTGGAGGCGACGATGGGCGCGAACAGGTCCCGGCTCAGCCCCGCCGCTTCGACAAGTTCGCAGGCATAGCGCCCCGCTTTGAGGTCATAGACGCCGGTGCCCGAAGCATAGGACGGATCGGTGGCGATGCGGCCGGTCAGCCGCAGGTTGATGTAGTCCTTCGTGCCGATGATCGTCCGTGCCCGCGCGAAGATGTCGGGTGCGTTCCGGCGCAGCCACATGGCCTTGAACACGGTGTAGAGGGGCGCCGGAAAACCATTGCCGGTCGTCCGGTACCAGGTGTCCGGATCGACGCGCGTGAAGAAATCCTCCGCTTCCGCGACGGCGCGTCCGTCGGACCAGATCGGTACGAATTCCTGCAGCAGCGCGCCGTTTTCATCGAGAGGAAGGCAGCCGAGGCTGTGGCCGGAAACGGCAATGGCACGGATGTCGCCGGCCTTGACCGCGGCATTCTCGAACAGAATCCGGAGGCTTGCGCAAATTGCCTCCCACCAGTCTTCGGGACGCTGCTCGTGACAGGAGGACGAGGGGTAGAACGTTCTGTAGGAAACCACCTCTTCCGCAATGCAGATCCCGTCCGGACGGAATATCGCGGCCTTGACGCCGCCGGTTCCGAGGTCGAATGCCGCAACGGTGTCGCTCATGGCGTCAGCCCGCCTTACCGGCAATGTCGAGGCGGCCGCCGGGCAGGGCGGCGCACTGGCGCACGAGGTCGACGGCGACCTGCGTATTGATGCCGAATCGGGTAACCCCCAGACGCATCATGCCGGCGATGGCATCGAGCGAACGGATGCCGCCGGAGGCCTTGATCTCCACCGCGCCCTCAACGCTTTCGACGATGAGTTTCAGCTTTTCCAGCGTCGTGGCGGTCGGCGTCCAGCCGGTGCCGGTCTTCACGAAGGCGGCTCCGCTTTCGGCTACGATCGCCGAAGCGGCCCGGATCTCCTCGTCCGTCAGATGGGCGAGCTCCAGAATGACCTTGAGCGGCACCGGGGCAATGGCCTCTGCGACGGCGCGTATCTCGTTGCGGACATAGCCGAAGTCGCCGGATTTGAGGCGGCCGACATTGATCATCATGTCGAGTTCCTGCGCGCCGTTCCCGGCAAGCTCCACAGCCTCGGCGGTCTTGGTTCGGGTGCTGTGGCCGCCCGAGGGAAAGCCCACCGGACCGCCGACAAGCGTCAGGCCGCCCGAGGGGACGAGGCTTCGCAACAGCGGCACGAAATTCGGCAGGGCATGCGCAGCGATGAACCCTTCCGCAACCGCGATTTCCGCCAGTTCCCGCACGTCCGCTTCCGTGTGGAAGGCCTGAACGGCGCTGATATCGATCAAGGCGGCGAGATCGCGGGGGGCGAGGGAGGCCGGCGGCTGGCGGCGGGTGTCGTTCATCTCTATGTCTCTGTGCTGGTGCGTAGGTAACGAAGATTGCGCTTCATGCCGGTGAAAAGATCGACATGCTCGGTGCCCCGGCGCAGTGCGACGCTGGTGGACAGGATGTCGACGACCGTCAGCGCGGCGATGCGGGAGATCGTCGGCGTGTAGATGTTGGTGTTTTCCAGCGTCTCGACCATCAGCACGATATCGCAGAATTCGACAAGCGGGCCGTCCGACCCGACGATGCCGATGACCAGACAGCCGCTCTCGCGCGCCCGGCGCGCGGTTTCGATGATCGCCAGCGTCGCGCCGGTATTGGAGATGACGACCGCGACGTCGCCGGGCTTCAGCATGGAAACGACCATGATCTGCTGGTGGGCGTCTGTTTCCGCGCCGCAGGGGACTCCGAAGAGGGGAAACTTCTGCTGGGCGTCGCGTGCGACGATGCCCGATGCGCCGAAGCCGAAGAACTCGATGCGGTTGGCCTTGGCAAGCGCGTCGACGGCTCGGTCGACCTGGACCGGGTCGAGATGATTGCGCACCCAGTCGAGGCTGGTGATCGTATAGTCGAAGATCTTCTCCGATACCTTGGCCGGATTGTCGCCGGCGTCGATGACCGAGTGGGTCGCGGACATGCCGAGCGCGAGACTCTGGGCGAGGCGGAGCTTGAAGTCCTGGTATCCCGTGCAGCCGATCGAGGTGCAGAAACGGATCACCGTCGGCTGGCTCACCTCCGCCCATTCCGCCGCCTCGGCGATGGTCGCATTGATGACGCGCTTCGGATCGGCCAGAACGAGTTCGGCGACCTTGCGGTCCGACTTGCGCAAGTCCGCGCGCTTCAGCCTGATGACTTCGAGTATGTTGTTGTTGCCGCCGATCGTTTTGGGCTGGAGCGCATTGGTCGACATGGAGATCCCCGGTTACTTGGACAGTCGGTATTCGACCGACAGCTTTGCCCGATGGAGCCGTACCCTGCAATCGGCGGCCGCCGATTTGGCGTCGATCACCCGGGGGTCTTCGGTATTGAAGGCGAACATGCCGTAGTGATGGGCGATCATGTCGGATGCGCCGATCCGCTCCGCCAGCAGGCATGCTTCGTCCAGCGTCAGGTTGCCGGCAATGCCGGCCTGCGTAAGTTCGGCGCGGCGGCCGTTGACCGGCAGGAGCGCCAGGTCGACCCGGAGGGGCGACACCTCCTCGACGAGTCCCTCGTAAGGGATCGTGTCACCGGCATGGTAGAGGCGTGCACCCTCGGCCGCGATCACATAACCGAGGAACCTGTGCCAGCCCTCGGGGGTGCGTTCGAGTGTTTCATGTGCGGCGCGGATTGCGGTGACGCCGAGACCGGCAAGAGGTTCGATGCGCTCGCCCGCGTCGACTGCGATAAGCCGTTCCGGCCCGACGCCGATACGCTCCTGCGCGGCAGCCAGCGCGGCGCGGGGCACGACGAAGCGGCAGTCCGGGTTGGCCGCGGCGATCAGCATGAGGGTCTGCGGATCCATGTGGTCGGTATGCTGATGGGTCACGAGCACGAGGTCGACCGGGCCGAGCCCGGACGGCGCGACCGGGGCCGTCATCATGCGGTCGTGCTCGAAGCGCTGGCCGCGGTATTTTTCCGCGAGGCTGTCGGAGAGATAGGGGTCGATGACGATGCGGAAACGGTTCGTCGCGATCACGAAACCGGCCTGCCCGAGCCAGTAGAAGCGGATGCCGTCGGCCGGCGGCACGGCGAGCCGCTCGGTAAGCGAACCCGAAAAGGGCACGGGCGACAGCGACATCATGCGCTCTCCTCCTCCAGGGCCGAGAGAAGGTTGGCCACCGCAATCGCGGTCGCCTTGCTGACGCTCTCGTCGGTCAAGCCGCCGATATGGCTGGTGGCGATGACGCGCGGATGGCTGGCAAGGGAGCCGGCCGCCGGCGGTTCCTCGACGAAGACATCGGTCGCATAGGCCTGCAGCCGGCCCTCGTCGAGTGCGGCGCGCACCGCCTCCTCGTCCACCAGTGTCGCGCGCGCGGTATTGATCAGGATGGCGTGCGGGGGCACTGCCGCCAGACGCGCCGCATCGACGATCGGCCGGCCATCGGCCGGGGCCGGGCAGTGCAGTGAGACGATGTCCGCCTCCGCGAAGACCTCGTCGAGGCTCCCCCATTTGAACGGGCCATACACTTCGACATTCGGACGGAACGGATCATGGGCGATGACGCTGGCCCGCATCGCCGAGACGGCGCGTGCGACGCGCTTTCCGATTGCGCCGCAACCGATAATCCCGACGCTGCGTTCCGCGATTTCCTTGCCGCGCGAGCGGGGCCAGCCGCCGGCGCGGATGCCGGCCGTTTCGGTTGGAATGTGACGCAGGGTGGCAAGGATAAGCCCGACCGCAAGTTCCGCCACGCCGACTGCGTTGGCGCCCTCGGCCTTGAGGACGCGGATGCCCCGTCCCTCAAGCAGGGAGAGCGGCAGATTGTCGATGCCGGTGCCGTTGCGGCTGATCGCCCGCAGACTGTCTGCTGCGGCGATGACCTTGCCGGAAACGGGCTCGACGCCCGCCAGCCAGCCGACACAGCCCGGCACGAGATCGATCAGTTCGGCCTCGTCCGGCATACGGCCCGGCGTGGAGAATACGAGCTCGAATCCAGCCTGCCGAAGCGGCTCGAGTTCCGGCGGCGGGGCGAGAGAGAGCGAACGGGGTGTCACGAGAATGCGCTTCACGGCGTCACCCCTTTGCCGCCTCGATGGCGATCCGCGAAATCTCGTCGAAGGTCGGCCCGGAGGCCGGAATGACGATATCGAACACTTCCGCGATGACCTGAGTCCAGCCGTGCAGGAAATAGGTCCATCCGTCCTCCACCTGCAGCCCGCGCGCGGCCTGCTGCCGTCGCGCCTGATCGAGAAAGACGAGGTCGCCGCGATAGTTGAGGTCCCAGGCGACGGCACGCTCGGGGAAAAGGCCGGCATCGGTGATCGGCGAACCCGGCGCGTCCTTGCCCAGACCGGTCGCGTTGATCACCATGGAACCGGGCTTCAGCGAGGCCATGGCCGCATCGTTCAGCTCCGGCCTGTCGGCCAGGACATAATCGACCTTCACGCGGGCGCCCATTGCCTCGTGAATCCGCTTCAATTCCTCGAGGCGGGGGCGCGACCGATTGGTCACGACGATGCGGGAGGGTAAATCGTCCCCGCGCTTTTCCTGCATGAGATGCCAGGTGATGGCGATGGTCGAACCGCCGGCTCCCATCGACAGAACTTCCGCGCCGGTTTCGGCGAAATGGCCGGTCGGCAAGAAGCCGTCGATGGCGAGACCCGATGAGATGGGATCCTTGGCGTGGCAGACGAGCTTGCCGCCGCGTTTGGACAGGCAGCTCGTCTCGTGCATCAGCAGTGCATGCGGATCGATCACGTCGAAGAGATCACGTGCCGCATTGAACAGGTCGATCTTGTGGGTCGTGACCAGCGCGCCGAGCGACAGCGGGTCCGATTTGATGAAGGAAACGGCCTCGCGGTAGGCCGCCGGATCGGCATGAAGCGGAAAATCGATACCTTTCAGGACCGCGTCCTTCAGGCCGAGGTGACGCGCCCAGGCGGGGAAGACCCGCATGATCGAGCTCTTCGCCGTCGTCACCCCGATGAAATAGAAAGTTGGCTGGGTCGCGGGCTGGTAGCGGCTCATCGGGTCACCTCGCGTATTTCCTTCGCCCGTGCGACTGCCGCGCGCGCCTTTGCCGTGATGTCGGCCCAACGACCTTCGCCGATGTCAGCCTTGGTGGCGATCCAGGTGCCGCCGACGGCGGCCACCGCGCCAAGCTTCAGCCATTCATGCATGTTGTCGAGGCTGACGCCGCCGGTCGGCACGAAGCGGGTGCCGAGATGGGCGAAGGGAGCACTGATCGCCTCCAGCATCGACGGGCCCCCGGCCGCCTTGGCCGGAAAGAATTTGGCGAGCTTCAGGCCGTTGCGGGATACGGCCGTCAGGTCGGAGGGCGTCATGATGCCTGGAGCGAACGGAAAATCCTTGGTCTTGGCGGCCGCGACGATCTCGGCGTCGAAACCGGGCGCGAGGCCGAAGCGCGCACCCGCACTGATCGCTGCGCGCAAAGCATCCGGCGTCAGGATCGTCCCGGCGCCGACCAGCAGTTCCGGGCGCTTCTCGGCCATGATCGCGATCACCTCGGCGGCTGCTTCGGTGCGGAAGGTGATTTCGGCAAGCGGCAAGCCGCCTTCGAGAAGCGCATCGGCCAGCGCGACGGCGTCGGAGGAGCGCTCGATCGCGATGACCGGAACGACGCCGAGGGTTGCGGCTTTGTCGAACGGGGCAATCATGCGGTTTTCTCCTTCTTTTCGCGGCCATAGAGCGCGGCGACCGTCGCCGCGTCGCGCATCCGCCAATTGGGATTGTCGACCTGCTTCCAGCCGCCCCTGCCGTCATCGATGATGCGCGCACGCATGCCGCCCGCCTTGGCGATGCAGTCGTAGTCCTGGCCGGAGTCGGCAGGGTAGCAGAAGAGCATCACGAGCTCGTCGCCGCCGATATTCACCGAACGGTGGATCCAGTACGGCGGCACGTAGCAGACCGTCTGCGCGTCGATGGGCACGACGCGGACCTCGCCCTCCGGAGATTCCAGGAGCATGAGGCCGCGACCCTTCTGGCCGTAGTAGATTTCCGGCCGGTCCGACTGCTTGTGAATGTGGCCGCGGGTGACGAAATACTCTTCGCCCACCTTGCCCGGCAGCATGCGGGTGATACCGAAAATGAGGTCGCCGGTGCGTTCGTTGGGGCGGAATTCCGAGACCTCGTAGACGACCGTATCGTTCCAGGTTTCCTGCATGGCAGAGAATGCCGCCTCGTCGGCATAAAGACCGGCGAGATCGCGGAAGCGTTTCTGATAGGCGCCCGTTGCATCGCTCATGGCACCGGTCCGCAGATCGACCTGGCACCCTGCGGGCTCAAATAGCTTTGTCAAAGTAATTCCTCGTATGTCTCGTTCTTGGTTCAGGCGATCGTGTAACCGCCGTCGATCATGAGGTTCGCGCCGTTGACCGTCGCGGCCGCGCCGCTGGCGAGGTAGAGTACCGATGCGGCGATCTCCCATGGCTTGGCGAAGCGCCGCGTCGGGATGGCGGCGCGGGCGCGCTCGCCTTTCTCTCCAGCCCAGCCGGTTAGCCCGAGCTCCGTTTCGACCACTGTCGGCGAGACGGCGTTGACGGTCACGCCGCGTGGACCCCATTCCAGCGCCATGCAGTTCGTCATGCCGATGATGCCCGCCTTGCTGGCGCAGTAGGCAACATGGCCCTCGATGCCGATGACCGCCGCCTGGGAGGCCATGTTGACGATGCGGCCCGACCCCCGCTCCAGCATGCCGGGGGCGATGGCGCGCGCCATGAGGAAGGCACCCTTGAGATTGACGGCGAGCGTACGGTCCCATTCGACCGTCGGATAGCTTTCCGCAGGGGCAAGCGGCCCGATGCCGGCATTGTTGATCAGAATGTCGATCCGGCCGAAGGCTTCGGTCACCGACTTGACGGCGCGCTCGACTCCCTGCTCGTCCGTCACGTCCGCCACATGGGCGATGTGGCCGGTGCCGAGCGAAACGGCCACATCCGAAACGGCGGCGTCGCGATCCAGAAGCGCGACGCGCGCCTTCTTCGCGGCGAAAGCTTCGGCAACTGCCCTGCCGATGCCGGTGGCGGCGCCCGTGACCACGACGGTCTTGCCGCTGAAATCAAGCAGGTCGTCGAAGGAGGGGACTTCCGTCATGTCAGAATTCCTGGCCTGTGTGGGTGATCGTCATCTCCTGGAGATTGACGTCCTGCGGCAGCTCGTAGGCAAAGAGCATGGTCCGCGCGATGTCGTTGGCATCCAGCCCGCCGTCGAGCTGCTTGCGGCCGCTGTCCCAGAAGTCGTAGGCGTTCTGGTGGGTGATGGTCTTGTCGATCTCCGACTTCGCAACGCCGGGCGAGATGACCATGACGCGGACGCGATGAGACGACATGGTCTGGCGCATTCCTTCGCTGACGGCATGTACGAAATGCTTGGTGCCGCCATAGACGTCATGGTGCGGATAGACCTTGCGGCCTGCGATGGAGGAGACGTTGATGATGGTGCCGTGGCGCCGCTCCTTCATGCCGGGAGCGACCGCGTGCATGCCGTTGAGAACGCCGAGGCAGTTGATATCGACGAGATCGCGCCATTGCGCTGGGTCCTGCTCGTCGAGCCGGGCGAGACGGGAGATACCGGCATTGTTGATGAGGCAGTCGACCGGGCCGAACTGCGCCTCACCCTGCCGGATCGCGCTTGCGAGCGCATCATAGTCACGGACGTCGGCGGCGACCGCGAGCATGTTCGGAAGCGCCATCGCCTCGATCAGTTCGGATCGGCGGGCGATCAGGAGCAGGGGATAACCGGCGGCCGAGAAGACGCGCGCGGTTTCCTGTCCGATGCCGGCGCTTGCGCCGGTGATCATGACGAGCGGCTTTCTGCCGGTCATGGTTTGCCTCCCGTCGGTCAGTGGATGCTGCGTGAAAAAGCGTCGAGCGCCAGGATCGCGTCGCGCACGGCCGCTACGGTGATGGTGACCGGCGTCGCATAGATGATGTTGCCGGGCCGGCAGGCGGCTTCCGCCACGCGCCCGATCTTGGCGGGCACGTCATCGACGACGCCGAGGTCCGCCAATTTGGTCGGCAGTCCGACGCTGCGGCAGAAGCGTATCATCGTCTCGATCTCGGATCGGTCGCGGTTTTCCAGCATCAGCAGGCAAAGCGTGCCGAAGGCGACCTTCTCGCCGTGGAAATAACCGTGCACCTCCTCCAGCACTGTCAGGCCGTCATGGATGCCATGCGCGGCCGAGCAGCCGCAATTCTCGAAACCGAGGCCGGATAGCAGCGTGTTGGCCTCGATGATGTTTTCGACCGCCTGCGTCAGCAGGCCTGCCTCGACGGCGATCTTCGCCTTGACGGCATCGCGTATCAGCACATCCTGGCAATGCCGGGCGATTGCCATCCCGGCTTCGGTAGCGGGGAAGCCGCCGGCCACATAATTGTCCGTGCGCGACTCGATGTTGGAGCGAGCCTCGAACCAGGTCGAAAGCGCATCGCCGATCCCCGCGACGAGAAAGCGTGCCGGTGCGGCTGCAACCAGGGCGGAATCGACGACGACGACGTCCGGGTTGCGGGGCAGGCGGAGTGCCTCCTCGTAGACCCCATGTTCGGTGTAGCGCACGGCAATCGCACTGCAGGGCGCGTCGGTCGAGGCGATGGTCGGTGCGATGACGATGCGCGCTCCAGTGTCGATGGCGACGATCTTGGCTGTGTCGGCCGTCTTGCCCCCGCCCACGCCCACGAGAATATCGCTGCCATGATCGATTGCGACCTGCCGGACGCGCTCGATCTCGGAGGTGCAGCACTCTCCGCCGAACCGCTCGAAGCGGATGTCGAGCGAGTCGCCGCAGCTTTTGCCGATGCGTTCGCTGAGTGCGTCGAACAGCACGCGGTCGATCAGGACGAGCGCGCGTTTGCCGAGCGGCGCCAGATAGGTCGCCAGCTTGTCGATCTCGCCCGCGCGCTGGATGTATTTGTTCGGACCGCCGAATGCCCGTGCCATTCAATTGCTCCTATCGCTGCATGGTGATGTGTAGGTCAGTGGATGGTGTAGCCACCGTCGATGGTGAGCACCGAGCCGGTGATGTAGCTGGCGGCGTCCGAAGCCAGGAACAGCACCGCTGCCGCCACTTCGCTGGCCTTGCCCGCGCGGCCCAGCGGCGTCATGCCGAGCCAGATTTTCGACCATACGGGATCATCCAGGCCACCCTGCGTCATCGCTGTCTCGATATAGCCGGGGGCGACGGCGTTGATGCGGATGTTGCTCTTGGCGAATTCGCCCGCGAGCGACTTCGTCAACATGTGTACGCCTGCCTTGCTGGCGTTGTAGGCGACCTGGTTCTGCGGCAGGTTGCTTATGTAACCCGAGATCGATCCGATGTTGACGATCGAACCGCGGCCGGCCGCCGCCATCGTCTCGATAGCCGCGCGACAGCACCAGAAAAGGCCGGTCAGATTGGTGTTGATCACCTCGTTCCAGGTTTCCGGCTCGAGTTTCAGGCTGTCGCAATGGCGCGCGATCCCGGCATTGTTCACGAGGATGTCGAGCCCGCCCAACTCTGCTGCTGCCTGCCTGACGACCTGCTGCGCGGCGCCCTCGTTGGAAATGTCAGCGGGCAGGTAGATCGCCTCGATCCCCTTCTGCTTCAATTGTCGGACAGCCTTTTCGCCTTCGTCGCGCGATCGGGCGGAAATGGCCACGCGCGCACCGGCTTCGCCAAGAGCCTCGGCGCAGGCGAAGCCGATGCCGCGACTTCCGCCAGTAATGAAAGCGGCGCGCCCATTCAGTCTGAAAAGCTCAGCGTACACTTCTCCCCTCCCTGGCTATGCGCATCCCGGCGCCTCTAAAAATGTAGTTTAATTACCTTGACAATCGAGTGTCAATCCGAAAATCTAACTATCAGAGGTGGAATTGCCGGATTACGCGGGGGGACGAGTTAATTTATCCCTGGCGCTGTCCCGGTTAAATGTAGCTAAGCTACAGGAGGGCTATTGCATGGGCGTGCTGCTTCAACGCCGTTTCCGGCCGGACCGCTGGAAGGGTGGGAGCTCAGCGACGGGTTGCCCGGCGTCGTCCCTTGGTCGCCGTCACCCCTTCAGCGTCGCGCGCCTTCGCCGCAGCCGGATAGTGCTCTCGCGTCGACGCGATGCGCCGTCCCATGAGGTCGATTGCGGCGTCGTCGTCACTGCTCGCGACCAGCTCGGCAAGGCACACATGGTCTTCGAACGAGGAGGCCCCGTCGCCCGCAATCTCCAGGTAGGCTTGACATGTCCGTCCAGACACTAGTTGCCCCTGATTTGCTCGAAGCGCGAGTCGAGAACGCCTTGCGCCAGGCCGGCGCTGCGCAGGACTCGGCCGCTGCAGCGGTGCGGGCGATGATGCACGCCTCGCGCATCGGGGTGGACAGTCACGGCGTGCGGCTGGTGGTTCATTATGACCGCGTGCTGCGCGGCGGCCGGGTCAACGGCACGCCGAGCATGACGGTCCGCCGGACCGCGGCCGCCACGGCCGTCGTGGATGGCGACAACGCGCTCGGCCATCACGCGGCCTATGTCGCCATGGATCAGGCCATCGAACTGGCGCGCGAAAGCGGCATCGGCGCGGTGGGAGTCATCCGTTCCTCGCATTTCGGCGCGGCCGGCGCCTATGCACGGGTGGCCGCCGAGGCGGGCATGATCGGCTTTGCCACCACCAATTCAGACAGGGTCGTGGCGCCGTTTCAGGGTCGCGAGGCCTTCCACGGCACCAACCCCCTGGCATTTGCCGCGCCGAGCGGCGGCGCGCGGCCTTGGCTGCTCGACATGGCAACCTCGTCTATCCCGCTGAACCGGCTGCTCCTCTACAAGTCCCTCGGAGTGTCTTTGCCGGCGGGGGTCGCGGTCGACGAGGCGGGCCGCCCGACCGTGGAGCCTTCCGATGGCAGGACGCTTCTGCCGCTCGGCGGTGTGGATTTTTCCTTCAAGGGTGCAGCTCTTGCCGGCGTCGCGACGCTGCTGTCGGCCATCCTGCAGGGCATGACCCTCGATCACGATCTCATGCCCATGGTCGGAACGGATGATTATTCGACCCCGCGCGGAATGGGTCATTTCCTGCTTGCCATCGATCCGGACCGATTTGGCGGACGCGACGTCTTCAACAGGGGCATGGCTGCTTATCTGGAAGCGCTGCGGGCCGCGCCCGCGCAGGAGGGGGGCGAAGTGCTGGCGCCTGGCGACCGCGAATGGCGTGTCGAAGCCGCGCGTGCGCAGACCGGCATCCCGATCGATCCCGATACCGCGGCCTTTCTTGGTCTGCTGCGGGATCCGGCCGAACCGGCCGGAAACTCCGAGGGGAGTTAGTTTCATAGCCAACACGTGCCGGGGCAGGGAGCCTCCGGCCACCAACTGGGGAGGAATAGAATGAAAACGATGCTGAAGCAGGGATTGCTGGCCGCAGCGCTGTTGACCTCGACGGCGCCGGCCGCCATGGCGCAGGAATGCGCGGATGCGGATCGCGTGCCGATCACATGGTCCACGATCGCGGGCTTCTACACGGATGCCATGGCGAAGCTGGTGTCGGGCTTCGAGGCGGGCCACTGCGTGAAGGTCAATGTCGTCAACATCGACAACTCGCAGCTCTACAACAAGCAGGTCATCGAAATGGTCGGCCAGACGGGTGCCTATGACGTCGTGACCCTCGAAACCTCCGAAAAGGCGGAATTCGCCGAAAACGGCTTCATTCTGCCGATGACCGAATATTTCGCGGACAAGAAGGAGCAACTCGACGATGTCGCGCCGACGCTCGCAGCGCTGACGACGCAGTACAAGGGCGATGTCTGGGGCCTGCCTTACTACACCTACACGGCCGGTTACATCTATCGCGCCGACCTGTTCGACGACCCGACCGAAAAGGAAGCCTTCAAGAAGCGCTTCAACTACGACCTCGCCGTGCCGACCACCTGGGCGCAGCACCGCGACATCGCCGAGTTCTTCACGCGCAAGGCTGGCGAGACGCTGAAAGGGGAAAAGCTCACCAAGGACTTTTACGGCGTCGGCCTGATGGCTGGTCCCTTCCCGGAGATCCAGGACGAAATGTCCGGCGTGCTCTGGTCCCAGGGCGCCGACTGGTTGACGGACGAAGGCAAGGTACCGGTCGATGCCGTCGAAAAGGCGATGAACGACTATCTTGAACTGGTCAAATACGCGCCGCCGGCCGCGCTTACCGTCACCTATGACGGGGTCATGAACCAGATGAAGGACGGGCAGATCGCGCAGACCTATTCCTTCTTCCTCGATCAGTGGCCGAATGCGGTGCAGACCGAAAAAGTACCGGGAGCCCAGATGGGCGTC
Organism: Sinorhizobium sp. M4_45; assembly: GCF_002885915.1. Classification (NCBI taxonomy): domain Bacteria; kingdom Pseudomonadati; phylum Pseudomonadota; class Alphaproteobacteria; order Hyphomicrobiales; family Rhizobiaceae; genus Sinorhizobium; species Sinorhizobium sp. M4_45. The sequence goes on from NZ_NWVE01000001.1 coordinate 54,005, forward strand.
GCCGAGGCGCCGGAGAAGAAAGCCTATATCGGCGGTTTCCTGCTGGCGGTTTCCGCATCATCCGCCCACCCGAAGGAGGCGATGGATTTCGTCGCCTATATCGGCGGACATGATGCGCAGATGGAGTTCGCCAAGGCTGGCGGGACCTCCACGCTGATGAGCGTTCTTTCCGATCCGGCCTTCGCCGCACCGGAGAGCCGCGCGAAGACCGGCCATTTCGCAACGCTCCTGGAAATCTTCGAGTCGATGAAGGGCTTCCGCTCGAACCTGTTCGACACGCCGTTCGGCGCGAAGATCTACAACACGATGCAGATCCCGCTGCAATCGGCCGCTGCCGGCCAGATCTCGGCCCGCCAGGCCGCCGAACAGCTTGCCGGCGAAGTCGAGAAGATTTGCGGCGGCCCGTGCCCGATCGGCAAGTGATCGGAGGCATCCCTCAACGCAATGCATGGTGGGCGCCTGCCCACCATGCGGATCGATCGAAAGGCGCGGACGACCCCGCGCAACCTTCTGGAGGAGTTTGATGTCGCAGTCGCTATCCGTGCCGGCGTCACGGGAAAGGGGAGTGGCCAGCCCGACTGCCATGTCCGATCGCTGGTTTTCGATCCTTCTCGTCGTGCCTGCGATGTTGGTCATTCTTGTCTTCGCCCTGCTGCCGCTCGCCTATGCGCTGGACGTGTCCTTTCGTTTCGCCGACCTGACGCGCGGCCGGATCGGAGATTTCGTCGGTCTCGACAACTACCGGGCGGTGCTGCACGACAGGGCCTTCTGGAGCTCCGTCTGGGTTACGCTCAAGTTCACGCTGACGGCCGTCACCCTCGAAATGGTGCTCGGCATCGCCATCGCCTTCCTGATTCACGGCGCCACGGCCGGCAAGGGCGTTATCCGCAGCCTGATGATCCTGCCGCTTGCCACCTCGGCCGCGGTGACGGGCCTTTTCTGGCGCTATCTCTACGACACGCAGTTCGGACTGATTAACTACTTCCTTGGTCTCGTCGGGCTGCCGGAGCCCAACTGGCTCGGCGACTATACGATCGCGCTCTGGTCCGTCATCCTGTTCGATGTCTGGCAATGGACCCCTTTCGTCGCGCTGATCGCGCTCGCCGGTCTCCAGGCCCTGCCCAAGGAGCCTTTCGAAGCCGCCGAACTCGATGGCGCCAGCACCTTCCGGGTGCTTCGCACCCTGACCTTTCCAATGCTGAAGCCGGTGCTCTTCCTCGTCCTCGTGCTGCGCACCATCGACAGCGTCCGGCTGTACGACGCGGTGGCGGTGCTCACGCGCGGCGGACCGGGCACGGTGACCGAAACCATGACCTTCTATCTCTACCGTACGGGCCTGAAGCTGTTCCGGATGGACTATGCATCCACCATGGCGATCTTCTTCCTCTACGCCATGCTGGTCGCAAGCCTCTTCGCGCTGCGCCCGCTGCTCACCCAATTTTCGTCCCGTGCATCGGAAGGCTGAGGAGAGCGCCATGCTGCAACGTGAATCAAGTTTCGCCAAGGAAGCGCTCCGCTACGGCCTGATCGTGCTCGTGCTCGGCTTCATCGTCTTTCCGATCGCCTGGATGATCATCACCTCGTTCAAGCCCGCCGATGCGGTCATGGTGTCGCCGCCGCGCTTCCTGTTCACCCCGACGCTCGAAAACTACACGCACGCGATCTACGACAAGAACTTCCTGTTCTACATCAAGAACACGCTGTTCATCTCCGTCGCTTCGACGATCATCGTCGTCGTCACGGGGTCGCTCGCGGCCTATAGTTTTGCCCGCTACAATGTCGGCGACGGCCATCTGCTCTTTTTCATCCTGTCGACAAAGATGTTTCCGGCGATTGCGGTGATCCTGCCTTACTTCCTGATCTTTCGGGATGTCGGCAAGACCGGCATCGGCCGCTTCTTCGGCATCGGCCTCGATCAGCCGGGGGCTTTGATCATCTCCTATACGGTGTTCAACCTGCCTTTCGCCATCTGGCTGCTGGTGTCCTTCTTCCAGGACATTCCCCGCGAGCTCGAACATTCCGCCCGTCTCGACGGCCTGTCGCGGCTGAAGGTCCTGGCCAAGGTCGTGTGCCCGTTGGCCGCCCCCGGCATCGCGGTCACCGGGGTGTTCACGCTGATCTTCAGCTGGAACGAGTTCCTCTTCGCCTACATCCTGACCCGCAAGGCCGCGAGCACCGTGACGGTAGGCGTCGAGTCCTTCTTCACCCTGCAAGGCATTCTCTGGGGCCCGGTCGCGGCCGCTGCCACCATCAGCGTCCTGCCGATGCTGGTCTTCGTGCTGGCCATGCAACGCTACATGGTCCGAGGCCTGACCTTCGGCGCTGTGAGAGGATAAGGTCATGAGCTTCAGTCAAGGCTGGGACACCGGCTTCCGCGTCATCCTCATCTATGTCGGCATCGTTTTCGTCTGGCTCGGCCTGATCGAGCCGTATTTCACCAGCCGGTCGGTGTCCGTCATCGTCATGAACATCGTTGCGTTCGCGATCTCTGCGGCTTTCGTCGTCCGCGCGCGCAATCGTTTTATCGCCGAGCGTCGGCAGGCCGAGGCCGACGTTGCCGCCCTGATGCAGGAGGACCTCTGATGTACGAATTGAGATCCGTCCACAAGCGATATGGGCTTGCCAAGGTCGCGCTGCGCAAGATCGATCTTGCCGTGCGGGACCGGGAATTCCTGGTGATCTACGGGCCTGCCGGCGCAGGCAAGAGCACGCTTCTCAACATCCTGGCGGGGATATCCAAGCCGACCAGCGGCGACGTGCTGCGCAACGGTACGTCCATTCTGCGCGTGCCGCCGGAAAAACGCGACGCGGCCATGGCTTTCGAGAATTATGCGCTCTATTCCCACCTTTCGGTCGGCGAGAACCTCGCCTTTCCGCTGAAGGCGCGCGGTTTCGACCGCGCCGAGATCGAGGCGCGGGTCAGGCGGATTTCCGGGATTCTCGGCATCGGGCACCTGCTCGAGCGGCGGCCGGGCTTCCTTTCCGGCGGGCAGCGCCAGCGCGTCGCGCTCGGCCGTGCGATCATCCGGCCGGCCGATATCTATCTTCTCGATGAGCCGGTCGGCCATCTCGACGCGAAACTGCGCCACAAGATACGCGCCGAACTGAAGGCGCTGGCGGAGGACCTGGCCGCGACTGTCGTCTTCACCACGACTTCGTCGCGCGAGGCATTGGCGCTCGGCGACCGCGTCGCCGTACTCAATGCCGGCAAGCTGGAGCAGGTCGGCAAACCCGCCGATCTCTATCACCGGCCCGCCAACGCCTTCGTCGCTTCCTTCGTCGGCGACCCGCCGATGAGCTTCATCTCCGTGAAGCCGCGGCGCAACGACGGCAACGTCGATTTCGTTACGGCGGACGGAATGCCGGTGGCCTCGCTTGCGGCCGAGGCCGTCCGGGACCTCGACGACGAGCCCGGCTCGCGGATCCAGGTGGGTTTCCGCTCCAACGAGGTCCGGATCGCCCGGGAGGGAGATTCCAACGCGCTTCGCGGCCGCGTCGATGTCATCGAGAACCTCGGCTACATGAAGATCGCACTGGTTGGCATCGGCGGCGACCAGGTTTCCGTCTCGGTGCCCGCCGGCACGCCGCTCGGTGTCGGCGAAACGGTCGCCATCGCCTTCCCGCGCGATGCCATTCATCTGTTCCAGAACGCCCTGGCGGTCACGCACGCGACGCCTTCCGCAGGAGTTTGACAAATGGCATCCATCAGAGCTGAAAAACTCGTCAAGCGCTATGGCGCCTTCCAGGCCGTGCACGGCATCGATTTCGAAATTGCCGATGGCGAGTTCGTCGCCATTCTCGGCCCCTCGGGCTGCGGAAAGTCTTCGACGATGCGTATGATCGCCGGTCTGGAGACGATCACCGAGGGGGCCATCTATTTCGACGGCAGGCGCGTCAACGAGGTGCGCGCCCGCGACCGGAACGTCGCCATGTCCTTCGAGTCCTACGCGCTCTATCCGACGATCTCGATCTACGAGAACATCGCCTTTCCGCTGCGTTCGGCCAATGTCGACAACAGGGAAATCGACCGCCAGGTCCGCGACATTGCCGAGAAGATGGAGCTGACGCCGCTCCTGAACCTCAAGCCGAAGGGCCTCTCCTCCGGACAGGCGCAGCGTGTCGGCCTGGCACGGGCGCTGGTGCGCAACCCTGCGATGTTCCTTCTCGACGAGCCGATCTCGCATCTGGATACGCGCCAGCGCTACCGCATGCGCCGCTTCATCAAGAGCCTTCACCAGAAGTTCAGCTACACCATGATCTACGTCACCCATGACCAGGAGGAGGCATTGGCGCTCGCCGACCGGGTCATGGTGATGAGCGACGGCGAAATCCAGCAGATGGCGGTGCCCGACGAGGTCTATGCCCGCCCGAAGAACGCGTTCGTTGCCGGTTTCGTGGGCGAGCCGCCGATCAATTTCTTCGACTGCCGCGTGGTGGCGGCGAACGGCGGCTGGGGGATCGAGTTCGAAGGCCGGAAGCTGGTTTTGCCGGAGCGTCTTCATGCCGCCGCGCAGGCTATCGGCGAGGGGGGCCTCGCGGCGATCCGGCCGCATTTTCTTTCGATCGAAGGCGACAGCCCGCTGCGCCTCGACGGCAAGGTCTTCATCACGGAAGAGTTGCAGGATCAGAATCTGATCTTCGTCGACGTCGGCGATACACGGTTCACCCTGGTCGCCCATCCGTCGGTCACGCCCAAGCGCGGCGAGGCGGTGCCGGTCTCGATCGACCCGGAGCACCTGTTGCTGTTCCCGCGGTCGCAGGCGGGCAAGGTCGAGAGTATCGTCGCGTGAGCTACGACTACATCGTCGTCGGCGGCGGAACGGCGGGTTGTCTTGCAGCCGGCAAGCTTGCGGGCGAGCACGGCGCGCGGGTGCTGGTCCTGGAGGCGGGACCGGACGACCGCAATCCGCTGATCCGCATGCCCGCCGGCTTCGTCAAGCTGCTCGGCGTCGAGAAATACATGTGGTTCTACAAGTCCGTGGCGCAGGCCCGGCTCGGGGGCCGAAGGCCCATCGTGCCGCAAGGACGCGTGCTCGGCGGCGGTTCGTCGGTCAACGCGATGGTCTATATGCGCGGCCAGCCGGCCGACTACGACGGCTGGGCGGACGAGATCGGTGACGATCAATGGTCCTACGATGCGCTGCTGCCCTATTTCACGGCCATGGAGGACAATGCGCGGCTGAACGACGACTATCATGGTGTCGGCGGTCCGTGGAAAGTGTCGGATCTCGAGCACATCTGCGAGCTCTCGCGCGCCTTCGTCCTGGCGGCCCAGGGCATCGGCCTGCCGCATAACGGCGATTTCAACGGTCGAAGCCAGCGCGGTGCGGGCGCCTATCAGGTGACGACGCGCAACGGTCGGCGCTGCTCGGCAGTCGATGCCTTTTTGCGCCCCGCCATGGCGAGCGGCCGGCTGGACGTGAAGACTTCCTGTCTCGTTCATTCACTCATCATCGAGAACGACCGCGCCGTCGGCGTACGCTATTCCGGGAACGGTAGCGGACGGTCTGTCGCCGAAGCCGGCTGCGATGGCGAAGTGCTGCTTGCCGCCGGCGCCATCGCGACGCCGAAACTTCTGATGCTCTCGGGAATCGGGCCTGGGGATCATCTGAAGTCCCATGGCATTTCGACGCTTGTCGACCTGCCGGGCGTCGGTGCCAACCTGCAGGACCACACCGAGACGCCGGTCGTGGCGCTTTGTAACGGACCATTCGGCTATTACGGGCACGATCGTGGCTGGAAGCAGATGCGCAACGGCCTCGAATATCTTCTCAACCGTAGCGGGCCGGTGACGTCCAACGGCGTCGAGGCGGGCGCCTTCTTCGATCCCGACGATCTTGGCGGCGACCCGAAGGTTCAGCAGTTTTGCGTACCGACGGTCTATCTGGACAAGGACCATACGGATCAGGAGGCCAGCCACGGGCTCACACTGAATTCCTGCGTTGCCCGGCCGCGTTCGCGCGGCTCGGTACGGCTCGCCTCCGCCGATCCAAAGGATCAGCCCCTGGTCGATCCGAACTATCTGGCCGATCCGGAGGACCTGCGCCTGTCGATCGGCGGCGTTCGCCGCGCGCGTGAAATCCTGCGGCAGGAGCCCCTGCGGTCGATGATCGCGCGCGAGGTGTTTCCCGGTCCCGACAAGGTGTCCGATGCGGATCTCGCCGAGCATGCCCGGCGGTTCGTCAAGACCGTCTATCACCCGGTCGGCACCTGTCGCATGGCCCGAAATGGCGACGCCGGCGGCGTGCTCGACGCCGAGATGCGGGTCCGCGGGGTCCAAGGGCTCCGGGTCATCGATGCATCCGCGATCCCGACTATCGTTTCCGGCAACACCAACGCCGCCGTGCTGGTCGTCGCCGACAAGGCGGTGGAGTTCATCACCGGCGGCAAGCGCCGCCAGCCTGCGGGAATCGCCCCGCGCAGCCCCTCGACAAATCGCCAGACAGCCTAGGAAACAGCCATGCCCCCCATGAAGACCGATCCCAATCCGCGCATGCCCTATCAATATCCCATGCCGAAGGAGGCGTTGCCCGACATCGTCATTCCCGACGCGATCCCGGCCGACGACCGGGTGTGGGTGCCGCAGGGGCAGAATGTCTGGTTTCGCCCGCTCTGTCTCAACCGTTCCGCCGGCTACTGGATGAACCTGCTGAAAGTTCGCAAATCCGGCGTGCTCAGCCGCCACCGGCATCCGCAGGCGGTCCACGGCTTCGTGCTGAAGGGCCGCTGGCACTATCTGGAGCACGACTGGGTGGCCGAGGAGGGCGGCTATGTCTTCGAGCCGCCGGGCGAAACCCACACGCTGGTCGTGCCCGACGACGTGGAGGAGATGATCACCTTTTTCCAGGTCAACGGCATCATGTACTACGTCGACGCCGTCGGCGAGCCGCTCGGTTTCGAGGACGTGTTCACCAAGATCGATATGTGCCGCGCCCATTACGACGCGGTCGGGCTGGGGGCGGATTATGTCGACCAGTTCATCCGCTGACGAGCGGACCGGCGCGACCGGCAATCCCGCCGCCTACCTGCGCCCCGGCCTCTTCGAGGGTCGGCAGGTGATGGTCAGCGGCGGGACCTCCGGCATCGGGGCGGCGATCTGCGAGGCTTTCGCCGCACTCGGCGCGGACGTGCTCGCCACAGGCGTCACCGAGGCGGAGATTGCCGCCGCCAAAAACCGGCCTGAACTCGGGAGAGTGCGATTCGCCACGCTCGACGTGCGCGACAGGTCTGCCGTCGAGGCTCTGGTCGCCGATCTGCCGCGGCTGGACCACCTGGTGAACTGCGCCGGCGTGATCCGCCGTAACGACGAACTCGACCCGGATGTGTTCGCCGATGTCGTCGACGTCAACCTCAACGGCTCCATGCGCGTCTGTGCCGCCGCCCGGCCGCGCCTTGCGGAAGCCGCCGGCACGATCGTCAACACCGCTTCCATGTTGTCATTCTTCGGCGGAGGGCTGGTGCCCGGCTATTCGGCCTCGAAGGGCGGCATCGCCCAGCTCACAAAATCGCTGGCGATCGCCTATGCGGCCGATAAAATTCGGGTGAATGCGATCGCGCCCGGCTGGATCGCGACGCCCCTGACGACGGCCCTGCGCGAGAACCCGGAGCGCAATGCGGCCATCATCGGCCGCACGCCGCTTAACCGTTGGGGCGAGCCGGCGGAAGTTGCCGGTGGTGTTCTCTATCTATCCTCGCCGCTCGCAAGCTTCGTTACCGGCAGCGTGCTGGTCGTCGACGGCGGCTATCTGACCATGTGAGGCACGACGTGAAGGCTATCGTTCTCCCCGGACCGCAGGCACGGCTCGACGACGTAACGCTCGACGAGCTGCCCATAGCCGAGCCAGGTCCCGGCGAATTGCGCTTCAGGGTCATCGCCGTTTCGATCAATCCGGTGGACTGGAAGCTGACCCTGGATCACAAGCCGGAATGGAGCTATCCGCATGTGTTGGGGCTCGACGCCGCCGGTGTCGTCGACGCGGTCGGGCCGGGCGTCGAAGGCTGGGAGGTCGGCGACCGGGCAGTGGTTCACAACAGCCTCTGGAAGGCCGGCGTCTTCGCCGAATATTGCCTCACACAGGCGCACGCCACGTCGCGTCTGCCCGACGGCGTGGGCTTTACCGACGCGGCGGCCATCCCCTGCGCCGGCTACACGGCCTATCAGGCGCTCTTCCGAAAGGCACGGCTCGAGGCGGGCCAGACCGTCCTTGTCCAGGGCGCCAATGGCGGCGTCGGCGGATTTGCCACGCAACTGGCCCATCAGGCCGGCGCGAAGGTGATCGCGCTGGCGCGGCCGGAGCATTTCGCCGCCGTTCGCGGCTTCGGCGCCGATGTCGTCTTCGACTACCGGGACGCGGACCTGTTGCGGAAGGTGCGGGCAGAAACGGAGGGCGGCGAAGGCGTCGATGTCATGCTGGAAGTCGTCAACCCCGGGGACGCCCGCAAGTCGCTCGCTTTTATTCACTACAACGGACATCTCGTATCGATCGACCCGCTGCCGGTCATGACCGACGTGCCGTCCTATACCTATGCCGCATCGATCCACGAGGTCGCTCTGGGCGGCGCCTATCATGCCGGACACCTGCCGACCCAGCGCGATTTCGCCCGCATCGGCGATGACATGATGGCGCGTCTTGCGGCGGGCGGGATCGATCCGATGATCGAAGAGATCGTGGCGCTCGGGGATGTCCCGGACGCGCTGCGGCGGCTGCGGCGCCGGGCGGTGACGGGCAAGATCGTCGCCCGCGTCGCGCCGGATGCCTGACGAGAACAATGCAACACGGGAAAAACACCATGTCCAGGAACACGCACTACATCGACGGCCAGTTTGTCGAGGACCGCACCTCCGACCGCATCGCCGTGTACAACCCGGCAACCGCGGAGCAGATCGCGGAGATCCCGGACGGCCCGGCCGAGATCGTCGATGCGGCGGTCGACGCCGCGCGCAGGGCGCAATTCGCCTGGTCGGAACTGCCGCCCATCGAACGGGCAGGTTATGTCAAGGCGATCGCCGAGAAGATCCGCGGCAAGGTCGATGTTCTCGCCGAAACGATTTCCCGCGAACAGGGCAAGATCCTGTCCCTGGCCCGGGGCGAGGTGCTCGGCATGGCCGGGCTGATGGAGTACATGGCCGAGTGGGCGCGCCGTATCGAGGGCGAGATCATCGCCAGCGACCGAAAGGGCGAGACGATCTACCTCAATCGCGTGCCGGTCGGCGTGGTCGCCGGCATCCTGCCCTGGAACTTTCCGTTCTATCTGATCGGACGCAAGCTCGCCCCGGCGCTCGTTGCCGGCAATACGATCGTCATCAAGCCGAGCGAGGAAACGCCGCTCAATGCGTTTCTCTTCGCCGAGCTGGCGGATGAGGTCGGCCTGCCGAAGGGTGTGTTCAACATGGTTTCCGGGCGCGGGCGCACGACGGGCGCCGCCCTGTCCGGTCATCCGGGCATCGATCTCGTCAGCTTCACCGGCAGCGTGCCGACGGGCATCGCCATCATGGAGGCGGCGGCGAAGAATCTCACACGGGTAAATCTCGAACTCGGCGGCAAGGCCCCGGCGATCGTACTGAAGGACGCCGACCTCGACATCGCGGTGGAGGCCATCACGGCGTCGCGCGTGATCAATACCGGCCAGGTCTGCAACTGCGCGGAACGCATCTTCGTCGAGCGGCAGGTGGCGGACGAATTCACGGAGCGCTTCATAAAACGCATGGCGGCCGTCACCTATGGCGATCCGATCGCCGAGCGGACCGTCGACATGGGGCCACTCGTCAATGCGGTCCAACTGGACAAGGTCGGGGCCATGGTCGACCGGGCACGCGAGGCGGGGGCCTCGGTGGTGCTGGGCGGAAAGCGCGCCGAGCGCAATCGCGGCCACCACTATGAACCGACCGTGCTTACCGGCTGCACCCCGGACATGGAAATCATGCGCAAGGAGATATTCGGTCCCGTCGCGCCGGTCGCCGTCGTCGAAGATGCGGACGAGGCGGTCCACTTCGCCAACGACACCGAATACGGCCTGACGTCATCGCTCTACACGCAGGATCTCAACAAGGCGATGCGCGTCACGCGGCGCCTGCAGTTCGGCGAGACCTATATCAACCGGGAAAACGGCGAGGCCTATCAGGGCTTCCATGCCGGCCGCAAGAAATCCGGGATCGGCGGTGCGGACGGCAAGCACGGCTTCTACGAGTACATGGAAACGCAAGCCGTCTATATCCAGCACGGCTGAGGTGGGAACGGACCGGCAGTGCCCGGCCAGAAAGGAATGGTATGTACCTCAGAAAATTCGATCTTTCCGGCCGCGTGGCCGTGGTGACGGGAGCCGGGCAGGGGATCGGGCTCGCCTGCGCGGAAGCGCTTTGCGAAGCCGGCGCGGCGGTCGTGCTCACCGACGTCAGCGTGGAGCGCTGCGAAGCCGGTCGGGCCGCGCTGGCAGCCAAAGGATACGCCGTCGAGACCGACCTGATCGACATCGGCGACAGTGCTTCCATCAATGCGGTGGCGGACCGGCTGGCAGATGGCGGCAGGGCGGCCGACATCCTCGTCGCAAATGCCGGGATCGCCCATGCCGGCGTTCCGGCCGAAGAGCTCTCGGATGCAGACTGGGAGCGGATGATCGGCATCAATCTCAGCGGCGCTTTCCGGTCCTGCCGGGCCTTCGGCAGGCATATGCTGGCCAAGGGCAGGGGATCGATCGTCACGATCGGTTCCATGTCCGGCACCATCGTCAACCGGCCGCAACAGCAGGTGCACTACAATGCGGCCAAGGCGGGCGTCCATCACCTGACCCGCTCGCTTGCTGCCGAGTGGGCGACCCGCGGCGTGCGGGTGAACTCGGTCGCACCGACCTATATCGACACGCCGCTTCTGACTTTCGCCAAGGAGGACAAGCCGATGTACGAGCAATGGCTGGACATGACGCCGATGCATCGTCTCGGCCAGCCGGACGAGATCGCCTCGGTCGTGCTCTTCCTGGCGTCCGACGCCTCCAGCCTCATGACCGGGTCCATCGTTGCCGCGGATGCCGGCTATACTTGCTGGTAAGAGCAATCCCAGGAAAAGTGCGTAGCGGTTTTCCGTCCGGGATTGCGGCAGAGGACCAGAGCAATTCCAGGAAAAGTGCGTAGCGGTTTTCCGGGGATTGCGGACAGGGAGGGGGACCCGATCCGGTTTGATTTATCCGCATGACATGCTATACGTACAACATGATAAATAAGCGCCGACAGTGATTTCTGTCGGTGCCTCTTGCTCTTGGGTTTTTCGTAGTCAAGCTACCTATCCAGCAAAGATTCCCCGTCTGATTCATCTAGCGCTCCCTGATGCTCGGCCAAGTTTGTGGGCATTTTCCTGAAGCGAGGAATGACTCGCCGCAAACACGATCACTAAAAATGTAGTTGAATTACGAAATAGCATTGTCTAGCATGTCCCTGCGTGAGAGTGGGACAGCCGGTCGGCGTCCGCCGCACGTGTGGAGGAGAATTCGACAGGGAGGGGAGCTATGTACAAAAAGCTCGCAAAATCATCGCTGTTCGCAGCGGCGGCCACTATCGCACTCTTGCCGATGCTGGGCGCTGTGCCGGCCGTTGCGCAGGACGGCGAAAATATCGACGTTACCATCGGCTGGGTGCCGCCGGACATTACCGGCGTCTTCAAGACGGCCACGAATTTCTTCGAGCTGGCTGCCGAGGACGCCAATAAGAATGGTTTCAACGTCAAGGTTCTGACGAAGTCGCCCACCAGCCCCACGGCCTTCGCCGAGCAGGTCAGCATCATCGAGGACATGATCCAGCGCAAGGTCGACCTCATCGCCGTTTCCCCGGCTGAAGTCGCGACCGTCAAGCCGGCCCTTGCCCGCGCGACGGAAGCCGGCATCCCGGTCGTCGTCGTCAATCTGCTCGAACCGATCGACGGCGTTGACGTCTCGTCCTACATCGGCTTCGACAACACGCAGGGCGCGGAGGTGAGCGCCTATTCGGTCGTAGACTATTTCGGCGGTCCGGGCGTGCTCGGTAGCGGCGACAAGGTCGATGTCGAACCCGGCACCTATCTCGACCTGAAGTTCTGGGAGGGTATCGCTTCCAAGCTCTCGGCCGAGGACAAGGCCAAGATCAAGGCGCGCGGTGCCATCATCGAGGGCGTTGCCGGCGGCTTCTTCTCGACGGCCCGCCTCGACGGATTCCGCAAGGTGCTCGAGCAGTTCCCGGGTATCGAGATCGTCGGCGGCACCTGCGCCGGCGACTGGAACCGCGAGAAGGGCACGCGTTGCGCCGAGGATATCCTGCAGGCCAATCAGGGCGATCTCGATTTCATCTGGGCGGCGTCGAACGAGATGGGCCTCGGCGCGATGCTCGTCGCCGGCTCGCAGAACCGGCTCGAAACCACACAGGACGGCGCGACTGTCGGTGACAAGAAGGTGGCGATCTTCACCAATGACGTCACGCCGGAGTCGGTCGACCGCATAGCCGAGGGCAAGATGATCGCCGAAACGACCCACGGCTTCGCCGATTGGGGTTGGTTCGGCACCAAGTTTGCCGTCGAACTCGCCTGCGGTCTGGAAGTGCCGAAGACCTTCGACATTCGCCCGCGCAGCGTTTACGAGGCGAATGCGCGCAACTTCTATCCGGAACCGAAGCTTGAGCCGATCGACTGGAAGACCATCCGGGCGAACTGCAAGAAAGCCGACTGAGCTTCTCCCAGGGCTGCGGAGCATCCTCTCGAGAGAGGGGTGCTCCGCGCCGCCGCTTGTATGCAGATGCAAACGGCATGCAGAGATAGAAAGGGCACGTTCCGTGCCGGTTCCTAGCGGTAGTTGTGGGGCATGGATCAACACGAAATCCTTCTGAAGCTCGAGAATATCGAGAAGCGCTTCCCCGGTGTCGTGGCATTGAAGTCGATCTCGCTCGAAGTGCGCGCGGGCGAGGTGCAGGTGCTTCTCGGCGAAAACGGCGCGGGCAAGTCGACGTTGATGAAGATTCTCGCCGGCGAGCATGCGCCGACCGGCGGGGCAATCGTGGTGGGTGGCCGGAAGGTTTCGGCGCTGACGCCGACGCTTGCCACGGAACTCGGCATCGGCCTCGTGCATCAGGAACTGAGTCTTATCCCGGCGCTCAGCGTCGCCGAAAACATCCTGCTCGGCCGGATGCCGCGCAAGGCTTTCGGCAGGATAGACTGGGGCAAGGCCTACGAGGACGCGTGCCGCGCACTCGAGGCGCTCGGCGTTTCCATCGACCCGACGGCCGAAGTGCGCACCCTCGAAGTGGCCGAGCAGCAATTGATCGAGATTACCCGCGTCCTGGAGCGCGGCCCGCGCATCCTTCTGCTCGATGAGCCCACCTCGGCACTCTCGGATAATGAGCGCAGCCGGCTCTTCGATGTCATTCGTCGCCTGAAACAGCGCGGTCACGGCATCATCTACATTTCCCATCACCTCTCGGAAATTCCGATGATCGCCGATCGCGTTACGGTGCTGCGCGACGGCCTCGTCGTGGAGACGCTGCCCGCCGACAAGGCGGACGAGGCGACGGTGATCAGGCTGATGGTCGGCCGCAGGCTGGAAGAACAGTTTCCCAAGGAAACGGTGGAACTGGGGGCGCCCGTGCTGGCCGTCGAAAACCTCGCCTCCGGCCGCACACTTAAGGATCTTTCCTTCATCCTCCGCCGCGGCGAAATCCTCGGCATCTACGGGCTTATGGGCGCGGGACAGGCCGAGATCGCCAACGCCCTGTTCGGCTTGCAGGCGGTCAAGGCCGGTTCGATCGAGGTCGGGGGCAGCCGCGCGGATTTCCGGCATTCCTCGGACGCGATCGCGGCCGGCCTCGGCTTGATCTCGCGTGACCGCCGGCAGAGCCTCGTGCCGATGCAGCCGGTCGGTCCCAATCTCAGCCTCTCCTGGCTTTCCGGGAAGTCGCTTCTGTCGCGTCTCGATCTTACGCGCGAGCGCGAGGAGGGCAGCCGCTACATTTCCGATCTGCGCATCCGTCCGGCGTCGTCCACGCACAAGCTGTTCTTCTTCAGCGGCGGCAATCAGCAGAAGGTCATTCTGGCGCGGTGGATGTCGAGCGGCGCGCGGATCCTGATTTTCGACGAGCCGACCCGCGGCATCGACGTCGGCGCCAAGGCGGAAGTGTTCGCGGTGATGAGCCGGCTGGTGTCGGAAGGCGCGTCAATTCTGATGATCTCTTCGGAGCTCAACGAACTGATCGGCATGGCGGACCGCGTGCTGGTCATGCGGAGCGGACGCCTCTCGGCGGAGCTGCCGAGGGAAGACATATCGCAGCACAACCTGCTGCGATATGCAAGCTAGGGAGTGGGAATGGATATGCGTGCGGAAAAGAATCCGGACATCCCGGCCGGTGCGGCTGGTGCCCGTAAGGCGAAGTTGAAGGCGGTCGTCTTCCAGGCTGGTCCGCTGATCGCCCTGGTCCTGCTGATGGCCTATCTCGCCTTTGCCACATCCAACTTCTTGACGTTCGACAACCTTTCCAACGTGGCACGGCAGTCCGCATTCGTCGCCATTCTCGCGGTCGGGCAGACATTTGTCATCCTGACGGGCGGCATAGATCTCTCGGTCGCGGCCATTGCGGCGCTTTCCGCCTCGATAACCGCCGTCCTGCTCACGCAGCCGCTCGTGCTGTTCGGTATCGATTTCGGCTTCGTGCCGCCGCCGGTGGCGATCCTCATCGGGATTTTGATCGGCATGGGCGCCGGTGCGCTCAACGGCTGGCTCATCTCCAAGTTCAAGATCCCGGATTTCATCGCGACGCTCGGCACGATGACGGCGTTCCGCGGCGCGGCGCTGCTGGTCACCGACGGCCTGCCCGTCCCCTCCTTCAATGCCGGCCGGCAACTTCCCGAAGGCCTGATCTGGGTCGGCGGCGGCCAGCTCTTCGGCGTGCCGGTGAGCGCGCTCATCGCTCTCCTCTGCGCGGCTGCCGGCTGGTACGTGCTTCGCTACACCGCGCTCGGGCGAGCGATCTATGCCGTCGGCGGCAACCGTGCGGCCGCCCATTCGTCCGGCATCAGCATTTCCCGGACCAAGATCATGACCTATGCCATTTCCGGTCTGCTGGCGGCGATCGCGGGTATCATCCTGGTCGGGCGCCTCAACTCCGCCAATGCGCTTATGGCGGATGGCGAGGAGCTGCGTTCCATCGCCTCCGTCGTCATCGGCGGCACCAATCTCTTCGGCGGCGAAGGCGGTGTGTGGGGATCGATCATCGGCGCGGCCATCATCGGCGTGCTCGGTAACGGCCTCAACCTGCTCGATGTCAGCCCGTTCTGGCAGCGCATCGCGCAGGGCGTCGTCATCGTGGTCGTGGTGATCTTCGACCAATGGCGCCGTCGCAGCATGACCCGCGTTTGAGGTCCATGAAGAGCAAGCCTCGAGCCCGGCGCTGCAATAGAGCGGAGGCGGAAAAGTGTGCGCGGTTTTCCGTCAGGAAGTGCGTAGATTCAAAGCGACAGAGCGTTTCAGCCATTAAATGACACAGTGAAACGCTCTATCTGACGCTCACCTATTGCTTTGTCGGCGGCGAAGAGCTTCCTCTGTCGAAGATACCGCCGGCCTTCCAGCAGGGCATTTCCGGCTGGCCGGGACGAACATGCCGCCATCGAAGGTGTTGACCCCATGAACATCAAGCAACTGGAAGTCCTGCGGACACTCCTTGCAACCGGCTCGACCATCGCGACCGCGAAGGCCATGGGTCTCAGCCAGTCGGGAGTGAGCCGCATGCTGCAGCAGCTTGAAAGCGATCTGGCCATCACGCTTTTCGCCCGCGACAAGGGCCGGTTGATTCCGACTCCGGAGGCGACGGTTCTTGGGCGTGATGCGCAAAACGTCCTGCTGGCCATCGAGCGCATGTCCGGCCATGCGGAGGATCTTCGCAACGGCTCCTCCGGGCCGGAGATCGTCCGCATCGGGCTGCCGAGCAGCATGTGGGAAAATTTCGCACCCGCCATGTTGATCGACTATGTCAGGGATTTTCCAGGCGTTCGCATCGAAACGTTCTTCGAGACGACCACGGCGATCACCAAACTGGTCGAGGAACGCGTGATCGACCTCGGTTTTTTACGTATCGAAGGCGAAACGGGGCCGGGCATTGCAATCGACAAGGTTGCGAGCGGTGAAAGCGTCTGCGTCGTTCCGAAGGATCACTCGCTTGCCGAATTGCCCGAGATCACCATCAAGCATCTGCGAAACGTGCCGCTCATCCTGATCGGTCGGCAGCGGCCGAACCGCATGGCGCTCGACCAGGCCTTTCAGCGGGCGGGGGTAAAGCAGATGGTCAAGATCGAAACCCACACCAACAGTTCGGCGTGCTCCTATGTCGCGCATGGACTGGGCGTGTCGATCATCAGCAGCTTCTATGCGAATCTCTACCGTCACCTGCCCGTCGTATACCGGCCGTTCGTGCCTCGCGCGACACAGGAATTCGGATTGGTGCGTGCCGCCGGAGTTCCGCTCTCCATCGCCGCCCAGGCACTCAGCGACGCCCTGAAGAAGCAGATCCGACTTTCGCAAGAAGATCAATAAAAGCAAAATACTGGCTCTTTTTGAGCCCTCAGTTCCATTGCTCCGCAATCTTCCAAAGCCCGCATAAGGCTATGACGAATATGCATAATATTGCGCGTCATTCCTCATTCCCGCATAGTCTGGGCCGAAGAAGCCGATGATGGCTCGATTTCAACTCGACCATCAATCGTGGGGAACCGATGCTACGCTTTATCCTGAGCCGTCTGATGATGGCGATTCCGACGATCGTGCTTGTCGCCGTGGCGGTCTTTGCACTGATCCGCTTCATTCCCGGTGACCCCGCCGCGCTGATGCTGGGGGACATGGCTCAGCCCGATCAGATCGCAGCAATGCGCGTGGAGCTCGGTCTCGACAAGTCCATGCCCCAACAATTCCTGATCTGGGCCGGCGATGTGCTGCGAGGCGATTTCGGCCGCTCGATCGTCAATGACGAGGCCGTGCTGCCGCTGGTCGTTTCGCGCTTTCTGGTGAGTGCGGAGATCGTGGTCGTCGCCGTGCTTCTGGCAAGCCTGATTGCCGTACCGGCCGGCGTAATTGCCGCGTGGCGTCAGAATAGCCTGACGGACCTGGCTCTGGTTGGAACGGCAACGGTTCTTCTGTCCATCCCGACCTTCTGGCTCGGCTTGCTGCTGCTGTTGCTTTTCGGGCTTGAACTCGGCTGGCTGCCTGTTCTGGGCTATGTCTCGATCGGCGACAATCTGACCGCCGGTCTGCTCTATCTCGTCCTGCCCGTCGTGACGCTGGTCATCCATGAAGCGGGAGTGCTGATCCGCATGGCGCGTGCCTCCACGTTGGAAGTGCTGCGTCTCGACTACATTACCCACGCCCGTGCGAAAGGGCTGTCGGAAAGCGCCGTGCTCTGGCGCCATGCGTTCAAGAACGCCTTCGGTCCGACCTGGACGATGATCGGCCTCATCCTGGGCAATCTGCTGGGCGGCATTGCCGTCATCGAGACGGTCTTCACCATTCCGGGGCTCGGCCGACTGATGGTGGACAGCATTTTCGCGCGCGACTACCCGGTCATCCAGGGATGCCTTCTGTTCGTTTCGCTCTCCTATGTGCTGGTCAACCTCGTCGTCGACCTTCTCTACCCTCTCTTCGATCCGCGTGTTGTCGCCGAATGAAAAACTTCACCCTCAACGGACTGATCGGCGGCATCCTGATCGCCACCCTGATCGTCACCGCTGCCGTCGGTCTCTTCTGGACACCCTTCGACCCGATGAAGCTCTCCTTCACCGCGCGGCTTGCAGCTCCCGGCAGCGCGCATCTGCTCGGCACCGACGAATTCGGCCGGGACGTCTTGAGCCGCCTGATGGTCGGCGCCCGAGCCAGCGTCTGGATCGGCGCGCTCACCGTCGGCTTCGCCACTGTCTGGGGGACGCTCATAGGCCTCATCAGCGGTTATGCGCGCGGCTGGGTGGACGGCATCATCATGGCTGTCAACAACGCGCTTCTCGCTTTTCCCGGCATATTGCTGGCGCTCGGGCTGCTCGCCGTTTTCGGCGCCAACCAGTACGGCATCATTTTCGCGCTCGGCATCGCCTATACGCCTTCCATGGCGCGCGTCGTGCGCGGCGCCGTGCTTTCGCTGAGGGAGCGGGAGTTCATCGAGGCCTCGCGGGTGATGGGAAATGGCGAACTTTATACGATGTTGCGCCATATCCTGCCGAATTGCGTGGCGCCGATCACGGTTCTCGCCACCTCCATGTTCGGCTGGGCCATCCTGTCGGAAAGCGCGCTCTCGTTTCTGGGCCTCGGCGTGCCGCCTCCGGCGCCGACCTGGGGCAACATGCTGGCGGCCGGGCGGCCATTCCTCCAGCAGGCCGCATGGCTCGGATTGTTCCCCGGCCTGTGCATCGCGCTGACGCTGCTTGGCATCAATCTTCTGGGCGACGCGCTCCGCGACCGGCTCGACCCGCGCATGAGGGGCCTGAAATGACGATGGACAAGCTTCTCACCGTCTGCGGCCTTGCGCTTGAAGTCGCAAGAACCGGCCATCAGGTCGTCAAGTCGGTCTCCTTCGACCTCGCGCCGGGCGAGATCTTCGGCATCGTCGGCGAAAGCGGCTCCGGCAAGACGCTGGCGACCCGAGCGCTGATCTCGCTGCTGCCGCCGACCGTCAAGGTCGCCGGCGGGTCGGTGTCCTACAGGGGCCGCGACGTGCTGAAGATGAAGGAAAATGAGCTTCGCCATCTGCGCGGTGCAGAGATCGGCGTCGTCTTCCAGGAGCCGATGACCTCGCTCAACCCGTCGATGACGATCGGCCGGCAGCTGGAGGAAGGCCTCATCCTGCACACCAAGGCCTCGGCGCAGGAGCGACGCTCCCTCATCCTCGACATGTTGAAGCGGGTCGGAATCCGCGATCCGGAGGGGGCGCTTGCCTCCTATCCGCACGAGTTTTCGGGCGGCATGCGCCAGCGCATCATGCTCGCCTCCGTCATGCTCTTGAAGCCGTCGCTGCTGATTGCCGATGAGCCGACCACTGCACTCGATGCCGTCATCCAGCGCGACGTGATGGAACTGATGGTGGAACTGACGCGGGCGGAAGGTACGGCCGTTTTGCTGATCAGCCACGATCTTCCGATGGTGGCGCGCTACACGAGCCGTATCGTCGTGATGGAAAAGGGCTCGATCGTGGAACAGGGCCGGACCGAGGACCTGCTCAAGGCACCGCAGCACCCCTACACAAAGAAGCTCCTCTCCTCGCTGCCCTTCCGCGGCCGGGCGCGCCAGATCGACATGACGAGGGTGCCCATGATCTCGGCCCGCGATATCATCGTGGACTATGCGGGCCGAAAGTCGCTGTTCAGGAAGAACAGGCCGAAGCGCGCGCTGCATGGCGTCAGCATCGACATTCACGAGGGCGAGGTCGTGGCACTCGTCGGCGGTTCCGGTTCCGGCAAGACGACGCTCGGCCGAACCATTGCCGGTCTCGTCACGGAAAGCGAGGGCCGCATCCAGTTCCAGGGACGGCCGCGCACCGAAAACTGGACCGATTATCGGCTCAACTGCCAGATGGTGTTCCAGGATCCCTATTCATCGCTCGATCCGCGCATGACCATCGACGCGCTGGTCGAGGAGGCGCTGAGGCTGGTCCCGGGCCTCGATGGCAAGGCCAAGCGCAAGCGTACCCTGGAAACGCTGGAGGAAGTCGGCCTCGGGGTCGACTATGCCGGCCGCTATGCGCACGAACTCTCCGGAGGTCAGCGCCAACGCGTCGCCATTGCGCGTGCGATCGCGCGGCGCCCGCGCTTCCTGATCGCGGACGAACCGGTATCCGCGCTCGACGTGACGGTCAGGGCGCAGGTCCTCGATCTCTTCTCGGATCTGCAAAAACGCTACGGCTTTTCCTGCCTGTTCATCAGTCACGACCTCGGCGTCGTCGAACAGGTGGCCGACCGCGTCGTCGTCATGCAGGACGGCCGGATCATCGAGGAGGGAGATCGCGACACGATTTTCGACAGTCCGAAGGAAGCCTATACGCGCCGGCTTCTCTCGGCCATTCCCGCCCTCGACCAGAACGAAAAGGGCGGCGTGACACTCAAATGGCGTCTGGAGAATTGATGTGGATAGGCTAACCGATCTTGGCCCGGTGAAGGAAAGGCTTGCGGAGATCTGCGACGCGCAGCCTTTCGTGACACGCTTCGTTGTGCGCAACCTCAGGACCGGAGAGACGATCGAACGCGGGGCCGACGAGGAAACGCCTTCTGCCAGCACGCGCAAGACCTCGATCATGATGGCGGCGCTGAAGGCGGTGCACGAGGGGCGGCTGGATCTCGACGAGCCCATCACCTACGAAGCCCGCTTTGCCGAGGAAGTCGCCAGCGGCATGTTCCGGTATTTGACGCCCGGGATCGTGATTTCGTTGCGCGACGCGATAACCGGTATGATGGTGCTGAGCGACAATGTCTGCACCAAGATGGTGTTCGAGCGTCTGACGCTGGAGGAAGTGGACAGCTACTGCAAATCGATCGGCATGCACGGTACGCATCATCGCTTCCTCATTCCGCCGCTGGCCCTGCCGCCGGACCATTCGCTGACCTCGGTCACGACCACGACAGCCCGCGACCAGGCCTTCCTGCTGCAGACGATCCTGGACGCGCAGACCTCTCCCGAGGCGATTGCGAAGCTCGGCACATCGCCGCAGTTGTGCGCCTATGCCTTGCAGACTCTGAAGAACCAGATCCTGCGCTATGCCATTCCGTCGCGCCTGCCGTTCGGCACGGTGGTTGCGCACAAGGGCGGCACGGGTAAGCGCGGCCGCATGAATGCCGGCATCGTCTATCGCGACGGCGCCCCCTTCTACATCATCTCCGCCTATACCGACGAAGTGCCGCAGGTCATGCCGGACGGCACACCGGGTTACACGATGGCGCTCGAGACGATCGGCAGGCTTTCGCGTGCCTGCTGGGACGGATTCCACTCATAACGATCAATAAAGAGGGTAGAACAATGAGAAAGCTTCTTCTTGCGGGCGCCGCACTGCTCGCCACGGCCAATATGGCAGCAGCACGCGACATCACGATCGCGCAGAGCTCAGATCTGCGCAGCAACAATCCGGGCGTCAACCGCGACGGCAATACCGACAGCATCATCCTTCACATCGTCGAAGGCCTCGTCGGCTACAACAATGTCGGCGAAGTGAAGCCGCTCCTAGCCAAGAGCTTCGAGATGTCGGCCGATGGGCTGACCTATACGTTCAAGCTGCGCACCGACGTGAAATTCCACAACGGCAAACCGATGACGGCCGACGACGTGGTGTGGAACTGGACGCGCTACCTCAAGCCCGAGACGAAGTGGACCTGCCTGAAAGATTTCGCAGAAGGCGGGGCCGCGCCTGTAGCCGGCGTCAAGGCCACAGATGCGGCAACCGTCGAGATCACGCTCGCAAAGCCGTCGGCCGTTTTCCTTGGCCTGATGTCGCGTCCCGAATGCGGCTTTACCGGCATGATTTCGCCTGAATCCGTCGCTGCCGACGGCAGCTTCGTCCAGCCGATCGGGACCGGCCCCTTCATGTGGGGGGAATGGAAGAAAGGCGAGTACATCCATCTCGAGAAATTCGCGGATTATGTATCGCCGGCAAACGATGGAAAGCCGGATGGCATGGTCGGTTCGAAGCGGCCCCTTGCAGACGGTGTCAAATTCATGGTCATTCCGGATGCCTCGACCGTGAAGGCAGGCCTGGAATCCGGTGTGCTCGACACGGCGGAAATCTCGCCGGATCTCATTCCCGAATTCCAGTCGAGCGAAACGATGCGATTGATCGTCGCGCGCAACAACGGCAAGAACCTCTTCTACATTCAGACCCGCGACAAGGTCCTGAGCAATCCGGGCGTGCGCCGCGCCATGGCGATGGCGCTCGATCTGGATCAGCTCGTTGCTGCCGCCTCCAACGGCACGGGCGAGGCGAACGGCTCGATGGTGTCGCAGGACTCGGTCTATTTCAGCGAAACGCAGAAGAAGCGTCTTCCCTATGACATCGAGGCCGCCAAGAAGGAGCTGGCGGATGCGGGCTACAACGGCGAGCCGATCTCGATCATCGCCAACAAGCGCGGCAACGTGCCGAGCTTCCCGGCCGCCGTCATGGCGCATGCGATGATGCAGCAGGCCGGCCTCAACGTACAGATCGAGGTTCTGGACTACGCAACCCAGGTCGACCGCCGCCGTTCCGGCAATTACCAGGTCATTTCGCAGTCGGTCGCGCCGCGTCTCGACCCCGCCCTGATGTATTCCTTCTACGTTGGCGACAAGGACGAGAACGCTTCCCTGATGTGGGACGATCCGAAGGCTATCGAACTGATGAACGCAGCCTATGCCGAGGCTGATCAGGGCAAGCGCCAGAAGATCTTCGACGAGTTCCACGAGCTCATGCTGAAGGAAATGCCGGGCATCTTCCTTTACGACATGGTCGATGTCTGGGGCGCGACCAGGAAGCTGAAGGGCCAGCCGGTCTGGCAGTCGAACGCCCGCCTTTGGGAGGTGTCGGTCGCCGACTAGCCCCCTGATCGCCTGCGCCGGGCGGCAGAACACCGACCCGGCCAATCCATCACCCATCGGACCGACCCGGTGAAGCGACCTTTGCGCGTCTGAAAAGACGCGCTGCGCTGCAGGCGCCGGCGATCTCCTGCGCCCGCCCTTCGAAATACGAGGACATGTCATGAACCGAGAGGACGTGATCTCGATCGCCACGGCGATCGAATCGATGAAACCGGAGTTTACCCGCTTGAGCGACAGCATCTGGGATTTCGCCGAGCTGAAATTCGAGGAGCAGCGCTCGTCCGGGCTGCTTACCAAGGCTCTCGAAGACAATGATTTTTCCGTTCGGCGCAGCGTGGCGGGCATGGACACGGCCTTCATCGGCGAGTCCGGCAGCGGCAAGCCGGTGATAGCCTTTCTGGGGGAATTCGATGCACTCGCCGGCATGAGCCAGACGGCCGGGATCGCCGAGGCGAAGCCGCTTGTCGAAGGTGCCAGTGGCCATGGCTGCGGCCATAACCTGCTCGGCGTCGGTTCGCTGATGGCGGCAATCGCACTCGCCCGGCATCTGAAGGCCCACAATCTGCCCGGGACCGTGCGCTATTACGGCTGCCCCGGCGAGGAGGGCGGCTCCGGGAAGACCTTCATGGTGCGTGCCGGCCTGTTCGACGACGTCGACGCAGCGCTTACCTGGCATCCGGCACCGTTCAACGGAGTGCGCTCCACCAACAATCTTGCCGTTCTCGAATATTTCTACCGCTTCAAGGGCGTGGCCGCGCACGCCGCGAACGCAGCCCATCTCGGCCGTTCGGCACTCGACGCTGTCGAACTCATGAATGTCGGCGTCAACTTTCTGCGCGAGCACATGCCGCAGGATTGCCGGGTGCACTATGCAATCACCGATACCGGGGGCAAGGCGGCGAATGTCGTGCAGGCGAACGCCGAAGTACTCTACCTGATCCGCGCGCCGGAAATGCCACAGGCGCTCGAGCTCGCCAGCCGTGTCGAGAAGGTGGCCCGTGGCGCAGCCATGATGACCGAGACGGAGGTGGAAATCGCCTTCGACACGGCCTCGACCAACCTCCTGCCCAACATCACGATCGAGACCGCCATGCATGAGAACATGGTGGCGCTCGGCCCGGTCGCCTTCGACGAGGCCGACGTCGCATTCGCCAGATCCATTCAGGAGACGTTCTCGCAAGAGGCAATCAAAAGCAGCATCCGCCTCTACCAGATGAAGCGCGACGTCTTCTCCAACGCCAATGTCGATGGATCGTCACCACTGCATCTCGGCCTGCGCGAATTCGAAGGCCATTCACACTTCCGCGCCGGCTCGACCGATGTCGGCGATGTCAGCTGGGTGACGCCGACGGCGCAGTGCTGGGCGCCGGCATGGGCGATCGGCACCAACCCGCATACCTGGCAGGTCGTTGCGCAGGGCA
This sequence comes from Sinorhizobium sp. M4_45, assembly GCF_002885915.1. Taxonomy (NCBI): domain Bacteria; kingdom Pseudomonadati; phylum Pseudomonadota; class Alphaproteobacteria; order Hyphomicrobiales; family Rhizobiaceae; genus Sinorhizobium; species Sinorhizobium sp. M4_45. Next base: position 77,953 of record NZ_NWVE01000001.1, read on the forward strand.
AAAGCCCGATCGCCCACAAGGCGACGGCGCATGCCGCCAAGACGCTCGCCACGACGGGTCTGTCGCTGATGACTTCGCCGGACCTGCTTGCCGCCGCCAGGGCGGAATGGCTGGAGAAGACGGACGGGAAATCCTATGTCTGCCCTATCCCGGCGGATGTCATGCCGGGGTCGCATTTTCATGATCGACCGGCCCGATGATGGCGTTTCGGCTTCGATCCTTCCGTCAGGGGTCGACCGTTCCCACCACCTCGTGAGATGTTCTGCATCGGCAAATGAGCTTCCCCGGGGCGTTCTTCTCTTCTTCGAATCGCAAAAACACACTAGCTCTTCTGCCTTGATGCAATTGCTGACGGGAATCGCTGCGCGAGTCTCCTCGAATTGCTGCAGAGGCGGCACGGGCGCAAAAACCATCTCGATCCAGAGCGGTAAACGGCAACTTATTGTACGAGGAGAACGGTAGTGGCAAAAGCGCTTGTACTTGAAAAGAAGGGGCAATTGTCGCTGCGCGACATTCCGGTCAGGCGGGATCTGTCGCCGGCCGACGTGCTGATCGGAATCCGCACCGTCGGCGTTTGTGGCTCCGATGTCCACTATTACACCCATGGAAAGATCGGGCCCTTTGTCGTCAACGAGCCGATGATACTGGGTCACGAGGCCGCGGGCGTCGTTCTGGAGGTCGGCTCGGAAGTCCGGCATCTGAAGAAGGGTGACCGTGTCTGCATGGAACCCGGCATTCCGGACCTCTCCTCCCGGTCGTCCAAGCTCGGCATCTACAATGTCGATCCGTCCGTACGGTTCTGGGCCACGCCGCCGGTCCATGGGTGCCTGACGCCCGAGGTCGTTCATCCGGCGGCCTTCACCTATCGCCTCCCCGACCACGTGTCCTTCGCGGAAGGGGCGATGGTCGAGCCGTTCGCCATCGGCGTGCAGGCCGCCCTTCGCGCGGGCATCAAGCCGGGGGATGTCGGCGTCGTCATGGGGGCCGGCCCGATCGGCATGATGACGGCACTGGCTGCGCTCGCGGGGGGATGCTCCAAGGTCTACGTGGCTGACCTCGCGCAGCCGAAACTGGATGTCATCGGCGCCTATGAAGGTATCGAGACAATCAATGTCCGCCAGCAGACGGCATCCGAGGCTCTGGCGCAGGCGACGGGCGGCTGGGGGGCGGATGTGGTCTTCGAGTGCTCCGGGGCCGCACCCGCAATCCTTGCTCTTCCGGGTCTTGCGCGTCCTGGCGGAACCGTCGTGCTCGTCGGCATGCCCGTCGACCCCGTCCCCTTCGACATCGTCGGTATGCAGGCCAAGGAACTGCGGATCGAGACGGTGTTCCGCTATGCCAATGTCTACGACCGCGCCATCGAACTGATCGCCTCCGGCAAGGTCGATTTGAAACCGCTGATCTCTGCTACCATTCCGTTCGACGAGAGCATCGCCGCCTTCGACCGCGCCGTCGAGGCGCGCCCCACGGACGTGAAGATACAGATCGAGATGCCGGCGTAAGAGCCCGTGGCGCGGCTCTTCGAACGCGGGCAAGGTGCCGGCCGTAAAGCTGATCGGCGTCACAGGTTGACTCTTCCCTCGCATATTCGCAAGCGAAAGTTGTAGTGGCCGCACATCTCGGTCCCTTATTCCTGTGCTCGTCACGGGAATTCAGCCAGACCAAGTCCTTGGGCTGAAAGAACGCTTTCCGCGCCGCAGACGCGGCGCTGCTTTCATCCCTGTGACGAGCACACGGATGAGGACGGAGAGATTGCAGTTCTCCGACAACTTTCCTACAGCGCCGCGCGTCTTATGCTGCATGTTTTCGTCCTTTGATCGACTACGAACAAGGAAACATGCCGAAAAGACCGGCCAGAGCTTCCACGTGGTTTCACGCCGGATCGGCCTGAAACCACGGACAGGTTATCCGGCCCGGTTACGTCCGCGGCTTCAGGTTCTCCGGGTCGTAAAGCGGCTTGTAGCCGACGCCGGCGACCTCGACCGGGTAGGTCTCGGCAAAATACTCGACATTGAGCTTGCGGCCGACCTGGCAGTAAGACCAGGGCAGATAGGCGAGCGCGATGTTCTTCCCGATCGTCGGGCCGTAGGCGATGGAAGTGGTGTAGGAGCGGCGGCCGAGTTCGTCGACCAGCACCTCGCCGGTCTCCGGGTCCATGACCGGCAGGTTGCCGACGGGGTAGCGCTTCACCCCGTTCCTGTCGGTGTTCTCCGTCATGAGGAGCGTGCAGAGTATGGCGGGCTGGTGCTCGCGCGCCTTGTACTCCATATGCTTCGCCTTGCCGCGGAAGTCCGCTTCCTTGACCTTCGGACGGGCAAGGTCCGCCTCGATAAGATTGTAGTGGGTGAGAAGATCCGCGTTCTGCAGGCGGAGGCTCTTTTCCATCCGGCGCGAGTTCGCGTAGGTCTCGACGCCGAAGGCCATGACGCCCGTGGCGCGCAGCGCATCCCAGACGGCCAGGCCGTCCTCGTATTTCATGTGCAGTTCCCAGCCCTGCTCGCCGACATAGGAGATGCGGAAGGCGGAGACCGGCCTGCCGGCGATCTCGATCTGCTTGATCGCGGCGAAGGGGAAATTCTCCGGATCGAGGCCGGCCGGTTCCGCCACGACCTTCTTCAGCGTTTCGCGGGCATTCGGGCCCCAGATGCCGATGGTGACGAACTTCTCCGAAACGTCGGTGATGGTGACGTCGAGCCCCCGGTCTTCCGCGACACGGCGCATATAGTGGAAGTCACGCGGGCCGGCATCGGCACCGTTCACGAGGCGGCAGCGGTCGCTCATGCGGAAGACGGTGAAGTCGGCGCGCACCATGCCCTCGTCATCGAGGAAGTGGGTGTAGATGCCCTTGCCGATATTGCCGTCTCCGCCGATCTTGGCGGCGCAAAGCCACTCGAGAAGCTCCACATGGTCCGGCCCTTCGATATCCACCATGTGGAAGTGCGAGAGGTTGACGATGCCGCAATCCTCGCTCATCGCCAGATGCTCGGCGTTGGAAACGCGCCAGAAGTGGCGGTTGTCCCACTCGTTCTCGCGAACCGGAATGCGGTTGCCGTATTTTTCGAGCAGGTGCTCGTTGGCGGCATAGCCGTGCGCGCGCTCCCAGCCGCCGAGTTCCATGAAGTAGCCGCCGAGCTCCTTCTCGCGCTCGTAGAAGGGCGAGCGCTTGACGTTGCGGCCGCTCGCATAGGGCTCGCGCGGATGCACGGCCGGGAAATAGATCTTCTGCGCCGCCTCGAAGCAGCGGCCTTCGATGAACTTCTCTTCGAGCTGGTGCGGGTAGAAGCGCGCGTAGTCGATCGAGGCGTGGTCGGTATGGGTACGCCCGTCCGTCATCCAGTCGGCGATCAGCTTGCCGTAGGCCGGGCCGTCCTTCACCCAGATGGCGACGCAGTACCAGAGGCCGCGTACCTTCTGGCTCTCGCCGCAGGAGGGGCCGCCGGCGGCCGATACCTGCAGCAGGCCGTTGAAGGAGTGGCCCTCGTTATAGCCGAGCTCGCCGAGGATCGGCGTAAGTTCCATGGCGCGCTCGAGCGGCTCGATGATCTGCTCCATATCGAGGTCGCGCTGCGAGGGCGACAGGCGTGCCTCGTGCTTTTCGAGGATGTCGCGCGGATGGCAGAGGCGCGGATTGTCTGTTTCGTAATAGCCCCATTCGATCTGGCCGCCCTCGGTGGTCCTCGGGTCGCCGGTGTCGCGCATATAGGCCGAGTTGCCCTGATCGCGCAGCAGGGGGAAGCCGATTTCCTGGCCGGTGCCTTCGAATTCGTTGTAGGGGCCGAAGAAGGTGAGCGGATGATCGACCGGCATGACAGGCAGGTCCTCGCCGACCATTTCAGCGATCAGGCGACCCCAGATGCCGGCGCAGACCACGACATGGTCGGCCATGATCGTGCCGCGATGTGTGACGACGCCCTTGATACGGCCGTTTTCGACAAGCAGCGCAGTTGCCGGCGTATTGCCGAATATCTGCAGCTTGCCGGACTTTTCCGCCGCATCGACCAGCTTGCCGGCAACCGTCTGCGAGCGCGGGATGACGAGGCCGGCATCCGGATCGAACATGCCGCCCATCACCTGATCTTCCTCGATCAGCGGGAACAGCTTCTTGATTTCGGCCGGCGAGACATAGTGTGCGCGGGTGCCGAAGGCCTTGGCGGAGGAAAGCTTGCGCTTGATCTCCTCCATCCAGACGCGGTCGCCGGTGCGTGCGACTTCCAGACCGCCGATGCGGGCGTAGTGACCCATCTTCTCGAAGAAGTCGATCGAATACTGCGTCGTCCAGACCGAGAGATAGTCGTGGCTTGTGGTGTAGCAGAAGTCGGAGGCATGTGCCGTAGAGCCGATATCCGTCGGGATGCCCGACTTGTCGATGCCGACGATATCGTCCCAGCCACGCTCGATGAGGTGGTGGGCGATCGATGCGCCGACGATGCCACCCAGTCCTACGATTACGACCTTCGCCTTTTCCGGAAACTCTGCCATTGATGCGACCCTGGTTTGGTTTTGAAGCCGGATATTAGAGCCTGCCGCGCCGCGAGTTGAGCCTGTCTACGACATAATCGTCGTGCTGCACGACCAGAATGTTGCGGGCGGCGGACGGGCACGGTCGCGGCCGCAAGGACGCTCATCTAGCTGATATAGCGAGAAAATACACCCTGCGGGGCGGCGAGGAACAGGTTTTTCCTCGAACAGGGAGGCGGCAGGCGGACGCGCCGCCGAAACGCGACCTTTCGGCAGCCGCCTTTACTCGCCGCCACCGAAGAAGGTGAGGCGCGTGAAGAGGACATAGTTCGATTCCGACACCATCAGCGCCACGAAGACGAGCACCAGCAGCGGGGGCAGAATGATCGCGTAGATCAGCGCCAGGCGTTCCCACGCCATATGCATGAACACGGCCACGATGAGGCCCGCCTTCAGCATCATGAAGATGAGGATCAGCGACCAGCGGAGATAGCCCTGCAGGCCGAAGTAATCGACGAGGTATGAAAGAGCGCTGAGGACGAAGAGCAGCCCCCAGACCAGGAGGTAGAGCTTGATCGGGTGCTGCTGGTGCTCCGTATGGGCGACCGCAGGTTGTGCCGGATGTATTTCCGCGTGAGCCACGATGCCCTCCCTCACCAAAGATAGAAGAATGCGAAGATGAAGACCCAGACCAGGTCGACGAAGTGCCAGTAGAGGCCGGTTATCTCGACGATCTCGTAGCGCCCCTTGCGGCTGGTGAAGAAGCCGCGCCGCTCCGTTTCAAAATCGCCGCGCCAGACCTTGCGGGCGACGATCAGCAGGAAGATCACGCCGAAGGTGACGTGGGTCCCGTGAAAGCCGGTGATCATGAAGAAGGAAGAGCCGAATTGAGCGGCTCCCCAGGGGTTGCCCCAGGGCCGCACGCCCTCGGCGATCAGCTTCGACCATTCGAACGCCTGCATGCCGACGAAGGTGGCGCCGAAAAGCGCCGTCAGAAGCATGAGCGCCGCGGTCTTCCGCCGGTCGCGGCGGTAACCGTAGTTGACGGCCATGGCCATGGTGCCGCTGCTCGAAATGAGAACGAAGGTCATGATGGCGATGAGGATCAGCGGCATGTGCGTTCCGGCGATTTCGAGTGCGAAAACCTCGCTCGGATTGGGCCATGGAACGGCGGTGGACATTCGCGCCGACATGTAGGCAAGCAGGAAGCAGCCGAAGACGAAGGTGTCGCTGAGGAGAAAGATCCACATCATGGCCTTTCCCCAGGAAACATCCTTGAAGGTGCGCTGGTCGGAGGCCCAGTCCGACGCGAGACCCGCCAGACCGGCGGGGCGCGGGAGCGTTTCTGCTGCGGGCTTCTTCATCGGTGCAGACATGTTCAACGGTTCCTATGTCAGCAGTTGGCGGCAGAAATCGATCACGCCGCTGGCCCAGCCGGCAAAAAGAGCGAAGAGAACCAGCCAGACGATCAGCATGAAATGCCAGTAGATGGCGCAAAGCTCGATCGACAGGCGCGTTCTGTTGTCGAGCGGTGTTTGCGAGGCATGTGCGGTTACCCGTCCGAGAGCGAAGAGCCCCCCGATGATGTGCAGGCCGTGCATGCCCGTAAGCAGATAGAAGAAGCTGTTGGCCGGATTCCCGGCGACGAAATATCCGGCGTCCGACAGCGCACGCCAGGCGAAGAGTTGACCCACGAGGAAAGCAAGGCCAAGAGCGAGCGCCGCCAGGAGACCGATCCGAGCCGCCTCGTCGTTCCGCCGCCCTGCCTCGACCCTGGTCCAGTGCAGGGTGATGCTGCCGGCGGCGAGGATGCCCGTATTGAGCCAGAGAAGGCCGGGCAAAGGCAGCGCGCCCCAGTCGGATGACGCCATGCGCATGAAATAGGCGCTGATCGCAAGTGAAAACAGCGCGCCGACGACGGTGAGAAATACGCCGAGGCCGATTTTTGCCGGCGGCAAACGCGTTGCGCCCCGCCGGTCGTGGAAGTGACCGACCTCGAGCCAGGGGCGCGATGTCAGGCGCTGCCCTGCGAGCCACCAGACGACGATGGCGGCGATCGCCGCCAGAAAGAAGGCGACGATGCTCATGAGACGGTCTCGTGACTGAGGCGGCCGGGCGTCGGCTGGTTCTGCGGGATGAAATCCTCCGGCGCGCCGGGGACGCTGTAGTCATAGGCCCAGCGGTAGACGACGGGCAGTTCATCGCCCCAGTTACCGTGAGGCGGCGGCGTCTCGGGCGTCTGCCATTCGAGCGTCGTCGCGCGCCAGGGATTGCCCCCGGCCTCCCGCCCGTGGCGCAGGCTCCAGCCCAGATTGAAGAGGAACAGGATCTGCGCAGCGCCGACGAGAAGCGCCATGACGCTGATGAAGGCGTTGAGCTCGGCGATCGAAGTCGTCACGAAAGATGCCTCGCCGAGCTCGTGATAGCGGCGCGGGACGCCGATGAGGCCGAGATAATGCATCGGGAAGAAGATGGCGTAGGCGCCGATGAAGGTGACCCAGAAATGGATCTGGCCCATCGCCTCGTTGAGCATGCGCCCGGTGATCTTCGGATACCAGTGATAGATGGCGCCGAAGATCACCATGATCGGCGCCACGCCCATGACCATGTGGAAATGCGCGACGACGAACATCGTATCGGAGAGCGGCACGTCGACGACGACATTGCCGAGAAAGAGACCCGTCAGCCCGCCATTGACGAAGGTGACGATGAAGGCGAGGGCGAAGAGCATCGGCAGCGTCAGATGGATATTGCCGCGCCAGAGGGTGAGGACCCAGTTATAGACCTTGATCGCCGTCGGCACCGCGATGATCAGCGTGGTCGTGGCGAAGAAGAAGCCGAAATACGGGTTCATGCCGCTGACATACATGTGGTGCGCCCAGACGATGAAGGAGAGGCCGCCGATGATGACGATCGCCCAGACCATCATGCGGTAGCCGAAGATGTTCTTGCGGGCATGGGTGCTGATGAGATCGGAGACGATGCCGAAGGCGGGCAGGGCGACGATGTAGACTTCGGGGTGGCCGAAGAACCAGAACAGGTGCTGGAAGAGAATCGGGCTGCCGCCGCCATATTGCAGCTGCTCGCCCATCTCGACGATGGCCGGCATGAAGAAGCTCGTCCCGAGCAGCCGGTCGAAGAGCATCATGACGCAGGCGACGAAAAGGGCAGGGAAGGCAAGCAGCGCCATCACCGTCGCGGTGAAGATGCCCCAGACGGTCAGCGGCAGCCGCATCAGCGTCATGCCGCGTGCGCGGCCCTGCAGCACGGTCACGACATAGTTGAGGCCACCCATGGTGAAGCCGATGACGAAGATGATCAGCGACGAGAGCATCATGATGATGCCCCAGTCCCTGCCGCCGGGCGTGCCGGAAAGGACGGCCTGCGGCGGATAGAGGGTCCAGCCGGCGCCGGTCGGTCCGCCGGGCGTGAAGAAGCTTGCGGCCAGGACGATCACGGCGAGCAGATAGATCCAGTAGCTGAGCATGTTGGCATAGGGAAACACCATGTCGCGCGCGCCGACCATCAGCGGGATCAGATAGTTGCCGAAGCCGCCGAGGAAGAGGGCGGTGAGCAGGTAGATCACCATGATCATTCCGTGCATGGTGATGAACTGATAGTAGCGCTCGGCATCGATCAGCTCGAATGTGCCGGGAAAACCGAGTTGCAGCCGGATCAGCCAGGACAGCACCAGCGCCACCATGCCGATGGCGATCGCGGTCGTGCCGTATTGAATGGCGATGATTTTCGCATCCTGGCTGAAGACATAGCGCGTCCACCAGCTATGCGGATGGTAAAGCTCAACATCCTCGACTTCGGGAGGCGGAAGTGCCTCGCCAATACCGGACCGGACGTCGACCATCATATCTCCTCCCCAGGGGCTACTTCACGGCACCTCCTACTGTGCCGCTGAGGCGGCGACCGTTGTCGCCGCCGGGCCGAAGCATTCTCGCTCTTCTTCAAAAAGCGCGAATGCTCCGGTTCCTTGTTCGGTCGCAACTCCGGACGGAGAACCGCTACACGCTTTTCCCGGAATTGCTTTTGTTTCCAATGATGCGGACAGTTGCGAAAAGGTCTGCTGCTCGGCGAGCCAGGCCTGGTAGTCTTCTTCGGTGTCGACCACGACGGTACCGCGCATCTGCGGGTGGCCGACGCCGCAGAGTTCCGCGCAGAGTATCTCGAAGGTTCCGGTCCGCGTCGGCGTCAACCAGAAATAGGTGACCATGCCTGGCACCATGTCCATCTTGGCGCGGAATTCGGGGACGTAGAAATCGTGCAGGACGTCGACCGACCTAAGCAGCATCTTGACCGGCTTGCCGACCGGCAGGTGAAGCTCGCCGCCTTCGATGATGATGTCGTCCTGCCCGGCGGCGTCGTCCCGATTGACCCCGAGCGCGTTTTCGGGGGCGATATCGCGCGTTTCGGTCGTGCCCAGCTTACCGTCCGCGCCGGGCAGCCGGAAGCTCCACAGCCATTGCTGGCCGATCACCTCAACTTCGGACGCATCCTGCGGGACGGTGACGAACTGGTTCCAGACGAAGAGGCCCGGCGCCAGCATCGCCGCGACACCGAAGGTCGTGCCCGTCGCGAGCCAGCCTTCGAGCCGCCTGTTTTCGGGCTCGTAAGCGGCGGTATTGCCGGGTCGGTGGCGGAAGCGCAGGACGCAATAGGCCATGAACAGGACCACGGCGGTGAAGGCGATGCCGGTGATCCAGAAGGTGATGGTGATGGTATTGTCGATGTAACTCCAATTGGAGGCGATCGGGGTCCACCACCAGGGACTAAGCAAATGGAACAACACCGAGCCGACGGCCAGCAGAACCAGAATCACTACCACGGCCATTCCCTGACCCTCCCCCGCCGTGATCGGCCGTGAGACGAATACGCAATCGCAGAGTTCCGATCACAATTATTGCACGAACGGAAAATACTGGCAAATCATCCGGACGAGATCGAATTCTCACTTCCCGCAAGTATTCCTATTTGGGATGCTGCTTCATGTAGGCGATCACATTGGCAATCTCCTCGTCCTTCTTGAGGCCGGGGAATACCATCTTCGTGCCTTTGACCTTGGCCCTGGGGTTACGCAGATATTCGGCGAGCGTCGCGTCGTCCCAGACGAGACCACCCTTGCCCGCATCGATCATGGCTTGCGAATATTTGAAGTCCGCATGGGTGCCGGCCGTCCGGCCGATGACGCCTTGCAGCGAAGGACCGACCTTGTTCTGGTCCTTGTCGATCACGTGACAGGTGGCGCATTTCTTGAAGACGGTGGCGCCGGCCTCGGCATCGCCCTCCTGGGCAAGCCCGGCGAGCGGACAGAGCGAGAGTGCCGAAAAAGACAGGGCAGCAAGTGCAATTCGCATGATACTTCCTCAATTTCGCCCGGCGCGGGGCAAGGAAGGCTATCGTCAAATCTGCTTTGGCGGTGCTTGCTTCTCTTAAGGAATGGTGCGCCGGGGCGGTTGATACGTGCGACAGGAAAGAAGCTAGTCCTTGTCGTAGAGAAGTCAATTGCTCCTTCCGGCTAAGCCTGAACCTGCGGGCCGCCATTCGGCGCGTGCGTCAGACGCGCTTGCCCTCCGCATCGAAGAAATGCAGGTGGTGGGCGGGGAAGTGGACGGGGATCGTGCCGGACGCCGTCAGGAACGACCGGTCGTTGGTGAAGACCTTGAAGGTCGCCCGCCCGAGCGAGAGATGCAGGATGATGCCGAAGCCCGTCGGCTCGACCAGATCGACGCCGGCAAGCAGCGTCTCCGGGCCGTGGCCGGCAAGCACGACATGTTCGGGACGGATGCCGAGCGTCACCTTTGCGTTATTCGAAAGGGGCGCGGCCGCGTCGAGCGGGATGCCGATCTCATCCGACATCTCGAAGCGCGGCGCGTCGCCCGCGTGGCAGGTACCTTCGAAGAAGTTCATGCCCGGCGAGCCGATGAAGCCGGCGACGAAAAGATTGGCCGGACGGTCGTAGAGATCGAGCGGGCTTCCGACCTGCTGGACCACGCCGCCGTTCATGGCGACGATGCGGTCTGCCAGCGTCATCGCCTCGATCTGATCGTGCGTCACATAGATAGAGGTGGCGCCCAGATCCTTGTGCAGTTTCTTGATCTCGGCCCGCATCTGCTCGCGCAGGCGCGCATCGAGATTGGAGAGCGGTTCGTCGAAGAGAAACGCCTTCGGCTCGCGCACGATGGCGCGGCCCATGGCGACGCGCTGGCGTTGGCCGCCGGAGAGCGCCTTGGGGCGGCGATCGAGCAACGGGTCGAGGCCGAGCTTGGCAGCGGCGCCAGCAACGACTGTCGTTATCCTTTCCTTGGCCGTCTTGCGCAGCCTCAGGCTGTAGCTCATGTTTTTCGCGACCGACATATGCGGGTAGAGCGCGTAGGACTGGAACACCATGGCAATGTCGCGGTCCTTCGGAGCGAGTTCGTTGACCCGCCTGCCGGCGATGCGGATCTCGCCGCCGGTCACGCTCTCGAGCCCGGCGATCATGCGCAGAAGGGTCGACTTGCCGCAGCCGGAGGGACCGACGAGCACGACGAACTCGCCGTCGCTGATCTTGAGGTCGACGTCGTGCAGCACCGGGTGGGTACCGTAGGACTTCTTGATGTTGGCGATGTCGATGGAAGCCATTGCGTATCAGCCTTTCACCGCGCCGGCCGTGAGGCCCTGGACGAGATAGCGTTGAATGAGGAGGAAGAAGAGGCAGGCCGGTATCAGCGCCAGCACGCCGGCGGCCATCATCTGCCCGAAGTCGACCGAGAATTTCGAAACGAAGGACAGGAGCCCGACCGGGAAGGTCGCCTGTGCGTTGCCGGAGATCAGCATCAGCGAGAAGAGCAGTTCGCTCCAGGCGGCGGTGAAGACGAAGCCTAGGGTCGCGGCGATTCCGGGCAGCGTCAGCGGCAGGATGATTTGGCGGAAGGCGACGAACTGCGTCGCGCCGTCGATCATCGCCGCCTCTTCCAGGTCCTTCGGAATGCCGTCGAAGAAGGACTGCATCAGGAATGTCGCGAAGGGGACGTTGAAGGCGGTGTAGACGACGACGAGCCCGGTGAGGCTGTTGGTCAGCCCCAGCGGCGAGAGGATCTTGAAGATCGGCGCGACCAGCATCACCAGAGGAAACATCTGCGTCAGCAGCATCAGCGTGACCAGCCAGTATTTGCCGCGGAACCGGAAGCGCGAGAGCGCGTAGCCGGAGAGCGAGGCGAGGATGGTGACGATCACGGCGGTCGACCCCGAAACGATCAGGCTGTTGCGGAAGAACACCGGGAAGGCGCTGTGCCGCAGCACGAAGTCGAAGTGTTCGAGGCTCGCCCGCGACGGCCAGAGACGAATGCCCTCCGAATAGAGGAGGTCGTTCGGCGTGACGGCGACCTTGAGCAGCCAGAAGAGCGGGAAGAGCGCGAAGGCGATATAAGCGAGGATCGCCAGGCGATGCGCAATGGTCAGAAATGCTTGTTTGGCGCGCATGGTCTCAATCCTTGCTCAGGAGCCATTGCCGCAGGATCACGATCAGCAATGAATAGGCGAGGAGCAGCGCCAGCAGCACCAGCGCGATCGCCGAGGCATAACCGAAATCCAGCCGCTTGAACGCCTGGGTGAAGATGTAGCTTGCGACGATCTGGGTTCGGTCCGCCGGCCCGCCATTGGTCATGACGATGATGAGATCGGCGAAATTGGAGATCCAGACCGTACGCAGCAGAATGGTGATCGCGATCGTGGGCGCCAGGAAGGGAAGGGTGATCGAAAGGAAACGCTGCACCGGGCCGGCGCCGTCGATGCTCGCTGCCTCGTAAAGGTCGCGCGGGATCGCCTGGAGCGCTGCCAGCAGTGTGATCGCGAAGAAGGGGATGCCCCACCAGATATTGGCAATGATCGGTCCCCACATGGCAAGCTGGGGATCGGACAGAATGTTGGTCGGCTGGCTCATGATGCCGAGAGCGAAGAACCAGTGCGGCAGCGGACCGACGACGGGGTTGAAAAGCCAGGCCCAGTTGAGGCCGGCCAGAAAACTCGGCACCGCCCAGGGCAGGAAGACGAGCGCCTGTGCAACCGCACGCCCATAGAATGGCTTGTCGAGCAGGAGTGCCAGGATGAGCCCGAAGGCGAACTGCAGGAACACGGAGGCGCCGGTCCACCAGAGCGTGTTGCGCAGCGAACGGAAGAATGCCTGGTCCTGGGCGAGCGCGCGGAAATGATCGAGGCCGACGAAACCGCCGGAGAAGGGGTTGAGCAGCTGGATGTCGCGGAAAGCGTAGGAGATGCCGAGCACCAGAGGCACGAGCATGACCGTAACGATCAGGATGAGCGCCGGAGCGGTATAGAGATAGGGCGCAGAGGCGTCGGCGATCCGCTTCATCAGCGGCGGACGGGTTGCGGGCAGGCCGTCATGGCGTGCGGCATAGGCCATCGATCGAAATTTCCCCTTTTTTGACCGCCGTTATCGATCGGCGTGCCTTTTCTTGCGTCGGACGACCGGCGGCGGCTGACCGCCGCCGGTGCCTGCGTTACTTCTTGCTTGCGAGGTACTTCTGCTGCGCCTTGGTCAGGTAGTCGGCCCATTGATTGGCGAGCTCTTCCGGCGTGATGTCGCCGAGCAGGGCCTCCTGGGTCGTCTTGATGGCGAGCGAATCCTTGAAGAAGGCGAATTCTTCGAGATAGGTCGGCATGACCGTCAGCACGACGTCCTTGTCGGCGAGTTCGTCGAACCAGCCCTTGAACTGCGGGCTCGCATAGAAGGGGTCCTTCTCGGCCGACTTATGGACGGGCAGCGCGCCGGTGCGCTTGTTCCACTCGATATTGCCTTCCGGGCCTTCCAGCGTTTCGATCAGCTTCCAGGAGAGATCCTTGTTCTGGCTGGCGGCAAGAATCGACCAGCCGGCAAAGCCGATCGTGGTAAAGGCCTTGCCGCTCGGCCCCTTGGGCATGGTGGTGACGCCGAAATCCTCCGGCTTCATGCGCTGGGCGATCGCGATCAACGCGTCCGGATCCTGGTCGAGGAAGGCGCAGGTGCCGCTGTAGAAGCCGGCGACGATCTCGTTGAAGCCCCAGTTGACGCTATCCTTGGGGGCGAGGCCGTTCTTGTAGAGGTCGATGACCCAGGTGAGGCCCTTGATCCAGCCCTCGCTGTTCATCGTCGAGGTGCCGTCCTCGTTGAAGAACTTGTTGTCGCCGGCCATGGTCGCGCCGAACATCACCCAGCCGTTGAGACCGCCCGGACCGCCGCGCAGGCAATAGCCCGATTTGCCGGGCAGCTTGGAGACCGCCTCGGAAGCCTTGACGAAGTCGTCCATCGTCTTCGGCGGTTCGGAGACGCCCGCTTCGGAGAGCAGCTTCTTGTTGTAGAACATGGCCCGGAGATAGAAGCCATAGGGCAGCATATAGGCGGTGTCGTTGACGTCGCGGCCGAGTTCGAGCGCGCGCTCTGTGAGGCCGGGGGTGTGCTCCCACTTTTCGAGATAGGGCTCGAGGCTTTCGAGCATGCCGTTATTGGCGTAGAGCGACAGCCAGGTGTCCGGCATTTCCATGACGTCGGGGATTTCGCCGGCCGAGACCATGGTCGCGAATTTCTGGAAGGCTTCGCCCCAGGGCAGCGAAATGATCTCCACGGTCGTGCCGGGGTTCGCCTGTTCGAACTTGGCGACGATCGACTTCAGCGTTTCGGTGCGCTCGGGGCTGGTGATGACCTCGACGAGCTTCAGCTTGGTATCGGCAAGGGCGCTGCCGGCCATCAGCGTGGCAAGCAGGGTGGCGGTGATCAGTTTCCTCATTTTATCGTTCCCTTTGTTCTCGCTGGTTGCGTGTTCGTCAGCCTGATGAAGCGGCTGTCATCGCCGTTTCGAGATCGCTCCAGAGGGCCTCCGTTCCCTCCAGGCCGACATGGAGCCGTACCGACCGCGGTGAAATGCCGAAGGCTGCCGCGGAATTGGGCTCGGCTTTCTGCGCCAGGACGACTTCGCCCGGCACGATGAGGCTTTCGTGGCCGCCCCAGGAGACGCCGAGCTTGAAGAGTTTCAGGTGATCGGCGAAGCGGCGCATGTCGACGCCTTCGCGGAAGATGAAGGAGAAAAGTCCGGAGGTGCCGGAGAGACCGGGGGGCAGATGGTTGCCGAGGCCCGGGTGGCAGACGGTTTCGACCAGCGGATGCTCGGCCAGACGACGGGCGACCGCGAGCGCCGAGCGCTCATGTGCCTTCATCCGCACCGGCAGCGTGCGCATGCCCCGGATCAGCAGCCAGGCGTCGAAGGGCGAAAGCTTGCCGCCGAGATAGGGATAGGCTTCCGAACGGATGCGGCCGATCAGGTCGCTCGACCCGGCGACGACGCCGGCGACGACATCGCTATGGCCGCTCAGATATTTCGATGCGGAGTGAATGACGAGGTCGACGCCGAGCGAGACCGGCTGCTGAAATACCGGACTGGCCCAGCTGTTGTCGATGACCGTGACGATCCCCTGCCGGCGTGCGAGAGCCGCAAGCGCTGCGACATCGTGCGTGTCCATCACCCAGCTGGTCGGGCTTTCCATGTAGAAGAGCTTGGCGCCTGGAAGCGCCCTGGCAACCGCCTCTTCGTCGCGCCCGTCCACATAGGTGACCTCGATACGCATGCGCTTCAGATGCGTGCCGAAGAGGCGGAACGCGTCGGGATAGACATGTTTCACGGCGACGATGCGGTCGCCCGGTTCGACGAAGGAGAGGACTGTGGAGGAGATCGCCGACATGCCGCTTGCGAAACCGATGGCGTCTTCGGCGGCTTCGAGCTTCGCCAGCATCTCCTCGAAATGCCTGACCGTCGGGTTGAGGCCGCGGGTGTAGATAGGCCGCACGCGCTCGCCCCGATAGGAAGCGACCATCTCGTCATAGTTCTTGAAGGTGAAGAGCGAGGTCTGCACGATCGGCGGTACGACTGCATCGAAAGCGTTGCTCTCGTCATGCGCGACGATAAGGGAGGCTCTCTCGAACGGATCGAGGCCGTTGTTCATTTGGACATTTCCTTGATGTCTTCCTCGACGACCGCGAGGATTTTCAGCGTTTCCGCGCGCGCGGCCTCGGCGTCCTGCGCCGCGATCGCATCGAAGAGCGTTCGGTGAAAGGGAAAGGAGCGCCTTGCGAAGTCCGAGCGGTCGAAAGGCTCGTCCCAGAAGCGTTCGAAGGCCTCGCGCATCTGTTCGAGCAGTTGCTTGAAGAGCGGATTGTGGGTCGCGTCGTAGATCGCAAGATGGAAGGCGAGGTCTTCCGGGCCGGAGGTTCCCTTGGCGAGATGGACCCGCTCCATCTCGTTGAGCTTCGTTTCGATGTTGACGAGGTCGGCCTCCGTGCGGCGCCGCGAAGCGACCATGCCGGCCTCGACCTCGATGCCGCGCCGCACTTCGAGCGTCTGCAGCAGCGCGTCGCGAAGGTGCTCCGTGTCGAGCGCCAGCGGCATGTGGATGGTTGCGGTGGAAATGGCGCGCAGGAGATAGGTGCCGCTGCCCTTGCGCGCCTCGACAACGCCGAGCGCCTGGAAATGGCTCAGCACCTCACGAATGGTGGAGCGGCCGACGGCGAGCGCCGCCATCATTTCCCGCTCGGCAGGCAAGCGATCCCCGGGGTTCAGCCCCGATCTTTGAATGAAATCGGCAAGGGCGGATATTACCTGCTGCGCCCGGTCTGCGGGCGGCAGGGGCAGGAGCATCGCTTTATCCTGCAGGGGCATCCGGTTCTCCCCAGAACCACAATTGGTCTGACATCTGAGCAATATGCAGGGGACAGGAGAGGTGGTCAAGGGCCAGATGAGCGTCGAAGCCTTGAGGTCTGCCCCTCACCCTAGCCTCTCCCCGCTTGCGGGGAGAGGAGACGAGTCCGTATCGACCCATCGAGGCTGAAGCGGAACACAGGGGTGTCCCCTCTCCCCCCAAGCGGGGAGAGGGCTAGGGTGAGGGGCAGATCAGGGTGATTATCCTACTGGAGCAGACCCAAGGCTCGTTCACCGCGCAAGCGCGAGCAGCTTGCCGATCGCCTGCTGATCGAAGCCGCCGATGCCCTCGCGGATGTCGGCGGCGATGGCTTGCGCCACGGCGTCCTCGTCACGCCGTCTCAGGGCCTCGATGGCCTCACGGTGACGGTCGATGACGTAGAATTCCGTGACGTGCTCCATGGCAATGCCGAGGATCGGCCCGAGCTGGAGCCAGAGGCTCTCTACGAACGGCATGACGACCTGATCGGGATTGGCCGTATAGATCCGCCGGTGAAATTCCTGATTGGCGATCAGCGCCTGCGCCTTCTGCCCCGCCAGGATCGCGGCCTCGATCGCGTCATCCAGTGCGATGATGCGGTCTATCTGCCGGTCGGAGAGATGGGCGACGGCCCTGCGCGCGGCATGGCTTTCAAGCGCGATACGAAGCGAGATCAGCTCCTCGAAACGCGCCGGCGTGATTCGCGGCACGACGATCCGCCGGTTCTCCAGAAATTGCAGGGCACCGATCGAGGTCAGCTGACGCAGTGCTTCGCGCACCGGCGTGGGGCTGCTCTCCAGCGCATCTGCGAGCCCGCGTATGGTGACGGAGGTTCCGGGCCGGAAGGCGCCCACCATGATCGCCTGCCTGAGACGCGCAAAGGCATAGTCGTGGGTCGTCATGCCTTCCGGCCGATGAAGGGCGGGCAGAGCAAGGGTCTTCAAGACGGCGATTCCTCCCGCACCCCGGGTGTTGGAACGAGTCGATCCTGCCGACCCGGGGCAGCTTGACTTCAAAACTGCAACTATGTCAATTTCCCGATAATGTGATCACAAAAAGAAATACGATATGTCAATCGATGCGGACGACCCGGAAGTGTTCCAGTCCTGGCTTGAACAGAACGGCCCGATAGAAAGTATTCAGGCGGTGATTTGCGACCTGAACGGCATCATGCGCGGCAAGCGGGTGCCGGTGGAACAGGCCAGGAAGGTGCTCGGCGGCGGCATCCGCATGCCGCTCTCGATCGTCGGCGTCGACGTCTGGGGTGAGGACATCATCGGCAGCGCGCAGGTCTTTGCGACCGGCGACCGCGACGGCATCTGCGGCGTCACGGGGCGAGGGGCCCTGCCGGTCAACTGGACGTCGCGGCCGAGCGCGCTGGTTCCGCTCTGGCTGTTCGTCGAGAACGGCAGGCCCTTTCTTGCCGATCCGCGCCAGGCGCTCGCGGCGATCATGCGCGAATATCGCGAACTGGGGCTGCGCCCGGTGGTAGCGACGGAGCTGGAATTCTATCTCATCGATCCCGAGCCGGACAGCGCCGTCCCGCCGATCTCGCCCTATACCGGCAAGCGGCTCGATTCCGACGCGATCCTTTCGATCGACGAGCTCGACGATTTCGGCGAGTTCTTCTCCGACGTCTACAGGGAGTGCGCGCGGCAGAACGTGCCGGCGGATGCGGCGATAGCCGAAAACGGCATCGGCCAGTTCGAGATCAATCTGCTGCACAGCGACGATCCGCTGAAGGCGGCGGATGACGCGATCTTCTTCAAGCGCATCGTCAAGGGGGTCGCCCGCAAGCACGGGCTCGCGGCGACCTTCATGGCCAAACCCTACGGCACCCGTTCCGGCAACGGCATGCACATCCATTTCAGCCTGCTCGACGAGGAAGGCAACAACGTCTTCGACGACGGCAGCGACGAGGGATCGGCCGTGCTCAAGCATGCGGTGGCCGGCCTCCTGCGCGGCATGGCCGAGACGACGCTTATGTTCGCCCCGCACTTCAATTCCTACCGCCGGCTGCGGCCCGACACGCATGCGCCGACCTCGATTTCCTGGGGTTACGAGAACCGCACCTCGGCAATCCGCATCCCGGGCGGCAATCCGGCGGCGCGGCGGATCGAGCACCGCGTCGCGGGTGCCGACGCCAATCCCTATCTCGTCATCGCCGCGATCCTCGGCGCGGCGCTCGTAGGCATCCGCAACAAATGGAAGCCGCCGGCGCCCGTCGAGGGACGAGCCTATGCGACGGAGAAATTGCCCAAAATTCCTGCCGATTGGGGGCAGGCGGTCGACGCCTTCGAGGCCGGACCGATCGCCGCCGAGATCTTCGATCCCGTGCTTCGCTCCATGCTGATCGCCTGCAAGCGCCAGGAGATCGCCGGCTTCGCCGAGCAGGTCACGGATTACGAATTCAGCGCCTATCTGGAAATCGTATGATGGCACGGAAGCAGAAATCCTATGCCGGGGACGGCAGCTACCCGACGAGCTATTACGCCGCCTCGCGCAACATCATCCGCAATCCGGTCAGGCTGGAAGGCCGGATCGAAACCGACATCTGCATCGTAGGCGCGGGGTATTCGGGCCTGTCCACGGCCATTCATCTTGCCGAAAAGGGCTACAAGGTCACCGTGGTCGAGGGTGCGCAGGTGGGCTGGGGCGCCTCCGGACGCAACGGCGGCCAGATCGTCAACGGTCTCAATGCCGGCCTGTCGACGATCGAGCGCCGCTACGGCGAGGATGCCGCCCGCTTCATCGGCGGCCTTGTACAGGAAGGCGGACGGATCATCCGCCGGCTCGTCAGCGAGTATCGGATCGAGTGCGATCTGAAGCCCGGCAATATCTATGCCGCCTATACCGGAGCCCACATGAAGGAGCTCGAGGCCAAGCAGGCGCTCTGGCGCAAACACGGGATGGACGATCATCAGCTTCTCGACCGCGAGGCGCTGCGCAAGCTCGTCGATTCCGAGGCCTATTGCGGCGGCATGCTCGACACCACCGGCGGCCATATGCATCCGCTCAATCTGGTGCTCGGCGAGGCACGCGCCCTGGAGAGCCTCGGCGGCGTGATCTACGAGATGTCACCGGTGACCCGTGTCGACCACGAATCGGCCCGGCCGACCGTCCATACCGAGGGGGGCGAGGTTTCCGCCCGGATCGTCGTGCTTTGCGGCAACGCCTATCTTGGCGATGCCGTGCCGAAGCTCGCCACCCGCGTCATGCCCGTTTCGACCCAGATGATCACCACCGCGCCGCTCGGCGAGGAGCTTGCCCATTCGCTGATCCCGAGCGACATGTGCGTGGAGGACGTTCGCTACATTCTCGACTATTTCCGGCTGTCCGCCGACAAGCGGATGATTTTCGGCGGCGGCACCGTCTATGGCGGTACCGACCCGGCGGATGTCGTGGCAAAGCTCAGGCCAAATCTCGAAAAGGTCTTTCCGCGGCTCAAGGGCGTGAAGATCGACTATGCCTGGAGCGGCAACTTCGCACTCTCCTTCACGCGCGTGCCGCAAATGGGGCGGATCGGCAGCAATACCTATTTCGCCCATGGCTATAGCGGTCATGGCGTGACGGGCTCCCACCTTTTCGGCCGCACTCTTGCCGAAGCGATCGACGGGGACGCGGCGCGCTTCGATGTCTTCGCGAAGCTGCCCTGGTATCCATTCCCCGGCGGACGGATGTTCCGCGCGCAGTATTCGACTGTCGGATCGTGGTGGTACATGCTCAAGGACGCCGTCGGCTGGTAGCCGGGGCGATCGCTCCTGGGCATCGGAGACCTCGAAAGAACCGTGTATTCCGCGCTGCCCGGCAGGCCGGTTAAACGAATTTTTCATTTCTCGTTTGATCCGTGGCAAAAAATTATCTAGGAATTCGATCAAGAATATAGGAGAACAACGGCTACAGGCCACGCCCCAACAGCGGAGAGACATAATGAACGCGACCAAGGCGATGACCCAATCCCGCTATACCGTCTACCGGGCTCGACCAGCCCGTCGTCCGACTGCCAGACACTTTACCCAGGCCATCGCGGTGGCTGCAGCCTTCACTTTCATCTGCGCGCTCCTCATCGGCGCGTTCTGATTTCGCAACGGCTGCAGGTGCTCATGCATCTGCAGCCGTTCATCGGCCGGTGCCGTTTCCCGACACGCTCCCTTCCGCTTTTCCGCCCTTGTCCGCGTGCAGCCGCCGTCGTAGCCTTGCCGGCGGAAATCAGACGGGATGGAGGAGCGAATGCTCGACAAACGGAAATTCTACATCGACGGCAAATGGGTTGAGCCGGCCACGCAGAACGATCTTCTGGTGCTCAATCCGGCGACCGAGAAGCCGATAGCGGTTATCTCGCTCGGCACCGCTGCCGACGTCGACCGGGCGGTTGCAGCCGCCAAGAAGGCATTCGCAAGCTATAGCCGGACGAGCGTCGAGGAACGGCTGGCGCTGCTCGAAAGGCTGCTCGCGATCTACAAGCGGCGTTACGATGAAATGGCCGACACCATCACGGCCGAACTCGGTGCGCCGAGAACGATGAGCCGCGAGCAGCAGGCGGATGTGGGCGTCGGTCATCTTCAGGGCTTCATCGATGCCCTGAAGCGCCTGAAACTCAAGGAAAAGCTGCCGAACGGCGACACGCTCCTGCGTGAGCCGATCGGCGTCTGCGGTCTCATCACGCCGTGGAACTGGCCGGTCAACCAGATCGCGCTCAAGGTCGTCCCGGCGCTTGCGACCGGCTGCACCTGCGTCCTGAAACCCAGCGAATTCACGCCGCTGAACGCCATGCTCTACGCCGAGATGGTCGAAGAGGCGGGCTTTCCGGCCGGCGTCTTCAACCTCGTCAATGGTGACGGCATTCATGCCGGGGCGGCGCTGTCGAAGCACAAGGACATCGACATGATGTCCTTCACCGGTTCGACGCGGGCGGGTATCGCCGTCAGCAAGGACGCCGCCGATACGGTCAAGCGCGTCACGCTCGAACTCGGCGGAAAGTCGCCGAACATCGTCTTTGCCGATGCCGATATAGAGGAGCGGGTGACCGCCAGCATTCTCGAATGCTTCAACAATTCCGGCCAGTCCTGTGATGCCCCGACACGTATGCTCGTCGAGCGCAGCGCCTATGACGAGGTCGTGGAAATCGCCAGGCGCGTCGGCATGGAGGCGAGGGTCGGCGATCCGACGAAGGATGGCTCCCATATCGGCCCGCTCGTCAGCCATATTCAGTTCGAGCGGGTGCAGGCGCTGATCGAAGCGGGCGTTGCCGAGGGCGCGACGCTCCTGGCCGGCGGCCCCGGCAAGCCGGAAGGCTTCGAGGCCGGATATTTCGTCCGGCCGACGATCTTCGCCGATGTCGACAATTCCATGCGGATCGCGCGCGAGGAAGTGTTCGGACCGGTGCTTTCGATCATTCCCTTCGATACGGAAGAGGAGGCGATCGCGATCGCCAACGACACGAATTACGGCCTCGCGGCCTATGTCCAGACGCGCGACCGCGAAAGGGCGGAGCGGGTGGCATCGCGTCTCCGCGCCGGCATGGTGCACATCAACGGCGGTCCGCACCGCTACGGAAGCCCCTTCGGCGGCTACAAGCAGTCCGGCAACGGCCGGGAAGGCGGGATGTTCGGGCTCGAGGACTTCCTGGAGGTGAAAACGGTTCACCTGCCGGACGCAGCCTGACGGGTCGTCTCTCCCACGGCCGCACGTTTTCGCGTGTGGTCGTTTTTCGCCTATCGGGCGAATTCGGCTGTCGCTTGCGGCGGGATTCTGATAGCTGGCTTGCCGCGCGCCGGTTCTGCGCGCGCTTCCCAGCCATCGGACATCGCCGTGACCCAAGCCGCCAGTTCCGCCGCTCCCCGTAACAGACTTGCCATGGCCGCGCTCATCATCGGCGGTGCCGCCATCGGCGGATCGCCGATCTTCGTGCGGCTCTCGGAAGTGGGGCCGATGGCCACTGCCTTCTGGCGTGTCGCGCTGGCGCTGATCCCGCTGCTGGCCTGGTCACGGCTGCGCGGCGGCGCAGTCGCGGACAAGCCCCCGCAGCGCCTGTCCGATTACGCTCAACTTGTCCTGCCGGGCGTATTTCTCGCCATCGATCTCGCAGCCTGGCACCTTGCGCTCACCATGACCTCGGTCGCCAATGCGACGCTGCTTGCCAATCTGGCGCCGGTCTTCGTGACGCTTGCCGGATGGGCTCTGTTCCGCTCGGCGGTCAGCGGCATCTTCCTGGGCGGCCTCGCCACGGCGATCGTCGGCGTGGTCGTCCTGAAAGGCGGTCCGGCGGCACTCGGCGGCGGCGATCTCGCCGGCGATGGGATCGCTATCGTCGCGGCCGCGTTCTATGCCGGCTACATTCTCGCAATCGGGCGTCTGCGAAGCCGCTTCAGCACAAACCGGATCATGATCTGGAGCACCGCATCGGCAGCCGTTTGCATGCTGCCGATGGCCCTGTTGGCCGAGCAGTCGCTTTTCCCGACGAGCGCCTTCGGCTGGGCCATGCTCTTCGGACTTGCCTTCGTGAGCCACGCCGGCGGGCAGGTGGCGATCACCTATGCGCTCGCTTTTCTGCCGCCGGCCTTTTCTTCGCTGACGCTGCTCCTGCAGCCGGTCGTGGCTGCGCTGCTCGCCTGGGTTCTGCTGAGCGAGCCGGTGGGCGCCATGCAGGCGATCGGCGGCGCGATCGTGCTGATCGGCATCCTGATCGCCCGCCGCGGCTGAGCCACTCAGATACCCGGCAGCTCGAATCGCGCGAGGCGCTCTTCGAGCTTGAGGATCGTCGCCACGTCCGCATTGGCGAAGGCGAAGCGCAGGTAGTTCTCCTGACCCTCGCCGAAATAATCGCCGGGCAAGCAGAGGACGCCGGCGAGCTTCGCCAGCTTCTCGGCGACGAATTGCGACTCGATATCGGGGAAGGGGTGGCGGATATAGGCAAAATAGGCGCCCACTGCCTGCAGGTTCCATTGCGGCAGCCGGGTCATGATCGTCCTCAGCGCCTCGGCGCGGGCGGCGATTTCGGCGCGGTTGGCGAGCCGCCAGTCGGCAAGCGCCGGTATCGCCCTTGCGACGGCCGCCTGGGGGGAACGCGGGGCGCAGATCTGGAGATTGTCCATGATCTTGGCGACCTGCTCGACCACCTGCGGTCCGGCGGTGATCGCGCCGAGACGATGGCCCGGAATGCAGAAGGACTTCGAGAAACTGTAAAGACCGATGAAACCGTCCTCCCAGCCCGGGGTTCGAAGCAGGCCGTGCGGCGCGGCGGCCGCATCCGGCAGGAAGTCGCGATAGGTTTCGTCCAGAATGAGCCAGGTTCCGTTCGCGCGGCAGAGCTCGTAGATGCGTTGCAGCAGTTCGGGCGGGTAGACCGCTCCCGTGGGATTGTTGGGCGAAACGAGCGCAAGTGCCCGGATGCCCGGCCGCAAGGCAGAGGCGATGGTCTCGACCTCGGGCAGGAACCCGGCGCCCGCATCGAGCGGCGCAAGCTCGACATCGATCCCCAGCATCGCCAGCGTCGTCTCCTGGTTGAAGTAATAGGGATTGCTCATCAACACCGTATCGCCGGCCCCGGCAACGGCCATCGCGGCACAGATGAAGGCCTGGTTGCAGCCGGAAGTGATGTGGACGTTGCCGGCGGCGACCGCCGCGCCATAGAGCGACGCCACGTGCTCGGCATAGGCCTGGCGCAGTTCCGCTTCACCCTCGATCGCTCCGTAGCCCGTGTAGGCCGCCGACGCCGCGGCTTCGCCCAGCCATTTCAGCATGTCGGGATGAGCGGGATAGCCGGGCACGGCTTGGGAGAGGTCGATCAGCGGGCCTTTTGCCCCGTCATAAGCCTTCGCCCATGCGAGCACCGAGGGTATCGGCGGCGGCGAGAGCTTTTCGACGAGGGGATTGAAATGCGGCATGGCGGATTTCCTGTTGTTGAAGCGGACGGGATTCTCAGCCCCGCATCATGATTTGATTTTGCGCCTCTGCGGGCGTTCCGGACGCCGGTTGCGCGGCGGGGAGCGGGGTTGAAGGCTCTTCGGTGTTGTCTTGCGGCCGGCATCTTCCGGCTTCGGCATGCGGCTGCGGATGATCGTGCGGGCGGACATCTGCAGCTCCGGCATCGGATCGCTTTCGAGAGCGGCAAACAGCCAGTCGATGAAAACGCGGACGATCGGCGCGGCGCGAACTTCATTACGGCAGGCGACGAAAAAGGCGTCGTTGGCCGGAACCGTCAGGTCGAAAGGGGCGATCAGCTCGCCACGGGCGATCAGGCTGCCGGCGGTGATCGTATCGCCGAGCGCAACGCCCTGATTGTGCAGGGCCGCCTCGGTCGAAAGCCGCGCATCGCTCATGAAATGCTGGCGACCGCGCTGGAAATCGATCGCGTCGGCTGCGGCGAGCCAGGTGTTCCACTCGCGGCCGTCGTCGCCATGCAGCATCACGTGGTCGCGGATGTCCCGGATGGAGCGCAGCGGCCGCATGTTGAGGAGCGTCGGGCTGACGACCGGGAAAAGCTCGAGCCGGCTCCAGAGCCTCGACCAGCAGTCCTGCCAGTTGCCGTCGCCATAGAGCAGGCAGACGTCGACGTCCGGGGAATCGAGGTTCGCCTCGTCATTGGAGGCGATCAGCCGCAATTGGACATCGGGGAACTGCTCGGTAAAGAGGTGCAGCCGCGGAATCATCCAGAAGGAGAGCAGTGCCGGGACGCAGGTGACGGTGAGTTCCCCGCTCGTCGCGGGCCGCGTCATCGCCGCCGTTGCCGCGGCGATCTCGGCGAAGGCATGCGTCACCGCAGGCAGGAGCAGCGCGCCCTGCGGCGTCAGCTTCAGCCGCTTGCCGCCCCGCTCGAAAAGGGGCGCGTTGAAGGAGAGTTCGAGCGCGCGGATCTGATGGCTTACCGCGCCGTGGGTGACGTTGAGCTCACGCGCCGCAGCGGAAACGGAGCCGCGCCGGGCGGTGGCCTCGAAGGCGCGCAGCGGATTCAGCGGAGGCAGGCGGCTCGACAAGAAGAAGCTCCGGAGAGGCGGCATCTATGTGAATTTTTCTCACATCAAACGCTATAACAATGTCAATTGCTTTTCCAGAAGAATTGTCTCCTAATATGCGCAACAAAGGCAAAAGCCGGGGAACCTGATTGCGCCGCTTCAGATCGGCACACCGCAAGTCGTGACTTGCGGTGCATCATGTGCCAGCCCCGGCTGAACGATACGGAGGTCCGGCGCATGGCTTGGGATGAACAGAAGCTCAACGCATTGAAGGCGAAATATGGCGAGAGCCATGGCGGCGAGCTCTTCGATCCGACCTTCCGCAAGGTCGCGGATAAGATTTTCACGAAGAGCGGCACGCGGCTGGCGCCCTATTCCGGCATTCCGACATTCCTGACCGCACCTCACATGCCGGTCGATGCCGATGAGCCCGATTTCGGCAATCTTCAGGTGGCGATGATCGGCGTTCCCATGGATCTCGGCGTCACCAATCGCCCGGGATCGCGCTTCGGGCCACGGGCGCTGCGCGCGATCGAGCGGATCGGGCCCTATAATCACGTGCTCGGCTGCGCACCGGTGCACGATCTCAGGGTCGCCGATATCGGCGATGTTCCCTTCCGCAGCCGCTATCGGCTCGAAATCAGCCACGAGGACATCGAGAAGCGGATCAACCAGATCGTCGGTGCGGGCGTCGTGCCGCTCTCCGTCGGCGGCGACCATTCGATCACCCATCCGATCCTCAAGGCCGTGGGCAAGAAGCAGCCTGTCGGCATGATCCATATCGACGCGCATTGCGACACTGGCGGCGCCTTTGACCTGACCAAGTTCCACCATGGCGGCCCGTTCCGCAACGCCGTCCTCGACGGCGTGCTCGACCCGACCCGCGTCATCCAGATCGGCATCCGCGGCTCGGCAGAGTATCTGTGGGAGTTCTCCTACGAGTCCGGCATGACGGTCGTTCATGCGGAGGAGGTCACCGGACTGGGTATTCCGGCGATCATCGAAAAGGCGAAGAAGATCGTCGGCGACGGTCCGACCTATCTTTCCTTCGACATCGACAGCCTCGACCCGAGCTTCGCGCCGGGCACCGGTACGCCGGAAGTCGGAGGCCTGACGACGCGTGAGGTGCTGGAGTTGATCCGCGGGCTGAAGGGCGTCAATCTCGTCGGCGGCGACGTCGTCGAGGTGGCGCCGCAATACGACACCACCACCAATACGGCCCATGCCGGCGCCCAGGTGCTCTTCGAGATCCTGAGCCTGATGGTCTTCAGTCCGGCCGTTGCCGGCAAGGGCTGATGCGCGGATGAACGATCCGAAACCGATGCGCATGGCGGGCACGAGCGGATCACGATAATCTATTGCCAGATCATTTTCCTTGCTGAAGCGAAGCGGGGACAAAGGGCGCAGGGAATCAACTAGAACAAGGGAACGCGGCGCAATCCGCCAAAAACAAAGGAGACATGCGATGATCATCAATTCCATCAAGCGCCGCACGCTGCTCGGTGCGGGGCTTGCCGGCGCGTCGATGCTGGCAATGCCGGCGGTGCTGAGGGCGCAGGACAAGTCGCTGAAGGTCGGCGTCTATGGCGGCTACTTCAAGGACTCATTCGGCAAGAACATCTTCCCCGAATTCACCAAGGCGACCGGCATCGCGATCGAATCCGTCGCCGAGCCCACCGGCGAGGCATGGCTCGTCCAGCTCGAACAGGCCGCCCGCGCCGGTCAGGCGCCCGCCGACGTTTCCATGATGTCTCAGGTGGCGATGCTCAAAGGGCAGGCGACCGACCTCTGGACGCCGATCGACATGGCCAAGATCAAGAACGGCTCGAACCTGCTCGACCGCTTCGTCAACAAATATCCGGACGGCCGCATCGCCGGCATCGGCGCCGTTTCCTGGTACATCACGCTGGTGACCAACACCGACGTCTACAAGGAGGCGCCGACCTCGTGGCAGGCGTTCTGGGATCCGGCGAATGCCGACAAGCTCGGCCTCCTGGCGCTGGTCTCCAATTCCTTCCTGCTCGAAGTGACAGCCAAGACCTTCATGGGCGGCACCAATGCGCTCGACACGGAAGAGGGGATTCTCAAAGCGTTCGAGAAGCTCGCCGAAGTGAAGCCGAACGTCCGTCTCTGGTACCGCGACGAAGCGCAGTTCGAACAGGCGCTGAAGTCGGGCGAAATCCCGATGGGGCAATATTATCACGACGTGACGGGGCTTGCCGCGGCGGATGGTCATCCGGTGCGTTCCACCTTCCCCAAGGAGGGCGGCATCCAGGATTCCGGCTGCTGGGCGCTTTCGCGCGCGTCGCAGAAGGTCGAAGAAGCCCACATCTTCATCGACTACATGTGCCAGCCTGCGGTTCAGGCGACGCTCTCGCGCAAGGTCGGCACCTCGCCGACGGTCAAACGCGAGTCGACCGATCTGACGGATAAGGAATTCGCTGCCGTCTCCTCGGACATCGAGCCGATCGTTCCGCGCTACGATCTCTACCAGACGAAGTCGGATTGGCTGAACCAGAAGTGGACGGAACTGATCGTCGGCTGAGGCCGGCCATGAGCCGCCGCCTCGGTATCCCGGGGCGGCGCAGCGTATTGCGCGACCTTAAACCGGAAGCGGTTTGGGGATAAGCTGATTTGGAATTTTGGAAGTGTCACCGCGGCAGCGTCTGACGTGGCCGGTGACATCCGCGCATGAGGCGCGAAACGGGGAACATATGTCGGGACTTGCCCTTCAAAACGTCGTCAAGGAATTCGGGTCGTTCAGGGCCGTCAACGATGTCGACTTGATGGTGCCGCACGGCACATTCGTCTGCATGCTCGGGCCGTCGGGCTGCGGCAAGACCACGCTTTTGCGCATGATCGCAGGTCTGGACCTGCCGACCTCGGGCTCCATAGGGCTCGACGGCGAGGACATCACCCGGGTTCCGACGCATAAACGCAATCTCGGCATGGTGTTCCAGTCGCTGGCGCTGTTTCCCCACCTGACCGTCGGCGAGAATATCGCCTATCCGCTGCGCATCCGCGGCGCGCCCAAGGAAGACCAGAGGAAACGGGTCGACGAGCTGCTTTCGATGATCCACCTGTCGGGCTATGCCGACCGGCCGGTCTCGAAGCTCTCCGGCGGCCAGCGCCAGCGCGTGGCGATAGCCCGGGCGCTGGCGATTTCGCCGAAGCTCTTCCTGCTCGACGAGCCCCTGTCGGCGCTCGACGCCAAGCTGCGCGAGGCGATGCAGGTCGAGCTCAGACAGTTGCAGCAGAAGCTCGGCATCACCACCATCGTCGTCACCCACGACCAGCGCGAGGCGATGACCATGGCCGATACGGTCGTGGTCATGAACGGCGGCGAGATCCGGCAGGCTGCTTCGCCGATCGAGATCTACCGCCGGCCGGCCGACAGCTTCGTCGCCGATTTTATCGGGCAGACCAATCTGATCGAAGCGGAGGCGGACACTTCGGGCCGCGTGACGGTGCTCGGTCAGCCCGTGCCGGGCCTGCAATTGCCGCCGGGCGCGGTGAAGGCGATGCTTTCGATCCGCCCGGAAGACGTGCACCTGACCGCGCCGGGTACCGGAGCGCTTTCCGGCACGGTGACCTTCGTGCGCGACCTCGGGGGCACGATCGAGACATTCGTCGATGTCGCCGGCCGGCAGATCGTGGCGGTCTCGACGCCGCGCGCCCGGCCGCAGGTGACGGTCGGCCAACAGGTCGGCGTCGCTCTCCCGCCCGATGTCTGTGTGGTGCTCGCCAGATGAGACGCGAACCGCCCCGAACCTTCGGTGATTACCTGCCGATCCTCTTCCCCGCGGGGATGCTGACGATCTTCTTCGTGGTGCCCTTCGGCACGATGATCGCAGTCAGTTTCTTTCAGCGCCAGCAGGGCGGCTTCTATACGCCGGCCTTCGTCTACGACAATTATGCCCGCTTCCTCTCGGCCTTCTTCGGCGGCGTGCTCGGCTTTTCCCTGATGCTGGCGATCGCGGTCGCCGCGTGCTGCGTGGTCTTGGCGCTGCCCTTCACCTATCTACTCACGCGTATGGCG
Source organism: Sinorhizobium sp. M4_45 (assembly GCF_002885915.1). NCBI lineage: Bacteria > Pseudomonadati > Pseudomonadota > Alphaproteobacteria > Hyphomicrobiales > Rhizobiaceae > Sinorhizobium > Sinorhizobium sp. M4_45. Next base: position 107,119 of record NZ_NWVE01000001.1, read on the forward strand.
CGCCGGGTGCAGGTCGTGTGGCTCGTCGCTCTGCTCTCCGTGCTTTCTCTCTCCGAAGTCATCATCGGTTTTGCATGGTCCACCCTTTTCTCGCGCACGGCCGGCATTACCAACATCCTCGTGGCGCTCGGGCTCATGGGTGAGGCGAAGGCGCTCACGCCGAGTTTTGCCGCTGTGCTGACCGGCATGGTCTATCAGGCCTTTCCCTATACCGTGCTCGTGCTCTTCCCCGCGCTCGTGCGCCTCGACCCGACACTGACGGAAGCCGCCCGCACACTCGGTGCCTCGCCGCTCAGGGCCTTCTTCACCGTCGTCGTTCCGGCGCTGAGAAACACGATCACCGCGACGCTGATCATGGTCTTCATCTTCGCGCTCGGCTCCTATCTCCTGCCGCAACTCCTCGGCCGGCCGCAGCACTGGACGTTGTCGGTGCTCATCACCGATCAGGCGATCTATCAGTCCAACATGCCCTTCGCCGCGGCGATGGCGGTGTTTCTCGTCCTGGTGACGCTTGGGCTGGTGGCTCTAACGGTCATCGCGGGACGGAAGGGAGAGGCGGCATGAGCACCATTTTCCGCAAGGTCTACTTCTCCCTGATCGGGCTCTTTCTCGCTTTGCCGCTGATCGTCGTCGCCGGCGTCTCGGTCAACGCCAAGCAGACGCTCGCCTTTCCCCCGCAGGGTTTCTCCACATCCTGGTACGGGGAAATCTTCCTGAACCCCGAATGGCGCAGCGCGCTTTTTGCCTCGGTGACGCTGGCGCTCCTTTCCGCCGCACTTGCGGTCGCGATCGCGCTGCCGCTTGCCTGGTTTCTCTGGCGGCGCGTCGCGCCATGGGCGAACATCTTCCAGCTTCTGGGGGTCGCGCCCTTCACGCTGCCGCCGGTCATCACCGCGCTCGGCCTGCTCACCTTCTGGGCGACGGCCGGCTTTTACGGCCAGCCCTGGACCGCCGTCGTCAGCCACGCGATCTTCTTCGTGACACTGCCGCTCGTCACGCTGTCTCTCGGCTTCACCTCGATCGACCGCTCGCTGGTCGAGGCGGCCTCGACGATGGGCGCGGACGACCGCACGGTCTTCCGCACCGTCGTTCTGCCGTTGATCCTGCCCTATATCGTTTCCGGCTATGCCTTCGCCTTCGTGCTGTCGCTCAATGAGTATATCGTCGCCTACATGACCGTCGGCTTCACGATGGAGACGCTGCCGATCAAGATCTTCAACGCGCTTCGCTACGGCTATACGCCCACCATGGCCTCCGTGACGATCCTCTTCGTCACGACGGCCGCGGTCATCTTCAGCCTCGTCGCCCGCTTCGGAGACCTGCCGAAGCTGCTCGGCGCCATGTCGTCGGACGGAAAATGATGAAGTTCGCTGCCCTGCAGATGAAGAGCATTGGCGGCGACGTTGCCGCCAATCTCGCCCGCATCGAGCGGGCGGCGATCGCGGCTTGCGGGAAGGGGGCGAGCCTGCTCGTCGCCCCGGAGCTCGCAATCACCGGCTACGGCGCGGGAGAAGCCATCCGCAGGCTCGCTGAGCCGGCGGATGGGCCGATCGTTCGAGAATTGGGGCGCATCTCGCTGCAAACCGGCGTCGCCATCGTTGCCGGATTCGCAGAGCAGGACGCGGACGCCATTTACAACAGCGCCGTCCATGTCGACGCGAATGCCACCCCGATTGTCTATCGGAAGTCGCATCTCTATGGCGATTACGAGCGTTCGCTCTTCACGCCGGCGGAACCCTCGACACGCCTGTTCAAACATCGCGGCGTCACTTGCGGCATGCTGATCTGCTACGATGTCGAGTTCCCCGAAAACGTCCGTCGCCTGGCGCTTGCGGGTGCCGATGCGGTGTTGGTGCCGACGGCCCTCCCGGCCGGATGGTCCGGCACTTTCATCACCGACCATATGATCCGGACGCGGGCCTTCGAGAACCAGCTCTTCGTCGCCTATGTCAATCACTGCGGTTCGGACGACATGTTTTCGTTTGCGGGACTCTCGCTCATAGCGTCCCCGGATGGCCAGGCACTGGCAAAGGCCGGTTCCGCGGATGAAACCCTGATCTTCGCCGAAATCGACCCGCAGGCATTTGCCATTTCCCGGGCGGAGAATACTTATCTCATGGACTTGAAACGCGGCTGATCTGCCAGATCGTTCTTAATCGGAGAACAATCCGTTCGCGTCGTCCCCCTTTTGGAAACGCTCGGTCGGATCGATATTGTGCTCAACCGAAATGCCCGCCCTGCAGCGCCGCGCAACTGACGCAAAAGGCGCTGCAGCATAGCGAATAGGAGGCAATCATGAGCTTGCAACTGACTGGTATTCACCATCTGACCGCGATAACCGCCAATGCGCCGGAGAACCTGCGCTTCTACACGGGGACGCTGGGCCTCCGCCTGGTCAAGAAGACCGTCAACCAGGACGACACGACGGCCTATCATCTCTTCTATGCCGACGGGCAGGCGACCCCCGGCACGGATCTGACCTTCTTCGACTGGCCGGTCGGAACCGAAGGACGCGGCACGCACAGCATTTCGCGGACCGGGCTTCGAGTCGGCAGCGCAGAAACCGTGCGGTGGTGGAAGCGCCGTTTCGATGAGTTGGAGGTCGCTTCCGGCGAGGTCGCCGAAATCGACGGCCGTATCTCCCTCGATTTCGAGGACGGCGAGGGCCAGCGCTTCCGGCTCGTCGACGACGGTGGAATGGCGCCGTCCCACCCTTGGGAAAGGAGCGCGGTTCCGGCCGAGCACCAGATTAAGGGCCTTGGGCCGATCACCATCAGCGTGCCGGACATCAGCAACACCGCGCTCGTGCTGACGCGTGTCATGAACATGGCCGAACTGCGGAGCTATCCGTCGCCCGATGGTGTCGGAGAGGTGCATGTCTTCTCGATGGGCGAGGGCGGGCCGGCGGCCGAACTGCATGTAGCGGTCCAGCCCGATCTGCCGACCGCTCGCCAGGGGGCGGGCGCCGTCCACCACGTCGCTTTCCGGGCGCCGGATGTCGAAACGCTGCATCGGTGGACGGAGCGCCTCGGCGAGTTCCGCCTGCCGTCGAGCGGCGAGGTCGAGCGCTTCTACTTCCGTTCGCTCTACTTCCGCGAGCCGAACGGCATCCTTTTCGAGATCGCCACCGACGGGCCCGGCTTTGCGGTCGACGAACCGATGGAAACCCTTGGCGAAAGCCTATCGCTGCCGCCGTTCCTCGAGCCGAAGAGGGCTCAGATCGAGGCGAGACTGAAGCCTCTGGAGTAACGGCTGCCGTTCTCGCCGGGCCGCGACATGAAGAGCCGGAAGCGATTCCGGCTTTCCTTTTGCCGCGAGCCCGCTAGTTTTTTGACTGACGCGGGATTTGCGCGGCATCGCCAGCGAAAGGAATTTGTCGTTCATGACCAAGCTTCTCGGCATATCGGGCAGTCTGCGGAAGGCCTCCTTCAACACTGCATTGCTCAAGGCCGCACAAGCGGTGGCGCCGGACGGGGTGGAATTCGAGACCGCGACCTTGCATGGCATTCCGCTGTATGACGGAGACGTGGAGGCCGAAAGCGGCGTTCCGGCCGCTGCGGAGGCGCTGAAGCAGAAGATCGTCGCGGCGGACGGCGTCATTTTCTTCACGCCGGAATACAACAATTCGGTCCCGGGTGTTTTCAAGAATGCGATCGACTGGCTGAGTCGCCCGCCAGCCGACATAAAGAAGGTCTTCGGCGGCCGGCCGTTCGCGCTCGCCGGCGCATCTCCGGGAAGCTTCGGGACCATTCTCAGCCAAAACGCCTGGCTGTCGGTGATGCGGACGCTCGGCGCCGAAATGTGGTCGGGCAAGCGGCTGATGGTGCCGAAAGCCGATACGTTGTTCGACGGCGACGGACAGCTGAAGGACGATCAGACCCTGGAGAGGCTGCGCGGCTTCGTACAGGCCTTCGCCGATCACGTCGCCGGCAAGGCATGACGCTCAGAGGCCGGATTGCGCGAGCCAGGGCCGGATAACGGCGATGTCTTCGACGCCTATTCCGTGGCCGGTATCGAGGTCGACTTCCTCGAAATCGGCTCCGCTGGCCCTGAGCGCCGTCTTCAGTTCCGGCGCGTGCTTGCCGTAGGGATCGTCCTTGCCGGTGAGCATTAGCACTTTGGTGCCCGCAAGGTCCGGTTCCGGCGCGCTTTCGAGCGCCGCCATCGCGCGCATCAGCACCGCGTTCCTGACAATGCCCGGGTGGAGATGCAGCACCGCGGCGAGCAGGTTGGCGCCGTTCGAGTAGCCGATGAACACGGTCTTCTCCGGGTCGAGGCCGTAGCTCTCGCGCGCGCCCTCGACGAAGGCGGCAAACGCTTCCGCTTCCGAGCGAATGTCCTGCTGGTCGAATTTCGTCATCGAAAAGCGCCGGAACCAGCGCGGGAAGCCTTCCTCGGTGCTGCGGCCGCGCACGCCCAGGAGAGTCGCATGCGGATCGAGCTGACGGCCGAAGGGCAGCATATCGATTTCGTTGCCGCCGCTGCCGTGCAGCAGCACGAAGGTACGATCGTTCGCCTTCTCCGGACGGTGGAACCGATGGATGAAAGGAAGCTCGCGCTGCGGCACCCTGGGTTCGCCGGGCAGCGCGAATTGCGGCAGCCTGACCAGCGTTGCCGTGGGATCGCTCGCCAGATGCGGGGGCAGGAACAGCGTCGTGCCGAGAGCATCCGGAGCTTCGTCGACGGCAAAGCCGGGCCCGTCCGTAGCGAGCTCGCAGAGCGCACCGCCGGGCTCGCGCACATAGAGCGAGAAGAAATATTTCCGGTCATGCGCATTGGTGGCGCCGGCGTGCTCCTGCTCGAGATCGGCTCTGACCGCAAGCACGGTCGCCTCATCGGGGGCGCGGAAGGCGATGTGGTCGATCGTGCCGGTACCAGGGGCGGCACTCCAGAAGCCGCCGGCATCGCGGACATCGATCACGTCCCCGGACGAGGAGGTGAGGCGACGGATGCTCTCCGTCGCTCCCGTCTCGGTGTAGCCGAAGTGGTTTTGAAGGAAGTGCGCCGTGTCTTTCGGTTTTTCCGTGAGCACCGTCGCGCCGCGTAAGCGGCGGATGGAGTCCGTTTCGGGGATGTCGTCTCCCGCCCAGGGCGCTGGCTCCGCAAGCGCGTTCGTTCCCACCAGCTTGACGATCACGCCGTCCAGGTCCTTCAGACGCAGGACCGGTTCGCCGAACTCCTGCGACGGGCCGGTCGCCTGGATGTTGAACTTCAGCGCTCGCGTCATCCAGTAGCCGATGCTGTCAGGCGGAATGGCGAAGGCGATCTCGCTCGGCTGGCCGTGACCGACCCGGCCCGGAGAGCCGTCTTCCCAGACCAGGAAACTCACGAGAGAGCCCGGCGAGCCCGCGGCGTCGCCGTAGAAGAGATGCAACTGATTGGGATCTTCGTAGCCGCCGGTCCGCTTGACGAGGTGCAGCCCCAGGAAGCCGACATAGAAATCGACGTTGGCCTGTACCTTGCGGGCGATCAGGGTGATGTGGTGAATGCCGCTCGTCACGGTCTTGTCCTCCCTGCCGTCGTCCCGGCGAGAAACGACTGGAAGGCTTCGCCGTAATCCGGGTGCCAGCGTGAAAGCGGCGGTCGGTTTTCGACGATGTCTCCCGCTGCCCAAAGGATGCGCTTTTCATCCGTTGAACGCGCGACCTCGTTGTCGGGGCAAAGGATATAGAAGTCGCCGCGGGCAAGGCTCTCCATCATGAAGTCCACCGTCTGTTCCGGCGTCCAGGCGCCCGCCGGCTTTTCCGTGCGCCCTTGCGCGGTGAGAGACGTGTAGACGAAACCGGGGATCAGCAGATGCGCATTGACCTTGCAGTCCTCGGTATTGCGCAGTTCGTGCTGCAGGGCCTCGGTGAAGACCTTCACGCCCGCTTTCGACAGGTTGTAGGCGGGATCGCCGGGCGGCGTGGTGATGCCCTGTTTCGAACCCGTGTTGATGATGAGCGCCGGCTGCCCGTGGGCAATCATCGCCGGGGCAAAGATGCGCGAGCCGTTGATGACGCCCCAGAGATTTACGCCGATCACGGCCTCCCAGTTCTCCAGTGGCCCGAAAACAGAGCTGCCAGGCTGGATGCCGGCATTGTTCATCAGCACATGCACGTGTCCAAAGCGCTCTTGCGTGACACGCGCCAGAGCCACGAGGTCGTCCGCCCGCGACACGTCGGTTTCGACCGCGGCGACATCGCCGGAGCCGCCCGGAGCCGCCTTCGCTACCTCGGCCGCCGCAGCGTGCAATCTCTCGCCGCCGAGATCGGCGAGCACAACCTTCATTCCAAGGCTGGCGAAGCGCCGCGCCGCGGCAAGGCCGATACCGGAGGCGGCGCCGGTCACGACGGCGACGTTGTTCTTGGCTATGGCGGAGTAGGACAGCATGGTTTCGATTCTGCTTGGAACGGATCAGCCAGACATAGGGTCTGCGCGCCGGCAAGTCCATGAGACTGCGTGGTGCGCGACGGGAAAAATGCGTGCTGCGTTGCCGCGATCACCAGCTTTCGTCTTCGGTCTTGTCGTTCTTTTGCGCCATGCTAGTGTGTCAAGTCTGCCCCATCCGCTCCGGTCCGCCGGGCCTCGAGATACTTCATGATAACCGAAGGCAAATTCAACAAAGGCACGCCCTGCAAAGAGTGTCCCTTGCGCCCGCTTCCGCTGTTCCGCCCCTTCAAGGCGGAAGAACTTGCATTCGTCTCCCACTTCAAGATCGGTGAGCTCGTCTTCGATGCGAGCGCGACGATACTCGCGGAGGGGGAGCAAAGCGAGCATCTGTTCACCGTGCTTTCCGGATGGGGTTTTCGCTACAAGATGCTCGATGACGGCCGGCGGCAGATCCTGAACTACGTGATGCCGGGCGATATCGTCGGGCTGCAAGGCACTCTCATGGGCGAGATGCAGCATTCGATCGAGGCGCTTTCGCCGGTCGTGCTCTGCGTCTTCCAGCGCGACAGGCTCGGCGAACTCTACAGGCAGCATCCCGACCTCGCCTACGATCTGACCTGGATCGCAGCGCGTGAGGAGCGGATGCTAGACGAGAATCTGCTGAGCATCGGCCGCCGTTCCGCTCTGGAGCGTGCAGCCTACCTCATCGCCTTTCTTTACCAGAGGGCCGTCACGCTGGAGCTCTTCCGCGGCGGCTGGACCGTTATTCCCGTCACGCAGCAACACGTTGCCGACACGCTCGGCCTCTCGATCGTCCACACCAACAAGACGCTGAAGAAGCTGGCGGCCAGGGGCCTCCTGCGCTGGGCCGAGAAGGGCTGCGACGTCCACGATATCGACGGCTTGCTTGCGCTTGCGGGCTGGGACGGATTCAGCGAGCCGAAGCGGCCGCTGATTTGATGCGAATCGTCATGCGTCAAATTACGTACAACATGTCTTTTTTAAATGCGCCCGGCCTCCCGGGTGTTCTATTAGCCGCTTCTTTATGGTCTCGGAAAATCGAGAGGCCGAGGGTGCAGATATAATGCCAGTCAGTCAGGTTCCGCCGGCCATCAAGTCGGTCCTCGTCCTCGAGGATAATTTCCTTATCGCTCTGGACATGGAAGAGATGCTCGTCGCTCTCGGGGTGACGAGCGTTCACGTCGCCACCACCAAGGCAAAGGCGATGGAACTCATCGCCGATCATACGTTCGATTTCGCAATTCTCGACATCAATCTGGGGGACGACACGAGCTTTGCCGTTGCCGATGCGCTGATGGCGCGGGGCATCAGCTTCGGCTTCACCAGTGGCTACGGGGAACTGTTGGCGCTGCCGAGCCATCTTCGCGATGTTCCGAGGATCGACAAACCCTTCAGCGAAGGAACGCTCAGCAGCCTCATCGCCACGGCCGCCTCTTCGAGAGACATGTGACTGCCGTTGCGGCTCACGCCCTGCCGCGCGAGATGAACCAGGGATTGGCGAAGTCGACGTCATCCGGTTGGTTGCGTTTGCCGTAGCCGAGCGGATTGCCCGCCATTGTAAGCGTCTGGCCACCGGCCGCCCTCAGGATCGCGTCGCCTGCCGCGGTGTCCCACTCCATCGTCCGGCTGAAGCGCGGATAGATGTCGGCAATGCCTTCCGCCAGCAGGCAGAACTTCAGCGACGAGCCGACGGCCTCATGGTCGCTGATGCCCTGATCGGTGAGGAAGGAGATCGTTTCGGGGCTGTTGTGCCAGCGGCTGGTCAGCGCCATCGGCCGGTCGCCGCAGCGGCGGCAGCCGATGGTGGTCCATTCGCCCGTGACCTGGCCATCCTCGACCGCCGCCTTCTTCGCCATGCCCGCGGCCGCCGAATAGATGAGGCCGAGAGCCGGTGCATAGACGACGCCGGCGACGGGTGCGCCGCTTTCTATGAGGCCGATATTGACGGTGAAATGGCTGTTGCGCTCGACGAATTCCTTCGTGCCGTCCAGCGGGTCGACGAGGAAGAAACGCGTTCCGGCGATATCGGCAACGTGGCCTGCGGCGACCTCCTCCTCCGCGACGACCGGTATATCCGGGAAGGCGGCCGCCAGATCGGCAAGGATGATCTGCTCGGCGCGGTGGTCCGCATCGGTCACGGGCGAGGCGTCAGCCTTGTAGGTGACGGCCGGCCCGGCCCGGTGAATTTCCAGAATTGCTTGTCCGGCGGCGAGCGCCGATGTCTCCAGTATGTCCAGCATTGCTTCCTGTTCTTGCGGTCGAGGCGATTCGCTTTGGAGCGCTTCGCCTCTTATCAGACGGGCAACGGCCACTGTAGCACTTGAATTGCTGCGCGGGTCACTTGCCGCGGCGGGGTGGGGCTTCCGCCCACTGCAATGCGCCCCGCTTCGTTGCCGCTATCTGCCCTTTGCTGCCGAAGGAGGCTATTTCGCAAGCGAATGCTGCTGAAATTTTCATTTTTCTGGCTCCAAAAGTGTCAAATCGATTTTATCGCGGAACAATTTGGTGGTGGCGCATTTTTTAGCTTTCATTTTCAATTGAAAGCGGTATGAAATCGGGCCTAGCACATGCTCGAAAATGAGTATTAAAAAACAAGAGATCGGACCGACAGGATCCGGTCCAGGGGAAGATTGATGGAGTATTTTGTCCAGCAGCTCGTCAACGGGCTGACGCTTGGGTCTATTTATGGTATGATCGCGATCGGTTATACCATGGTCTACGGCATCATCGGCATGATCAACTTCGCCCACGGCGATATCTTCATGCTTGGCGGCTTTGCCGCATTGATCGTCTTCTTGCTTCTCACGACATTCATTGCCGGCGTGCCGGTTGTACTGGCGCTTTTGATCATGATGGTCGTCGGTATGCTGACGGCTGCGCTTTGGAACTGGACCATCGAGCGCGTGGCCTATCGCCCGCTTCGCGGTTCCTTCCGTCTGGCGCCGCTGATCACGGCGATCGGCATGTCGATCGTGCTGTCGAATTTCATCCAGGTGACGCAGGGCCCGCGGAACAAGCCTATCCCGCCTCTGGTCTCCTCGGTCTATGATCTGTTCGGCATCTCGGTTTCTCTGAAGCAGATCATCATCGTCGTCATCACGGCAATCCTGCTCTCGGTCTTCTGGTACATCGTCAACCGAACCCCGCTCGGCCGGGCCCAGCGGGCGACCGAGCAGGACCGCAAGATGGCGGCGTTGCTCGGTGTCGATGTCGACCGCACGATCTCGGTGACCTTCATCATGGGCGCCGCACTCGCCGCTGTCGCCGGGACCATGTATCTGATGTATTACGGCGTGGTCGTGTTCACCGACGGTTTCGCCCCGGGAGTCAAGGCGTTTACCGCTGCCGTTCTCGGTGGGATCGGCTCGCTGCCCGGCGCCGTGCTCGGCGGCTTGCTGATAGGCCTCATCGAGTCGCTGTGGTCCGCCTACTTCACCATCGACTACAAGGATGTCGCGACCTTCTCGATTCTCGCGATCGTCCTGATCTTCAAGCCGTCGGGTATTCTCGGACGACCGGAAGTCGAGAAGGTATAGTTCCATGGCAAATGTCGCATCCACAACCGCAAGCGCCGGCAGCGAGCTGACGGCGCGGGCGCTCCGCGAGGCTGTCTTTGCGGGCCTCATCACGCTCGGAATGTTCGTGCTCTTCGTCGGCCTGAAAACCGACCAGAACATCCGCAACGAGCTCATCCTCACGCAGCGATTTGGCCTGCTCGCGACCTTCGTAGCCATCGCCATGGTCGGCCGCTTCCTCATGGTCGCCTATGTCCAGCCGCGGCTGGCGCAGCGCAAGGCGGCAAAGGCGGCCGCGCCCGATGTGGTGAAGGAGGAGACCTTCTTCAGCCGCAACTGGTCGAAGATTGCGGTCATCCTGCTGCTGTTCTACCCACCGGTGATCGTCGCGCTCGTGGGCGTCCAGGGGTCGCTGAAATGGGTCGACAATTTCGGCATTCAGATCCTCATCTACGTGATGCTTGCCTGGGGCCTCAACATCGTCGTCGGTCTCGCCGGGCTGCTCGATCTCGGCTATGTGGCCTTCTATGCCGTCGGTGCCTATTCCTACGCGCTGCTCTCCAGCTATTTCGGCCTGTCCTTCTGGGTGCTGCTGCCGATTGCCGGCCTTCTCGCCGCCTGCTGGGGCGTCGTTCTCGGCTTTCCGGTGCTGCGCCTCAGGGGTGATTACCTCGCGATCGTGACGCTCGCCTTCGGTGAGATCATCCGCCTCGTGCTGATCAATTGGACGGAAGTCACCAAAGGCACGTTCGGCGTTTCCGGCATCGCCAAGGCGACGCTCTTCGGTATCAAGTTCGATGCCACGAAGGACGGCTTCGCGGCAATGATGGGCCTGCCGATGTCTTCGGCCTATTACAAGATCTTCCTGTTCTATCTGATCCTCGGTCTCGCCCTGCTGACGGCGTTCGTCACGATCCGGCTGCGCCGGATGCCGATCGGCCGCGCCTGGGAGGCATTGCGTGAAGACGAGATCGCCTGCCGTTCCCTCGGCATCAACACCGTCACCACCAAGCTGACGGCGTTTGCGACGGGCGCGATGTTCGGCGGCTTTGCCGGTTCGTTCTTCGCGGTGCGTCAGGGCTTCGTCTCGCCGGAATCCTTCGTCTTCCTGGAATCGGCCGTTATCCTCGCCATCGTGGTTCTCGGCGGCATGGGCTCGCTGACGGGTATCGCCATTGCCGCCGTCGTCATGATCGGCGGCACGGAAATCCTGCGTGAACTGACCTTCCTCAAGATGATCTTCGGACCGACCTTCACGCCGGAACTCTATCGCATGCTGATCTTCGGCCTCGCCATGGTCACCGTCATGGTCTGGAAGCCGCGCGGCTTCGTCGGATCACGCGAGCCGACCGCGTTCCTGCGCGAACGCAGGGCAATCTCCGGCAGCTTCACCAAAGAGGGGCACGGCTGATGGCCTTTGGGACCGACACCATGACAAAAGACCCCATCCTCAAGGTTGAACGCCTGTCGATGCGCTTCGGCGGTCTCATGGCCATCAACGACTTCTCCTTCGAGGCGGAGCGCGGCGAGATCACGGCGTTGATCGGTCCGAACGGAGCGGGCAAGACGACGGTGTTCAACTGCATCACCGGCTTCTACAAACCGACGATGGGCATGATCACCATGCGGCAGAAGTCGGGCGCCGAATTCCTTCTGGAACGGCTGCCGGATTTTGAGATCACCAAGAAGGCCAAGGTGGCTCGGACCTTCCAGAACATCCGCATGTTCTCGGGTCTGACGGTGCTCGAAAACCTGCTCGTTGCCCAGCACAACAAACTGATGCGGGCATCCGGCTATACCATTCTCGGCCTGTTCGGCTTCCCGGCCTATCGCGAGGCATCCAGGGAGTCGATCGAGCTCGCCAGGCACTGGCTCGAAAAGGCATCGCTGACCGAGCGAGCCGACGATCCGGCCGGCGACCTGCCCTATGGTGCCCAGCGGCGGCTCGAGATCGCCCGCGCAATGTGTACCGGGCCGGAGCTTCTCTGCCTGGACGAGCCCGCGGCGGGTCTCAATCCGCGCGAATCGCTCGCCCTCAATGAACTGCTCCAAGAGATCCGCCGCGATACCGGCACCTCCATCCTGTTGATCGAGCACGATATGTCCGTTGTGATGGAAATATCGGATCACGTCGTCGTGCTCGAATACGGTCAGAAGATTTCCGACGGCACCCCGGACTTCGTGAAGAACGATCCAAAGGTCATTGCGGCCTATCTGGGTGTCGAGGACGAAGAGGTTGAAGAGGTGATCGGAGAAATCGAGGAAATCGAAGGCGAGCGTGGGGGGCCCGGACAATGACTGCGCCCCTGCTGCATGTGAGAGGCGTCGAGACCTATTACGGCAATATCCGCGCGCTGAGCGGCGTGGACATGGAGGTCCATCGCGGCGAGATCGTCGCGCTGATCGGCGCCAACGGCGCCGGGAAATCGACGCTCATGATGACGATCTGCGGCAGCCCGCAGGCGCGCACCGGCTCGGTCCACTTCGACGGCCAGGACATCACGCGTCTGCCCACGCATGAGATCGCGCGTCTGAGGATTGCCCAGTCGCCGGAAGGGCGCCGGATTTTCCCACGCATGACGGTGCTCGAAAACCTCCAGATGGGCGCGAGCCTCGACAATCTGAAGCACTTCAAGGAAGACGTGGAGAAGGTCTTCGCGCTTTTCCCGCGGCTCAAGGAGCGGCAGGCGCAGCGTGGGGGGACGCTTTCGGGAGGCGAGCAGCAGATGTTGTCGATCGGCCGTGCGCTGATGGCCCGTCCGAAGCTCCTGCTGCTCGACGAGCCGTCGCTCGGGCTTGCGCCCTTGATCGTCAAAGGTATCTTCGAAGCGATCAAGGTGCTCAACAAGAACGAGGGCCTCACCGTGTTCCTCGTCGAACAGAACGCCTTCGGAGCGCTCAAGCTTTCCGATCGAGGCTATGTAATGGTCAACGGCCGTGTGACGATGAGCGGGTCAGGCAAGGACCTCCTCGCCAATCCGGAGGTTCGCGCGGCCTATCTCGAAGGCGGCCGCCATTGATCCGCCGGGTGTGGAGTTGAGTGAGATGCACGGAATTCTCTACGAAGAAGCCTCGATCTGGCAGTTTGTTTTCATCACCTGCGTTCTCGGAGGCTGGACCGCGTGGCGGACCGGCAAGAGCGTCGCGGAAAGCTGGGGTGACGTTCCGCGGCTCGTGATTTATGTCGCACTGTTGGGCTGGGGCATCCGGTTCATCCACCATGCGCTTTTCAACGGAACGATGTTCACGCTGCAATTCTATGTAGTGGACACGGTCGTCCTTTTATTGTTTGCTGCCGCTGGTTTCCGTTACTATCGGACCAAGCAAATGGCCAGCATGTACTATTGGCTTTATGAAAAAACTTCGCCTTTCTCCTGGAAGGCAAAATAAGGGAACGGCGCGTGCCGGTCCGCGGCCGGTGCGAAAGAACACCGGCGCAATGATGGTGGGCATTGCGCAGGCTTATGAAACGAGACCCGCTCGAATATTTGGGAGTAACAAGATGAAAAAGTCTCTTCTGTCGGCCGTTGCGCTGACAGCAATGGTCGCCTTCAGCGGCACCGCGTGGGCTGACATCCTGGTCGGTGTCGGTGCTCCGTTGACTGGTCCGAACGCCGCCTTCGGCGCGCAGATCCAGAAAGGTGCAGAGCAGGCGGCCGAGGACATCAATGCTGCAGGCGGCATCAATGGGGAACAGATCAAGGTCGTACTCGGCGACGACGTTTCGGATCCCAAGCAGGGTGTTTCCGTCGCCCAGAAATTCGTGGCCGATGGCGTGAAATTCGTCGTTGGTCACTTCAACTCGGGTGTCTCGATTCCCGCATCGGAAATCTATGCGGAAAACGGCATCCTGCAGGTGACGCCGGCCTCGACCAACCCGCAATACACCGAACGCGGCCTGTGGAACACCTTCCGCACCTGTGGCCGTGACGACCAGCAGGGCGCCGTTGCGGGCGCTTATATCGCGGCCAATTTCAAGGACGCGAAAGTCGCCGTCATTCACGACAAGACCCCCTATGGTCAGGGCCTTGCCGACGAAACCAAGAAGTCGATGAACGAAGCCGGCGTCACCGAGGCGCTCTATGAAGGCATCAACACCGGCGACAAGGACTTCTCCGCACTTATCGCCAAGATGAAACAGGCTGGTGTCTCGATCGTCTATTACGGCGGTCTGCACACGGAAGCCGGCCTGATCATGCGCCAGATGAAGGACCAGGGCCTGAACGCGACGATGATGTCGGGCGACGGCATCGTCTCGAACGAACTGGCCTCGATTGCCGGCGATGCGGTCGACGGCACGCTGATGACCTTCGCACCGGACCCGCGCAAGAGCCCGGCTGCCAAGGACCTCGTCGAGAAGTTCCGCGCCGCCGGCTTCGAGCCTGAAGCCTACACGCTCTATGCCTATGCGGCCCTTCAGGTGATCGCAGAAGGCGCCAAGGCCGCCGGCAACACCGATCCGCAGGCGGTCGCCGAAGCCATCAAGGCCAAGGGCCCGTTCAAGACGGCAATCGGCGAGCTCGGCTTCGACGAAAAGGGCGACATCACCCGCCCGGACTACGTCATGTACACCTGGAAGAAGGGTGACGACGGAAAGTTCAGCTACTTCCAGAACGAATAGTTCTTCTTACAGGCAATCTGGGAGGCCCGGCGGCAAACGCCGGGCCTTCTGCCGTTGTGCGCCCGGCATGGGCGCACTCTTGTCGCGGCTGACGCGATCCAGCGCCTCGGCAAGCACCATATCGAAGCGGCAGCGCGCGGAATCCATGACCAGCGCCTGGAGACCGGGCCGCTGGATCATGCTGGAGCCGGAGATGGAAGGGTCCACCTGCCTCCTTCTCGGCCGTAGCCGGCACATGCGGAGCTGGTCGGCGATCGAGGCCTCGCGCTGCAGGTCCGAGGAACAGCGGGCGTAGACGGCAATCTTCACTGAGATTCGCTCCGAAGCATCAGGTGGTGCGCTTCCTCCGTCGCTTCGTCATCTGTATTCTTGAGCATAGCATTCCCTTGCCAACTGCCGTGCCAGGAAATCGACCATGCGCAGCCAGCGGGGGTCCGGATTGCCGCGGGGGGCGCGGCCATCGCGCTATCGCGCACTGTGTTGTAGCGCGATGACTTATGGGATTCCCGCCTTGGCATCGCCATATCCCGCTCCGTCCGGCCTCTCCCGACAACCTAAGCCATTGAATTGACCATCTCGTATTGCAGTATGCGATACAAACCCCTATATTCCCCCGAAGGAGACGAATGATGGCCAGCACAGCGGAACGCAAGGAATATCCCATCTCGATGCGCCTGCCCGAAGCAGACGTGGCGATGATTGATCGCGCTGCCAGCCTGCGGGGACGCTCGCGCACCGAATTCGTGCGCGATGCGGCGGTGCGCGCGGCCGAGGAAGTGGTCATGGAGCAAAGCCCGATCCGGATGAGCCCCGACAGTTTTGCCGCCTTCATGGAGGCCCTGTCCGCTCCGGCCGAACCTGTTCCCGAGATGGTCGAGCTGGCCAAACGGCCTGCTCCATGGGAGCCTGGCTACGTTCCGAGACGGTAATACCCGGTGCTATCCGTTCCCGAGCCGCTCTCCGCAGCGCACGATGTCTCGCAATTCTCGTGTGGCAAGCCGTCGCTCGATCACTGGCTGAAAACGCGCGCCCTGACCAATCAGGAGAGGGGGTTCACTGCCGTTCTCGTGGTGCATGAGGAAGGCCGTGTCGTCGGCTACTACGGTCTGGCGCCCACGGCGGTCGTGCCGTCGGTCCTTCCGCGTTCGATCCGCACTGGCCAGCCACCTGATCCCGTTCCCTGCCTCCTTCTCGGCCAACTCGCCACCGACGCTCAGTGGACAGGCTTGGGTATCGGAACGGGTTTGGCGAAGCACGCGCTACAACGCTGCGTCCGGGCGGCCGGCCTTATCGGCGGCCGCGCAGTGATGGTTAATGCGATTGACGTCGAGGCTTCGCTGTTCTGGCAGAGGCGTGGTTTCACGCCCTCGAAGGAAGATCCCTTCGTCCTGTTCCGATCCATCAGCGCCATCGCTGCCTCCTTCGCCGAGCGGTGACTACTCGTTCTTGGTGTTATCGGCCTAGCGCTGGTGTTCGAGCGCCGACGCTTCCTTCAATGATGCACTTTATCGCAGCAGCGATGCCCGGAGAGCCGCGATCTCTTGTTTCAGCCGGGCGACCTCTGCCGGCTCCATTCCCGTCGCATCGGCAATGCCGATCGGGACCCGACTTGCTTTCTCCCGGAGCGCGCGGCCGGTCTCGGTCAGGCGCACGCGCACTTGCCGCTCATCGGCCTTGTCGCGGGTGCGCAAAATGTAGCCCATGGCTTCCAGCCGCTTCAGCATGGGAGTGAGCGTGCTCGACTCCAGGAACAGCTTCTCGCCCAGACTGCCGACGGTCTGGTCGTCCTTTTCCCAAAGAGCCACCATCACGAGGTATTGCGGGTAGGTCAGGTCGAGCTCGTCGAGGAGCGGCTTGTAGACACGCGTGAAGGCGTGATTTGCGGAGTAGATCGCAAAGCACAGGAAGTTGTCGAGCTTCATGAGTTCCTCCGAAGGAGGGAGGTTTGCCTTTGCCATCGCTCCGGTCCCGATTATCTTTCCGACTATAATAAATCGTTCGCGATATAATCGCAAGGTATTGACGTCTGCCGCAGTCCGCGATAAATATCGTGCACGATTTAATTGTTGCCGATATAAATCGCGCGGCGATGATCGGATGTGAATTTTGATCGGATTTCAGGGAAAGGAGCATTTCCAATGACCAAGGCTCAGGCGAAGACAGCCACGAACGACGTCTCCCGCAGAGAAATTCTGACAGGCGCAATCGGCGCCGCCACCGCCGCGGCCGCACTCTCGGCCGCCAGCCCGGCCGTCGCCGGTGGCGCCGAGCCGCAAGCCGGTGCGGTGGCCACGAGAGTAAGCGGCAGCAGGATCAACACGCGTGATGGCGTCGAGATCTACTACAAGGACTGGGGTCCGAAGGACGGACCGGTGGTCGTCCTCAGCCATGGCTGGCCGCTTTCGTCGGATAGCTGGGAGGCACAGGCCTTCTATCTCGCCAGTAACGGCTTTCGGGTCGTCACCCATGACCGCCGCGGCCACGGCCGCTCGAGCCAGCCATGGGACGGCAACGACATGGATCATTATGCCGACGATCTCGCCGATCTGATCGAAACGCTGGACCTCAAGGACATCTTCCTTGCCGGCTTCTCGACCGGCGGCGGCGAAGTCGCCCGCTATATCGGACGCCACGGGACCGCCCGCGTCGCCAAGGCAGGACTGATCTCGGCAGTGCCGCCCTTGATGGTCAAGACCGACGACAACCCCGGCGGTCTGCCGAAGGAGGTCTTCGATGGCCTGCAGGCCGCCAGCCTCGCCGATCGCTCGCAGCTTTACCGGGACATCGCCTCGGGCCCGTTCTTCGGCTTCAACCGGCCCGGCGCGAAACCTTCACAGGGCATGATCGACAGCTTCTGGCTGCAGGGCATGACGGCCGGTCACAAGAACGCCTATGACTCCATCGTCGCCTTTTCGCAGACGGATTTCACGGAAGACTTGAAGAAATTCGACGTGCCGACGCTCATCATCCACGGCGACGACGACCAGGTCGTGCCGATCGATGCTGCCGCCCGTGCCTCCAAGAAGCTGGTGCCTCACGCCGAGTTGAAGGTCTATCCGGGTGCGCCGCACGGCATCACGGATACCCACAAGGACCAGCTCAACAAGGACCTGCTCGACTTCGCAAGGTCCTGAGCCAGCGGGATTGCAAAGCAGCTGAAAAGGGCACCCTCGGGTGCCCTTTTTGTATCCGACCGGCTACCCATCGGCTCGATTTCATGCACTATCCGGAAGCATTCCGGGAGACATATGATGACCGCCAAGCCGCGCATTCTTATCACTCGCCGCTGGCCACAGGCCGTGGAGCGGGGTTGAGACGCGTCGGTCTCTCGCTTTTGCGAGGCTTCGGCTCTTCCTGTGTAACAATGGTTTGACTTCTGCAACGCGGTTCGGGCGAAAACCCGTCCCCAGGGGAGCTTCGGCGAACGTCCATGGAAACGGCAGCGATCATCGCACCGCAGCGGGCGAGAGGAGAGGGGCGGCTCGTCGCCAAGGCCGAAGGCGGACGCACGCGCATCGCCGAGCTCTACCAGGAAGGCTGCGCCAAGATCCGTCTGCCCAGAACCTTCGATGCCTCGATGGAGGCCGTGCTCATCAATTCATCGGGCGGCGTGACGGGCGGTGACCGGCTTTCCTGGGATTTCAGGGCGGGAGAAGGCACGAAACTCACGCTGACGACTCAGGCCTGCGAGAAGATCTACAAGGCAAGCACCGGCACGGCCGAGATTGCGACGCGCATAGCGGTCGCCGCCGGCGCTCACGTCGACTGGCTGCCGCAGGAGACGATTCTGTTCGATCGGTCGGCCCTGTCGCGGAGCCTGGAGGTCGACCTCGCCGCCGACGCATCCTTTCTCGCGGTGGAGGCAGTTCTGATCGGCCGCAAGGCCATGGGCGAGGAGGTGCGCGCCGGCCTCTTCCGCGACAATTGGCGAATTCGAAGCGGCGGCAGGCTGATTCACGCGGAGAACCTCGCCTTGGCCGGCGACGTCGCGGCGCTTGCATCGCGGCGAGCGGTCCTCGACGGCGCTTCCGCCTTCGCGACCCTCGTCTATGCCGCGCCGGATTGCGAGTCGCAGCTTTCCAGAATGCGTTTGGCGCTCGCGGGACATGCCCTGTCCGGCGTCAGCCATTACCAAATCGGCGGTCGGGACAAGATCGTCGCCCGCCTTGCTGCGGCCGATGGGTTCGCGCTCAGAAAAATCCTGATCCCGCTCATTTCGCACTTGCGTAAAGACGCGTCAGTGCCGAAAGTCTGGACTCTCTGATCCCTGCAATCGATCTGGACGGCGACGCATGAATCTCACTCCGCGCGAAAAAGACAAGCTGTTGATTTCCATGGCGGCGATGGTCGCGCGGCGGCGGCTCGAGCGGGGCGTGAAGCTCAATCATCCCGAGGCAATCGCCCTCATCACCGACTTCGTCGTGGAAGGCGCGAGAGACGGCCGTTCCGTCGCCGAGCTGATGGAGGCGGGCGCCCATGTTCTTACCCGCGATCAGGTGATGGAGGGCATTGCGGAGATGATCCACGACATCCAGGTCGAGGCGACTTTTCCCGACGGGACGAAGCTCGTCACCGTCCACGAGCCTATCCGCTAGCGAGGAGGCACCATGCTCAGCCTGCGTCCAAACTGCGAATGCTGCAATCGAGACCTGCCACCCGATAGCGGCCATGCGATGATCTGCACCTTCGAGTGTACTTTTTGCGCCGGCTGTGCGGAAACGAAGCTTGGCGGGACTTGCCCGAATTGCGGAGGCGAACTGGTCCGGCGCCCGGTGCGGCCTGTGGCAATGCTGAAGAAATATCCGGCATCGACGGAGCGCGTCTTGAAGCCCGAAGGCTGTGCGCCCGAACGAGCCGTCTGAGGGGAAGGATCATGATTCCAGGTGAGATTATCGCCGCCGCCGGTGAGATCGAGTTGAATGCGGGCCTCGAAACCGTCAGCATCGAGGTTGCCAACTCCGGGGACCGACCGGTGCAGGTCGGCAGCCATTATCACTTCGCCGAGACCAATCCGGGCCTGATCTTCGACCGTGACGCCGCGCGCGGCAAGCGGCTCGACATCCCTGCGGGTACGGCCGTCCGCTTCGAGCCTGGACAGACACGGCAGGTGACGCTCATCCCGCTTTCGGGAAAGCGCGAGGTTTTCGGCTTCCGCCAGCAGGTCATGGGGAAGCTATGAGAGCGGCCGGTGCTGCTTTGAGCCTGTTGTTGTGCTGCACGGCTTCCGCCTATGCGCAACAGCCCGAGCCGGATTGCGGGAAGGCCGTGACCCAGATGGATCTCAACATATGCGCCGATCAGGACTACCGGGCGGCGGATGCGGAGCTGAACAAGACCTACCGCCTTGCGGTCGCGGCCATGCAGGCGACCGACAAGGAGCTTGGCGGCATCGACGCGGCTTACGTCGGAGCGCTCGAGGCACTGAAAAAAGCCCAGCGCGCCTGGATCGGCTATCGCGACGGCCAATGCGAACTCGCCGGGTTCGAGGCGAGGGGCGGCTCGATGGAGCCCATGCTGATCTCCGGTTGCCTCGCAGAGCTGACACGCAAGCGCACGGCCGAGCTCAAGAAACTCATGGAATCTTCGGAGAATTGATCATTGCAAAGCGGCCGCGTCATCATGATCGTTGGCAATGGTGACGTGCCCGAGGGCGCTGCCGCGACGATCGATGCAGCCGATCTGGTGATCCGTTTCAACGATTGCCGCTCGGTCGGGAAGGGCGGCAGCAGGACCGATATCATCGCCGTCTGCAACACCGGCCGCCCGGCACTGTCAATGCTTGCCGGCGGGCGCTGGAAGACGAGCGAGCCGGTCCGGCAGGCACGCGAGCTATGGAGCGTCCGCGCCGGAGCCAGGTTCGCCGCGATGCGGGCAGCACTTGCCGAGACACATCCGGATCTCGACGATTTCTGCGACGACTATACGGCCGGCTTCGAGAGCTTCGCGCGGGCTACGGCACGCAAGCACCGGGTCATCGCGGCCGAGACGCATGACCGGCTTGAGCGCGATCTCGCCCGCTTCGCGCCGTCGCCTTATGTCGCGCCGTCGAGCGGCTTGGTGGTCATTTCCGACATCGTGTCGAGCTTTGCCGCAGCCGGCGACGATGTGGTGCTTGCCGGCTTCGGCCATATCGGCTGGCAGTGGCACCCGTTTGCCGCCGAGCGCCGCTATGTCGATGCGCTCGCAGCGCAAGGGCGGCTTCGCAGGCTTCATCCATTTGTCTCTTCAGATTTGCCCCAGGGAGCCTGAACCATGTCCTACAGAATGTCGCGCGCGGCCTATGCCAACATGTTCGGTCCGACCGTAGGCGACAAGGTGCGCCTCGCCGACACCGAGCTCTTCATCGAGGTCGAAAAGGACTTCACCACGCATGGCGAGGAGGTGAAGTTCGGGGGCGGCAAGGTCATCCGCGACGGCATGGGCCAGAGCCAGGTGACGCGCGAAGGCGGCGCGGTCGACACGGTGATCACCAATGCGCTGATCCTCGATCATTGGGGAATCGTGAAGGCGGATATCGGGCTGAAGGACGGGCGGATCGCGGCAATCGGCAAGGCCGGCAATCCGGACACGCAGCCGGGCGTCACCATTATCGTCGGTCCGGGCACGGAGGTTATCGCCGGCGAGGGCAAGATCGTCACGGCCGGGGGCATGGATAGCCATATACACTTCATCTGTCCGCAGCAGATCGAAGAGGCGCTGATGAGCGGCCTGACATGCATGCTCGGCGGCGGGACGGGACCGGCGCACGGTACGCTCGCCACGACCTGCACGCCCGGACCCTGGCACATCGCCCGCATGATCGAAGCGGCCGATGCGTTTCCGATGAATCTCGCCTTTGCGGGCAAGGGCAACGCGTCGCTGCCTGGAGCGCTCGTTGAAATGGTACTCGGCGGCGCGACTTCGCTGAAACTGCACGAGGATTGGGGCACGACGCCGGCCGCCATCGACTGCTGCCTCTCCGTGGCCGATGAATACGACGTGCAGGTTATGATCCATACCGACACCCTCAACGAAAGCGGATTCGTCGAGGATACGATCGCGGCGATCAAGGGCCGGACGATCCATGCCTATCACACGGAAGGCGCCGGTGGCGGGCATGCGCCCGATATCATCAGGATCTGCGGCCAGCCGAACGTCATCCCGTCCTCCACCAATCCGACGCGGCCCTATACGGTGAACACGCTTGCGGAACATCTCGACATGCTGATGGTCTGCCATCACCTGTCGCCCAGCATTCCGGAAGACATCGCCTTCGCCGAAAGCCGCATCCGCAGGGAGACGATCGCGGCGGAGGATATCCTCCACGATATCGGCGCCTTCTCGATCATTTCCTCCGACAGCCAGGCGATGGGGCGTGTCGGCGAGGTGGCGATCCGCACCTGGCAGACCGCCGACAAGATGAAGCGCCAGCGCGGACGGCTCCAGGAGGAGACCGGCGACAATGACAATTTCCGCGTCAAGCGCTATATCGCCAAATACACGATCAACCCGGCGATCGCGCACGGCCTCAGCCATGAGATCGGCTCGCTCGAGGTCGGCAAGCGCGCCGATCTGGTCCTCTGGAATCCGGCCTTCTTCGGCGTGAAACCCGACATGGTGCTCCTCGGCGGCACGATCGCAGCAGCACCCATGGGCGACCCGAACGCCTCCATCCCCACGCCGCAGCCGGTCCACTACCGGCCGATGTTCGGCGCCTATGGAAAGAGCCGGACCAACTCCTCGGTCACCTTCGTCTCGCAGGCGTCGCTCGATGCCGGGCTTGCCGGCAGGCTCGGCGTCGCCAAGGAGCTCGTCGCCGTCCAGAACACCCGCGGCGGCATCGGCAAGGCGTCGATGATCCACAACAGCCTGACGCCGCATATCGAGGTAGACCCGGAAACCTACGAGGTCCGCGCCGACGGCGAGCTCCTGACCTGCGAGCCGGCGACGGTGCTGCCGATGGCGCAGCGCTATTTCCTCTTCTGAGCCGAACAGCCATGCATCGGCCGCATGGCTGCCATGCGGGAGGCCTCGAACCGTCGCTTTGATGCTGCACTGCAGCGGAAATTTCGCTAGGAAGGGCACTCGATTTCGCCGGTGCGCCTGTCCTCCCAAGACAGCGCCGCCGGCAGCCAGTTCTTAGGAGATGATGATGCTCGGCAGAAAAGTTCCCGCTGTAACCTTCCGCACCCGCGTCCGCGACGAGTCCGTCGGCGGTTCCAATCCGTTCCGCTGGCAGGACGTTACCTCGGACGACTATTTCGCCGGCAAGCGCGTCGTGCTGTTTTCGCTCCCGGGTGCTTTCACCCCGACCTGCTCGACCTACCAGCTGCCGGACTTCGAAAAGCTCACCTCCGAATTCCGGGGTCTCGGGATCGACGAGATCTACTGCGTCTCCGTCAACGACGCCTTCGTGATGAACGCCTGGGGCAAGTCGCAGGGCCTCGAGAACGTCAAGCTCATTCCGGACGGTTCGGGCGAGTTCACCCGCAAGATGGGCATGCTCGTCGCCAAGGACAATCTCGGCTTCGGAATGCGCTCCTGGCGCTATGCCGCCGTCATCAACAACGGCGTTGTCGAGCAGTGGTTCGAAGAGGAAGGCTACTCCGACAATTGCGACAGCGATCCCTACGGTGTCTCCTCGCCGCAGAACATTCTCGCGGCGCTGAAATCCAAGAAGCTCGCCGCCTGATCCCGATTCTCCCGAATCGATAAAGCCCCGGCTGCCGCAAGCAGGTTCCTGAAAATCCACGGGATTTTCGCCTTCTTGCTGGTGCCGGGGCTTTTTCTTGCTACAGTGAAGACTTCCAAGAGGAAGCGGATGTGGGGGCGCGAACCGCGCACGTTTCCTCTTTCACCGGCAAGGGGAATGCAGAAATTCATGGTTTACATTATCGCATATCTGACGGCGCATGCGGGCAAGGGCGACGAGATCGTGGCGCTGACGAAGCCGCTGATCCAGGCGACGCTGAAAGAGGCCGGTTGCGTCAGCTATGAGCTCTATCGCAAGCCCACGGATCCCGATGCGCTGGTGTTCGTGGAAACATGGAAGGACAGGGCAGCTATCGATGCCCATTTCGCCGAACCGCATCTGAAGGCCTTTCAGACGGCGGCGGCAAGCCTGCTGGCGAGCGCCCGCGTCGAGATCGTGCATCCGGAAAAGATCGAGGTGGTCTGACGTGCCCTATCGCTCGACCGAAGTTCGTTCGCCCGGTCCGGGCGAGAGGGCGCCGCTCCATCGCCTGACCCTGACGCATGAGCAGCGCCATCTGCGCCGCAAGCTCCTGCACCTCGACAACGACGATGTGGTGATGCTGGATCTCAAGGAGCCCGTGATGCTCGCCGATGGCGATCTCCTGGTGCTCGAGGGAGGCGGCCATATAGAGGTGAAGGCGGCAGCGGAGGCGCTTTACGACATCCGCGCGCGAAACGCGCTGCATCTGATAGAGCTTGCCTGGCATCTCGGCAACCGGCACCTGCCGGCGGCGGTAGAAGAGGGACGGATTCTGATAGCCCGCGACCCGGTCATTCGCGCCATGCTGGAGGGCCTGGGCGCCACCGTCGATGACGTGATCGAGCCCTTTCATCCCCTGCACGGCGCCTATCACCAGCACGGTCACGGCGATCACCACCGTCATGGCTGAGAATGCCGATACGCAGTCGCTCCTGCGTCTCGTTACCTGGCTCTCGCCCGCCTTTCCCGTCGGCTCCTTCTCCTATTCCGGCGGTCTGGAGCAAGCCATTCATGACGGGCTTGTCACCGGTGCCGACGATTTGCGGCTCTGGTGCGAAACGCTCCTGGATCACGGCACGACGTGGAACGACGCGCTGCTTCTGGCGGAAGGTTACCGTGCATATGACGATGCCGCGCGGTTGATTGCGGCATCGGAACTGGCCGAGGCGCTTGCCGGATCGCGCGAGCGGCACATGGAAACCATGCTCCTCGGCGAGGCGTTCCTGGCCGCCGCCGGCCACTGGCCGCACGCGGCGCTTAAATTCCCCGGCGGGAGAGCCGCCTATCCGGTGGCGGTCGGCGCGGTCGCCGGAGCGCACTGTACCGGCCTCGAAGCGGCGCTCGCCGCCTTTCTCAACGCCACCATATCGAACGCGGTGTCGGTGGCCATCCGCTGCGGCGTTACCGGCCAGCGCAACGGGGTCGGCATGCTTGCGCGTATGGAGGAGACGATAGGGGCGGCGGCAGCGCGCGCCGCGCTCGCCTCGCTCGATGATCTTGGCGCCGCGGCGATCATTGCCGACATTGCCTCGCTGCGACACGAGATCTTGCATTCACGGTTGTTCCGCACTTAACGGAACGATGGACAGACTTCGAAAGGATAGAAGAGATGCCATCGAAAAACGGTCCTCTGCGCATCGGTATCGGCGGCCCGGTCGGGTCCGGAAAGACGGCACTTACCGACAAGCTCTGCAAGGCCATGCGGGAGAAATACTCCGTCGCGGTGGTCACCAACGACATCTATACCAAGGAAGATGCCGAAGCGCTGGTGCGTATGCAGGCCTTGCCTTCGGAGCGGATCGTCGGGGTCGAGACGGGCGGATGCCCCCATACGGCGATCCGCGAGGATGCGTCGATCAATCTTCAGGCGATTGCCGATCTCAACCGCCGCATTCCCGATCTCGATGTCGTCTTCATCGAGTCGGGAGGGGACAATCTGGCAGCGACCTTCTCGCCCGATCTCGCTGATCTTACGATCTATGTGATCTCGGTCTGCCAGGGCGAGGAAATTCCGCGCAAGGGCGGGCCGGGGATCACCAGGTCCGATCTGCTGGTGATCAACAAGAAGGATCTCGCCCCTTACGTCGGTGCCGACCTCGGGGTCATGAAACGCGATGCGGCACGGATGCGAGCCGAAAAGCCGTTCGTGTTTTCGGATATGAAACGCGGCGACGGGGTGGAGCGGATCGTCGAGTTCCTGACGGTGCACGGGGGACTCTGAGCAGAGCACCCCCGCGCAGCTCTCGTCCTATTCCGCGGCAAGCGCCGGATGGCTGATGACCTTGCCGTCGGACTTGCGGCGCTTCTCGTCTTCGAGCGCCTTGATGCGCGCTTCGAGGCTCTCGATCGTGCTGCCCTGTTCGGCGGCAAGCTTGCTCAGCGCCTCCTGGTCGAGCGGCGGTTCTTCCTCGTCCTTCTGGCCGATGAAGCGGCCGAAAGCCCAGGCGAGGAGACGCGACAGGTCGTCCATGATCAGGAAGAAGGACGGAACCACGACGAGGCTCAGGACGGTCGAGACGATGATGCCTCCGATGACGGCGATCGCCATCGGTGCACGGAAGGAACCGCCTTCGCCGACGCCCAGGGCCGAGGGCAGCATGCCCGCAGACATGGCGATCGAGGTCATGACAATCGGACGGGCCCGCTTCCGTCCCGCCTCGATCATGGCAAGCGTCCGGTCCATGCCGTGATGCATCATCTCGATACCGAAGTCGACGAGCAGGATGGCGTTCTTGGTGACGATGCCCATCAGCATCAGGATACCGATCAGCACCGGCATGGACAGCGCGTTCTGAGTGAGGATCAAGGCGGCTGCCACGCCGCCGATCGCGAGCGGCAGCGAGAACAGGATGGTGAAAGGCTGTATCACATCCTTGAACAGGAGGATGAGTACGACCAGAACCATCATCAGACCCAGCAGCATGGCGTTGCCGAAGCTCTCCTGCATCTCGGCCTGCACCTCGGCATCGCCGCTTTCGAGGAACTGGACCGTCGCAGGCAGATCGGCGTCGGCGGCGATTTCCCTGAAGCGGGCCGATGCCGTGTCGAGCGCCACGCCGGCGGGCAGATCGGCGCCGAGCTTGACGACGCGGTAGCGGTCGTAGCGCTTGATGGAACTCGGCCCTTCCGCATAATTGATGTCCGCGACGCTCGACAGCGGCACGGTCGCTCCGGATGCCGTCCGGACCTTCAGGTTGCGGATCGCCGCCAGGTCGGTGCGAAAATCACGGTCGAGCTGCACCCGGATCGGGATCAGGCGCCCATCGAGCGCGATTTTCGCCAACTGCGCGTCGATATCGCCGATCGTGGCGATGCGGATCACCTCGGAGATCTGCGCCGTCGTAATGCCAAGGCGCGACATCTGGTCGTCGCGGGGCCGGATCTGCAGTTCCGGTCGGGGCAGCGCGCCCTCGGGGCTGACATTGGCAAGCAGCGGGTCTCGGCGCAGATCCGCTTCCAGGGTGGCGACCGCCTTGTCGAGATCCTCCTCGTTGTTGGAAAGCAGGTTGAACGACAGGTCACGTTCGCCGCGATCGTTGAGCTTGGTGACGCGGACATCGGGAATCGATCGCAATCGGGCGAAGATTTCCCTCTCGATCTCGGATTGCGGCTTGATCCGCCCGGCCGGGGGCAGCTTCGGCAGGTATTCGCCGATCAGCGGCGTGCGGCCGATCACGTCGTTGACGACCTTGTTGATCAGCGAATGATCGAGCTTCTCGAGCAGCACCGTGACGGCAGCGCGTCGCAGCTCGAGGTCGCCCTTGGGCGAGGCGCCGCCGAGCACGAAGACGTTTTCCACGCCGTCGATATCCTTGACGCGATTGTAGATCTCGGTGGTGGTCCGGTCCGTGTCCGCGAGCATTGCGTCCGGCGGCAGTTCGATCGACAGGCTTACGCGCGAGCTGTCTTCCGGCGGCAGGAAGCTGCCCGGGACGAAGACGAGCAGCGCGACCACCGAACCGACCGAGAGCAGGATGGCGACGAGCAGCGTGGAGTAGCGCGTGTACCAGCGTTTCGTGGTGAAGCGTACGAGGCGCGTGTACTGGCGCATCATGAAGCCTTCATCATCATGATGCCCGCCGGCATCCGAAGGCTTCATCAGATAGGCCGCCATGACCGGCGTGATCAGGCGGGCGACCAGGAGCGAGAAGAACACCGAGACGGCGACCGTCAGGCCGAACTGGATGAAGTACTGTCCCGGAATGCCCGGCATGAAGGACACGGGCACGAAGACGGCGATGATCGTGAAGGTGGTGGCGATCACCGCAAAGCCGATCTCGTCCGCAGCCTCGATCGCTGCGCGGTAAGGCGACTTGCCCATCCGGATATGACGCTCGATGTTCTCGATCTCCACGATCGCATCGTCGACGAGAATACCCGTCGCGAGCGTCATCGCCAGGAAGCTGACGAGGTTCAGCGAGAAACCGAGCAGTTCCATCACCCAGAAGGTGGGGATCGCCGAGAGCGGCAGTGCGACCGCCGAAATCAAGGTCGCGCGCCAATTGCGCAGGAACAGCATCACGACGATGACGGCGAGCAGCGCGCCCTCGATCAGCGTATGAATCGCCGCCTCGTAATTGCCGTAGGTGAAGTAGACCGAATCGTCCACCATCTCGATGGAAACGTCCGGGTGCTTTGCCCGGATTTCATCGAGCGTCTTGCCGACGGTTTCCGCGACCGACACTTCGCTCGCCCCCTTGGCGCGGAACACGGCGAAGGTGACGCCGGGCTGCCCGTTGAAGCGGGAGAACGACTTCGGCTCCTCATAGGTGTCGATAACGTTGCCGAGTTCCGACAGACGGACGAAGCGGCCGTTCGGCAGCGAGATCATCGTATTCGCCAGCGCCGTTACGTCGCGCGTGTCGCCCAATGTGCGGATCGCCTGTTCGCTGCCGCCGACCTGGCCCCGGCCGGAACCGAGGTCCATGTTCATCCGGCGAAGCTGGGCGTTGACGTCGGCGGCGCTGATGCCAAAGGAATTCAGGCGGTCCTCATCGAGCTCGACCCGGACTTCGCGGTCGGAGCCGCCGTAGCGGTCGACACGGCCGATGCCGGTCTGGCCCTGGATGGCGCGCTTGATCGTGTCGTCGACGAACCAGGAGAGCTCTTCCAGCGTCATGCCCGGCGACGAGACGGAAAATGTCTGGATCGCCTGGCCTTCCACGTCGACCTTGGAAACGATCGGCTCTTCGATCGAGGTCGGAAGATCGCTGCGGATGCGATCGATGGCATCCTTGACATCCTGCACGGCCTGCGTTGTCGGGACTTCCATGCGGAAGATGACGGCGGTCGTCGAAATGCCGTCGGTGATCGTCGACTCGATATGGTCGACGCCGGAGACGCCGGCGACCGCGTCCTCGATCTCCTTGGTGACCTGGGTTTCCAGTTCGGCGGGCGCCGCACCGCTCTGCGTGACGGCGATCGAAACGATCGGCACGTCGATGTTCGGGAAGCGGGTGATGGGCAGCGAATTGAACGACTGCCACCCGAGCACCACGAGCACGAAAAACGCCAGGATGGGCGCGACCGGATTGCGGATAGACCAGGCGGAGAAATTCATGGTCTCATGTTCCCGTCAGTTGGTTGCCGGCTCGGCGGATTCGACCGGATTGATGCGGTCGCCATCGCGCACATAGGCACCGGCCTTCGCCACCGCCTGTTCACCCGGTTCGATGCCGGAGAGTATCTCGATGAATTGTCCGTCCTGGATGCCCGTTTCGACAGGTACCAGGCGCACGACGCCGTCTTCTACCTTGCGGACGATGGATTTGCCGTCTTCCGATGTAACGGCCGTTTGCGGCAAAACCACCGTTTCCTTCTGCTCCGCCACTATCACGGCGCTGGCATACATGCCCGCGCGCGCCTTGGATGCGTCGGTCAGGCTGATACGCACCGTGCCGAGGCGCGTCTGCGGGTCGACCGTAGGGGCGATCAGGCGGATCTTCCCCTCGATCGTGGTGGTGCTGCCGGCAAGCTTGACTGTTGCGGTCTGCCCCACGGCAAGCTTGATCACATCGGACTCGGCGACATCGGCCCACATCTCGATTTCGCCGTCGCGAATGATCGCGAACAGCGGCTCGCCGCTGCCGCTGGCGATCGCACCGACCTTGGCGTTCTTTCGCGAGACGACGCCGCTGACCGGCGCCTTCACGGCGGTCCGCGCGAGACGCAGGTCGACGTCGTCAATCTGGGCCTGCACCACCTTGATATCTGCCGTTGCGACGCTCACCGACTGCTCCGCCGAGCGGACGCGTGCGCGGCCCGCTGCGGCAAGCGCTTTCAAGCGGTCGGCCTCGGCAGTCGAGACGGTACCGTTTTCCGACAGCTGCACAGCACGGTTCGCGACACGCGTCGCCTCTTCCGAATTGGCCGTCACTTCGGCAAGCTGGGCGTGCAACTGGGCGAGCGATGCCTCGGCCTTGGCGAGGTTGGCTTCGAGCTGACTTCTTTGCAGAAGCAGGGCGTCCTGGTTGAGGGTGGCCAGCGTGCTGCCTTTTTCCACCCGGTCACCGACGTCGACATTGAGCGACCGTATGGCGAGGCCATCCACCAGGGGAGAGACATAGATCTCCTCCACCGCCTCGATGGAACCGGTGGCGATGACGCGGTCGGTGATCGCACGCTTCGTCGCTTCGGTCACGACGATGGAGGGCGGTGCCTGTTTTTGCGGCGGCTTGGCGGCCTCTTCGGCGGAAGCGCTCACAAGCGCGGACAGGAGCATCGCTGCACAAGCGCCGATGAGAGGCAGGAGTTTCTGAGCCATAGGCCTGTTTTCCCGAAGCTGAAGCACACGTGCCCGATCACGCCCGCGCAGGGGCGAATATCCGGCCGCAATCACGCTATTTCACCTACAGCGCCGCGCGTCTTTTCGGACGCGCAAGGACCGCTGCAGCATTTTGAATCGCTGCCCGGGCAGCGGTTTCAAGCCACAGGCACCGGATGGGAAGAAAATTCCCTGATGGGCAATCCTAAAGAAATAAAGATTCCTCCATTCGCTTGCCCTCCAGTCAAACGTTCCGGCCTATGTAATCGCCGGAGCAAATGCTTACAAGAGCGGCGAAGCAATGGTGCCTCACTATTTCTACTGTCATGCGTCTTCGGATGCAATACGGGTGCAACCTGAAGGTAGTCTTAACAACCACAGCGTGGTGCGAGATTTTCGCCGTTTGACAGCGAACCCTCCACGCTAAGCCATTGGAATCGAGCCTTTGTGCGCGGGCGGGCGCTGATCGGTGCGCTTCTCCGGGAGTAACGCTGCGACCTTTGACCACGGGGTGCGAGTTCGCGGCAAGCGGCACGCCTTCGCATAAGGAGCGCGCGGCGAGTGCCACGCGCTCCTGATCGTCATGCGGCGCCTTATTTAAGCGCCGCGTCCGTGATCTCGTGGGTCCAGGCGCCTTCCGGCTCCTTGGAAATGACCGGGTCGGAGCCGCCGGCCAGCAGCGACTGGACGGTGCGCTGGTAATCCGCCTCGTCGAGCGCGCCGTCGGATCCTGCAGTCAGCTTGGCGACTTCGCCCATCATGCGCTTCTGGTGCTTTTCCGTCTGCGCGCCGGTGGAGTCGTTCTCGAGCACGATATCGGCCGCCTCGTCCGGATTCTCCTCGGCATATTTCCAGCCCTTCATCGAGGCGCGGACGAACTTCACCATCTTGTCCTTGAAGGCCTCGTCCTTGAGCTTGTCCTCGAGCACGTAGAGGCCGTCTTCGAGCGTGGCGACGCCCTGGTCCTCGTATTTGAAGGTGACCAGATCCTCCGGCTTGATGCCGGCATCGATGACCTGCCAGTATTCGTTGTAGGTCATGGTGGAGATGCAGGCGGCCTGCTTCTGAATCAGCGGATCGACGTTGAACCCCTGCTTCAGCACGGTCACGCCGTCCGGTCCGCCATCCGTCGGGATCTTCAGATGCGACATCCAGGAGAGGAACGGATATTCGTTGCCGAAGAACCAAACGCCGAGGGTCTTGCCCTTGAAGTCTTCGGGACCCTTTACTCCGGATTCCTTCAGACAGGTGAGCATCATGCCCGATGTCTTGAAGGGCTGGGCGATATTGACGAGCGGCACGCCCTTTTCGCGCGTGGCGAGGGCGGATGGCATCCAGTCGACGATGACGTCGGCGCCGCCGCCGGCGATCACCTGCGCCGGAGCGATATCCGGTCCGCCGGGCTTGATTTCGACGTCGAGGCCCTCTTCCTCGTAAAAGCCCTTGTCCTTCGCCACGTAGTAGCCGGCGAACTGCGCCTGGGTCACCCACTTCAGCTGCAGCGTGACCTTTTCGGCGGCATTGGCGTGGAAAGCGGCAAGCGAAAAGACGCCCGCTGCCAGCAGAATTCCAAGTTTCTTGTTCATTTCAGTTCCCTCTTATCGTTGCCTTGTCGTCCTAACACTTTGAAACTACGCATTTCGGCCGGGAAGGCCATTACGTATTTTCCCGGAAATGCTCCAACCCTTTGGTCCAACGCACTTCCGGACGGAAAACCGTTACACACTTTTCCTGGAAGTGCTCTAGGCTCGCCCACTGCGGATGGACGGATGCCAGAACGTGACCGCGCGCTCGATGAGCGCGACCACCCCGTAGAAGACGGAGCCAGCCACCGCCGCTACGGCGATTTCGGCCCAGACCATGTCGACGTTCATGCGACCCACTTCCGTGGAGATCCGGAAACCCATGCCGACAATGGGCGTTCCGAAGAATTCGGCCACGATCGCACCGATCAGCGCCAGCGTGGAGTTAATCTTGAGAGCGTTGAAAATAAAAGGCCAGGCGGCCGGCAAGCGGAGCTTGACGAGTGTCTGCCACCAGGATGCGGCATAGGTGCGCATCAGATCGCGCTCCATGTGGCTGGCGGCTGCAAGGCCCGAAACCGTGTTCACCAGCATCGGGAAGAAGGTCATGATGACGACGACCGCCACTTTCGACTGCCAGTCGAAGCCGAACCACATGACCATGATCGGGGCGACACCGATGACGGGGAGGGCGGAGACGAAATTGCCGAGCGGCAGCAGCCCTTTCTGCAGGAAGGGCGAACGGTCGATGAGGATTGCGACGACGAAGCCGAGGCCGCAGCCGAGCGCGTAGCCGGTCAGCACGGACTTCAGGAAGGTCTGCCGGAAATCGGCCGCGAGTGTCGGCAGCGAGTTGATCAGCCGCTGCCAGATCATCGACGGGGCGGGCAACAGCACCGAGGGGACGGCGAAACCGCGGACGATGCCTTCCCAGAGGACGAGTATGGTGATGCCGAAGAGGAGAGGCACGGCAAGACGTGCCGCATTGTTTGCGGCGTCGCTTGCGAACTGCTGCCGGACCAGCCATTCGTTGAAGGCCCAGGCAGCGAGCCAGAAGAGGATGGCGCCGGCGAGAGCGGCAATACTCATGGTCTTGCCCCCATGCGCTTCAGGACGGCCGTATGCGCCAGGCCAACGATCATGACGAGGACCGCGGCGAGGGCCGCAGCCATGAACAGCGCCGCCCAGATCTGTACGGTCTGTCCGTAATAGGACCCGGCGAGCAGGCGTGCGCCGAGCCCGGCGACTGCGCCGGTCGGCAGCTCGCCGACGATGGCGCCGACGAGCGAGATCGCGACGGCAACCTTCAGCGAGGTGAAGAGATAGGGCATGGACGAAGGCCAGCGCAGCTTCCAGAAGGTCTGGGCGGGCGAGGCGTTATAGGTGTGCATCAGGTCGAGCTGGATCGTTTCGGGGCTGCGCAGTCCCTTGACCATGCCGACGACCACCGGGAAGAACGAAAGATAGGTGGAAATCAGCGCCTTCGGAAGCAGGCCGGAAATCCCGATGGCGTTGAGCACGACGATGATCATCGGCGCGATCGCCAGGATCGGGATGGTCTGACTGGCGATCACCCAGGGCATGAGCGATCGGTCCATTGCGCGGTTGTGGACGATACCGACAGCCAGCAGCACGCCGAGCACCGTGCCGATGCCGAAGCCGAGCAAAGTGGCCGAAAGCGTGATCCAGGCATGATAGACGAGGCTGCGCTTCGAGGTGATGGCCTTATTGGCAGTCGTATCCCAGATTTCGGCGACCACCTGGTGCGGAGCGGGCAGCACCGGGCGTTCCTGGGCCATGGTATTGCGGAGGATTTCGGAAAAGCCGATCTCGGTGCCGGCACGCGCGGCGGTATCTCTTTCAAAAGGTGCGTTCAGGAAAACCGCTGCGACGTACCAGCCGGCGATCAACAGGAAAACGACCGTGGAGACGGGAAGCAGTTTGTCCTTAAGGAAGCTCTCCTCGCGCATGGTCACGCTCTCCCGCCAGTCGTCGTCCTTGTGGGGAGGGGTCGGGGATGGGTCATCTCCGCCCGGCGTCTACTCGTCATAGCTGTGCCCCGCTCTCAAGCCCTCGCGCACGCGATGCGCGATCTCGAGGAATTCCGGCGTCTCCCGAATGCCGAGCGGCCGTTCCCTCGGCAGCGTCGATTCGATGACGTCCGTGACGCGGCCCGGGCGGGGGCTCATGACGATGATCTTGGTCGAGAGGTAGACCGCCTCCGGAATGGAGTGCGTGACGAAACAGATTGTCTTGTTGGTGCGCGCCCAGAGTTTGAGGAGTTGTTCGTTCAAATGGTCGCGGACGATCTCGTCGAGCGCCCCGAAGGGCTCGTCCATCAGCAGGAGATCGGCATCGAAGGCCAGCGCCCGGGCAATCGACGCGCGCTGCTGCATGCCGCCGGAGAGCTGCCAGGGATATTTCTTTCCGAAGCCCGAGAGGTTGACGAGTTCCAGCGTCCGCTCGATCCGCGCCTTCCGGTCCTCGCTGGAGTAGCCCATGATCTCCAGCGGCAGCGCGATGTTCTTTTCGATCGTGCGCCAGGGATAAAGGGCGGCCGCCTGGAAGACATAGCCATAGGCGCGCTGCCGGCGGGCCTCCTCCGGCGTCATGCCGTTGACGGAAATGGTGCCGGCCGTGGCCTTTTCGAGATCGGCGATGACGCGCAGAAACGTCGTCTTGCCGCAGCCGGATGGGCCGATGAAGGAGACGAAGTCGCCCTTGACCACGTCGAGATTCACGCCGGTGAGTGCATTGACCGGACCGTCGCTGGTCTCGAACGTCAGGCCGAGGTTCCGGGCCGAGACCACGGAGGCGGGATTGGATGTCATGGACAAATTCTCATTATCGACTGCCTGTGTCAGACTGCTATCCGGACCCGCAACATGCAATGGCGGATTTGCCGGCGAGGTCGCCTGCTGCTGGTTTTTCAGCGTATTCTGGAGGACGGTCATGTCTCGATCACCCAATCCTGGCTGTCGCGTGGTTCGCCCGGGCGGTGCCTTTGCCGGCAAGCAGGGGCTCGACTATTTCGAAGGTATCGCCGCGGAAACGGTCGGCTCCACCGGCATCTGCATGCATCTCGTGACCATGCCGCCCGGTGCGCGCGCCAAGGCGCATCTTCACGAGACCCATGAAACGGCGATCTACGTGCTCTCCGGCGAAGCGCACACCTGGTTCGGCGAGCGGCTCGAAGAACACGTGATCACCAGAGCCGGAGATATGCTCTACATTCCCGCCGGCGTGCCGCACCTGCCGGCGAACCTCTCGCACGCCCCTTGCACGGCGGTCATCGCCCGGACGGATCCGAAAGGAAACGAGAGCGTCGTGCTGCTGCCCGAGCTCGACGGGCTCGTGCCCGCCTAGAGCAATTCCGGGAAAAGTCATCAGCGCGATCGCCGTTTCTCGCATGCGATAAGGTTGCGGCATCTCTCAGACGCCGCTTGCGGGAATGCCGCTGCGCTGCACCGCCCGTGGCGCCGTCACTTCCTTCCAGGTGGAAAGCGCGGTGCTGACCGCCGGGAAGGGATTACGCCGGACGAATTCGCCGTGGCCCTCCCGGGTCTTCACGGTTCCGTCCTCGATCGAAACCACGCCGCGCGTCAGCGTGAAACGCGGAAGACCGGTGACCGTCTTGCCCTCGAAGACGTTGTAATCGATCGCCGATTGCTGCGTCTTTGCCGAGATCGTCTTGGAGCGCTTGGGGTCCCAGACGACGAGGTCGGCATCGGCGCCGACGAGGATCGCTCCCTTCCTGGGATAGATATTCAGGATCTTGGCGATGTTGGTGGAGGTTACCGCCACGAATTCGTTCATGGTGATGCGGCCGGTCGCAACACCATAGGTCCAGAGCATCGGCATGCGGTCTTCCAGTCCGCCGGTGCCGTTCGGGATTCTGGTGAAATCGCCGACGCCGAAGCGCTTCTGCTCGGTCGTGAAGGCGCAATGGTCGGTCGCGACCACCTGGAGCGAACCGGAGGCAAGCCCCGCCCAGAGGCTGTCCTGGTGAAGTTTGTTGCGGAAAGGCGGCGACATCACCCTGCGGGCGGCGTGGTCCCAGTCCTTGTCGAAATATTCGCTCTCATCGAGCGTCAGGTGCTGGATCAAGGGCTCGCCGAAGACACGCATGCCCTTGGCGCGGGCGCGCCGGATCGCTTCATGCGCCTGTTCGCACGAAGTATGAACGATGTAGACGGGACAGCCGGCCATGTCGGCGATCATGATCGCGCGGTTGGTGGCCTCTCCCTCGACCTCCGCCGGCCGCGAATAGGCATGTGCTTCCGGGCCGCTATTGCCTTCCGCCAGCAGCTTCGCCTGCAGTTGCGCCACCACGTCGCCGTTTTCGGCGTGGACCAGCGGCAGCGCGCCGAGCGCCGCACAGCGCTGGAAGGAGGAAAACATCTCGTCGTCGTCCACCATCAGCGCGCCCTTGTAGGCCATGAAGTGCTTGAAGGTGTTGATGCCCTTTTCCTTTACGATCGTCTCCATCTCGTCGAAGACCTGCTCGCCCCACCAGGTGATCGCCATGTGGAAGGAATAGTCGCAGTTGGCGCGCGTCGACTTGTTGTCCCACATGGTGAGCGCCTCAAGCAGCGACTGGCCGGGCGAGGGGAGTGCGAAATCGACGACCATCGTGGTGCCGCCGGCGAGTGCCGCCCGGGTCCCGCTTTCGAAATCGTCGGAGGAATAGGTACCCATGAAAGGCATTTCGAGATGCGTATGCGGGTCGATGCCGCCCGGCATCACGTAGCAGCCGGTGGCGTCGAGCGTCTCGGCGCCGGAGAGATTCGGTCCGATTTCGACGATCTTGCCGCCTTCCACCTTTAAATCGGCCTTGTAGGTCAGGTCGGCCGTGACGATGGTTCCACCCTTGATGACAGTGCTCATTGGTTCGTTTCCCTGGAAGGTGCCTTCGGCGGCTCAGGCCACCACGAAAAAGGGCGGAACCACCGTCCCGCCCGCAAAACTCATTCCACGATCTCCGCCGTCTCGAGCACGGCGTGGAACAGGACGTCCGCGCCGGCCGCCGCCCATTCCCTGGAGATGTCCTCCGCCTCGTTGTGGCTGAGTCCGCCGACGCAGGGGCACATGATCATCGTGGTCGGCGCGACCTTTGCGGCCCAGCAGGCATCGTGTCCGGCGCCGGATACGAGATTCATGTGGCTGTAGCCGAGCTTCTCGGCGGCCCCGCGTACCGTCTCGACCAGCTTAGGGTCGAAGGTGACGGGATCGAAATGCCCGACCGCCTCGATGGAACAGCCGACGCCGAGCCGCTCGCAGATTTTTGGCGCTTCGGCTTCGATCCGGGCGCGCATGCCGTCCAGTTTGGCCTGGTCGGGTGAGCGGATGTCGACGGTGAACACCACTTGGCCCGGCAGGACGTTGCGCGAATTGGGCGAAAAGAACATCTGGCCGACGCCGCCGACGGCGCCCGGCTGGTTTTCCATGGCGACGGTCTGGACCATTTCGAGGATCCGCGCCATTGCGAGGCCCGCATTGACGCGCATGTCCATCGGCGTCGAGCCGGTATGTGCTTCCCTGCCGGTCAGCGTGAACTCCAGCCACCAAAGACCCTGACAGTGCGTGACGACGCCGATCTGCTTGTTCTCGGCCTCGAGGATAGGTCCCTGCTCGATGTGGTATTCGAAATAGGCGTGCATCTTGCGCGCGCCGACCTCTTCATCGCCAAGCCAGCCGATGCGCTTCAGTTCATCGCCGAAGCTCTTTCCTTCGGGATCCTTGCGGGCATAGGCGTATTCGAGGGTATGGACCCCGGCAAAGACGCCGGATGCGAGCATGGCAGGCGCAAAGCGCGCGCCTTCCTCATTGGTCCAGTTGGTCACGACGATCGGGTGCTTCGTCTTGATGCCGAGATCGTTCATCGTACGTACGGCCTCGAGGCCGCTCAGGACGCCGAGGACCCCGTCGAACTTGCCGCCGGTCGGCTGTGTGTCGAGATGCGAGCCGATATGGACGGGCAGCGCATCCGGATCCGTACCGGGTCGGGTGAGGAACATGGTGCCCATCTTGTCGACACCCATGGAGAGCCCCGCCTCTTCGCACCAGGACTGGAAAAGCCGGCGACCTTCGCCGTCCGCATCCGTCAAGGTCTGGCGGTTGTTGCCGCCGGCAACGCCGGGGCCGATCTTCGCCATTTCCATCAACGAATCCCATAGACGGTCGGCATTGACGCGCCTATTCTCGCCAGGTGCTGCCATGGCGTTCTCCTCTATTGTCGGCCAGTCCCTCCCCGGGATAGCCCTCATGTTCCCGTCGGCCGAATCGGGGCCTTGTTGTGATGCCCTTCGATCAGGCGTTGCCTTTGTCGGCAATCTGACTGATAATTTGACCGGTTGGTAAACATTACAACTTCCGTGGCGGCACTCAAGCCGGAAAAAGAAAAAAACAGGAGTTACTGCTCAAGAAATCGGCGCGTCCGAATATTGGGCAAATTGTGCCGACGTCTTTCGCTGGGGGCTTGGACAGGGGACGAGATGGTACTTCCGAGAGCGGCTAGAACCCAGAGGCGCACGCGCATCCAGGAGGAGAAGGAGGAGCAGATCCTCGAGGCGGCGCTGGAGGTGTTTTCCGCAAACGGCTTTCGCGGGTCGACGATCGATCAGATCGCTGACGTGGCGGGCATGTCGAAGCCGAACCTGCTTTATTATTTCCGCACCAAAGAGGCGATGCATCGCGCGCTGATAGACCGCGTTCTCGACACCTGGCTCGATCCTCTGCGCGCGTTCGATGCCGAGGGCAACCCGGTCGCCGAGATCCGCAGCTATATCCGGCGCAAGCTCGAAATGGCGCGCGACTTCCCGCGCGAAAGCCGGCTGTTCGCCAACGAGGTCCTGCAGGGCGCCCCGCGGATCGTGGACGAGCTCAAGGGTCCGCTGAAGCAATTGGTGGACGAGAAGGCCGAGGTTATCCGCAGCTGGGCCAAGGCTGGCAAGATCGCAAGATGCGACCCTTATCACCTCATCTTCGCCATCTGGTCGACGACGCAGCATTATGCCGACTTCGACGTTCAGGTGCGCGCCGTGCTCGGCCAGGAGAATGCCGGCGAAGGGCGCTTCGAGGACGCCGCGCGCTTTCTCGAGCGGCTGTTCGTCGACGGGCTGCAGGTGCGGGAGTAGCCTATCCGGCTGTCGGCAGGGATCGGGAGAGCTGCGCGGCGTCACCGACGATCCAGGTTTCCAGCGTTGCCTTGCGGCCCCGCAGGCTGATTTCGAGCCGTCTGTGGCCCTCGAAGCTTAAACCCGCGCGCTCGACCAGTTCGGCCGAAACGGCAAGCTCGACGTCGTGCTCCTTCGCGAGGCCTTCCAGTCGGCTCGCGGTGTTGATCGTGTCGCCGACGACCGTGAGCGAGGTTGCCTGGCCGTAGCCCATTTCGCCGATGATCGCCGGCCCCGCGTGGAGGCCGATGGCGAGCCTCAGCGGCTGCTCGAGCTCCCCTTCGAAAGTCTGGTTGAGCGCCCGGATTCCTTGCGACAACCGGGCGGCGGCCGACAGTGCCTGGCGGCAGGCTTCCGGCAGAGGGGCCTTCAGTCCGAAGATCGCGAGCGCCCCGTCGCCGATGAACTTGTCGACGACGCCACCGGAACTTTCGACGGCTTCGCCGACGACCTCGAAGTAGCGGTTGAGCAGAAAGACCGTGTCGTAGGGCAGCCGGTGTTCGGCGATGCGGGTGAAATCACGCAGGTCGCAGAAGAGCACTGCGACGCGGCGCTCGCGTCCGCCGGCGTTCTGGCGGGCAAGCTGCGTCTTGATCCCGATGCTGTCGGTGTCGAGGATGGGCACGACGCTCACATTGTGCACGGGTCGGAACTGGCAGGCGAGGCGTACGTTCTCGGGAGCGCCGATGCGGGTCAGCGTCGCGAGTTCTGCGGCTTCCGGCGTCGGTTGGCCTTCGAGCCCCTGCGTTATCCGCACGCGACAGGTCGAGCAGCGGCCGCGTCCGCCGCAGACGGACACATGCGGGATTCCAGCCGCCCGACTCGCCTCCAGAACGCTGAAGCCGAGGCTGACGGCAGCGACCCGGCCGTCCGGATAACGAATGCGAATACGGCCGCGCGCCGGCAGGGCGCGCAGAACGAGGGTGCCGCCGATCAGGCTTGCGAAGCAGCCATAGAATGCCAGCCTGATCCTATCGAGGAGGGCAGGGTCGACGCGAGGTGCCTGGCTGGCATAGGCCCTGTCGCCATAACCGCCATGTTCGGCGTAGTCGCGCTCCAGCGATCGGGCGCCGTTGACGAAGCCGAGCAGTGCGAAGATCGGCACCAGCAGGGCGACGGTATAGAGCAGCGTTTCGTACTTCGGAAACCAGGCGCGGCCGCGCATCCAGAACCAGGCGCCAAGGCAGGCGTGACCCCAGACGACGATGAGTGCAAGCGACTGGCGAGAGGTGTTGAACGAGCTTGACCAGAGCGTGCGCAGGATTGCGGGGTAGTCGGGGTAAACACCTGAAAGAAGCGGCTCCACGCGGGCGGCGACAACGTGAGGAATGAGCAGAAAGGGCAGGCTCAGGCCGAAGATGATCTTCAGGGCTTCGCCGACAGGCATCCTGAAGGTTTGCCGCCGGTAGAGACTGTCAAGCGCCATCAGAAAATGCAGCAACAACGCGCCGTAGAGGAGGGCCGTTCCGGGGATGCTCTGCCAGACCGAGGTGAAGATCCGCCGGCCCGTTTCCATGGCTCCGATCGACACCAGGCCGAGCGCATGGTTCGAGAAATGGAGGAGCACAAAGACGCCGAGCACAGCCCCTGAAATCAGGTGCATCTTCTTGCGCGTGCTGGCGGATAGGATCGTCAAACAATCTTGCCTGGGTCTGGCGGCCTCGAAACAGGCTCGCGTCAATGTCCTCCTTATTAACCAGATCACCGATGCCGGCAACTTACGTTTTCTAAACGAATTGTTTCGCTCTCGGGTCTTGCGCGGAGTGCGCATGTCCCATGCCGTGCTACTCCATGATGCGCGGCAATCCTGCGGCGAGCTTGTCGATCACCACCCGCAGTTTCGGCAGCATGTGCTGCGTTCGCGGCCAGACCGCATGCGCCTTGAAGATCAGCCCGGGGCGGTCGGTGAGGACGCGGACAAGCTCGCCTTTCTGCACGCGCTCGCGCACCAGCCAGCAAGGCAGCCAGGCAAGGCCGTGGCCGGCGGAAGCCGCATCGGCGATCGCGGCGAGATCATCGAGCCTCAGCCGCGTTTGCGGGAGCACGATTTCGGCCGCTTTGCCGTCGGACGGAAAGGACCAGGATAGCGGCTCGCCTCCACGGGCGTAGACGATGCCTTCTTGTGCTGCGAGTTCGGCCACCGTTCTCGGCGTGCCGTGCGTTTCAAGATAGGCAGGGGAGGCGCAGACGGTCATCCGCTGTTCCGCCACCGTGCGCATCATCAGGCCGGAGCCGTTGCCGAGCGGGCTGTTGCGGATGGCGAGATCGAAGCCTTCGTCGAGAAGGTCGACGACCCGGTCGTTGAAGGAGAGATCGAATTCCAGACGGGGATGCGCCCGCAACAGGTCGCGAAGCAGCGGCGCCACGCATTGGCGGCCGAAGAGGACCGGCATCGAGATGCGCAGGCGGCCGCGAATTTCCTGCTTCCCGGATTCGAGGAGGTCTTCGGCCGTTCTGATTTCGCCCAGCGCTTTTTGGCAGCTGTCGTAGAAGAGCTGCCCTTCTTCGGTAAGACTCTGCGTCCTTGTGGTGCGGTGAAAGAGGCGCACGCCGAGCCGTCGTTCGAGCCGGGATACCGTCTTGCCCACGGCCGAGCGCGAAAGGTTGAGCCGCGCGGCGGCGGCGGAAAAGCCGCCGGCATCGGCAACTTCCACGAAAACCGAAATACCGTTGAAGCGCTCCACGAATTGCGTCCTCCAGGGAACCAATGATGGGAAATCATATCGCAACCGAAGACGAATGTTCAACAGTATGCTCGCTTCACCGCAACGGATGAAAAGGAACGGGCATGTCCAAATGGATGCAGGAATGGAGCACGCAGACGGTGGCCCCCCACAATCTCAAGCGTGCCGAACGGCCGGTGCCGGAGGCCGGCGAGCACGATATCCTCGTGCGAACGCTTGCCGTATCGCTCAACTATCGCGACAAGCTGGTACTGGAGACCGGCATGGGGCTCGATCTCGCTTTCCCCTTCGTGCCGGCCTCGGATATGAGCGGAGTGGTCGAGGCCGTCGGCAAGAGCGTGACGCGTTTCCAGCCGGGCGATCGCGTGATCTCCACCTTCGCCCCCGATTGGCTTGACGGCTTACGACCCGGCACCGGCAGGACGCCTGCCTATCAGACGCTCGGAGGGGCGCATCCGGGCGTCCTGTCCGAATATGTGGTTTTCCCTGAAGGCTGGTTCGTCCCAGCTCCGAAGAGCCTCGACGCGGCGGAGGCGAGTACCTTGCCCTGTGCGGGCCTGACCGCCTGGTTCGCTCTTGTCGAGAAGGGGCATCTGCGGGCGGGCGACCGTGTCGTCGTGCAGGGCACCGGCGGCGTTGCGCTGTTCGGGCTGCAAATCGCTAAGGCGACCGGAGCCGAGGTCATCGTGACCTCGAGCAGCCGCGAAAAGCTCGATCGGGCTTTTGCGCTCGGTGCCGATCACGGCATAAATCGCCTGGAGGAGGACTGGGTGGAGCGCGTCTATGCGCTGACCGCGGATCATGGGGCCGACCACATTCTGGAGATCGCCGGCGGCGCCGGGCTCGGCCAGTCCCTGAAGGCAGTCGCGCCGGACGGGCGCATCTCGGTGATCGGCGTGCTCGAGGGCTTCGAGGTCTCAGGTCCGGTCGGGCCGCTTCTCCTGAAGTCTCCCGTCGTGCAGGGTATCAGCGTCGGTCACCGCAGAGCACTCGAAGATCTGGTCGGGGCCGTCGATCGACTTGGACTGAAGCCCGTCATCGACAGCCGTTACAAGTTCACCGAAGTCCCCGAGGCCCTCGCGCATCTCGACCGCGGCCCCTTCGGCAAGGTGGTGATAGAGTTTTGACGCGATAGAAACGTGGGAGGGCCGCCGGTGATGCCGGCGGCCCTCCGGTCTGACTCGTATGTCTTCACTCGGCGG
Source organism: Sinorhizobium sp. M4_45 (assembly GCF_002885915.1). Taxonomy (NCBI): domain Bacteria; kingdom Pseudomonadati; phylum Pseudomonadota; class Alphaproteobacteria; order Hyphomicrobiales; family Rhizobiaceae; genus Sinorhizobium; species Sinorhizobium sp. M4_45. The sequence continues at coordinate 149,708 of NZ_NWVE01000001.1, forward strand.
CCTGGCGGGCCATCGGGTTGTTCGGATGGGTCGTCCAGTTGGCGTAGTTCGGGTCGACCGGTTTCCCGGTGCGCCGGTCGAGCGTGCCGGCCGCGAGCGGCTCCATGGTGATGCAGTTCTCCACCGGGCAGACATTGACGCAGAGGTTGCAGCCGACGCATTCCTCCTCGATCACCTCGAAATGACGCACGCCGTTTACGAATTGGGTGATCGCCTGATGCGAAGTGTCCTCGCAGGCGATATGACAGCGGCCGCATTTGATGCAGGCGTCCTGATCGATCTTCGCCTTGGCGATATAGTTGAGGTTGAGATATTGCCAGTCGGTGACGTTCGGGACGGCACGGCCGCTGATGTCGTCGAGCGACCGATGGCCCTTGGCGTCCATCCAGTCGGAGAGGCCCGTAATCATCTCCTGGACGATCTTGAAGCCATAGGTCATCGCCGCCGTGCAGACCTGCACGTTGCCGGCCCCGAGCACCATGAATTCCGCCGCATCCCGCCAGGTGGTCACGCCACCGATGCCGGAAATCGGCAGGCCGTGGGTCTCGGGATCACGGGCGATCTCGGCCACCATGTTGAGGGCGATCGGCTTCACCGCCGGGCCGCAATAACCGCCATGGCTGCCGCGGCCGTCGATCGAGGGCTCCGGCGAGAAAGTGTCGAGGTTGACCCCGGTAATCGAGTTGATCGTGTTGATCAGCGATACCGCGTCGGTGCCGCCGGCCTTGGCAGCGCGGGCGGGCTTGCGGATGTCCGTGATGTTCGGCGTCAGCTTGGTGATGACCGGCATGCGCGTATATTGCTTGCACCAGCGCACCACCATCTCGATATATTCCGGCACCTGGCCGACCGCCGAGCCCATGCCGCGCTCGGACATGCCGTGCGGACAGCCGAAATTGAGCTCGATGCCGTCGGCGCCGGTCTCCTCGACCAGCGGCAGGATCGCCTTCCATGCGTTCTCCTCGCAAGGCACCATGATCGAGGCGATCAGGGCACGGTCCGGCCAGTTCATCTTCACCTGCTTCATTTCGCGCAGGTTCACATAGAGATCGCGGTCGGTAATGAGTTCGATATTGTTGAAACCCAGCAGCCGCCGGTCGGCGCCCCAGATCGCGCCGTAGCGCGGGCCGTTGACATTGACAACGGGCGGTCCTTCCTCACCCAGGGTCTTCCAGACGACGCCGCCCCAGCCTGCCTTGAAGGCGCGCTCGACGTTGTAGGCCTTGTCCGTCGGCGGCGCCGAGGCGAGCCAGAACGGATTCGGGGATTTGATGCCGACAAAATTGTTGCGAAGATCAGCCATTGTTCTCGTCCTCTCGATCCTGTTCTGCTTTTCAAGCAACGGCGCTCGCCAGCGGCTGAGCCGCGGCGAAAGCCCGGTCGATCGATCCGGCGGCATCGCGTCCCATCGCGACGGCGGAAACGGTGAGATCCTCGCCCCCAAGCACGCAGTCACCGCCGGCCCAGACCTTGTCGAGCGAGGTGCGCCCTTCCGCATCGACGACGATGCGTCCGCTTTCCATGCGTAGCGCACCGAGGCCGGAGGCCTCGAAGGTCTGGCCGATGGCCTTGAAGATCTGGTCGGCGGCAATGATTCCGGTTTCGCCGGTCGTCGTCAGCCTACCGTTCTCAAGCGTGGTGTAGTCGAGTTCGATGCCGGCGACCCTGCCGTCCTTGACGGCGATGCGTTTCGGCTGCAGCCAGTGGCGGATGGTGACGCCCTTGGAGGCCGCGAGATCCTGCTCGAATTCCGAGGCGTTCATGTGCTCCTTGCCGCGGCGATAGCAGATCGTCACTTCCTCGGCGCCGAGCAGTTTCGCCTGGACGGCCGCGTCGATCGCAGTCATGCCGCCGCCGAGAACCACGACGCGCCGGCCGACCGGAATGTCGGCCTTTGTCTTCGACTGGCGAAGTGCGGCAATGAAGTCGACGGCATCCTCGACGCCTTCGGCATTCTCGCCTTCGATCCGCAGTGCATTGACACCGGCAAGACCGAGGCCGAGAAAGACGGCATCGAATTCTTCCGCCAGATCGGCAAGGGAGAAGTCGCGGCCGAGCGCCTTGCCGTGGCTGACCTCGATGCCGCCGACCGAAAGCACGTATTCGACCTCTTTCTGGGCGAAGTCGTCGACCGCCTTATAGGCGGCGATGCCGTATTCGTTGAGGCCGCCGGATTTTTCGCGCGCGTCGTAGATCACCACGTCGTGGCCTTTTACGGCCAGCCGATGCGCGCAGGCGAGCCCCGCCGGCCCGGCGCCGACGACGGCGACCCTGCGGCCGGAACGCGCGGCGCGCGAATAGAATTGCTTGTTCTCCCGCATTGCGATGTCGGTCGCGTAGCGCTGCAGGCGGCCGATTTCGACCGGCCGCTCCTCGGCCGTGTTGCGTACGCAGGCCTCTTCGCAGAGCGTTTCGGTGGGACAGACGCGGGCGCACATGCCACCAAGTATGTTCTGATCGAAGATCGTCTTCGCCGAGCCGATCGGATTGCCCGTCGCGATCTGGCGAATGAAGAGCGGGATGTCGATGGAGGTGGGACAGGCAGTCATGCAGGGCGCGTCATGACAGAAATAACAGCGGTCCGCGGCGACCAGCGCCTCGTGCCTGTCGAGTGGCGCATGAAGGTCGGAGAAATTGGCTTCGTACTCGGCAAGCGGCAGCCGCCCGCCGAGAATCCCAGATTGCGTCGTTCCCATTTTTGGCTCCCAATGTTTTCTCAGGATGACGGAACGGTAACACGCTTTATTTTTTTATCAAACGGTAAAATTTCCTTCCAAACGGCTGCAAAAGCCTGGAAAAGCGGACCTTGCCGGTGCCAAGGCGCGCCGCATATCGCCCCCGTTTGACAGCGCATGGAAAATAGTGGCAGCAAATCAAGGGGAAGGGAGCCAATCGATGGCACGCAAGGCGGAAAGCAGCAACAGGCTGGACGATGCAGCCCGCGCAGGCTGGCTCTATTATGTCGCCGGCCGGACGCAGGACGAGATTGCGTCGGTCATGGGAATTTCGCGGCAGTCGGCGCAACGTCTCGTGTCGCTTGCCATGGCCGAGCGGCTGATCAAGGTGCGCCTGGACCATCCGATCGCCGCCTGCCTCGAAATGGCGGCGCGTCTCAAGGAGAAATACGACCTCAAGCATGTCGACGTCGTTCCGAGCGACCCCGGTTCCCAATCCACGACCGTCGGAATCGCCGAGGCCGGAGCGGCGGAAATCGAGCGCTGGCTGAAGTCGGCCGAGCCCGTGGTGCTCGCGATCGGCACGGGCCGGACGCTGAAGGCGACCATCGACCAGCTGCCATCGATGGAATGCCCACAGCACCGTATCGTTTCGCTCACGGGCAATATCCGGCTCGACGGGTCGGCTGCCTATTACAACGTCATCTTCAGCATGGCGGACACGATCAAGGCGCGGCATTTCCCCATGCCCTTGCCGGTTCTCGTCTCCTCGCCGGAAGAGCGCGAAGTCCTGCACAAGCAGAGCCTGGTGCAGATCGCCCTGGAACTCGGCGCCGAGGCCGACGCCGCCTTCGTGGGCGTCGGCGAACTGGGGCCCGACGCGCCGCTTTGCGAAGACGGGTTCCTGGCGCGCGATGAAATGGCACGGCTGATGGCCGCGGGCGCTGCCGGCGAGATCTGCGGGTGGATGTTCGACCACGAAGGCGTGCTCCTGCCCGACAGCATCAATGAGCGCGTCGCCTCGGTTCCGCTGCCGCCGCGCGACCGCGCGTCGGTCATCGGGATCGCCAAGGGCAGGCGCAAATACGAGGCGCTGCGCGCCGCACTCAAGGGCAGGATCATCAACGGTCTCGTCACCGATGAGGCTACGGCCGACTATCTGCTCCGCGTCTAGATCGCGCAGCCGGCCGCGGGGCCGCGGCATCGGCGTCGTTCTCGTGAAATCCCTGTAAAAAATCCAAAGCTAAAACATCTTCTTAGCTGCTCTGCCGCACCGGAACGACAAATGCGCATTGACATTTCGTCGCAATCGGTGAGTAATTGCTCACGAGCAAGGCAAATGCTCAATTTCTTCTGGGAGGAAGTCGATGAATTTGAGAACTTTCCTGCTGGGCACGTGCTCGGCAGTCGCTCTGGCGGGTCTGGCCCAAGCGGAGACGCTGACCATTGCCACCGTGAACAATGGCGACATGATCCGGATGCAGAAGCTGACGGACGATTTCACGTCGAAAAATCCCGACATCCAGCTTGAGTGGGTCACTCTCGAGGAAAACGTGCTGCGCCAGCGGGTCACGACCGACATCGCGACCAAGGGCGGTCAGTACGACATCATGACGATCGGCACGTATGAAGTGCCGATCTGGGCGAAGCAGGGCTGGCTCCTGCCGCTCGACAATCTCGGTCCCGAATACGACGTCGACGACCTTCTGCCGGCGATCCGCAGCGGCCTGACGATCGACGGCAAGCTCTATGCGGCACCGTTCTACGGCGAGAGCTCGATGGTCATGTACCGCAAGGACCTGTTCGAGAAGGCCGGGCTTAGCATGCCCGATGCGCCGACCTGGGATTTCATCGCCGATGCGGCCCGCAAGATCACCGACAAGGATAACGAGATCTACGGTATCTGCCTGCGCGGCAAGGCCGGCTGGGGCGAGAACATGGCTTTCCTGACGGCCACGGCAAACGCCTTCGGCGCCCGCTGGTTCGACGAGAACTGGAAGCCGCAGTTCGACCAGCCGGAATGGAAGAACACACTCGACTTCTACGTCAAGCTGATGAATGACGCAGGCCCGCCCGGCGCCTCGTCCAACGGCTTCAACGAGAACCTGTCGCTGTTCCAGACCGGCAAGTGCGGCATGTGGATCGACGCGACCGTGGCCGCCTCCTTCGTGACCAATCCGAAGGAGTCGACCGTTGCCGACAAGGTCGGTTTCGCGCTCGCTCCCGACACCGGCCTCGGCAAGCGCGGCAACTGGCTCTGGGCCTGGAACCTCGCCATTCCGGCAGGATCGCAGAAGGCCGAGTCGGCGCAGAAGTTCATCGCCTGGGCCACGGGCAAGGATTATCTGAAGCTCGTTGCCGAGAAGGAAGGCTGGGCGAACGTTCCTCCCGGTACCCGCACCTCCCTCTATGAGAACCCGGAGTACCAGAAGGCGGCCCCCTTCGCGAAGATGACCCTGGACTCGATCAATGCCGCCGACCCGAAGAACCCGGCGGTGAAGCCGGTGCCCTATGTCGGCGTCCAGTTCGTGGCGATCCCGGAATTCCAGGGTCTCGGCACGGCGGTCGGGCAGGTGTTCTCGGCGGCGCTGGCCGGTCAGATGAGCGTGGATCAGGCGCTTGCCAGCGCGCAGCAGCTGTCGACCCGCGAAATGACCAAAGCCGGCTACATCAAGTGAGCTCCCAAGGAGCCGGAGCGTCTGCTGGAAACAGCGAACGCCCCGGCTACCTCCAGAGCGGGACGGGGAAAGGGGCAACCCGCCTTCGATCCGCGTTCCGCTCTGACTTTTCCAGTTCATGGCGCGCGTTCGGATGGCGATACGCCTGCCGTTTTTGAAGAACCGCGTCGACTTCACACGGGGGACGCCATGGCGACCTTGCACACCCGCTCCGCCGCGCGATTGATGATCGCGCCCTCGGTGCTCCTGCTTCTGGCCTGGATGATCGTGCCGCTGGCCATGACGGTCTATTTCTCGCTGCTGCGCTACAACCTGCTGATGCCGGGGATGGAGGAGTTCGCCGGGCTTACGAATTACACCTATTTCCTCACCGACCCGGCCTTCTTCCAGGCGATATTCAACACGCTCGCCATCGTTCTCGGCGTGCTCTTCATCACCGTGGTCGGCGGCATCGGACTGGCGCTTCTTCTCGACCAGCCGATGTTCGGGCAGGGGATCGTGCGCATCCTGGTGATCGCGCCCTTCCTCATCATGCCGACGGTGGCGGCGCTGGTCTGGAAGAACATGTTCATGAATCCCGTGAACGGACTTTTCGCCTGGCTTGCCAAGCTGCTCGGATTGCAGCCGTTCGACTTTCTCGCCAACGCGCCGCTTCTCTCGATCATTCTGATCGTCGCCTGGCAGTGGCTGCCCTTCGCCACGCTCATCCTGCTGACTGCGCTGCAGTCGCTCGACGAGGAGCAGAAGGAAGCCGCACAGATGGACGGCGCAGGCGCGGTAAGCCGCTTCATCTATCTCGTCCTGCCGCATCTCTCGCGTGCGATCACGGTCGTCATCCTGATCCAGACGATCTTCCTGCTGTCGGTCTTCGCCGAGATCCTCGTCACCACCAATGGCGGTCCGGGTACGCAGAGCACGAACCTCACTTTCCTCGTCTACGCCCAAGCCCTTCTGCAGTTCGATGTGGGCGGCGCCTCGGCGGGCGGGATCATCGCGGTCATCCTCGCCAATATCGTCGCATTCTTCCTGATGCGCATGATCGGCAAGACGCTGGAGGCTTGAGACCATGGCACGCAATGTCTCTACCGGGCGCAAGCTCATCACGACCGTGGTGGCCTGGACGATCGGAATCCTGATCTTCTTTCCGATCCTCTGGACCTTCCTGACGAGCTTCAAGACGGAAGCCCAGGCGATCGCCTCTCCGCCGGTCTTCCTCTTCTTCGACTGGACGACCGAGAACTATTCCGAGGTGCAGAGCCGGTCGGATTACCTGAAGCACTTCATGAATTCGGTGGTCGTTTCCTTCGGCTCGACCCTGCTCGGCCTGTTGATCGCGATCCCGTCAGCCTGGGCGATGGCGTTCTCGCCGACGAAGCGCACCAAGGACGTGCTGATGTGGATGCTCTCCACCAAGATGATGCCGCCGGTCGGCGTGCTGGTGCCGATGTATCTGATATTCCGCAACTGGGGACTGCTCGACACGCGCACAGGGCTCGTGATCGTGCTGACGCTGATCAACCTGCCGATCATCATCTGGATGCTCTACACCTATTTCAAGGAGATCCCCGGCGAGATCCTCGAAGCGGCGCGCATGGACGGCGCCTCGCTCTCCAAGGAAATCATCTATGTGCTGACGCCGATGGCGATCCCCGGCATAGCCTCGACGCTGCTGCTCAACATCATCCTTGCCTGGAACGAAGCGTTCTGGACCTTGAACCTGAGCGCCGCAAAGGCCGCGCCGCTCACCGCGTTCATCGCCTCCTATTCGAGCCCGGAGGGCCTCTTCTACGCCAAGCTGTCGGCGGCCTCGACGATGGCGATCGCCCCTATCCTCATCCTCGGCTGGTTCTCGCAAAAACAGCTCGTGCGCGGCCTCACTTTCGGCGCAGTCAAGTAAGGGCGACGCGGTTCAAACAAGGGTAAAACCATGGGAAGCATCACTCTCAAGAACGTATCGAAGGTCTTCGGCGCCCACGCCGTCATTCCCTCGATAGACCTCGATATCACCGACGGCGAGTTCGTCGTCTTCGTCGGCCCCTCGGGTTGCGGCAAGTCGACGCTTCTGAGGCTGATCGCCGGACTGGAGGACGTCAGCGACGGCGAGATCGTCATCGACGGCCGCAACGCCACCGAGCTGCCGCCGGCAAAGCGCGGCCTTTCGATGGTGTTCCAGTCCTACGCTCTCTATCCGCATATGAGCGTGCGCTCCAACATCGCCTTTCCGCTGAAGATGGCGGGCGAGGACAAGGCCACGATCGACAAGAAGGTCGAGGACGCGGCGCGCGTCCTCAACCTCACCGACTATCTCGACCGCAAGCCCCGCCAGCTTTCCGGCGGCCAGCGCCAGCGCGTGGCGATCGGCCGGGCCATCGTCCGCCAGCCGGAAGCCTTCCTTTTCGACGAGCCGCTGTCGAATCTCGACGCCGCGCTGCGGGTCAACATGCGACTGGAGATCAGCCAGCTTCACCAGCAACTGAAGACGACCATGGTCTACGTGACGCACGACCAGGTGGAGGCCATGACCATGGCCGACAAGATCGTCGTGCTCAACCGCGGCCGCATCGAGCAGGTGGGCTCGCCCCTCGACCTCTACCGCAGGCCGGACAATCTATTCGTCGCCGGTTTCATCGGGTCGCCGAAGATGAACTTCGTCACCGGTGCGCCTGCCGCGGCCCATCAGGCCCACACGATCGGCATCCGCCCGGAGCATATTGCCCTTTCGAAGGATCAGGGCACGTGGCGGGGCACGGTGGGAGTGGCCGAGCATCTCGGCTCGGACACCTTCCTGCACGTGCATGCAGACGGCATCGGTACTTTGACGGCGCGCGTCGGCGGCGACTTCGCGGTGACCCATGGCGATCAGGTCTATCTGACGCCGGATCCCGAGCGCCTTCACAGGTTCGATGAAAAGGGAATGGCAATTCGATGAAACGTCTTGAAGGAAAGAGCGCGTTGATCACCGGATCGGCGCGGGGTATCGGCCGCGCTTTCGCCGAAGCCTACGTGCGCGAGGGCGCCACGGTCGCCATCGCCGACATCGATATCGAGCGGGCGAGACGGGCGGCGGCGGAGATCGGGTCCGCGGCCTATGCGGTCGTGATGGATGTGACCCGGCAGGACTCCATCGACGCCGCGATCGCCGCGACCGTCGAACATGCCGGCGGGCTCGACATCCTCGTCAACAATGCCGCGCTCTTCGACCTCGCGCCGATCGTCGAGATCACCCGCGAGAGCTACGAAAAACTGTTTGCGATCAACGTCGCCGGCACGCTCTTCACCTTGCAGGCGGCCGCCAGGCAGATGATCGCGCAGGGCAGGGGCGGCAAGATCATCAACATGGCGAGCCAGGCGGGCAGGCGTGGGGAAGCTCTGGTGGCGATCTATTGCGCCACCAAGGCTGCGGTCATCAGCCTCACCCAATCGGCCGGTCTCGATCTCATCAAACACCGCATCAACGTCAACGCCATCGCTCCCGGCGTCGTCGACGGTGAGCACTGGGAGGGCGTCGACGCGCTTTTCGCCAAATACGAGAACCGTCCGCGCGGCGAGAAAAAACGGTTGGTCGGGGAGGCCGTTCCCTTCGGACGCATGGGCACCGCAGAGGACCTGACCGGCATGGCGATCTTCCTCGCCTCGGCGGAAAGCGACTACATCGTCTCGCAGACCTATAACGTCGATGGCGGCAACTGGATGAGCTGAGGCTCGTTCGCGAAAGGATTGAAAGGATGGCGACCAAACTCTCCCTTGCCACGCTCGACGCGGTCAAAGCCAGGGCCGGCGTCCCGAACTACGGCCGGCATGACCTTCGGGCCGGCATCGTGCATTTCGGCGTCGGCAATTTCCACCGTGCGCATCAGGCGGTCTATCTCGATGACCTTTTCAACCTGGGACGCGATCGCGATTGGGCAATTATCGGCGCGGGTGTCCTGCCATCGGACAAGGTCATGCGCGACAAGCTCGAAGCGCAGGATTTCCTGACGACGGTGGTCGAGCAGGACAACAACCGCACGGGCGCGCATGTCACGGGCGCCATGATCGCCTATCTCGAGCCTGGCGACACGCCCGCGATCGTGGCGCAGCTCGCAAGCCCGCTCATCCGCATCGTTTCCCTGACGATCACCGAAGGCGGCTATTTCATCGATCCGGCATCCGGCGTCTTCGACCCGGCGCATCCGGCGATCGTCGAGGATGCGCGCGATCCGACGGCTCCAAAAACCGTCTTCGGCCTCATCCTGGCGGGGCTCGCCGAACGCCGCGCCAAGGGCATTCCGCCGTTCACGATCATGTCCTGCGACAATATTCCTGGAAACGGAGAGGTCACCCACGCTGCCGTCTCCGGTCTGGCGCGCCTCTCCGATCCGGGCTTTGCGGACTGGATCGATGCCAATGTCGCCTTTCCGAACGGCATGGTCGACCGCATCACGCCGGCAACCGGTGCCCGCGAGATCGGCATCGTCGCCTCACAATACGGAATCGACGATGCCTGGCCGGTCTTTTGCGAGGAATTCAAGCAATGGGTGCTGGAGGACCGTTTCCCGCAAGGCCGCCCGGCGCTCGAAGAGGTGGGCGTGCAGTTCGTGCCGGACGTCGCGCCGTACGAGCATATGAAGATCCGTATCCTCAACGGCGGCCATGCGGCGATCGCCTATCCGGCGGCACTGCTCGACATCCATTTCGTTCATGAGGCGATGGAGGAGCCGTTGATCCGCGCCTTCCTGTCAAAGCTGGAGCACGACGAGATCATCCCGGTGATACCGCCGGTTCCGGACACGGATCTGAAGGATTATTACAAGCTCATCGAGACGCGTTTCTCCAATCCGAAGATCGGTGACACGGTCGCGCGGCTGGCGCAGGACGGCTCCAACCGACAGCCGAAATTCATCCTGCCGTCGACGGCCGACCGCCTGCGCCGCGGCGAAGACGTCGTCGGGTTGTCGCTCGTTTCGGCGCTGTGGTGCCGTTATTTCGCCGGCAAGTCGGACAGCGGCAAGGAGATCGTTTTCAACGACGCCAACGCCGACCGGCTGCAGGCCGCCGCAGTTGCAGCGAAGGACGATCCAATGGCGTTCCTTGCGCTTTCCGACATCTTCGGCGATGTCGCGCAATCCGATCTCTTCCGCCGCCGTTTCGCTCACGCGTTGAAAGTGCTTTGGGAAAAGGGTACGCGTGCCACGCTCCAGCTTTATCTGGACGGAAACCTCGGGGAATGACGATGGTGGGGCACGCCTCCAGGCTGGTGATTTTCGATTGTGACGGCGTATTGGTGGACAGCGAACCGATTTCGCTCGGGGTCCTCGTCGACGCGCTCGCGGCTGCCGGCGTTTCGATGACGACCGAGGAGGCGAGCGAGCGCTTCCTCGGCCGCAGCTTGAAGACGATGTCGACGATCCTGCACGAAGAACACGGACTTGCGACCGACGAGGTTTTTCTCGAAGGCATGCGGACACGGCTCTATGCACGATTTCGCGAGGAACTGAGGCCAATCGCCGGCATACGCGAGGCGGTGGAAGGGCTGGGCACCGCCCATTGCGTGGCTTCGTCGAGCCAGCCGGAGCGCATCCGCCTTTCGCTGGCCGTGACGGGGCTCATCGATCTCTTCGAGCCGAACATCTTCAGCGCCAGCATGGTGGAGCGCGGCAAGCCGGCGCCCGACCTTTTCCTGCATGCAAGCGCTAAGATGGGCTATTACCCGTCCGATTGCATCGTCATCGAGGACAGCCCGGCCGGCATCGAGGCGGCAAAGTCCGCCGGCATGCGCGTCTTCGCCTTCGCGGGGGGCAGCCACGCACGAAACGACCGCCACCGGCGGACGCTCGCCAGCCTCGAACCCGACGTGCTGTTTGACGACATGGGCGAATTGATACAGTTTGTCCGTCAATAGGGAGAGCAGGACGGGGCGGTTTTGCTGCCGCGTCGTCCGGCTCGGCGAACATCCATCATTTTTTCGGGACGGGGGCATCCATTGATGCGCGAATATGTCGTGGCGGTCGATATTGGAACCGGCAGCGCCCGCGCCGGCGTCTTCGACCGGCAAGGTAGGCTCCTGGCGCGGGCCGATCGGACGATTGCGATGAACCGTCCGGAGGAAAACCACGCCGAACACGATTCCGAGGACATCTGGGCTGCGGTCTGCGGGGCGGTCAGATCGGCGCGCGAGAAGGCGGCTGTGCCGGCGGAAAGCATTGCGGCGATCGGCTTCGACGCCACCTGTTCGCTCGTCGTGCGCGATCGCGACGGCCTCCCGCTCTCGGTCAATCGTCAGGGGGAGGCACGCTGGGACACCATCGTCTGGCTGGACCACCGGGCGTTGGCGGAAGCCGATTTCTGTACGGCGACGAAACATCCCGTTCTCGATCATTCGGGGCGGGTGATGTCGCCCGAGATGGAAATGCCGAAGCTGATGTGGCTGAAGCGCAACCTCCCGCAGCAATGGGAACGGGCGGGGTATTTCTTCGACCTCGCGGATTACATGTCCTGGCGGGCGACCGGAAGTCCGGCCCGCTCGCGCTGTACGCTGACGGCAAAATGGAACTATCTCGCGCACGAGAAACGCGGGTGGCAGCAGGACTATCTGGAGCAGATCGGTCTTGAGGACCTCCTCGAACGTGGTGGCTTGCCCGAGGAGACGCTGCCGGTGGAGCGAGCCGTCGGGCGTCTGAGCGCGAGCGCGGCGGAGGAGCTCGGGCTCGACACCGCATGCCAGGTCGCGCCGGGGCTGATCGATGCCTATGCCGGGGCGCTCGGCGTGCTCGGCGGCTTCGCGGACGCGCCGGCGAAGCTGGAGCGCCAGCTGGCACTGATCGGCGGAACCTCGAGTTGCATTGTTGCCTTTTCCAAGGACATGAAGCCGGGTTTCGGCATGTGGGGGCCTTATTTCGAAGCGGTCTTGCCCGGGCTCTGGCTCATCGAGGGCGGTCAGTCGGCGACCGGAGCGCTGCTCGATCATATCGTGCGGCTGCACGGAGGCGGACTACCACCGACGACCGAAACCCATGCGAAGATCATCGAGCGGGTGCAGGAAATGCGCGCGCTTCATGGCGCGGACTTTGCCCAGCGCCTTCACGTGCTTCCGGATTTCCACGGCAACCGGTCGCCGCTTGCCGATCCGCATGCACTCGGGGTCATCAGCGGGCTGCCGCTCGACTCCTCCTTCGATGCGCTGTGCCGGCTCTATTGGCGGACCTGCGTCGCGATAGCGCTCGGGATTCGCCACATCCTGGAGATGATGAAGGAAGCGGGCTACGAACTCGACACGCTGCACGTGACCGGCGGGCATGTGCGCAACTCCCTGTTAATGGAGCTTTATTGCGACGTCACCGGCTGCCGGGTCGTCGCACCCCAGGCAGCCGATGCCGTTCTCCTCGGCACGGCAATGACGGCGGCCGTCGCCGGCGAGCTCTATCCGGACCTCGCCAGGGCCGGACCGGCGATGTCGTCGGCTGGAACGGAACGGCTCCCCGACCCGGCGCAACGCCGCATCTACGACCGGGATTATCGGCGCTTCCTCGCGCTCTATCGGCATCGCGAGGAACTGGAGTCGATGGAGTGATTCAACATGCGAGGGGTGCAGATTTTCATCTGCAGTCTTGCCGAATATCCGCGGAACCTTTTTTCGCCTCGTGCATTATGGCGATAACCGGACGGTGACGCACATCGCCCCCAATGTGACGTCGGAGGCATACCGCCGGTTGCCAACTCACATCCCCCCTCAGTGAGTTGCCAAAGCTCAGCCAGTGCCCTTCCCTCGGCACTGGCTGTTTTGCTTCGGGAGCATCGGGCGATGCGACCGAGTTCCGGATGCGGGCGTTTGCGATGGTGATCATCTTAGGCGAGGCGTTCCTGTGCTTGTCACAGGAAGCCAGTCAGCCCAAGTCTTCGGGCTGAAAGAAAGTTCCGCGCCGCAGACGCGGCGCCCCCATCCTGTGACGAGCATTGGGGATGAGGGCCCCCGACACTGTAAAAGCAATGCCGCCGGGGCCCCTGTGGTGAGGGAAATCTCGACTCAGGCCGCAGCCTTCGTCGTCTCGTTGAAGAACAGCGCCTGGCTGATCAGGGCCTTCACCATTTCCGGATTGAAAGGCTTGGTGACGAGGAACGTGGGTTCGGGACGTTCACCGGTCAGGAGACGCTCCGGGAAGGCGGTGATGAAAATCACCGGAACGGCAGCCGTCTTCAGGATTTCGTTTACGGCATCGATTCCCGAGCTGCCGTCGGCGAGCTGGATGTCTGCGAGCACCATGTTCGGCTTCGTCGTCTCATAGAGGGCGATCGCCTCGTCCTTGGTGCGTGCAATCCCGGTCACGCTGTGGCCGAGGCTTTCGACCATCTGCTCGATGTCGATCGCGATCAGCGGCTCGTCCTCGATGATCATGATCTCGGTTGCAACCTGACGGGAAATTTCCTGGGATGCGCGGTCGAGAAGTGCGGCCAGCTTGGCGGCGTCTACATCGAGTACTTCGGCGGCTTCCTGTGGGGTGAAGGCTTCGACGGAAACGAGCAGGAACGCCTGGCGTGCGAGCGGCGAGACGGCCGCAAGGTTGACGGATGCGCGCTGTTCCCAGGCAAAGGGCGACACCGGCTCCGGCACGAGGACGGAAGACGATCCGAACATGGATGTGAAAAGACGGAACAACGCTACCCTGTCGCTGCTTGCTTCCGGAAAGATAGACGTATCCGCGATAAGTGCCTCAAGCACGGCCGCGACATAGGCATCTCCAGAGGTCTGCGACCCGGTCAGGGCACGCGAATAGCGGCGCAGATAAGGAAGAAATGGAGCAATACGGGTGGACAATGTCATTCAGGGACTCCCTCAATCCATGGGCGTAATATCGTTGCGAAAACGTTTCGCCGAAAAAATGGTTCCGCTTCGGAACATTTCATTTTTCCGCTGCGTTATGGTGCAGGCGAACTTTCAAGGGCGAAATTGCAACAATGAGATATACGACAGGGGCAGGGCGGATGAGCGGTAAAAGTCCGTCCTCCGACGATCCGAATGCGCAGATTGCGGTGAAGCTGAAGGCCCTCTATCAGTCGGTGCAGGAGGAAGCGATACCGGCACGCTTTCTCGATCTACTGGAAAAGCTGGAAGCTGCAGAACAGCAATCGGCTCTGCAGGGCAAGGAGTAAGCGCCGGATGTCATCCGAAAATCAAGAGTTCAAGCGTGAGATGCTTGCCGCGCTGCCGAGCCTGCGCGCCTTTGCGATGTCACTGATCGGACGACACGACCGGGCCGACGATCTCGTGCAGGACACGATCATGAAGGCCTGGGCCAAGCAGGATCATTTCGAGATCGGTACCAATATGAAGGCCTGGCTTTTCACGATCCTGCGCAACGAGCTTTACAGTCAGATGCGCAAGCGTGGGCGCGAGGTGCAGGACAGCGACGGCCATTTGACGGAGACGCTCGCCCATCACCCGGAACAATACGGCTCGCTCGATCTGCAGGATTTCCGCCGGGCGCTCGAACAGTTGCCGCCCGATCAACGCGAAGCGATCATCCTTGTGGGGGCCTCCGGCTTTTCCTACGAGGAGGCCGCAACGATCTGCGGCTGTGCGCTCGGAACGATCAAGAGCCGCGTCAACAGGGCGCGTCAAAGGCTGCAGGAAATTCTCCAGGTTAGGGGAGAAAACGACTACGGGCCCGACGAGACCTCCGCACCCATCACCTCGCGTGCCTTCGTTTCCTGATGCGATCCCGCAGCGTCCTGTCGGACGCGCGAAGTCGCTGTAGCACCTCGATCTGCTGCATGTTTTGTCCTTGAATCGATAGCGGTTCAAGGACATATGCATAGACCGGTGCCGGATTGAAGTTCGTGCGGCGCTCGCAAGAGGGCATTCGGAGGGCTGCGTTCGACCGGCGGAGCGTGGTCGCCATATTGCTCCAGTTTGCTGTATGTTTTCCTCCCTAGACCGGCTCCGGTCGAAGGCAAACATACAGTGGAGCTGAGATTCAGGCGCCTGCGCGAGTTTGGAGTTCAGGCCGAATGCGTGAAAAGACAGAGGCGATGCTTCCAGCGGTAGCGCAGGTGCTCGACGCGCCGGAGCGGCTCGGCGTCCTTCAGGCCGCCGTGCCGGACATGTCGGTTCCCGATGAGGATTTCGACGGGCTGGCGCGGCTTGCCGCGAGCCTTTTCGACGCGCCTATCGCTCTCGTCAGCCTGGTCGACCGCGAGTGGCAATGGTTCAAGGCATGCATAGGCACGGCTGAAACGCGGTCGCACGTTCGCGAGTCCTTCTGCGTCCATACGATTGCGGCAGGCGACGGCGGCCCCTTCCTCGTGCTTGATGCCTCCCGTCATCCGGCGTTCCGTCACCGCCGGGCGGTCGCCAGCCCCCCATTCCTGCGCTTTTATGCGGGCGCGCCGATTATTCTGGACGGTCAGGCGATCGGAACCGTCGCGGTTCTCGATGTCGAGCCCCGGTCCGAGGTCTCGGCCAAACGGCAAAGCGAGCTGCAGCGCATCGCAGGTGTCGCCGCCTCGCTGTTCAAGCTGAAGGACGAGACGCGCCGGCGTGCGCTCAAGGAGGCCGCGCTTTCCCGCGAGGAGCAGCGGCTCGCAATGGCGCTCGACGCGGCCAATGTCGGCAGCTGGCTCTGGGACATTCGCGCCGGCACGGTCTCAGGCAATGGCGCAATGATGCGCATGTTCGGTCTTCCGCCGGAGCGCACCGTCGGCGCCAAGGCGATCTTTTCCGCCATTCATCCCGAGGATCGCATCCCGACCTTCTCGAAGCTCCGTCAGGCGATGGCTGCCAACGAGGAATATGACGGCATGTTTCGCATCGGCACGAACGGGCGATGGCTTCTGGGCCGCGGCCGCGTGCACGACCGCGACAGCAAGGGCGCGCCCCTGAGCTTTCTCGGCATGACGATCGACGTCTCGGACCAGCAGGCGTCGGTGAACCGTACGCGACTGTTGCTGAAAGAGCTGAACCATCGGGTCAAGAACACGCTTGCAATGCTCCAGTCGCTCGCCCGCCAGACGCTCCGGCAAACGAGTGACCCGGCCGAGTTCATGACCGCCTTTGCCGGCCGCCTTCAGGCGATTTCCGAGGCGCACGGGCTCCTTTCCGACTACGAATGGGGCACGATCCACCTGTCGGAACTGATTTCGAAACAGTTGCTGCCCTATGTCAGCGATTATTCCCAACAGGTCGAGCTGCACAAGGACGAGATTCTTCTGGGTCCCGACCAGGCCGTTGGGCTTGGATTGGTGCTGCACGAATTGGCGACCAATGCGGTAAAATACGGCGCGCTCTCGGTTCCGACGGGGAAAATCGTGCTGACGGCGCGCCGCGTGGTCGAGGACGGCGAGACCGTCCTGCATCTGACCTGGACCGAAGTGGGCGGACCGCCTATTCGCGAGCCGCGTCGCCGCGGTTTCGGCTCGATCCTGATCGAGCGCAGCCTGGACAAGATCATCGGGAGCTCGGTGAAAGTGGAATATCTGCCTGCGGGGGTCACGGCATTGATCCGACTGCCGCTTTGAGGGCAGTCTGAGGGACCGCGCCTCGGCGCACGGAAAAGGCCCCGCCGGGGCCTTTTCCGTGCGGAATCAACTATCGTCGCTGCGCTTGCGGCCCCGGCTCAGTCCCAGCAGCGCGGCAACGGCAATCCCGGTCGCGGCTCCCAGAAGCGGCTGTTTGCGCAGGATGCTTGTCACCGCAACGAGCGCAAGATTCGTCCGCATCGCCGAGCGGCGGCGGCGTTCGTCGGCAAGCCGGCGGTCGCGGGCGTTCAGCCCGGCCATGACGCCGATGACGACCAGAGCGGTCACGATCAGGGCGACGGTGACCGTCAGCGCTGCGGCGACCGGCGAATAGCGCGCCGAGAGAAGCAGGGCGATTGCTATCAGCGCGAAGACGTAGGCGCTGCCGAGAAGCACGACGACGATGGCCCAGAGGACCACATTGCGTTTATAGCGCGACGCCGCAGCGGCGGCGTCGAACGCAAGCAGGGCCGACAGGACAGTTCCGAGTGTCCCCATAAGGTAGCTCCCCTTCATACTCGGTCAACGCGACGCCTGGCAGGTCCTCACCGGCGCAGCAAAGCGGCTGCGATGAGGCCGATAACGGCTGCGGTGCCGAGCGTCGCAAGAGGATGCTCGCGTATCGTCCGACGAACCTCTCTTTCCGTATCCGCATAGCGGCTGCGCAAGTCGGAAAGCATCTGCTCGCCGCTCTCCAACAAGGCGTGCAGATCGGTTTCGGCCTGGTCACGGGCGCCGCGCGCTTTGACCTTTGCATCACGCGAAGCCGCAGCCCCGCGGTCGGCAATCAGCGTCATGAGCTGCGCGATGTCTTCGCGTATTTCGTTGAGCTGATCCTCCATCGACGGGTCGATCGCGCTGCCGTTGCGCTTGCGGCTGCCCGAGCCCGAGAACATGCCTGTCGCCATTGTCTTTTCCCTCGCTGCTGTGCCGGCGTGAAACGGCCGGCATGTGGTCGGTTCATGCGAATCGGCCGGCGAAGGCACACTTCCCGGCTCTTTGTGCGCCCGATAGGACACGCGGCACTCCAAGCGGGCGCGGTCTACACGCCGGCATTGTAGATCAACGCATGAGGGAGGAATTTGTTTCGGTAATCCTGACGTTGCCGCTGTGAGCCCGGCTTCACATCGTGGCGGACTGCGGCAATACGAACGGGATATCCTGTGCCGGAGCGACGCTCACCCGCATGCGGCAGCCGAAGATCGCTTCCATGGTCTCGTCGGTCAGCACGTCTTTCGGCGCTCCGCGCGCCCGGATGCGGCCGGCTTTCATCATCACGATCTGATCGGCAAACATCGATGTAAGGTTGAGATCGTGCATGACAGCGACGACACCGCCGCCGTCGGCGCAGAATTGGCGCGCAAGCCGCATGATCGTGAGCTGGTGGCGGATGTCGAGGCTCGATACCGGCTCATCGAGCAGGAGATAGCGCGGTTCGCCGTCTGCGACCGGCGCCGAGATCTGGCAGAGGACGCGTGCGAGCTGCACCCGCTGCTGTTCGCCGCCCGAAAGTTCCTGGTAGAAGCGGCCGGAGAAGCCGGCGAGATCGACGGCCTCCAGAGCTTCGTCGGCTGTCCGGTCGCCGGCGACCGCCTTGCCGCTTCCGGCTGCCTCGAGGCCGAGGCGCACGATTTCCCTGACGGTGAAGGGAAATGAGATGACCGTCGATTGCGGCAGCACGCCCCGCTTCAGTGCGAGCTCCCATGGTTTCAGGCTTGCGATGTCGCGACCGTTGATGGTGACCTTACCGGCCGAAGGCGTGAGCTCGCCCGAGATCGCCTTCAAGGTCGTGGTCTTGCCCGATCCGTTCGGGCCGACGATTGCAGTCATCGCACCGGGAGCGGCGTCGAGGGAGACGCCGTGCAGCACCTGTCTTCCGGCAAGGCGGACGGAAATGTCGGATGCTCTGATCATGTTCGCAATCAAAGTCCCAAGTTCGACCGGCCCCTGAGCAGGACCCAGAGAAAGAAGGGCGCACCCACGAAGGCGGTGATGATGCCGATCGGCAGTTCGGCCGGCGACACGATGGTGCGGGCTAGCATGTCGGCGAAGATCAGCAGCGTGCCGCCAAGGAGGGCGGAGGCGGGCAGCAGGTAGCGGTGATCCGGGCCTATGATCAGCCGCAGGAGATGCGGAACGACGATGCCGACGAATCCGATGCCGCCGCTGACGGCCACCGACGCGCCGGTGGCGCCGGCAACGCTGAAGATGGCGATGTTCTTCAGCCGCTGAACCGGGACGCCCATGTGATAGGCGGCGGCTTCGCCGAGCGTGATGGCGTTGAGCCCGCGCGCCAGGAAGGGGACGACTGCAAGTGACAGGAGAATGATCGGTCCGGCGGCGCCGATCTTGGTCCAGTTGGCGCCGGCGAGCGATCCGAGGCCCCAGAAAGTGAGATCGCGCAGTTGTTTGTCGTCCGCGATGAAGACGAGTACGCCCGTCACTGCACCGGCAAGCGCGCCCAGCGCAATGCCCGCCAGCAGCATCGTCGCGACCGAGGTCTGGCCGCCGCGCGTAGCGATCCGGTAGAGCAGCAGCGTGGTGGCGAGGCCGCCGAGAAAGGCGCCGAAGGGGAGGGCATAGAAGCCGAAGACCGCGAATAGCGGGCCAAAGGCAACGTCACCGAGCACGATCAACAGCACCGCGCCGAGGCTTGCGCCGGAGGAAACTCCGACAAGGCCGGGATCGGCCAACGGATTGCGGAAGAGGCCCTGCATCACGACGCCGGAAACGGCAAGCGACGCGCCGACCAGCATGCCGAGAACGGCACGCGGCAAACGGATATCGAGGATGATGATTCGGTCGCGGGCGCTCATGGCCTGATCGGCCTCGCCGAAAAGCCACCGAAGGATATTGCCGAGCGAAGCGTCGGCGGCGCCGGTGGTGATGGAGGTCATGAACGTCACGGCCGCCAGTATCGCCAGAACGAGGATCAGGCCACGCGCCAGGCCCGCCCGGTCTCCGTTGCGCCAGTCGCGGACGATCCGGGCGGCAAGTGCCGGCCGGCGCATCGGGCCTTCCATGGCCTCACTGCGAGGCATTGGTCTTCTTTCCGTAAATTGCGGCGTTGAGTTCGCGGATAGCGCCTGCCGTGCGAGGACCGAAGCCGAGCAGATGCAGCCCGTCCATGCGGATCAGCGCCTTGTTCTTTGCCGCCGGGGTGAGGCTGAGGGCCGGAAGCGCGAAGAGTTCGTCGGGGCCTGCAGCATGGCTATCGCCGCGGTTCATCATCAGGACCACATCGGGCTTGGCCTCGATGATCGCCTCCTCCGTCAATGCCTTGTAACCGGGCGAGGTGCCGACGGCGTTGACCGCGCCGGCAAGCTCGATGATGCCGGCGGCGGCGGTGCCGGTACCGGAGGCGAGGATTCTGCCGCCCTGGGTGCTCAGAACGAAGAGGACACGCTTGCGCTCGCCTTCCGGGCGAGCGGCACTGTCGGCCACGGCGGCGGCGAGATCTCTCTCCACGGATTGCGCGAGCGTTTCGGCCTTTTCCTTCACGCCGAGGAAAGCTCCGACGGCGCGGATCTTGTTGACGATGCCGTCCTTGTCATAGGTCTCGGGGATGCTGGTGAAGGGAATGTTCGCCTCTTGGAGCACGGCGAGCGTTTCCGGCGGGCCGCTGCCCTCGACGGCCACGATTGCCGTCGGGTTGACGGCAAGAACGCCTTCGGGCGCCAATCGCCGCATGTAGCCGACATCCGGCAGCTTGGTCGCCGCCTCCGGGTAAATGCTGGTGGAGTCGCGGCCGACGAGGCGGTTCTCCTCGCCGAGCGCATAGATGATTTCGGTAATCGCGCCGCCCACGGAAACGACGCGGGAGGTGTCCGGCTGCTCGAGCACCTCGGCCATCGCCGGGCGCAGGAACGGAGGAGTTCCCGGCGCAAGCAGGGGCAGAACGAAAGGCGCCGACAGCGCGAAGGCTGCGAGGGCCATTTCCCAACGCCGAAGACGGCAGATACCGAAGCCGTTCATCATCACTTCCTTTGATCTGTGCGTGTCGTCCCAAATCGCCGCCCGGTTGGGCGGCGCCATCAGGCCGCGACGACGGCTTCCAGGCGGGGCAGCGCCTCGACCAGGCTGCGCCATTCGGCCCTCTCCGAGGAACCTTCCTTCCGCTTTCCGAAAAACTGGATGATCATCTCGCCCTTGGCGTCGAGCGCTTCGAGGGAGGTCACGTGTCCGTCGGCGGTCGGCTTACGCGCGGCCCAGAGTTCGGCGATGTGATCGGTGCGCAGATGCAGATGGAAGGTTTCGTCCATCACGTTCAGCCACGGCCCCATGGTACCGATCTTGACGACCGGACCGGAATGAATCTGGATGACGCCGCGGTTGCCGACGAAGCACATGATCGGCAGGGCCGTCTCTGCAGCATTGCGCATCATCATCTCGATGCAGGCCGTGTCGAGCCGCCAGGCAAAGTCGTCGCCGATCGCGTGCAGCGCCCGGCGCCGTCCGATATTGAGCTTGCGCAACATGCCGGGGAACTGATGCGTGTCCGTGAGCTTCGACCAGCGGTCGCGCAGCTCCGCCGTATCGACTGCAGCATCGGCCGAATCGTCGTCCGTGGGCGCGCCGGGATCGGCGATGAAGTCCTGCGACTGATCGTCCAGGCGAAGGTCTTCGACGATCGTCTCATAGGCGGCCAGGTTCGAGAGAGGACGCAGGTGAACCTTGTGGACAGCATTGCCCCACTTGTCGAAGAACTGCAGGCTGCGGCGAACCTCCCCTGTCGCATCCGTCTTGGTCACGGCGAAACCATGTGCCCAGGCGCCGGAAAAGATGCGCAGGTCGATTTCGGGACCAAGCACCAGAGCCGCGCCGTGCCCTTGCTTGATGTTCTCGTAGACGCCGACCTTTTCGTGGACGGCGCTTTCGTTGCGGGTAAGCGCAAGGACTTCGCCCAGCTCCTCGACGCGCTCGAGGAAGCGGCTGGCGCTGCATTGGATCCGGACGGCGGTGAGGCCGCATTCGGCAGCGACGAGCGCTGCCTCGGAAATGCCGAGCTTCGCGGCGATGTCGCGTTCGCGCAGCTTCGGATTCTCGGCGCGATAGGCCCGGATATCGGACGGGGTGGGGTGAGCGCTCTCAGTCATCGTCATCTCGCTACTTGTTCAGAATCAGCTTGCCCTGGCGGGTGATCTTCATTCGATAGATCGCCCCGTCGTGGGAAATGAGAATCTCGTTGTGGCCGCGGAAAAGGTCGTGGCTCTCGACGATCGGTTGCGGCCGGTTCAGCGGCGTCTCGGTCCGCGGGGATCGTGGATTATCGTTGTCGTTCGGTGTCACGGTTTTGCCGGTTCGCGAGTAGAAGACGAGACGAGTGCGTCATCCATTGATCCCGCCCATTCCAGTTAGTATCTTGACTTCATTACTCATATTTCATTAAGGACGCAATACCGGAATGTTGCGGTCAAGTTAAAAGGATCGCGTGCGGGAACCGAAAGGACCGCCGCGGACAGCGAGTGGTGCCAGGATGACTTACTTTTCCCGTTTTGCCTTTGCGGCCTTTGCAGCTCTCTTCACGGCAGGGGCAGCCGGAGCGCAGGATGCTGCCGCGCCAGCCGGCCTTTCGATCGAGCTCAACGAGATCGCGTCGTCGGAAAAGGGATGCAAGTTGACCTTCGTCGCCAGTAGCGCGCTCGCTCTTTCGAAGGTCTCGTTCGAATTCGTGCTCTTCGATCAGAAAGGTCTGGTCGAGCGCATGGCCGTGCTCGATTTCAGGGATCTTCCCGCGGGCAAGACGAAAGTCAGGCAATTCGATCTGCCGGGCACGAAGTGCGAGGCGGTGAAAAGCCTGCTGATCAACGATGCGCCGACCTGCGTCGGCGAAGGCGTCGGCAAGGGTGCATGTATGACGGGCCTGAAGACCGGCTCGAAATCGGCCGTGGAGCTCAAGGGCTGAGGTTCGCGTTCTCGAAATTGCCGGCGGAAGGCAAGACAGAATGAAACACATGGTGAAATGGGCGACGGCGATCGGCCTTTCCCTGCTGGCGCATGCCGGCGGGGCGATGTTGCTTGCTCCTGATGAGGAAAAGGAGCTGGCGCTCATCGCCGGCGGCTCCACCGTGGAAGTGTCGATGCTCGGCAACGCCTTCGAAGATGCCGTTCAGGCGGGGGACCCATCCGAAGTGGTGGAGCCGACGGAAGAGACGCCCGAGGAACTGAAGCCGACCGAGATCGAACCGACGGAAGAGGTGGTCGAAGCCGTAGAGCCGGTGCCGACCGAACCTGTTGCCCAGGAGCCGTCCGAGATGACGCCGACGGAGGCGGACGTCATACTTCCCGCGGAAGAAATGCCGGCGAGCCAGGTCGAAGAAGCAGACGTGATCGCAAGCATCGCTCCGGCCGAGACCGTCATTCCGCAGGAGAGACCGGACCCTGAGGAAGTCTTGAAGCCCGAGGTCGAGAAGGTCGAGCCGAAGAAGGAGCCGGCGAAGAAAAAGAAGGTCGTCCGAAAAAAGGCAGGTGAGGGCGGCGCCCAGGCGAAATCGCAGAAAAAGGGCAAGACCGACGGCGTGGAGAATGCCACGGCGGCTGCCGCCACCGGAGAAAGCCGCGGTGCGTCGCGGGAAATCGGCAATGCCGCGGTGTCGAACTATCCCGGCAAGGTCAGAAGAAAGCTGACCCGCGCTATTCGCTACCCGGCCGAGGCCAGAAGGCAGGGGCTGCGCGGTGTTGCCCATGTCAGCTTTACCGTAACTTCCGGTGGTGGGGTGGCAAGGGTCGGCATAACGAAAAGCGCCGGTTCACCCGTCCTCGATCAGGCGGCGTTGGAAACCGTGCGCCGGGCGGCACCTTTCCCGGCCATTCCCGCCGGTGCGGGCCGCGACAGATGGGAATTCAACATCCCGGTGTCCTTCACCCGGTGAATTCAGGGCTGTGAATCTGCTTCCGCGAGAGGAAAAAGTCGCGAAGGCGAGCATCGAAATATATGATCAAAACACTCATGTTTATACTTTACTCCTGCTATCAAGTTTTATAGGTTGCCTCCGTCACGCAACCGATCGGTGTGTGCCAAATCTGATTGGCGATGGGCCGCAGGGCCGGCGTCGCGAAGCAAGACGGAGACGACGGATGGGTGGCAAGCGGCACCAGAATGCAGGCAAGGGCGGCAAGGGCAGGGCGAAGGATGCGCAGAGCCAACCGCAATCCAATGCCGGAAAGGTGACGCTCGAGGGCCGTAGCTTCCTCTATGTCGGCGGACGCGACTGCCAGGTTGCGCATCTGCGCCAGATCGCCAGTTCCTACGGTGCGGAACTCATCCACCATGACGGCGGTTTACGGGAGGCGGTATCGCGCATCGATCGCGTCCTGCCCTCGGTCGACTGCGTCTTCTGCCCGATCGACTGCATCAGCCACGATGCGTGTCTTCGCGTGAAGACCGGCTGCAAGAAGTGGGGCAAGGCCTTCGTGCCGTTGCGCAACGGCTCGAAGTCGAGTCTCGAGCGGGCGCTTCAGGATCTGACCGGAAACGGCAGCGAGAACTGAATCTTTTACGAGCGGTCAGACGGCATTCTCGCCGGCCGCATGGAGCTTCCAATGCATGACGAACGTCCCGATCAGATGACGATGATCGGTCTCCACAAACTCGCTTCGCAATTCGGTGACGGACTGGTTCCCGAGCTCTACGAGCTTCTCACGCGCCGAGCACGGATGCTTGAGGAAAACGAAAACGCGACCGAATTTCCGACCTGGCAAGCGCGCCCGCCGGCGAGGGATCCTCTCGGCCTTGCGCCGCCGAGCGGGGGATCTGTCCTGCCGTTTCCGTCAACGACCGCGCAGCCCGTCTCGCAAAAGAAGGCCTAGATCGCTTCCAGGAAACGTGTGTAACGGCTTCCGTCCGGAAGTGCGTTGGACCAAGGGTTAGGGCCTTCCAGTGTTTCCATGAAACATTGGGATGCGCTAATAGTTGAGGCGCGGGATGCGGGCGAAAAACCGCACACACTTTCCTCATCCCGCTACAGGAGAGCTAGCCATGTTTTTCGCCATGAACCGTTTCCGTGTCGCAGCCGGCCAGGAGGAGGCCTTCGAGGCGGTCTGGAAGGCGCGGGACTCTTCTCTCTCGGAGATGCCGGGCTTCATCGAATTCCATCTGCTGCGCGGCGACAGCGTGCCGGAGGAAGGCTACACGCCTTTTATTTCGAAATCGGCCTGGGAGACCAGGGACGCCTTCATCGCCTGGACCAAGTCCGATAATTTCCGGGCGGCGCACCGAAGCGCCGGCGAAAACAAGGCAATGTATCTCGGTCCCCCGAAGTTCGAGGGCTTTACCGTCGTCGAGGGTGCCTGATCTTCAGCGCGCCGTCATGCTTGACGAACCCGCGGCGGCTTGTTTGATTTCCTCATTCCTGTGCTTGTCACAGGAATCCAGCCAGACCAAGTCCTTGGGCTGAAAGAACGCTTCCCGCGCCGCAGACGCGGCGCTGTTCTCATACCTGTGACGAGCACAGGAATGAGGCGAGGAGAGATTGCAGGCCTCCGAATCTCAACAGGTTTGGTTCACTTTCATCCGGAAGGCCAGTCTGCCTCCGAAAATGTGCGACTGCATACTGAAACTCCCCTCTTACCGGAATTCCTGTACTTCGGGCTTGTCCCTCCTCACGCTTCCGGGCGCAGGAATGCCCCGATCGCGACGGCAAGCCAGCCGGCCATCATCGTCAGGCCCCCGAGCGGCGCCGACATTGGGAAGAGGCCGTGGCCCGAGAAATGGCGCATGGTGAGGTCTCCGGCAAAGAGTGCCGTGCCTGCCGCCAGCAGCAAGGCGGCGAGGGCGGCGGTGCGGAAGTGCGCCCATCCGGCATGAAGCGCGACGAGCGCCGGTGCGTGGGCGAGGCACATGGCCGATGCGCCGCCGAGAAGACGCGGATCGCCATGCGAAGCGGCGGCGGCACTCGCGACGCCGAAGAGGCCCATGAGGCCGGCTACGAAAAGCATGGTCGAGCGCAGTCCGCTGTTCGGCATCCTGGCTATTCCTTGTTCTGCATATGATGGGCGAGCCGGGTGATCGGCTCCAGAATGATCTCCCTCAGCTTCGGGTGGGAGACGGTTTCTTCGAGTGCGCGGGTGAAGCAGAGAAGCCATTCGTCGCGCTCGACAGGCCCGATCCCGGCAATGAAGTGCCGGCGACGCAGCATGGGGTGGCCGCGTTTCTGCACATAGATCGGCGGTCCACCGAGCCAGCCGGTCAGATATTCGTAGAACTTTTCCTCGCTGCCGGTCAGATCCGGCGGGTGGATGGCGCGGCAGTTCGCCGCCTCGGGCAGGCTGTCCATCAGTTCGTAGAAGCGCCGCGTCAGGGCGCGCACGGTGGCGTCGCCACCGATCGCCTCGTAAAGCGTCGTCGTTTGCGGTTCCGTCATGGTCACGTTCCTCGCCGGGATTGGTACAGCGCGCGACCCGGGCGGGCAATGCCTTGCCATTCCTTCGCTTGCGGCTTTTCGGCGCGGCAGAGATCGTCGTCTGCCTTCCGCGCGACAATCGTCGCCCCGAGGAAAGCCACTTGACAAACCGTCCAGACGGTATGTTTATGAGATATGACAAACGCCCCATCAAGAAAAAAACAGCCGCAACGCGTCCGCCGGCAATTGCTGGAGGTCGCGGGACGCCTGTCGCTGGAGCAGGGCATCGCCGCGGTCACCCTCGACGCCGTATCGCAGGCGGCGGGTGTCAGCAAAGGCGGGCTGTTGCACCATTTCCCGAACAAGCTGGCTCTGCTCGACGCCCTCTTCGATGATCTTGTCGTGCGTTTCGACAGCGCCCTCGACGAAGCGATGGCCGGAGATGACGTCGAAAAGGGACGCTTTACGCGTGCCTATCTCGGCGTCTGTTTCGCGCTCGATGCGGAGGCGCAAGGTTGGCAGATGCTGACCATTGCGCTCCTGGCCGAGCCGCACCTCAAGGAGCGTTGGCGCGAATGGGTGGCGCGCCGGTCCGCGCAATTCGCCGCGACGGACAGTTCGCCAAATTGCCTGCTCGCCCGCTTCGCCGCCGATGGCGTCTGGCTGTCGGATCTGATGCGCAGCCACGACATCGAAGCGTCGACCAGGGCGATCCTGCTTCAGAAACTCAACGCGCTTTCGCTGGAATAGAGGGCAGACCCGTGCCGCTTTCCCATACTTCGATCGGAGACGTTCCGTGAATCCCGCCACGCTCTACACCGTTCTGGTGATCGCCATCGTCTTCGAAGTGCTCGGCACTTCCGCCATGCAGGCGGCGCAGCACTTCACGCGGCTGACGCCCACCGTGCTCATGGTTCTGTGCTACGCGGTCGCCTTCTTCTTCCTCTCCTATGCGCTCCGCTACATCCCGGTCGGAATCGCCTATGCGCTCTGGAGCGGCCTCGGCATCGTGCTGATCTCGATCGCCGGCTACGTAGTTTTCGGTCAGAAGCTCGATCTGCCGGCTATTCTCGGGCTGGGGCTCATCATCGCCGGCGTGCTGGTACTCAACCTCTTCTCGAAATCCACGTTCCATTGATCGCGGTGACGATCGCGGTCGGCTTCCTGCAAGTTTTCGCTACAGCCTATCCACTGAAATTCCCGGATATTCATTGAAATGCGCAGTCCGTTTCAATAGCATCGCCTTTCGTCTCCGTCCGGACGCGCGGTGGCGATGTCCCATCCGATCTCCCTGATATAACGAAGGAAAATTTGGGAATGCAGGCGGTTTTCGACGGCCATAACGATGTGCTTTTGCGCCTTTGGCAACATGCACGCGGCGGTGCCGACCCGGTGGCCGAGTTTTCGGAAGGCACCGATAAGGGCCACATCGATGCGGCGCGCGCCAGGGCAGGCGGTCTCGCAGGCGGCCTCTGTGCGATTTACGTCCCGTCCGGCGATCTGGTGCTCAAGACGCCGGATGAGAATGGCCATTACGCGACGCCCATGGCGGCGCCGCTCGACCACTTGCCGTCGCTCGCGACCGCCATGGAGCTCGCAGACATCGCGTTCAAGCTCGACCGCGCGGGCGCCTGGCGGCTTTGCCGTTCGGTTGAAGAGATACGCGCGGCAATGGCCGACGAAGTGTTTGCTGCCGTCCTGCATATGGAGGGCTGCGAGGCGATCGGGCCCGACCTCGCGGCGCTCGAGACTTTCCACGCCGCCGGACTTCGCTCGCTCGGCCCTGTATGGAGCCGCCATAACGTGTTCGGTCATGGCGTTCCCTTCGCCTACCCGATGTCGCCCGATACGGGGCCCGGCCTTACCGAAGCCGGCTTCGAACTCGTGCGCGCCTGCAACCGGCTCGGCATTCTGATCGACCTCGCGCACATCACGGAAAAGGGTTTCTGGGACGTGGCGAAGACGACCGACCAGCCGCTCGTCGCCAGCCATTCCAATGCTCATGCGCTGACGCCGGTCGCCCGCAACCTGACCGACCGGCAGCTCGACGCCATCCGCGAGAGCCGCGGCATCGTCGGCCTCAACTATGCGACGACGATGCTGCGCCCCGATGGGCAGGAGAACGCGACGACGCCGCTTTCCGACATGGTCCGCCACGTCGACCATCTGGTCGAACGTATCGGTATCGATTGCGTGGCGCTCGGATCGGACTTCGACGGCGCGACCATCCCCGAGGAAATCGCCGACGCGGCGGGAAATCAGAAGCTCGTTGCCGCGCTGGAAGACGCCGGATATGGTGACGCCGAACTGGCGAAAATATGCCGGGAGAACTGGCTGAGAGTTCTGGGTCAGGCGTGGCACAAGCCTGCCTGATCATCATGAAGAAAAGCCCGAGAAGGGTTAAAAGAGGGAAGCGCGATATGATGCACAAGCTCAACGGACGTTTTCGAGTTCTTGCCGCCTCGGCGGCACTCGCCATGGCAATGGGTGCGGCCCAGCCGTCCTTCGCGGAAACGCCGAAGGATACGCTGGTCGAGGGCTTCGCGTTCGACGACATCATCACCATGGATCCGGGCGAAGCTTTCGAGCTGTCGACCGCCGAGATGACCAGCAACACCTACAGCCTGCTCGTCCGCCTCGATCTCAACGACACGTCCAAGGTCATCGGCGACCTCGCCGAAAGCTGGACGGTCTCCGATGACGGCCTGACCTATACGTTCAAGCTCAAGTCCGGCATGAAATTCGCCTCCGGCAATCCGATCACCGCCGAGGACGTCGCCTATTCGTTTGAACGCGCCGTCAAGCTCGACAAGAGCCCGGCCTTCATTCTTACGCAGTTCGGCCTCACCGGCGACAACGTCACGGAAAAGGCGAAGGCCGCCGACGCCGAGACCTTCGTCTTCACGGTCGACCAGCCCTACGCGCCGAGCTTCGTGCTCAACTGTCTCACGGCGACCGTCGCCTCCGTCGTGGACAAGAAGCTCGTGCTCGAGCACGTGAAATCCGTTACGCCGAGCGACGAATACAAATACGACAACGACTTCGGCAATGAATGGCTGAAGACCGGTTACGCCGGATCCGGTCCGTTCAAGCTGCGCGAATGGCGCGCAAACGAGGTCGTGGTTCTGGAGCGCAACGAAAACTTCTACGGCGAACCGGCGAAACTCGCCCGCGTCATCTACCGCCACATGAAGGAAAGCTCCGGCCAGCGGCTGGCGCTCGAAGCCGGCGACATCGACGTGGCGCGAAACCTCGAGCCGGGCGATTACGAGGCGGTCGGCAAAAATGCCGATCTGGCGACGGCGAGCGCGCCGAAGGGCACGGTCTACTATATCAGCCTCAATCAGAAGAACGAGACGCTGGCAAAACCCGAGGTACAGCAGGCCTTCAAGTATCTCGTCGACTATGACGCGATCGGCTCGACGCTGATCAAGGGCATAGGCGAGATACACCAGAGCTTCCTGCCGAAGGGCGTGCTCGGTGCTCTCAACGAGAACCCCTACACGTTCGACGTTGCCAAGGCGAAGGAACTGCTGGCGAAGGCGGGTTATCCCGACGGCTTCACGGTCACGATGGACGTGCGCAACACCCAGCCGGTGACCGGCATTGCCGAATCTTTCCAGCAGACGCTGGCCGAGGCGGGCGTGAAGCTCGAAATCATTCCCGGTGACGGCAAACAGACGCTGACCAAGTACCGCGCCCGCAACCACGATATGTATATCGGTCAGTGGGGCATGGATTATTTCGATCCGCACTCCAATGCCGATACCTTCACCAACAATCCGGACAATTCCGACGAAGGCACGAACAAGACGCTCGCCTGGCGCAACGCCTGGGACGTTCCGGAACTCAGCAAGAAGACCAAGGACGCGCTCCTCGAACGCGACAGCGCCAAGCGCGCCGATATCTACAAGGAGCTGCAGAAGACGGTTCTCGAGAATAGTCCTTTCATCCTGATCTTTCAGCAGACGGAGGTCGCCGGCCTCCGTGGCAACGTCGAGGGCTTCAAGCTCGGACCGAGCTTCGACACCAACTACGTCTGGAACGTATCCAAGGAATAGTCGAAAGGACCGTTCCCTTGAGCATGAGCGGAATTGAACCCATGAGCGGGCGCCGGCGCGCCCGTTCCCGGAAGGCGTTTGTCGCGGTACTGCAGTTTCTCGTCGTCGTGGCAACCACCTATCTCGGCCTTCTCGCCGTCACCTTCTTCATCGGCCGCGTCATCCCGATCGATCCGGTGCTCGCCGTTCTCGGCGATCGGGCGCCGAATCACGTCGTGGAACGCACGCGCGAAGCGATGGGGCTCAACCTGCCGCTTTACCAGCAGTTCTTCATCTACTGCCGGCAAGCATTCACCGGCGACTTCGGGACCTCGGTGCTGACCACCAATCCGGTCATGGCGGATATCCGCCGCGTCTTTCCGGCCACCATGGAACTCGCGACGCTCGGAACCCTGATCGGCGCATTCATCGGCGTGCCGCTGGGCGTTCTCGCCGCCGTCAAGCGCGGCAGCATCGCCGACCAGGTTGTTCGCGTCATCGGCCTCGTCGGCTATTCCGTGCCGATCTTCTGGCTGGCATTGCTCGCGCTGCTCGTCTTCTATGCGCGGCTGCAATGGGTCGCCTACCCCGGCCGCATCGATATCGTCTACGAATACAGCTTCACGCCGGCCACCGGTTTCTACCTCCTGGACTCGGCCTGGCAGGGCCAATGGGACGTTTTCCGCGACGTCTTCCGGCACATCATCCTGCCGGCTTCGCTGCTCGGCTATTTCTCGCTCGCCTATATCAGCCGCATGACCCGCAGCTTCATGCTGAACGAGCTGCAGCAGGAATATATCGTTGCGGCGCGAGCCAAGGGCCTTTCGGAGGCGCGGATCATATGGACGCACGCGCTGCGCAATGCGGCGGTGCCGCTGGTGACGGTGATCGCGCTCTCCTATGCCGGCCTGCTCGAAGGGTCGGTCCTGACGGAGACCGTATTCGCCTGGCCGGGGCTCGGCCTCTACATCACCAATTCACTGCAGAATGCCGACATGAATGCCGTTCTCGGCGGCACGATCATCATCGGATCGGTCTTCATCGCCATCAATCTCCTGTCCGATCTTCTCTACCGGACGCTTGACCCGAGGACGCGCGCCCGATGAGCCTTGCCACCGAAACACGCCCGATGACGCGCCGCGAGTGGCTGCTTTCAGATCGCCCGCAGTCGCGGACCCAGGCTCGGCTCGGCCGCGCCTATATGACCTGGCGGCGCTTCTCCGCCAACCGGCTTGCGGTGCTCGGCCTTTGCATTCTGCTCGCGCTCGTATTCGTTGCGATCTTCGCCGATGCGCTCGCGCCTCACTCTCCGGTCATCGGAAACCTTGCCGGCGCGCGGCTTCTGCCGCCCGGCAGCGAAAGCTATCTGCTCGGCACGGACGACCAGGGTCGCGACATTCTCTCCCGGCTGATACACGGTTCGCGGCTGACGCTCCTCGTCGTCCTTCTCGTCGCAGTCATCGCGGCACCGGTCGGCCTGATCGTCGGCGCCGTCGCCGGCTATGCCGGCGGATGGGTTGACGCGGTCCTCATGCGCATCACCGACATCTTCCTCGCCTTTCCGAAGCTCGTGCTCGCGCTGGCCTTCGTCGCGGCGCTCGGCCCGGGGATCGAAAATGCGGTGATCGCGATCGCCATCACCTCCTGGCCGCCCTATGCGCGCATCGCCCGCGCCGAAACGCTGACAGTGCGCAACTCCGATTACATCGCCGCTGTGCGGCTGATGGGCGCCTCGCCCCTGCGCATCGTCTTCCGCCATGTCATGCCCATGTGCATGTCGTCGCTGATCGTCCGCGTTACGCTCGACATGGCCGGCATCATCCTGACGGCCGCGGGCCTCGGCTTCCTCGGCCTCGGCGCGCAACCACCGCTGCCGGAATGGGGCGCCATGATCGCCTCCGGCCGGCGCTTCATCCTCGACCAGTGGTGGGTGGCGACCATGCCCGGCATCGCCATCCTGATCGTCAGCCTCGGCTTCAACCTGCTCGGTGACGGGCTGCGCGATGCGCTCGATCCCCGGGAGAGCGGCCAATGAGCGCGCTTCTGACAGTCGAGGACCTCCGGGTCCGGTTCCCGACGCGCACCGGGGTTGTCGAGGCCGTTCGCGGGGTTTCCTTTACCCTCGGGCGCGAGCGCCTCGGCATCGTCGGCGAAAGCGGCTCGGGCAAGTCGCAGACGGGCCGTGCCATCATGGGGCTGACGCCGCCGCACGCGGAAGTGACGGCGAAACGGCTTGCCTTCGAAGGGATCGATCTTCTTTCGGCCTCCCCAAAACTCCGGCGGGACCTGCGTGGCAAGCGCATCGCCATGATCCTGCAGGATCCGAAATATTCGCTGAACCCGGTGATGAGCATTGGACGGCAGATCGTCGAGACCTTGCGGCGGCATGAGAAGGTCGGCCGCGCGGAAGCGCGGGAGAGGGCGCTCGACATGCTCGCGGCCGTGCAGATCCGCGATGCTTCCCGCGTCTTCGACCTCTATCCGCACGAGGTCTCGGGCGGCATGGGACAACGGGCGATGATCGCCATGATGCTGGTTGCCGGGCCGGAACTCCTGATCGCGGACGAGCCGACCTCGGCGCTCGACGTGACGGTTCAGCTCGAAGTCCTCGCGATCCTCGACAAGCTGGTGGCGGAACGCGGCATGGGGCTGATCTTCGTCTCGCACGACCTGCGCCTCGTCTCCTCCTTCTGCGACCGCGTTCTGGTGATGTATGCGGGCAGGATCGTCGAGGAGATCGCCGCATCGGAACTCGGCAACGCCAAGCATCCCTATACACGAGGTCTCCTGAACTGCATGCCGGTGATCGGGGCGGATCGCCATCCATTGCCGGTGCTCGACCGCAAACCGGAGTGGGCGCTATGACCGAGGCCGTATCCGTCGAAAATCTGAGCGTCGTCTTCGACGAGTTCAAGGCGCTCGATGCCGTCCGCGTGGATGTCGCGAAGGGCGAGTCCTTCGGCCTCGTCGGCGAATCCGGCTCGGGCAAGTCCACACTGCTGCGCGCCGTCGCCGGCCTCACCGCGGCAAGTGAAGGAACGATCCGGGTTTCAGGCCGCGAGGTTCGTGGCACGCGTCGTGACAAGGCCTTTTATCGGGCGGTGCAGATGGTGTTCCAGGATCCTTACGGTTCGCTGCATCCGCGCCAGACGGTCGACCGGCAGCTGATGGAGCCTCTGGCGATCCACGGCATCGGCGACGGCGAGCGCCGTATCCTGAAGGCCCTGGACGAGGTGGGCCTCGGATCCGGTTTCCGCTTCCGCTATCCGCACCAGCTCTCCGGTGGCCAGCGCCAGCGCGTCGCGATCGCACGCGCCCTCATCTTGGAACCCTCGATCCTGCTCCTCGACGAGCCGACCTCGGCGCTCGACGCGTCCGTGCAGGCGGAAGTGCTGAACCTCCTCGAAGAGGTGCGGCGCGACCGCGGCCTGACCTTCATCATGGTGAGCCACGATCTCGGCGTCGTCACCCATATGTGCGAACGGCTGGCGGTGATGCAGAACGGCCGCGTTGTGGAGCGGCTGACCTCGGCCGACCTGGTCGCCGGCCGCATTGCGGAGGAATATACGCGCAATCTCATGGTCGCGAGCAAGGGGTTCCGGCGGGAAGCGGTGGCACAAAGCGCGTAGGGTACCCCTCCGCCCGGCAGGGGGGCTTGCTGCCACCTTCACCCGGATCGCGCTTTAACCCCGCGGCAGCTTGTCCCGTCCGATCAGCGCGCCATGGTGACCGATCACGGCGGCCGCAACACGGGCGGCGAAGGCCGCAGCATCGGCCGGACTGTCGCCGCTGGCAAGACGGGCGAGGAAGGAGCCGTTGAAGCTGTCGCCGGCGCTGGTCGTGTCGACGACGGCGGAAACCTGCGTGGCGGGAACGTGAACCCGGTCTTCACCCGTACAATCGAGCGTGACGCCGTTTTCACCATCCTTGACCACAACGTTTTCGGCGCCGAGTGCCCGATAGCGCTCGATCGTCGCTTCCACGGATGCATCGCCGAAATGCGTGGCCTCGTCGTCGAAGCTCGGCATCACCATCGTTGCCGCCCGCGCACCGGCTTCGATCGTCGCGCGCATCCGAGCGGCGTCGTCCCAAAGGCGTGGCCGGATGTTCGGATCGAAGACGACCTGCCGCCCGCCCGCCTTTGCCCGCCGAAGCTCCGCAAGCAATGTTTCTGCCGCCTCCGGCGACAGGATCGCCAGGGTGATTCCCGAAAAGAACACCACATTCGCCGCCTCGATCGCCGTCCGGAGCCGATCGGGATCGTCCGCGAGCAGTTTCGCAGCGGAAGTCGAGCGCCAGTAGGAAAAGCTGCGCTCGCCGTTCTTGAGGTGGATCATATAGAGGCCGGGCGTTCGCCCTTCGATCCTGCGGATGTGCGCCGCGCCGACGCCGGTGCTCTCGATGAAGGCCAGCAGCTCGTCCGAAACCGTGTCGGTTCCGACGGCGGTGAAATAATCGACCGTCCAGTCCGCCGGCAGGAAGAGCCGGGCATAGTAGGCGGTATTGAAGGTGTCGCCGGCATAGCCCTTGCGCAGCATGTCGCGTTCCGCCTGCATGAGCTCCACCATGCATTCGCCGATCGAAAGCAGTTTGCCCGTCATTCAGTCCTCCCTTTCCGCTGATCCGAATTAAGCGCATGTCACTGCGCGAGCAAGCGAATGTTGACGGCGGCGTTTACTCGAAGAAGCGGTGAAGATAAATCTGGGTTGCTGAACCAACCATGGAGAGCTGCGCATGCCGGCGGCATCTGGATCGAACGAAAACTGGTGGCGCGGAGCGGTGATCTATCAGGTCTATCCGCGCTCCTTCCAGGATACGGACGGCGACGGAATGGGCGACCTTCGCGGTGTCACCCGACGGCTTCCCCATATCGCCTCGCTCGGGGTCGATGCCATCTGGCTTTCGCCCTTCTTCACGTCGCCCCAGGCGGACATGGGCTATGACGTTTCGGATTATTGCGACGTCGATCCCATGTTCGGCACGCTCGCCGATTTCGACGAGATGCTGGCGGAGGCCCATCGGCTGGGGCTCAAGGTGATCATCGACCAGGTGATCTCGCATACATCCGACCGCCACCCCTGGTTCGTCGAAAGTCGCTCGAGCCGGACCAATGCCATGGCGGATTGGTATGTGTGGGCCGACCCGAAGCCGGACGGAACGGCGCCGAACAACTGGCTTTCGATCTTCGGCGGTCCGGGCTGGGAATGGGACGGGGTGCGCCGGCAATATTACCTGCATAACTTCCTGTCTTCGCAGCCGGACCTCAACTTCCACAACCCGGAGGTTCAGGAGGCGGTGCTCGCGACGGTCCGCTTCTGGCTCGACCGCGGGGTCGACGGTTTCAGGCTCGATACGGCGAATTTCTATTTCCACGACAAGCTTCTGCGGGACAACCCGCCGCTGGTGCCGGATCCGGACGCAACGAGCCGCGATGCTCCGGAGGTCAATCCCTACGGCATGCAGGACCACCTCTATGACAAGACGCAGCCGGAAAACCTCGGTTTCCTGCGCCGGTTTCGAGCACTGCTCGATGAATATGGCGGCCGTGCGACGGTGGGAGAGGTCGGCGACGGGTCACGCTCGCTGCAGACGGTCGCCGCCTATACGAGCGGCGGCGACAAGCTGCACATGTGCTATACCTTCGACCTGCTCGGGCCGGAATTCACCGCGCGCCACTTCCGCCGCTGCGTCGAGAATTTCCAGTCTACGGTGACGGACGGCTGGGTCTGCTGGGCCTTCTCCAATCACGATGTCATGCGTCATGTCAGCCGCTTCGCGCCGCGCGAGGCCGACCGGGAGCGCGTGGCGAAGCTTGCGATCTCGCTGCTTGCCAGCCTGCGGGGCACCATCTGCCTTTATCAGGGAGAGGAGCTCGGCCTGCCGGAAGCGGAGCTTGCCTTCGAAGAATTGCGCGACCCATACGGCATCCGCTTCTGGCCGGCCTTCGCCGGACGCGACGGGTGCCGGACCCCGATGGTCTGGGAACGAGAGCTGACGAATGCCGGCTTTTCCGAGGGGGCTCCCTGGTTGCCGGTGCGCGACGGGCACCGAAGGCTGGCGGTGGATGCACAGGAGGGCGTCGAAGGATCGGTGCTCGAGCATTATCGCCAGACCCTTGCGTTCCGTCGGGCGCAGTCCGCGCTGGTCGACGCAGACATGACCTTCCTGGGCACCAACCAGGATCTTCTGGTCTTCACCAGAGAAAAGGAAGGCGAGCGGCGGCTGTTCGTCTTCAACCTGACCCAGGAGCCGCAGACGTTTCACCTCCCGACGACGCTCGTCGCCGAGCCGCATCCCATGCCCGGTTTTGCACCGGTTTTCGCGGATAATGCGATCAGTCTCGCCGCGCTCGACGTTTTCTGCGGGAGGTTGCGGTAGT
Organism: Sinorhizobium sp. M4_45; assembly: GCF_002885915.1. NCBI lineage: Bacteria > Pseudomonadati > Pseudomonadota > Alphaproteobacteria > Hyphomicrobiales > Rhizobiaceae > Sinorhizobium > Sinorhizobium sp. M4_45. The sequence continues at coordinate 186,311 of NZ_NWVE01000001.1, forward strand.
GGAGGCGAGGTGCGGCTGCGTCAGCGAATGCCGCGCCTCGACCCTCACCCGATCAGCATGAACCTGTCCACATCGACAAGCCCGCGGTCGGAAATCTTCAAATGCGGGATCACCGGCAGCGGCAGAAAGGCGAGTTGCAGGAAGGGCTCTTCCAGCGTGGCGCCCAGCGCAAAGGCGGCCTGACGCAGATGGTGTAGCGTATCGCGCACGCGCTCGTGCGGTTCTAGGCTCATCAGGCCGGCGACGGGCAGGGCGATCTCGCCGGTGACCTTGCCGTCCTCGACGACGACGAAGCCGCCTTTGATCTCGCCGAGCCGGTTGGCGGCGACAGCCATGTCCTCCTCGCTCACGCCGACGACACAGATATTGTGGCTGTCGTGGCCGACCGTGGAGGCGATCGCGCCCTTTTTCAGGCCGAAGCCCTGGACGAAGCCATTGGCATGATTGCCGTTCACCCCGTGGCGCTCGATCACGGCGACCTTGATGATGTCGCGGTCGAGATCGACGCCGGTCCGGTTGCCTTCGGCGGGCAGGCGATATCGGCGGTGTTCGGTGATGATCTTGCCGGGCAGGACGCCGAGCACCGAAGTCTCGCCTTCATTGTAGGGGAGGCCGAAGTCCGCAGCCTTGACCTCGCGCGCCTTGACGCTGTCGAGCCCCACCGGCTCGACCGGCTTGCGCCCGGCGAAGAGAGCATCCGTAACGCGCCGGCCGGCGGAGAGGACGAGTTCGGCCTTGCAATTTTCCAGGCTGTCGACGACGACGAGGTCGGCGCGCCAGCCAGGTGCCACGAGGCCGCGATCGCTGAGGCCGAAGGCGCGCGCGGCGGAAATCGAAGCGGCGCGATAGATGGCGAGCGGCTCGACGCCAGCGGCGATGGCCGTGCGGATCATGTGGTCGAGATGGCCCTGCTCGGCGATATCGAGCGGGTTGCGGTCGTCGGTGCAGAGGGCCAGATAGGGCGACAGCCGCTCGGTGAGAAGAGGAATGAGGGCCTGCAGGTCCTTGGAAACGGAACCTTCGCGAACGAGGATGTGCATGCCCTTGCGTATCTTTTCGAGCGCTTCCTCCGCGCTCGTGCATTCGTGATCGGTGCGGATCCCCGTGGCGAGATAGCCGTTCAGTTCCTTGCCGCGGAGCAGGGGGGCATGGCCGTCGATATGACCGTCCTGGAAGGCATCGAGCTTGGCGAGGCAAACCGGATCCTTGTTGACCACCCCGGGAAAGTTCATGAACTCGGCAAGGCCGATCACCTTCGGGTGGTGGCGGAAGGGCGTGAGGCGCTCGATCGGCAGGTCGGCACCGGACGTTTCCAGGTGGGTCGCCGGCACGCAGGAGGAGAGCTGGACGCGGATGTCCATGATCGTCTCTGTCGCCGAATCCAGGAAATATTGTATGCCTTCGGTGCCGAGCACATTGGCGATCTCGTGCGGATCGCAGATAACAGTGGTGACGCCGAGCGGCAGCACGCAGCGGTCGAATTCGTGCGGGGTGACGAGCGACGATTCGATGTGGAGATGCGTGTCGATGAAGCCGGGAACGACGATGCGGCCGGTAACGTCGATCTCCTCACGGCCCTGGTAGTCGCCCCAGGTGCCGACGATCCGCTCGCCCGAAATGGCGATGTCGGAGGCGACCAGCTCGCCGGTGACCAGATCGAAGAACCGCCCGCCCTTGAGCACGATGTCCGCCGGCTCGCGGCCGACGCCCTGATCGATGAGACGCTCCAGCGCTTCGGACATGCGTGCACCTCGTCCTTGATATTGATTTCATGACAATAACCCTCTCCCCGTATCCGGGGAAAGGATTTTGCCTTTGGCAGGAATGCCTCAGATATTGTTCTTCAGAACGTCGCGCAGCTTGTCGAAAAGCTCGTCGATCTGTTGCTTTTCGATGATCAGCGGCGGCGACAATGCGATGATGTCGCCCGTAGTGCGGATCAGCAGGCCTTTCTCGTAAGCCTTGAGGAAGGCGGAGAAGGCGCGCTTTGTCGGCTCGCCGGCGATCGGCTCGAGTTCGACCGCGCCGATCAGCCCGATATTGCGGATGTCGATGACATGCGGGCAGTCCTTCAGCGAGTGCAGCGCCTCCTCCCAGTAGGGCGCAAGTTCGGCCGCGCGCGTCAGCAGCCCTTCTTCCTTGTAGGTATCCAGCGTTCCAAGCGCCGCGGCCGAGGCGATCGGATTGCCCGAATAGGTGTAGCCGTGGAAGAACTCGATCAGGTGTTCCGGCCCGGTCATGAAGGCGTCGTGGATTTCCGATGTCACGAAGACCGCGCCCATCGGAATGACGCCGTTGGTAAGCCCCTTGGCCGTGGTGATGATGTCCGGCTTCACGTCGAAATATTGAGCGGCAAAGGGCGTGCCGAGGCGGCCGTAGCCGGTGATGACCTCGTCGAAGATCAACAGGATCCCGTGCTTGGTGCAAATTTCGCGCAGCTTCTGGAGATAGCCCTTCGGCGGGATGAGAACACCGGTCGAGCCGGCGACGGGCTCGACGATGACTGCGGCGACCGTCGAGGCGTCATGCAGGGTGACGATGCGCTCGAGTTCGGCCGCGAGATCGGCGCCGTGCTCGGGCTCGCCGCGGGTAAAGGCGTTCTTGGCAGGCAGATGCGTGTGCGGAAGGTGATCGACGCCCGTCAGCAGCGTGCCGAACATCTTTCGGTTGGCGACGATGCCGCCGACCGAAATACCGCCGAAATTGACGCCGTGATAGCCGCGCTCGCGGCCGATGAGGCGGAAGCGCGAGCCATTGCCCTTGGCGCGGTGGTAGGCGAGAGCCACCTTCAAGGCGGTATCGACCGATTCCGATCCTGAGTTGGTGTAGAGGACGTGGTTCATGCCCTCGGGCGCGATGTCGACCAGCCGGTTTGCGAGCTCGAAGGCTTTCGGATGGCCGAGCTGGAAGGCCGGCGCGTAGTCGAGTTCGCCCGCCTGTTCACGAATCGCCTCGGTGATCTTCGGACGGCAGTGGCCTGCATTGACGCACCAGAGCCCTGCAGTTCCATCGAGAACCGTCCGCCCGTCATGGGTGGTGTAGTACATGTCCTTGGCGCCGACGAACAGCCGCGGTTCCTTCTTGAACTGCCGGTTGGCGGTGAAGGGCATCCAGAAGGCTCTGAGGTCGTTGGGCGTGGTGTTCAGGCGGTTGGACATGTCTTTCCTCCTCGTCGAGTCCCGGCAATCTGGATTTGCCGGGGCGGATTCTTTACCCGTTGGTCAAACTATCAGCCCGCCGAGGGGCGTCAAGCCAGGCGAAACGATCCGCTTTCCACGGCCTGGATCACGGCACTGAGCGTGTCCTCCCGAGTGTGTCCTTCGGTCGGAAGAACATGCCGTTCGAGGGGGCCGAGCGATGAGAGCTGCTGATGAAGCGCCCCGATGGGCACGGGGTCTGTCAATGTGTCTCCGCCGCGCTGTTGGCAGCGCCGGATGGCGACATCGAGCGGCGGACGCAGCACGACGTAGTGGAGCGGTGCCGTGATTTTCCTGAATGGTTCCAGGAACCACGGTCCGACGATGCCGTCCACAATGACGAAATAGCCGCCATGTGCGTAGGTTGCGGCCACTTTCGTCAACACGTCGACAACGACAGCGTTTTGTTCGTGAGCTTCGGGCAGATAGGGCGGTATCGCCCCGTTTTTGATGAAATGCCAGAAGTCGTCGCAGTGAAGATGGACCTTCGATGATCCTGGCTCTGCCGCGAGCGCCTGCGCTGTCGTGGTCTTTCCGGAGCCGGGTGGCCCGGTGAGAATGAGAATCTCGCGTTCAAGGTTCATGGCACGATCATGTAGCACGATGCTGCGGGACAGTCTGCGACAGGACCGAGAAGGCCTGCTCACCCGCCAAAAATGAAGCCCCGCGATCGGATCGGCGGGGCTTGATGAGGCGTGCTGTTCGGTCGACGGACGTGCTGGGAGGTTACGCCGATTTGCGAACGAGAGGCTTTTCGTCCACGGCATCGGTGTCTTCGCCGTAGATGTCGGATAGTGCGCCCAGAATCTTCAACACGGCGCCGGACGAGCTCGAATAATAGATCGTCTGTGCGTCACGACGGGTGCTGACCAGATTCTGCGCACGAAGCTTCGAGAGGTGCTGAGAAAGAGCCGATTGGCTCAACCCGACCTTATGGGCCAGGGCGCCAACCGCCATTTCCTCCTTGACGAGAGAGTCGAGGATGAGCAGGCGTTTCGGATTTGCCATGGCCGAAAGGAAACCGGCTGCTATCTCGGCGTCCTCGTGTTTTTCAGGCGGAAGAGGCTGCATCGTGTGCTCCATGCGAGAATTCATCACACGTAGTTATGATTGATGAAGCACGATAATTAGCCGTGATGCATAAAAGGGCAACCACCCCCTGCAAGAAATGGGGGTAGCTAAGATGCGATTAACGGTAAAGTTTTTTTAGAATTGGCCGTAATTCGGCCGCGTCGGCAAGAGGCGTCTCGAACTCCAGGCGGCGCAGACGGTCGCCGTCCGACAGGTCGAGCCCTGCCGAATCGATGCCGACGATCTTCCAGTCGCCTTCCGGTGCGCGGCAATGAGTGGTTGCATAATATCTCACGGCTTCGGCGTGATCGGCGTTCATGTGCTCGATCGCGCCGCCTTCCATTTCCGCGATGGCGGCAGCGGCCGGCGAAGCGATGGCGAGATCCTCCGCCGTCAGCACATAGGCGCGGCCGAAGCCGCCATTGAGGCTTGCCCGCAACGGGTTGAGACGGAAGAAGCCGAAGTCCGGAAAATCGGCATAGAGCTTGGACTTGGGGTGCCGGCGAAGAAATCGTTCGCGAAGACGCAGGTGGAGGGCGCAATCGCGCGGGACGGCTTCCGCCTCGCACTGGACCGTCAGGCGCGGATGGGCGAGCGGGTCGCCTTTGCCCGGTTCGCCGGTCAGCAGCGAAGCGCGCCGGTCCGCCGTGAGCGCTTGAGTATGCGTCGACAGCCGCGACACGAGGATGACCGGCGTTCCGTCGATATCGATGCCGACGAGTACACGGCTGACGAAGGGAAAACCATCGCTCCCCGGCTCGATCCCGGCAAGCGCGCCGCTTCTCGCCGAACGAAGAAGCACCCGGGCGAGCTTGCGTGCTTCCTCGTCAGTCTCGCGCAGCACACTGGGTTTCTCGCTCATGATCGACTCCTTCCGGCGGGCCAGCGCGCCGCGTCAACTTTTGTTGCGGTGGCGCGTCAATCCTTCGACGATGTTCTGGGCGTCGATGGTCCCGACGACGGAGCCGTTGTCGACCACACCTATGCTGCCCGGCTGACGCGACATGGCGTCGAGAATATCGACGAGCGGCGTGGTGGGCCTGGCCGTTGCCGAAACGCCGGTATTGGCGGCGGCTCGCCCGACGCCGGTCTGCATCACATCCTTCGCCGTCAGCATGGTGATCGGGTTCATGTGCTGGACGAAATCGGCCACGTACTGATTTGCCGGCTCCTTCACGATTTCCTGCGGCGTCCCGCACTGGATGATTCTTCCGCCTTCCATGATGGCGATTCGGTTGCCGATACGGAAGGCCTCGTCGAGATCGTGGCTGACGAAGAGGATCGTCTTTTTCAGCCGCCGCTGGAATTCGAGCAGTTCGTCCTGGAGGCGCGTGCGGATCAGCGGGTCGAGGGCCGAGAACGGCTCATCCATCAGCAGGATCGGGGCGCCGGTGGCGAAGGCTCTTGCGAGGCCGACCCGCTGCTGCATGCCGCCCGAGAGCTCGTTGACCTTGCGGTCCGCCCACTTGGCCAGGTTGACGAGTTCAAGCTGCTCGCCGACGCGCTTTCTTCGTTCGGCATCGGCAACGCCGGCCAGTTCGAGCCCGAAGCCGACATTGTCCGCCACCGTTCGCCACGGCAGAAGCGCAAACTGCTGGAACACCATCGAGACCGTATGCATGCGGAAGTCGCGCAGAGACTTGGCGTTGCAGCGATAGGGGTTCAGCGATCCGTTCGCGGTCTTGACCTCGACCTCGCCGCGCACCACCGGCGCGAGGCCGTTGACGGCCCTGAGCAGCGTCGATTTGCCGGAGCCGGACAGCCCCATCAGAACGAGGATCTCGCCTTCATTGATGGTCAGCGAAGCGCCGGCGACGCCCAGTACCAGGCCTGTGGCGGCACCGATCTCATCGCGCGTCTTGCCCTGGTCGACCATCTGCACGGCAATCTGCGGGTTTTTGCCGAAGATGATGTCGACATTCTTGAAAACGACGGCGTCGGTCATGCGCCTTCTCCTTCATCGGACGAGCGGAAAAGACGGTCGAGAACGATCGCGAGAATGACGATACAAAGACCGGACTCGAATCCTCTTGCGATGTTCACCGTGTTCAGCGCTCTGAGGACGGGCACGCCGAGACCGTCGGCACCGACGAGCGCTGCGATCACCACCATCGAGAGCGACAGCATGATGGTCTGGGTCAGGCCTGCCATGATCTGCGGCATGGCGAAGGGCAGTTCGACCTTGCGCAGCACCTGCCAGGGCGTCGCGCCGAAGGATTCGGCGGCCTCGACCAGCGCCGGCGGCGTCGAGATGATGCCGAGCCGCGTCAGTCGGATCGGCGCGGGAATGGCGAAAATGACGGTGGCGATCAGCCCCGGCACCATTCCGAGTCCGAAAAGGATCAGCGCCGGAATGAGGTAGACGAAGGTGGGGATCGTCTGCATCAGGTCCAGGATCGGCCGCATGATCGAGTAGATCCAGGCACGGCGCGCCGCAGCTATGCCGAGGGGCACGCCGACGGCCATGCTGACGAAGGTTGCCGCAAGGACCAGCGCCAGCGTTTCCGTGGTCTCCTGCCAATAGCCCTGATTGACGATCAGGAGCAGCCCGAGACAGGTGAAGGCGGCAATGCCGAGGGAGCGGCGGAACCACCATGCGAGCGCCGTCACGACGGCGATGATGATAAGCGGGTGCGGCGTCTGGAGGATGTAGAGCAGGACCGAAATGATCGCCGAAAGCACGTTGGCGAGCTGGTCGAAGAACAGGTCGAAATTCGTCGTCAGCCAGTCGACGAAAGACTTCGCCCAGGCGCCGATCGGGATGGGGTTTTCAGTCAGGAATTCCACGAAACAGGGTCCCTCTTGCCAGGGTCAACACTCAGGTCAAAAGACCGGTGGAAAAAAGGCGGGGTGTTTCCCCGCCTCACTGCATTTCCCATATCGGAGCCGATTTGAGCACGGAACATGCAGCAATTCAAAATGCCACGCGTGATCTGCCGCCGGTCAGAGGCCGAGGGCGGCCTTGACCGCGGCCAGTCCGTCGCCGCCATCCTTGGTCGTGACCCCCGCAAGCCAGGGTTCGATGCTCTGCGGATTGTCCTTCAACCACGCGGCCGCAGCTTTCTCCGGGTCTTCGCCGTCGTTGAGGATCTTGCCCATGATCTCGTTCTCCATCTGGAGGGAGAACGAAAGGTTCTGGAGAAGCTTGCCGACATTCGGGCATTCGGTCGTGTATCCGGCGCGCACATTGGTGTGCACCGTCGCGCCGCCGTAATTCGGGCCGAATACGTCATCGCCACCGGAAAGATAGGTGAGCTTGAAATTGGCGTTCATCGGATGCGGTTCCCATCCGAGGAAGACGATCGGGTCGCCGGACTTCTCGGCGCGGGCGACCTGCGCCAGCATCCCCTGCTCGGAGGATTCGACCACTTCGAAGCCCTTGAGATCGAAGGTGCCCTTTTCGACCATGTCGATGATCAGGCGGTTGCCGTCATTGCCCGGTTCGATACCGTAGATCTTGCCGTCGAGTTCGTCCTTGTGGGCCGCGATATCCTTGAAGTCCTTGATGCCCAGTTCCACGCCCTTGGCATTGGTCGCAAGCGTGTATTTCGCGCCTGCGAGGTTTTCGCGCACCGTCTCGACGGATTTATCCTCGCGGTAGGGGGCGATATCCGCTTCCATGGTCGGCATCCAATTGCCGAGGAAGACGTCGATGTCCTTGTTCTTCAGCGATGTGTAGGTAACCGGCACCGACAGAACCTTCACGTCCGTTTCGTAGCCGAGCGCCTCGAGGATGGTCGTCGCGGTCGCCGTCGTCGCTGTGATATCGGTCCAGCCGACGTCGGAGAAGCGGACCGTGCCGCAGCTTTCCGGTTCGGCTGCAAAAGCGCTTCCGGCGGTCAGGGTTGCCATGCAAACGGCCCCCGCCAGCGTGAATTTGAGAGAAAGCGTCCTTATCATCGTCGTCGTTCCCCTGCCTTGTGTTCTTTTTTTAGCCAAACACCAATGAAGCGCGAATTCAAGCGCCCCAGCGTTTAAAGAAGTGTATTGCCTCAGTACATTAACGGGATGCATAAAGCGACGCCTGATGTCGCAATGCCCGCGAAATACCGCCCCCCGGTGCGAGCAGTACTTGCGGGCCATCGCATGTGCGCCCTCTCGGAAATCTGTGAGTCGCTGCGGGATGCTCTGGTCATCGGACGCGTGCCCCGTCATGTAGCGGGCACGATGTCCGGAGATGGGACCATGTCCAAACTTTATTTCAGCTATGCGACGATGAATGCGGGCAAGAGCACGCTGCTCCTGCAGGCCGCCTACAACTATCAGGAGCGCGGCATGCGCGTCGTGATGCTGATCGCAGCTTTCGACGACCGCGCCGGCCAGGGTCGCATCGCGTCTCGCATCGGGCTGGAATCGGAGGCGATCCCCTTCCGTAGCGAGGACGATCTCCATGCGCTGATCGAGCGCCTGAACGGCGACGGCTCCGGTGAAATCGCCTGCGTCTTCGTGGACGAGGCGCAGTTCCTCGGTGAAGATCAGGTCTGGCAGTTGGCGCGTGTGGCGGATCGCCTCGGCATCCCGGTCATGGCCTATGGCCTGAGGACGGACTTCCAGGGCAAGCTTTTCCCCGGCTCCATGGCTCTGCTCGCTATCGCGGATGAGCTGCGCGAAGTCAGGACCATCTGCCATTGCGGGCGCAAGGCAACGATGGTCGTTCGCCTCGACGGCCGCGGCAAGGTCATGCGGGAGGGCGCTCAGGTGGATGTCGGCGGCAATGAGAAATACGTCTCCTATTGTCGTCGCCATTGGGAAGACCGGATGCACGAAGGGTGACGCGCAAGCCGGCCGGCGGCGATGCACCGGCCTACTGTCGTGCGCTTGAAAAAGCGGCCACCGCCCTTGTCGATCCGTGCTAAACATCCTTTATATAAGTGCAATCAAGGGCTGAAATAGTCCGCTCGCACTGCTGGCTGGCTTAGGGGAGAAGGCAATGGCGACGCTTCAGAATTTTGACTCCGAGATCGAGAAGACCAGAACCGTCGTCAAGGAGATGCGCGGCAAGCTCGAGCAGTCCGGCGTCGTTCTCGAGCAATTCGCCAAGGCGGACACCAAGCTCGGCGACGTCAATTTCGATATCGAGAACGCCCGCATTCAGGACGTCGTCAACCAGCAGAAGGTGATGGAAGCCAACATCGCCGATCTGATCATCGGACTGGAGGATGCCACCAACGTCTTCGGTGCCGAGTTCGAAAGCATGAAGAGCTACACCGGCTACGAGAAATTCATCGGAATCTTCTCGAAGCAGAAGATGCAGAGGCTGCGGACCGATCGCGTGCGCAACATGTCGCTTGCCGGCAACCTGCAGGAACTGCTGTCGAAATCGGATACCATCGTCGGCATCCTCAAGGACCAGAAGGCGATTCTCGACCAGCGCTACAAGACCTCCGAGCAGAGCCTCATCCAGGTGATCGAGCGCCGCAAGGGCACGATGGCTGCGCTGGAACAGACTCAGAAGCGGATCGAAGAGCTCAACCCGCTGCTGCTCGATATCGAGAACAGGATCGCCGCCTCGACAGACCAGAAGACCCGAACCGACCTCGAAGGCGAGCGCTCGCAGCTTGCGACCGAATACAATGAAAAGCAGGCGAAGGAACAGGAGCTTCTGGCCGAGAGCCAGACGCTCGAGCGCTACACGGCCATGTTCCAGACCTTCGTCGATTCTTTGAACAACCAGATCGCCGCCCAGAACACGCTGATCAACAAGCTTACCATCGACACGGAACAGCGCATCGTTCTCTACAAGGCACTGGAAGATTCGTTGAAGACGGCTGCGCAGCAGGACGTGGCGCACAAGATCAACACGCTCGGCAGTCAGGTGGACACGGCCGCCGAGGAGACCATGGCCGGGATCGGCGCGGCCGCACAGCGCCACATCGGCGATTTGCTCGAGATGCATGAAAAGAACATGCTTGCGACGCAGGATATCCAGCGGCGCAAGAAACTCGCCGACGACGCCTTCGCGCGCCGCTTCCAGACGGTGATGGACAAGCATAATGCAGCAAATTATGTGAAGCAGTGATCGGCAAGGCGGCAATGATCCGATCTGCGACCGCCTTTCGGCATTTGCCGGGAGAGCTGCCATGAATACCGCCATTCCTTCGGCCGTCAGGCAATATTTCGGCTCCGTCCGGGCGGCGCTCGCAGGGCTCGAGCTCTTCCTCGGAGACCGCAATTCGCCGCTTTACCGCGACAGCGTCGTCGGCGAAGTCATCGGTCCCTATCTTGCCCGGCTGAAAGCCTCGATCGCCTGCTGGGAAAACCGGATCGGTTTCGTCGAACAGTTTCGCATCTCGCGCGCCGAAAGCGGCTTTCCGGTTTTCCAGAACGTGCTGGAACTCGAAAACGACCGGCAGAATGCGGAGAAGCGGCTTGCGAGCATTCCTTCCGCCGATGCGCTGCGCGAGGAAATGGTCGATTTCATCCTGAGGCAGAGGGCGTTCCCCGAGGCCCTTCAGGTTCGCATGGCCGAAAGGCTCTATCTGGAGCAGATCGGCAAGGGGGATATCTTTTCGCCGTTCATCCTGCCGGAGACGATCCGGGTCGCGGTCAATCCGAAGACGATGCGGCCCTATTACGTCGTTTCCTGGGGCGCCTTCGACGGCAGTCAGACGCTGCCGATGATCTATATGGCGACGATCGAGGATTCCTCGGAGAATATCGTCGAGATGCTGGTGACCGAGGATGGCAAGCTCAATCCGGGAGTCGAGATTCCGCTCCCCGTGGGTGGCCTGCTCAATCCGGAGCTCGCAAGCCGTTTCGACGATTTCGCCTCCAAGAACAGCGCCTATTCGCTGACGCCGGCGACGATCGCCACAAATCTCGACAGGGACTTCCCCGAACTGCATCCGAAACAGCTTCGCCGGATCGTGCTCGGCCCCTTCTATTCGGCGGGCATCACCGAGAACAATGCGAGGGTCAACGACATTCTCTCCAGGGTGCGCAAGACCGAGAATGCGTGGCTGCTCACCTGGACGGTGCAGGAGGTCTTCTCGAAGGCGGAGCGGCCGGCAACGCGTGGCTTCTGGTCCTCCACCCAGGCGCAGGAGGAGTTTCACATCGAGACCGCCGATCTGGAGGCGGCGCGCATGGGGGTAAGCGCGTATGAGAAGCATGCACTGGTGCCGCACGACGCGTACCAGGCGCTCTATGCCTCCGGTGAGGCTGCCCAGGTCTTCGGCGATTACAAGGTGCATGTCATATCCGGCAACCAGGTGGTGAGCGAGGTCTGAGCCATGGCATTGAACACAGGGCTGACGACACTGCATGAGGACGATATCGCCGGACATCAGGCGGTGGCGCAGAGCCTGGTCACCAAGCTTGCCATTGTCGAGCGGGACGATGGCGCGGCCGCCACGCCGCTGGCAGGGACGGGGCGCCGTTTCGTCTCGACGGTCTCGACCGGCGGTCAGCGCCGCAGCCGCGAGGTCGAACTCGCACGCACCATCCAGGCGGTTCGCAGCGCCGACCCGCTCCTGTCGCCGGCGCAGCATTCGGTGCTCTATCGCACCCGTCGCGGCATCCAGGTGGCGCTGGCGGTTGCCGATGTCTTCGCGCGGCAGACGAACCTTGAACAATTGCAGGCGCGTAACGCCACCGCGCCGCTTACCGGCGAGGATGCGGCTCATTTCAAGGCGCTGCTCTCCGCTTCGGCCTATATCGCCGCCTTCACGCTTGCCGCCTATCTCGGCGCGACGCTGCAGGAAGAGGGCGAGCCGGTGGACGATGCCGCGGAGCCGGATTTCCTTTTCGACACGCCGCAGGATGCGCTGAAAACCATGGTCGCCGGTCTCGACCGCAGCATCGCCGGTGCGCCGGACGAGCTCGCTCTGGCCGCACGAGCCCGGGCCTTTTCCCGCATCGCGATCGAGGGTCTGATTGCGCGCAAGGCGCGTTTCACCGGTCTGCAGAATTTCGAGAGCGTGCATATCCGGCTCGACCAGGACGATTTTACGCTCAACGGTTTCGACGTCGCGCCCGGGCAGAAGCGCAAGCCGCTGGTGATGACCTTCAAGAAGCCCGAGGAGATCATCGGCAATCACATCGCCAAGTACCAGGCGCTGAAGCTCGCCAAGATGCTGATGGCCTACGACTTCGACCGGCAGATGAACCCTTTCGTCGAACTCGGCGGCTTTCTCTTCACCTTCATCGGCGACGGCATGCCGGGTACCGGCAAGACGATCCTGATCCAGATGCTCGCCGGCATGCTGCACGAATATTGCGGCATCGCCGGTTATCCCTTCCATTACGAGAATTTCGGCGTCGACCAGATTTCCTCCTATCAGGGCAAATCGGGGCAGAACTGCAAGGAATTCGTCAACAACGTCGTGAACCCGCGGGCGATCGGCTTCGGCACGATCGACGATGTCGACCAGGTGGCGGCTAAGCGCTCCGACGACCGTGCCTCGGCCGGTCAGCACGAGGTGACGGCGGTGCTGATGGAGAGCTTCGCCGGCGCCTCGACGGTGGTGCGCGGCAACTGCACCTTCGGCATGTTCTCCAACTATCCCGAGAATGTCGACGACGCCCTGCGCCAGCGGGCCGGTGCGCGCTGGCTGGTCGACGGGCCGCAGACGGAGGACGACTACATCGACATCTTCGCGCTGCTCGTCGGCAAGAACCACAAGATCCCCCTCGGCGAGCACGACCTCTATGCCGGTCAGGAGATCAAGCGCGCCGTCTCGCAATCCTATGCCGCGCATGCGCGACCGCAGGAGGAGGGGCTTGCCGCCGTCTGGGAGCGTTATCAGAAGGAGAAGGGCAAGATCGCCACGCTCGCCGATGTGGGCGCCTATCTGCACATGATCAAGGAGGCGGAGCCCCGCTTCACCGGGCGCGCCATCAGGAACATCACCGATGCCGTCAAGCTGAGGGCCATGGACGTCGAACTGCCCGACGACTGGTTCAGGGACGCCGGCACGTTCATGCATAGGCCCTACGACGAGAAGAAGGCGATGATCGAGCAATTGCGAGGCCCGATCACCATCGACATGGTGCTGCAGGAAATCAACCGCTATGCGGATAGCGAGTTCCGCTACACCGACAAATCCGACGATGCGGCAGTCGGCGAGATCATCCGCCGGGAGCGTCAGCGCGAGAGGGCGATCCGAGAGATCGAGACCATGAAGCGCGAGGGCAGGTGGCAGGGATGAAGGTTGTGTTCGCGGCATTTGCCCCTCACCCTAACCCTCTCCCCGCAGGCGGGGAGAGGGGACGAGATCCCTTGGGCGCGTTATCGGGTGCGATTGAACACAACGGTGTCCCCTCTCCCCGCGCGCGGGGAGAGGGCTAGGGTGAGGGGCAACCCGCAAGCATGAGAGGAGCGAACGAACGCCAGACAGAACGCGCGAGAGGTCTGCGGCAAAGCGACAATGAAGCAGAAGCGCTCCTTTGGTCGGAACTGAAAGGCCGACGACTAAACGGCTTCAAGTTCGTCCGGCAGGTCCCCATCGGTCGTTACTATGCTGATTTCGCCTGCCGTGATGAGCGGCTGGTCGTCGAGGTCGACGGCAGTCAGCATCAGATCGGCAGCGGCGATGAGAGGCGCGACGCGTTCATGATCACGAATGGCTGGAGTGTGCTCCGCTTCTGGAATACGGACGTCTTCAATGACCGCGCGGCGGTGCTGGAGACGATCGTGGCGGTCCTGGAAAAGCGGATGGTGGGAGCAATGAGGAGTGCTGATTTGACCTTCATTCCGGGGGAGAAGAGATGAGTCGGGCGTCGAAATCGGCGTCTCGGTCCGCCCCTCACCCTAACCCTTTCCCCGCAGGCGGGGAGAGGGGACCAACTTGCTTCTGGCCGGGGAGGTTGAAGCAGGCCACGACGGTGTCCCCTCTCCCCGCGCGCGGGGAGAGGGCTAGGGTGAGGGGCAGAATGCTGAGGAGCATCGCCGCATGAAGCGCCTTTTGGAAGCGGAGCTCATCTATGGACGGCTGCTCGACATTTCCGAACCGCATCTCGTCTCGCGCTACAACAAGGCTCTCAAAGGCTTCGGGCTGAAGCCGACGGCTCTTCAGCGGTTCAGCATCGATATGACCGGCTTCTCACCCGAAATCGCCGAGGAAATCGGCGACCGCGACTATCTGGATCCGAACCTGGTCAACCGGCGCTTCATCATCCTGACGCCGGCGCAGGCGGATCTGCCGGTCGTGCACACGAGCTTCTCAAACACCGCGGCGCTGATGCACGAATTCTTCAACGCCAATGGCCGCGCGATCAATGCGATCACCATCAAGGATGCGCTCTACGGCGAGATCGAGGATTCGGTCTCAGTCGTCGAGGACATTGACGATCTGCTTTCCATCAACGAAGTCCGCTTCCGGGTGCTCTCGGCCGAGGACATGCTCGGCAAGGCGACCGAACTGCGCGAGCTCGTCGACCGGCTGAAAAAGGTGCCGAACGCGTGGGCGGACGACGCGATGCTCGATCGGATGGTCGAACTCGCCAAGACGACCGGCGACATAAGGCAGAACGTGCTCGTGCCGGACGAACTGGTCTTCCGCCATGAGGCCTTCTGGGCAAATCACTTCGGCGGCGTCTACGTCTTTCTCGACGAGAAGACGACGACGGTCATCTGCGACCCTTCCGTGCCCGGTTTCCGCCGTTCGCGGCCCTGGCAGGTCAGCTACATCGCCATAACCGACCACGCCCGCATCTATGACTTTCTGGCGACGACCAACCGGCTGCAATTACCGCAGGCATCCTGGGTGCAGGAGTCCGGCCTCTTCCAGCATCGCGCGGACATGGTGATCCGTGGGCTCGTCAACGATGCCGATCCGCAGGCCGATCTGACAAGTGTCGACCGGATATGGCTCCAGACCTGGATCCACCGCAATGCCGCGCTGGTGGCGCGCGACGGGATTTATCCCTTCCTCCAGGAAATGGCGCGGGCGATCGCCGCGACGGGTACGATCAGGATGCAGGACGTCGCCCCGGAGAACCGGTTTCTGCTCGTCCGGGCCGCCCCGCAGCATCCCGATCAATGGCTCGTCAACCGCCTGATCTCCGAACTGGTCCCTCGCGATTTCGTCTCGCGATTCGTGTTCGACAAGCAAGGCTTCTACAAAGCCTATGAGGGCTACAGCGAAAAGTTCCGCGAATATGTTGTTGCGACACTGACCGGCACATATCTCAAGGACAAGGCCGCCTTCCGTCATAAGCTCTACGGTCTCAAAGAGGAATAAAACATGTTCGATCCGATCGTTGCGTTCTTCCAGCGTGTATTCACGGCGATCGGCCGTGGCATCGGATTGGCGGTGGCTTGGCTTCTGTGGCCGTTCGTCGCGCTCGGCAACTGGTACCGGGGACGAAGCTGGATCATCAAGGGGCCGATCGGCCTGATCCTCCTCTGCCTCGTGCTCTTCTACGCCTACTTTGTCTGGCAGACGCAAGCCTGGACGAATTTCGACCCGGACTATGTCGACCGCTACAAGCTCACCGACCGCAGGACTCCGGCCGGTTCGCCCGTCAGCGGACCTGGAACGACGACGGGCCAGTCCGGTTCTGCGGCTGACGCGAACCGAGCTACGGTCGCACCGTCCGGTGCGGACAGCACGACCGAGGCTCTCGCAGTGGCGGAGCTTCCGGCCGGAACGGTTTGTCAGACCTCGGCCGTCGTCGAGGTGGCGGCCGATCTCATCGACCTCAACGTCAATCAGAATGCCTGGATCTCGTCGATGCTCGGCTACAAGCTCGGCTTTTTCGGACTGGACTGGGACGATACGCCCTGGCTGGACAACAAGGCGTCCTTCCAGCGCGGCATCAATCAGGCGGTCCGGCGCACAGCGGTGGAACTGGTGGATTCGCTCGGCCGTGTTCGCGGTACATCGGGAGTCAATGCGGACCTGCAGAGCGCGCGCGGCAATATCCAGTTCGACGAGGAAACCTGGTATTTCGGCCTTAACCCCTTTGGTCCGAAGACCCCGACGCCCAGCTTCTATCGTTCGGCGATGCGCGACCTGAGGAAGTTCAACGTCTCGCTCGGCAAGTGCGAGGCGATCTTCGACGGACGGTCCGACAACATGGTCGAGTTCCTCGATCGCGTCGCCAATGATCTCGGCAACACCTCGGCGATCATCCGCGAACGATCGGAGTTCCACAATGGCGGCTGGTTCGACACGCGGGCCGACGACCGCTTCTGGTTCGCCTTCGGCCAGCTCTACGGCTATTACGGCATTCTCTCGGCTGCCGGTGCCGATTTCGAGAATGTCGTCACCCAACGTGGCCTGGGGCCGATCTATACCGAGACGATGAAGCAGCTTCGCGCTGCGCTCAGAATCCAGCCGCTCATCATTTCGAACGGCCGCGAGGACGGCTGGATCATGCCGACCCATCTCGCGACGATGGGCTTCTACATTCTCCGCGTCCGGTCGAACCTCGTGGAAATGCGCGACATTCTTGCCCGTTGACGGGCGACGTGCGAGCCTAGGCGAAGGAATGGAACCTGCGTACCCCGCGGAGGAGGCGGGGTGCGCGAGGCAAACTGGGGGGAAGCCGTGGGAGAGGTAAAGTCCGACATCGAGATCGCGCGTGCCGCGCGCAAGCAACCGATTATGGAGGTGGGCGCGAAACTAGGCATTCCGCCGGAGCATCTGCTTCCCTACGGCCATGACAAGGCCAAGGTGAGCGCCGAGTTCATTGCGGCGCAGCAGGAAAAGAGGGACGGCCGGCTCATCCTGGTGACCGCCATCAACCCGACGCCGGCGGGCGAGGGAAAGACGACGACGACCGTCGGTCTCGGCGACGGCCTGAACCGCATCGGCAAGAAGGCGATCGTCTGCATTCGCGAGGCGTCGCTCGGCCCCTGTTTCGGCATCAAGGGCGGGGCGGCGGGCGGCGGTTACGCCCAGGTGGTGCCGATGGAGGACATCAACCTTCACTTCACCGGCGATTTCCATGCCATTACGTCGGCGCATAATCTTCTCGCTGCCCTGATCGACAACCACATCTATTGGGGCAACGAACAGGCGATAGACATTCGCCGTATTGCCTGGCGGCGGGTCATGGACATGAACGACCGGGCGCTTCGCCAGATCGTCGGCTCGCTCGGCGGCGTCGCCAACGGCTATCCGAGAGAGACCGGCTTCGACATCACCGTCGCCTCGGAAGTCATGGCGATCCTGTGCCTCGCGATGGACATCAAGGATCTGGAGAGGCGGCTCGGCAACATCATCATCGGCTACCGCCGCGACAAGAGCCCCGTCTTTGCACGCGACATCAAGGCCGACGGGGCGATGGCGGTGCTGCTCAAGGACGCGATGCAGCCGAATCTGGTGCAGACGCTCGAGAACAATCCCGCCTTCGTACACGGCGGCCCCTTCGCCAATATCGCGCATGGCTGCAATTCGGTCGTGGCCACCACGACGGCGTTGAAGCTTGCCGATTACGTCGTGACCGAGGCCGGTTTCGGAGCGGATCTCGGCGCAGAGAAATTCTTCGACATCAAGTGTCGGAAGGCAGGTCTCAAGCCGGATGCAGCGGTGATCGTCGCCACCGTCCGGGCGATCAAGATGAACGGAGGCGTCAAGAGAGAGGATCTCGCCAGGGAGAACGTCGAGGCTCTGAGGAAGGGATGCCCGAACCTTGGCCGCCACATCCAGAACGTCAAGAAATTCGGCGTCCCCGTGCTCGTCGCGATCAACCACTTCACCTCCGATACCGAGGCCGAGATCCGTGCGATCAAGGACTATGTCCGCACGCTCGGCTCCGAAGCGGTTCTCTGCAAGCACTGGGCCGAGGGTTCGGCGGGCATCGAGGAGCTCGCGCGCAGGGTCGTGGACCTCGCCAATGCCGGCCATTCGCAGTTCTCACCGCTCTACGCGGACGAGATGCCTCTCTTCGAAAAGATCGAAACGATCGCCAAGGACATTTATCATGCGAGCGAGGTGATCGCCGACAAGGTGGTTCGCGATCAGCTGCGCACCTGGGAAGATCAGGGCTACGGCCATCTGCCGATCTGCATGGCTAAAACGCAGTATTCCTTTTCCACCGACCCGAACCTGCGCGGAGCGCCGACCGGCCACACCGTGCCGATCCGCGAGGTCCGGCTGGCTGCCGGCGCCGGCTTCATCGTCGTCATCACCGGCGAGATCATGACGATGCCCGGCCTGCCGAAGGTGCCTTCTTCGGAACGGATACGGCTGAACGAGCAGGGGTATATCGAGGGGTTGTTTTGAGGCGGCTCTGCCGCGGGCGCTCGCCGCAATTCCCTTCTCCCCGCATGCGGGGAGAAGGTCGCGGCAGCGGGTTGAGGGGCGCGCGCCTCCTCAGCGGCAATAGCGGTATCCGTTCTTTCTTTCGATAACGTCCAGATGCAGATGATCTTCATGCGCCGCGTCACTGCCGGGGTCGAGGACGGTCGTGAAATACAGGCAGGCCGAAGCCGTGACCGCCCGCTGGAACGCGCCGGTGAGGGTACCGTCCTCGTCGCGGGGCTGGATCTCAATCGTCTTGTCGTTGCTGAGCGTGAACGAGGCGATGTCGACCGCGTTGCCGCGCGCATGTTCAGATATCTTGCCGGTCTCTGCATTGTTCCTCAGCCGGCAGATATAGGTTGATGCCTGGTTCAAGGCGACGATGCGGGTCTCGGCGCCGAAGGCGCTTCTGGCGGCCGGTGCAGCCGTTTCCTTCGTCCAGCGCGCGAGCGCCAGCGCCGCCTTGCAGCGCATCACCCCCTCGGGCTTCAGCGTCACGTCGGGCAGTATCGCACTGACCCTAATCGGCTTGTCGATGCCGCAGCCCTTGCCGTCGTCGATGCCATCGACCTCGGCAAAGGCGGTGCCGAGCGATTGCAATTCCGAGAGACAGGATGCATATTCCTGGGGACTCTCCTTTTCGATCGTCAGCACAGGGCCGACGTCGAGGGCGTCGTCCTTCCAGTTCGGAGGCAATTCCTGCGCTGCCCGCGCGCCGTCCTTCTTTTCTCCGCCGGATTTTTCCAGGCTGCCAGCATCACCCGGCGGCGGCGTAATGGGCTTGGGCGTGGGCGTCGGCTGGCCGCTGCCGGCGGAGGGACGCGGCTCGGGTACCGGTCCGGTCTTCGGCAAGGCCGCTCCCGAAAGGAGAAACGCGGAGATCAGAATGATTCCGGCGTGGCGCATGAGGTCCTCTCCATCTTTTCTGCAGCCCCGGGCTTTTCTGCAGCCCCAGACGGCGAAACGCACCGGGAACGATCCTGTTTCAAATTGTGCTGAAACTGAGGACGGGGCCGCACCGCAGGCATGAAGATGAGGAAGAACCCCCAGATATATATTGACAATAACACTCATGTTTTCGTATGTGGCTGAAATAAGGCGGAAATTGCCGCCCCCTACCAGCCCAGCCAGCCCTTGAGTTCGCGCTCAACAGCAAGCCCGGCCAACACTTTCAAAGGACTGGTCCATGCTAAACCGGCATCATCGCCTGGCACTTTTGGCTTGCACGGCATTCGCTACCCTCGCGGGCACGACACTTACTCATGCGCAATCCACCGGGCAGCCGCAGGGCGCCGCCGAAAAGAAGGGGCGCGTGACCGTATTGAAGCAGCTTTCCGTGAAGGGGGGCGGGAAGGAGGGCGTGGCGGATACGCCGCTCGCCTCGCACGTCCCCGAAGAGCAAATCGATGACAACCAGGTGACGAGCTTCGAAGATCTGGGCAGGACACTCGAACCTGGTGTGTACTTCAATCGGGCCAACGGTAGCGTCAACATCCGCGGCCTCGACGGTCCACGCGTATTGACGACCATTGACGGCATCGCAATACCGTTTCTCGATGATGGTGCAAGGGATGCAGACGGAGGCATCGACAGCTTCGACTTCAATGAGTTGTCGAGCGTTGATATCGTGCGCGGGGCGGATTCGAGCCGCGCAGGTGGTGGCGCACTTGCCGGCGCCGTAGTTTTGCGCACCCTTGATCCGGAAGATCTGATTGGCGAGGGCAAGAGCTGGGGTGGTATCTTCAAGTTCACCTATGATGGCGACGACGAGAGCCTTGGCGGCTCCGCCGCAGTGGCTGCACGCTACGACAACACTGCAATCTTAGTCCAGGGAGGCTATAGAAGAGGAAACGAGCTCCAGACCAACGGCGATGACGGCAGCTATGGATCCGCTCGGACGGAGGCTAATCCGGCAGATTTCGACCAAAAGAACATGCTTGTCAAAGTGAAGCAGTACACGGACAGCGGGCATAGCTTTACGCTGACCGGCGAACGTTTCGATCGCGACAAAGACATCGATCTTCGGCGTGCGCAGACCGGCTCGCCCTATCGGCCAGGCGAGTGGAACGGTACTGAAGCCAACGAGCGCGACCGCATCTCGCTGAACTACGAGTTCGAGGCCACGGATGACCGCGCGCTTTTCGATGCGGCCAATGCCGTATTCTATTGGCAGGATCTCGTACGTGGGAATGGAACGCACGGCATGCGGTACTCCCGACCAATCGGTGATTACCGGCGTCTGAGCGAGGTCGAGGATCGTGGTTTTGGTAGTGCTGGCTATGTCGAAAAGGTTTTCGATTCCGGTTACTTCCATCACACGATTACGCTGGGCGGAGACTTCTACATCAATACGGTGACGCAATATTCATCCGGTCGGGACAACTGCGGACCTGGGCCCTACCCGTCGCGCGATTCGTGCAACTTCCTTCATACCAACCAATCCGACATGCCGGATGTCGACAGCAAGCGTTTCGGCATTTTCGCTCAGGATGAAATCGCATTCGGAGAAACCGGCTTCTCCCTTACGCCTGGTCTTCGATATGACTGGTATGAGCATTCGCCGCAGGAAACCGCTGCCTACACACGTAACCCGAACTACAACGGTTTGCCCGACGGACAGGATGCCGATGCATTGTCACCGAAGCTGCTGGCCAAGTATCAGGCCGCAGATAACTTCGAGCTCTTTGCGCAGTGGGCGATGGCTTTCCGCGAGCCAGAGGCAACCGAGCTATACCTCGATTACGGTGCACCGGGTACTTACCTCCGGCTCGGCAATCCGAATCTGAAGCCCGAAACGAGCAGTGGCTTCGAGGTCGGCGCAAATATCGGCGACTCCGAGTTCGGTGGCCGCATTACCGGCTTCTACAATCGCTATCGTAATTTCATCGATTCCGTGAATGCGCCGGTTCAGGATCGAATCAACTACCCCTTTGGCATCACGCAATATGTGAACCGCAATCGCGTGCAGATATCTGGCGTTGAACTCGCCGCTCACAAGGTCTTCGATTTCGGCGTTTCTTTCCGCGGCTCTGTGACTTATGCACTTGGAAAAGACCTGGGTACCAACGAACGGCTTGGTTCCGTAGCCCCTCTTAAAGGTGTCCTTGCGATTGGCTATGAGACCGAAACGTGGGGAACGGAACTTGCTATGATCGCAGCGAAGGAAGTCTCGTATAGATCAGACGCCAAGTTCAGAGCGCCTGGTTACGGAATATTTGATCTCACCGGTTGGTGGAAGCCGGAAACGGTCGAAGGGCTGACGATGCGTGCCGGTATCTACAACCTGTTCGACAAAGAATACTACGACGCGATTTCAATTCGCGACGTGACACCTCCGGATGCGGGCAAAGCGTTCTATTCCGAGCCCGGAAGAACGTTCAAGTTCTCGTTGACGCAGCGCTTCTAGTGCGATTCTGATTACGCCTGGAGGGTGGCCGTTGTAGCCACCCTCATTTTTGATATTGGCCCAGATAAGTTCCAAGATTTCCCGCTTGCGCGCCACTGCAAGCCGCGCTAACACTTCCGCCCATGGCAAACATGCAGAACATTTCGATCTGGTGGTGGGCTCGCTGAGGCGGCCTTGACCAGTCATGCGTGATTGAGAGATGGAGCCGCCCGGAGATTTCGAGGCGGCTTTTTTCGTATTCTGGCCGCGTGGAAAGACCGGGCTTTTACGGAGCGAGACGAATGGCAGCGGTAATTCTGGAAGACGGCGCGGAGAGCTATACCACGAAGGGCGGCATCGTCGTCACCCGCAGGCGGCGCGAGGCATCCTACAGCGACGCGATCGCCGGTTATGTCGACAGGCTCGACGAACGCCGCGGCGCGGTCTTCTCCTCGAACTACGAATATCCCGGCCGCTATACCCGCTGGGACACTGCGGTGGTCGACCCGCCGCTTGCCATCTCCTCCTTCGGTCGCTCGCTGTGGATCGAAGCCTATAACGAACGCGGCGAAGTGCTGCTGGCACTGATCGCCGAGGATCTGAAGTCCGTTGCCGACATTACGCTCGGCGCGCTTGCGCCCCGTCGTCTCGACCTCACAATCAACGAGCCCGATCGTGTCTTCACCGAGGAAGAGCGGTCGAAGATGCCGACGGTCTTTACGGTTCTTCGCGCGGTGACGAACCTCTTTCATTCGGAGGAGGACTCGAACCTCGGCCTCTATGGCGCCTTCGGCTACGACCTCGCCTTCCAGTTCGATGCGATCGAACTGAAGCTTACGCGTCCGGACGACCAGCGCGACATGGTTCTCTTCCTGCCGGACGAAATCCTGGTGGTCGATCACTATGCGGCAAAGGCCTGGATCGACCGCTACGATTTCGCCAGGGAGGACCTTTCGACCGAGGGCAAGGCAGGGGACATCGCTCCCGAGCCGTTCCTGAGCGTCGACAGCATCCCGCCGCACGGGGATCACCGCCCGGGCGAATATGCCGAACTGGTCGTCAAGGCGAAGGAAAGCTTCCGTCGCGGCGATCTTTTCGAAGTGGTGCCGGGGCAGAAATTCTACGAGCGCTGCGAAAGCCGCCCGTCCGAGATTTCCAATCGGCTGAAGGCGATCAATCCGTCGCCCTATTCCTTCTTCATCAATCTCGGCAACCAGGAATACCTGGTGGGTGCTTCGCCGGAGATGTTCGTGCGCGTTTCCGGCCGGCGCATCGAGACCTGCCCGATTTCCGGCACGATCAAGCGCGGCGACGATCCGATCGCAGACAGCGAGCAGATCCTGAAGCTCTTGAACTCGAAGAAGGACGAGTCCGAACTCACCATGTGCTCGGACGTGGACCGCAACGACAAGAGCCGGGTCTGCGTGCCGGGCTCGGTCAAGGTGATCGGTCGCCGTCAGATCGAGATGTATTCGCGGCTGATCCACACGGTCGATCACATCGAGGGGCGCCTGCGCGACGATATGGACGCCTTCGACGGGTTCCTCAGCCACGCCTGGGCGGTGACCGTTACCGGAGCGCCGAAGCTCTGGGCCATGCGCTTCATCGAGAGCCACGAGAAGAGCCCGCGTGCCTGGTACGGGGGCGCGATCGGCATGGTCGGCTTCAACGGCGACATGAACACCGGGCTGACCTTGCGTACCATCCGCATCAAGGACGGGATCGCCGAGGTGAGGGCGGGTGCGACGCTCCTCTATGATTCCAATCCGGAAGAAGAAGAAGCCGAAACCGAACTGAAGGCCTCTGCCATGATTGCAGCCATCCGCGACGCCAAATCTGCAAACAGCGCCAAGGCCGCGCGCGATGTCGCTGCCGTTGGCGCCGGAGTGAGCATCCTGCTCGTCGATCACGAGGACAGCTTCGTCCATACCCTGGCGAACTACTTCCGCCAGACGGGCGCGACTGTCACCACCGTGCGCACGCCCGTGGCCGAGGAAATCTTCGACCGGGTCAAGCCCGACCTCGTCGTGCTTTCGCCCGGTCCCGGCACCCCGAAGGACTTCGACTGCAAGGCGACGATCAAGAAGGCGCGGACGCGGGACCTGCCGATCTTCGGCGTCTGCCTGGGGCTGCAGGCGCTCGCGGAGGCCTATGGCGGCGATCTTCGTCAACTGGCGATCCCGATGCACGGGAAACCCTCGCGCATCCGCGTGCTCGAACCCGGTGTCGTCTTCTCCGGCCTCGGCAAGGAGGTGACGGTCGGGCGCTATCATTCGATTTTCGCCGATCCGTCCAACCTGCCGCGCGAATTCGTGATCACGGCCGAAAGCGAAGATGGTACGATCATGGGCATCGAACACAGCAAGGAGCCGGTGGCGGCCGTGCAGTTCCATCCGGAATCGATCATGACGCTCGGCGGTGACGCCGGCATGCGGATGATCGAGAACGTGGTTGCCCATCTCGCCAAGCGGGCGAAGACCAAGGCAGCCTGACCTCTTGCGCGTCGGCTGTATCGGCCGGAGGCATTCGACCGTTTGACAAGCGGCCCGTAATCGCCCATATGGCGCCCATGATCCGCCTGCGCGAAAACCCGCGCGGGCGGTTTTGCATTTGAATGGCCTTGCATCTGCAACTCGTTTGCATCTGCAGGAGGAATGACGATGACCGGAACCGACAATAGTACCATCCTGCGACTCGCCTTCTGGGGCATCCCCCTGTCGCTGGGCGTGATGGGTCTTAAAATGCTCGCCTGGTGGGTGACGGGCTCGGTGGCGCTCCTGTCCGACGGGCTGGAATCCTCCGTCAACGTGGTCGCCGCGGTGATTGCCTATGCGATGATCGGCTATGCGGCAAAGCCGGCCGATGCCGATCACCCCTTCGGGCATCACAAGGCGGAATACTTCTCCGCGGTCATCGAAGGCGTGCTGATCGTCCTGGCGGCGTTGCTGATTATCTGGGAAGCCATCCCCGAAATGATGGCACCGGTGCTTCTGAATGCACCGACGCTAGGCCTCGCCATCAATTTCGCCGCCGGCGTCGTCAATGCGATCTGGGCCTATGTGCTTATCCGCGCCGGCAGCCGCCATCGCTCGCCGGCCTTGCGTGCGGACGGCCAGCATATTCTCTCCGATGTCGTGACCTCCGTGGGCGTGCTCGTCGGCCTTCTTCTCGCCATCGCCACCGGCTACGCGATCCTCGATCCGCTGCTCGCCGTGATCGTCGCGGGCAACATCCTCTTCCAGGGCTGGAAGGTGATTTCGCGCTCCGTCGACGGGCTGATGGACAGAGCGGTGCCGGCGGACGAGGAGGAGGCGATCAAGGCGGCGATCGCGGCTAATGCCGGCGGGTCTCTCGGGGTCCATGATCTGAAGACGCGTCAGGCGGGCCCGGCGATTTTCGTGGATTTTCACATGGTCGTGCCGGAGGCGATGGCGGTCGGTGACGCGCACGATATCTGCGACCGGATCGAGGAGGCGATTCGCGTCGTGCACTCGGGCGCGGAGATCGCCATCCACGTCGAACCGGAAGGCGAAAAGGCGCACGGGGTGCGCGTTAAAGTTAGTGGAGCATCACGGAAATGACCAAGACTGACGTATCGGGACTTTCACAACTGGGGACGAAGGTCGATCTGCCCCAGAGCCCGGAAGAAGCGGTTCTCGAAAGGGTGCCGAGCGGGCACGGCGGCACGGACTTCGTCGTGCGCTTTACGGCGCCCGAGTTCACCTCGCTTTGCCCTATGACCGGGCAGCCCGACTTCGCGCATATCGTCATCGACTATGTGCCGGACGGCTGGCTGGTCGAATCGAAATCGCTCAAGCTGTTCCTGCATTCGTTCCGCAACCACGGCGCTTTCCACGAGGATTGCACGATCGAGATCGCCAAGCGGCTGGTTTCGCTGCTTTCGCCGAAGTGGCTACGGATCGGCGCCTACTGGTATCCCCGCGGCGGCATCCCGATCGACGTTTTCTGGCAGACGGGAAACCCGCCCGAGGGCGTCTGGCTGCCGGATCAGGGCGTGCCGACCTATCGCGGACGGGGATGATGGCGGTTGCTGATTTGCAATGGCGGGTTTCATGAGCAGGCGCGACGCCGGTGACGAAACGCTACTCCCGAAACTGCCTGCGGGTCGGGAATGGACACCGGTTCGTCACGGCGAATCCGGTGACCGCGTCTATCGTCGCAGCGACGGTAGCGCCTATGCGAAGATTGCGAGCGGTAAGGCCATGGCTCTGCTCGAGGGCGAGCGCGATCGTGTCGCGTGGCTGGCGCCGTTCCGCCTGGGCTCGCCCTCCGTCTGCGAGTGGATCGCAGCAGAGAATGAAGCATGCGTCGTCATCAGCGCGCTGCCGGGCGTGCCGGCAAGCCAGCTCCCCGTGGTCGACCTCAAGAGGGCCTGGCCGTCGATCGTGCGGCAATTGAAGCTGCTGCATGGACTGCCAACGGAATCCTGCCCCTTCGAGCGGCGACTCGCGTCGATGTTCGACCGGGCCGCGGATGTCGTCCGGCGCGATGCCGTCAATCCGGATTTCCTGGCTCCGGAGGATCAGAACACTCCGCCGGGCGAACTGCTCGACGCTCTGCGCGCTGAACTGCCGCGGCACCTGATCGATGAGCCTTCCGGTCTCGTAGTCTGCCATGGCGACGCATGCCTGCCCAACTTCATGATCGATCCGGATACACACCGCTGCACGGGCGTTATCGATCTGAGTCGGCTCGGAACGGCGGATCGATACGTCGATTTTTCGCTCCTCCTTGGCAACGCTCGCGAAAGCTGGACCGGACACGGCGATGCGGAGACCGCGCGGGACTGCCTCTTCGACATTCACGGGATCTCGGCACCGGACGAAGATCGTCTCGCTTTCTATCTTCGGCTGGATCCGCTGACCTGGGGATGAGCCGCCCGCCGGTTCGCACGGATTCCCTATCGACCGAGCCGAAGTGCTTTTGACAGGCCGATCTTTTCCAGTTCGGTCTGGAGTATCGGGTCGAAAGCGACTTTTCTCCAAAGCACTCGGTAGCCGAGACGCTGGTAGAGCTGAAGCGCCCGCTCGTTTTGGGCCGCCACCTGGATTGAGGCTTGCCTGTATCCACGCTCGGCGATTTGCGCTTCGAGCGCCTTTATGAGGGCCGATCCGGCGCCCCGTCCTTCGAAGGCGGGAGCCACCCAGATATCGCTGATGACATGGTCATCGTGCTCGCGGGCGCCGAGGCCGGCAGCTTCTCCATCGACTTCAGCGACGAGAATGCGAGGCCCCAGTTCTCGCACGAACGGCAGAAACGGATTGTTCTGTTCGGTGGCCGCCGCAACATGCGCCGGCACAAGCGGCTTTATGCCTTTGCGCCAGGCTTCAAGGCCGATTTGAGCGAGAAAGTCCGCCTCCTGCGGCAGCGCGGAGCGAACCAGTATCATCCGAGGATCAAGGCTGCGCCGGCTATGGCGGTGGCGCCGCCGACGATACGAGTGACGACGCCGCGGTCCGCAAGCCGGGCGAGCCCCATGCCGAGACCGATGCCGGCAATGTGCAGAAGAGCGGTTGCGATCACGAATCCTGCTGCAAACGACCAGGTGCCGGCCGAGCCCAATTCTCCACCGTGGGCATGGCCATGGAAGAGCGCGAAGGCCGCGACGATGGCTGCAGCCGTTGCCGCGTCAAGCCGGACGGCTATGGCGACGACCAGGCCGAGCGCCACGACGGAGGCGAGAATGGCCGGTTCGACAAGGGGCAGGGGAGCGCCGGCGTGGGCGAGAACGAAGCCGAGCAACATCGTCGCGACAAAGGCAGCCGGCACGCTCCACAGCGCCCTGCCGCCGATCTGAGCCGCCCAAAGGCCGACGGCGATCATCGCAAGAACGTGGTCGGCTCCGAACAGCGGATGGGAAAGACCCGCCATCACCGACCCGTGTTCGGCTGGATCGAGATGGGCGAAGGCAGGCGCGGAGGAGCCGGCGAAGAGCGCGGCTGCGAGAAGGACGGATTTCTTCATTCTGGGCCCCGATACGGACATTGATGATCCGCTGATCTTATTGGGCTCCCACCGGCTGTCCATACGTCATTTGGCGGGCCCTGTTCACCATCGTGCCGAGGCGGGCGGTTCGAACCGTGTTAACGCCGCCGTTTGCATTGTTTTCGCCGTCGAGTCGCATTATCTGGTTGGAAGACATTTCATGAGGAGTCCGAAGAATGCGGAACGACGACGACCAGGAAGAAAAGAAGACCGAATTGCCCTTGGGCAAGGAGACGGAGGCGAACCTTTTCAAGTCGCGTTCGATTTTCATTTACGGGACCATCACTCAGGAACTCGCGCAGAAGGTCTGCTCGCAGCTCGTGGCGCTTGCCGCGGCCAGCGACGACGACATCCGCCTCTTCGTCAACTCGCCCGGCGGCCATGTCGAATCCGGCGACAGCATCCACGACATGATCAAGTTCGTGAAGCCGAAGGTCTGGACCATCGGCACCGGCTGGGTCGCATCCGCCGGCGCGCTCATCTATGTCGCTGCGCCCAAGGAGCAGCGCCTGTGCCTGCCGAACACCCGCTTCCTGTTGCACCAACCCTCGGGCGGAACGCGCGGCATGGCTTCCGACATCGAGATCCAGGCACGCGAGATCATCAAGATGAACGAGCGTCTGAACCGGATCTTCTCCGAAGCGACCGGACAGCCGGTCGACAAGATCGCCAAGGACACAGATCGCGATTACTGGCTCGGTGCGGAAGAGGCGAAGGCCTACGGTCTTGTTTCGCGCATCGTCACCTCCATCGCGGAAATCTAGAGCGTCCGCCCCTCATCCGCCTGCAGACACCTTCTCCCGCAAGCGGGGCGAAGGGAGGCGAGGCGCCGCCTCAGACCCCTTTCCCCCACGCGCGGGGAAAGGGCTCGTCCTCGGACCAAACCCCGAGGAGAGGGCACTCTTGCTCCGCTTTACCAAGCCGTGTATAGGCTTTTCCATGACTGAGGCCGACGCAAACAAGATCGCAGCGATCTTTTCGGGACACGATGCCAATCGTGCTCCTGCGCGCGCCTTCGCCTCCCTTCTTCTTCTCGGCCTTATCCGCGGTTGCCGGGTTCGCTGAGGAGCGCCCGGCGGCCGAAAAGCCTTGCCGGCACCTGCTCCTCGAAATCCAGAAAAGCTGAACCAAATCGCGCGGCCCCCGCGGCATCGCCATCGCAATGTCCCGAATGATCGGCTATTGCATGCGGCAGGCTACGCTCCAGTGACGAAGAGAAGCTGCACATGATTTTGAAATCGCATTCCATCAAGACCGGCATGCCCGAAGCGGCTGTGAAATATCAGCCCTATCCGCAGATCGCGCTGCCGGATCGCACGTGGCCGTCAAAGGCGATTACCGAGGCGCCGATCTGGTGTTCCGTGGATCTTCGCGACGGCAACCAGGCACTCGTCGACCCGATGGGTCACGACCGGAAGGCGCGCATGTTCCACCTCCTCCTGGACATGGGCTTCAAGGAGATCGAGATCGGCTTCCCATCCGCGTCGCAGACGGATTTCGATTTCGCCCGCTGGTGCGTCGAGGAAGGCAACGTCTCCGAAGACGTGTCGCTGCAGGTGCTGGTACAGTGCCGGCCGGAATTGATCGCGCGGACCTTCGAGGCGCTTGAAGGTGCGCACCGGCCGATCGTGCATTTCTACAATTCGACGAGCGAGCTGCAGCGCCGCGTCGTCTTCGGCAAGGACGTGGCCGGCATCAAACAGATCGCGACCGACGCCGCCAAGATGATCACCGACATGGCCGCGAAAGCGGGCGGCGGCTATCGCTTTGAGTACTCGCCGGAAAGCTTCACGGGCACCGAACTCGAAGTGGCATTGGAGATTTGCAACGCCGTGATCGAGATCGTCCGGCCGACGGCGGACAACAAGCTCATCATCAACCTGCCCTCGACCGTGGAGATGGCGACGCCGAACATCTATGCCGACCAGATCGAATGGATGTGCCGCAATCTCGACAATCGCGAGAACCTGATCGTCTCGCTGCATCCGCACAATGACCGCGGCACCGGCATTGCCGCAACCGAGCTGGGGCTGATGGCGGGCGCCGACCGTGTCGAGGGGACGCTCTTCGGCAATGGCGAGCGCACCGGCAACGTCGATGTGGTGACGCTGGCGCTCAACATGTTCACG
Organism: Sinorhizobium sp. M4_45; assembly: GCF_002885915.1. Lineage (NCBI taxonomy): Bacteria > Pseudomonadati > Pseudomonadota > Alphaproteobacteria > Hyphomicrobiales > Rhizobiaceae > Sinorhizobium > Sinorhizobium sp. M4_45. The sequence goes on from NZ_NWVE01000001.1 coordinate 216,291, forward strand.
CAGGGCGTCGATCCCAAGCTCGACTGCTCGGACATCGAGCGGATCAAGGAAGTCTACGAATATTCCAACCAGATGGTCATTCCGGAACGCCACCCCTATGTCGGCGAACTGGTTTACACGGCTTTCTCCGGCTCGCATCAGGATGCCATCAACAAGGGCATGAAGGCGATCAAACAGGCGAACAAGCCGACCTGGGAGGTACCCTATCTGCCGATCGATCCGCGCGATGTCGGACGCAGCTATGAAGCGATCATCCGCATCAACTCGCAGTCGGGCAAGGGCGGCATCGCCTATATCCTGCAGGAGGACTACGGAATCAATCTGCCGCGCAATCTGCAGATCGAGTTCCGTGAGGAAGTCCAGCGCATCACCGACGAGGAAGGCAAGGAGCTGCCCTCGAAGCGCATCCATGAGCGCTTCATCGAAAGCTATGTCGAGCAGCCGGGCGCGCGCATCAAGTTCGTCGACCATCACACCTACCCTGTAGGCGAGCACAAAGGCTTGCGCGTCGTTGCCGCCGAGATCACGGACGGCGGCGAGACCAGACAGATCGAGGGCAAGGGCACGGGCCCGATCGACGGCTTCATCAATGCACTGTCGATCTATCTCGGCGTCGAACTCTCGGTGGCGGATTACTCCGAGCATTCGCTGCAGCATGGTTCGAACGCCGCTGCGATCGCTTATGTCGAGGTCGAGTATCCGGGCGGCAAGCTCTTCGGCGTCGGCATCAACACCAATATCGTGGCCGCCTCACTGGAGGCGATCGTCTCGGCTGCCAACCGCGTGCTGGACGTGATGGGGAAGTGACGCGCTTGCCCTGGTAGGTGCCCCTTGCCCCGACCCTCTCTCCGCGCGCGGAGAGAGGGGAGACGGAACTGGGCAGCGCTTAGCCTGGTCTTCGATAGGTGGATCGCGGAAACGCTCCCGACCCTGGCTCATATGCGATGGCCCTGCCTCCTAGGGGCAGAAGGTCGCGACGGCTCTATGCGGGGCAGCTACTCGGTCTTGATCAGCGTCAAATGTTCGCCGCCACCGTTTCGGCAAGGTCCTGCAGAGCGGGGTCGGAGGACGGACCTATCATCACGAATGAGACGCTTTCCCGTTGCCACGATATCAAGCCGAGGTCGCCGCGGATGGTCTCGGTGAATTCGCCGGATTGTTGCCCGTCGCCTTGCTTGAGAAAGCAGATAGTGAAGACCTCTCCCTCCCGGTCGCGATAGACGAGCTGGGCAACCGGCCTGCCGTTGGCGGCAAGGAGCCTCGCCCCTTCGAAGGATAATCCCTTGCGGGCGAGATCGGGGACAGCGAAGCTCACGCCGACGCTTGCGGCAAGCCAGGTCTCGATCTCGGCCGCCTGCGTTCCCGGCACCTCGACCAGATGCTCCTTCTGGCGCGAATAGATGCGGTGAGACCCCACGATATCGTCGATCCAGGGGTGGTCATCGGCCTGGTTCATCGGCTCGGCGAAGTCCGTGGCGCTGCCGAGAATGAAGCCGGCGGCTCCGCCGAGCAGGAAAAGGGCGATGGAAGCGGCGAGGATGCGCGGCCAGATGCGAGCGCTTCGTCTTGGAAGGCTGGCCGTCGTTACCCGCTCCGATTTCGGGTTGATGCCGGGGCCTTGCTTTATCTGGCGCACCAGCGCCAGCGGCACCGGATCATGGAGGAAGTTTTCGAACGCCCCGTTGCCGAAGGCGCTGCCCGACTTGAGCTTGTCGAGCAATGCCCTCGCCTCGTCGTCGCGGGCGAGAAGAGCGTCAAGCTCGGATTTTTCGCTTTCCGCGAGTTCGCCGTCGATATAGGCGGACAACCGCACCTCGAGCGCCAGCCCCTTCGTTTGCAGCAACGGTCAGGCCCTCCTTTCCGTATTTTCGGACAACATGGCCGCGAGCCTGAGCCGCGCCGTCGACAGCCTGCTCATGACCGTACCGACGGGGATGCCGAGGATCTCCGCCGTTTCCCGGTAGCTGTGGCCTTCGACATTGACGAGGAGGAAGACGCTTGCCAGTCCCTCCGGCATCGACAGGATCATCTTCTGCACCTGATTGGCATAGGCGGCCTTTTCGGCTGTTGCTTCGACGTGCGGTTCGTCCCGCTCGAAAACGTCGACCGCACCGGCGCTGCGCACCTTGCGCTTGCGGATTTCGTCCACCCAGAGATTGCGGGTCATCGCATAGACCCAGCTTTCCAGCCGGCCTTCGCCATTCCAAAGGTGACCGCGCGCGATTGCCCGCTCGCAAACTTCCTGGACGAGATCGTCGGCATCATTGGCATTGCGGGCCAGCGTGATCGCGAAGCGGCGCAGTTTGGGCAGCAGGCTGACCAAATCCCGTCTGAAATCCTTCATTTCTGCCGCTGGGCGCATTGCTCTTCCAGGAAAACGTGCCGGATCGCGCGTCCATTCGCCATCCGGACGCACCATCAATGATATGGAACATTTGGTCCTAAGTCTGCAAGGGAAGAGCCGGAACGGAAAGAGGTTTTTGCACCCCGGCAACCGGTTTTCCCCACGCCGCCGCGCGTCCTTGAATCGGCCGGGACCGAAAGGCTTCCGGCGTTTCAGAAATACGTCGTTTCGGCGAGCACCACGCCGGTCGCGTCCGGGTTGATCGCGTAGCGCTCCCGGGTCAGCCGCCAGTCTCCGGGCTCGCCGTCGACGGAAAAGAGATTGTAGGCGGCGACGGGCTTGCTGCCTCCGGGACCCTGCGAGGCGGATGCGATGCCGACGACCGGCACCGGCCCCGTATGCCCCTTGAGCCAGTGGAGCGTATTGAGATGCGTGTGGCCGTGCAGAACCAGCTCGGCCCCGCCGGCGGAGATGGTGGCAGCGAAACGGCGGATGCCGATCATGCGCTTGTGCATCGAGGTCGCGCCGCGAATCGGCGGGTGATGGATCATGACGATGCGGAACAATCCGGCTTCGCCGGCCTGGCGAAGGAGGTTGACCGTCGCGCGCGCCTGTCGCGGCCCGAAATAACCGCTCGCGGCGAAAGGGGGCGTGGCCACGGCCGTCGAGCAGCCGATGAGCGCCACCCTGCCGCGCACCCGCATATAGGGAAAGCAGGCATGCTTCTTCATCCAGCCGCTTGGGCCGTCGTCGCCGCGCATGAAGGGATACCATGCATGCGTGATCTTCTCGTATGCGCCGGGCACATAGGCGTCGTGGTTGCCTGGAACCACCGAGATTTCATTGGGGTCGCCCGCTTCCGCGAGCCATTCGGTAACCGCCTCGATCTCCAGCGAAGAGGCGAGATTGACGAGATCTCCGGTGATCGCCAGGTGATCCGGATTGCGCACCTCGATGTCCTGCATCAGGCAGTCGAGCGTCCCGGGAAAGAGATGGCGCACCCTGTTCCTGTGCCAGTTGACGAAACCGGTGATCCGCTTGGAGGCGAGTTCGCGGAGGGAGAGATCGGGCAAAGGCCCCAGGTGGACATCGGATATATGCGCAAGTTTGAACATTAATCTCGTCTAGCGCATATTCCCGGGAAGGGGAATCAGTAATGGACTATTCCCGGAAACCGTGAATGTGAGGAGAAGGCGTATGGACGAGAGCCGCGGGCCGGAGATACCCTCCTGGCGGCTCCGCTTTCTGACGCGGTTTGCCCATGTTTATTTCGCCCTGGCGCGCGGTATGACGCTCGGCGTGCGGGCTGCCTGTTTCGACGATGAGGGGCGGGTCTTTCTCGTAAGGCATTCCTATCTGCCGGGCTGGCATCTTCCCGGCGGCGGCCTCGACCGCAACGAGACTGCGGTGGAGGGCCTTGCCCGCGAACTCAGGGAGGAGGGCAACCTCGTGCTGACGACGGCACCGCTGCTCTTTCAGGTCTACTACAACCGGCGCACCAGCAAGCGCGATCACGTCATCTTCTTCCGCTGCGATAATGTCCGCCAGGAGCGGCCGAAGCGTGCGGATCTCGAAATCGCCGCGGCGGGCTTCTTTCCGCTCGACGACCTTCCGGCGGACACGACGCCTGCGACCCGGCGCCGGCTGGCGGAGCTCGCTGGAAGCGCGGCGCCGGATACGTTCTGGTAGGCGACCGATCGCCCCCTCATGCGCCTGCTTGTCCCTTCTCCCCCGCAAGCGGACGAAGGGACAAGCGGCTAGCGCCCATTTTCTCTCATCCTTGTTCAGAGGCTATCCCGCCCGTGCGGCGCTCCAAGGTCGAGCACCGGACCCGCCGGCACGATGCCCGTGGGATTGATCGTCGTATGGCTGCGGTAATAGTGCTGCTTGATGTGGTGCATATTGACCGTCTCGGCGACGCCCGGCACCTGGTAGAGCTCGCGCAGATAGCCGTAGAGATTCGGATAGTCCGCAATGCGGCGGATGTTGCATTTGAAATGGCCGACATAGACCGGATCGAAACGGACGAGTGTCGTGAAGAGCCGCCAATCGGCTTCGGTCAGGCGGTCTCCCGTGAGATAGCGCTTCGACGCGAGGCGGTTCTCCAGTTCGTCCAGCATGGAGAAGAGGGCGGCGACGCTCTCCTCATAGGCCGCCTGGCTGGTTGCGAAGCCGGCCTTGTAGACCCCGTTGTTGACCGCGTCGTAGATACGCGCATTGAGCGCGTCGATTTCGGGACGCAGATCTTGCGGGCAGAAATCTGCCGTCGAGCCGGTCAGACGATCGAAGGCCGAGTTGAACATGCGGATGATTTCGGCGGACTCGTTCGAGACGATCGTGTTCTTCCGCTTATCCCAGAGGACCGGCACCGTCACCCGGCCGGAATAGACCGGGTCGGCGCGCAGATAGACTTCCCAGAGCATGCGCGAGCCGAAGAGGTGATCGGCGGTGCCGCCGTTCTCGCCCTCACGGTCCTCTCCCTTGAATTCCCAGCCATTGGCCAGCATCAGCGGGTCGACGATGGAAAGCGAGATGAGGTCTTCGAGCTTCTTGAGCTTGCGGAAGATCAGCGTGCGGTGCGCCCAGGGGCAGGCAAGGGACACATAGAGATGATAGCGGCTCGCTTCGGCCTCGAAGCCGCCTTCGCCGGAAGGGCCGGGCGATCCATCTGCCGTGATCCAGTTGCGGAACTGCGATTCGCTGCGCTTGAAATGACCGTTCGTCGCACGCGTGTCGTACCAGACATCCTGCCAGACGCCATTCACGAGCCTACCCATAGGCCAACTCCTTTCGATCGTTTGCTGACGTCATAATTAGTGCTGAGAACCGCGGCCGATAGATGTGAAATTCCGAACAGTGCGTTTTACCCTTTGACTGGCAGCATTTTTCTGCTATCGGCGAAACGGTAGCTCTTTCATCTGGGAACGATCACAACAATGATCCTGTCGGGAAGCCTGCGACGACGCTGATGCTGCAAACGCCCATTCGGGGCGAGCCATCCTCCATGTCCGTTCGCATGCCGGTTCTCGACACATGAAAAAGCACGATCTCGTCTATCTGACCGAAGACGCATCCCACGACGCAGCCATCGAAATCATCAATGAAGAGGCGTTCGGGCCGGGTCGCTTCACCCGCGCCGCCGCGCGGATTCGCGAGCAGGGGCCCCATGACCGGGCGCTCTCCTTCATCTGCGCCGATAACGGCGAAACGATCGCGTCGGTCCGGATGACGCCGGTAACGGCCGGTTCGGTGAAAGGACATCTGCTCGGCCCGCTTGCCGTCCGGCCCTCGCACAAGAACCAGGGCATCGGCCGGGAACTCGTCCGTATTGCAGTCGAAGCGGCGCGCCGCAAGGGCACCGAAGCGGTTATCCTCGTCGGCGATCCGCCCTATTACCAGCCGCTCGGTTTCGAGAAGGTACGCCACGGCGCGCTCCAATTCCCGGGTCCCGTCGATCCCGCGAGGGTTCTCGTCGTGCCGGTCGCGCCGGACGTTCACGCCCGGCTTGAAGGCGTGATCGCCTGGCGGGATGACGGCGCCACCTGCCTCACTGCGCGCACGGAGGCGCAAGGGGCGGCTGCCTGATCTCTGGACGTCGGCTATTCGTCGTCCTCGGCCCGAGAATGGCGAAGCCGTGGCCTCGCCGGCGTTCACCGACCCTCGCGATACCAGGTAGCGGAGATGAGGAAGAGCAGTGCCGCCAGGCCGAAGAGCCCCGCGAAAAGTGAAAGGGAATCAATGCCCTTCAGCACCGTCTCGTCGGTCATGCGCAGCGACAGGCGCTGATCGTCCGCCACGCGGACGGCGCCGCGAACCGGGAGGATAGAGGGGAGGTCGACGGGTCCGTCGGCGCTCGCCAGACGGCGGACCAGGCCCTTCGTCTTCTCCGCCCAGGGTTTGATCTTCTCCTCCGTGGAAATCGCCGCCTTGAATTCGGGCGCATCGACGTTGCCGACATGGACGAGCGTCGTCAATTCGTCGTTGGCAACTTCGAAGAGGCCGATTTCATTCGTCTCGACCTCAGCCTTGTAGAGCCCCGGCTCGCCTTCCGTGAGCGTGACTTCCTGGGTCCGGCCGGAAGGATAGGTGAGGGTCGCCTGGCCGGGATCTCCTTCGATCGTCTGGCGCGTGATCTCGAGCGTCCGGCCCATCGCGCGGGCGGTGAGCGCCTCCTCTTCGAGCGCCGGCTCCTGCATCAGCCAATGCGCCGTGCGGCGATAGAGCGAGACATGCGGCCCACCCCCTTCGAAGCCGCGCGCCCACAGCCAACCCTGGTCGGAGAGCAGCATGGCGACACGCCCCTTGCCGACGCGGTTGAGGACCAGCAGCGGCTTGCCGTCAGCAGCTTCCATTACCGTCTGCCCGAGCGGCCTGTCCACGTCGACGGTACGGAACCAGCGGCCCCAGGCCGGCGGTTCGTCCGCTGCCCCTTCGAGCCCGCGGGTGACCGGGTGCTTCTTTCCTTCCTCCGAGAGCCGGGGGAAGAACGCCTTCTCGTTCATGACGCCGGTCGGCATTGCCGGCAGCACCGCCGCAAGCGGGGTCGCGGCGATCGAATCGTCGCCGGCGTGCTCCGGCCCGGCGGCGATCAGCAGCGCTCCACCGTTCTGCACGTACTGGGCGATGTTGTCGTAATAGAGGATCGGCAGCACGCCACGATGCTGGTAGCGATCGAAAATGATGAGGTCGAACTCGCTGATCTTGTCGACGAAAAGCTCCCGCGTCGGGAAGGCGATGAGCGAGAGTTCGTTGATCGGCGTGCCGTCTTGCTTCTCCGGCGGCCGGAGAATGGTGAAATGGACGAGGTCGACCGCGGCATCGGATTTCAAGAGGTTGCGCCAGGCGCGCTCGCCCGCATGCGGCTCTCCCGAAACGAGGAGCACGCGAAGATTTTCGCGGATGCCGTCGAGCACATGCACGGCGCGGTTGTTCGTCTCCGTCACCTCGCCGGCAACCGGATTGACGGCGAATTCCAGGATGTTGTTGCCGCCGCGCGGAACGGTGAAGCTGAACGGAACGTCTGTGCCGGGCTCCGCCTGCTCCGTGGCGATCTCGTTGCCGTTCAGGCGGATCGTCACCTCGGCGCTGCCGCCGGGAGCCGCGCCGTCATCCACGACCCGAAAGGTCATTCTCTGCTGTTCGCCGACGATGCCGAAGCGGGGGGCGCTGACGATTTCGATGCGCCGGTCGAACTCGTCCGGCTTGCCGCTGATCAGGGCGTGGACGGGTGCATCGAAGCCGAGCTTCTGGTTGACGTCCGGCACGTCGTGGATCTGGCCGTCGGTAATGAAGATGGCGCCGCCGACACGGGCGGGCGGCACGTCTGCGAGCGCCGTTGTCAGGGCGCCGAAGAGCCTGGTCGAGGGTGCCTCGGTTTCCTCGCCGTCGGCGGCTTCGACAATGCGCGCCTCGATCTGGGGGAAGCGGGAAAGGCGTTCCTTGAGCCCCTCGAGCGCCTGGTCGGTCTGCGCGCGGCGGTCACCGTTCTCCTGGCTCTGGCTGCGGTCGACAACGACGGCGACGATGGTGGAGAGGGGTTCGCGCTCCTCCTGGAAGAGGACGGGATTTGCAAGCGCGAGGCAGAATGCAGCCAGCGCCGCCGCCCTGATCCAGGCTCCCCGAACGCCGCGCCAGATACCGAGTGCCGCCAGAACAACTGCGACAAGCGCCAGTGCCCCGAGATACGGCCAGGCGAGAAGCGGCGAGAAATCGATTGTCATCGCCGGGTCCTCATTGTCCGAGCCGCTCGAGCAGGGCGGGCACGTGCACCTGGTCGGCCTTGTAGTTGCCGGTCAGCATGTACATCATGATGTTGACACCGGAGCGAAAGGCGTATTCGCGCTGCATTTCGTCCGGCGGCACGGTCGGTAGCAGTGCGACTCCGTTCGAATCCACGGCCCATGCACCGGCAAAGTCGTTGCCGGTGATGATGATCGGCGTCACCCCGTCGCCCGGTCGCGCCGGCCGGTTGCTCGGTTCCTCGCGACTATCGAGCTGGGATTCGATCCACAGCGGACTGCCGGTATAGCGGCCGGGAAAATTCGTCAGCAGATAGAAGGCCTTGGTCAGGACATGGTCGGCCGGAACCGGCTCCAGCGGCGGTATGTCGAGATTGCCGAGGATCGCCTGGAGACGTTCGGTGTTCGCGCTGGTTCCGTTCGATGAAGAGCCGAGCGAGGAAAACTGATCACGCGTGTCGAACAGGACCGTGCCGCCCGCTCGCATATAGGCATCGATTCGGCTGACGGCTTGCGGGCTCGGCATGGGCGCGCTGGCGGAAATCGGCCAGTAGATGATGGGGTAGAGGCTCAATTCGTCCTTGGAGATGTCAAGGCCGACGGGCGCGCCGGGCTCGAGCGTGGTGCGATAGGTGAGGAAGTCGGTGAGGCCTCTCAGCCCGTCTTCGGAAAGGCGGTCCACCTCTTCCTCGCCGGTGACCACATAGGCGAGATGCGTGGTGTCCAGCCGCTCGAGGATGCGCTGGTCGTCCGGGCGCGTGTCGTCGGCAAAGGCCTCCGGCGGAGCGAGGAAGACGGTTCCGGCGAGGACTATGATGATTGCCGAAGCGGCCCTTGCCATCCGTGCGCGTGAAAATACGCCACCCATGAAGAGCACGATCAGAGCGTCCGCGAGCAGCAGCAGGAGGGCGAGCGTCATCAGCGCCGGCTTCAGCGACCAGCTTTCCGTACCGGCCAGCCGCTCGGAGGTATGAGGGCCGGCGGCGGTCATGTCGATCCGCTTGAGCTCGGCGTCGCGCGGCAAGAGGTTGAGCGCCGTGAAGCCGTCCTCGGAGCCGTAGAGCCCCGGAGGATTGTCGGCTGTCGCGACCGGTGCCTTGCCGGGCACGATGTCGAGGGGACGGGCATTGCCCGTCTCAGCGACGAGCACGCCATCGGCGTTCAGAAGCCGGTAGGGCGGCAAGGTCTGCGCCTTCACGGCCTTGCCGTCGCTGGCGATACCGCCGCCGCGCGAGAGCTGGACACTGCGGCGAAGCATTTCAACGAAATGGCCCGAGATCGGCAGGTTCGACCATGTGGCCTCGGCGCTGACGTGAAAGAGCACGATGCGGCCCGCCCCGCGTGTCGCAGTCGTGACCAGCGGTGTGCCGTCGGCGAGGTTTGCCCATGTGCGCTCCGCCAGATCGGCTGTCGGTTCGGCCAGAACCTGACGCTTGACGAGAATGTCGGTGGGGCGGGCCATGCCGGCGAAGGGACTGTTGCCGGGATAATCGGCGAGCGGCTGCGGTTCGGACCAGGAGAGCGCGCCGCCGAGCGCCCGTTCGCCCTGGCGAAGCGTGACCGGGACGAGCGGATCGTCGGCAGGTGCGGCGGCCAGGCGGGGGCCGGCGAAGCGGATCAGCGTGCCGCCGTTGTCGATCCATTTCGCAAGCAGAGGATAGGTCTCTTCCGGCAGCCGGCCGATGTCGGCCATGATCAGAACCGAGGGGCGCTGCTCGAGAAGCTCCGGAATTGCAACGGCAAGATCGTTCTGGCGGGGCTCGACGAGATCGGCATAGGGGGCGAGCGCCCGATTGATATAGTAGAGCGGCGAGAGCAGCGGCTGCGACAGGTCACGTGCCTCGCCGCTCAGTAGAGCCACGCGACGGCGGCGAAAGCCGTCGTCGAGGAGATGCTGGGCGCCGGCGGTCGCGGCTCCTTCGATGCCGATGCGGGCGAAGTCGTTGCGCAGTTCGAACGGGGCCTCGATCATCCCCTTGGCGGTTGCTGCGCCGGGTGCGAAATCGATCGCCCCGCCGGCGATCGCCCGGCCGCGGGTATCGAACGCAACGATGGGCAGGGAACGGCCGTCGTCGGTCTTCAGCCGGCTCGCCGTCACCGACATGCCGCCGGACTCGTTGCTCGTCGTAGTGAGTGCCACGGCCTCGCTGCCGTCCGCTTCGATCACCTTGAGACCGGCCGCGCCGATCCCGGCCAGCGCCTCCATCGTCTTGCCGTCGCCCCCTTCAATGCCGTCGGTGATGAAGGCGACCGTTCCGGGAGGAGCGTCTTCAAAGGCCGCCTGCAAGGCCGCGATTGCGGAACCACGGTCGGCAGGCAGCGGCTCGGGTCTGGCCGCCGCCAGCCGGTTGCGCGCAGTACTCGCCGATCCTGGCGTGGCGTCGTGCTGGCGCTCTCCGGTGAAGACGATCGAAATCGCGACATCCTTCGCCTCGGCGTCGTCGATCAGCGCCGAGGCGGCTTCGACACGCCGCTCCCAGTCGGGCGCCGTTGCCCAACTGTTGTCGATCAGCAGCGCCAGCGGCCCGGAGGTCGCGAGCGTATTGCTGCGCGGGTTGAAGACGGGGTCGGCGATCGCGAAGATGACAGCCGCGGCCATCAGCATCCTGAGAAGGGTCAGCCACCAGGGGCTTTTCGAGGGTGTCTCCTCGCGCTTCATCACCGAAGCCAGGATGCGCAGCGGCGGAAAGATTTCGGCCGCAGGTCTTGGGGGCGTCATGCGCAGCAGCCACCAGATCACCGGCAGTGCCACGAGTGCTGCCAGAATGGCGGGGTTGGCAAAAATGAAGGAGAGGCCGCCGATCATGCAAGCCCCCCATGGGCCGCTCGGCCCGGCATGCCTGAAAGATGCATATGCACCGTGACCAGAGCTTCCGACGCCGCCCGATCCGTTCTGTGCGGAATGAAGGTCCAGCCGAGATGGCGCAGGCTCGTGCCGAGGCTGTCGCGGCGGGCGCGATAGGCACGCTGGTAGTCTTCGCGCAGGATCTCGGCACGTCCCGCGGTCAGCTTCTCGCCGGTTTCAGGATCGGTGAACTCGGTTCTGCCGGCATAGGGGAAGACTTCCTCCGCCGGATCGGCGATCTCCACGACATGGCCGCGCAGACCCCGGCGGGCGAGCGGTCCAAGTCGTTCCATCACCCTGTCGGCGGGGTCGAGAAAATCGCCGATCAGAACGAGGTCGCTGGCGCCGCGGATCATTGCGGTATCGGGCAGGCCCTCCGCAAGCGGACTATGCATGATTGCCGTTGCCAGCCGCTCGGCAGCGTTGCGTGCCGAAACCGGCTCCATCACGCCCGGGCAGCCGATCCGCTCGCCGGAACGGGCGAGAATTTCGGCGAGCGCCAGCATCAGCACCAGAGCGCGGCTCTCCTTCGAAACGGCGCCGAGCGTCGATTTGTACATCATCGAGGGCGAGAGATCGGCCCAGAGCCAGATCGTGTGCGCTGCCTCCCATTCGCGGTCGCGGACATAGGTGTGGTCGTCCTTGGCGGAACGGCGCCAGTCGATACGCGAGAAGCTTTCCCCGTCGCTGTAGGGGCGGAACTGCCAGAAGTTCTCGCCGATACCGCGCTTGCGCCGGCCGTGCCAACCGGTGATGACCGTGTTTGCGATCCTGCGGGCCTCGACAAGACAGTCGGGCACCAGCATCGCGCGCTGCTGCGCGCGCGACAGGACCTCACCGGAAGGGGTACGCGCGACAATGTGCCCGATCGAGGCCATGCGTCAGCCCTTGGCCCGCTTCACCAGGCCGGCGATGACGTCGCGCACCGACATGCCCTCGGCGCGGGCGGCGAAGGTCAGCGCCATGCGGTGCTGGAGAACCGGCTCGGCGAGCGCAAGGACGTCGTCGATCGAAGGGGCAAGCCGCCCGTCGTAGAGCGCGCGGGCGCGGGCGCAGAGCATGAGCGCCTGTCCGGCGCGCGGACCCGGCCCCCAGGCAACGTTCTTGTCGGTGTCGGCATTGCCGTTGCCGGGGCGTGCGGAACGAACGAGCGCCAGGATGGCGTCGACCACCTTCTCGCCGACAGGCATCTGACGGATCAGCCCCTGGATCTGCTGCAGGCGGCCTGCGTCGATCACGGGCCGCGCCTCGGTTTCTGCGAGTCCGGTCGTCTCGAGCAGGATCTGTCGTTCGGCGGCAAGCTCGGGGTAGCCGACATCGACCTGCATCAGGAAGCGGTCGAGCTGGGCTTCGGGAAGCGGATAGGTGCCTTCCTGCTCCAGCGGGTTCTGGGTTGCGAGCACGTGGAACGGCTGTGGCAGGTCCTTGCGGTCGCCCGCGATGGTGATGTGATACTCCTGCATCGCCTGCAGCAGGGCCGACTGCGTGCGCGGCGAGGCGCGGTTGATCTCGTCGGCCATCAGGAGCTGCGTGAAGATCGGGCCGGGAATGAAGCGGAAGGAGCGATGGCCTGCCGCGTCCTGGTCCATGACCTCCGAACCCAGGATATCGGAGGGCATGAGGTCGGGCGTGAACTGAATGCGGCTGTTGTCGAGCCCGAGAACGATGCCGAGCGTGGCGACGAGCTTGGTCTTGGCAAGTCCCGGAACGCCGACAAGCAGCGCGTGCCCGCCGGAAAGTACCGCGAGCAGCGTTTGCTCGACGACGCTCTCCTGACCGAAAATGACCTTGCCGATCTCGGCGCGGACCAGCGCGACCTCTCCGAGCGCCGCCTCGGCTGCGGCGACGATCGCCTTTTCGTCGGCCAGTTCGGTCGCGCCTTTCATTACACTCATTGCAAGTCTCCCGGTCGTCCGCTTCTGGATCGATCGCCGATGCCGGCTGTCCAGTTCCTGTTTTTCAATTTAGACCCCGCGGGGCGGCTGACAAGCCGCCGCCGTCGCACTATCTCGTGAGCTTGACACCAAAGCCTGAAGCATTGCGTTCCAGGCGCGAATGCGGACATATGCGCCGAAGCGAGCTTGTGGTGCATACCCGACGCTACAGCGCCGCGTCTTATCAGACGCGCAAGGCTTGCTGTAGCACTTTTAACTGCTGCATGCGTTTGTCCCCGATCGGTCACGAACAAGGACATGCAGCAGGCAACGGCGTCATGCTTCGGATGCAAGATCGAGACCAAACGGGACGGAACAATGGCAGAAGCCAAGATTCAACAAATGGGCGATGCGGCCGGCCTGGCGGCGCTGATCGCACGCGCTGCCGGGCAGACGGGCGGCGAGGCGAGAGGGTTGCCGCCGGTCGACCGCTGGAATCCGCCGTTCTGCGGCGACATCGACATGGAAATCCGCGGCGATGGAACCTGGTTCTACATGGGCACGCCGATCGGCCGGCAGCCGCTGGTGAGGCTGTTCTCGACCGTGCTTCGCAAGGACGAGGACGGCAAGACCTATCTCGTCACGCCTGTGGAAAAGGTCGGCATCCGGGTCGCCGACGCGCCGTTCATCGCCGTGGAGATGAGCGTGACCGAGAAGGACGGCGAGAATGTGCTGACCTTCCGCACCAATGTCGGCGACGTGGTCGAGGCGGGCCCGGAGCATCCCTTGCGCTTCGTTATCCACGGCGACAATCGCGAACTCAAACCCTATCTACATGTGCGCGGGCGGCTGAAAGCGCTCGTCTCGCGACCGGTGATGTACGACATCGTCGAGCTCGGCGAGACCATCGCGGTGGAAGGGGTGGAGATGTTCTGCGTCAGATCGGCCGGAGCGATCTTCCCGATCATGCCCGCGGCCGAGCTGGAAGCTTTGTGCCGATGAACGGTCACCCATACTCCGCCGACGAATTCCGTCGCCGCGCGCTGCAGCAGGCGGGGGGGCCGATCGAGACTGCCTGGCGCGATCACGGCGATTTCCTGCTGAACCCGGGCATCGTATCCTATCTCGAGTCCCTGCATCTGAAGGACGCCGCAGTCCTCGTCCCGGTCGTCGACGACGGCGAAGACGCCAACGTCATCTTCACCCAGCGCACCTCGAATTTGCGCAAGCATTCCGGCCAGGTCGCCTTTCCGGGCGGTGCGGTGGATCCGGAAGACCACTCCATCGAAGTCGCCGCACTGCGCGAGGCTGAGGAGGAGATCGGGCTCGATCCGCGTTTCGTCGAGACGGTCGCGCGGCTGCCGCATTACATGGCCATGTCCGGCTTCCGCATCACGCCGGTGCTTGCGGTGGTTCAGCCCGGCTTCGTGCTAGAGCCGAATCCGGAGGAAGTGGAGAGCGTGTTCGAGGTGCCGTTGTCGTTCCTGATGAATCCCCGAAATCATGGACGGGGAAGCAGTCACTGGCAGGGCGCTGAACGCCATTTCTATCGCATGCCCTACGGCGAAAGGAACATCTGGGGGATCACCGCGGGGATCGTCCGCATGCTCTATGAAAGGCTCTATGCATGACTTCCATTGTCGCCGAGCGCTGGTTTCAGGCTCCTCATCTTCGCCGTATCTTCGACCTGTTGAACGCCGATGGCGGCGAGGTTCGGGTCGTCGGAGGCGCGATCCGCAACAGCCTCATGGGTTTGCCGGCCGGCGACGTCGACCTGGCAACCACCTGGCGTCCCGAGGAGGTGACCGAGCGGGCGGGGCGCGCCGGCATCAAGGCGGTGCCGACGGGAATCGACCATGGCACCGTGACGCTCGTCATAGAAGGTGTTCCCTATGAGATAACGACCCTGCGCCGAGACGTCGCGACCGATGGGCGTCGCGCCGAAGTGGCCTTCGGGACCGACTGGAAAGCGGATGCGGAACGCCGCGACTTCACCATCAACGCCCTCTACGCCGGTGCGGACGGCGAGATCATCGACCATGTCGGGGGCCTCGGGGACATCGAGACGCGGACGGTGCGCTTCATCGGCAGCGCGGCCGAACGCGTGGCCGAAGATTACCTCCGTATTCTTCGCTTCTTCCGCTTCTTCGCCCATTACGGCAGCGGCCGTCCGGACGCCGAAGGCCTGCGGGCCTGCGCCCAGGCCCGCGCGAAGCTCGCCACGCTTTCCGCCGAACGCGTGTGGACGGAGACGAAGAAGCTGCTTTCGGCCGACGACCCCGGCCGTGCGCTCCTGTGGATGCGGCAGGCAGGTGTGCTGAGCGAGATCCTGCCCGAGACCGAAAAATGGGGCATCGACGCTATCCCCGCGCTGATCGCTGCGGAGAAGAGTTTTTCCTGGCAGGCGGACCCGCTCCTGAGGCTTGCGGCGATGGTCCCGCCCGACGCCGACCGGCTCGAAGCCATGGCCAAACGTCTGCGGCTGTCCAAGGCGGAGAGCGCCTACCTCGGCCGGTTCGCCGAAGCGCCGGAAATCGCCGCTACTCTTGCGGATGCTGCGCTCGACCGCAGGCTCTATCGCCATGGCGCAGAAGGCATTGTCGTCCGGCTGAGGCTTGCGCTTGCCTCGGCACGCCGCAAGGCCGAAACCGATCCGGCATTCCTTGCCGACAGCGCGTCCTTTCACCGCCTCCTTGCACGGGCGGAAAAATGGCAGCGGCCTGTCTTCCCGTTGAACGGTGCCGATGTCCTCAAACTGGGGGTTCCCGCCGGTCCCAAGGTGGGGGAAGTGTTGGCAGAGCTTGAAGCCTTCTGGGTCGAGCGCAACTTCAAGGTCGAGCGGGCGACCCTCGTCGCCCGGCTCGAGTCGATGGTGCGGTCGGGCTGAGACCGGTTCGGGCCGCGGTCAGGCGACCTTGGTTTCGTCGACGATGCGGGCCTTGATGTTGTCGACCATGTTTTCGCGGATGATCGTCTCGCCATGGGTCTCGCGCATATGCTCGACGACCCGGCGCACGATTTCCGCATCATTGTCAGCGCGGGTGTGCCAAGCGCAACCCGGGACGAGCGAACCGCATTCGAATAGGCGCATGGTGTTCCTCCTTCCTACAATCGGCAAGCCTCCCCTTGAAAAGCCTAGCATCAACCCGCGCTCTCGCCAAATTGTTCCGGCTCGGACCCCGAGCGAAGAAAATCCTGTAAACGGGCGCTTTGTTGGTGCTATGCCTGTGGCAATCGAGGATCCAGCAAAGGCCGCATTCACACATGACCGCTGTTCAATTGGAACTGATTTCCGCCATTCGAAGCATTCCGGACTATCCGAAGCCCGGCGTCATGTTCCGTGACATCACGACCCTGCTCGGCAATCCGCGGGCCTTCCGCCGGGCGATAGACGAGCTCGTCCATCCCTATGCCGGTACCAAGGTCGACAAGATCGCCGGCATCGAGGCGCGGGGCTTTATCCTTGGCGGGGCGATTGCGCACCAGCTTTCGGCCGGCTTCATACCCATTCGCAAGAAGGGAAAGTTGCCGCACGACACGGTGCGGATCGCCTACAGTCTGGAATACGGCGTGGACGAGATGGAAATGCACAGGGACGCGGTCGCTCCCGGGGACAAGGTGATCCTCGTCGATGACCTGATCGCCACCGGCGGCACCGCCGAGGGCGCCGCCAAGCTCCTGAAGCAGATGGGTGCGGACATCGTCGCAGCCTGCTTCATCATCGATCTGCCTGAGCTCGGCGGGCGCAAGAAGCTCGAAGCGCTCGGCGTCAATGTGCGCACGCTCATCGAATTCGAGGGGCATTGAGCCCACAGGCTTCTAGGCCAGGATCGAACAGCTGGCCCCGGCCATTCAAGCGAATTCGATGACCTTGCTCTCGAAGCGGATGACCGGCTCGCCGTGCTGGTTCTCGCCCTCGCAGAGGATCGTGTTGATCCGCCAGCCGGGTCGCGAGGCGACGATCCGGGCCTCCAGTAACGTGACCGCATAGGTGATCGTGTCGCCGGCATAGACCGGCTTCAGCCACCTGAGTTCCTTGAACCCGGGCGAGGGGCCGAGCGTCGGCGCATGCAGTCCCTCGGCTGCAAGGCGGCGGATCTCCTCTTTCCAGAACCGCAGGAAGCACTGCATCCAGCCGGCGCTGGTATGCCATCCGGAGGCGCAAAGACCGCCGAAAAGCGACTGTCTCGCCTGCTGCTCGTCGACGTGGAAGGGCTGCGGGTCGAAATCGCGGGCGAAGCGGATGATGTCCTCCGCGGTGAATGTCAGGCTGCCGGTGATGACCTTGCGCCCGGCCTGGTAGAGCTCCTCCAGCGTCATCATGCGCGCGCCTCCCCATTGCGGCGCCTAAACATGACGGAGCATTCCGAAACCGCCACGGCTTCACCGCTCTGGTTCTCGATCTCGTTGCGAAATTTGACGAAGCCGATTGCCGGCTTGGTTTTCGACGGGCGCGCCTCCAGGACAAGGCTGAAGCCTGAAAGGATATCTCCGGCAAGGACCGGCTTCTTCCACTCCATGAAGTCGACCCCCGGTGACCCTTGCGAGGACGAATCGCCGAGAAAGGCCTCGATCATCATCCGCATGCCGACCGCGCTCGTGTGCCAACCGGAAGCGGCGAGGCCGCCGAGAATGCTGCTCTTGCCGACCTCTTCATCCAGATGCATGGGCTGCGGATCGAATTCGCTGGCGAAGGCGATCATGTCGTTGGCCTGCATCAGGACCGGGCTGTAGTCGAAACGCCGGCCCTGAGTGAAATCCTCGAAATAAAGCATGCCTCATTCTCTCCTTACGGCGACGCGCGTTCCAAGAGAACGCACAAAGGGCCGACCTTACGTGGCTTCGGTCCGGCTGATTTTCCAGGTTGCGCATGTCGATTGTTCATGCGATCACCTTACCGAAAGTTGCGCGTTGCAGCTTTTTCCCGCAAGGATCCGCCCGTGACAGATTTGAACAAGGCCCTGGCGGCAGCCGCCGAAAAGGGACTCATATCAGCCGATCGTGTCAATGATCTTGATGCTTTTCTTTCGGCGCGGGGGGTGAGTGCAGGCCTCGCAATGGCCGCAGCAAGCCGCCCTGACGAGACACGCCACGATGCGCAAGCGGCAGAAGAGAGCGAGCAGCCGCGCTTCCTGCGCGGATTCCACGACATTCTTATCACGATCGGCGTGGTGGTCGTGCTTGTGGGGCTCTGGGGCATCGGCGGCACGATCGCCGTGCTGCCGCTAATCATCTTTCTGGCGGAAATACTCGTGCGCCGGCAGAGGCTGGCCTTGCCCGCGGTTGCGCTGACCCTGGCGCTCGTTCATTGGGTCGGGCAGGGAATGTACAACGTCATGGCGGCCGGACAGCCTGCGTGGACGGACGAGACCTATTTGATGTTGGCCTATGTCTGCGCTTTTCCAGTCCCTCTGGGGCTGTTTTACTGGCGCTACAGAATTCCCCTGTCTTTCGCCCTGTTCCTGCTGTCGATAGCAGCCGTGGCGGTCGCCTTCGTTTTCCTCGCTCTGGACAAAGCCTTCGGGGTCGACTTCGTTCTGGAACAGTATCCCCATCTGGTCGCAGCGATTCTTCTCGTGGCGGCGCTGGCGATTTTTGCGCTTGCCATGCGCTACGACATCTCGGACCCGCATCGTCTGACCCTGCGCTCCGACATAGCCTTCTGGCTGCATCTCGCCGCAGCACCGGCCTTACTCCATGCGATGCTCGGTTTCATCGTCTTATCCAGTCAGGGCGACGTTTGGTGGACAGGAGAGGGGGGCCTGGGTCAGTCAGCCGCCGTTATTTTCCTCGTGGCGCTTTTCATGACGATCGGTCTGGTGATCGATCGCCGCGCATTCGTGACGTCGGGCCTTTTGTCGCTGGGCGCAGCCATTTGGACGATCCTCCAGAAAAGCGGCGCCTCGCTCGATACCTACGTCTTCATCGCCTTCGCGGTGGTTGGGCTGACGGTACTCGTGATCGGCATTTTCTGGCAGCCGCTGCGCCGCGCAGCGATGAGCCTGCTGCCCGTCGCGATCACCGCGCGGCTGCATGCCGTGCGGTGATCCTGGCTCGCAACGGTTCCGCGCTTACGTATTGAACCGGAAATGGATGACGTCGCCGTCCTGGACGACGTATTCCTTGCCTTCGTCGCGAGCCTTGCCGGCCTCCTTCGCGCCGTTTTCGCCGCCATAGGCGATATAGTCGTCATAGGCGATCGTGTTGGCGCGGATGAAGCCGCGCTCGAAATCCGAATGGATGACGCCGGCGGCCTGCGGGGCCTTGGTGCCGCGAGGGATCGTCCAGGCGCGGGTCTCCTTCGGTCCAACCGTGAAATAGGTGATGAGATCGAGGAGCTTGTAGCCGGCGCGGATCAGACGGTCGAGGCCGGCTTCCTCGAGATCGAGCGCCGCGAGGAATTCCTTCGCTTCCTCTTCCGGAAGCTGCGCGACTTCAGACTCGATCGCCGCCGAAATGACGACCGTTTCGGCGCCCTGTTCCCTGGCCATCTTCTCGACGGCGCGGGTGTGCTCGTTGCCGGTCGCCGCGTCGCTTTCGGCGACGTTGCAGACGTAGAGAACCGGGTGCGAGGTGAGCAGGTTGAGGCTCTGGAGAATGCGAAGCTCGTCGGCGTCGAGCTTGGAAAGCAGGGTGCGCACGGGCTTGCCTTCCTGCAGCAGCTTCAACGAAGCTTCCATGATCGGAAGCTGCGCCATCGACTCCTTGTCCTTGCCGGTCGCACGCTTGCGCGTCTGTTCGGCACGCCGCTCGAGGCTGTCGAGATCGGCGAGCATCAGCTCGGTCTCGATGGTGTCGGCGTCTTCGACCGGATGGATGCGGCCTTCGACATGGGTGATGTCGTCGTCCTCGAAACAGCGCAGCACGTGGACGACGGCATCCACCTCGCGGATGTTGGCGAGGAACTGGTTGCCGAGGCCCTCGCCCTTGGACGCACCGCGCACCAGCCCGGCGATGTCGACGAAGGAGATGCGGGTCGGGATGATTTCCTTCGACTTGGCGATGTCGGCGAGTTTGCGCATGCGCGGGTCGGGCACGGCGACTTCGCCGGTGTTCGGCTCGATCGTGCAGAAAGGATAGTTCGCCGCCTGCGCCGCCGCCGTCTTGGTCAGCGCGTTGAAGAGTGTGGACTTGCCGACATTCGGCAGCCCGACGATACCGCATTTGAAGCCCATGGCTATAATCCGTCGTTCCTGATTTCTTGAGCGTGGCTATGGGATAAAGGAGAGAGGCGGTCAAGCTTTTCGCGCCGGTCCGCTTGCTCCGGCAGCCGGGTTTCACTTGAATGCCGGGGGACGGAGCGCGATATTGGCGGTAGCGGAGTGAGGAAAAAGGTGGGCGGTTTGCCACCTTCGCCCGCTTGATCGCCAACGCTTTTCTCATGTCATCGACGGCGGATTACCCATGAGCGACAATGATGTAGCCGCAAAGCGCCTGACCAAGCCCAAGCTCGACAGACCGAAGCTCTACAAGGTGCTGCTGGTCAATGACGACTACACGCCGCGCGAATTCGTGGTCATGGTGCTGAAGGCGGTTTTCCGGATGAGCGAGGAGGCAGGCTACCGGGTGATGATGACGGCCCACAAGATGGGCACTTCGGTCGTGGTGGTGTGTGCAAAGGACGTTGCGGAGACCAAAGCCAAGGAAGCGACCGACCTCGGCAAGGAGGCGGGCTTTCCGCTGCTGTTCACCGCAGAGCCCGAGGAGTGAGGCGGCGGCCTGCCCGGTTGGAGCGGGATGCGGGCGAAACCGCGCACACTTTTCCTCATTCCTGTGCTTGTCACAGGAATCCAGCCAGGCCAAGTCCTTGGACTGGAAAGACTCCTCCGCGCGGCAAGGCCTTAATCCCCCTTCGGCCCGAACATCTTCTTGAGCATGTCGGCCATCGGCCCCGTCGCCGGCAGCTTCTTCGGCTGGGCCGTGACGCGCGCCTGATGGATATGGGATTGCCCCGCCTGCTTCTTCGCAGCGACGGGTTTTTCCGCCTCCGGCTTGCCGCCGGTTGCCAGGGCGATCTTGTTCATGAGCTGCGAATCCTCGCCCTTTACCAGCATGTCGGCATTGTTGGCGATCGCTTCGAGCAGCGGTGACAGCCAGGTCTGGTCGGCCTTGGCGAAATCGCCGAGCACATGTGCGTGGACCAGATCCTTGACTCCGGGATGGCCGATGCCGAGGCGCAGGCGGCGGTATTCCTTGCCGCAATGGGCATCGATCGACTTGATGCCGTTGTGCCCGCCGTGGCCGCCGCCGGTCTTGATCCGGGCCTTGCCGGCGGGAAGGTCCAATTCGTCATAAATGACGACGATGTCCTTCGGCGCGAGCTTGTAGAAGCGCATCGCTTCGCCGAGCGCTTCGCCGGAGAGATTCATGAAGGTCTGCGGCTTCATCAGCAGGACGCGTTCGCCGTCGATCTCGCCTTCGGAGATCTCCGACTTGAATTTCCTCGACCAGGCGGAAAAGCCCTGGCGCCGCTGAATGGCGTCGACGGCCATGAAGCCGATATTGTGGCGGTTGCCGGCATATTTCGGGCCGGGATTGCCAAGTCCCGCGATGATCAGCATGCGGCCAAACTCCTGCATTCGCCCTGTGGCGATATATTTGAGTGGCAATCGCCACGCCCAGTTCCCTCAGCCCAAAATCACCGTCATCACCCAAAGTCAACGGCTATTTCCGATACCACTTTATCCGGTTCGCGCGCGGGAGGCAGCATTTGACGGGCAAAAGAAAACCCGCCCCACGAAAATGGGACGGGTTCTTTCATTCGGGGCGATCCGGCGTGGACAGGGCGTCCGCCGGAAACAGAGATCAAGCCTCTTCTTCGCCGCCTTCAGCTTCTTCTTCAGTCGGTTCGACTTCCTGCGTGCGGCCGGCGATCGTGGCAACCGTGAAGTCGCGGTCGGTGATGACCGGGGTCGCGCCTGCGGGAAGCGCGACGTTCGAAATGTGAACGGTGTCGCCGATCTTGAGGCCGGTGAGGTCGACCGTCAGGAATTCCGGGATGTTGTCGGCGGACACGTTGAGTTCGACCTCGTGACGGACGATGTTCAGCGCGCCGCCCTGCTTCAGGCCCGGCGACTTCTCTTCGTTCTCGAAGCGAACCGGAACCTGTACGGATACCTGGCTGCCCTTGGTGACGCGCAGGAAATCGACGTGCATGGTGAAGTCACGCACCGGATCGAGCTGATAGTCCTTCGGCAGGACGCGGATCTTTTCGCCGTTGACGTTGATCGTCGCAACGGTGGTCATGAAACCGCCGCCGTGGATCTTCATCGTCACTTCCTTGGTGGAGAGTGCGATGGCAAGCGGGGCCTGCTTGTCACCGTAGATGACAGCCGGGATAAGACCGTTGCGGCGAAGTTCACGGGAGGACCCCTTACCAACCCGTTCGCGCGTCTCGGCCTTGAGCTCGTAAGTTTCGCTCATAGGTAGACCTTTCTATGTTGTTTGGAGAGTTCGTCCGTCAAGAATGCGGAAAAACCTGAAGCCGCCATGCGGCTTCATCCGCGTTGCCTCCAAGGGTGTCTGCGCGGACGCGGGGTCCATAACCGAGAACCGGCGCAAATGCAAGGCGCGGCTTCAGGCCCTCTTTTTGGCTAGACGCGCGAGCGCCAGCATGAGGCCGCCCGCGACAAGCCCCCAAAAGGCCCCCGACACGCCGGCGAAACCGACGCCCGAGGCGGTGACGAGAAACGTGATGGCGGCTGCTTCGCGGGTCTCGGCATTCGTGAAGGCGGCAACTGCGGAACCCGAGAAGGCGCCGATCAGCGCAAGGCCGGCAACGGCCTCGATGAGGACCGATGGGGCAAGGCTGACGAAGGTCGTGACGGCTCCGGCCAGGAGGCCGAAGACGACGTAGGCGATACCGGCATTGATTGCCGACCAGTAGCGGCGGGCGCGGTCGGGATGAGAATCGGAGCCGGCGCACATCGCCGCGGTGATCGCCGCGAGATTGACCGCATGTCCGCCGAAAGGGGCACTCAGCAGCGTGAAAAGCCCGGTCGTGGCGAAGAGGGGACCCGGATCGGGGTGGTAGTCATTCACCTTCAGGACCGCGATGCCGGGGATGTTCTGCGATGCCATCGTAACGATGAAAAGCGGCAGAGCGATGCTGACCAGGGCGGAGGTGCTGAGGGAAGGCGGAACGAACTCGAGCTTCGGAACGAGCGCGGCGGAGAGCCCAGCCACGGCGCCCTCCGGCATCTCGATCCCGAAGGCGACGACGAGAACGAAGGCGACGAGCGCGGCGGGAACGGCATAGAGCCTGCTGAAGCTGCCGACGACGGCCCAGGCAAGAACGATAGGCAGGCCCAAGAGCGGGTTGAAGGCGATCGCCTTGACCGGAGCGAAGCAAAGGCTCAGGAGTACGCCGGCGAGCATCGCGTTTGCCAATGCCGCGGGGATGGCGGACACCATCCGGCCGAGGGGCTTCCACAGGCCGGCGACGATGATCAGCACTCCGCAGACGAGGAAGGCGCCGACGGCAGCGCTGAAGCCGCCTTCCACTGCGCCGGAACTCGCGAGCAGGGCCGCGCCCGGTGTCGACCAGGCGACGCTGACGGGAAGTCTCGTGACGGCGCTGATGACGATAGCGCAGATGCCCATCGAGACCGACAGCGCCATCAGTCCGGAGGCTGCCTGCGTCTCGTTCGCACCGACGCCGGCGAGCCCGTGCAGGACCACGGCGAAGGAGCTGGCAAAGCCCACGAATGCAATCAGCACGCCCATGAAGAGGCTTTGGACGGAGAAATCTCGGAGCATGGCGGACAACCGGGTGTTGCGATAAGCGAGGTTCCCTGTCGAGTAGCATATCCTCGACGCCTGTCGATACCGATCTGACGGCGCGCGTCGAGGGCGGAGCGAAAAAACCTTCGTCTAGCTGGACCTCCCGCAGCATCGATGCCTATAGTTAGGCCGGGGGAATTGCGCCGTGGGGGAGAGTTCGGCGCCTGGTTCCGCCGAAGAACGCTGTCCAAGCGGAGGAGGGGAGCGCGGGTCTCGCCCGTGTGCCTTGCTTGCAAGCGTTGATCACGTCCACGGGCCGACAGGCCCGATCGCCGCGATCCAGGGAGGGAGCGAATGCCTTCGATCAGGGACCACTCCGAGCGGGTCTACCGCATCGCACATCAATCTTCCGCTGCGGTGACTTCGCCGGTCGCTGCATCGTGGCGCCGCTGCATGACGCTGCACGGCCTGGCGCCCGAGGAGGCGCGTTCGCCCTGGCGGCTTTCCGAGAGCGAGTTCCGGCTGGCGCGCGAAAGCTCCGGCGTCCTGATCGCGGAGGCGAAAGGCGAGCTCGACCGGCTGTTTGCCACGGTCGGAAAGGCCGGGTGCTGCCTGCTGCTGACCGACGGAAAGGGCGTTGCGCTGGAACGGCGCGGCGCCGGCGGCGACGATGCGGACTTTCGCGGTATCGGATTGTGGTCGGGAACCGTGTGGAGCGAGGCGAGCGTCGGGACCAATGGCATCGGTACGGCGATCGCGGACGAGCGTCCGGTCCTCATCCAGCGCGACCAACACTTCCTCAGCCGCAATATCGGCCTGAGCTGCGCGACGGCGCCGATCCGCGACGAGAGCGGCAAGCTCGCCGCGGCGATAGACATCTCCACCTGCCGCGACGACGCATCCGAGGCGACGCTTTCGATCCTCTCGCAGGCGGTGCGCGATGCCGCAGCGCGAATCGAGGCCAATCTTTTCCGCCGCGCTTTCGTCGGCGCTCGCATCGTTCTCGTACCGGTCGATCGGACGGGACCTGCACTGCTTGCGGTCGACCGTGACGATCTCGTTCTCGGCGCGACGCGAGCTGCCCGGCTGTGGCTCGGACTCGACGACGAGCGTATCGCCGCCGGCGTCCCGGCTTCCGACCTGCTTCAGGAAGACCTGCCTGGCGAGGGCGGCGAATTGCCGGACGCCGAACGTGCGGCGCTGCGCCGCGCGCTCTCTCGGGCGAAGGGTAATGTGTCGATGGCGGCCGATCTCCTCGGCATCAGCCGCGCGACCCTCTACCGCAAGATGAAGCGGCTTTCTCTCAACTGATCGATATGGACGTCGACCTGTCGCAATTCTGAAACAGTCGGTGCCATCAACCGCGGCGCCGCCCTACCGGAAAAGCGCGTTCGGCCTCACTCTCCTTCCACAGCAACCGCACCGCTGTCATCCAAGGGAGGAAGTCCATGCTGCATCAGAAGATCGTCGAGAACCCCTACAAGCAGAAATACGGAAACTTCATCGGCGGCGAATGGCGCGAGCCCGTTGCGGGCCGCTATTTCGACAACACGACGCCGATCACCGGCGGCACGCTTTGCCAGGTCGCGCGTTCGGACGCCGCCGACATCGAGCTTGCTCTCGACGCGGCGCACGCCGCAAGGGAGAAATGGGGCCGGAGTTCGGCGACGGAGCGGTCCAACATCCTGATGAAGATCGCCGCCCGCATGGAGGACAATCTGGAGCTTCTGGCACGGGCCGAAACCTGGGACAACGGCAAGCCGATCCGCGAGACGATGGCCGCCGACATTCCGTTGGCGATCGATCATTTTCGCTATTTCGCTGCCTGCATCCGTGCGCAGGAAGGTTCGATCGGCGAGATCGACCATGACACCGTCGCCTACCATTTCCACGAGCCGCTCGGCGTCGTCGGCCAGATCATTCCTTGGAACTTCCCGATCCTGATGGCCGCCTGGAAGCTTGCGCCGGCGCTTGCCGCGGGAAACTGCGTCGTGCTCAAACCGGCCGAGCAGACGCCGGGGTCGATCCTGGTCTGGGCGGAACTTATCGGCGACCTCCTGCCGCCGGGTGTCCTCAACATCGTCAACGGCTTCGGCCTCGAAGCGGGCAAGCCGCTCGCCACCAGCCCGCGCATCGCCAAGATCGCTTTTACCGGCGAGACGACGACCGGGCGGCTTATCATGCAATATGCCAGCCAGAACCTCATCCCGGTCACGCTGGAGCTCGGCGGAAAGTCGCCGAACATCTTCTTCGCGGACGTCGCCAGCGAGGACGACGACTTCTTCGACAAGGCGCTCGAGGGCTTCGCCATGTTCGCGCTGAACCAGGGCGAGGTCTGCACCTGCCCGAGCCGCGCGCTTGTCCAGGAGAGCATCTACGACAGCTTCATGGAGCGGGCGGTAAAGAGGGTCGAGGCGATCCGGCAGGGCAATCCGCTCGATGAAGCAACGATGATCGGTGCCCAGGCTTCGAGCGAACAGCTCGAGAAGATCCTCGCCTATATCGAAATCGGCAAGGAGGAAGGCGCCGAGGTGCTGACCGGCGGCGGGCGCAATGTGCTCGAAGGCGATCTCTCGGGCGGCTACTACGTCAAGCCGACCGTATTCCACGGCCACAACAGGATGCGCATCTTTCAGGAGGAGATTTTCGGGCCGGTCGTGTCGGTCACGACCTTCAAGACGGAAGCCGAGGCGCTGGAAATCGCCAATGACACGCTCTACGGGCTTGGCGCCGGCGTGTGGAGCCGCGATGCCAATCGCTGCTACCGCTTCGGCCGCGCGATCAAAGCGGGCCGCGTCTGGACAAATTGCTACCACGCCTATCCGGCGCACGCCGCCTTCGGCGGATACAAGCAATCCGGCATCGGGCGCGAGACGCACAAGATGATGCTGGACCATTATCAGCAGACGAAGAACATGCTGGTAAGCTACAGCCCGAAAGCGCTCGGCTTCTTCTGATCCGGCCGGGCCCCTGCCGGCCCGATCCTCGCGGCGGGCTCCCGATGCTTCATCGGGGGCCTTCCGGCTTCTGCGAATGAGGAGATGCAAAGTGAGCGACGGAGCAACGGAGCCGCGCGTGCTTGCGACGGATGCGGCGATCGACCTCATCCGCGAAATCCGGCGCGATCATCCGGATATACTCTTTCACCAGTCGGGCGGCTGCTGCGACGGCTCGTCGCCGATGTGCTACCCGGCGGACGATTATATCGTCGGCGACAACGACGTGAAGCTCGGCGAGATCGACGGCGTGCCCGTCTATATCAGCTCGAGTCAGTACGAGGTCTGGAAGCACACGCAGCTGATCATCGACGTCGTGCCCGGCAGGGGCGGCATGTTTTCGCTGGATAACGGCCGGGAGAAGCGGTTCCTCACCCGCTCGCGCCTGTTTGGTGGGGGCGAGGCTTGCCCGGTGCAGCCCCGCGGTTGACTACGGGAAATTTGTCCGCGTGTTTTCGTTTCATGCTATCGCTGGTTATCTTCAAGCGACGGATGGCGGGCATGGGCAAGCAGCAAGACAAGCACCTGAAATTCCGCGCATTGCACGATCGCGAGGGCGCTTTCGTTATTCCAAATCCCTGGGATGCAGGGTCTGCGCGCATTCTCGCGGCGGTCGGCTTCGAGGCGCTGGCGACGACGAGCGCGGGGCTTGCGTTTTCCATCGGCCGGAGGGATTCGGCGGCGGCTCTCTCGCGCGACGTCATATTGCAGAATGCCCGCGATATCGTCGAGGCGACCGAATTGCCGGTGTCCGCGGATCTGGAGGACGGCTTCGGTAAGGATCCGCTGTGCTGTGCCGAGACGATTTCACTGGCGGCAGGCGTCGGGCTCGTCGGTGGTTCGATCGAAGACGCAACCGGTGATGCCGCCGATCCCGTCTTCGAGTTCGGCCTGGCCGTTGAACGTGTTGCCGCTGCCGCAGAGGAAGCCCGCAAGCACCCCTTCGTCCTCACCGCGCGCGCCGAGAACTTCCTGTGCGGACGGCCTGACCTCGACGATACCATCCGGCGCCTCGTCGCGTTCGAGGAGGCCGGTGCGGATGTCCTCTATGCGCCGGGGCTGCCCGACATCGAAGCGATCCGAACGGTCTGCTCTGCCGTCAAGCGCCCGGTCAATGTGGTCATGGGGCTCGCCGGGCAGGTCTACACAGTGGAACAACTGCAGGAAGCGGGCGTGAAGCGCATCAGTGTCGGCGGCTCTTTTGCTCGGGCTGCCCTTGCCGCACTCATGAGCGCGGCGCGAGAGGTCAAGGAGCACGGCACTTTCACCTATGCGAAAAGTGCCATGCCGGCCCGCGAGGCGGCATCATACATGCTGGACGTCAAGAGATGAACGACGTCCGCGTCTGGTGAGACGCGCGGCGTCGTAAACGTCAATCGAACAGGCTCGATACCGATTCTTCCTGGCTCGTGCGGCTGATCGCCTCGCCGAGCAGCGCGGCGGTCGAGATCACACGGATATTGTGCGCCGACTGCACTGCCGTCGTCGGCTGGATCGAATCGGTGATCACCAGTTCCTTCAACATCGAGGAGGTGACGCGCGCGACTGCGCCGCCGGACAGGACGCCGTGGGTGATATAGGCGGTGACGCTGGTCGCGCCGTTCTTCAGCAGTGCCTCGGCGGCGTTGCAGAGCGTACCGCCGGAATCGACGATATCGTCGATGAGGAGGCAGTCCTTGCCGTTGACTTCGCCGATGACGTTCATCACTTCCGATTCACCGGGGCGGTCGCGACGCTTGTCGACGATCGCCAGCAGACAGTCCAGCCGCTTGGCGAGCGCCCGGGCACGCACGACGCCGCCGACATCCGGCGAAACGACCATGACGTTCTTGAGATTGTAGTTCTCCTTGACGTCTCGCGCGAGGATCGGAACGGCATAGAGGTTGTCGGTCGGGATATCGAAGAAGCCCTGGATCTGCCCGGCGTGCAGGTCGAGGGTCAGAACACGGTCGGCACCGGCTTCGGTAATGAGATTGGCGACCAGCTTGGCGGAGATCGGCGTGCGAGGACCGGGTTTTCGATCCTGCCGGGCATAGCCGAAATAGGGAAGGACGGCGGTGATGCGGCGAGCCGAGGAGCGCCGGACCGCGTCGATCATGATGAGGAGTTCCATCAGATGATCGTTGGTCGGGAAGGAGGTCGACTGGACGATGAAGACGTCCTCGCCGCGCACGTTCTCGCCGATCTCGACGAAGATTTCCTGATCGGCGAAGCGCCTTACTGTGGCTTTGCCGAGCGGCAGGTTGAGATAGTTGCAGATCGCTTCGGCCAGCAGCCGGTTCGAATTGCCTGCGAAAACCTTCATTGACGGTCCGCCTTGAGCTGGCGCGGCCACGTCCGGTCGTCCGGGGGGTGGGTTCTCCGCGCAGATTCCGTGAGCCATTCCGATTGCGGGCAATCACTGCGGACGGCCGCTGTCAGAGCTGATCGGCCGCTTTTTAGCGTCCTTGAAGGTGAATGCAAGGGGATTGCTGCGGCGCAACGCTCAATATCCGAAAAACTTTGCGCCAGCCGGCCAGGATGACGGCGATTCCGGGCCGATTGGCCGAAAATCGGAAAGCGCGGGGGAAAGCGGAGCCCGAGCGGAGGCGCTATCCAGCGGTCGACCGACGCCATTCGATATAGGCGTCGATCGTCTGGCTGGCGATCGCCTCCATCGTTTCTGCCGGGACGGCGCTCCAGGGGTCGGCCGCCGTGTTTGCAACGGAGTCCTGTCCCTGGATGCGGTGCAGGCGATTGCCGCTGCCGTCGAGTATGTCCCAGACATAGACGACCGTCGTCTTGCCGCCGTCGTTGAGCGCTGAAAAATATCCCTTGAGGATATGGTCGCTGGTTTTGTCGGTCGAGCTCTTGATTGCGAGGCCCTGACTGCGCGCCGAAGCTCCGAGCTGCTTCGACAGCGGCGTGACCGCCTGGACCGGCGCGCCGATGATCGGCAGAAAACGGATTCCGCCCGAGCCGGTCGCAGCTGCCGCAGGCGATGCGGCGGCTTGCTGCGTCTGCGCGGGCGCCTGCGTCGTTTCGACCGGTGTGGGCTGCTCCTCGCCGCCATTGTCCTGCGTCGCGTCTTCCACGGGCGGTGCCTGATGCCGGGCGATCCGGGCGGGCGCCGCCTGAGGCTGCGTCGTCTGTACCGGTGCTTCACCGCCGGCGAGACGGTTTGCCTGGCCTTCCAGCGTGCCGGCCGGGTCGGTGTAGTCGCTATAGCCGACATTGTCGGCGGCGTGCTGCGGAGGCGGGCTCGAAATGTTCGGCTGTGCCGCGAAGGCGGCGGAGCGGCCCGGCGGCACGCTTTCCACCGGCATCACCGCGGTCTGCGCCGACATGGAGTCGAGATCCGACTGGGTCACTGGAGGGGAGCGGAAAGTGCCTTCGCCCACATCCACCTGCGGGATCAGGGCGTCTGTCGTGTTGCAGCCGGCCAAGGCTGCGGCAAGGCCAAGGCTGGCGATCGGATTGATCTGCTTGCGCATCGTTCCCACCGTCTCCGCTAGATCACGATGATTTTAGGTCGAGCCGACTAAAATCATGACCGTGATCGCTTCCAAAGAGCGAGAGCGGGACGCGGGCGGAAAACCGCACGCACTTTTCCTCATCCCGCTCTCGAACATCCCGGCGCCGGATGCGGCGGCTGCAGCGCCGCGCGCCCCGCGGGACGCGCAAAGTCGCTGCAGCAGGATCAGCCGCCGGCGCGTTCTTCACTTTCGACGGAAATCATAGGGCGATTTCCTTACGCAGATATGAAGTCCAGTCCGTAGCGCGAGAGCGGGCGGGGGGTGTCGGCCGTGGTGAGATAGGTCTGGCCGAGCGTCATGGCGGTACCGCTGTCCGAATCCATGATGATCATGTGGACGAAGAGGGACATGTCCGGCTCGATCTCCTGCGGATTGCCGATATGGAACATCTGGTGTTCCATCCAGGAGGGCGAGAAGCGTGCGCCGAGCGAATAGCCGCAGGCGTTCAGACGGTGCCGGGCAAGGCCGCGCTCGTCCATGATCTTCGCATGCACGTCGAAGACGGTCCCGAAGGTATTGCCGGGTCGAAGCACCATTTCGATCGCCTGGATCGTTTCCCGACAGGCGCTGTAAAGCTCGCGGTGACGGTTGGTGGGCTCGCCGATCACGACCGTGCGCATCATCGCCGCATGGTAATGGGCGCTGACACCGGCCCATTCGAGCGTGAGCTGATCGTTGGCGTCGAGGTTGCGCCGGCCGGCCTTGTAGCGGCAGAGCAGTGCGTCGGCCCCGGAACCGATGATGAACTCATTGGCCGGATAGTCGCCGCCGCCGGCAAAAACGGCACCCTGCATGGCCGCGAGGATATCCGCCTCGCTGCCGCCCGGGCGGATGAGTGGCAGCGCCGCGTCGAGCGCGTCGTCTGCAAGGCTCGCCGCCTTCTCGACATAAGCGATCTCCGCCGGGCTCTTGATCAGACGCAGGCGGCTGACGAGCAGCGACGCGTCGACCAGTTCCCCGAAAGTGGAGAGCTGGTGGTCGACGAGGCGCGCCGTTCTTCCGGTCATGCCGTGGGTGTCGTATTCGACGCCGATGCGGCGGCCGAGGAGATCGAGCTCACTGAGCAGATTCTTGAGGTCCATGGCCGGATCGGCATTGACCCGATCCACCCATATTTCGATGCGCTCGATATTCGACGTATGACGCGCCTGGCGCAGGTCGGCCGAACGGGTGAGCAGGACCATGGAACCATCCCGCTTGACCACCAGCGACTGGAAGAAGCAATAGCCGAAGGTGTCGTAGCCGGTCAGCCAGTACATGCTCTCCTGCGCGAAGAGCAGTATCGCGTCGAGCTTTTCTTCCTGCATCTTGGCCGTGAGCCGCGCCAGGCGGGCCGCATATTCTTCTTCGGCGAAATGAAGCGCCATCTCAAACCTCCCGTATGGAAATCGCTGATATCTGCCGCCCGTAATCAGGCTCCTGCCTGTGCGTCGTACGGCGATAGGAGAAGAAGCGGTCTTCGTCCGCATAGGTGCAGATGCCGAGGTTTTCCGCCGTCACGCCGGCCTCGGCCAACCGCCGGACCGTCAATCCGGGAAGGTCGAACATGGCGTGGCCGTCGCGGCCCGACGGCGTGAAAAACGACGCATAGCTTGCCTCGGTGGCGACGAAGCGGGCTACGAATTCGGGGCCGACCTCATAGTGGCTCCGGCTGATCGACGGTCCGAGACAGGCGATGATGCGCTCGCGGCGGGCGCCGAGCGAGATCATCGCTTCGACGGTGCTTTCGAGCACGCCACCGAGCGCGCCCTTCCATCCGGCATGGGCGGCACCGATGACGCCTGCTTCCGGATCGGCGAAAAGGACCGGACCGCAGTCGGCGGAGAGAACGCCGAGGACGATGCCGGGCGTTGCCGTTACCAGAGCATCGGCATCCGGCCGCGCGCCGTCGTAACCGGCGTCGACGATGATCGCGTCCGGCGAATGGACCTGGTGCACCGTGGCAAGTTGTCGTGGCTCCGCGTCGAACCAGCGGGCGACCCGGGCTCGGTTCTCGCCGACCCGTTCCCGCTCGTCGTTCGAGCCGAGACCGACATTCAAACCGCGGTAGATGCCCTCGGAAACGCCTCCCTGGCGCGTGAAATAACCGTGTGCGATTGCCGGGCCTGCCTTTGCGGCGAAGAGCGGGCTCTGCACAGGGGATAGCGAGGCATCATCCTGCATTCGGTGTTTTCGCCCTCGTGATTTTCTAAGCTTCGTTGGAATTGAGGGCGCGTTGCGGCCCGTCGACTTGCAGCTGATTTGCCGGCGCGATGTTGACCCGGCAGGCGGGGACTGTCAATCGCCCTGCCGAGCCGAGGAACGCGAGGCGGTGCACGGCCGGCGCTAAGACGCCTTCTTGTGGAAGGGCGCCAGGGCGACTTCCGGACTGCTTACCACCAGCACCTTGAACAGCTCCCCCATCCTGCCCGCGCCGGAGCCCGCAAGCCGCTCGACATCGTCGCGGATGCTTTCCTGGGTCGTGTCGTCCTTGTCCCGGCCGAGTGCCGCGGCGCGTTCCAGGAGTCCGAGGCCGACCAGGAAATCACCCTGACGGGCAAGTCCGTTGATCTGCACGCCCTCCGCTTTCGCACGGCTCGCCAACTGCTCGAAATCGACATGGCTGGTCAGGTCGGCGAGACCGGGATTGGCAAGCGGCGGATCATATTCGTGATTGCGGACGGCCTGCAGCGTGTCGCCGTAGCCGGTCGCCAGATGACCGTAGTCGATGATGATCGCCGTGCCGCTGCCGGCGCGGAGGCGCTCGCAGAGCGCGGCCATCACCGCGTCGCGGGCAGGGGAGATTTCGAAGATCGTGCCTTCCGCGACGGTTGGCGCGGGAGAGGGCAGCAATGCGGGATCAATGCCGGCAATGCCTGCGGCAAAGGTCAATCGGCCCTCCGCATCGAGGCCGACCATGCGCTCACGGAAGCCCTGTGCGGTCCGCACGAACTGACGGATCGGAATTGCATCGAAAAGCTCGTTCGCAGCCAGGAGCAGGAATCCGGAGGGAAGGCTGTCGAAGCTCTCATGCCAGCGGACCTTGCCTTCGTGTTCGGCCAAGGTCTCGGCCTGCAGCTTGCGAAGCCGGTCGCTGGTTTCGACGAGATGAACGGTTGTGGTCCGGTACAGCGCCGGCGCCAGCCGCCGGATGACGCGGAGCATGTCGGACATCATCGTGCCGCGGCCCGGACCGATCTCGGCGATAATCGCGTCCTCAGGCGTGCCGTGCTGCTGCCATGCATGCACGAGGAATATGCCGATCATCTCGCCGAAGAGCTGGCTGATCTCCGGCGCGGTGGTGAAATCCCCCGCCCGCCCGAACGGTTCGCGGACGCGATAGTAGCCATGCTGCGGATCGGCAAGGCAGAGGGAGAAATAGTCGGTCACGCTGATCGGTCCGTTGGTCCGGATCAGCGCCTTGACCTTGTCGGCGAGAGGATTCGTCATGACTTGTCCAGTCAAGCGGCGGCAGCCGCGCTGTGCGCCCGCGCAATGGCCCAGATTCCGACCAGTAGCATGGGCAGTGAAAGTACCATGCCCATGGTAAGCCAGTCCCCCGCAAGATAGCCGATCTGTGCGTCCGGTTCGCGGAAGAATTCCACGAAAATGCGGCTCGCGGCATAGCCGCAGACGAAGATGCCGGTGACAAGGCCGGGTATTTTCAAGGCTCTGCGGCGATAGACGAACCAGGCGAGCACGACCAGAAGCACGATGCCTTCGAGGGCCGCCTCGTAAAGCTGACTGGGATGACGGGCGAAGGGGCCTCCCGTCGGGAAGACGACCGCCCAGGGCATCGAGGACAGGCGGCCCCAGAGTTCTCCATTGATGAAATTGGCGATGCGCCCGAAGAAGAGCCCGATCGGCACCACTGTTGCCACGACGTCGAACAGGCTCCAGAGGGGGATGGCGTTCCTGCGCGCAAAGATGATCATCGCCAGCGTGGTGCCGAGAAGGCCGCCATGGAAGGACATGCCGCCGTTCCAGATCTGGATCGCGCGGACGGGATTCTCGAGGATGGAGCCGAGATCGTAGAAAAGGATGTAGCCGATGCGCCCGCCAAGCACGATGCCGCCGGCCGCCCAGAGCAGGAAGTCGTCAAGCTGCGCCAGGTTGAGGGGGGCGATGCCGTTGCGCCAGAGCGAAGCGTTCTGGATTATGCGGCGCGCATAGAGCCATCCGAGGAGTATCCCCGCGACATAGGCGAGCCCGTACCAGCGCACGGCGAGCGGCCCTATCGTGAAGATGACGGGGTCGATTTCGGGGAAGGGCAGGATGGCGAGGCGGGTCGCGATTGTTTCCAAGGTCTTCTCTCGTGCCGGACCGATGATTTCGGCGGAACATGACGAGCGAATCCGGCGCGGTCAAGCACCCGCTGCCGCCGCGCAACGACGCCCCAGCCTCTTCGAACGTAGAAAGGTGGCCGCAGCACGCTATACTGCCCCATCGCCCCATCGCAGATTAAAGGGTCCTGGAGAACGTTGAGCGGCGTCACGGACGTCATTTTCCTTGCATCCTCACGCCGGGGACCCTACCTGAAATTATGAGCTCCGCCGCATGTGGCGGGATGGAAATGGAGACCAGAAAGATGAGCACAGGCGCCAACCGTATTCTCGATGATCTCGCTCGGCTGATGACGGATGCGGCGGGCGCGGCACAAGGGGTGCGGCGCGAGGTCGAGGCGGCATTCCGGGCGCAAACCGAAAACTGGCTGAATTCTCTCGATGTCGTGAAGCGCGAGGAGTTCGAGGCGGTCAAGGAAATGGCCGCACGGGCACGGGACGAAAACGACGCTCTCCTTGCTCGCATCGAAGCGCTGGAAGCACGCATGGCCGCGACCGGTCCGGCAGCCGGCGACATCACGACGGGCAAGTAAAAACCTGCCGCAGGTCGGCTTTCGATCGCCGTCTACCCTCGAGCCGCGTGCCTTTCCGGCTCTCACGGATGCGAATGCGGCGCGGGGCCAATCGGCCACCCCGCCGTCGCCCGGCGCATTTCACTTCGTCAGCGTCACGGTTAACAAAAACTGAAAAGTTTTCCACCTGTGGACACTGGCAAAAAACCTTTATCGCAGAGTCGTTTAAGCAGCCGCGCTGAATCAGATTCATAGCGCGGGGCGCAATTCTTCCCGGCAATTTTTAGGCTCGGGGGCTGGCACGCTGACTCCGCCGTTATACACTGATTTTAAATGATGATTCGACACGGACCAAGCAAGCTCCGGGCAGGGTGAGTAAGCCAGGATAGTCGCAGGTCCAGCAATCATAGTGTGTTCGTATCCGGTATTGGGTTTGCAGTGTTGCGTCCTGTGAGCGTGACTTTGTGCGCCTTAGCCGCGCCTTTAGGGTGATGCATGAGCCTTTTGGAAATGGAAGTCGAGCGCCAGTCCAACCCGGTCGATATGATCGAGTTCGTTGCCGCGAACAATGACTGGTCGTTCGAGCGATCCGGCGAGGACGAGATTGCCATGACCGTCGAAGGCAGGTGGGCGGACTACCACGTTTCCTTTTCCTGGATGGAGGAGTTCGAGGCGCTGCATCTGGCCTGCGCCTTCGACATCAAGGTGCCGGACAGCCGCGCAAACGAGGTGATACGACTTCTGTCCCATATCAACGGCCAGGTGCTGATGGGTCATTTCGATCTTTGGCGCCAAGAAGAAGTCATCATCTTCCGGCAATCTCTGTTGCTCGCCGGTGGAGCGGAACCGACGAACCAGCAGGTCGAGGTGCTCCTGTCGAACGCGCTCGACGCCTGCGAGTCCTATTTCCAAGCGTTCCAGTTCGTCGTTTGGTCGGGCATGGATGCGCAGCGCGCGGTCGATGCGGTATTGTTCGAGACCGTTGGGGAGGCATGAAGTGAGCTTTGCCGTTTCGGGTCCGATCGTGCTCGTCGGCGCCGGCAATATGGGCGGCGCCATGCTCGCGGGCTGGCTGAAGAGCGGAGTGCGCGGCAACGACGTTCTCGTCATCGATCCGGGCCCGTCACCGGCGATGGCAAAGCTGCTCGCGGATAGCGGTGTGCAACATGTGACCTCCGCTCCGGCGGGCGCCGAGGCGGGCGCGATCTTCATCGCGGTCAAGCCGCAGGTGATGGAAACGGTGCTGCCACCCCTGAAAGGGCTCGTCGGTCCGCAAACCGTGATCGTTTCGGTGGCCGCCGGCAAGACGCTCCGTTTCATCGAACGGCACCTGGGTGAGGCGGCGACGGTGCGCGCCATGCCGAATACGCCAGCCATGATCGGACGTGGTGTGACCGGCGCCTTCGCGAATGCGCGCGTCAGCGATGCTCAGCGCGCCCTGGTGCATGATCTGCTGAAAGTCAGCGGCCCCGTCGAATGGGTCGGGAGCGAAGCGGATATCGATGCCGTGACCGCCGTCTCCGGCAGCGGCCCGGCCTATGTGTTTTATCTCGTCGAGTGCATGGCGGAGGCCGGGCGCAAGGCCGGACTCGAGGCGGACCTAGCCATGCGTCTTGCTCGGGAAACCGTCGCGGGGGCTGGTGAACTCCTCCATCAGTCCCCCGACGATGCAGCGCGCCTGCGCCAGAACGTCACTTCGCCCGGCGGTACCACGGCGGCTGCACTGGCGGTATTGATGGCGGATGACGGCATGCAGCCGCTCTTCGACCGGGCCATTGAGGCGGCGCGCAAGCGCGCGGAAGAACTGGCCGGGTAATTCCAGGCGAGACGGCGCGTCTCGCAGTTCACTCTGAAGTTGTCGCAATCGTTCACGTTTCCGGTCGTACGTCGAATCGACCCATCGACGTGATCCGGGGAACATTCATGACTGAAATCATTTCCTACGCCGATTTCGAACGCGTCGACATACGTGTCGGTACAATCGTGGAAGCGGAACCCTTTCCCGAGGCGCGCAAGCCGGCAATCAAGCTCAAGATCGATTTCGGTCCTGACATCGGCATCAGGAAATCCTCCGCGCAAATCACGGCGCACTACAAGCCCGAGGAACTCGTCGGCAGGCAGGTTCTGGGTGTCGTCAATTTCCCGCCGCGCCAGATCGGCCCCGTCCGTTCCGAGGTGCTCACGCTCGGCTTCGAAGACGAGGCCGGTGCGATCGTGCTCGCATCCACCGACAAGCCGGTGCCGAACGGCAAGAAGCTGATGTGAACGTCCCCGAATTTACGTCGGCACACGCACCGTCGCGCGCAGGCCGCCGAGGGGGCTGTCTGCGAGCGTGACATTGCCGCCATGGCTGCGGGCGATGTCGCGGGCCACGGCAAGGCCGAGGCCCGTGCCGGAACTGTCGAGATTGCGGGCTTCGTCCAGGCGGAAGAACGGTTTGAACACGTCTTCGCGTGACCGCTCGGGAATGCCCGGACCGTCGTCATCGACTGTGATGGTCAGCCATTTCGCGCTCTGGCGGGCCTCGATATGCACGGTGTTCGCATAGCGATAGGCGTTGGATGCGAGATTGGAGATGAGCCGCGTGAAGGCGTTCGGCCTCACGTGAATCTCGTTCTCGCCCTGGATCGCGGTCGTCAGCGTCTTGCCGTACAACTCCGCCTCCGCCGAAAGCCGCGCCATCAGATCGCTGAGTTTCAGTTGGCCGACATCCTCTTCCGCGTCTCCTCGGGCGAAGGCGAGATAGCCTTCCAGCATGTTCTGCATGTCCTCCACGTCCTGGTTGAGGCTTTCGAGGTCCGGATTGTTGCCCACAATTGCCAGCTGCAGCTTGAACCGGGTCAGGATCGTCCTCAAGTCGTGGCTGACGCCGGTCAGCATCGCGGTGCGCTGTTCGATCTGGCGCTCGATCCGCTCGCGCATCAGGATGAAGGCGAGACCGGCCCGCCGAATTTCATTGGCACCCCGCGGTGCGAAATCGTCGATCTTCTGTCCCTTGCCGAAGCTCTCCGCTGCGCTGGCGAGCGCCAGGATCGGCCTGATCTGCCCGCGCAGGAAGAGAATCGCGATCGTCAGCAAGACGAGCGACGCGCCGACCATCCACACGAGGAAGATGTGTGTGTTCGATGCATAGGCCTGGTTGCGGCGGGCATAGACCCTGAGAATGCGGTCGTCTTCGAGCTTGATGCGAATTTCCACGATCTTGGAATTGCCGACCGTATCGATCCAGAAGGGACGCCGGATCTGGTCCGAAATCTCCTCGCTGAGGATCTGGTCGAGGATTTCGAAGAAGGGCTTGGGGCGCGGCGGCGGCAGCTCTCCGCCGGGCTCGACGGTTATGTTGAGGTCGAGCTGATCGCGGGCGATGCGGACGATCTGGTCGATATCGCCCTCCCGCGGGAAGGTGGTGATCAGGTCGACGATGGCGGCGATGTCGTTGGTCACCGCCGAGGAGAGGCGCTGGGTGACGAGTTGCCAGTGCCGCTCCATGAACACGAAGGCGACCACGGACTGCAGCAGCACCATCGGGATGACGACGATCAGAAGCGAGCGCGCGTAAAGACCCATCGGCAGCCGGCGCCGCAGCCAGCGGACCACGCGCTTCCAGCCGCCGTCCGCGGGTGTCGTTCCTTCGCGCTTCAAACCGTCAAAGCTTGCCATGGCCCTTGATCCGGCCCTCGTTTCTGCCCATCGTCAGTCAACGCTCAGCCGGTAACCGATGCCGCGAACGGTCTGCAGCCAGACGGGGTTGGAAGGATCGTCCTCGATTTTACGCCTTAGCCGGTTTATCTGCACGTCTATCGTCCGCTCGCCGACCTCGGCGTCGTCGCCGATCAGCTCGTGGCGCGGAATGGTTTCGCCGGCGCGCTGCGAAAACAGCGTCATGATCTCCTGCTCACGGTCGGTGAGGCGGATATGGTCGGCTCCGCGGCGCAATTCCTTGCGCACGACCGAGAAGGTGTAGGGCCCGAAAATAACCTGATCGACCTTATGTGTCTGTGTCGGCTGGTTGCGGCGCAGAATATTGTTGATGCGGAGCACGAGTTCGCGCGGCTCGAAAGGTTTCGGCAGGTAATCGTCGGCGCCCGCTTCTAGCCCTTCGATACGCGAATTCGCCTCCGCCAGCGCCGTCAGCATGATGATCGGCACCGACTTGATCTGCCTGAGACTTTGCGTCAGAGCGATGCCGCTTTCCCCCGGCATCATCACGTCGACGACCAGAAGATCGAAGTCGATTCCTATCAGCTTTCGCCGGGCCTCGTCGGCATCGGCTGCCGTCGTTACGCGAAATCCCTGTTCGACCAGATAGCGGTTGAGCAGGTCGCGGATGCGCCGGTCATCGTCGACGACCAGAAGATGTGCCGCATCGTCGGAGACTGTCGCCTTTGCTATCATCTTTCGGTACCCTCATTGCCCGTCAAGCCGGAAAGGCTGCGCCAAAAATGCCGGAGACCGTGCAGCACAGGCGCCGCGGTCTCCCATTCTCATTCAAGGGGCTACCCGTTCTGCCACGAACGACGAGCCGACGTCCAATCAGACGCGCACAGGTCGCGTAACATTTTGAATCGTTGTGTGACTCTCGGGCGGCTTCCCTGCAGCGCCGCACAGTGAATCAGCCCGCAACGTCGTTCATCATGTTGGCGAGAAACCGCTTCACGGTTTCCCGTGCACCCGGTCCGGCCCTTGCCAATGCATCCGCTATGCGGCGGGACTGTGGTTCGGCAAGCGCCCGCGCCAGGGCCTGGCCTTCCGGCGTCGTGTAGAGCATGCGCTGCCGCCGGTCTTCGGGACCGGTTACCTGCCGGATATAGCCGGAATCGATCAACTGCTTGAGGACACGGGCAAGGCTCTGCTTGGTGATCTTCAGCGTTTCGAGAAGGTCCGCGACCGTCATGCCGGGTTCGCGGTTGACGAAATGCACGACGCGATGATGCGCGCGGCCGAATCCGCTCTTCTCGAGAATGGCGTCCGGGTCGCCGGTGAAGTCGCGATAGGCAAAGAAAAGCAACTCGATGATCTCGAAATCTATCGTGTCCACATCTTCGCCAGCGCTGTCGCTTACGCTCTTGTTCCTGATCTGGCCGACCACGCGGTCATATCCTTTCAATCGAAAATGCCGTTCGCGAAACATACCGCAATATATGTCAGTTTGGTTGACATATTTCCATCGAGTCGCATTCATTCAGAGCGAAGACACGCATGGCGCCTCGGCGACACGCAGAAAAGGCGGCCGCAGCCGCCTTTTGCATTGCGATGGATGTCGCCTCAAGACTCACGCCTGCTTGCCGACGAACTGCCCGACAATGCCGTTGAGAACGCCGCCGCCGACGAGAGCGCCGATTGCCTGCATGGCCAGACCGGTCGCGGCGGCCTCTCCGCCAAGCATCTGGATCAGGAACCCGCCGCCGACGCCGCCGATGGCACCGACGATCGTGCGTGCCACGACTGAGAATGCCTGCTGCTTCAGCATGGCGCTGGCGGCGTTTCCGCCAGCTGCCCCCGCAATCAACTGGGTAATGATAGGCACTAATGCTTCCATCGATCCCTCCGTCCTGCGACCCCTCATCCAGAGCCGCGACATACCGGACAATCCGGCACGGGAAGGTTGAAGCCGACGGGGAGAATTGTCAATTTTGCCACCACTGGTGTTGGCCACAGGCGGCGATCCGGAAGCGGACCTGTGGGATAGTCGCTTGAGTTGTTTCGGGAATTTATTTCGGGCGCGCGCGAGCGCACGAGGACCCTCAAAGCGGCATCGCTCGTGCTCGCTCCTGCCGGCGCGCTTCCGACGGGTGATTCGCCATGACGCAGCGTTGTGAATTGTCGCTGCGCCACTGTGCCTTCCCGCTTTTCGCCTGACGCTTAGCGATAGACGTAGACGACCCTTCTTGTCCCCGGATCGACAAGGACGGGCTGGCCATTGATGGTCACGTACTGATACTCGTAGTCGGGAATTGGCTGGACGGCCACCGTGTTCGGCAGCGTGGCACCGACGACGGCCTCTCCCTCTACATAGACGGTGTCGACCGGGTTCTCGGTGATATAGGTGCGCACCGTAGGAGGCGGAGTCACCGCTTCGACCTGCTCGACCGGACCCACCAGTTCGAGCGGTTCGGACGGCGCCACCACGGTCTCGCCCTCATAGGCGACCGTCGGGACCGAGAGTTCCGTGCGGCGTTCCTGGATAACGGCTGTCGTACCGCCCATGTCCGTGGCCAGGTAACGGGCGTAAGCCCAGCCGCGCAAGCCGTTGACGTCGATGCGGCACCAGTTGCTTCCCTCCATGCAGCCGTCGAGCACGGCAGCACTGCCCCGTGTGGCGACGCCGACTGCAGGATATTGCGGGCCGGGTCCCGCACGCACATTGAGGTCCGTCAGCGTCGTTGCGCTCATTTCGGCATGGGCTGCGGGAATGGCGGCGAGCATCGCGCCGGCTGCCAAAACCGCTCTGAGCGGGGCCGCTTTGAACAGAGTTGGAGAGAGGGTCTTCATCATCTTGCTCCTTCATTTGCAGGCCAGAACGCGCCGCGCTGCAGGGATGTTCCCCCCGTCACATCACGAAATACAGGGATGAAACATATTGCCGTCGCCAAGCGTTGCCGGGACTGAAGGAAGCCGACGAAGTCTTCGCTCTATTGTTGGCCGGCAACGCGCGGCTGAATTATCGATTTCTATCCGACACAGGATGGCTCCAAGCAGGGAGTGACGAGATGCAAGGTGAGATTTCGGACGATGCCAAGCTTGCCGCCAAACGGTTGCGTCCGCTGGTGGTGGTCGTCGTGACAGCCAAGCTCGTGGTTTCGGTGCTGTTGCTCGCGACGGTACACTATTCGCCACCGGCTTCGGAAATCGTGGCCCTGCGCTGATTTGCACTGTCATACCGCTCGCTTATCGCTATAGCTGGGAAAACGGCCTGGATCGGGAAGGGCTTCTCACTTCCAGGCTACCTCACGAGCAAGAGCGAGGCATGGTCCGATGTTACAGGCAGGCATTATCCCGGTAACGCATTTCGAGCAGAACTGTACTGTCCTGTTCGATAGCGAGACCAAGGAGGGCGTGGTCGTCGATCCCGGCGGCGACGTCGACATCATCCTGCAGACGATCCGCGAGAACGGCATCGCGTTGAAGGCTATCTGGCTCACACATGGTCACATCGATCATGCCGGCGGCGCCAAGGAATTGAAAGAAGCACTGGGGCTCGACATTGTCGGACCCCACAAGGACGACCTTCCGCTGCTCGAACGGCTGGAGGATCAGGCGGAGCGCTTCGGCCTCGCGATGAAGGTTCAGAACGTCGTACCGGACCGCTGGCTTGAAGAGGGCGATACCGTCTCCTTCGGCAACCACGTCTTCGAGGTCTTGCATTGCCCCGGCCACGCGCCCGGTCATGTGGTCTACTTCAACCGGGCACAAAATTTCGCCCATGTCGGCGACGTGCTTTTTCACGGCTCAATCGGCCGCACCGACCTGCCGGGCGGCAATCATCAGCAGCTTCTGGATTCGATCCGGGACAAGATACTGCCGCTCGGAGACAATGTGGGCTTCATCTGCGGCCACGGCCCGGGCGGCCAGATCGGCGAAGAGCGGCGCACCAACCCGTTTCTCCGCGGTCTTTGACGAGGGGTGCGAAAAAGAAAAGGGCGCATGACTTCTCCAGTCATGCGCCCTTTCGGTTAATACGCGGCGGTTTTCAGCCGGCGTTGCAGAAATGGCTGCGGCCGTCATAGCCGACGAAGGTTCCGGTGTCCGGATTGAACGAGCGATAGCGCTGCGAGCAATAGCGATACCAAGCCGGTGTCCAGGGCTCGAGGCCGTAGGTCTCGACCGCCACCGGACGATAGACGGGCCGGTAAACCGGGCGCGGACGATAGACCGGGCGGGGCTCGTAATAGTCGGGCTCCGGATCGATATAGACCCGCTCGCCGTAATAGCGCGGCGGCGGCGGCGAGGCGATCGCGCTGCCGATGAGCGCGCCTGCGGCCAAGCCGACGGCGCCCGCTACCCATGCATCGTCGTTATTGCGATGGCGGTGCCCTGCCTGGGCGGTGCCGAAGGTCGGGATAACGATGGCGGCCGCGGCGACCGACAGGACGGCTGCTTTGATGAATTTGTTCATGGGCTTCAATCCTATGCATGCGACCGGATGGTTTCCGGATTTCATGATGAGCAAAGTCTATATAAGACAAACTGAACGGAGCCTGAACGAAAAAACCCGGCAAAACTGCCGGGCTCGAACTTAACTTTCAGCAGAGAACAGCGTTAGCCGACGATCTGCAGGTTGACCGCCTTCGGGCCCTTGCCGCGGCGATCCGGCTCGGTGTCGAAGGATACCTTCTGGTTTTCCGTGAGACCGCTCAGGCCCGAGGCCTGCACGGCAGAAATATGCACGAAGATGTCCGCGCCACCGTTCTCAGGCTTGATGAAGCCAAAGCCCTTGTCTGTGTTGAAGAATTTTACAGTGCCAGTCTCGGCCATGCGTCAGGTCCTTTTCTCTCCACCCGGGTTGCGGGCAGCATTGCAGTTTTGCCCGATATGGGCGTGGGGGCAGTTCTCGACAATTGAGGAAAGGGTCCTGGTTATCGCGACCAGCCGCAGGAAGGAATAACAGCCTCCCCCCGTTGGCCGCCCGGAGTGGGTTGCGTCTCCGGCCCGCTTTTATTCAAGATCTTCCCGTGTTCGCAGATTGCCCGAACACAGTAAGAGTGATGGGTTTATTTTGAATTGGCAAGCAAAACTTTTCTGACGAGGTATTGCGTCTTATCATTGCTCAAAAAGAGGTCAGTTGGTCGTTTAGACTCGCCTGTTCAAAAAGCATCGCAAGCTGTTGAATTCAAAGCTTTTCGGCCATGGATCGGGATGCGGCTGGATCATTTGCGCCAAATTCCGTCGCACATGGGTATGCCGCAACTTTGTGCAGCCTGGTTTGTCGGTCCAAGCGCCTGATATCGCTCGTCGTTCACGCAGCGCACGGGTGCGAGGGGCCATAGACTGCAGGCCTACAGAAAAACTGCAGGATATATTGCCGGCTCAAGCGCAATTCACAGTTCCAAGCAAAATTGAGGGGTTTCCGAGAGTATTAGTAGTATTAACCCCGATGCGAAGCGCGCGGAGAAATTGCACGGAACGGCCAGCAGAAACCGCTGTTCAGACAGCAGCTTCCGCGGCCTCGCCACGTTTCTTCGTCAGTTCCGGCACGAGCTCGACCGCAAGCATCGCCAGGAAGATGACTGCGCAGCCGACGTAGCCGACCGGAGTGATGGTCTCTCCGAGCAGCAGCACCCCGAACAGGGCGGCGAAGAGCGCTTCGCT
This sequence comes from Sinorhizobium sp. M4_45, assembly GCF_002885915.1. Classification (NCBI taxonomy): domain Bacteria; kingdom Pseudomonadati; phylum Pseudomonadota; class Alphaproteobacteria; order Hyphomicrobiales; family Rhizobiaceae; genus Sinorhizobium; species Sinorhizobium sp. M4_45. The sequence continues at coordinate 260,468 of NZ_NWVE01000001.1, forward strand.
CGAGAGGAAGATGGCAGCCTGCGGCGCCGTCGTATAGCGTTGGCCGACGACTTGGCAGATGAACGCGATGCCGCTCGAGAAGATCCCGGCGTAGAGGATCTGCGGGAGGGCGCCGCTGATCGCGTCAAGGCTCAGCGGCTCGAGCAGCCCGGCCAGTGCGCAGCCTGCAACGGCACAGACGGCGAACTGCGTCATCGACAGGAGCATCGGCCGGCCCGTGGCCGGAGCGAATAAGCCGACCAACATCAGCTGAACCGCCCAGAACAGGGCACAGACGATCGTCAGCATGTCTCCGCCGGTCAGCGCCGAAAGCGCGCCGCCGCTCAGGAGAAAGATGCCGAAAGCCGCGAGCAGGGCGGCCGGCCAGATGACCCAGTGCGGCCGGCGGCGCAGGAAGACGACAGTCAGTACGGGGACGAATACCACGTAGAGCCCGGTCAGGAAGCCGGAATTGGTGACGGTGGTGGTGAGGAGGCCGTATTGTTGCGTGACGGCTCCGCCGAAAAGCGCCAGTCCGACGAAGACGAAGTTGCGCATGGCGTTGCGCGGCAAGGGCGCAGCGGCCTGCCTCTTTTCAAGGAGCGCCAGGGGCAGTGCCACGAGTGTCGCGATCGCAAAGCGCAGGCCGATGAACCAGAGCGGTCCGATCGCGTCCATCGCCGTCGACTGCGCTACGAAGCCCGCACCCCAGATTGCACCGGAGAACAGGAGGAAGAGATTGGCTTGAATGCGAGTCACCGCTGGCTCCGGGTCGTGGTCCTGCTCACGGGAGGCGCGCGATCTTCGCGCCATATTCCGCGACTTTCGAGAATCACTCCGAAGCCATGCTGCTCAGGTGATTGCGACCTCGCTCTATCAGTTGCGTTTTTTTCGGGCAAGCCGCTCCGTGTCGCCGCCAAGCTGGGCAGCCGTTCCGTAGCGGACTCATTGCGTCGGAGCTTTGGAGACCCTGAGCACTGCGCCGTCCTCCTCGTCGGTGACCATGATCAGTGCCCCGTCGGAAGCGACGATGACGTCGCGGATGCGGCCGAATTCGCCGTCGAACAGCCGTTCCTCATTGGTCACGGCGCCGGTCTCGTCGCGGTCCAGGCGGGCAAGCAACTGGTACTTCAGTGCCGCGATCAAAAGGTCGCCGTTCCACTCCGGAAACATTTGGCCGCGATAAACGGCGATCGCGCCGGGCGCGATTGATGGGTCCCAATAGAAGAGCGGCTGCTCAAGACCTTCCTTCGCGGTGCCCTCGCCGATCTCCACTCCGGAATAATCCTTGCCGAAGGTGATCACCGGCCAGCCGTAGTTTCTGCCGGGCTGCGGATTGTTCACCTCGTCGCCGCCGCGCGCGCCGTGCTCGACGGTCAAAAGCTTGCCGTCTTCGGGATCGAAGGCGATGCCCTGGGGGTTGCGGTGCCCTATTGACCAGATCTCGGCAAGGCCGCCGGTGCCGCCGCGATAGGGATTGGAGGCGGGAATGCTGCCGTCGGCGTTGATGTGGAGGATCGAACCGGCATGGTCGCGCGGGTCCTGGGCGCGCTCGCCTTCGCCGCGATCGCCGATGCCGAAGAACAGGCTGCCGTCCTTGTCGATGGCGATGCGCGAGCCGAAGTGCTGCCCCTTCCGGGTAAACCTGTTCATCCGGAAGATCTCCTTCACATCCCTCAGGCTCTGCTCGTCCTGCGAAAGAGCCGCCCGCACGAGAACGGTGCCGTAGCCACCATCACCGCGGACGGAAAGAGTGAGATAGAGCGTCCTGTTGGTCGCAAATTGCCGATCAAGGGCGACGTCCAGAAGACCGCCCTGGCCATGAGCGGCCGCTTTCGGCACCCCCTTGATCGCAGCCGACAGCTTGCCGTCGCGCAGAATGCGCAGCCGGCCGGGTCGTTCGGTGACGATCAGCGCCCCGTCGGGCATGGCTTCGACCGCCCAGGGATGCTCCAGCCCCGAGGCAAGCGTCTCGACGAGAACGGTTCCTGTCTGAGTGGGAAATTCCCGCCTCTCCTGCGCAGCGGCAGGGGACGAGGCGAAGGCAAGAAAGAGCGAGACTGCAGCCGCCGTCGAGAATGTAAACACTGTTCCGATGTCCATTGAGCCGCCAGTATTCCAGCGCGAGTGCCGCATTGCATTCCTCCGGTCCGTCCGTCTGAGCAAATGCATCGTGCCGTCTCGGAGGTCCGAACGCGCGAGCAACGCGCAAACTGGAGCGGCACGCACGGGCCTTCAAGTCAAATCGGATCAAAACGGCTTTATCGCACCGATCCTGTGGTGAGCGGTCCCGGCGCTTCTCGGATCGCCTCGAGGCGCGTCGGCTGGGGTTCGCCTTCCGTCGCGGAACGATGTCGTCCTCCGGAGTTTTGCTGAAGCAGATACCGCGCGACCTCGTCTTTGGCCTTCACGTAGAAGCCTTTGCCGACGAGCATCAGGCCGGCAAGGGCGAATAGGGCGACAATCGCAACGACGATTGTCTGGATCGCCGACAGTCGTGCGAAGAGGTCGGCGTTCGGCTGCGACGCGTTATCGTTGTCAGCCATGGCGCGCGGCTTCGGACTGGACGTGGGCCGTCGCGGGCTGCTGCCCGATGTCGGCTTGCGTCGTCACCTGCGTCATCAATCCGAGGACCATCACGATGCAGGCCGCAAGTGCGGCGAGCGCGATATAGAAACCCCAGCGTGCCTCGTTGCGGCGGGTGCGCGAGGCGGCGACTTCATCATCGAGAAACATAGCATACCCCCAAGATGCCGATGCATCCGCATCGCGAATTGGCGCTTGGAAATCGGCTCTTGCGGGACGGAATTGCGGCGCGCTGAGACAGTTGTTGTGGCGAAAAAAAGGCACGTCTCGGCCGCGAAAAAGCGCGGGAGTATCCGGGCGGAGGCGCGTCGACCGATGGTGCGCCGGCAGCCGCTCGGCCGCACGAGGTCATCCAGTTTCGGTCGATTGCTTTGATCGCACCCATGAAACTTTGTCATGGTGACGCATTTTGCGCTGACTTGCCGCCGTTTTTCGCCTGAAGCGCTTGCAAGACCGGGCGTCTTTCGACATAGACCTAACCGCTAGGGAACCCCGGTTTTCCGTTCCGTAGCGTCTCACGCCGTCTCGAAACGATCAGGAAACACACCATGGCCTTCCTTGCCGATGCCCTTTCCCGCGTAAAGCCGTCCGCCACCATCGCTGTTTCGCAGAAAGCCCGCGAGTTGAAAGCGAAAGGCCGCGATGTCATCGGCCTCGGCGCAGGGGAGCCGGACTTCGACACGCCTGACAACATCAAGAAGGCCGCGATCGACGCGATCAATCGCGGCGAGACGAAGTACACGCCGGTTTCCGGCATTCCGGAACTGCGCGAAGCCATTGCGAAGAAGTTCAAGCGCGAGAACAATCTCGACTACACCGCGGCGCAGACGATCGTCGGCACCGGCGGAAAGCAGATTCTCTTCAACGCCTTCATGGCGACGCTCAACCCGGGCGACGAAGTCGTGATTCCGGCACCGTACTGGGTCTCCTATCCGGAAATGGTGGCGCTGTGCGGCGGCACACCCGTCTTCGTCTCGACCAAGCAGGAGAACAATTTCAAGCTCAAGGCCGAGGATCTCGACCGCGCGATCACGCCGAAGACCAAGTGGTTCGTCTTCAACTCGCCGTCCAACCCCTCGGGCGCGGCCTATTCGCATGAGGAGCTCAAGGCGCTCACGGACGTCCTCATGAAGCATCCGCATGTCTGGGTTCTGACGGACGACATGTACGAGCACCTGACCTATGGCGACTTCAAATTTGCGACCCCCGTCGAAGTCGAGCCCGGCCTCTACGAGCGCACGCTGACGATGAACGGCGTCTCCAAGGCCTACGCGATGACCGGATGGCGCATCGGCTACGCGGCCGGGCCGCTTCATCTGATCAAGGCGATGGACATGATCCAGGGCCAGCAGACTTCGGGCGCCGCCTCGATCGCGCAGTGGGCGGCCGTCGAGGCGCTCAACGGCCCGCAGGATTTCATCGGACGCAACAAGGAGATCTTCCAGGGCCGCCGCGATCTCGTCGTCTCGATGCTGAACCAGGCCAAGGGCATTTCCTGCCCGACGCCGGAAGGCGCCTTCTACGTCTATCCGTCCTGCGCCGGGTTGATCGGCAAGACCGCGCCCTCGGGCAAGGTCATCGAAACGGATGAGGATTTCGTCTCCGAGCTTTTGGAGACGGAAGGCGTGGCTGTGGTCCACGGCTCGGCCTTCGGCCTCGGCCCGAACTTCCGCATCTCCTACGCGACCTCCGAGGCGCTGCTGGAGGAGGCTTGCCGCCGCATCCAGCGCTTTTGCGCCGCCTGCAGGTAATGCTCCTGCAGACCCACATGAAAGAGCCCGCTGCAACGGCGGGCTTTTTCATGTTCAGAGCTTGATTCAGCAATCTGCCAGTCCGATTCAAGCAGCAGTCCTAGCCCGTTGGAACAGAATCACTTTCGCTTCCGGATCACTTCGACGACGGCGGAGATGTCGTCGCCGTGGCCCCCACTGTCGACGCGGTCGCCCGCCAGCCGCAACATGGGTTGCATGAAATCGGGAGCGACGCCCTGTTCTTCGCTTGCCCTCACTATGTTCGCGAGCGCGATCTTCTGCATGGCGATGTTGGAGACGACATCGCGGCCGTGCATGCCGCTATCGATCTTGCCGGCGAGGTCGGGCAGGGTACCGCTCATCGCCTCGATCCAAGGCAGGAGCAGCGGCAGGAAGTCGACGGCCTTGCCTCCGGCGCTGGTCACCAGCGCGCTCGCGTGCAGGAAGCCCGAGAAGAGCCCGTACATGCCTGACAGCAGCGCTATGTCGTAGAGTGAAGCCAATCCCTCGTCTTCGCCAAGGTGACGGCTTTCGGCAAGGGCTTCGAGGGCCGAACTGTGCCGATCGAATAACGCACGCGAGCCGCTGTAAAGGATCAGGGCGCCGGCCCCGCCGATCATCGGCGGGATCGCCATGATCCCCCCGTCGAGATAGATCGCTGCCTTGGCCGCCAGCCACGTGCCGAGTTCCCGGGCGTCACCCGGCGTGCCGTTGGTCAGGTTGAGGAGGTCACGGCCGGCAAGCGCCTCCTCCGCCTGTTCCAGGACCGCCCGTGCGGCGGGGTAATCGACGAGGCAGAGGATGGCGAGTTCGCTCGCTGCAATTGCTTCGGCCGGGCTTTCCGCGATCTTCGCACCGGCACCTGCAAGCGGCTCGGCGCGCGATCGCGTCCGGTTCCAGACCGTGACGCTATGGCCGTTCTTGAGGAGCGTGCGTGCAAGCGCCGTCCCCATGGCGCCCATGCCGAGAACTGAAATGCTGCTCATGGATCGTACCTTTCTCGAAATCATTCAGGCGGCGGTCGAGAGCTTCTGGCCCAGGCCGCCGTCGACGGCGAGTTTCGCCCCGGTGGTGAAGGTCGCCTCGAAGGCGAGGAAGAGCACGGCGCGTGCCACTTCATCCGCGGTGCCGTTGCGCTTCATCGGCGTGATGTTGTCGCCGAGCGTCTTGAACTCGGCGCGCTCGGCTTCGGTGATGCCGGCGACGCCCTTGGTCGGCGTATCGATGAAGCCGGGGCTGACGCTGTTGACCCGGATACCGCGCGGCAGAAGCTCGGCGGCGAGCACGGATGCGAAGGAGACGAGTGCCGCCTTGCTCGCGCTGTAGACGCTCATGCCCGGATGGCCACCCTCGTCGGCGACGGAGGAGGTGAAGACGATCGATCCGCCTTCGCGGATCAGAGGCGTCAGCCGCTGCACGGTGAAGAAGGCGCCCTTGGTGTTGACGGCAAACTGGCGGTCATAGGAGGCCTCGCTCACCTGGTCGAAGGGCTCCAGCTCGGAGACGCCGGCATTGATGTGCAGGAGATCGATCGCTCCGAGCGTCTGACCGACGGTCGCACCGAGCACGGCGATTTCGTTGAGATCCGCGATGTCCGAGCGCAATGCATGCACGCGCGGGCCGAACTCCTCCCTAATGCGGGCGAGGTTACTCTCATTGCGGCCCGTGAGCAGTACCTCGGCGCCGCCTTCGACAAGCCGTCTCACGGTCGCCAGGCCCATGCCGTGGGTCCCGCCGATGACGATCGCCTTCTTTCCCTGATAGTTGCCCATGTTCGTTTCCTTTCGGTTCAATAATGATGACCAACAGATGCATCTGTGGACGAACTTGTGCTAGATGGCTCTGCGTGGATCTATCGTTCACGCTTGTGGATGATGGAAAACCATGGCCAATCTCAACGACTTCACGTTCTTTGTTCACGTCGTGGACCACGGGGGTTTCGCGCCGGCCGCGCGAGCGCTGAACCTGCCGAAATCCACGCTCAGCAAGCGCGTGGCCGAACTGGAAAAGGATCTCGGCGCCCGGTTGATCAACCGCACGTCGCGTCATTTCGCTGTGACCGAAACCGGCAAGGATTTCTATCGCCACGCGGCGGCGATGATGATCGAGGCGGAAGCGGCGGAGAATATCGTCAGGGGCAGACTTGCCGAACCCAGCGGCACGGTGAGGATCACGGCTTCGGTGCCGACCGCGCAGCTATCCCTGGCGCCGCTCCTGCCGCAGCTCGCACTTGCCTATCCGAAGCTGCGCGTGACGCTGCATGCGACGGACCGCTTTGTCGACGTCATCCAGGAAGGCTTCGATCTTGCGGTGCGAGACCATTTCGCACCGCTGCCGGATTCGGGCCTCGTCCAGCGCCGCGTCGGATTTCAGGCTAAGCTGATCGTCGCCTCACCGCTCTATTTGCGAGGGAACGGCACTCCCGAACGCCCGGAGGACCTCGATCGTCATGATGGGCTGCTCACGTCGCTGGCGTCCGAAGGCTGGGTGATGGAGCGCGCCGATGGGGCGACCGTGTCGGTCTCGCCGAGGCCGCGTTTCGTGGCCGACGAATCCCGCGTCCTGCGAGAAGCTGCGCTCGCGGGTCTCGGCATCACCACCTTGCCCGGCAAGCTTTGTCAGCAGGAGATCGAAAGCGGCACGCTTGTCCGCATTCTTCCGAAGTGGACCGCCGGCAAAGTGATGACGACGATCTTGATGCCGCACCGGCGCGGGCAGCTCCCCTCCGTACGGGCAACGGTCGATTTCATCGCCGAGCGTCTCGTCGACGGCTGATGCAAGAAGGCCCGCACGAGGCGGGCCTTGAAAGAACTCAGCGCTCGGCGAGTGCCGGTTCGCCCTTCTTCTCGCGAATGAGATTCAGGAAGCGGCGGAAGAGGTAGTGGCTGTCCTGCGGGCCTGGCGATGCTTCCGGGTGATGCTGGACGGAGAAGATCGGCCTGCCGCCGACGCGCAGGCCGCAATTGGTGCCGTCGAAGAGCGAGATGTGAGTCTGTTCAACGCCTTGCGGAAGCGAGTTCGCATCGACCGCGAAGCCGTGGTTCATCGAAACGATCTCAACCTTGCCGGTGGTGTGGTCCTTGACCGGGTGGTTGGCGCCGTGGTGTCCCTGGTGCATCTTTTCGGTCTTGGCACCGAGCGCCAGTGCCAGCATCTGGTGGCCGAGGCATATACCGAAGACCGGGATATCCGTCTTGAGAAGGTCCTGAATGACCGGCACGGCATATTCGCCCGTCGCGGCCGGGTCGCCCGGGCCGTTCGACAGGAAGATGCCGTCCGGCTTGAGCGCGATGACTTCCTCGGCGCTCGTCTGAGCCGGAACGACGGTGACACGGCAGTTCAGGCCGGCGAAGAGGCGGAGGATGTTGCGCTTGACGCCGTAGTCGAGAGCCACGACGTGATAAGCGGCGTCGGTCTCGCCCAGCGTCGAGTAGCCCTCGTCCCAGACCCACGGCTTCTCGTTCCAGCGATAGGACTGCCCGGACGTGGCGACCTTGGCGAGATCGAGGCCTTCGAGGCCGCTCCAGGCCTTTGCCTCGGCCTTCAGCGCCTCGACGTCGAAGACGCCCGCCGGGTCGTGGGCGATGACGGCGTTGGGCATGCCGTTTTCGCGGATCCAGGCCGTCAGCGCCCGCGTGTCGATGCCGCAGAGCCCGATGATGCCGCGCGCCTTCAGCCAGGCGTCGAGGTGCTTGGCGGCGCGGTAGTTGGAGGGCTCGGTGATGTCTGCCTTGAAGATGACGCCGACGGCACCGTTGCGGGCGGCAGGCGTAAGATCCTCGATGTCCTCGTCATTGGCGCCGATATTGCCGATATGCGGGAAGGTGAACGTGACGATCTGGCCGAGATAGGAGGGATCGGTCAGGATTTCCTGGTACCCGGTCAACGCCGTGTTGAAACAGACCTCGGCCTGAACCTTACCGGTCGCGCCGATGCCCTTGCCTTCGATCACCGTGCCGTCGGCCAGAACGAGCAGGGCAGTGGGTTTCTGGATTGTCCATGCGGGTGTCGCGGTCATCGTCTCTATCCCGTTGTGGCCGAAAGCGAGGCTTGAAAGCCGGTCGGTTCAGGGCCATTTCAGATCGCATGCGGCATGGCGCGCGGAAACCCCGCGGGAGAAAGTTCATGCCGATGTACGTGCAGGTGCCGGAAAATAGCCAAAGGCTCTGGCAAGGTCAACCAGACGCTGTGAATTGTTCCGAAATAAAATGCGTTATAATTCAATCGGTTGCCAAAGACGTTTGATTGTGCCTGCCGCACTGGTTTAAGACGATGACAAAAGGACGCATCGAACCGGCCCCCGCAGACAGAGCCCTGGGGTCGGTTTCGACATGGAGTTAAGACATGCGCGAGCATTTCGCCAATGCACTGAAAGAAGCCCTCAAGGCCAAGGATACCCGGCGCATCTCGACCGTCCGGCTCATCCAGGCCGCGATCAAGGACCGCGACATCGCCAATCGCGGCCACGGCAAGGACCCGGTCGGCGACGACGAGATTCTGCAGATCCTCGCGAAGATGATCAAGCAGCGCGAGGAATCGGCCCGAGTCTATGACGAGGGCGGCCGGCCGGAGCTTGCCGAGCAGGAGCGGCAGGAAATCGCCATCATCAACCAGTTTCTGCCGGAGCAGCTTTCCGAGGAAAAGGTCAAGGAAGTCTGCGCCAAGACCGTCGCGGAAATCGGTGCGCACGGGCTGCGCGACATGGGCAAGTGCATGAATGCCCTGAAGGAGCGTTATCCCGGCAAGATGGACTTCGGCAAGGCCTCCGGGGTGGTCAAGGATCTCCTGAAGTAAGCCGCAGCGCCCGCTACGGCGGGCGCGCATTCCTCAAGGCCGCTGACGGCAAACGACCCGTGCCGCGCCGGCCGACAAGCGTTACCCTTGGATCGAGCACGTACCTGTGAATAGCGGGCAAGGCGCAGGCTGCCTGTGGCTTCCTTCGGCCATGCCGCTTATATGGAGGTTTGCATGCATGTCGTTGCCCGAAGCCGCTGCACGGGCTCGGGCGACATGCGGTAGAGGTAACCATGCGCTTTTCACCGTCCTTCCTCGACGAGATACGCGACCGCGTCCCCATTTCGGACGTGATCGGCAAGCGCGTCACCTGGGACCGGCGCAAGACCAATGTTTCGCGCGGCGATTATTGGGCCTGTTGCCCGTTCCACGGCGAGAAATCTCCGAGCTTCCACTGCGAGGATCGCAAGGGCCGCTACCATTGCTTCGGCTGCGGCGTTTCCGGCGATCATTTCCGCTTCCTGACCGAGCTCGAGGGCCTGAGTTTTCCGGAGGCCGTGCAGCAGATCGCTGATTTGGCGGGCGTCCCGATGCCGCAGCCGGACCCGCAGGCCGAGCAGCGCGAGCGGGAACGTACGAGCCTGCTCGACGTCATGGAACTGGCGACGCAGTTTTTTCAGGATCAGCTTCAGACGGCGAACGGGGCAAAGGCGCGCGCCTATCTGCGCGAGCGCGGACTGACCGGCCGCACGATCGAGACGTTCCGTCTCGGCTTTGCACCCGACAGCCGCAATGCACTGAAGGAGTTTCTCGCCGGAAAGGGTATCGGCAAGGAGCAGATCGAGGCCTGCGGCCTCGTCGTGCACGGCGACGGCATTCCGGTTTCCTACGACCGCTTCCGCGACAGGATCATGTTCCCGATCCCGTCCGCCCGAGAAAAGGTGATCGCCTTCGGCGGGCGCGCCATGTCGCCGGACGCCCCGGCAAAATATCTGAACTCCAACGAGACCGAGCTCTTTCACAAGGGCAATGTGCTCTTCAATTTCGCCCGCGCCCGGCGGGCTTCGCAAGGTGCCGACGGCGCAGGCACGATCATTGCCGTCGAAGGCTATATGGACGTGATCGCGCTTCATCAGGCTGGGATAGAAAATGCCGTTGCGCCGCTCGGCACGGCGCTGACCGAAAATCAGCTCGATCTCTTATGGAAGATGACGACCCAGCCGGTGCTCTGCTTCGATGGCGACGGCGCCGGCGTGCGCGCCGCCCATCGGGCCGTCGATCTCGCGCTGCCCCATTTGAAGCCTGGCCGGTCCGTGCGCTTTGCCCTGTTGCCGGAGGGCAAGGACCCGGACGATATGGTGCGCCATGACGGACGCGAGCCCTTCGACAAGGTGCTCGCCAATGCCCGCTCGCTCGCCGACATGGTCTGGCAGCGCGAGGTGCAGGGCGGCGATTTCGACACGCCGGAAAAACGCGCCGAACTCGAAGCGCGGCTGCGGCAGGTGACCTCGGTAATCGCCGACGAGAGCGTGCGCCGCCATTATGGGCAGGACATGCGCGACCGCCTGAATGCGTTTCTCCAGGGGAGCGCGCCGTTCAGAGGCGAGAGGCGGCCGTTCGAGCGAGCCGGGAGGCAGGCGGGCAGGCAGGGTGGCAGGGGCTGGTCGCCGGCTCCCAACCCGGTCATGGGCGCGGCCGTGGAGGCTGGGACCGCCGGCAGTTCCAAACTCAATCAGATGCTGAAGGCCCGCGGCTCGCTTCGCCCGCCGGTACTTCGCGAGAGCGTGCTTGCATTGACGATCGTCAATCATCCGCAATTGCTGTTCGACGAGTATGACGAGATTGCCACGATCGAGTTCGACCACCGTGATCTGCAGCGCTGCTGGGCTGCGGTTCTGAACGCGGCGGCGGCGAACGGATTGCGGCTCACGCGGGAAACCCTCATGGAGCAGCTCGAGGCGGAGGGATTCTCCACGCTGATCGCCGCTCTGGACCGGCAGGTGCGCTATGCGCGGCTCTGGACCGCAACGGCGGCGGCGGCTCCGGAGGATGCACGCGAAGGTTACCTTCAGGCCCTGACGCTTCATCGGCGGACGAAGGCGCTGCTCTGGCAGAAGCGGGAACTCGAGCGCGAGATCGCGGAAGCCACGGCGTCCGAAGACGTGGAGCAGGGTCAGCGGCTTGTGCGCGCCATGGAGGAGGTGCAGCTCGAGCTTCACCGGATGGACAAGCTCGAAGCGATCATCGAAGGCTTCGGCGTGCTTTCCGGCCGCGTCAAGGGCCCGGCGGCTCGTTAGCCGATACTCTCACGACGGGCCGGTTGAGCAGCGGCCCGAGCCGGTTTGTCTTCAATCAGCCGCGACCCCATACTGCGTGCTCCCGATGAAAGCGATTCCATGCCCGAAAGCCACAACACCGCCCGCCTGTTCGAAACGGAAGGCCTCAACAATCCCCTCGATCTCCTGAAGCGTATCTACGGTTATTCCACCTTCCGCGGTCAGCAGCAGGCGGTCGTCGACCATGTGGTTGCCGGTGGCGACGCCGTCGTGCTCTTTCCGACGGGGGCGGGAAAATCGCTCTGCTTCCAGATCCCGGCGCTCTGCCGCCGGGGCGTCGGCATCGTCGTTTCGCCGCTGATCGCCCTGATGCGCGATCAGGTGGAGGCGCTGAAGCAGCTCGGCATCCGGGCCGCCGCACTCAACTCTTCATTGACGCGGGACGAGGCGATCGCGGTCCGCCGCGCTCTTTCGAGAGACGAACTCGATCTCCTCTACGTGACGCCGGAGCGCGCCGTCACCGATGGCTTCGCCGAAATGATCGCCGATGCCGACATCGCCCTTTTCGCGATCGACGAGGCCCATTGCGTATCGCAATGGGGACATGACTTCCGCCCGGAATATCGCGGTCTCGGCTGCCTCGCCGAGCGCTTTCCCGGCGTGCCGCGCATCGCGCTTACCGCCACCGCGGATCCCCATACGCGCGACGATATGATCGAGCGGCTGGCACTCGGCGGCGCGCGTGTTTTCACCTCCAGCTTCGACCGACCGAATATCGCCTATGAGATCGTGGAACGCGATCAGCCTCGCCAGCAATTGCTGCGCTTCCTGTCGCGCTTCAAGGATGCAAGCGGCATCGTCTATTGCCTGTCGCGCGCGAAGGTCGAGGACACGGCGGAATGGCTCGATGCACAGGGCATCCGTGCACTTCCCTATCATGCCGGCATGGAGCGGGCGGCGCGCGACGCCCATCAGGATGCATTCCTGAAGGAGGAGAATCTGTGCCTCGTCGCAACCGTCGCCTTCGGCATGGGGATCGACAAGCCGGATGTGCGCTACGTCGCCCATCTCGATCTCCCGGGCTCGGTCGAGGCCTACTACCAGGAGACGGGGAGGGCGGGTCGCGATGGTCTGCCTTCCGAAGTGTGGATGGCCTATGGCATGGCCGACGTCATTCAGCGCCGGCGGATGATCGACGAGGGCGGGGCGCCCGAGGAAATCAAGCGCATCGAGCGGGCGAAACTCAATTCGCTGCTTGCCATTTGCGAGACGGCAGGCTGCCGGCGCCAGGCCATCCTCGCGCATTTCGGTGAGGCTCATCCGGGCGGCTGCGGTCATTGCGACACCTGCCTAAAGCCCGTCGAGACCTGGGACGGCACGGAAGCGGCGATCAAGGCGCTTGCCGCCGTCTACCGGACCGGAGAGCGCTTCGGAACCGGCCATCTGATCGATGTGCTTACGGGCAGCGTGAACGAGAAGACGGAGCGCTTCGGCCATATCGACATGCCGGTCTTCGGGGCCGGCAAGGACCTGCCGGCGCGCACCTGGCAGTCGATCTTCCGGCAACTGCTCGCCGCCGGGCTGATCTCCGTGGACCACGGCGCCTTCGGAGCGTTGAAGCTCGAGCCCGAGGCCCGCAGCGTCTTTCGCCGCGAACGGCAGGTGCTCTTCCGCAAGGATCGTCCGAGCTCCGGCAAGGCCAAAGCCGCACGCGGGTCGAAGGCGACCGGGGAACGATCGGACCTCGCGGGATCGGATCTCGAGTTGTTCGAGCGGCTCCGGTCGGAGCGCCTCTCTCTCGCCCGAGAGATGGACGTGCCGCCCTATGTCGTCTTTCCGGATACGACCTTGATCGCTCTCGCCAAGCGTCGTCCGCGCGATTTCGACGAATTGCTCGACGTTCCCGGTATCGGCGAGAGCAAGCGGGAGAGATATGGCGAAGCGTTTCTCGCCGTGATCGAGGCGTTCGAGGGCTGAAGTCGACGCGGGATGATGGAACCGCCCTCGTCCCGGTGCGGGCGTGGGCGCAGCATCGAAACCGATTCCATGAGCAGTGCCATCGTGATAGTCGTCTAGACTGGTGAAATGAAGTTCTTGTCTCGAAAGCACGCAGCCCATGACCACGGCCTTCCTCTCCCATCTCCGTTCGGAACTCGAAAGCCTCAGGCAGGCCGGGCTCTATAAGTCCGAGCGGGTCATCACCTCCAAGCAGTCGGGCGAGATTGAAGTCGCTTCCGGCGAGCGCGTCCTGAATTTCTGCTCCAACAACTATCTCGGCCTCGCCGACAGCGATGATCTTGCGGAAGCCGCGAAGAGCGCGCTCGACCGTTACGGCTACGGCATGGCGTCGGTGCGTTTCATCTGCGGCACGCAGGAGGAACACAAGGAGCTCGAAGCGCGCATATCCTCCTTCCTCGGCATGGAGGATACGATCCTCTATTCCTCCTGTTTCGACGCCAATGGCGGTTTGTTCGAGACGCTGCTCGGCGAGGACGACGCGATCATCTCCGATGCGCTGAACCATGCCTCCATCATCGATGGAGTGCGCCTCTCCAAGGCGAGGCGCTTCCGCTATGCCAACAACGACATGGCAGCACTGGAAGAGGAGCTGAAGAAGGCGGAAGGCAGCCGTTTCAAGATGATCGCCACCGACGGCGTCTTCTCTATGGACGGCATCATCGCCAATCTCCAGGGCGTCTGCGATCTGGCTGAGAAATACCACGCCATGGTCATGGTGGACGACAGCCATGCGGTCGGTTTCGTCGGCAAGCATGGCCGCGGCTCCGCCGAGCATTGCGGCGTCGAAGGACGGGTCGATATCATTACCGGTACGCTCGGCAAGGCGCTCGGCGGCGCTTCGGGCGGGTATACCTCGGCGAAGGCCGACGTCGTCGAGTGGTTGCGCCAGCGCTCGCGGCCCTATCTCTTTTCCAATACGCTCGCGCCCGTCATCGCGGCCGCCTCTCTCAAGGTTTTCGAGCTGATCGAAGACGGCGACGCTCTGCGCAACCGTCTTTACGCAAACGCGGCGCTCTTCCGGAGCGAGATGTCCCGGCTAGGCTTCACGCTTGCCGGCGAGGGCCATCCGATCATTCCGGTCATGCTTGGAGATGCGGCGCTCGCACAGGAGATGGCGGCGCGCATGCTGAAGAAGGGCGTCTACGTCGTGGGCTTCTCCTTCCCGGTGGTGCCGAAGGGGCAGGCCCGCATCCGTACGCAGATGTCCGCGGCGCACAGCGAAGCGGATGTCCGCCGTGCGATCGCGGTCTTCGAGGAGGTGGGCCGCGAACTGGAGGTGATCTAATTGGCACAGGCGAGGATCGAGCGATGACCAACATGATGAAGGCACTCGTCAAGACGAAGCCGGAGGTCGGCCTCTGGATGGAGCGCGTGCCGGTGCCGGAAGTCGGCCCGAACGACGTCCTGATCCGTGTCAGGAAATCGGCGATTTGCGGCACCGACGTCCACATCTGGAACTGGGATCAATGGGCGGAGAAGACGATCCCGGTGCCGATGGTCGTCGGACACGAATTCATGGGCGAGGTCGTCGAGGTCGGGCCGGCCGTCAGCAAGCATCATGTCGGCGAGCGCGTTTCCGGAGAAGGTCACATCGTCTGCGGCAAATGCCGCAATTGCCGCGCGGGCAGGGGGCATCTCTGCCGCAACACGCTCGGCGTCGGCGTCAATCGCCCCGGCTCCTTCGCCGAGTTCGTCTGCCTTCCCGAATATAATGTCGTGTCGATCCCCGACGACGTGCCGGACGAGATCGCCGCAATCTTCGATCCCTTCGGTAACGCCGTCCATACGGCGCTCTCCTTCGATCTCGTCGGCGAGGACGTTCTGGTCACCGGTGCCGGGCCGATCGGCATCATGGGGGCGATGGTGGCCAAGCGTTGCGGTGCCCGCAAGGTGGTGATTACCGACATCAACCCCGTTCGTCTGGATCTCGCGCGCAAGCTCGGCATCGACCACGTCGTCGACGCTTCGAAGGAAAATCTTGCCGACGTCATGCGGGTGATCGGCATGACCGAGGGCTTCGATGTCGGGCTGGAAATGTCGGGCGCCGCGCCCGCGTTCCGCGATATGATCGACAAGATGAACAATGGCGGCAAGATTGCGATCCTCGGCATTGCACCGGCGGGCTTCGAGATCGATTGGAACAAGGTCATCTTCAAGATGCTCAACCTCAAGGGCATCTATGGCCGCGAAATGTTCGAGACCTGGTACAAGATGATCGCCTTCGTCCAGGGCGGGCTCGACCTCTCGCCGATAATCACCCACCGGATCGGCATCGACGATTTTCGCGACGGCTTCGAGGCGATGCGCTCGGGCAATTCCGGCAAGGTGGTGATGGACTGGTAGACGGAGTCGCGGTCGCGAGCGATTGCCATCAGGATTCTTCCGGAAAAATCGCGCAACCCTTGTCTTTCTTTGGGGCGCTCCTACATGTTGAGCGAAAGCTGATAAACAGCGCAAAATCCCGTCCATGAGCGTTTTTTGCCGATTTGCGCGGTTTTTCACCGGAAATGCTTGACGGGATCAAAAATTCTGGGAATCACCATTTCAAGCAGAAATGGCGACATGGTACGGCGGATAGGAAATCATGCCAGGGACGTTTCAGTGGCAGGACTGTCGAAGCTTGCCCGTTCACCGCGATCGCTGTCGTGGTTAATCAGGAATTAAATATCATCCCGTTACGTCAGGGGAAATAATCGGTGGCGGGTACGCGGCGTGCCCGGACCTCCGAGTAGCATTGATTACCGGGCGCCGGCCGGTTGCGACAAGGAAAGCGACGAATAAATGGCAACAAAAGTCAAAGAAAACGAAGAAGCCGACGTTGAACGTGAAGGTGCACCGGACGGTCCGCTTCTCGATCTTTCCGACGATGCTGTCAAGAAGATGATCAAGGCCGCCAAGAAGCGCGGCTATGTGACCATGGACGAGCTCAACTCCGTTCTGCCCTCCGAAGAAGTGACTTCCGAGCAGATCGAAGACACGATGTCCATGCTTTCCGACATGGGCATCAACGTCATCGAGGACGAGGAAGCCGAGGAGGCTGCCGCCAGCGACGACGATGACGGCGCCGACGAGGGCGAAAGCGAAGGCGGCGAACTCGCGCCTGCCAGCGGCACCGCGCTTGCAGCCAGCAAGAAGAAGGAGCCGACCGATCGCACCGACGATCCGGTGCGCATGTATCTGCGCGAGATGGGCTCCGTGGAGCTTCTCTCGCGCGAAGGCGAAATTGCCATCGCCAAGCGTATCGAGGCCGGCCGCGAAACGATGATTGCCGGGCTTTGCGAGAGCCCGCTTACCTTCCAGGCGTTGATCATCTGGCGCGACGAGCTGAACGAAGGCCAGACTCTGCTGCGCGAGATCATCGATCTCGAGACGACCTATTCCGGCCCCGAGGCAAAGGCTGCACCGCAGTTCCAGAGCCCGGAAAAGATCGAAGCCGACCGCAAGGCTGCGGAAGAGAAGGAAAAGGTACGCAAGACCCGCGCTGCGGCGAACGACGACGACATCACCAATGTCGGCGGCGAAGGCCAGCCATCCGAAGAAGAAGAGGAGGACGACGACGAGTCGAACCTCTCGCTCGCCGCGATGGAAGCGGAACTGCGTCCGCAGGTGATGGAGACGCTCGACGTCATCGCCGAAACGTACAAGAAGCTCCGCAAGCTGCAGGACCAGCAGGTGGAAGCGCGCCTTGCCGCGACCGGCACTCTGTCGCCGGCGCAGGAGCGCCGCTACAAGGAGCTGAAGGACGAGCTGATCAAGGCTGTGAAGTCGCTGTCGCTCAACCAGAACCGCATCGACGCTCTGGTCGAGCAGCTCTACGACATCTCCAAGCGCCTGACGCAGAACGAGGGCCGTCTCCTGCGCCTGGCCGAATCCTATGGCGTCAAGCGTGAGGCGTTCCTGGAGCAGTATTCCGGCGCCGAGCTCGATCCGAACTGGATGAAGTCGATCAGCAATCTCGCCGGCAAGGGCTGGAAGGAGTTTGCCAGGGCCGAAAACCAGACGATCCGCGACATCCGCCAGGAGATCCAGAACCTTGCCACCGAGACCGGCATTTCCATTGCCGAGTTCCGCCGCATCGTATCCATGGTCCAGAAGGGCGAGCGTGAAGCGCGTATCGCCAAGAAGGAGATGGTCGAGGCCAACCTTCGTCTGGTGATCTCTATCGCCAAGAAGTACACGAACCGTGGCCTGCAGTTCCTCGATCTGATCCAGGAAGGCAACATCGGTCTGATGAAGGCGGTCGACAAGTTCGAGTATCGCCGCGGTTACAAGTTCTCGACCTATGCGACATGGTGGATTAGGCAGGCGATCACCCGTTCGATCGCCGACCAGGCCCGCACGATCCGCATTCCGGTGCACATGATCGAGACGATCAACAAGATCGTCCGCACCTCTCGCCAGATGCTGCACGAGATCGGTCGCGAGCCGACGCCGGAGGAACTGGCGGAAAAGCTCGCCATGCCGCTCGAAAAGGTGCGCAAGGTCCTGAAGATCGCCAAGGAGCCGATCTCGCTCGAAACGCCGGTCGGCGACGAGGAAGATTCGCATCTCGGCGATTTCATCGAGGACAAGAATGCGCTGTTGCCGATCGACGCGGCCATTCAGGCGAATCTGCGCGAGACGACGACGCGCGTGCTCGCCTCGCTCACGCCCCGCGAGGAGCGCGTGCTGCGCATGCGTTTCGGCATCGGCATGAACACCGACCATACGCTGGAAGAAGTCGGCCAGCAGTTCTCGGTCACCCGCGAACGCATCCGGCAGATCGAAGCGAAGGCGCTGCGCAAGCTCAAGCATCCGAGCCGTTCGCGCAAGCTGCGCTCGTTCCTGGACAGCTGATTCCAGAACCTTCCACGAAGTAACGAAGCCGGGCCTGGATCTAGCGCCCGGCTTTTCTTTGTGCGCCGGGCCTGGCGCAAAACCGTACCTCGTTTTCCTCGAATTGCTTTATACTTTGCGCGTTGCGGCAGAGAAGGTCGCTCCCTCCCATCGCCGGGAACATGGCGTCCCGAGGCCGCATATGAGCGCGCGAATGCGCTCCGGTATTCTTCGATACAGGGCATCCTTGAGCGCCTTCGGCCGAAGGCGGGATGCTTTGCGGGAGGTGTGAGATGACGACTTACGTTCTGCTTCTCAATTGGACCGAGCTGGGTATCAGGAACGTGCGCGAGTCGCCGAAGCGGCTCGATGCGGCAAGGAGGCAGCTCGAGGAAATGGGCGGTTCCTTCAAGGACTTCTATCTGACGATGGGCGAACACGACATGGTTGCGATCTGCGAAGCGCCCGACGACGCAGTCGCTGCGCGCTTCGCTATCACGCTCGGCATGAACGGCAATGTGCGTACGCGCACGCTGAAGGCCTTCCCGGAGGCCGCCTACCGAGAACTGATCGGTACGCTCTGATAGAGCGCTTCCGGACCGCCGCTCATCTGCCGCCGGCGCCTTCTCCCCGCAAGGGGCGAACGGACACGTTCGCCCGCTCCCCGCCTGCGGGGAAGCTCGGATTCTAACCCGAGGAGAGGGGTAGCCCACCTTCGCCTACGCATAAAAACCGATCCTTAAGATTTACGTCTTATCAACCTCTCGCAAACGAGAGGTTCCGCGATGCGTTGCGTTTTTGTCGTCGTCCTCCTGTTGTTGGCCGGCTGCGGGACGGTGCCGAGAGAGACCCGGAACGCCTGTGCGGTTTTCGAGCAGCGAGATGGTCTTTTCAACAATTGGCGCAGGGCTGCCTACGCGGCAGAGCGCGAATACGGCGTGCCGGTCCCGGTGCTGATGGCGACGATCTATGCCGAGTCAGGCTTCCGCCATAATGCCAGGCCGCCTCGCACGAAGCTCTTCGGCTTCATCCCGTGGACAAGGGTCTCTTCGGCCTACGGCTACTCGCAGGCGCTTGACGGCACCTGGGCGCGCTATCAGTCCGAGACTGGCCGGTGGACGGCGCGCCGATCGGATTTCGGCGACGCGATCCGCTTTATCGCCTGGTATCACAATCAGAGCCACCAGCGGAACGGCATCGCCCTCAACGATACCTACCGGCTCTATATCGCCTATTATCACGGCCACAGCGGCTATGCCCGCGGCAACTGGAGCGATACGGCAAAGGCCGGCGCCAAGAGAGCATCCGGCATGGCTGCGAACTACGCGCGCCAGCTGCGCGGCTGCGGCTCCTGACTCGAGCGGATGACGGCAGCCATCAAAATGTCGACCCCCTGTCGGATCCTGCGCTCTTCGATCGTCCTTGTGATGTCAACGTGGAGGAGACGAAAATGGCGTATGTGGACGGTTTTCTCGTTGCAGTGCCGACGGCCAACATCGAGGCCTACAAGAAGCTGGCGAGCGCGGCGGGTGCGGTGTGGAAGGAGCATGGCGCGCTCAATTACGTCGAATGCCTCGCAGACGACGTGCCCTATGGCGAACTCACATCATTCCCGCGCGCGGTTCAGGCAAAGGACGACGAGACCGTCGTCTTCTCGTGGATCGTCTACCGGTCGCGTCAGGACCGGGACGCGATCGTCGCCAAGGTGATGGCGGATCCGAGACTACAGGGCGACGAATGGAAGTCCGTCTTCGATGGAAAACGCATGATCTATGGCGGGTTCGAGGCTTTCCTCGAACTATAGAAACGGCGTTGCGGCCTGCGGTACGATCCCGTAAGTCATGGAGCGAACCGGATGCTAGACAGGCCCCGTACGTCAATGGACATGCGGGGTCACAGCAGCGCCCGGAAGCTGGCGGAGGGGAGAATGGCGCAGACTGTCATCGCCATATCTACGAAAGGGCAGGGGCTCTACGAGTTCACGGCCGCGGCCGGCGACTTCGTGCGCGCGTCCGGCGTGGATGAAGGATTGCTCACGGTTTTCGTCCGTCATACTTCCGCTTCGCTGATCATCCAGGAGAACGCCGATCCGGACGTGAAGCGTGACCTCCACGCCTTTTTCCACCGGCTGGTACCGCCGTCCTCCGATCGCTCGATGAGCTGGATCGTCCATACGTTGGAGGGGCCGGACGACATGCCGGCCCATATCAAGGCGGCACTCACACAGGTTTCGCTCGGCATTCCCGTCATGCAGGGACGCCTGGCGCTTGGAACCTGGCAGGGGCTTTATCTGTTCGAACACCGCGACCGGCCGCACCGCCGCGAGATCGTCCTGCATCTCGGCAGCTGACGAGGCGCAGGCGCGGGCGGGCGCTACCATTTTCTCTTTCCGCGCGGCCGGCGCATTGCGGTAGAGTGAAGCGGGGGACAATTCGGAGGAGAAAATGACAGACGCCCAGACGATAGCCAGCCGTTTCATCGAAGCCCTGAACGACCGCGACTTCGACACGCTTTCGCGTCTCGTCGGCGAGGACGTCGCGTTCGACTCGCCCACCGGGGAGCGAACCCTCGGCGCCGGCGCGCTCAGGAGCTGGGTGATGAATTATTTCCGCCATTTCGACGAGAGCTTCGGCGACGTCGTGTTGATGCGGGACGCCGGGGGTGAGCGGGTGGCGGCGGATACGACCGCGCGCGGTACCTATCGCGAGACGATGGCCGGCTTTCCCGAAGCCTCCGGTCAGGCCTATTCCATTGCTAGCGTCTTCGTCTTCGAGATCGAGGACGGTCTCATTGCGCGACTCAGCCACTATCGCAACAGCCGCCTCTTCGAGCGCGAGCTGGCTGGGTGAGCCCGTCTTAACCGTCTGACGCCAACGCGTCCGGACGAAGAATCTTTATACACTTTTCTGAAGTGCTCTTAGCCTGTCGGATCAATAACTTGGCCTGCCGGAATGTACCGGGGGTTTGGAGCGATTCATGGCGCGTCGGCGGCGTGATGAACCTGAATACTGCATGAACGGAGGGTTCCGGTGCCGTTCAGTTTTGCGGGCCTATGTTTGCCTCAATCGTCAACCAGAACCGCTTCGTCACACCGGAGAAAAGCAATGAAAAAGTTCCTCGTTAACGCCGCCGTCGCTGCAGTGATCGGATTGACCGGTCTGGTTTCCACGGCCTCGGCTCAGTCGCTCACCCTGGAATTGGGTCCGGGCGGCGGCGTCCACTACCGCGACTATGACCGCCACGACGACTGGCGCGATCGCCGACACTATGACCGCCGCGACCGTCGCGGCCGCTGTGCACCCGGCCTCGCCGTCGAAAAGGCACGCGATCGCGGTCTCCGCCGCGCCTATGTTGCCGACGTCACGGGTCGCCGCGTCGTCGTCGAAGGCCGCCGCCATGGGCACCGCCAGGCCATTATTTTCGCCAATGCACGCGGATGCCCGGTCATCGGCCGCTGGTAAATCACCGGTTTTCCGTCTCGTCTCCCCCGGCCGACGGAAATGGAGCCCTCACGCCCTGGCGTGGGGGCTCTTTGCTTTGCGCTTCGGACCCCGTTACTGATTGACGGCGAACGTCACGTTGACGGTGACGTTATAGGCATTCTCGCCGGTCGCCATCGGAACCGAATCGGCGGCGGCAAATTCCTTCGCCATGCTGCGGACCACGGGGATCGGTTCGGGCCGGGAGGGCTGCTCCGCGATCTCGATCACGCGTCCGAGCGAGACCCCCGCCGCCTCGGCCAGGACCTTGGCCTTGTTGATGGCGTCGGCGACCGCGGCCTTGCGGGCTTCCGTGATCACGGCATCCGGCTTGTCGTTGGTGAACTCGATGCCGCCGCCCTGATTGACGCCGAGGGTCACGGACTTGTCCAGGATCTCGCCGAGCTGTCCCAGATCCCGCACGCGCACGCCGACGCCGTTGACGACCTGGTACCCCACCAGTTCCGGCGGCCGATTACCGCCGTCATTGTTCGGCGGATAGTGATATTGCGGATTGATCGAGAAGCCGCTCGTCTGCAGGTCGCGCTCGGCGATCCCGGCCTGCTTCAATGCCGAGAGCACGTCCGCCATCGCCTTGTTGTTGGCATCGAGCGCTTCGCGCGCGGTCTTGGCGTCCTTGACGACGCTGAGCTGCAAGATCGCCATGTCCGGAGCGGTCGTCGAGCGGCCCTCGCCGGAGACCTTGATTACCGCCTGTCGGCCCCTGACACCGTCCGGGCGCCCCTTGCCATCCCCCTTGCCGGCGGTGCTCTCCTGAGCCGCCGCAGCGGCTGCAAAGGCACCGGCAAATGCGGCTGCGACTGCGGCGACATGAACGGTACGGGCAATACGTGTAGAAAACATGGACGTTTCTCTCCGGTTGTTTATCCTCGATTCCATGCTTACCGATTGTGTAGCTATTGCGGCAATGGCTTGTCGGCAAAAAGGTTTTACGCTAGAGCCTGCACAGCGGACTGCCATTGGTCCGCAACCGCCGGCGACGACGGCAGGGCCTGTAGCTCAATGGTTAGAGCCGGCGGCTCATAACCGCTTGGTTGGGGGTTCGA
Source organism: Sinorhizobium sp. M4_45 (assembly GCF_002885915.1). Lineage (NCBI taxonomy): Bacteria > Pseudomonadati > Pseudomonadota > Alphaproteobacteria > Hyphomicrobiales > Rhizobiaceae > Sinorhizobium > Sinorhizobium sp. M4_45. Next base: position 283,174 of record NZ_NWVE01000001.1, read on the forward strand.
GTCCCTCCGGGCCCACCATTTTTCTTTTTTTTCAATGATTTACATGGCGGATTTTCCAGAAAATTTGGAAAACCTTTGGGTAAACCCTCCGGGCAAAGAACAAGGCGGCTCGATGGCCGCCCCTTTTTCATTCGCCAGCAACCCGCATGCGGGGCCGCACTCCCTCCAATATCGAGCCCTCTCGCCAGTTCCGCCCCAACCGGCTATCAACTGGGTGCGCCCGGTTCCCGAGACGTTCAACGCGCGGAGGAAAAATGGCCCAGACGCCGCTTCACACTTCATTCGGTCCCACCGTAACGGCCGCGCAAGTCGCACTTCGTTCGGACCTCACCGGGCAAACAGCAATCGTTACAGGCGGTTCCTCCGGTCTTGGCTTGGAGACCGTGAAAGCGCTGTCTTCACGCGGAGCATTTGTATGCGTGCCCGCGTTGAACCCTTCCCTTGCCGCCGCAGCCCTTGAGGGCATTGAGCGTACTGAGGTTTGTCCCATCGATCTGATCGACGCACCCTCCATCCGCGCCTTCGCAGACGCATTCCTCGGGCGTCGAAAGCGGCTCGACCTCCTTGTTCTCAATGCGGGCGTAATGGCGAGACCCTTGTTCCGCGATGCGGACGGTCGTGAGGGTCATTTGTCCATCAACCACCTCGGACATTTTCGCCTGACGTCGTTGCTATGGCCCGCGTTGGTCTCGGCGGGCAAGTCACGGGTGGTCGTGATGTCGTCTCGCGGTCACCAAATGGGCGACGTCGACTTCGACGACCTGAATTTCGAGCGGCGTGCTTATGAGAAGTGGAGGGCCTATGGGCAGTCCAAGACAGCGAACGCGCTTTTTGCCGTCGCGCTGGATGCCCGGGGTGTAGATCACGGAATACGCGCCTATTCCGTACATCCCGGCATGATCATGACTGCCGGCATCGGCCATCTGAGCCGCGCCGAGTTCGACGCTTTCGGAGCCCTTGCGCCTGACGGCTCACCGATAATCGATCCGGTCAGGGATATGAAGACGGTGGAACAAGGCGCTTCCACTGCGGTTTGGTGCGCCACCGCGCCGGAACTTGAAGCGATAGGCGGTGTCTATTGCGAGAACTGCGGCATAGCGGCAATCAGTCCCGATGGACCCGATGGAGTACGCCCTTATGCCGTCGATCCAGAAAGGGCCGAAAGGCTTTGGCGCGAGACTGTCAGTCTGACAGGTTTAGAACCTACGAGAGCTTGACAGAAACGGCCCGTTCCCGATGGTCTCATGACCAAAGCCACGTAATCTTGACAGACTCGATGAAAATCGATGGACGACGTCCCTCTTCGGAAGCATAAATGTGCGCCGGGGACGTCTTTATTTCAGAATCACGAATTTTGGACTGACGTAGCGCTCAGTCCGCATCAAATTTTCAACGGTAATTCAGGATGATGCAATGGAAGGGCAGGCACTCCCAGCCGGAACTGCTATAGCTGACGTCGCGGTCACCTTCGGGCCATTCTCCCTTTATCCTGGCAGACATGTTCTGCTGAAGGAAGGCGAACCGCTGTCGATCGGCTCGCGCGCGCTCGAGATACTGATCGCGTTGGTGGAGCAGGCGGGCGAGCTTGTAAGCAAAGACGATTTGACCGCAAGGGCCTGGCCAAATGCGGCCGTGGAGGAGTCCAATCTAAGGGCGCAGATCGCATTGCTCCGAAAGGTGCTCGGCGACGACCAGACAGCTCCCCGCTACGTCGTCTCCGTTCCCTCGAGAGGCTATCGGTTCGTTGCTCCGGTCACCCGAATGCCACTCGAACCTGCCGCGGGGGAATTAGTCGACAACAACCTTCCGAAGCAACTTACGCAGGTGATCGGGCGCGAAGAGGCGATCAAGATCGTGGAAGGGCGGTTCCAGCGATTCCGGATTGTCACTATCGTCGGCCCTGGCGGCATGGGCAAGACGACGGTCGGCATCCGCGTGGCAGCCCAGCTCCTGTCATCGCACAAAGACGGCATTTGTTTCCTTGACTTGGCTCCGATAACGAATCCGCAGCTGCTCCCGTCTATCTTGGCCTCGGCACTCCGGCTGACAGAGACGTCGGACGATCCGACGAGGAGCCTGATCGGCTTTCTCCGCGGAAAGAGAATGCTGATCGTTTTCGACAGCTGCGAACACATCCTCGAGGACGCCGCACGACTGGCGGAAACATTGCTCCGTGAAGCACCGGAAGTCGCGATTCTGGCAACCAGTCGCGAAGCGTTGCGAGTGGAGGGCGAAAGTGTTTACAGGCTCCCACCTCTCGACATGCCGCCATCGGCTGTCGTCCTGACCGCCGACGACGCATTGAAATACCCAGCCATCCGTCTGTTCGTGGAGCGGGCTGCCTCTTCCGGAAGCGGGTATTCCTTCGATGACGACGAAGCTCCGGTCGTGGCGCACATATGTCGGCAGCTTGACGGGATTGCTCTGGCAATCGAACTTGCCGCGGCACGGGTCGAGGCATTCGGCACGCGCGGCATTGCCGAACTTCTGAACGATCGCCTGCTACTGCTGACAGGTGGGCGGCGCACGGCTCTTCCCCGTCACCAAACCTTGGCGGCTATGATCGAGTGGAGCTACGGAGCACTTTCGGCTCGAGAGCAGACGGTCGCCCGGCACGGTAAGGGCCGGGTCGCCAAGGCCGTCCTGATCTCTGCCATTCCTCCCGTTATGGTCAAGTCTGCTAAGAACCCGGGCGGACTTCCGATCGAGGTCTTCGACGGCTACCGTGCTGCTTTGGCGGCGAACCGCGCGCAGCTCTATCTCGATATCGCCAGCGGCCCGTTCTACGGCTTCAACCGCCCCGGCGCAGCCATATCGGAAGGCACCATTCGCAACTGGTGGCGACAGGGGATGATGGGCGGAGCGAACGCCCACTACGAATGCATCAAGGTCTTTTCCGAGACCGACTTCACGGAGGACCTCCAGGTCATCGACGTGCCCGTTCTGGTCATGCACGGCAGCGACGACCAGGTCGTTCCGATCGCGGACTCCGCGGAGTTGTCCGTGAAGCTGCTCAAGGACGGCAAGCTCAAGGTCTACGACGGCTATCCGCATGGAATGTTCACGACGCATGCCGACGTGATTAACGCCGACCTGCTGGCCTTTATCAAAGCGTGACGCCCCGGGCAGGCCGCGAGGTCTGCCCTACCTCCCACAAATTCAGCTGGATAGCCGTCGGCTCGCCTGCGACCGGCTGCGGAAAGGTATGCCATGAAATCCGAACACATGCTCTCCCGTCGTGGATTTTGCCTTTGCTGCATCGGGGCGGCGGGCTTCGCGGCTACCAGTGGCTGGATGAGTCCCCGCGCCGCCTACGCCGAAGCGCGCGGCTTGGTGAGCCTCATCAAGGATAGCGCCGCCAGTGCCAAGATAGCCACCCATAAACTGAGAGGAAACGTCACCGTCCTCGAAGGCTCCGGCGGCAACATAGCGGTCCTGGACGGCAAAGACGGCCTCGTCATGGTGGACGCAGGCATCAGCGTCTCCAAGACGCAGATGACGAAGACGCTCGCGGCGATCTCCGCCGAGCCCGTCACCCACCTCATCAACACCCACTGGCACTTCGACCACGCGGACGGAAACCCGTGGCTTGGCGCGGGTGGAGCCAAGATCATCGCCCACGAGAACACCCGCAAATATCTCTCGCAGGTGCAGAGGGTCGAGGACTGGGACTACAATTTCCTGGCCCTGGAGCGCATCGGCGTGCCCAAGCATGTCTTCGCGAAGGAGCATTCGCTCAAGCTGAACGGCCAGTCGCTGGACATGAAGTATTACGGCCCGGCGCATACGGACGGCGACATCTCCGTGATGTTCGGCGAAGCAGATGTCCTCCATGTTGGCGACACCTACTGGAACGGCATCTACCCCTTTATCGACCACTCGACGGGCGGCAGCATCGACGGGATGATCGCCGCGTCCGACGCCAATCTGGCCGCCTCGACCGACAAGACCATCATCATTCCCGGCCACGGAAACCCCGTGAGCAACCGGGCGGAGCTCCAGGCCTTCCGCGACATGCTCGTCGCCATCCGGGAAAACGTCGCGGCGCTCAAGCGCGAGGGGCGTTCAAAAGACGAGACCGTCGCCGCCAAGCCCACTGCAGCCTTCGACGCTAAGTGGGGCAAATTCGTCATCGACCCGGCGTTCTTCACCAAGCTGGTCTACGAGGGCGTGTAAAGCCTGACCAGCAATAACCGTTTTCCTGGCGCGTACCTCCCCATCCTCCCGCGCGTCAACGGGACGCCCCCATCTCGGGGCGTCCCGGCATCAAACCGTCGCAGCAGTCTGAACCCTCAGGAGACAGCCATGTCCGAAGCGAAAAGCGCGCTCTTCATCGACATTCCGGTCGAGCTCAAGGAAGTGAAATCCGTCCATAGCATCGGAGGCCTCGAGTTCGAAGGCGATCTTCCCGCGGCGCTGTTCCATCTCCAACTGATCACGACGGACATCGCGAACTGGAAGGCGGCATCCGACATCATCGTGGTCTTCCACACCAACGCCGGCCATGTCACCCTCGACGATGCGGCCTACAACGCCTCCCGCAACATCGCCACGGGCAACCCGTACAAGAAGCTCGTCTCCGATCTCATAGATGTCGGCGTGAAGGTCGAGCTCTGCGGGGCGACCGCCAAGGTCAACGGATGGGGCAACGCCGACCTCCTTCCCCACATCAAGATCAACCTCGACGCCATGGCGCGCACGATCCAGCTCGTGCAGCAGGGTTTCGTCAAAATCACCGAGTGACTTCACGCGCTCCGTCCGGGTGACGGCTCGATCTGCAGGAGGCTCACATGCTTCAAGTCCCACAATTCGGATTCCATTCGACGGCGTCGGAAGTCTTAAGCGACGTCGACCTCCATGGGAAAACCATGATCGTCACGGGAGGCGCTAGCGGTATCGGGATCGAGACGACGGCTGCGCTCGCGGCTGCCGGCGCGTCCGTCGTCATCGCCGTCCGTCGCCCGGAGGCCGCAGAGGAAGTCGTGCAAGACCTCAGGATCAGGACGGCCAATCCCGACATTTCGGTCCGGTCGCTCGACCTTGCCGATCTCCGCTCTGTCGGCCGCTTCATCGAAGACTGGGAGGGCCCGATCCACGCGCTCATCAACAACGCGGGAATCATGGCGTTGCCGGACCTTCGGCGCTCTTCTCAAGGCTGGGAGATGCAGTTCGCGACCAATTACCTGGGTCACTTCGCCTTGACCCTCGGCCTCCGCCGGCACCTTGCCAACGCCCGGGGCGCGCGTGTCGTGTCCGTGAGTTCGAGCGGCAGCCTCTTCGGACCCGTATTCTGGGACGATCCCCACTTTCGCTTTATTCCCTATGATCCGCTGCTGGCTTATGCCCAGTCGAAGACCGCGTGCACGCTGCTGTCCGTCGGGATCAAACAACACTGGAAGGACGACGGGATCGTCTCGAACGCCCTCAACCCCGGCGCGATCGCCACAAACCTTCAGCGCCACACCGGAGGGCTCCGCACCCCAGAGCACCTGCGCAAGACACCCGAGGAGGGGGCAGCGACGTCAGTCTTCGTCGCTGCCTCCCCATTGGTCGAGGGCACCAACGGGCGCTACTTCGAGAACTGCGCTGAGGCACCGATCGTCCAGAGCCGTCCTCAGCTGAAGTTGGAGGGCGTTCCCGGCTACGCGCTCGACCCCTCCAACGCGGAGAGACTTTGGCATATGGCGCTGAAATTCCTGGAAGAGTGCCGATGAACACGCTCCAACACGTGGGTTCCATGTACGAAAATCACCTCGGGTGCGGCTTCCCCCGATGCGCGACAGAGCTCGCCTTCTTGAACATGGCCGGAGTGTGACCCGTGACCCGTTTGAACGCCTTATTGAAGGCTGCGTCGGAGCCGTATCCCACTTTGCGGGCTATTTCCGAGATCGGTGCCGAAGTCTTGAAGAGCAGCGTCGCTGCGCACCGAACGCGCCAACTCGTGAGGTATTCCAGCGGCGTCTGCTCGATAACGCTCCTGAAGCGCACGGCAAAGGCCGATCGCGACATGCCAGCAATTCTGGCCAAAGAGTCGACGGTCCAGTTCCTCGCCGGATCGGCGTGGATTGCCTCGATCACGGGTTTCAGCCGTAGGTCCGACATGGCGGCCAACCAACCCCGTTTCGGGCTCTCGCCGTCCTCGACATACGCTCGCAGGGCGTGGATGAAGAGGAGCTCGAACAGCCGGGATATCGCGGCGTCGGAACCAAGGCCCGGAGCGCCGGTCTCCACTGCCAGCATGTTGAGAACGGAGGCGAAACCAGCGGTCCTGCCGTCGCTTTGCCTGAGGTGCAGGAAGCGGGGCAGCACGTCGAGTGCGGAGTCGCGGTCGATGCGCTCTATCTGGAACGATCCGCTGATGAACGTCGTCGTTGGGCCTCCACCCCCCAAGTTGATCCTGTCGCCCACCCGTCCACGCTCGACATCGACGCAGTCGATCAGGATGGAGCGCTCGTCGTCGAAGATTCGGTATGCAGCCTCGTCGAGCAGGATGAAGACGTCGCCGCTTTCGAGTGTGGTGGTCCCTGGCCGTTCGGGGGTGGTGAGGACGGCCGAGCCGCTGAGGACGTGAACGAATTCGCCGCGCGCTCGCCGGGAGACATGATCCCCCAGGGCGCGCTGGCTTCTAGGCGGGTGAATTTGGCGTCGCTGATGCGCGGTGCGGTCAAGATTTTCGAGAGCGTGTCCATGAGACCCGTGAATTTTGGACGATCAGACAACGGTTCAGGACTAATCGACCTCAAACGTCCAGAACGAGCGCCTTATGTAGACCTCCGAAAGGAGAATGCAAATGCAGGATGATTCACAGGCATTCGATGAGATCGCAATGAGGAAAGCCCGCTATTGCCGATATGTCGACACCAAGCACTGGGAGAAATTCCGGGAGCTTTTCGCCGACGCGCCGACCATCCGTTTCGTTGATCCCGAAGGGCATACGATCCATGCCTTCACGTCGGTCGACGAATTCGTCACGACAAGTGCCAGCTACCTTGAAGGCGCGCGAACGATTCATCACGTCCACAACGCAGAGATGGAGCGCGTCGCGGAAGGTCTGGTCGACGCAATCTGGTTGATGGAGGACTACTTGGTCTTCCCGCCCGCGAACGATGAACGCCCCGCCAGCATGCACGGCTACGGCCACTATCACGAAACCTGGGAGTTTCTGGACGGACACTGGCGCATCGCCAAGCTGGAGCTTCGCCGAACCATTCTGGAATTCTCGCCCAAGGAGCGTTTGCAATGACCCAGGCCCCCATCGGAGTCGGCATCATCGGCGTCCATCCGGACCGCGGTTGGGCATCGACCGCCCATGTCCCCGCGTTGCGTGACCTCGAGCAGTTTCGACTTTCCGCAGTGAGCCACACCCGCATGGAGATCGCAAAGGCATCGGCCGAGAAGTTCGGTTTCGACCATGCCGTTTCGTCGACGGAGGAACTCGTCAATCATCCTGAGGTCGACCTAGTCGTGGTCACGGTCAGGGTGCCGGAACATCTTGGGCTGGTGACGGCGGCCCTGGAAGCCGGGAAATCCGTGTTCTCGGAGTGGCCACTCGGTATGAACCTGCGCGATGCGGAAACCATGAACGCGCTCGCCTTGGAGAAAGGTGTCTCGGCGATGATCGGGCTCCAGACCCGGGCGAACCCGACCATCCGGCATATGCGGAGGCTCGTTTCCCAAGGCTATGTCGGCGAGGTTCTCTCCGCGACGGTCATCGGCTCGGGGATCACCTGGGGCGAGGAGATCGAGGAAGCCTTCCGCTACACGCTCGACCCTTCCCAAGGCGCGAGCATGCTGCACGTGCCGTTCGCGCATACGATCGACGCTTTGATTTTCGCTCTGGACGAGGATTTCCAGACCGTCTCCGGCACCCTCGTCAGCCGCCGCCCGACGATCAGGATGACCGGGAGCCATGAGGTCGTCCCGTTCGAGGTCGCCGATCAGATCGCCTTCACCGGCAAGCTCGCCAACGGCGCGCTGATCACCAGTCACTTCCGCGGCGGGCTGTCGCGTGCGACCAATTTCCATCTGGAGATCAATGGAAGCAAGGGCGACCTGTTGCTGACAAGCCCCGTGGGCTACGTGGGCTTGGGTGGATTCAGCCTCATGGGTGCTCAGGACGGAGAGACCTTGCATTCGCTCTCCGTACCGGATGACTTCGGTATCGACGAAAACGTGCTCACGGGGAATGTCAGGAAACTCTACGAACTCTTTGCGTCCGACATTACCTCGGGCACGCGCCAGAGCCCGACATTCGAGGATGCCGTCAAGTTGCACCGGCTGATTAATGCGGTCGAGCACAGCGGCGGAGTGGCGCGGGATGTTTGACACGATGCGGGCATTGGTTATGTACGAGCCGGGAGGACCCGAAGTCCTGCAGGTCCGAGACGTGGCGAAGCCGAAGATCGATAGACCGTCGGACGTACTCGTCAAGGTCATTGCGGCGGGGGTGAACCCGGCCGACTGGCAGAACCGCAAGAGTGGCCAACGGCACGATCCGAATGCGGAGACTGGTTCACCGACCATCCTTGGAATTGACGGCGTCGGCGTGGTCGAAGCGATCGGTGATGCCGTGGAAGGGATCACTGTTGGGGACGAGGTCTGGTACATCGACGGCGGCTATCCCGGCAATCCGGGGAGCTACGCTGAGTACAAGGTCGTTCACGGCGCTTATGTATCGAAGAAGCCTAAAAGCCTTGACTTCGCGCAGGCGGCCGCACTTCCAGTGGTCGGACTAACGGCGTGGGAAGCCGTCTTCGGCAAGGGCAAGGTCATGTCCGGCGACCACGTCCTGGTACACGGGGGCGCGGGCGGTCTCGGCCATATCGCGATCCAATATCTCTCGACAGTCGGTGCCCGGATCGCAACCACCGTCTCGACCGATGTCAAGGCGGAGTTCGCTCTCGGAATGGGGGCCGAGCTGGCCATCCGCTACCGGACCCAGGACGTCAACAAGGAGCTCAAGGCCTGGAGCGGAAAAGACGGCGCTGACGTCGTGTTCGACTTTGTCGGGCATGACAACTTTGCGCGGAGCTTTGAGCATACTGCAGCTTATGGCCGTCTGGTGAACACTGTGGTCTCTGACTGGCCCAAGGGCGGCAACGCCATGGCGGAATGGAAAAACCTAGACGTCTCGTTCGTCAACATCGGCCTGCCGCAGATCGCTCGCGATCATCGGAACAGGCTGCGACAAGTCAAGGTACTCGACCAGATCGCCGAAATGGTCGACGGTGGCACCCTGCGCGCTCACATCGACCGCGTGGTTTCGTTTGAAGGCGTTGGCGACGCGCATCGGGCACTGGAAGCGGGCGAGACCATTGGCCGGGTCGTCCTGCACATCAAAGGAGAATGAGATGAGCAGAAGCAAATCACCGTTGTCAATCAGCATAGAAACGGGACCCCTATCGGCTTCGCAAACCGATCGCTTGGTCGCTCCAGTGACGAAAGAATACGGTGCGCTGCAACCGCGTGCGCCCTTCCTGAATGGTCGTCAAACAGGAAGGGCGCAGTTCACGATTTACGGGTTGACCTTCTCAATGTCGGGCAGCGCCCAGGACTTGTCGAAGAACGCTTCTGTCGGGCCATAGAAGCGGAAGTAGGCGAACCATCCCTTGTCGGGGTTGGTCTGCACCCAGTTCGCCTCCTTGCCTTCGGGGGCTTTCGGGCCGAAATAGACGTCCACCGATCCGTCCTCGTTCGCGACGATATCTTCCTTGCGCGATGAGATGTCCGGCCGTCCCTGCTCGGTGACCGGCATCTGCCGCGTCGCCTCGTCGTAGGCGGTGACCGACCAGAAATTCTTTGCCGGCGGATTGGCCGGGACATGAAGTTTGTAGGTGTTCTCGCCCGAGAGCCATGCCCCGTCCGCGTCCTTGTAGGACGCGATGTAGCGCTGTCCGACGCCCACAGTCTGGGTCAGCATCGCCTTCGAAATCACGACGGCCTCGTAGAACCATGCGGCGCGCTCGTCGAGCTGATCATAGGTGTTCGCCTTCTGATCGGTCGCCACGACCAAAGCATGCTTCCAATTGGTCCCCTCCCAGAAAGGAGGCTCCACCCTTTTGTCGGTGGTGTTCGCCTTCGCCATCGCCTCGCCGACCAGAACCCCGTCTTGGAGCAGTTTGCTCTGTCTTTCGTCCGGCTTGAATGGCTGCCCTCTCTCGATGCCGAGGAATTTCAATTGAGCCAGGATCAGCCGGTCGCGTTCGTCGATGGGGTTGCGCTGGATGACTTCGTTCAGACTGTCCCAGTAGGCCATGCCGCGTGGCGGCATCTGGCTCCACTTCTTGTCACCGGCGGCGCGTGCCGGCATTGGCTCGCCAGTGCCTTCGAGAGTCCAGGAGTAGGTCTTGATCTGCGGGATCATCTCGGCGATCGCCTTTTCCTTGTCGGCATCGAGCAGCCGGAAGCCGGCGAAAACGTCGCGGCTCGTCGCCTGCACCACGAAATAGCCGGGTGCCTCCACCGGTCCGTATCCGGGCGGCATGATCAGGTATTTTCCACCCTTGCCCATGTCGGGGCCGACGACGCCGAGATCGGCAAGCACCCGCTGCCACGGGTCGAGGATCATGCCTGCGATCAGCCCCGGAGGCACTTCGACGACGAAAGGACCAGTTTCCTTCAAGTCGATAAAGGTGGCGATGTAAGGCGTCGTGTAGTTCGGCGTCAGGATTCCCAATTTTTCGGCGAAGTCCAGATAGGTGAGCATCTCGCCGCTCTTGCCGCCGAACACGCTGTAGTGGGCGCGACGCCATTCGTTCATACCGACCGCCGGGATGCCCCAGAGATAAGCTTGCGTTGCGCGCTGGAAGTCCATCTCGTCATACAGCTTTTTCACCGTCTCGGCGGATGGATATCCGCTCTGGAAGTTCAACTCGCCGATGCGGGTTTTGACAGCGGCATCGCCCTCGAAGGGGTTCGCCTCCTCAGCCCATGCGGCCGATGCGCTGCACAATGCCGATCCCAAAAGAGCCGATGTCAGAATTTTGGAAAGCACGGTCATGATCGTTCTTCCTGCAGGTTGGTTCCGGTCCGGGACCGGCCAATCGGCCGGCCGAACTTTCATTTCGCTAGGATTCTCGGCCGTGTCAGCCGTTTCGCCTGGAACGGGATTTTGTCATTTGATCTTCTCGAAATCGCCCGGCTTCCAGCTATAGTCGACGGCGCGATCGCCTGGACCATAGAGCCGAAGGATGGCGAAAAAGCCTCGGCCGGGAGCCGTCGCCAGCCAGTTGGCCTCCTTGCCTTCAGGCGCCTTCGGCCCGACGTAAAGGTCGATCGTGCCGTCTGCATTGACGACCGGTTTGTCGCGAGAGCCGAGCGACGGGTAGCGCCGCTCCTCGGTCGCAAGGCCCGATGCGTTCTCCGCCTCGTAGAGCGTCAGCGACCAGAACAATTCGGCCGGTACATCGGGCGGCAGCGTCACCTTGTACGAATTGTCCCCCGACAGCGGCGTGCGGTCCGCATCATTGAAGGCGATTGCGTAGAAGGCACCGCGGCCCGGCGTCAGCGACACCATACCGGGGCTGATTGAATAGTAATCCGTGAACATCCATGCCCGGTGTTCGATGTCCGTGAAGCCGCGTTCCCGGTTCACCCAGGATAGGTCGATCGATTTCTCCGGTCCTGGTTCGGCGGCGGTGTTTATCGGATTGGTCCAGCGCCGATCTGGCCAGACGAGGAGCGACTTACCGCCGACCTCCTCGCTAAGGCCGATGACGCGGCTCATCTTATAGCCGACATCCGCTGCGGTGTTGAGGATCGCTCGCTTCTGCGGAGAGGGCGAGAAGGGTTCCTTCGCGATCAGGCCGACATTGGCGAGGAGACCAAGACCGTCCGGTCCCGCCAGATTCTTGCCTTCACGGTCGATCAGCCACTTCAACTGCTCGAACGCCGAGATATCCGAGCGCGGCAGCATGTTTGCGTTCACGCCGGAGGCATTCGGAAATTGCATCGGCTTGCGCTCGCTCTCGGGGAGGTTCAGCGGATAGAGCTTGACCTGTTCCACGAGTTTGTTGGTGGGCTCGAGATTGTCCGGATCGTCGTAGAATGCGCGTAGGAATACGAAGAGGTTATTGGTGCCCGAGCGGTAGATATAAGCATCTTGGGGTAACTGTCCGTCATAGCCAGGCGGCGTGATGACGAATGTGCCGCCTTTGCCCGCATCGGGGCCGGGCAGGCCGACGTCGCCGAAAAACTTGCCGCCGTCCATCGGGATCGGCCGCTGCCAGAAGTCAAGCAGGATGCCCTGAATTTCGGAGGCGCCTCAAATACGATCGGACCCGTCTCGCCCATATCGATGAAAGCCATCGCATAGATCAGGTCGGAGTTCGGCGTCGTCACCATTGTCTTGGTGTCAAGCCTCTCTTTCCAGACCGGCATGACGTTGTAGCCGGTGCCAAAGACGTCCTCGGCTCCGCTCCTCATGCCCAGCGTGTTGATCAGCGGTAAGGCCCAGATATAGGCTTGGGTCGCCTGCTGAAAGAGAAGCTCGTCCTTCAGGGCCTTGGCAGTCTCAGCCGTGGGACGGTTTTGCTCGAACGGCAGGTTGGCCAGTCGATCGAAGCGTGCCTCTTCGGCCGCTGCCGAACCGGTCAGTCCGAATGCAAGGAATGCAGCGGTTATCGATGGAAATGCGGTTGTGCGTTTCATGATACTCGGCCTTCTGCTGGGGTTGGTGTTCCAATGCTGACATGCCGGATTTTCGGGCGGACTATGCACCCCCGCGCCTGTGGGCGGCTATGCGTTTTTTGCCAATCTCAAAGCCAGGCCCGGGAAATCGCACGGCGGGATTGTGCGGCTACGGTTGCGCTGGGCTTCTCTCCGAAAAGCTCCTGATACCAGCCGGACATGCGCCCGTGTTCGGCAATGCCCCACTTTTTGGCGCTTGCCGATATTGTCGCCAGTTGATCGCCGGCCATCAGATCGCGCCGAATTCTATGCAGCCGGAGCCTGCGCAGATAGTGGTTGGGCGTATCGCCCAGCACCTCGAGAAAGGCGCGGTAGAGGGTGCGACGGGAGGATCCGCACGCCGTCGTGATATCGGTTATCGATATGGGACTTGCGAGATGCCGGTCGATATATTGTTGCGCCAGTCGAACGATGGTTTCATAAGACGAAGGCCGGCTTGCGGCGGTCGTCCCACGATCGTTTGCGTAGTGAGAAATTATGGCCCGCAACATCGTGCTTCCTACGTGGACGCCGGCCTCTGTTTCTTCTCCCAGGTGCACCCGGAGCAACGCTTCTCTCAGCTCCTTGAGCTTTTCCTGGGCCAATGGCCTGGAATGAACCGCGGACTGCAGAAACCTGCGGCCAAGACCATCCTCCAGCCGGCGCAGATCAAGAGTTGCCGTTACATACATCGAGCCTGGTGCGCATAGGACGTCGACTTCGCACCCCGGAAGGAGAATACCCACCGTTCCTTCCGGGATCTGTCGCAGACAGACTCGAAATCCACCGACTTGGGAGAGCACAATTCCGACGGTGACGGCAGCGTCCGACAGGACACCCCTCGCCATCGCATTCCCCGCGATGAAACCCGAACTGAGAATCACGCCGTCATATGTGCTGAAGGCGAGACTGCCGCTGATCTTGCGCCCCGCCATTTGCACTGCGTCCAGCTCGGCACCCAGTACTGCATTTCGCAGGCCTTCGATGTCTTGCAACGGGAAGCGCTGCCAATGATCGGCCTTTGCATCCGGGAATGGATCACCGCTTAGCTTCTTCAAGGCTGCGACATGGCCATGGACCACGCTCTCCAATTTGCATCCCCAAAAGACGAGGATGGCAGGAAGGAAGCGTTCCCTCTATGCACCTTTTGCCAATCTAGTGGGCTGTCGAGCCTTGTTGTGCGGATTCGGACTGCTTGAACGCTGCTAATGTTTCGCTCGGCAGTTCCCCGAACAATTCGCGATACCATCCCGCCAATCTGCCGAGTTCGCTGATGCCCCACTCATTTGCCACGACCGCGATGGTGCACGCTCGTTCCCGATCAGTCGCGAGGCCCCGTCTTATTCTGTGCAGCCTTAGACGCCGGACGTATGTTTGGGGAGTGTCGTCGAGGATGTCCGCGAACGCGCGGTAGAGCGTACGACGCGAGGCGAATGCGGCAGCTGCGATGTCGTCAAGGGCTATCGGCTCAGAAAGGTGTTCGACTATGTAGGCTCTGGCACGCGCCACGATCCTCGCATGTAGATGTGTGTTGGCCCGGCGTCCGTGGTTATAAGGGGGGCGGCCAAGATGGTCGATGAGCGCTCTCAGCAGCATCTTCCCGAGACCGGGCCGTGCGGGGTTGCCCGTGTGGATGCGGCTAAATTCGGCCGCAAGCGCCGTTACCACCTCCGGCGTCATGGATCGATTGTGAATCCCACTTCCGCCTAGCGCAGCCCTGTCCAGAACCATTCCGTTTCTTCCGGCTTCCTGCTCGAGTTGATCGGCGGAAATCGTCGCTACGGCGTACATGGAGCCCGGCGCGTAGAGAGAATCGTGTTCGTCCCCTCCATGATATATGGCCACGTCTCCAGTTTTGACCTCGGTGAACGAGTGCCAGGATGATCCGGGGAGCCAGAGGCCAAGCCCCAAAGAAAGAGTGTCCGGGGAGAGAGGGCTGCGAAGCGCCACACGGCCTTCTATAAAGCCGCCGCTGTATGTCACGCCATCCTGCTCGGAAAAAATGAGGCTCCCTGACAGCTTGCCACGCGCCATCTGTGTAGCTTCCATTCCGGCACCATGCACCGCGTCGGACAGGTCTTCGACTTGCGATATCTCTATACGGTGCCAGGGGGACGGGACCTGCTGGAGAATTCCTTCCATTCCGAAACAATCCTCTTTTCGGAGAAGTTTCATACCGCAAACGGCCGGGCGCAAGCATTCCAACAACACGACTTCAGCTTCGCCGATCGTTTCACTACCCAGGATTGATACAATAGAGGAGCGTTTGCCGCGGGGCCAGTGTTCATCGGCATCGCAATGCGAGAACTTGACGGCAATAGTCCCTGGTTCGAGGCCTGCTGAGGTTCAGGCCGCCCGCCGCGGCTTATTTCATTTCCTCATTCCTGTGCTTGCCACAGGAATCCAGCCAGCCCAAGTCCTTGGGCTGAAAGAACGCTTCCCGCGCCGCAGACGCGGCGCTGCTCTCATCTCTGTGACAAGCACGAGAGATGAGAACGAGGAGACGTTGCAGTCCTCCGAAAAGTTTCCAACAGCGCCGCGCATCTTATGAGACGCGCAAAGGTCGCTGTAGCCCTTTCAGCTGCTGCATGGCTCACTTAACGGTTGCCGCTTCCAATCACAGGATTTCGATTTTACGCCGGCCGTTTTCAGCAATAGGCTTCACTGACGAAATGCTGGAGAATCGCCATGAACCGCGTGCTTGCATTCACAGTGGCCGTCCTGGCCTGCTCTCCACTGTGGGCACACGCCCAGGACACCTCCATGAGCTTCTTCGTCACCAGCGCAAATCCGGGCAGGGGTGGCGACCTCGGAGGACTGGCCGGAGCCGACGCATACTGCAATTCCTTGGCGACGGCGAGTGGTTCGACGGGCAAGACCTGGAGAGCCTATCTGTCCACCGACACCGAGAACGCCAGGGATCGGATCGGAAACGGCCCCTGGTACAACGCCAAGGGCGAGAAGATCGCCGACGATGTCGCCTCGCTTCACAGCGACGGCAACAACCTGACGAAGCAGACGGCTCTCAACGAGAAAGGCGAAGTCATTCCCGGCCGTGGCGACAGCCCCAACCGCCACGACATCCTGACTGGCTCGAAACCAGATGGAACTGCCGCACCGGAAACCTGCGGCAATTGGACAATGGGCGGCGCGGAGGGCGCGGCGATCGTCGGCCACAGCGACCGAACGGGCCTGGACGATTCCGATGCGGCGAAATCCTGGAATTCGTCGCATTCGACGAGGGGCGGCTGCTCGAACGAGGCATTCAAGGGAACCGGCGGAGACGGCCTCTTCTACTGCTTCGCAAGCAATTGACGGTGGCTGGGCCGCTCGCGGCATGCACCCGGTGCCGAAAAGCAAGCCGGCGCCACCAGTCCAGAATGGGCAACGCATTTCCGTTTGGGCACAATCTCGCTTGAATAGCTGACCGAAGGCGTTCAGGTCAGAAAGGGCATGATATCTACGCCGTCTCCTGGAAAGACTGTGATGTGCGGGTGGTCCTGGAACAGCCGCGCCGCGGCCTCGATGCTTCCCGCTTCGACGACAAGGTAGCCGCAAAATGGGTTCACGGCATTGGCGATACCGTCCCTGGTTACACGTGTCGTCTTGCCCACCATGCCACCACGGTCGAGGATGGATGCGGCGTTTCTGTCCTCCCAGGCTGCCCACTGTTCCAGCCCGACCGCGTCGATCGCGTCCTGCTCTGCCTTGGGCAGACTGCGGAAGGCGGCGAGGTCTTCGGGTTTCATGGTGTACACGGCCAGAAAACGGGGCATTGGCGCTCTCTTCGTGGTGGTAGATGGCTGCCAATCTACACTCTGTGCAGCCGAAGTCACCCGCATTGCCGCCACTTGTTTGATTTCCTCATTCCTGTGCTTGTCACAGGAGATCCAGCCAGACCAAGTCCTTGGGCTGGAAAGGCTCTCCCGCGCCGCAGACGCGGCGCTGCTCTCATCCCTGTGACGAGCACAGGAATGAGGAACGAGGAGAGGTTGCAGTCCTGCGCTGTAGCCCTTTAAGCGGCTGCATGTTTTTGTCCATTGATCGGCTACGATCAAAGGAAACATGCAGTGGCGCACGAAGCAACCCAATCATAAACTCAAAATGAATCTCAACAGGCCTTAGGGGATTTACTTCATGGCAGTAATCGCCATCCATTCCGTTGCCTTCCGGTCGTAAGCGCCGCCCAACCACGCTTCCGTTTCAATCGCCCGCCAAGGTGCCGCTGCACGCCAGAGCCGGATCAACTCGTCTTGCGATAGATAGTTATAATGACGACCAAGTGCGTCCGAACCCTCCTCGGCTCCTGTTTTGAAGCTCGCCCAAACGACCCCGTTTTCGATCATCGCCCGATAAACTTTCTCGATCACACCGCGAAGGTCCGATCGACGTACATGGGTCAATGAAGCGCAAGCATATACGCCGTCATAAATCCCGATGGCATCCAACTCATTGAAGAGCATTGTCTTGACTGGCCGTCCGATGCGGCGCGAAGCAATGGCGGCGAGTTCGGGGGAGCCGTCAGTGGCGTCAAGATCAAAGCCTCTTCCGATGATGGCGGCAGCATCGACACCGCCACCGGTCCCCAGTTCCAGGACTTTACCCTTTGGCCTGCAACGGTCGAGGAAGGTGAACAACCTCGGATTGGGAGCACCCCCGCTGGCAGCATATTCCTCGGCATTCGTGTCGTAGAAGCCTAGTGTTACGTCGGTCATCAGAAAATCGCTCGCCCCAATTCGTGCCGGTCATCATCGACGGCAATCATAAAGAAGGGGTGACCGCGCCCCGGGCGCAATCCGGTCGATTCCCGATTACCGAAGAAGTCCATCGCGTCCGAACTCCTCCCATCCGGCCAGGTTGGAGGCGACGTCTCCGTGTTCGGCTTCGGAGTTCGATCCGCCCTTGGTGGTGTTTCTCAACGATCGCGTCAACTTCGCCTTGTACGCAGCCCGTCTGCGGTTTTCGGCGGCAGCCGCCGCGTCTTCCTCGCGCCAATCGTCCACGACGCCTCGATCGAGAATGTCTGCGACAATCCTCGGGTCGAAGACATGAAATGTTATCTTTCTGGCGCGTCCGCGCAGCTTGACCGTTCGCGTTCCAGCACTCGGCAAGCGACCGTCGGCCAGCCACCGATGTCTTTCGCTCGTCTTGATCGTGAGAATGTCCTCGATCTCGCGCGGTATCACCGGAAGGGTCTCGATGCTTACCAACGCCTCGGCGACGACAGCCGATGCGGCGTGGAACGCAGCCTTCTCGCTTGCGGACATCATAAGCGTGAGCTCGCGACCATCGAGATTGAGCGATTTTTTCGTGGCAGACGGAAGCCGCGCGCGAATTTCCAGAAGGATGCCCTTCATGCGGACGGATGAACCCAATGTCGCCGCTGGCGGCAGCACCCATGTCTTGAGCAGCTCGATGCGACTGTTGTCGTGTTTCGGCATGACGCTTAGATGGGTCGCTTCCTTTAGATCGTCAACGACGTCATGCTGTCGGAGACAGAGCGTCCTCTAGGGTCAAGGCAAAAAGTATGGTAAGCGCCAGCCAGACAACAACAGGAGTGTAATGGTGAGCGAACCGACCGTCGCAGATGCGATAAACCGCATTTATGAATCGCTCCAGGCGGACAATGCCGACATCGACGCGCATATCGCGACTCTCAAGGCAGCGTTGACGCGGGAGGGGTTGAAAGAGGCCGTCTTTGATCCGGGCAGACTCGCACAGAACAACCGTTCTGGCAGGAAGCTGATGCAGGCCTACTTTCGGCAGCGCGGCGTAACGGTCAAATACTCGGATTCGTAAAACCGTGCCATGTCATCAGACGGGCCGTAGGAGACGGCCGAGCTGATCACCCGGCGAGGCTGCCGCCACGAGCGCAGCCGGCCGACTGGCGCGCCGCATCGCATTCGTCGCACCCTGCCTCTACCGGATGCAGGAAGACGAGTGGATCGCGGGCCAGTTGATCCGTGGCGATCCTCGCGATGTCTCGCGAGCGGATCAGGCGAGCATGGGCATGGCCGACCGGGCCCTCCCGCTGCAAGCCCTTTCGCCGCAGCCAGGTGTCGGCCAGGTTGAAGTTCTGGCAGCAGTGATCGTTCTCGCGATAGTCGATGCGGATCGGCCTGCCGTTATCGAGGACCGTACAGTGTTTCGGCACTCCATAGGGGACCTTCGCCATCAGCTCGGCGAGATGCAGCGTGGTGTCCGAATCGTGCCCGACGCCGAGGAGGAGCACTTGCCCGTCTAGTTCGTGGATACGTCCTATAGGACTTGCGGGAGCGTGCGGGGGCAGGGGCAGAGTGTCTGATGTGATGCGTGCGGCAAGCGGGCCGGCTGCCGCAAACGCGAACGGATGGTCGCTGCGCGTCACATTCTCCAGCCGCCAGAACGTGTCGGCGAGTATTCCCAGATCGGATGTTGCAGGTGTCGTCGCGGGGTCGAACGGCTCGTCGTCAAGACCCGACCATGATGGCATGACGAGTGTGCCCTCCGGGCCGATGGCCGTGCGCAGAGCGGCAATCACGCCAAGCGGCCCGCCTTCGACAGGCCGGACGCTGCGAAAGGAACTGTGAACGAGCAGAATGCCTCCAGGCTCTACCCCGAGTGCAATGAGTTGATCAACGACTTGCGAAGTCCGCCATTCATATTGTTGCGTCATGGATTGCCTATTGGTAACCGCTGGCATTGCGACAGCAAAAAGCGCGCTTGTTTGGGCCAAGCGCGCTCCGGCGAACGATCTGCAGCGGGTTTACGGCACCCTCGATCGATCCCGTTCAACATAGCATGAAAACGGCTGGCGAACAACGATGCGGAAGCTCCGCGGACGCCGTCTTGGGCTGCGTCCTTAACAGATATAAGCGGCAATGAGTTGCCATGTTCCGGCTTTTCGAGCATGTTCGCATCTGGGCTGCATGCGTTTCCGCATCGGGCTGGGAAGTGAACCAAGGGACGGGCAGGTGTGGCTCCGGGCATCGCAGCCGCACATCCGGAGGCATGAACCGTGCCGATCGGTGGCTGCGCCTGCACAGATTGCCGGTCTGTTCGGCGTCCGTCCTTCTTTCTCCAGCGACGAGCCGTGGGGCGCAGCGTGCGCTTTGGTGTTCGTGCCGAAGGGGCAGGAGAGGGTTGGTGAACGAGATGTCGACGGTCTCGCCGGTCGCCGGCGGCGCTTCCACCATTCGAGCCATTTGAGGTTTTCGTGGCGGGGCCGCATTATCGTCTGCAGACATTCGGGGAGTTGCGGCTGGTCGATTCCGGCGGCGTGGTTGTGGCGTGTCCCGAGCGGGGGTCGCTGATACTCGCCTATCTCTGCGTGTCCGGGGAGAAAACGGCTTCCCGTGAAAAGCTCGCAATGCTGATCTGGCCCGAACGGGAAAAGAGCGTCGCTTTCAAGAACCTGCGGTCGACATTGTGGCGCATGCGCCATCTTGCTGCGGAGTCGGGGCCGCTCATTGCGGCGACGGAAACCGAGGTGACGGTGGGGGAGATTACCTGCGACGTCGACGGTTTCGAGGCGCTGGAGCGTTCGGAAGAGGCGTTCCGCACCGGGCTTGCGCTCTGGCGCGACGGGTTTCTGGCAAGCGCGGATGTGCCACCGGGTCGCTATGCGGATTGGGTCGGAGAACAGCGGCGGCTGTTCACGCAGGCGATGCGCGCGGCGCTTCTCGGCGGCGAAGAGCGGTTTGCCGACAGGTCTCTGCGGCGCAGCGCGTGCATGCACCTCCTCGAGCTCGATCCGATGGATACGGCCGTGCGTGCGATCCTGGAGCGGATGACCGGCGGGGGGCTGGTCATCGGGGGCGGCGAGCCGGGAAGGGCCCGGCTGCCGCAGGCTGGGTTTGGCAGGGAGTTCGCAACGGAGGCGAGTGCTCCGCCGGTTGCGCCGGCACCCCGTGTCGCTCTGCTTCCCCCCGCGGCCTTCGGCAGCGATCCGATGCTTCACGCGGTCAGCGTGGCTGTGGTCGAGGACATCACGATCGGGCTATGTGCGCAACGATCGATGTCCGTCGTTGCTCCATACACGGCGGAGCGGATACGGGATGCCGCGGACAAGGCTGCGTTCCTGGAAAAGCATGGCGTCACCTATGCGCTCGACTGCCGCATGTCGGACCAGGGACTTTTCACGCAGCTCATATTTCTGCCGTCCGACGCGATCGTCTGGGCGGAGCGGTTCGCGATATCTCCGGTCGGTCTCCTTCAGCAACGCCAGGAAATCGCCTTTCATGTCGCCCGGGCGGTGACGGAGCAGGTCGAGACCGGCCGTGCCGCGCGTATCGACTATCTGGCCCATCCGGAGGCCTATTACGCCTACCTCGCCGGCCTGCGAAACCTCTCCAGCGTGGGGCTTCCCGAAATCCGCAGGGCACGCCGCGATTTCAGGGCCGCGCTCAAGCACAAGCCGGATTTTGCTCCGGCGCTGAGCGGGATGGCGCGCACCTATGCAATCGAGTGGATCCTGACGGCCCGCGGCGATCGTGAACTTCTTTCGCTGGCGGAGCATCACGCCAAGGAGGCGATCGAAAGCAATGAGGACCTGCCCGGAGCACACCGCGAGTTCGGTGTCGTCAAACTCTATCAGGGTGATCTCGACGAGAGCCTTGCGGCGCTGGATCTCGCGGAAAACCTGAGCCCGCATTATGCCGACGTGCTTTACAGCCACGCCGACACGCTCGTTCATGTCTCCCGTCCGCGTGAGGCGCTCGACAAGCTGGCCAAGGCGCTTTCGCTCAATCCGCTGGCGCCCGACACGTATTTCTGGAGCGCTGCCGGTGCCAGCTATTTCCTCGAAAACTATGAGGACGCGATCGGCTACGTTCAGAGAATGAAGGACAAGTCGCCCGGCGACAGGCTGCTTGCGGCAAGCTGGGCGATGCTCGGCGACCAGAAGAAAGCACGGGCGTACCGGATGCGGGCGTTGAAGAGCAATCCGACATTCGACGTCGACAAGTGGCTTGCCGTCGTTCCGATCAAGGAACAATGGCAGAAGGACCTCTATCGTGAGGGGCTGAAAAAGGCGGGGTTTTGAGGATGAGGGATAGCGATATGGCGAAGGTTGTTGTGATTGGGATTCCCGGCGAGCCGGGTCTGTGGCTGGCGGACCTGGGGAGCGGAACCGTCACGCCGCTCGATCAGGTGACGGGCGACCTGGCCGCGGCGGACAAGCTCCGGGCACAAGGGGGAACGGTCGTCAAGAATGTCGACCTCGCAGTGGCTGTGTCCTCCGCCGACAAGGTGTTTTCGGGCCATTTCGACGGGTGACCGGTCCCGGCATCGGGGTGGGGCCGACTTGCGCAATGAATATTCCGATCGTGTGCTGAGCCCGGAAGAGACCTTCGAACGTGTAAGGCCTCTGCTTTCCGGTTTCGGCATAACCCGGATCGCCAGGCACACGGGACTGGACAGGATCGGAATCCCCGTCTGGTGCGCCTATACGCCGAATGCGCGATCCATCGTGGTCGCACAGGGCAAAGGGCTGACGGATGTGGAGGCGAAGGTTTCCGCCGTCATGGAGGCGCTGGAGCGCGCTGTTGCCGGCGAACCCGCCGTCGAAACCATTGTGGCCACGACGCGCTCCCTGCAGGCGTCCGGGCGGACCGTGAACCCGCTTCCGGGGCTGATTGCGGCCGGGCAGGAGGAAATCGGTCCGGACGAAGAACTGCTCTGGGCCCCCGGCTCCGACCTGATCTCCGGCCGCGAGGTGTTCGTACCGCTCGCAGCGGCGCAGTTGGACCGTACCCGGCCTTCGCGTTTCTGGATGTCGTCGGATGGGCTCGCATCGGGAAATTCCATTCAGGAAGCGACATTGCACGGGCTGCTGGAGCGCATCGAGCGCGACGCCCATGTCCTGTGGGGCGTGTCAGGGCCGCAGAGCCGTTACCGCAAGTGCGTTGCTCCCGAGGGGTTCGGCGATGCAGCGCTGAATAGTCTCGTCGAGCGCATCAGAGCCGCCGGTCTCGATCTCCGGCTTTTCGACATTACCAGCGACATCGATGTTCCCTGCTTTCTGGCACTGCTCGGCCCCGCCGATATCGCCATCAGGGACGATGGTCGTTTCGTCGATGTGACAAGCGGCTGCGGGGCGCATGTCTTTGCCGTTCGCGCGGCGATCAGAGCGGTGACCGAAGCGGCGCAGTCGCGGCTCACCTTCATGAGCGGCGCGCGGGACGACGTCTTTCCCGAAACCTTCAGCCGGCCTTTGCCGGACTCGACCCGCCGGGCCTTCCTCGCGGCGCCGTGCTTGCATGCGCCGTCGGCGCCGCATGCAGGCGGCGATCCGGACGGGCTGCTGCGGCACACCATCGATCATCTGAAGGATGCAGACGTGCAATCTGTAATTGTGGTGCGCCTGTCGGATGAAGCTCTGCCGTTCGCGGTCGTCAAGATCTTCGTTCCCGATCTTGAAAACCCTGACGGTGAAAGAGCGCGCCGTTTCGGTCCGCGCGCGCTTTCCAAAGCGCTCGCATCATAAAGGAGCAGACCCGCAAAGCATTTGGCGAGATCTACTCCGGTACTCTACCGGTGCGAGTGCAACGCTCGTGCAACGCGCGAAAAATCCGAACTCGTCTATAGTCGCCGTCAGGGAAGCGCACGGAATGGGGGTTCAAATGAATAATCATCCTTCGTCCTTGACGGATACTGAAACGGAACTTGCGAGCATCGCCAGAATGCTCAGCCACATTCGCGATAGCGCCCGCGCATTGGACGCTCAGGCCGTCGAGTATTGCGTCGAGATGGCACTGCAGGCCGTTGCCAACGAGTTGCGGGATCGCAGCGAGCTCGTCATCGCGGCGGCGGGCTTCGACGCCAGAATTCACTCGTTGCAATAGCAGCGGGCGCGGGTCGCGTCACAAAGAGCCAAGGCGGCTTCGCCGTTCACCGAAACGGTGAGGCGATCTGTGGTCGGGCGGGAAAAAGCGCGCTGCGGGAAGACCCGCGGCGCGCTCTCACGTCTAGCGATCCAGCTCCGGGTAGACCCTGTCGAGAAAACCGGGCCGCAGCTTTTCGCCTATCATGCAGTCTGCCGCGGCTTCGCCGGCTGCAAGGCGGAGCGCCGGCGCGGGAGTGAGGCCGCTTACTTCCAGGATAAGCTTCTGACGGATTGCGATCGCGAAATCCTCGGGCTCATGGACGGGCAGGACGAAGGAGCCGGGGCCGCCGATGACGCATTCGGCGTAATACTGGTCGAGCGGCCCGGTCGAGACCGACGGGCGGATGAGGATCGCAAGCCCGTTAATGATGATTCCGCGCGATACGGCATCGTTGCGGGCAGGCGTGACCGGCGGCCCGGTATTGTTCGGTCCGTCACCGGAGATGTCGAGGACCCGTCGCGCACCTGAAAAGGCGTTCGAATCGATGAGGCTCGTGCCGAAAAGGATCGCGTTGGAGATCGAGGTGCCACGCCGCGTCCCGATCGGCCGCGCCTCAAGCTTGACGGCGAAGGCTTCGGCGTCGGCAGCATTTTCGATCACCTGCCAGTTTACGACGGAGGCCTCGTTTACGAGCCCTGCCCATTCGAAATAGCCGATGGCGATCCGCCCGAGGAGCCCGCCCTGAACCGCATTGATGAAATCCGGGTGTCGCAGCGCCTGCAGATAGCCGGAGCGCTGCACGCGCGCCTCCTCCATGTCCATCGAACCGGACATGTCGACAGCCAGCAACAGCTCCACGTCCACGTCGGCGGCCATGGCTGCCGACTGTATCGGGCTCCCGCTCAGAGCCAGGATCAATGCTATCGTGCCTAACATCGCATCAGCCAATCATCGTGGATCACGCGTCGGGCGTTCTGCCCCTCTATCCCGGGCACCGCGATTTGCCGTAAAACCGGCCTCGGCCTCCGGGCCGATGTAATCCGACGAATGTACCACAGGATTGGAAATCCGCGACTGCTGGCGCGACGCGGGCCTACAATATTCGGTGATCGCGGCAAGGGCTGCGCCACCCGCCGCAATGTCACCAACGTCATCGAAGAATAGGCCACCATGTTTCACTCGAACTGGAACTCGGATATCGCATGCGTCGACCGGCTGCAGCGCGCGGCGTTCGGCTACTTTCTTCGATATTCCGATCCGGCAACCGGTCTGGTGGCCGACACCTCGCGCGAGGGTTCTCCGTCGAGCATCGCCGCCACCGGCTTCGGACTGGCAGCCTATCCGGTCGCGGTCGAGCGCGGCTGGATCGGGCGGGCGGAGGCCGCCCGGCGTGTGTTGGCCACCCTCGCATTCTTCGCGGCGAGCCGGCAGGAGAGCGACGTACGGGCAAGCGGCTATCGTGGCTTCTATTATCATTTCCTCGATATGCCGTCGGGAGAGCGTGCCTGGCGAAGCGAAATCTCCACGATAGACACCGCGTTGCTGCTTGCCGGTGCCCTGGCCGCTGCGGCCTATTTTTCCGGCTCGGGCGCGCAGGAGCGGGAGATCAGGAGCCTCGCCGCGTTTCTCTATGAAAGGGCCGATTGGAACTGGGCGCTCAATGGCGGCGATACCGTCACAATGGGCTGGCGGCCGCCGGGGCGCTTCCTGAAGCACCGCTGGCGGGGCTACAGCGAGGCGCTGCTCCTTTATGTCCTGGCACTGGGATCGCCGACACGACCGATCATGCCGCAGAACTACGACGCCTACACCGCGGCGCATGAATGGCTCACGCTCGGCGGGATGGCGCATCTCCACGCCGGCGCGCTCTTCGTCCACCTGTTTCCGCAGGCCTGGATCGATTTTCGCGGCCTTCGCGACCGGGAGATGCGTGAAAGGGACAGCGACTATTTCGAAAACTCCCGTCGGGCCATCAGGCTGCAGCGCGCCCATGCCGAAGAAAATCCCCATGGCTTCGCGGGTTACTGCAGCGATCTATGGGGCTTCAGCGCCTGCCACGCGCCGAAAGGCTGGCTGCGGCTTCGCGACGGGCGGCGGCAGAGATTGCTCGGCTACGAGGCACGCGGCGCACCATTCGGCGCCGATGACGGTACGCTTGTTCCATGGGCGTCGCTCGCCGGCCTGCCGTTCGAGCCGGACGCGTGTCTCGCCAGCCTTTCCCACCTGATGTCGCATTATCCCGCGCTCGTTACGGAGGGTTGCCTTCCCGGCGGCTTCAATCCCAGCCTGCCCGGGGACGGCCCCGAGGGTTGGGTGGATGACAGAATCGTCGGGCTTGACCAGGGGCTCGTGGTCATGATGATCGAGAACTGGAGAAGCGGCCTGATTTGGGAACTGACGCGCAGCATTCCGGCATTCAGCCATGGGTTGAGCAGGGCCGGCTTTGCGGGCGGCTGGCTTTCGTCGACGCTGCCTCGAGTCTGAAACGAGGGAAGCGGCCCGAAGCGGCTTCGTTCCCGTCTGGAGTGCCGCGATGGTTGCCCTTGTTCCTGCGCTGGCTTTTGCCGCCGCTATCGGATCCGGTCTGATGGCCGGGCTCTTCTTCGTCTTCTCGGTCTGCATCATGCAGGCGCTGTCGCGGCTCCCGCCTGATCAGGGGGTCGCCGCGATGAACGCCATCAACGTGGTCATTCAGAACCCGCTGTTTCTCTCCGCCTTCATGGGTACGGCGCTGCTTGGCCTGATCCTCCTCGTCATGGCCTTCATCTCGGGCGGGCAGGGGAGTTATCTGCTGGCAGCCGGCGGGCTCGTCTACCTTGTGGGCACGCTCGCGGTGACGGTCGCGATCAATGTTCCGCTGAACGAGGCGCTTGCGGCCGCCCCTGCCGGCCAGGCAGCCGCCGAGCTCTGGCAGCAGCGATACCTGACCGACTGGGTCCGCTGGAACCACGTGCGCACCTTCGCTTCGACAGGCGCGCTCGCCCTTTTCGTGCTCGGCTTCGCGCGGATTTAGAACACTCCTGGAAAAGTGACGAACGGTTCTCCGTGCGGAACCGGGTCGTTTTGAAGAACCGGATCAGCGCCCGGCATAGCGTGGCTCTCGCCGCTCTCTCCAGGCGGCAAGCCCTTCCTTGAGATCATGGCTTGGAACCATTCGTGCGAATTGCTCGCTTTCGCAAAGCAGACCTTCTCCGATGGCCATGTTGAGACCGCGCGTCACGGCCGTGATGATGGCGGCGGTGGCAAGAGGGGAATGGCGGATGATCCGATCGGCAAGCGCTCTGGCCGAGGCGATCAGTTGATCATGCGGCACGACGGCATTGACGAGCCCCATGTCCATCGCGCGTTGGGGCGAGAATGCATCCCCGGTCAGGAGCAGCTCGAGCGCACGCTTTCGTCCTGCCAGGCGAGGCAGTCTCTGCGTGCCCCCGAATGTCGGCGGCATGGCAAGCTTGATTTCCGGTTTGGCAAAGCGAGCCCGCTCGCTCGCTATCGCGAGATGCACCGCTTCGGTCATCTCGCAGCCGCCACCATAGGCGAGACCGTTGACTGCAGCGATCACAGGCTTCGAAAAGGCTTCCAGGCGGTGCGTCAGCTGTTGCCCCCGCCGGACAAAATCGCGGCCGGCGGCGTTCACGCCCTTGGCCACGCTGCCGGCGAATTCGTGAATGTCGCCGCCTGCGGAAAAGGCGCGATCGCCGGCGCCGGTGAGGATGACTGCCTGCACCGTCTCGTCGGTCTCGACACGGTCGAGAAGGGCTAAAAGCCGATCGATCAGTTCGTAGTTGAGGGCATTCAGCTTTTCGGGCCGGTTGAGGGTAAGCAGGGCGATGCCGGCCGAAATTTCGATAAGAACCGTATCGGACATGAATTGTCTCCCATCAAGTATTGACGAGTGGAGGCTAAGTCGGCGACAAAGGAATGTATATTCACTAGTCGGTATACATAGCCCATGACGACGGCACCGAACACACGCGAACGCATCGTTTCCGCCGCTTCCACGCTGTTCTATGCCGAAGGGATCCGCGCCGTCGGCGTGGACGCCGTCGCCGAGGCGGCCGGCGTGACGAAGCGAACGCTCTATTATCACTTCAAAAGCAAGGACGACCTGATTGCCGCCTATCTCGAGGGGCGCGATCAGCCGAACCTCAAGCTCTTCCGGAAATGGTTCAGCGAAACCGAAGGCGACGTGGCATCGAAAGTCGAGGGCATCTTCCTCAATCTTGCCCGCGTCGCCCGACATCCGAAATGGAAGGGCTGCGGCTTCCTGCGCACCTCCGCCGAACTCGCCGGCATGCCGGGGCACCCGGCGATCCGTATCGGCGCCGCGCACAAGAAAAAGTTCGAGGAGTGGCTCCGGCAGGTGTTCGAGGCAGAAGGGATCGTGGACGCGGAAGCGCTCGCGCGGCAGGTCCTGTTGCTCCTCGACGGGAGCTTCGCCGTCGTTCTGCTCCACCGTGATCCGAGCTATATGGAGACGGCGGGGACGGCCGCGGCCTCGCTCGTCAAGTTGGCGCTATCGGAGCGGACAATCGGGAGGGTCGAATGACAGTACGACGCATCGTTCCTAATCTTCAGGTGTCCGATCCGCTTCAGGCGCAGCGGTTCTATGCGGACCTGCTCGGCCTGGAGGTGGTGATGGATCACGGCTGGATCGTCACATTTGCGGCGGTTGGCCGCTCCGCAATGCCGCAGGTGAGCTTCGCCACCGAAGGCGGGTCCGGAACGCCCGTCCCGGCGCTCTCGATCGAGGTGGATGACGTGGACGAAACCTATCACCGCGCCACGGCCGCCGGTGCGGAGATCGTCTACGATATCACCGACGAAAGCTGGGGCGTGCGCCGGTTCTTTCTGCGCGATCCGTTCGGCACTATCGTCAACGTCCTTTCGCATCGGGCAAGGGCTTGACCCCGGTCGTCCCCTAAAAACGAATGGATCGGCACCGCAATGAACAGGACGGCGATGGTCGCGCTGAGCACGCTGTCGCAGACCTCCAAACCGGACGACCTCCAGCAGCAGCCTAGATCATCGTCAGCGCGTTTGCGACGTCGGCGACGAGATCGTCCGGGTGCTCGATGCCGATCGACAGGCGGATCGTGGATTCGAGCACGCCGATCCGGGCGCGGACCTCGATCGGCACGCCGGAATGCGTCATTGCCGCCGGGTGGCTCGCGAGCGATTCCGTACCGCCGAGACTGACGGCGAGCTTGAAGATCTGCAGTGCGTTGAGGAAGCGGAATGCCGCCTCCTGGCCGCCGGCGATGTCGAAGGAGAAGGTCGATCCCGCGCCGGTGCATTGCGTGGCGAATACACGGCCGACCGGCGTGTCCGCGTCGTGGAACGGCAGATAATGGATCCGCTCGACCTTGGGATGGTCACGCAGGAATTCGGCGACGATGCGGGCGTTGTCGTTTGCCTTTTCCATACGCACCGACAGGGTTTCGAGCGAGCGGCCGATCATCCAGCAGGAATGCGGATCGAGCTGTGTGCCGATCGAGCCGCGCAGGGCCTTCACCTGCCTGATCAGCGCCTTGGAGCCGAGAACGGCGCCGGCGATCAGGTCGGAATGGCCGCCGACATATTTGGTCAGGGAATAAAGGGAAAGATCCGCCCCGTGTTCGATCGGGTGTTGAAAGACAGGGCCGAGCAGGGTGTTGTCGCAGGCGACGATCGGCCGATGCGCCTGTCTTTCTTCGACTCTTTCGGCAATGCGCCGGATCAACGCGACGTCGACAAGGCTGTTGGTGGGATTGGCCGGCGTCTCTATCAGGATCGCGGAGACCCGCCCCTTGCTCATCGCTTCTTCAGCCGCGGCATTGACGGCCGCCTCGTCCGTACCATCGCCAAAGCCGACCGCGGAGACACCCAGATTGAGAAAGGTCTTGGCGAGCAGCGTTTCGGTGCCGCCGTAAAGCGGCTGCGAATGCAGGATGGAGTCTCCCGGCCGCACGAAAGCGAGAAGCGTCGTGGCGATCGCCGACATCCCGGAGGAAAAGAGCGCGCCGGCTTCCGCTCGTTCGAAAATGGCGAGCCGGTCTTCGACGATCTCGCTGTTCGGGTGATTGAAGCGGGAATAGACGAGCCCGGCACCCACGCCAGCGGGCGGTTCGCGCCGGCCGGAGACGAAGTCGAAGAAGTCACGGCCCTCCTCGGCGGAGTGGAAGACGAAAGTCGAGGTGAGAAAGATCGGCGGCTTGACGGCACCCTCCGAGAGCTCGGGGTCGTAACCATAATTCAGCATCAGCGTTTCGGGATGCAGTTTGTGGTTGCCGATATGGGTCTTGGAGGGGTGCGGCGCGGTCATGGGTTTTTCTCCTTGGCGCAGGCAGACTCTACTACCGGCTTAAATATACCAAACGTCTGCGTCCGATCCTTGCTATTTGCGATCACTTCGTTTTGATGCCCGCGTCTCTTGCCGGCGCAAAATCCTCGACAGTGCCTCTGCACGTTTTTGTCCTTTGCAGCAGGCCAGCGGGAATTGACTACACGCCGGCGGAAAGCGACATTGCCGCCAGCGCGCGAAGTGGAGTCCGCCATGGAACACGTTCAGCAGACGGACCTGCCGAGACCGGTGCACCGTCACATCTCCACCTTCCTGCGTTCGTTTTCCACAAGCGGCCTCCTCGTCGGCATTCTGTTCTTTGCGGTTTCGTTGACGCCGAGTCTGATACCCAGGCCCTATCTGATTCAGGCCGTGATCTCCGGATTTTCCCTTGCAGCCGGATACGCGATCGGCGTGTTTCTGCGCTGGCTCTGGTCCTTCTTCGAACTCCCCGAGCCGACGGTGCGGCGCGCGCGAACATTGAAAATCGCCGCTGCGATCGTTTCGATAGCGGCCGCGGCCGTATTCCTGTGGCAGGCGGCGCATTGGCAAAACACAGTACGGCACATCATGGGCCTCGAGCCCATCGAGAGCGCCGAGCCGCTCCAGCTCGGCCTGATAGCCGTGCTCATGTTCATCGTCCTGGTCCTCCTGGCGCGGCTGTTCCGGCTGACCTTTCGCGTTCTTTCCCGATGGCTGCAACATTTCCTCACGCGGCCGATCGCCAATGCCCTCGGCGGGGTGGTGGCGCTCGCCCTGTTCTGGTCCGCTGCGAACGGCGTGATCTTCAAGTTCGCGCTTCGTGCCGCAGACAGTTCTTTCCAGCAACTCGATGCACTTATGGATCCCGAGATCGCACCGCCTGCCGATCCCGCCAGGACGGGGAGCGGCGCGTCGCTCGTGCACTGGGACGAGCTCGGGCGGCAGGGACGGCAGTTCATCGCGTCCGGCCCGACCGGCGCCGACATCGGGGCGTTCTTCGGGGCTGCAGCTCCCGATCCCGTGCGTGTCTATGTCGGGCTGAATTCCGCCGAGACCGCGCGGGAGCGGGCGAAGCTGGCGCTGGAGGAGCTGAAGCGTGCCGGAGGCTTCGAGCGCAAGTCGCTGATCGTCGTCGCGCCGACCGGCACCGGCTGGATCGACCCCGCCGCGCTCGATACGCTCGAATATCTGCTTCACGGCGACGTCGCGAGCGTGGCCGTGCAATATTCCTATCTCACCAGCTGGCTCTCCCTGCTGGTCGAGCCGGGCTATGGTGCCGAAGCGGCCGACGCCCTCTTCGACGCGGTCTATGGCTACTGGACGACGCTGCCCAGGGATCGTCGGCCCAAGCTCTATCTGCACGGGCTCAGCCTTGGCGCGATGAATTCGCAAGGATCGGTCGATCTCTTCGATGTCATCAGCGACCCCTTCCAGGGCGCGCTCTGGAGCGGGCCGCCGTTTCCGAGCGCGCTCTGGCGTTCGGTGACGGCCGACCGCGTCGCCGGCTCGACCGCCTGGCTGCCGCGCTATCGCGACAGCTCCGCCATCCGCTTCACCAGTCAGGAGAATGCGCTGGACATTCCCGGTGCGCGCTGGGGCGCGATGCGGATCGTCTATCTGCAATATGCCAGCGATCCGGTGACCTTTTTCGATCCCCGTTCCTTCTACCGGGAGCCGGACTGGATGAAGCCCCCGCGTGGACCGGACGTTTCGCCGGCGCTGAGCTGGTTTCCCGTGGTCACCGGACTGCAGCTGCTTGCCGACATGGCGTTGGCGACGACCTCGCCGATGGGCTACGGCCATGTCTATGCACCGGAACACTACATCGACGCCTGGATGGCGGTTACCGATCCGCAAGGTGTTACGGCCGAGGATATCGCGCGATTGAAGGCGCAATTCAGCAAGCGGTGAGCTGCCTTCATCGCTCCCCATCCGACCACAGAGAGAGGCCGGGGCGCCGGAAGCTTCGGATACGTCTAGGTCACGAACCCCGACAGCAGCCCCTCCATTGCGCCGATGATCTTGCGATGCTGATGGGCGTGGCGGGTGCGGAGGCTCGTTGCCGCATAGACGGTCTGCGAGATGACCGGCGCGTCGGCCACGACTGCAACGCGGTCGGCGAGCCGATCGGCAGTCGCCTGCGTCACGTAAGCGGCGCCGCCGAGCGTGCGCAACAGGTCCGTGACGGCCATGTTCTGGCCGGCCGCGAGCGAAGCTCCCGAAAGATGCGGAAGAGCCAGGCGGTGCGCCCGGTCGAAGGCCGGCGAGTAACTGGAACGGATATAGGTTTCAGGCTTCACCCCGGCCATCTCGGGAGCATCGGTGCTGACCAGCACGTAATGCAGTTCGCCGATCCGTTCATAGTGAAGGTCGGGCAGGAAATGCGGTGTGTAGAGGATCGCGAGATCCAGCTCTCCGGCGGCAAGATCGCGGTTCATCTGGTTCGAATAATCCGCCTCCATATAGATCTCGGTGGTCGGCAGGTCGCGGCGGATCGCAGCGACCCAGCGGCCGGCAATGATCTCGGCCAGGTCGTGCTGGATTCCGAGCCGCATCGAACGTTCCAGAGCGCCTGCACTCGCGACTGCACGGGTGGCCTCATGCCACTGGTTTTGCAAGGCTTTCGCATAATCGAGAAAGCGCAGTCCCGCGGCCGTCGGAAGGGTTCCGCCCTTGTTGCGGGTGAAGAGCTTGCGGTTGAACTGCGTCTCCAGCGCCTTCACCCGATGAGAAACCGTGGATTGCGTGATGTTGAGGCGCTCGGCGGTGCGGTTGAAGCTGCGCGTTTCCATCAGGTCAAGAAAGGTCTCGATCAGGTCAACCTGCATTTGTGTCGCTCCTTGCTCCTCCCCGCCAATCTAATCGAATTCTTCGATCAATAAAGCTGAATCGCCGCGCTTGATGGCATCAGGCTTCCCCGTCAAAGATCGCCGTAACAGAGGGAGCCAGCATGTCGAATTTGCCGTCTCACGCACGTGTCGTGATCATTGGTGGGGGAGCCGTCGGCGCCTCCTCGCTCTACCATCTTGCCAAGGCCGGTTGGACCGACTGCGTGCTTGTTGAAAAGAACGAGCTCACGGCCGGCTCCACCTGGCATGCGGCCGGCAACGTGCCGACCTTCTCCTCATCCTGGTCGATCATGAACATGCAGCGCTATTCGGCTTCGCTCTATCGCGACCTGGGAGCGCTCGTCGATTACCCGATGAATTATCATGTGACGGGATCCATCCGCCTCGGCCATTCGAAGGAGCGGCTGCAGGAGTTCAAGCGCGTCGTCGGCATGGGCCGTTACCAGGGCATGGACCTCGATATAGTGACGCCCGAGGAAATGCGCAGCCGCTATCCCTTCCTCGAAACGCATGACCTGACCGGCGCGCTATACGATCCCTATGACGGCGACATCGATCCGGCGCAGCTGACCCAGGCGCTCGCCAAGGGCGCGCGCGACATGGGCGCGAAGATCATCCGCTTCTGTCCCGTGACCGGTGCCCGGCGCGAAAGGGATGAATGGGTGGTCGAGACGGCGCAGGGCGAAATCCGCTGCGAATACGTCGTCAACGCCGCCGGATATTATGCCCGCGAGGTCGGGAAGATGTTCGGCCGCGACGTGCCGATGATGGTGATGAGCCATCAGTACGTCCTTTTCGACGAGATCCCGGAACTTGCCGCCTGGTCGAAGGAAGCCGGGCACAAGCTGCCGCTCCTTCGCGACGTCGACTCCTCCTATTATCTCCGCCAGGAGAAATATGGCATGAATCTCGGGCCGTACGAGAAGAACTGCCGCGCTCACTGGGTGAGGCCCGATGACCCGATGCCGGAGGATTTTTCCTTCCAGCTCTTCCCGGACGACCTCGAAAGACTGGAATGGTATCTGAACGATGCGGTCGAGCGCGTGCCGATCCTGGGGACGGCAGGTCTTTCGCGCGTCATCAACGGACCGATTCCCTATGCGCCGGACGGCAATCCGCTGATCGGGCCGATGCCCGGCGTGCCGAACGCCTTCGAGGCCTGCGTCTTCACCTTCGGCATCTGCCAGGCGGGAGGGGCCGGCAAGGTGCTCGCCGAATGGGTGACCGAAGGCCGGACCGAATGGGACATGTGGTGCTGCGACCCGCGCCGCTACACGGACTATACCGACCAGGACTATTGCATCGCCAAGGGGATGGAGATTTACGGCCACGAATATGCGATGCATTTCCCGAAGCACTACTGGCCGGCCGGGCGCGGCAGGAAGCTCTCGCCGATCCATGATCGCGTTGCGGCGCTCGGCGCGCAGTTCAAGCCCTATAACGGCTGGGAACGCGCCATGTGGTACGCGAAACCCGGCGACGACACGTCAGAGGCTGCGACGCAGACCTGGGGAAGGGAAGGCCCCTGGGCGAAGCGGATCGAGGAGGAGTGCCTGGCCGTGCGCGATGCCGCCGGCATTCTCGACCTGCCGGGCTTTTCGCGCTTCCGGCTGAAGGGGGAGGGCGCGCGCGAGTGGCTCTCCGGCCTCATCACTGGCCGCGTACCGAAGCCCGGCCGCATCGGGCTGGCCTATTTCGCTGACGACAAGGGCCGCATCCTCACCGAAATGTCCGTCATGGCGATCGAGGAGGATTTCTTCTTCCTGATCACCGCGGCGACGGCGCAGTGGCATGATTTCGAGTGGCTGCAGAAGCATCGCCCGGCGGACGCCGCCTTCACGCTGGATGACGTGACGGTGAAATTCGCCTGCCAGATCCTGACGGGGCCGAAATCGCGCGCGATCCTGGCCGAGGTCTCGGACGCCGACCTTGCGAAGGGGTGGCTGACGCATCAAACTGCGCAGATCGCCGGCCGTTATTGCCAGCTCGTGCGGGTCTCCTTCGCCGGCGAACTCGGCTGGGAGATCCACACGAAAGTGGAGGATACCGCCGCGGTCTTCGATGCCGTTTGGGAAGCCGGGCAGAAGCACGGCCTCAAGCCGTTCGGCATGGAGGCGCTCGACAGTCTGCGCATCGAGAAGGGCTACCGCGCCTGGAAGGGCGATCTCTCCACCGATTATACGGTTTTGCAGGGCGGGCTCGAACGCTTCGTCGACTGGTCGAAGCCGGATTTCAAGGGCAAGGCCGCGCTGGAGCGTGAGAAGCAGCAGGGCGTCACGAAGCGCTTCGTGACGCTGACGGTAGAGCCCGGCGATTGCGACGCGCCCTATATGTCGACGCTCTGGTCGGGCGGCGAGGTCGTCGGCGAGACCACGTCCGGAAACTGGGGCTACCGCACCGGCAAGTCGATCGCACTCGGCATGCTGCGCGCCGATCTGGCCGTTCCCGGCCAGGAGGTCGAGGTAGAGATTTTCGGTGACCGCTTCAAGGCCATCGTCCAGCCGGACCAGCCGCTCTGGGATCCCTCGAATGAAAGACTGAAGGCATGACGAAGCCCATTCCCGCAAAAGCGCGTGTCGTCATCATCGGCGGTGGCGTTTCCGGCTGCTCGGTCGCCTATCATCTGGCGAAGCTCGGCTGGACCGATGTGGTTCTGCTCGAGCGCAAGCAGTTGACCTGCGGCACGACCTGGCATGCGGCCGGTTTGATCGGCCAGCTGCGCGCTTCGCAGAACATGACACGGCTCGCCAAATACTCGGCCGATCTTTACGTGAAGCTCGAGGCGGAAACCGGCATCGCTACCGGCATGCGCCAGAACGGCTCGATCACCGTGGCGCTGACGGAAGAGCGCAAGGAAGAGATCTATCGGCAGGCCTCGCTGGCGCGCGCCTTCAACGTCGACGTACGCGAGGTCACGCCCGACGAGGTCAAGGAGCTTTACCCGCACCTCAACGTTTCCGACGTGAAGGCGGCGGTCCACCTGCCGCTCGACGGCCAGTGCGATCCGGCCAACATCGCCATGGCGCTTGCCAAGGGTGCGCGGCAGAACGGTGCGACGATCGTCGAGGGCGTGAAAGTCACCTCGGTGCTGAAGAAGGGCGGCCGAATAACCGGCGTCACCTGCGAGCAGAACGGCGAGAGCTTCACGATCGAGACGGAGAATGTCGTCAACTGCGCCGGCATGTGGGGCAGGGAGCTTGCCCGGCAATCCGGCGTCACCGTGCCGCTGCACGCCTGCGAGCACTTCTATATCGTCACCGAGGCGATACCTGACCTCAGCCGCCTGCCGGTGCTGCGCGTGCCGGACGAGTGCACCTACTACAAGGAAGATGCCGGCAAGATGCTGATCGGCGCCTTCGAGCTCAAGGCGAAGCCCTGGGGCATGGAAGGCATCCGCGAGGATTTCTGTTTCGACCAGCTGCCGGAGGACTTCGACCATTTCGCCCCGATCCTCGAAATGGCCGTCAACCGCATGCCGATGCTTGAAACGGCGGGCATCCACACCTTCTTCAACGGCCCGGAAAGCTTCACGCCAGACGACCGCTACTATCTCGGCGAGGCGCCGGAGCTCAAGGGCTACTGGGTGGCAGCCGGTTACAATTCGATCGGGATCGTCTCCTCGGGAGGCGCCGGCATGGCGCTGGCGCAGTGGATGAACGACGGCGAGCCGCCCTTCGATCTCTGGGAGGTCGATATCCGCCGGGCGCAGCCCTTCCAGAAGAACCGTTCCTACCTCAAGGAACGCGTCAGCGAGACGCTGGGTCTGCTTTACGCCGATCATTTCCCCTATCGCCAGATGGCGACCGCCCGCGGCGTTCGCCGCTCGCCCATCCACGAACATCTGAAGGCGCGCGGTGCCGTCTTCGGCGAAGTGGCGGGATGGGAGCGGCCAAACTGGTTCGCAAGGGACGACCAGGAGCGCGAATACCGCTATTCGTGGAAACGGCAGAACTGGTTCGAAAACCAGCGGGAGGAGCACCTCGCTGTCCGCAATGGGGTCGGCCTTTTCGACATGACCTCCTTCGGCAAGATCCGCGTCGAGGGCCGCGATGCGCTCGCTTTCGTGCAACGGCTTTGCGCCAACGAGATGAATGTCGAGCCCGGCCGTGTCGTCTACACCCAGATGCTGAACGCCCGCGGCGGCATCGAGAGCGACCTGACCGTCACGCGGCTTTCGCAGACCGCCTTCTTCCTCGTCGTGCCCGGAGCCACGCTGCAGCGCGATCTTGCCTGGCTGCGAAAACATGTGCGCGACGAGTTCGTGGTGATCACCGACGTCACCGCTGCCGAAAGCGTGCTCTGCGTCATGGGGCCAAGGGCACGCGAGCTCATGCAGAGGGTGAGCCCGAATGATTTTTCCAACGAGGCGCACCCCTTCGCCTCCGCCCGCGAGATAGAGATCGGGATGGGCCTCGCCCGCGCCCACCGCGTCACCTATGTCGGCGAACTCGGATGGGAGCTCTACGTCTCCACCGACCAGGCGGCGCATGTGTTCGAGACACTGGAACTGGCGGGTGCCGATGTCGGGCTGAAGCTCTGTGGCCTTCATACGCTCGATAGCTGCCGGATCGAGAAAGCCTTCCGGCATTTCGGCCACGATATCACCGACGAGGATCATGTGCTCGAAGCGGGGCTCGGCTTTGCGGTGAAGCCCGGAAAAGGCGAGTTCATCGGCCGCGAGGCGGTGCTCACCAAGCGCGACGAGGGTCTTTCGCGCCGGCTGGTGCAGTTCCGGCTTTCAGATCCGGAGCCGTTGCTCTTCCACAACGAAGCGATCGTGCGCGACGGAGAGATCGTCGGCACGATTACGTCGGGCAATTATGGCCACCATCTCGGGGGTGCGATCGGGCTCGGCTATGTGGCCTGCCAGGGTGAAAGCGAGGCCGATGTGCTGGCTTCCGCTTACGAGATCGAAATCGCCGGAACGCGGGTCAGGGCCGAGGCTTCGCTGAAGCCGATGTACGACCCGAAGGCGGAGCGGGTGCGGGCCTGAAAAGACTGCCCCCATAGGCCTGCCGGCACTTCTCTCCGTGTTGACGGGGAGAAAGGAGATGCCGTGCAGCAGTCCCCCGGGTGCGAAACCGAGGGACAGGGGCAAACAACAGACGACGACAGCGCCATTGGGAGATGAATGATGGCTGAGGAATGCGCAGTTGCGGCTTCGAGACGGTCCGGCGGACGGGCGGCGCGCGTTGCGCTTCGTTCGTCGCCGCTCGCCGAAAATATCCGCCCCGTTCGTCCGGGCCTTTCCGGCGGACAGTACAAGCCGCTGACGGAGGCCAACGTCAGACGGATTCACGAGGCGGCGCTCGATGCGCTGGAACAGATCGGCCTTGCCAACGCGCCGCGATCCGGCGTCGAGATCATGACCGGCGCCGGGGCCATCCTCGGCGAGGATGGACGACTCCGCTTCCCGCGTGCACTGGTCGAGGACATGCTGGCCATCGCCGCGCGCGACATCACCCTTTACGCGCGTGATCCGAAACAGGACCTCGAACTCAGCGGTACGCGCGTCTATTACGGTACGGCGGGCGCGGCGGTTCACGTGGTCGACGTCGAGAAGCGCGAATACCGCGAATCGACCGCCAAGGATCTCCTGAACGCGGCGCAGCTCGTCCATCACCTGGACAATGTCCATTTCTTCCAGCGAGCCATGGTCTGCCGGGACGTTTCCGACAATTTCCTGATGGACATCAACACGCTCTACGCCTGCTGCGCAGGGACGACGAAGCATGTCGGCACGAGCTTCTCCGATCCGTCGCATGTGGAGGGCTGCTTCGACCTCATTCACATGATCGCAGGCGGCGAGGACAAGTGGCGGGCGCGGCCCTTCGTTTCGAACTCGAACTGCTTCGTCGTGCCGCCGATGAAGTTCGCCGAGGAAAGCTGCATCACCATGGAGAAGTGCATCCGCGGCGGCATGCCCGTCCTGCTGCTATCCGCCGGACAGGCGGGGGCGACTGCCCCGGCGCCGCTTGCGACCGCCATCGTGCAGGCGGTTGCCGAGTGCCTTGCCGGCGTCGTCTACGTCAATGCGCTTTCGCCCGGCCATCCGGCGGTCTTCGGCACCTGGCCGTTCGTCTCCGATCTGAGGACGGGCGCCATGTCCGGCGGCTCCGGCGAACAGGCTCTGCTGACCGCCGGCTGCGCGCAGATGCACCAGTTCTATCGCCTGCCCGGCGGCGCCGCCGCCGGCATCGCGGATGCGAAGCTTCCCGATATGCAGGCCGGCTGGGAACAGGCGATCTCCAACGTGATGGCGGGGCTTTCGGGGCTCAACATGGTCTACGAGGCGGTCGGCATGCATGCATCGCTCCTCGGCTTCTGCCTGGAGTCGCTGGTGCTCGGAGACGACATGCTCGGCCAGGTGCAGCGCTGCATCCGCGGCATCGACGTAACGGAGGATTCGGTTTCGCTCGAGACCATGCGTTCGGTCTGCCTCGACGGCCCCGGCCACTATCTCGGCCATCCGCAGACACTCGGGCTGATGCAGACGGAATATATCTATCCGGCCGTCGCCGACCGCACGAGCCCGAAGGAATGGGTCGAGATCGGCCGGCCGGATCTCGTCGCCCGCGCGATCGAGAGGAAGAACCGCATCCTGGCAGACGCTGCCCCGTCGCTGATCTCGGCGGAGGCCGACCGGGCGATACGGGAGCGGTTCGGCATCTTTTGTTGACGTGTCGATTCGCCGTCAGCGTCGACCGGCACCTCTGACTTCGCTTACCTTATAGGTCCATTTCGGTGCAGTCGGCGCTTCATCCGGCCTGTAGGGGAAGGTCAGGAACGTCTCGAATGGGCGGTTCTGGCCGCCCGGCACCCGGAGCAGGATGAGAGCCGTATCCTCGCCGATACGTGTGCAGGCATCCTGCGGGCAGTCCTCGAGCGTCACCGTGAGGCGGAAATATTCGAGCGTGACGTCCGACGCATTGGCTGCGGTGCCACGGACCCGAAAGGTGCGCTCAGTTTCGTTCGGTTCGAACGCCATGTCCCGCAGGGTGATGTCGGCGACGGTCAGCCCGGCGGCGGGCCGGCTCGGGGCCGGCTCCGGGGCTTTGTCCGGAGCAGCTTCGTTCAGCCAGACGAGAAAAGCGACGCTCAGCCCCAGCGCAACCGCAATGGACAGGACCGGTTCGATCCAGCTGCGGAAGCGACCGTAACGGGCCGCGAGATACACGATCGCCAAGCCCAACGGTAACGCAATCAGCCACGCCATGAAGTTCCTCCTGCGAGAACCTTATATAGGGCGAGGCGGCGCTGGCAATCTTTGGGCACGCCCGGTCGACACCCTTCTGCCAATCCGGGGCAGGTTCAGCCGGCGGTCATTTCTTCAAACTGATCCAATAGATGCCCTCGAAGGGAACTGCAGCGAAGCGCCGGTCGATTTCGGCGAGCGTCGCCGCGGGATCGACGTCGGGAAAGAGGTCGGGGCGAAGCCAGGAGGCAAAGGCTTCCGCCGCGACGATGTTCAGCGGAACGGCGTTGAAGAAATTCCAGAGGCCGTGCACACGCCCGTTGCGGACGGCCGCGATGCTCTCCATCACCGGCTTGTCCACGGCCTGCGCCAAGGTCCGCTCCGCCTCTTCGGCCTTGACGCCGGGCCCGATCGAAAAGCCGCTATATTTGCCGCCCGGCGACGAGGTGGCGATATAGACGTCCGGGTTCTCGGCCATGACGGCTTCCGCGTTCATCATGCCGCCCGGGCGCGGCAGCGCGCCCTCGGCGATGTTGCGGCTGCCGGTGACGGCGATGAATTCGCCCAATCCCCCGACGCCGTAGGCCCAGCAGCAACGGTCTGGCGCGGGAAACGCTTCCATGAGGACTTTAGGGCCGGGCTCGGAACTCTTGGCGACGCGATCGCGGATGCGGGCGAGACGTTCCTCATAGAAGCGGGCGAACTCCTCCGCCTGTTCTTCTCTCTCGAAAACCCTGCCGAGGAGACGTATGTTGGCAGGCGTGTTTTTGAGTGCTTCGTTGTTGAAGTCCACGACGATGACGGGCACGCCGGTGCTCTCGAGGTATTCCATCGCGCGCTGGCCGGTTTCCGTATCCGCCTGCCAGTTGGCGAGAACCGCAAGATCGGCCTTCAGCGTCAGGATCGTTTCGAAGGAAAGGCCCGGTCCGCTGCCGTCGTCGATCAGCGGCACGTCTGCGAGCTTCGGAAACTTGCGAACGAAGCTCTCATAGATTTCCGGATTGTCGCCTTTCATGTCGCCGGACCAGCCGGCGAGCAGACTTACCGGGTCCGGATGGATGAGCGAGAGGGCGACGAGATTGAAGCCGCTGCCGAGAAGCACCGCCTTGGGGGGCGCGGGGATCGTTACCTGTCTTCCGACTGCGTCCGTGACCGTGATCGGCCATTGTGCCTGCGCCAGCGCGGCGAACGGGAAGAAGAGGATCGACAGGAGGGCAATGGCCTGAAGGAAGAGGCCGCGGCGGCGTGGGTATGGACGAGACAAGCTATTGTTTCCTTTGGCTTGGAAGGGCGCAGAGGCTGCCGCAGCTCGGAATGCCGGGGAGGAGATATCTCAGACAGCAGATCTTGCGCCGACAGACGCGCGTCCCGTCTTCTTCCTCCTGACGCAGACAGTCGAAGAAAGGATTGGGAGCGCCGTTGGGCATCAGACGGCAGCCGACCATGGCATCGGCCTGGTCGCTCATGGGGTCGGTTCCGGCGGTTCGAAGCGCATAATCGATGTAAACGGCGGCATTGTTCCAGGCGAGCCTCGGCGATATGCCGCCGGCCGCCTTGAGATACGGGACCACCTTGGCAAGATGCTCGTCCATGAGCGAGCCGATCAGGGCGAAGATGTCACGCCCGTCATCGTCGCGCCACTGACCTGCCGTCGCGACCCCGAAGGCGCGCGGCAGCCCGTCGTCCGAGAGCGCCACCGTCATTTGGTCGAAGTCCGCCGGCAGCGCCTGGTGGTCCAGCACCCGGGCGACGACATAGGGGATGGTCAGGGCGGAGAAATAATAGAGCGACCACATGGAGGCGACGGCGCGGCGGTCGGTGCCGCCGGAGGCCTCGGCATAGTGCGAGAGCGTCCGGTCAAAGGCGCCGGAGGCGAAAAATTCCGGGAGCGAAATGCCGTCGGAAAGATTCGCCGACAGCATCATCTTCTCGTTGCACCAGGCATGCGGGCCGGCAAAGGCCGCCGACAGACCTTTCGGCTCGTCGACTACCGCCATGCCCTCATGCCCGGCTGTTGTCATGAGCTTACCAGTTGTAACGCAGCGAGCCGATGACCATGCGGCCCTGATCGCGATGGCAGTAGCCGGCAGTGCACACGGCCTCGCGGCGGTCGAAGAGATTGGTGGCATTCACCTGCAGATGCAGACCCTCATATTTCTGGTCGATCGCTGCGAAGTCGTAGCCGACGGAAGCATCGAAGAGAACACGCGAACTATTCTTGAAGGTGTTTTCGTCATTACCGTAACTCGATCCCACGAAACGCGCGCCTCCACCCAGGCTGAATCCGTAAAACGGGCCATCTTCCGGCAATGTATAATGAGCCCAGATCGATGCCATATGCTGTGGTGCGGAAGATACATAGTTGCCGATCGTGCCTTCGGGGCCTTGAATGATTTTGACATCGGTATAGGCGTAAGAAGCGATAAGCGAAAGGCCGTTGTCAAGGCTGGTGTTCGCTTCGATTTCGAAACCGCGCGAACGCAGTTTGCCGCGCTGGACCTGTATGTTGGTGACGCCGTCCGCCTCTAAATAAAGGCCATTCTTCTGATCGATGTTGAAGAGAGCGGCCGTGATCAGCGTATTGCTGTTCGGCAGGAGGTACTTGACGCCGACTTCCTGTTGTTCGCTCTCGGTCGGTTTGAACGGCTGGTGCGTTTCCTGGTTGATGCCGGCATTGGGTGTGAAGGCCGTCGAGTAGCTTATATAGGGCGCCAGTCCGAAGTCGGTCTGGTAGGTGAGCCCTATGCGGCCGGAGAACTCCTTGTCCTTCTGCGAAACCGACGTCAACGAATCGCTGGCAAGGTCGGTGGTGTCCGTATCGGTCGATACCCAGTCGTAGCGTCCGCTCACCGTCAACGTCCAGGCGTCGTAGCGGATCTGGTCTTGCAGATATGTGCCGAGCTGCCACTGGTCCTGGACCGTACGGGTGTTGAAGTCTATCGGGTCGACCGGACGGCCCTGCGTCGGATTGTCGGTATCGAGCGGCGGCGACACGCCGCGTCCGTCGAGCGCACGGAAACGCAGTTTCGTATAGTCGATCCCCGCAAGCAGCGTATGCTCCAGAGCGCCGGTGTCGAATTTGGCTTCGAGCTGGTTGTCGATGACGAACGCGGTCAGCCGCTCGTCATAGGTGCCGGCGGCGCTGTCGAGCAAAGTCGGGTCGTCAGCATTCGGGGCGTAGGCGAAATCCCAGTCGGCGTCGATGTTCAGCGTGGATACACGCGCATTCTGGCGCAAGACGAAGGTGTCGTTGAGCCGGTGCTCGAATTCGTAGCCGATGCGCCCCTGCTTCTGTATTGAATCGTTGAAGTCGGGGTTGCCGGCAAATATGTCGGTCACTTCGCCGGTCAGCGGGTCGTTGTAATAGGTCGCGGTGCCTCCGGTCTTGGTGCGCGAATACTCGCCGAGAACCGTCAGCTTCGTGTCTTCGTCCGGCTTCCAGGTGAAAGCCGGTGCGATATAGGCGCGGTCGTCCGCAAGGCCGACCTGCTCGGTGTCGGCATCGCGCAGCAGGCCGGTCAGGCGATAATAGACCGGGTCGGTTTCGTTCACCGGGCCCGAGAAGTCGAACTGGCCCTGATAGCGGTCGTGACTGCCGTATTGGACCTGCACCTCTCTCAGCGCGTCTTCCGTCGGCCGCTTGGTGATGAGGTTGTAAAGACCGCCGGCGCCTGTTGCGCCATAGAGGGCCGAGGAGGGTCCGCGCAGGATCGAAACGCCTTCGAGCCCGTAGGGTTCGTTCTTGAAGACCGAGTCGACAGCCGCCGGCTGGCGGAGATTGTCGCGGAAGATGCCGGTAAAGGTTACGTCGAAACCGCGGACGAAGAATGCGTCGAAGCGAGGATCGAAACCATAGGCGCCCACGCGTGTGCCCGGCGTATAGGCGAGCGTCTCCAGCAGCGTCTGCGGGTTGCGGTCCTTCAATTGCTGTTCGGTCACCGTGGAAATCGATTGCGGAGTCTCGAGGAACGGCGTGTCGACTTTGGCGCCCGTGGCGCTGCTGATGCCGACATAGCCTTCGGCCGTGATCACGCCGCCACTGCCGTTGACCACCAGCGTTTCGAGCTCGGTCGAATTGCCGCCGGAAGCGGCTTCCTGTTCTGCTTGCTGC
Source organism: Sinorhizobium sp. M4_45 (assembly GCF_002885915.1). Lineage (NCBI taxonomy): Bacteria > Pseudomonadati > Pseudomonadota > Alphaproteobacteria > Hyphomicrobiales > Rhizobiaceae > Sinorhizobium > Sinorhizobium sp. M4_45. The sequence goes on from NZ_NWVE01000001.1 coordinate 327,104, forward strand.
GCCTGGGCCGTGGCGACAAGGGCGAGGGCGGACGTTCCGGCGAGGGCAGCGCGAATGAGGGGCAGGAGGAAGGCGGATTTCGAGGGCATGCAACGCAACCTTATAGAGATATAAGTTATGTTCTATAAGATGAGCTATTCACTCATGATTGTTGCGGGCGCAAGCTCTTTTCATGACTTTTTCAGTCATGTTCCGGAAGTATGTGTGAAAAGTGCAACATCGGCGAACGCGCGGGCAGGGGAGCGGCCGGCCCGTGAGGGTTTGGATGGGCAAGTGGAGTGCGACGCGGCATGCCCCCAGAGCATTTCAATGTTTCATGGAAACCTTGAAATGCTCTAACCGATTGATCCAAAACACTTCCGGACGGAGAACCGTTACACTTTCCTGGAAGCGCTCTAACCTCTCTCGATGAGGCGAGGGACCGGGGCGAGGCTGCCGCGGGCCGCCTCGCCGGACCTGCGGCAGACGGTTGCCCGCAGGATGGGGCGCGGCAAATTCACCCGTGATTGATCATGATGTGACGGACGGCGGTGTAGTCCTCCAGCGCATAGACCGACATGTCCTTGCCATAGCCCGACTGCTTGATGCCGCCATGCGGCATTTCGTTGGTCAGCATGAAATGGGTGTTGATCCAGGTGCAGCCGTATTGCAGGCGGGATGCCGCTCGCATCGCCTTGCTGATGTCCTTCGTCCAGACCGAGGAGGCGAGGCCATAATCGCTGTCGTTCGCCCAGGCCACGGCATCGTCCTTGCCGGTGAAGCGCGTGACGGAGACGACCGGACCGAAGACTTCGCGGCGGACGATCTCGTCCTCCTGAGTGGCGCCCGCGACGACCGTCGGTTGGAAGAAGAAGCCTTGCTCGCTGCCCGTGCCGCCGCCGGTGGTGATCTCGATGTGCTTCTGATCGGCGGCCCTTTCGACGAAGCTTGCCACGCGGTCGCGCTGGCGCCTGGAGATCAGCGGACCGATCTCGTTTTCCGTGTCGTCGTCGAGATTGTAGCGGATGGTCGAGACGGCCGATGTGAGGTCGGCGACGAGTTTCTCGTAGATTCCGGCTTCGGCATAGATGCGGCAGGCGGCGGTGCAGTCCTGACCGGCATTGTAGTAACCGAAGGTGCGGATGCCGTTGACCACCGCCTCGAGGTCGGCGTCGTCATAGACGATGACCGGCGCCTTGCCGCCGAGCTCGAGATGGGTGCGCTTCACCGTCTTGGCGGCGGCCGCGAGCACCTTCTTGCCGGTGGCGATGTCGCCGGTGATCGATACCATGCCGACCTTCGGATGGTTGATCAGCGCGTTGCCGACGGTTTCGCCGCGGCCGGTGATGACGTTGACGACGCCTTCGGGGAGAATGTCGGCGAGGAGCCGCGCGAGCTTCAGCGCCGTCAGCGGCGTCTGCTCGGATGGCTTGAAGACGACGGTGTTGCCGCCGCCGATTGCCGGCGCCAGCTTCCAGGCCATCATCATCAGGGGATAGTTCCACGGCGCGATCGAGCCGACGACCCCGATCGGGTCGCGGCGGATCATCGACGTATGGCCCGGCAGATACTCGCCCGCCGTCGGCGCATGCAGATTGCGCACCGCGCCGGCGAAGAAGCGCCAGCAGTCGATGATCGCGGGCAACTCGTCGTTCTTCACCGCATTGATCGGCTTGCCGCAGTTCAGCGCCTCCAGCGCGGCGAATTCATCGGCTTCTTTCTCGATGGCATCGGCGACCTTCAAGAGGGTGTTGGAGCGTTCGGCCGGCGTCGTCTGCGACCAGCCGACGAAGGCGCGCTCGGCAGCGTCGACGGCGGCGTCGATCTGCGCGTGGGAGGCCTCGGCGAGGTCGATGATCCCGGCGCCCGTCCTCGGATTGAGAATGTGTTCCTCGGCCTCGGTTCCGGCTTCGAAGCGCGATCCGATCAAGAGCTGGGTGTCCATGTCTGTTCTCCCTTCAAGTGCGAAATGTCATTTGCCGGCGCCGGCGATCTGGTCGCCGTCGCGGGTCAGGTAATACGCGCCGAGGATCGGCAGGAAGGTGGCCATCACGACGACCATGGCGACGACGTTGGTCACCGGGCGCTGACGCGGGCGGATCAGCTCTTCCAGCATCCAGATCGGCAGGGTCGATTGCTGCCCGGCCGTGAAGGTCGTCACGATCACCTCGTCGAAGGAAAGCGCGAAGGCGAGCATGCCGCCGGCGAGCAGGGCCGTGCCGATGTTCGGCAGGATCACGTAGCGGAAGGTCTGGAAACCGTCGGCGCCGAGATCCATGGAAGCCTCGATCAGCGAGCCGGAAATCCGGCGGAAACGGGCGACCGCATTGTTGTAGACGACGACGATGCAGAAGGTCGCGTGGCCGAGCACGATGGTCCAGAAGGAGAAGGGGATGTCGGCCATGGAGAAGGCCGAACGCAGCGCAATGCCGGTGATGATGCCGGGAAGCGCGATCGGCAGGATAACGAGGAGCGAGATCGTCTCCCGGCCGAAGAAACGGGTCTGGCTGACGGCAGCGGCGCACAGGGTGCCGAGGACGAGGGCGACCGCAGTCGCGATCGAGGCGACCTTGACGGAGAGCGTCAGCGCCGCCCAGACATCCGGCCGGTTCCAGGCGACGGCGAACCATTGCGTGGTAAGCCCCGGCGGCGGAAACTGGTAGCTCTTTTCCTCGGTGGTGAAAGCGTAGAGAAAAATCAGCAGGATCGGCAGATGCAGGAAAGCGAGGCCGGCGGCGGCAGCGATCTTCAGACCCAATGGAGCGGAATTCGCCTTCTCAGAGCGCATCGAAGGCCCCCATGCGTTTGGCCATCCAGAGATAGGCGCCCATGATGACGATCGGCACGACCGTGAAGGCGGCCGCGAGCGGAATGTTTCCGGCGGTGCCCTGCTGCGCGTAGACGGCCTGACCGATGAAGAGCCGCGACGAGCCGACGATCTGCGGAATGATGTAGTCGCCGAGCGTCAGCGAGAAGGTGAAGATCGATCCGGCGACGATGCCCGGCAGCGCGAGCGGAAAGAGCACATGGCGGAAGGTCTGGGCGGGCGTTCCGCCGAGGTCCGAGGAGGCTTCGACCAGATTGGCCGGCACGCGCTCGAGCGCCGCCTGGATAGGCAGGATCATGAACGGCATCCAGACATAGACGAAGACGATGAAGGTGCCCGTATAGCTGACGGACAGCGAGTTGCCGCCGACGACCGGAAGAGATAACCAGGCATCGATCAGCCAGAGAAGGTTCAGCTTTGCGAAGAACCAGGTCAGAATGCCTTCCTTGGCGAGGATCAGCTTCCAGGCATAGATCTTGACGAGATAGCTCGACCAGAGCGGCAGCATGACGGCGAGATAGAAGAGCGCCTTCCATTTCCCGCGCGCGTAGCGGGCGGCGTAATAGGCGATCGGAAAGGCAATGAGCGCCGAGACGAGCGTCACCAGAGCGGCCATCGAGACGGTGCGGATGATGATGTCCAGATTGGCTTCGCTCAAGAGCTGCCGATAGGTCGCAAGCGTGAACTCGTAATTTATGAGCCCGGAGAAGTCGTCGATCGAAAAGAAGCTCTGCAGCAGCAGCGCGAAGAGCGAACCGAGATAGACGATCCCGAGCCAGAGAAGCGGCGGTGCGAGAAAGATCGCCAGCAGCACATGCGGGTGCCGCCAGAAAAAATCCGAAAGGCGGCCGGCCGGGCTGCGGCGCTGCGGAAGAACGATGCATTCGGCGACGATCGTCATGCGTCCTCCATCGGGTGGAGGTCGTGCGCGGCGAAGCTGATCGTGACCGGACTGCCGACCGCGGGAACGCGACGGGCCGCCGGGCTCGCCACGGCGATGCGGGCACCTTCGACGTCGATCACGATGCGGTTGGTGGCGCCGAGGAAGCTCTGCGAAGCGACGGTGCCGGAAAGGCTCAGCGCTCCGTCGCTCGGCGGCGCGAGGGTGACGGCCTCCGGGCGGAGACTCGCGAAGGAAGCCTTCAGTCCCAATCTGCGGCAGAGGTCCTCCGAAAGCACGTTGGAGGAGCCGACGAAATCGGCGACGAAACGGGTCTGCGGGCGGTTGTAGACTTCTTCCGGGCTTCCGAGCTGCTGAATACGGCCCTCGTTGAAGACGGCGATCCGGTCGGCCATCGACAGGGCTTCGCCCTGATCATGGGTGACGAAGACGAAGGTGATGCCGAGGGACTTCTGCAGCGTCTTCAATTCCTCCTGCATCTGTTCGCGAAGCTTCAGATCGAGCGCGCCCAACGGCTCGTCGAGAAGCAGAACCTTGGGCTTGTTGACGAGCGCGCGGGCGAGCGCCACGCGCTGGCGCTGGCCGCCGGAAAGCTGTCCGGGCCGGCGCGTGCCGTAGCCCGGAAGCTTCACCATGGCGAGCGCATCCTCGGCCGCCCTGCGGCGCTCCTCGCGTCCGACGCCCTTGACCATCAGGCCATAGGCGACGTTGTCGAGAATGGAGAGATGCGGGAAGAGGGCGTAGTCCTGGAAGACGGTATTGACGCTGCGCCGATACGGCGGCACGCCTTCGGCAGTCTCGCCGAAGATCTCGATATGGCCTCCGGTCGGCTGCTCGAAGCCTGCCATCAGCCTCAGGCAGGTGGTCTTGCCCGAGCCCGACGGACCGAGCATCGCGAAGAACTCGCCCTCGGCGATCGCAAGGTTCACGCGATCGACGGCACGGACGGCGCCGAAATAGCGGGAAACATTGTCGAAGAGGACGGCGGTCATAGGGATACTCCAGGTAATTATTGCCGCTCATCCGCCTGCTGGCACCTTCTCCCCGCTTGCGGGGAGAAGGGACTCGCGGTCGGTGCCTCGCCTGTATTCCGGGGCGAGGCCTTTGCGGAAGCGTTCCCTGTCCCCGCGAGCGGGAGACGGCCAGGATGAGGGGCGATGCTTGCGACGCGGTTGAGACCGGCTTACCGCCCGCCGATGACGCCGATATAGTCGGAGACCCAGCGATGATAGGGCACGCATTCGCCCTGGCTTTCGCATTTCGTCACGGGCGTCTTCCAGAATTTGACCTTCTCGAAGTCGTCATAGCCGTTGGTCTTGCAACCCTCGTCGGTCAGAAGATCGTTGCCCTTGCAGGCGGCACCGACCGAGGGATTGGCGCCGAACCAGGCGGATACATCGCCCTGGACCTTCGGCGAGAGCGAATGCTCCATCCACATATAGGCACAGTTCGGATGCTCGCTGTCGGCATGCAGCATGGTCGTATCGGCCCAGCCCGTCACGCCTTCTTCCGGGATGACGGAAGCGATCGGCTGCTTCTCCGCCTGCATCAGGTTGACCTGGAAGGGCCAGGAGCCGGAGGCGACGACGCCCTCGTTCTTGAAGTCGTCGATCTGGATCATCGCATCGTGCCAGTAGCGCCCGACGAGGGTGCGCTGGGTGCGCAACAGATCGAGTGCGGCCTTGTACTGATCTTCGTTGAGCTCGTAAGGATCCTTGATGCCGAGATCGGGCTTGTGCGCCATCAGGTAGTTGGCGGCATCCGCCACATGGATCGGACCGTCATAGGCCTGGACGCGGCCCTTGTTGGATTTGCCGTCGGGCAGCGTCATCTCCTCGAAGACGACCTTCCAGCTCTTCGGCGGCTGATCCTTGAAGGCCTCGGTGTTGTACATCAGCACGTTCGGGCCCCAGACATAGGGGGTGCCGTAATGGACGCCGTTGGCGGTGTGCCACGGGGCGTTCTGCATGCGTTCGTCGATCGTTTTCCAGCTGGGGATGAGATCTGTATTGATCGGCTGGACGCGCTTTCCAGCCACGAGGCGCAGCGATGCGTCTCCGGAGGCCGTCACCAGGTCGAAACCGCCTTCGTTCATCAGCGCGACCATTTCGTCGGAGGTCGCCGCCGTCTTGACGCTGACCTTGCAATCCGTCTTCTTCTCGAAATCGGTGACCCAGTCGTAGTTCTTGTCGGTCTCGCCGCGCTCGATATAGCCCGCCCAGGCGACGATCGAGAGCGCACCTTCGCCCTGACCGAGCTCTTTCAGCGGCTCCTGCGCCAGCGCGGGGGCGGCGAGGCCCAGCGACAGGGTAAGTGCCGTGCAGGATTTCAGGATCTGCTTCATCGGAAGTCTCCCCAGTTTCATGCCGTTAGCGGCTTTGTTCCCGGATCGAAGCGTGCCTTGGTTTCTCCGTATTCGCAAATTCATTAATCAGAATGCCGATATCGGGATTTCCGATATCGCGGTCATCGCGGGCGGGCGCTGCGCAGCGCTTCGGCCACGCCGACGAAATCGCGCGCGGACTGGGGCAGGCTCGAACCCTTGCGCCAGACCATGCCGACCTGCACGACCGGCAGCGCCCCGGAAACGTCGCGGCTTTCGATCCGGTCGCCTTCGAGCGACCACGGTCGGTAGACGAGATCAGGCAAAAGCGCGATGCCGGCACCGGTCGCGACCAGGCTTCTGACCGCCTCCACGGAGCGGGTGCGGAAGGCGACATGCGGACGCGCGCCGAGCGCCGTCAGGAGTTTGCCGGTATTCTCCTCGATCTCGTCCACCGTCAACATGATCAGCGGCTCTCTTGCGATATCCTCGACCGAGATGATGTCGGCGCTGACGAGCGGGTGGCCGATCGGCAGCCACAGTCGGTAAGGGGAGGTTTCCAGGATTTCCGCCTGCAGCGCCATGCGGTCGCGCAGGTTCGAAATGACCATCACGGCGACGTCGAGCTCGCCGCCGATCAGGAGGTGCTCGAGATAGGAGCCGTTGTCCTCGATGGCGCTCACCTCGATGCCGGGGCAGGCGCGGCGGTAGCGGGCAAGCAGGTCGGAGAGCACATAGCCGGCGACGAGGGACGTGACCCCGAGATTGAGCTTGCCGCCACGTTCCTCGCGGCTGTCGGAGAAGCTGCGCCGCGCATCGGAGACATCGGCGAGGATCTTGGTCGCGTGGCGCAGAAACTGATGCCCATTATGGGTGATCGCAAGGCCGCGGGGGTGCCGGTCGAAGAGCTCGACCCCGAGATCGGTTTCGAGCTCCTTGATTGCCTCGGTGATCGATGATTGAGAGATGGAGAGGTTCTGCGCCGCGCGGGTGACCGAGCCCTGCTCGGCGACGGCGACGAAATATTGCAACTGCCGGAGTGTGAATGCCATGTGCGAATTAACACCGTGCGCCGCAGGGAACGCAAGCACGGCGTGAACTGCGGCAGGGGTGACGCATTTCGTCTCGCACGCCGGAGCGACGCTGTTGAGTTAGAGATTTTCCCGCAGGAGGATCTCGATCCGTATGCGTTCCTGTGCCGCGAGAGGCTCGCGTGCGTCGGTGCGTGCTCTCATAATGCGGATTGCGCTTCGCACGGCGTGGCCGGGATCTTGCGCAATGACGGCATCGACCCGGTCGTCGCGTAGCGCCTCCTCGGTGAAAGGGGTCCGTTCGTGGACGACGACGGCAAGGTTGGTCAGATCGATGTTCGCGCCGATCGCCGTCAGGGGCATGCGCGCTTCCGAACTGAGCACATAAACAGCGGCGATGTTGGCTTGGTTGCCGAGCACGCGGGCGATGACTTCCTTACCCCGCCGCTCGTCGGCATGGGTTTCGATCGATGGCAGAGGCGTGAGATGGGGAAATTGCTCATTGATGACGGTATCGAAGCCGTGCCGACGCTGGATGCTGTCCATCGACTGCATCGTCTCCGCGACCACCATCACCTTGCCGGGCGTGCGACAGGTGAGCCTGCCGATCAGCTTTCCTGCCGTTGCTCCGGCTGCAAAATTGTCCACCCCGACGAAATCCGCCTCGGGCAGCTTTTCCTGGCCCGAGAGAAATTGAACGACCTTGATATTTCTTTCGAGAAGGCGTGCGACGGCATCGCGCACCTGCGGTGATTCCGGAGCCATCAGGGCGACCCCATCGACCTCATGCCCGTCGATGCCGGCGAGATATTTCGCGACCCCATGGGCGTCGTCGACGGGAATCTGGACATAATCGATGTCGATCAGGTCGCCCTTGAGCGCACCCTTCGACTCCTCGACGCGCTCAAGCAATTCACGGAGATAGAGGTCGCCGGATCTGGGAAATACAAACCGGAACCGATAGCTCTTGTTCCGCGCAAGGCTCACTGCAGCGGGGTTTCTAATAAACCCAATTCGTTCAATGGCTTCGTTGACGCTTCTGATTGCCTTCTTGCTTACATGGGGACGGTCGTTCAAAACACGATCGACGGTCGCCAGGCTGACGCCGGCCGCTTCTGCAAGGTCTTTGGCTGTTGGCCGCATGAGGGCTCCTGACGCGATCTGCACAGATCACGTTTCTCGCAAAATCGGAAAAAACGCAAGAATTGACGTGCGCACCTCAAAAATAGCTTGAATTGAGGTGCGCACGTCAATATGACTCTGCTGGCCGTGGCATGCTGGAGGAGCCGCAGGCCACAGAGGCGGCGCGGAGGAGAACAGACCCGCCGGGAAGTTTTTCGCGCCAAGTGCCCGCAAAGGGCGTGTTCAGCCTTCCGATGGGGTCGGAAGGCGAGGGAGGAGGTCCCCGCCATGACATTTCGCAACACGAGATCACTGGCCGCTTTCGGTACGCTTCTGGCTGCCGGCGTCGCATATCCAGGTCAGGCCAGCGCCAAGGACCTGACGCTGTGCTGGGCCGCGTGGGATCCGGCCAATGCGCTCGTCGAGCTCAGCAAGGATTTCGAGGCCCAGAGCGGCATCAAGATGAAGTTCGAATTCGTGCCGTGGCCGAACTTCGCCGACCGCATGCTCAACGAACTCAACTCCGGCGGCAAGCTCTGCGATCTGATGATCGGCGACAGCCAGTGGATCGGCGGCGCGGCCGAGAATGGTCAGTACGTCAAGCTCAACGATTTCTTCGACAAGGAAGGGATCAAGATGAGCGACTTCATTCCGGCGACCGTGGTCGGCTACGCCGAATGGCCGAAGAATTCTCCGAACTACTGGGCGCTGCCCGCCTTCGGCGACGTTGTCGGCTGGAGCTACCGGAAGGACTGGTTCGCCCGCCCCGAGCTGCAGGCGGAATTCAAGGAGAAATATGGCCGCGACCTGGCCGTGCCGAAGACCTTCGGCGAGCTGAAGGACATCGCGCAGTTCTTCCAGAAGCGCGAGATCGACGGCAAGACGGTCTATGGCGCGGCGATCTACACGGAGCGCGGCTCCGAGGGCATCACCATGGGCGTCATGGACGTGCTCTACAGCTTCGGCTTCAAATACGAGAACCCGGACAAGCCCTATGAACTGGAAGGCTACGTCAATTCGGCGGAAGCCGTGAAGGGTCTGGAGTTCTATAAGGAACTCTACGATTGCTGCACACCGCCCGGCCACTCGGATGCCTACATGTCCGAGGACATCGACGCGTACAAGTCCGGCCAGGTCGCGTTGCACATGAACTTCGCCTTCACCTGGCCGGGCATCAATGCCGACGCCAATGTCGGCGGCGAGAAGTCCGGTTACTTCCCCAACCCGGCAGGGCCGGATGGCGCTGCCTATGCGCAGCTCGGCGGGCAGGGCATTTCGGTCGTCTCATCCTCGCAGAAGCAGGAGGATGCGCTCGCCTACATCAAGTGGTTCGCGCAGCCTGAAATCCAGCAGAAATGGTGGCAGATGGGCGGCTACTCGGCGCTCCGGAAAGTCGTCGAGGATCCGGGTTTTGCGACGAGCCAGCCCTATGCGCAGACCTTCCTCGATTCCATGGCCATCGTGCAGGACTTCTGGGCGGAGCCGAGCTACGCCTCGCTGCTGCAGGCGGCGCAGAAACGCTTCCATGATTATGTCGTCGCCGGTCAGGGCTCCGCGCAGGATGCGCTCGACGGTCTCGTCAAGGACTGGACGCAGGTCTTCGACGACGAAGGCAAGTACTGACGTCATCGGCCGGACCCGCGCCTCCCAGCGGGCCAGGGCGCAGCCGGAGCCGGGGATCTGCCCCGGCTCTGCGCCGCCCACGTGCTACAGGGGAATACCAATGCTGAAATCATCCGTGGACCGGGTCGCCGAGGCGACACCGCACGCCATCGCCAGACGCATGCATGGTCTGTCCGACCGTGCGCTCGCCTGGCTCTTCGTCGCCCCGTCGATCGTGCTGCTTCTGGCGGTCAACATCTTTCCGCTCATCTGGACGATCCGGTTGAGCTTCACCAATTTCCGGGTCAACCGGCCCAATGCCGAGGTCGAATTCGTCGGCCTAAAGAACTACCTGAAAATCCTGTCCGACCGGGATATCTGGCTGACCATGCAGGCGACAGCCCATTTTCTGATCTGGACCATCGTGCTTCAGGTCCTGATCGGCTTCACGCTTGCCTATCTCATCAACAAGAAGTTCCGCGGCAACGATCTGTGGACCACGATCATCGTGCTGCCGATGATGCTGAGCCCGGCCGTGGTGGGTAATTTCTGGACCTTCCTCTACCAGCCGCAGATCGGCCTCTTCAACTATGCGGTCGGCTTTCTGACGAGCGCGGACCCCTCCAGCTTCTCGATGATCGGCGACGTGTCGCTCGCCCCCTGGGCCATTATCATCGTGGATACCTGGATGTGGACGCCCTTCGTCATGCTGATCTGCCTTGCGGGTCTGCGCTCCATTCCGCCCAGCATCTATGAGGCGGCCGAATGCGACCGCGCCAGCAAGTGGCGGCAGTTCTGGACGATCACCATCCCACTCGTCCTGCCCTTCCTGATGCTCGCCGTGCTCTTCCGCGGCATCGAAAACTTCAAGATGTTCGACCTCGTCGTACAGCTGACCGGCGGCGGGCCGGGCTCGATCACCGAACTCACCTCGATCAACCTCAAGCGCGAAGCGTTCGAGAAATGGCGCACAGGCTATGCCTCCGCCTATGCGGTCATCCTCTTCGTCACGGTCTTCGGTCTCGCCTCGATCTATGTCAAAGCCCTGAACAAGGTGAAACAACGATGAGTAGCTATTCCGTCGCCGAGCCGTCGCTCCGGCAGAAATGGTTCGCGGGCTTCCTGGTCGTGGTCTACGCCTTGATCACCATCCTGCCGCTCGCCTGGATCATCGCGACGAGCTTCAAGAGCCCGTCCGACGCCATCGCCTATCCGCCGAAGACCTTCTTCACGCCGACGGTGGAAGGGTATGTCAACGTTTTCACCACGCGTACGCGCCTTTCCGAGGAGCAGCTCCAGGCGCTCGGCGAGCCCACGACCTGGTACGACAAGCTCGTACGCAAGGATGGGCTGGTCATTTCCGGCCCCTCGCGCTTTGCCGAGCGCTTCACAAATTCGGTGATCATCGGCTTCGGTTCCACGGTGCTCTGCATCGTGCTCGGCACGGCCGCCGCCTATGCCTTCTCGCGCTTCAGGGTGCCGCTAAAGGATGACCTTCTCTTCTTCATCCTGTCCACGCGCATGATGCCGCCGATCGCCGTCGCCATCCCGATCTTCCTGATGTTCCGCTCGCTCGGCCTCAGCGATACCCATGCCGGGATGATCCTGCTCTATACGGCGGTCAACCTGTCGCTCTCCGTCTGGCTGCTGAAGGGGTTCATCGACGAGATCCCCGTCGAATACGAGGAGGCGGCGCTGATCGATGGCTACACCCGCTTCCAGGCCTTCTACAAGGTCGTGTTGCCGCAGGCAGCGACGGGCATCGCCTCGACCGCGATCTTCTGCCTGATCTTCGCCTGGAACGAATATGCCTTCGCGGTGCTGTTGACATCCGGCAACGCCCAGACGGCGCCGCCCTTCATTCCCACCATCATCGGCGTCAGCGGCCAGGATTGGCCTGCCGTCGCCGCCGGAGCCACGCTCTTCCTCGTGCCGGTCATGGTGTTCACCATCCTTCTGCGCAAACATCTCCTGCGCGGCCTCACCTTCGGAGCAGTCCGCAAATGACACGATTTCTCAACGGCCTCCGGCATTTCAGGCGCAGCGCCTGGGAAATGCTGGCCTCGGTGCTGATCGCGGCGGGTGTCGTCATGCTGATGCAGCCCTTCGCGCTTGCGCTCTACTCCTGGTCCTTCGTCATAACCCTGCTGGGCACGGTGATGTTCATCATCGTCAGCCATTTCCCGGAGTAGGCCGATGGCGCAAATCAGGATCCAGAATGTGCGCAAGGAGTTCGGCGCCTTTACCGCCGTGCGTTCCTCCACCTTCACCATCGAGGATGGCGAGTTCTTCATGCTGCTCGGCCCCTCCGGCTGCGGCAAGACGACGACATTGCGCATGATGGCCGGCCTCGAATTGCCGACCTCGGGCGAGATATTCATCGACGGAGAGGAGGTCGGCATGAAGCCGGCCAGCCAGCGCGACATCGCCTTCGTCTTCCAGATGTTCGCGCTCTACCCGCATATGAACGTACGTAAGAACATCTCCTATCCCCTGGTCAGCCAGGGCATGAAGCGCGAGGAGGTGGCGACGCGCGTTGCCGAGGTCGCCCGCATCCTCAAGATCGAGCATATCCTCGACAAGCCCGTCGGCGGGCTCTCAGGCGGCGATCGTCAGCGCGTGGCGCTCGGCCGCGCCATCGTGCGCCGCCCCAAGGCCTTCTTCATGGACGAGCCGCTCGGCGCGCTCGACGCGGAGTTCCGCGAGCACATGGCGGAGGAACTGCGCGCGCTGCACGACCGCATGGGCGCCACCACCGTCTATGTCACGCACGACCAGCTCGAGGCTATGCAGATGGGCGACAAGATCGTCGTCATGAACCATGGCGTCATCGAGCAGTTCGGTCGGCCGCAGCAGATCTACGACTGGCCGGCGACGAAATTCGTCGCCCAGTTCATCGGCTCGCCTTCCATGAATTTCCTCGATTTCGACGGCATGATCGGCATCGGCGGCGACAGCGTCGATCTCGGCGGCGTGAAGATGAAAGTGCCGGCCGCGCGGGAGGGCCGCGCCGGCCGCCTCACGCTCGGCGTGCGGCCGGAGCATGTGAAATTCCGCGACGATGCCGCCTACCGCGGGCGCGTCAGCGCCGTGGAATATCTCGGCACGACGCAGATCGTGACAGTTTCGACCGGTCATGGCGATCTGAAGGCGCGCATTTCCTCAAGCTGCAAGGTGCGGGAGGAGGAGATGGTCGGGCTCGATTTCGATACGCGCACCCTTTCGCTTTTCGATGCTGATAAAGGCAATGCGCTCGTCTCCGAGGCCAATGAGGGAGTGTTGGGTCATGGCTGAGGTCGTCCTTGAAAATGTGACGAAGCGGTTCGGCGGCACGCTCGCGCTCGGCGATGTCTCGCTCCGGGTGCCGGACGGCTCCTTCGTCGTGCTGCTTGGCCCGAGCGGCGCGGGCAAGACAACGACGCTGCGCATGGTCTCCGGTCTCGATGCCCCCGACAGTGGCGAGGTCTTCATCGGCGGCCGCGCCATGAAGGGGCTGTCGCCGGCCGAGCGCAATGTCGCGATGGTCTTCCAGCAATATTCGCTCTATCCACATCTCACGGTCCGCCAGAACCTAGAGTTTCCCCTGAAGTCGCCGCTCCTGAAGACGCCGCAGGCGGAGATCGACAGGAAGGTGAAAGAGGTTGCCGAGGTCTTGCAGATCGCCCACAAGCTGGAGAACAAGGCGACCGCGCTTTCCGGCGGCGAGATGCAGCGCGTCTCCATCGGCCGCGCTCTTGTCCGCAATCCGGATATCTTCCTGATGGACGAGCCGCTGAGTTCGCTCGATGCGAAGCTCAGAGCGGACCTGCGCATCGAATTGAAGCGCATCCAGGCGAAGTCAGGCGCGACACTTATCTACGTCACCCATGACCAGATCGAGGCGATGACCATGGCGACCCATGTCGGCGTGCTCAACGAGGGGCGACTGGTGCAGTTCGGTTCGCCGCGGGCCGTCTATGAAGAGCCCGTCAGCGTCTATGCCGCCACCCGTCTCGGCCAGCCGCGCATCAACGTGCTGCCGGCCGATCTCTTCGCCGGCGCTCCGGCGGGCGCAAAGAGCATCGGCCTTCGCCCGGAACACATTGTGCAAGGTGACGGGGAGGAGGCGCTGGTCAAGCGGGTCGAGCATCTCGGCGACCAGACACGCCTGCACCTCACTTTCAAGCGGCATGACCTCATCACCGTCACCGACGCCCACACGCCGCTGAAGGGCGGCGAGACCATTCGGATCCGACCGTCGCAGCCGCTCTATTTCGACGCGGCGGGCATGCGTTTAGCTTAAGGAGATTTTTATGGCGCAATTCATCAACAAGCGCGAAGACGTCGTCACAGAGGCGATCGATGGCGTGCTGGCTCTTTCGGGCGGTGCTCTTACCCGCCTCGACGGCTATCCGCATATCCGGGTCGTCAAGCGCAGCGATTGGGACAAGTCTAGGGTCGCGATCGTCTCGGGCGGCGGCTCGGGCCACGAGCCAGCCCATGTCGGTTTCGTCGGCAAGGGTATGCTGACGGCGGCCGTCTGCGGCGATGTCTTCGCCTCGCCCGGCGTGGACGCCGTGCTTGCCGGTATCCTCGCCGTGACGGGGCCAGCCGGATGTCTGCTCGTCGTCAAGAATTATACCGGCGACCGGTTGAACTTCGGCCTCGCCGCCGAGCGGGCGCGCGCCTACGGCCTCAATGTCTCGATGGTGATCGTCGGCGACGATATAGCGCTTCCCGATCTCCCGCAGGCCCGCGGCGTCGCCGGCACGCTCTTCGTACACAAGATCGCGGGGGCGCTCGCCGAGCAGGGCGCGGACCTCGACACCGTGACGGCCGCAGCAAGGCGTGTCATCGCGGGAACGCGCTCCATCGGTATGTCGCTCGATACCTGCCGCGTACCGGGCTCCCCGAAGGAGGATCGTATTCCCGAAGGCAAGGCCGAACTCGGCCTCGGCATCCATGGCGAGGCAGGCGTCGAGCAGATCGATTTTGCCGGCGCGCGCGCTTCGGTCGCCACCATGGTGGAGCGGCTGGCTGCGGTGATGGCTGAGGGGCCGCATGTCGCGCTGATCAACAATCTCGGCGGCACGTCGGTGCTCGAAATGTCGGTTCTGGCGCATGATCTCCTCGGCTCGGCCGTCGGCGCGAAGATTACCCATGCCATCGGCCCGGCTCCGCTGATGACCTCGCTCGACATGCAGGGTTTTTCCATCTCCGTTTTCCCGGCTGATGCCGCCGAACTGGAGCTCCTGAAGGCTCCCGTGCCGATCCCCGCCTGGCCGGGCGTTTGCGATGTCCGGCCGGTTGCCGTCGCGGCCCTGCCGGACGGCCTGACGCCGATCATGCCGATCCCGTCAAACCATGCGGCGACGCGCGCATTCCTGATCGGCTGCTGCGACGTGCTGGTCGCCGCCGAGCAGGATCTCAATGCGCTCGATGCCAAATCGGGTGACGGCGACACCGGCTCGACATTGGCAGGCGCGGCCCGCGCGCTGATCAACGCCGTCGACCGCCTGCCGCTGTCGGACCATACTCAGCTCCTGCGCGCCATCGGCCAGGAACTCAGCCAGACGATGGGCGGCTCCTCCGGTGTGCTGCTCGCGATCTTCTTCGCCGCTGCCGGGGATGGCGCGTCGAGCGGTCTGCCGATTCGCGAGGCGCTGCGGGCAGGGCTTGCCCGAATGCAGGAGATCGGCGGTGCCAGGATTGGCGATCGTACGATGGTCGACGCACTCGCGCCCGCATTGGACGCGCTCGGCCAGGGCATTGCCGCCGCCGCCGCCGCCGCGCGCGAAGGCGCGAACTTCACCGCCACGCTTACCCGCGCGAATGCCGGTCGCGCGGCCTATATCAATGCCAGACAGCTCGAAGGACACATCGACCCCGGCGCTGAGGCGGTGGCGCGGCTTTTTCAGCATCTGGCACGCTATCCCGGCATCGCTGGTTGACAGCGAGCCGAACGAACGGCTCGGCACCGCCTTGACGCCAAACATCTGCCGGGATTTCAGCCTGCCCAAGGCTCCCGGCGCTGTCGCATCGATTGCGCCGGAAGGGATGCCGGCCGCCGCCTACAACAACCTCGTTGTCAAAGTCGTCAAACTGACTCTAAGGTGCGGTGAGGGGGAATGGGATGGATTCGAAAACGACAAAGCCGATGCCGACAGAAGCGGGGATTCGCGCCTTTCACCAACGTTGCGAGGCGTTCTATCCCGCCGATGCGGTCAATGCCTCCGTCGAGCAGCAACGGCAATGGTACGATGCACTCTGCGCCGAGTTCGACGCGCCGTCTCCCGAAGGGCTGACCCGGCGGGACGGGCGGCTGGCGGGACGAATTCCGGTGCGGTACTACCGTCCGGCGAAGGTCGCGAGCGAGACGCGCGTTCTCTATATCCATGGCGGCGGGTTCGTCGTCGGCTCGCTTGAGAGCCATGATGCGATCTGCGCCGAGCTTGCCCATGGTGCACGGGTCGAGCTGGTGTCGGTAGACTATCGCCTTGCCCCCGAACATCTATGGCCCGCAGCCTTCGAAGACTGCTATGACGTGCTCGAAGCGCTTCTTGCCGATGGGCGTCCGCTCGTCGTCGCCGGCGACAGCGCCGGCGGCAACCTGTCAGCCGGAATCGTACTGAAAGCGAAGGCTGAGGGGCTCGCCGGCATCGTCGGCCAGGTTCTGATCTATCCCGGCCTCGGCGGCGATCTGACGCGCGGCTCCTATATCGAGATGGCCGAGGCGCCGCTGCTTTCCACCGCCGACGTCGACTATTACCGCGAGGTGCTGAAAGCGCCGGCGGATGAGCCGTTTGCGCACCCGCTGAAGGCCGCGGACCTGTCCGGACTTCCCCCCGCCTATATCACTGGAGCTCATTTCGATCCGCTGCGGGATGATGCGCGCGCCTATGCAGCCCGGCTCGCCCAGGCCGGCGTGGACGTCACCTACCAAGAAGAGCCGCAGATGGTGCATTCCTGGCTTCGAGCGCGCCACATGAGCCCCGGTGCGCGGGACGGCTTCGTGCGTCTCGTGCAAGCTGTGGCACGATTGACCGGCACGGCTTGAGTCGGCGATGAGCGGCGAGACCGATCTCCAGCGGCTGCTTGCAGAATTGGAGCCGGTGCTACATGACGGCGAATATGTCTATTGCACGGTTGAAAGTCGTGCTGCGGCCTGGTTCGCGCTTGAGCCGATCGGAACCTTTCGCGAAAATGAGGGGATTACGCTCATCCTCGAGCAGACCCGTGCCGAGGCGGCGGGACTTTCCTATGGACCGGTGCTGCGGCTGATTACGCTGGGCGTCCATTCCGCACTCGAAGCCGTTGGGCTGACGGCGGCGGTTTCAGGCGCACTGACGCAGGCGGGCATCAGCGCCAATGTTGTCGCGGCCTATTACCACGACCACATTTTCGTGCCCGCGGCAGATGCAGAAAGAGCCGTCCAAGTGTTGCGGGCGCTCAGCCACGGAAACGCGAGCGCCCGATGAAATTGCCCCTGGCTCACTCCCCGGGTAGCGGGACGAGGGGCAGTCGCGCCGAGCCTCACATGAAATCCCGCCGGATCCGCTTTTCGAAGCTCTTCTCGAAGATCTTCGTCTCTCCCTCGAAAGCCTCAACCCTGGCGGAGGCGATCCACTCGCTTTGCGTACAGCCGAGGCGGGAGGTCGAGACGGTCTTCAGCGATTGCTGCCCACGCCGCGCAATACAGGTCCAGGTCGAAGCGCCCGTCATCGAGTGTGGATCGTCCGGCGCGATCGTCCAGGTTTCTTCGCGGATGTCCTGCGTCACATTGCCCGTGCCGGGATGCTCGACGAGGCCGGTATTCTCGTAGATCCGATAATGCGTCAGGCCCTTGGTCATGTCGCGTTCGACGGTGCGGCGCGTTTCGGACGGCGAATGCTCGATATAGTGCGGCAACGGGTCGGGATTGGCCGGCTGCGGCACGACGATCTCGCGATGGTCGCCGAGAAGCGGCAGGGAAAGGGAGACGCTGGCCGTATCGATCGTGACGCCTGGATCGGTCGGCGACGGCAGGATGATCGGCCAATAGGAGGTCGACAGCGACAGGCGTATGCGGTGACCGGCGCGGAAGCGATAGCCGCAAGCATCGAGCACCAGCGTGACGCGCGTCTTGCGGTTCTTCTCCATTGGCACCGGCTGCGCATTGCCGTTGCGGTGCGCCAGGTTGAGGACGCCGAAGGCGACGCGGGTTGCCGTTCCGTCCGGATGGACATCGACGATACGCGCGACGAGATTGGCGGTTTCGGCACTGCAGGAAAGCTCGAGGTCGAGCACCGGCTGACCGAGATAGTCCTCCGCCTCGAGCAGCGGGCGCGTGTCGAAAGTGAGCGAGCCCGCATCGTCGATGCGCTGGTCGCCGGGCATCTCGGCGTCGGGCTTGAGCGTGAAATACTCACCGGCAGCGGTGCCGGTATCGAGCGGCGAACGCAGGTAAACATCGCCGATCCCGCGCCGGGACGGGGAACCGGCCGCCAGGCCTCCCTCGCTCGAAACCGCGAAGGTCCGCATTTCCGGCGTGCTCCAGACATCCTTGGCGATCCAGCGGCCCGGGTCTTCATTGCGCCTGACCGCAGGCCTCGGGCCGTCGAGCATATAGGCGCGCATCTGCGGCAATTGCTCGGCATCGTTCTTTTCGTCGCGAAGCCAGCGGTTCCACCAGCGGATCGCCTCTCCGAGAAAGTCTGCTCGCGGCTTCGGCCAGGCGAAATGCGGATATTTGTGGACCCAGGGGCCGATGAGCGCCTTGGCCTTGCCGCCGAGCCCCTCGACCGCCTTGATCGGCGTGTTGCGGTAGCCGTCCGCCCATCCGGCGATCACCAGCGCCGGGATCGGAAAGCCGTCGAAATCCTCCGAGATCGAGCCATGCCGCCAGAAATCGTCGCGGCGCTGGTGCTCCAGCCATTCCTCCAGGAAGAAGGGCTCGTTCTCGAGGCGCTCCAGCCACATCTCCCGCCAGCGCTCGCCGACGAGTTCCGGATCGGGCGATCGAGACTGGTAGGCGAGCATGGTTGCCGCCCAGGAGAGTTGAGCCGAGAGATGGCAGCCGTTCTTGTAGTGGATGTCGTCATTGTAGCGGTCGACGGTCGAGGCGATCGAGATCACCGCCTTGAGAGCCGGCGGCTTGAGTGCCGCCACCTGCAGACAGTTGAAGCCGCCCCAGGAGATGCCCATCATCCCGACCTTGCCGTTCGACCAGGGCTGTGCCGCAATCCATTCGATGATCTCGCAGCCGTCGGAGAGTTCACGCGGCGTATATTCGCCGTCGATCACGCCCTCGGACTCGCCCGAGCCGCGGATGTCGACGCGAACGCCGGCAATCCCGGCGGCCGCGAAGGCAGGGTAGGTGGATTCGTCGCGTGCACAGGTTCCGTCGCGCTTGCGGTAGGGCAGGTATTCCAGGACGGCCGGCACCGGCTTCTGCTCGGTGCCCTCGGGCATCCAGATGCGCGCGGCGAGCCGGGTTCCGTCCTCGAGGGTTATCCATTCGTTTTCGATCACGGTGAAATTGCGCTCGACCATGTTGGCTGCCTCCGATCGGTGCGTGACTGTTGAGATGCGAGGCGCAGGCGGAAAACCACCTGCGCCTGCTCATTGCACTTTAGCTGTCGAACCAGACGCGGCTTCCGACGTAGCCGTTGGAAAGGTCGTTGCCGATGTCGTGCACGAAGCCTTTCAGCGAAGCGGAGGCGGCGTTCACATAATCGTTGAAGACGGGCAGGATGAGACCGCCTTCGTCCCGCACCATGAGTGCCATGGTGTGGTAGAGCTCCTTGCGCTTGGCTTCGTCAAGTTCGGAGCGCGCCTGCAGGAGAAGCTTGTCGAAGTCCTCCCGCTTGAACCGCGTGTCGTTCCATTCCGCACTCGACAGATAGGACGTGGAATAACGGGAATCCTGCGTCGGGCGGCCGCCCCAGTAGGAAGCGCAGAACGGCTGAACATTCCAGACATTGGTCCAGTAGCCGTCTTCCGGCTCCCGGCGTACTTCGATTTCGATCCCGGCCTTGCGGGCGCTTTCCTGGAAGAGGACGGAAGCATCGACCGCACCCGGGAAGGCGGCATCGGAGGTGCGCAGCAGGATCGGCCGGTCGTGGCCGGACTTCTTGTAATGGAAGGCCGCCTTGTCGGGGTCGTAGGCGCGCTGCTCGATGCCTTCAGGTGCCAGCGCGTAGTTTTCGTTGACCGGATAATCGTTGCCGAGCGTGCCGTAGCCGCCGAGCACGCGATCGAGAATAGCCTGCCTATCTATGGCATATTTCAGCGCGAGCCTCAGGTCGTTGTTGTCGAAGGGGGCCGTGTCGCAATGCATGAGGAAGCTGTAGAAGCCCTTGCCCGAGGTCTGCAGGATCTCGACGCGGGGCGCACGCTTCAGCAGCGGCACGGTCTTCGGATCGACGCCGTTGATGAAATGCACCTGCCCGGAGGAAAGCGCCGCAATGCGGGCCGTGTTGTCGTTCATGACGATGATCTCGACGCTGTCGACATAGCCGCGGTCCGAACGCCAGTCGGCGGTGTTCTTCTCGAAGGTTGCCCGGATGCCGGCTTCGTAGCTTGCCAGCTTGTAGGGGCCGGTGCCGATCGGCGAGGTGGGGTTGTCGACGCCGCCGCCGGGCTGGATGATGAGATGATAGTCGGTCAGCAGGAGGGGCAGGTCCGCATTGCCTTCCGTCAGCGTCAGGACGAGGTCTCCGGCTTTTTCCTCGATCGCCTTGACGGACCGCATCAGCCCGAGCGCTCCCGACTTGGAGCCTTCGTCGGAATGCCGCTTCAACGTTGCGATCACGTCTGCGACGGTGAGTTTCTTGCCGTCGTGGAAAGCGATGTCGTTCCGGATCTTGAACGTCCAGACCGAAGCATCCGCCGACGACTCCCAGGAGGAGGCGATCGCGGGCAGCGGAGCGCCTGTCTCGGGATGGGACTCGACCAGCGTGTCGCCCCAGAGATGGCCGATCACGAAAGATACCGAACCGCTATAGGTTGCCGGATCGAGCGAATCGGTCGTCGCTCCGCCGTCGAGGCCGAGCTTCAGGTGGCCGCCGCGTTTGGGCTCCTGCGCCCGTGCCTCGCCCAAGCCGATGGAGCTCCCGATGCCGGCGGCGAGGCCGAGCGCTGCGGTGCCTGCGAGGAAGCCGCGCCGGTTGATGCCGGCCGGTACGATGAGGCCGTCGGGACGCTTCGTGAATTCGGTCATTTCCAGTTCCCCTTGTGTGTCTTGTTCGAGAGAAACCTAACGCCTGCCGGCCCCCAGGCAATTTCGCGACTTGACGCGAATTTTCGCTAGTTTACGCTGGCTGCAATTCGATAGGTGGAGCACTTGCAGCCGGACGACACATTCGTAACAAATCTGCGTTTTGCCTGTGCGACGCGGCGCTCGATCTCCCAGATCTGCCGCGAGATCGGCATCAACCGTCAGCAGTTCAACCGCTACATCAACGGCGAGGCGCGGCCTTCGGCGCACAACGTGCAACGGATTGCCGCGTTCTTCGGACTTGCGGCTGAGGATTTTTCGCTCTCACCCAAGCTGTTCGAGGCGCGTATGATCCGCCCCGAGCGGCACCGGCTGGAAGCGGGGCAGCTCCTCGAAGGGTTCCCGGGCGATGCAGCAGCCCTTCGCCACCATTTCGGCTACTACCAGACCTATCACCTTTCGCTCTCCTGGCCCGGCTTCGTGGTCTGTTCCTGCGCGCATATCTATGAGGAAGGCGGCTCGATCCGGGTGAAATCGATCGAGCGCATTCGCGACAAGGCGAACGAGATCGAACAGTTCTCGAAATATGTCGGCCTCGTCACCTTCTGGCGAAACCGCATCTTCATAGCCGAGCGCACCGTGGGGCAGGCGTCGATGCTGGCGCAGACGATCCTGATGCCCTTCGAGGTGCACCAGCGGGTCTATCTGCGCGGCACCACCATGGGGGTCTCGTGGCGCAAGGAGAACCTGCCCTACGCCTCGCGGATGATCTGGCGGCATATCGGGCTGGATCCGGACAAGCGCCAGATGCTTTCGCGCTGCGGGCTGCTTCCTTTCGGGTCGCGGCATCTGCCCTCTGCGGTCCGGCGCTTCCTGGAGACGCCGGAGGCCGAAGTGCTGACCATTCCCGCAGAATACTGACGAGTGCGCGTGGCGGCCGCCACGCGCACTCAATTGCCGGCGCTCTCCATCCGTCGCGTCTGCAGTACCTTTTCCAGCCAGCCGATTTCCATTTCGGGAACCGACTTCAAAAGCAGATCGGTATAGTCGTCGAAGGGCGGCGAAAGGACCTTAGACTTCGGACCGAAGCGCACCAGCCGGCCGCGATGCATTACGGCGACGCTGTCGGCGATTGCCCGGACGATCGCTATGTCATGGGTGATGAAGACGTAGGAAACGGCGGTTTCCTCCTGCAGCTTCAGAAGCAGGTTCAGAATCCCCTCCGCCACCAGCGGATCGAGCGCCGAGGTCGGCTCGTCGCAAAGGATGAGTTCCGGTTGGGCGGCAAGCGCCCGGGCGATCGCGACGCGCTGCTTCTGTCCGCCGGAAAGCTCGGCCGGATAACGATCGAGGAAGCGGGTGCCCATTTCGATCTGGTCGAGCAATTCCTTCACCCGCTCGGTCTTCTTGGCGCCATGCATTCCGAAGTAGAAGGAGAGCGGCCGGCCGACGATATCGCGCACAGTCTGGCGCGGGTTCATCGCCGTATCGGCCATCTGATAGATCATTTGGATCCGCCGAAGCTCGTCGTTGGTTCGCCCCTTCAAGGCTTTCGGCAGTTCCTTTCCTTCGAAGGTGATGCGCCCTTCGCTCGGCGGCAGCAGGCCGGTGATGACGCGTGCGAGCGTCGACTTGCCCGATCCGGACTCCCCGACGACTGCAAGCGTCTGCCCCTTCGGCAGGTGCATCGAGACGTCGTGCAGCACCTTGAAGCCGTTGGCGTAGCCGGCATGCACATGTTCGATCTTGAGAAGCGCGCCGGTCTGGTCCGGGGCCTCGACGCGTTTTTCCTGGCGGACGCTGACGAGGGCGCGGGTGTATTCTTCCCTCGGGGCCTCGATCACCTGCTTCGTGGTGCCGTATTCCACGGTCTTTCCGTGACGCAGCACCATGATGTCGTCGGAGATCTGGGCGACGACCGCAAGATCGTGGGTGATGTAGAGGGCCGCCGTGTCGGTCTCTTCGATCGCGTGCTTGATGGCCGCGAGCACGTCGATCTGGGTCGTCACGTCGAGCGCCGTGGTCGGCTCGTCGAAGACGATCAGTTCCGGATTGGGGCAGAGTGCCATGGCGGTCATGGCGCGCTGCAACTGCCCGCCCGACACCTGGTGGGGATAGCGGTCGCCGAAGGTCTCCGGATTGGGAAGGCCGAGGACCTCGAAAAGATAGAGCGCGCGCCTGTTCGCCTCTTCACGGCTCATGACGCCGTGACGGACCGACGCCTCGATCACCTGATCGCCGAGCTTGTGCGCCGGGTTGAAGGCGGCTGCGGCGGACTGCGCGACGTAGCAGACATTGCGCCCGCGAACCGCGTTGATGCCGCTGCGGCCGAGCTTCAGGATGTCGCGGCCGTTGAGCAGCACCTCACCGCCGGTGATTCTCACGCCGCCGCGGCCATAGGCGAGCGCCGAAAGGCCGATGGTCGACTTGCCGGCACCGGACTCGCCGATGAGACCGAGCACCTTGCCTTTTTCGAGATCGAAGGAAACGCCCTCGACCAGCGTCACCACCTTCGGCGGTTCGCCCGGCGGATAGCTCGTCGCTTCGATCTTCAGGTTCTTGACGGAAAGCAGCTCAGGCATCGCCGCGGCCTCCTTTCAGGCTCGAGGTGCGCTTCATCAGCCAGTCGACGACGAGATTGACGCAGATGGCGAGGGCGGCGATCGCTCCGCCCGGGATGAGCGCGGCCGATATGCCGAAGATGATGCCATCCTTGTTGTCCTTGACCATGCCGCCCCAGTCGGCGGCCGGCGGCTGGATGCCAAGGCCGAGGAAGGAGAGGGTGGAGAGGAACAGGATCGAGAAGGCGAAGCGCAGACCGAACTCGGCGAGCAGCGGCGACAGCGTGTTCGGCAGGATTTCCCGGAAGATGATCCAGACATTGCCTTCGCCGCGTAACCGCGCAGCCTCGACGAATTCCATCACCGCGACATCGAGGGCGACGGCGCGGCCGATGCGGAAGACACGCGTCGAGTCGAGCACGGCCATGACGAGGACCAGGATCCACAGATGCTGCGGCAGCACCGCGAGAACGACGAGTGCGAAGATCAGCGTCGGCACCGCCATCATCAGATCGTTGAAGCGGGAGAAGAACTGATCGACGAAGCCGCCGGTGACGGCTGCGGTGAAGCTCAGGATCATGCCGAGAGCGAAGGAGAGCACGGTTGCCGCCAACGCCACGAAGATGGTCGTGCGGGCACCGTAGATCAGGCGCGAGAGCAGGTCGCGGCCAAGATTGTCCGTGCCGAGCAGGAAATCGCCGCCGGCCGGGAGCCAGATCTCGCCGACCACCTCACGCTCGCCGAAGGGCGCGAGAACGGGCGCGAAGAGAGCGCACAGAAGCGCGATCGCGATGCCGATGATGCCTACCCAGGCACTGAGTGGAATGGATTTCAGGTTCATCGCGGGTGCCTCAGTCTCGGATTGGCGAGAATGGCGAGAATGTCGGCCGCCATGTTGAGGAAGATGTAGAAGGCCGCAAAGATCAGCCCGCACGCCTGCACGACGGGCATGTCGCGCACCGTCACGGCATCCACCATGTATTGCCCCATGCCGGGATAAACGAAGACGACTTCGACCACGACGACGCCGACGACCAGATAGGCAAGGTTCAGCGCGATGACGTTGATGACCGGGGCCACGGCATTGGGGGCGGCGTGGCGCGCGATGATGCGGAACGTGCCGAGCCCCTTGAGTTCGGCGGTCTCCACGTAGGCCGACGACATGACGTTTAGGATGGCCGCGCGCGTCATGCGCATCATATGGGCGAGGACCACGAGCACGAGGGTCGCGACCGGAAGTGCGATCGCCGAAAGGCGGTCCATGAAGCCCATGCTGGCGTAGACGGTGGCCGGGAAGGTGGCGACCCCCCATTTGACGGCGAAGAACATGATCAGCAGATAGCCGATGAAGAACTCCGGCAGCGAGATCGCCGCAAGCGATATCACGTTGATGATCTTGTCAGGCAGGCGGTTGCGGAATTGCACCGCGAGCATCCCTAGCCCCACGGCCAGCGGTACGGAGACGAGCGCCGCGAAGAAAGCCAGGAAGAGCGAGTTGCCGAGGCGGTTGCCGATCTGCTCGCTGACGGAATTCCTGCTCGCCCAGGACGTGCCGAAATCACCCTGCACCGCGCCGCCGAGCCAGCTGAGATAGCGCTCGCTCCAGGGGCGGTCGAGCCCGAGATCCTTGCGGATGTTCTCGACGGCCTGCGGCGTCGCCGACTGGCCGAGATAGGTGGTGGCGAAATCGCCTGGCAACGCCTCGATGCCGCCGAAGATCATCAGCGACACGGCGAAGAGCAGGCCGACGCTCAGTCCCAGGCGCTGAAGGATCAGCGCCGCGAGAGGACGGCGAAAGGCGAAGCGCCGCCAGAACGTGCCGCCGAGCTCGTCGGCGGCCGGGTCGGGTTTGGCTGGGGCACCGGAAAGATCGGGGGACCGCAGGGCTGTCTCGCCTGCGGTCGCATCCGTCACGACCGGACCCGTGATCGGTCCGCTTTCCATCATCAGGCGTCCAGCCATACCCTGGTCGCGACATAGCCGTTCGACATGTCGTTGCCGATGTCGTGGACGTAGCCCTTCACCGTTTTGCCGGCCGCGTTCACGAAGTCGTTGAACATCGGCAGGATCAGGCCGCCTTCGTCGCGCACCATCATCGCCATGGTGCGGTACATGTCCTTGCGCTTCGCTTCGTCCAGCTCGGAACGCGCTTCGAGCAGGATCTTGTCGAAATCCGGACGCTTGAAGCGGGTGTCGTTCCAGTCGGCTGTCGAGAGATAGGCGGTGGAGTACATCTGATCCTGGGTCGGACGCCCGCCCCAATAGGATGTCGAGAAGGGTTGGACGTTCCAGACGTTGGACCAATAGCCGTCGCCCGGCTCGCGCTTGACCTCGATCTCGATGCCCGCCTTCTTGGCGCTCGCCTGGTAGAGGACGGCGGCATCGACCGCGCCCGGGAAAGCGACGTCCGAGGTGCGCAGCAGCACCGGACCGCTATGGCCGGATTTCTTGTAGTGGAATGCCGCCTTGTCCGGATCGTAGGCGCGTTGCTCGATACCTTCGGGGAAGAGCGCATAGGTGTCGTTGATCGGGAAGTCGTTGCCGACCTTGCCGTAGCCGCCAAGAATGCGCTGTACCAGCGTCTCGCGATCCATCGCGTATTTCAGCGCCATGCGCAGGTCGTTGTTGTCGAACGGCGCCGTGTTGCAATGCATGATGAAGACGTAATGTCCTCGGCCCGACGTGTTGAGGATTTCCACGGTCGGCGCCTTCTTCAACAGGTTGACCGTCTTTGGGTCGACGCGGTTGATGAAGTGAACCTGGCCCGAGGACAGCGCCGCGATGCGCGCCGTCGCGTCGTTCATCGCGATCAGTTCGACGGAATCGACATAGCCGCGATCGGTGCGCCAGTCGTCGGCATTCCTTTCGAATGTGGCCCGTACGCCCGGCTCGAAGCTTGCGACCTTATAGGGGCCGGTCCCGATCATCGCGTCGGGATTGTCCGTGCCGCCGTTCGGCTGGATGATGAGGTGATAATCGGTCAGCAGCAGCGGCAGGTCCGCATTGCCCTCCGTCAGCGTCAAGACGAGCTTGTCGCCGTCGGCCTTGATTTCCTTGATGGATTTCATCACGCCGAGCGCGCCGGACTCGGACTTTTCGTCCGTGTGTCGCTGCAGGGTCTTGATGACGTCGTCGATCGTCAGTTCCTTACCGTCGTGGAATTTGACGCCCTTGCGGATCGTGAAGGTCCAGGTGGCGGCGTCGGCGGAGGGCTCCCAGGATTCTGCAAGCGCCGGCACCGGTTCGCCGGTCGTCGGGTGGCTCTCGACGAGCATGTCGCCCCAGTTCCGGCCGACCACGAACATGAATTGCGACAGCGCCTTTGCGGGATCCCGCGAATCGGTGGCGGCTGCCCCTTCGAGGCCGAGCTTCAGGTGACCGCCGCGCTTCGGCTCCTGCGCCGCGGCGCTCGACGCGAAGAGCGTATTCGCCGTAGACACAGCAATGCCGAGGGCGGCGGCGCGTCCGAGAAATTCACGCCGGTTCATTTTGCCGAGCATGACCTGACGTGCCAAATAGTCTTTGTAATCGCTCATTCCCCTGTTCCCTTCTTCAGCCGGCATTCGCCGTTCGTTGTGATTGGTAGAGTGTTCGCGTATTTGCCATCGGTCGAGATGGCCGGAGGTGGTTTGCAGTCCACCGGGATCGTCTCTATCCTGACCTCCTTGTCGTCTCTTTGCGCGTTATCCGCGTTGTTCACCCATAAGGCTAAACGCTTGGACGTGGCTTGTAACGTCCTAAATTATAAATCTTTTCCATAAGCATGTCTTATGGAAAGACTGCTCAGCCGCACGCGCCGGTGCTCGCGACGCGTCACGCTGAAGGCCGGCATCCTCCGGCTTCCACTCTGTCCGCGGCCGAAGAGGCCGCGTATCTCAGCGTCCCTTCCAGACCGGGTCGCGCTTCTCCGCAAAGGCGCGGGCGCCCTCGAGCTGGTCCTCGCTCGAATAGAGGACATCGACTGTCCTGAACTGGCGACGGGTGACCTTGTTCATGGTCGTCTGGAAGTCCCGGCCCTCGGCATCGCGGACCACTTCCTTGATTGCGGCATAGACGAGCGGCGGGCCGCTTTCGAGCAGGCGCGCCAGTTCCCAAGCCCGGTCCATCAGCCGTCCGGCCGGCAGGATCTCGTTGACGAAGCCCCAGCGGTTCGCTTCGACCACGTCGAGCCAGCGGCCGGTGAGCAGCATGTCCATGGCGATATGGTAGGGGATTCGCTTCGGCAGCTTGATCGAAGCGGCATCGGCGAGCGTGCCCGAGCGGATTTCCGGGAGTGCGAAACTCGCATGTTCGGCTGCGAGGATGATGTCGGTCGAAAGCGCGATCTCCAGGCCGCCACCGCAACAAATGCCGTTGACGGCAGCGATGATGGGCTTGTTGAGGTCGCGCAGCTCCTGCATCCCGCCGAAACCGCCGACGCCGTAGTCTCCATCGACTGGATCGCCTTCCGCGGCCGCCTTCAGGTCCCAGCCGGGGCAGAAGAATTTCTCGCCGGCGCCGGTGATGATCGCGACCCTGAGCGCCGGGTCGTCCCGGAAATCGCGGAAGATTTCGCCCATGACGCGGCTGGTCTTCAGGTCGATGGCGTTGGCCTTCGGCCGGTCGATCGTGACTTCGAGAATGCCGCCTTCGCGGCGCGTAAGGATCGGTCCGGTCATGGGCTCATTTCCTCCGGCGGATCAGGGCGTCGGCGGCAACGGCTCCGTGGCCGTCCGGCAGCACCATTATAGGATTGATATCGAGTTCTTCGAGTTTGGAAGCGTTTGCAACGACATAGGATGCCGCGGCAGCGACAGTTCCCGCCAAGGCGGCGATATCGCCCTTGGGATTGCCGCGATAGCCGTCGAGCAGCTTGGCGATCTTCAGGCCCGCAATCGCATCGCGGATCATCTCTTCGGTGACCGGCAGCGTGAGGATCGCGGAATCCTCGAGCAATTCGACGAGAATTCCGCCCGCGCCGATCGTCAGCACCGGACCTGCGACCGCGTCGCGCATCGCCCCGACGATCAGCTCCGCCACAGGCCTGGCGATCATCTTCTCGACGAGGTAACCGGAGGCGACCGCAGCCATGCCTCGCGCCGCTGTGATGACCTCCTGACGGCTTGTCAGATTGACCTTGACCGCACCGGCTTCGGTCTTGTGCGCCACGCCGAGGCCCTTGAGGACCACGGGGAAGCCGAGGGCCTCGGCCGCCGCTGCGGCTTCCTCGACTGTGGCGGCGCTCCTGCCACCGGGAACGATGACGCCCGCTGCCGCGAGCTCAGCCTTCGCTTCGGCTTCGCTCAGGGTGACGATCTCGCCTCCCTCGGGACGCGAGCGGAGGAGGGGAGGTGCTGCGGGCTTTGCCCAGATCGCGCCAATCGCAGCGGCGGTCTCGATGGCGGCGAGCGCCTCGTCGATGCCGAAGAAGGGCACGACGCCCGCCGACACCAGCGAGAGAGCGGTTTCCTCGGGCATGTTCTCGCCTAGGCTGGCAACGATACCGGCGACCGCGCCGGTAGCCTTCGTCGCATCGATGGTCGCCTCACAGGTCGTGACCCAGTCGGCCGCGTCGCATCGGTCGAGCCGCGGGAAATCGAGCACGATCAGGTTGAGGGCATAGCCGCCGCGCATCATGGCCGTGAAGGCGGCCGTCTGCTTCTCGCGATTTCCCCAGACGAAGGTGTGGTAGTCGAGCGGATTGGCGATCGTCACCATTTCGCCGAGGCTTTCGCGCAGCGGCTGGCGCTGTTCCTCCCTGAGTGCCCGGAAATTGACTTTGCGCCGGACGCCGGCATCCGCCATCAGCGATGCCTCGCCGCCCGAACAGCTCATCGAGGAGATATCGGCGCTGGGCAGCGGCCCATGAAGATGCAGCAGCTTCAGGGTTTCGAGCAACTCGGGCAGCGTATCGACGCGGCCGATGCCGAGGCGGGCGAGCAGGGCCGAGGAGACCCGGTCGTTGCCGGCTAGCGAGGCGGTATGGGAGACGGTTGCAAGCTGGGCTGCTTCCGATTTCCCGACCTTCAGCGTGACCACGGGTTTGCGCAGCTCGCGTGCGCGGGCGGCAAGCCTTTCCAACGCCTCGATGCTGTCGAAGCCTTCGATATGAAGACCGACGGCGGTGACGCGCGGATCCTCGAGCACGGCGCAGGCGATGTCGGAAAGGCCCGTCTGCGCCTGGTTGCCGGCCGTCATGACATAGGCCAGCGGCAGCCCGCGCTTCTGCATGGAGATGTTGCAGGCGATGTTGGAAGATTGCGTGAGGATCGCGACGCCGCGTTCGACCCGAAGCATGCCGTGCTGGTCGGGCCAGAGCAGCGCGCCGTCCAGCATGTTGATGAAACCGTAGCAGTTGGGCCCGACGATCGGCATGTCGCCGGCCGCCGCGACGAGCGCCTCCTGCAGGTCGTTGCCGTCGGTAAGCTCGTTTGCCGCCTCGCGGAAACCGGAGGCGTAGCAGACGGCACCCCCGGCGCCGCGCGCGGCGAGATCGCGGATGATCTCGATCGTGAGCGCGCGGTTGACCCCGACGAAGGAAGCATCCGGCGCCCTCGGCAGGTCGGACACCGAGCGGTAGCAGCGGCGGCCGAGGATTTCTTCCTCGCGCGGGTGGACCGGCCAGATGTCGCCGGCAAAGCCCATCTTGTCGCATTGTTCGATGACGCGGCGCGCCTCCTTGCCGCCGAAGACGGCGATGGAGCGTGGGCGGATGAGACGGTCGAGGGAGCGGGGAGTGGGGGTCATGCCGCGCCCCCGTGGAGTGCGCCGGAGAGATGCCCGGCAGGGCAGAGGGGGGTAATTTGCGGAAGCTCGCCCATCGCTCAAGCCCCCAGCGGCCGGAGCAGATCGCGGCTGATGATGTGTCGCTGGATCTCGGACGTCCCATCCCAGATGCGCTCGACGCGGGCGTCGCGCCAGAAGCGGGCGAGCGGCAGGTCGTCCATGAGTCCCATGCCGCCATAGATCTGGATCGCCTCGTCTGTGACGCGGGCGAGCATTTCGGTGGCAAAGACCTTGGCCGAAGCGATCTCGCGGTTGGACGGCAGGCCCTGGTCGAGCCGCCAGGCGGCCGAGAGTGTCAGAAGGTCGGCCGCGTCGATCTCGGTGATCATGTCGGCAAGCTTGAAGGAGACTCCCTGGTTGGCGCCGATCGGCTTGCCGAACTGCTTGCGCTCGGCCGCGTAGGAGAGTGCGTAATCGAAGGCGCGACGGGCGCGGCCGACGGAGGTGGCCGCCACGGTCAGGCGCGTGGCGTAGAGCCAGTCGTTGGCGATATCGAAGCCTTTATGGGCCTCGCCGAGAATCTGGGCGGAAGGCAGCCGGCAGTCGTCGAAAGTGAGGATGCAGTTCTTGTAGCCGCGATGCGAGACGGAATTGTAGCCTTCGCGGATTTCGAAGCCGGGGGTGCCGCGATCGACCAGGAAACAGGTGATCTTCTTCTTCGGTCCGCGCGGCGTCTGCTCCTCGCCGGTGGCGACGAAGACGATGACGAAATCGGCAATGTCGGCATGGCTGATGAAGTGCTTCGTCCCGTTGACGATCCAGTCGTCGCCGTCCTGCCGTGCGAAGCATTTCATGCCGCGCACGTCCGAGCCGGCATCCGGTTCGGTCATGGCGAGCGCGTCGAACTTGTCGCCGCGGACGGCGGGGAGCAGGTATCGCTCCCGCTGATCCTCGTTGCAGGCCATCAGGATGCCGGACGGCCGCCCGAAAAAGACGGTGAGGCCCATGGACCCGCGGCCGAGCTCGCGCTCGACCAGAGTGAAGGTCAGATGGTCGAGGCCGGCGCCGCCGACCTCTTCCGGGAAGTTGCAGGCGAAGAAGCCGAGTTCCTTGCATTTGCGGGCGATTTCCAGCCCGAGTTCGCGCGGCACCACGCCGGTCCGCTCGACCTCGTTCTCATGCGGATAGATCTCGGTCTCGACGAAGGTGCGGACCGTGTCGACGATCATCTGCTGTTCTTCGGTCAGTGCGAAATTCATTGTTCTCCCTCGTCAATTCTGGTCCGCGCGGCAGATCGCTCCTCAACGATCTGCTGCGGGCTCTCGGGCGGTGCCCCTCTCCTCGGGCTAATCCGAGGACTATCCCTCTCCCCGTCGGGACGTCCTTGGGACGGGGAGAGGTGCCGGCAGGCGGATGAGGGGCTCTTATCCCGCCAGCATCGCCATCACCGTTTCTGCCCCACATGCCGTCCCGCGCCCTCGGGCGCGTCCAGCTTCGCATGACCTTCCGCGATCGGCTTCAGCTTGGCCATCACCTCCGCCGGTGCCGGCACGGACTTGCCGGCCTTGGCGTCGACATGCAGCATCATCTGTTCGGCGGTGGCGATGACGTCGCCCGACGCCGCATCGTGAATGCGCGTGAAGAAGTGAATGCGCTTCTCGTCCGACGAAAGAAGCTGCAGGGTCGTATAGAGCGCCTGTCCGAGCTTGGCTTCGCCGAGATGACGAATGTGGGTCTCGACCGTGTAATAGCTGTGGCCGGCCTCGACATAGGCGAAGTCGACGCCGATCAACTTGAGCAGTGCGTCCGAGGTGTCGCCGAAGAGCTGTAAGTATCGATGCTCTGTCATGTGGCCGTTGTAGTCGACCCAGGCGGCGTTGACCCTGGTATCGACCAGACGCAGCGGCCCGGACGCGTCCAGGCTCTTCGACGGACTGCCGCCCTTTTCCCAAAGCCGCTTCTCGAAATCGGCGAGCAGCTTGCCGGCACCCCAGCCTTTGCCGCCGTCGCCGGCCTTCAAGGCATGCATGATGCCGACGAGGTTTTCGTCCCGGATGCGTTCGAGTTCGCGGATGGAGCGACCGGCTGCCTGCGCGTCCGATTGGGCCCCGATCTTCTCGACGAGCGCGTCGTCGAGATCGACCACGTCGGTGAATTTCGTCCAGGGCCATTTGAGGCAAGGGCCGAACTGGGCGAGGAAATGGCGCATGCCCGCTTCGCCGCCGGCGATGCGATAAGTCTCGAAGAGACCCATCTGTGCCCAGCGCATGCCGAAGGAATAGCGCATGACGTCGTCGAGCGTCTCGGTATCGCAGATGTCGTCCTGGATCAGCCAGAGTGCTTCGCGCCACAGCGCCTCGAGCAGGCGGTCGCCGACGAAGGCCTCTATCTCCTTGGCGATGACGACGCCCTTCATGCCGATCTCGGCGACCGCTTCCTCGGCGCGCCCGATCGTTTCCGGCGAAGTCTTCTTGCCGCCGACGAGCTCCACCAACGGCAGCAGGTAGACCGGGTTATAGGGATGGGCCACGAACATGCGTTCGGGGTGTTTCATCTCGGCCTGCAGGTCGGACGGGAGCAGGCCCGAAGTGGAGGAGCCGATGAGGGCGTCGGGCCGGGCGGCGGCATCGATCTCGTTGATGACGCCGCGCTTCAACGGCAACCGTTCGGGCACGCTTTCCTGAATCCAGTCAACGTCCTCGACTGCTTCCTGAACGCTCTTGCAGAAGGTGAATTTGCCGCGCGGCGGAAGCGGCGCCATGGTCAGCATGCCATAGGCGCGTTCCGCGTTGGCCATGACCTCGCCGATGATGCGCTCGGCTTCCGGATGCGGGTCGAAGATGTTGACGTCTATTCCTGCAAGCGCAAAACGCGCAGCCCAGGCCCCGCCGATGACGCCGCCGCCGATACAGGCGGCCCTGGTGATTGTGGTCATTCCCCTCTCCATTCAAAATGTCGTAAGAGCCTCTCCCGATCCCTTCGGGACCGACCTCCCCACAAAGGGGAGGGACAGGTGGCGCCTGCCGCGGCAGGTCAAGTCCTCCCCTTATGGGGAGGGTTGGGAGGGGTCTTGTTACCGCTTCGTCAGCTTCAGCTTCCTGCGGACCTCCTCCGGACCGATGATCTTCGCGCCCATGCTCTCGACGACGGAAACCGCTTTCTCCACGAGCTGGGCATTGGTCGCGAGCTGGCCCTTGCCGACATAGAGATTGTCTTCCAGGCCGACGCGGACGTTGCCGCCGGCAAGGATTGCGGCAGCGGGATAGGCCATGGCGTTGCGGCCGATCGAGAAGGCGGAAAAGGTCCAGTTCGAGGGAACGTTGTTGACCATGGCCATGAAGGTGTTGAGATCGTCCGGCGCGCCCCACGGAATGCCCATGCAGAGCTGGATCAGCACCGGATCCTCGATCAGGCCTTCTTCGGCGAGTTGCTTGGCGAACCACAAATGGCCGGTATCGAAGGCCTCGATCTCCGGACGCACGCCGAGTGCGGTCATCTGCCGTGCCATCTCGCGCAGCATCGACGGCGTATTGGTCATGACGTAATCGCCGAGCGAGAAATTCATCGTGCCGCAGTCGAGCGTGCAGATTTCCGGCAGGCATTCGGCGACATGCGCGACGCGTTCGGTGGCGCCGGCCATGTCCGTGCCCTTCTCGTTGACGGGGAAGGGGCTCTCGACGTTACCGAATACGAGGTCTCCGCCCATGCCGGCGGTCAGATTGAGCACCACGTCGATGTCGGCGGAGCGGATGCGGTCGGTCACCTCCCTGTAGAGATCGAGCCGCCGCGCAGGCGCGCCGGTGTCGGGATCGCGGACGTGACAGTGGACGACCGCGGCACCCGCCTTGGCGGCCTCGATCGCCGATTCAGCGATCTGTTTCGGCGTGACCGGAACGTGGCTGGATTTCGAGACGGTGTCTCCGGCGCCGGTGACGGCGCATGTGATGAACACCTCGCGGTTCATGCTGAGCGGCATTGATGTCCTCCCTTTCGTTGCCCGTATTACGGGCCAGAAAATGCCGCGTTGCTTTGCATTAAGAGAAGCATCCTATACATTATCGGAATTCTCTGGAGGAAGTTTTGTCGTGGACAGCAGCATCGCGCAGGCGCAGCATATCGACCTTCTGGTCTTGCCGGAGACCAATCTCATCCTTGTCGCATCGGTTGTCGAACCGTTGCGCGCCGCCAATCGTATCGCCGGGCGCACGCTTTACAGCTGGAGCCTGTTCAGTCCGGACGGGAGGGCGATCGAGACGAAGAGCGGCATTCCCGTCCCGGTGGCCGGCGCCTTCCGCCCGCAGCGCGAGACGGCGCCGCTCTTCGTGCTTTCCAGCTACCACTGGCAGCGCAGCGCCACCTCGCAGCTCAAGATGCTCCTGTCGCAGACGGCGCGGCACCGGGAGATGATGGCCGGAATCGAATCCGGCTCCTGGCTGCTGGCGGAGACGAGCCTCCTCGACAATTTCTCGGCCACCACCCATTGGGAGGATTTCGAGGATTTCGCCGCCGCCTATCCGCAGGTGACGATGGTGCGCGAGCGTTTCGTCATCGACCGAAAACGCATCACCACCGGCGGCTCGCTGCCGACGCTGGACCTGATGCTGGAACTGATCCGCCGCGCGCACGGCTATTCGCTGGCGCTCGAAGTGTCGCGCCTCTTCATCTACGAGCAGGAACGCACCCGCGGCGACCTCCTGCAGGTACCCGCGATCGGCAACATGCGCATTCTCGAGACTCGCGTCGGCGCCGCGGTCAAGCTGATGGAAGAAACGGTCGAGGCTCCGCTGACGCTCGCGCGGCTGGCGCGCCGCGTGGGGGTCAGCGCCCGGCACCTTCAGGATCTCTTCAAGGAGACCATGGGCGTCGCGCCGCACGAACACTATCTGGCGCTGCGGCTGAACGCAGCGCGGCGCAAGGTGATCGAAACGCGGATGGAGTTCGCCGACATCGCGGCGATTTCCGGCTTCAACTCGTCGTCTTCATTTTCGCGCAGCTATCGCGCGCATTATCGCGAAAGCCCCAGCGAGACGCGCCGGCGGCTCAAGCTGAAGAACTGATTCAAGGGCTTCAGGCGGAAGTTGAGCGAAGGTGAGTTTTACGAGTCGAATCAGAGGTCTGCGGCCAATCCATCGAGAGATGATTCAGCGATCAGACCACCGTCTCGCCCCCGTCCACCACGAGGATCTGTCCGGTCATGTAGGAGGAACGGTCGGAAACAAGGAAGAGGATCGACTCGGCGATCTCGTCGACGCTCGCCCAGCGGCCGAGCGGAACCCTCTCGCGGATATAGGCTTCGATGGCCTCGCGCCCGCCCATCTGGTCGATGAAGGGTTCGTTGAAGGGCGTGTCGACCCAGCCGGGGCAGAGAGCGTTCACCCTGACACCGTATTTCGCATAGTCGCCCGCCATCTGCCGCGTCATGGCGATGACCGCGTGTTTCGTCGTCGTATAGGCGATCATCTCACGATCGTAGAGGACGCCGGATGAGGACGACGTGTTGACGATCACGCCGCGACCGGCCGCCTTCATCGAGGGCATGACGAGGCGGGCGGCCATGAAATGGGCGCGGACGTTGAGGTTCCAGGACCGGTCGAAACCCGCCACCTCGACCTTTTCCAGGTCGCCGGCGACCTGCGCGCCGGCGTGATTGTGCAGTATGTCGATCCGCCCGTGCCGATAGAGGACATCGGCGATGCCGTCCGCAAGCGCTTCGTCGTCGGTGACGTCGACCGCGAGCGCTTCAGCGCTGCCGCCCCTGGTGGCGATCGCCGCCACGGTTTCGCCCGCGGCTTCCACGCTGCGGTCGACGACGACCACATGGGCGCCTTCGCGGGCCATGATGGCGGCGCCCGCCCGGCCGATTCCGGAGCCCGCTCCGGTCACGATCGCGATCCGGTCATTCAGGATCATGGTTTCACTCCCCGGATTTGCTTTTCTTTTCGCGCATGAGCACGCGGGCGGTCAGGATAAGGAACAGCGAGGCGACCAGGACCAGGGTCGCGATCGCGTTGATTTCCGGCGTCACCCCGCGGCGGATCGAGGCGAAGACATAGATCGGCAGGGTCGTCTTCGAGCCGGCGACGAAGAAGGCGATGATGAAGTCGTCGAAGGAGAAGGTGAAGGCGAGGAGAAAGCCCGCGAGGATCGACGGCAGGATCTGCGGCAGCACGATCAGCCGGAAAGTGGTGAGCGGCGTCGCATAGAGGTCGCCCGACGCCTCGACGATGTCGCGGCCGAGGCTCGCGATGCGCGCCTTGACGATCATGGTGACGAGCGCCATCGAGAAGAGCCCGTGGGCGGCGATGATGGAGCCGTAACCGAGTCCCAGTTGCGGCGGCTGATCGCCCGGCCAGAGGGCTGCGATCGTCGGGTTGACGAAGGAGAAGACAGCGACGAGTGCGACCAGCGTCGCGATGCCGATGACGACGCCCGGGACGACGATCGCCGCGGCGAAGAGAGCATCGAAGAGCGCGCGCATGCGGGAGCCAAGCCGTTCCATGCCGAGCGCTGCCATGGTGCCGAAGACGGCGGCAAGCGTGGCGCTGGTGAAGGCGATGATCAGGCTGTTCTGCAGCGCCGAGACGAGAAACGTGTTGCCGAGCGCCTTGCCGTACCAGGCGAGCGAAAAGCCCGTGAACTCGCTCGCATTGCGGCCGGCATTGAACGAGAAGAGCACGACCAGGGCGATCGGCGCATAAAGGAAGAGATAGACGGAGGAGATGAAGGCGCGCATCAGACGAGATCCACCTGTCTTGTTCCTGCGACCTTCCAGGCGATTCGCATCGCCACCATGAGCACGACGACGACGACGGCGACGAGTGTCACGGCGATCGCCGATCCGAAGGGCCAGTTCCGAGACTGCAGGAAGAGATCGACCAGCGCATTGCCGATGAAGAAGACCTTGCCGCCGCCGAGCAGCTGCGGGATCAGATACTCGCCGAGAAGCAGGATGGTGACGAGCGCGACGCCCGTCATGACCCCCGGCAGCGACAACGGCAGAGTGACGCCCAGAAAGGTGGAGACGGGCTTGCCGCCGAGATCGGCGGAAGCCTCCAGCAGGCGGCGGTCGAGCTTTTCCAGGCTCACATAGATCGGCATGATCATCAGCGGCAGATAGCCGTAGACGATGCCGAGCAGCACGGCGCCGGGCGTATTCAGCATGCGGACGTCCTCGATGCCGATCATCGACAGGAGATTGGGAATGCCGCGCGAGCCGAGGATGTACATCCAGGCATAGGTACGCACGAGCAGGCTTGTCCAGAAAGGAACGACGACGAGCGAGACGAGTATGAGGCGGTAGCGCGGATTTGCCTTGACGGCGAGATAATAGGCGACCGGATAGGCGACGATGAGGCAGAGCAGGGCGCCGGCCGGGGCGAGCATCAGCGTATTCCAGAAGGCGGCCGCGCGAGTCGGCAGATTGGCGAACTGCGCAAAGGTGAAGGCCGGCTGGTATCCGCCTTCAGGCGCCCGCTCGCCAAAGGCGAAGACGAGCATGGCGATGAATGGGAGAACCAGGAAGACGGTGAGCCACGCGGCCGCCGGCGCAATCAGCGCCGCCGTAACCAGTTTCCTCTTCGTGTTCGTTGCTGCCTGCATGGTTTGTCCGTGAACTGGAATGAAACTGCCCCTCACCCTAACCCTCTCCCCGCAGGCGGCGAGAGGGGACTGGGGCGTCGCGGCTTGTGTCCTTCTCCCCGTTAAACGGGGAGAAGGTCGCGGCAGCGGGATGAGGGGCGATCTTGCCCGTATGTTCAAGCCGATTTGAAGCGCGCCATCAGCTCGGCGCGGCCGGGATCCGTCAGCGTCACGGCAGCGCCGAATTCGAGCGGGGTGAGGGCCGCTTCGTCCGGATAGACGATCTTGTTCGAGGTGACATCGGCCGGGAGCAGCTTCATGACGCGGCTGTCGGTCGTCGGCGCGCCGTTGGCGATGTGTTCTTTAACGGCATTTTCCGGGGTCATCAGGAAATCGAGCAACGCGTAGCCCGCGGGCTTGTTCGCTGCACTCTTCGGGATCGCATAGAAGTCCGACCAGATCTCGCCGCCGTCCTTGCCGAGCACGAACTTGATCTCCGGCATGTCGCGGTTGAGTTGGGCCCCGTCATTGGTCCAGCACATGGTCATCCACGCATCGGTCGCGCGCATCGAGGGCTGATAGTCGCTGTTGATGGCATAGAGATGCGGCTTGACCTTGATCAGCAACTCTTCGGCCTTGGCGAGCTCTTCGGGCTTGACCGAATTGAAGGAAAAGCCGAGCGAGACCAGCGCGTTGCCGATGGTGGTCAGCTGATAGTCGTGCACCATGGCGCGGCCGTCGGCTTCCGTCATCGCGACCTCGAAGAAGTCCTTCCAGCTCGCAACCGGCGCCTTGATCTTGTCGGAATTCACCGCGATCCCAGTGGTTCCCCAGTTCTTCGGTACGGCATAGGTCTTTCCGTCGACGATGCCTTCATTGGTGAAGCGCCCATTTTCCGTCGAGGCGTCGTAGTTGGGCAGCTTGGAGAGATCGAGCTCGTCGATCAGGCCGAGCTTCACATAGGTCGAGATCGTGTAGTTCGTGGGCACGAAGAGGTCCCAGCCGGTGCCGCCCGCCTGCAGCTTCGCCAGCATTTCCTCGTTGGAACCGAAGACGTTGACTTCGACCGCAACGCCGGTCGCGGCGGTAAAGGCTTCGAAGGTGGCGGGATCGTGATAGTTCGGCCAGGTGGCGATCGACATCTGCGTGCCGAGGTCGCCGGCGGCGTAAGCGGCGGAGTTGAAGAGGCCGGGCTGGCGCGCCAATACGGCCGTCGCGAGGCCGAGGCCGGTGACGCCGAGAAAGTGACGACGCGAAACGGAGCCGCGCTTCAGGCGCATCAGTTCGTCGGCAAGCTTGTCCGCGGTGATCGGGGCATTCTCTCTGTACCACTTGGTCATGATGCTGTTCCCTTATCGTTGACGTCAATTGATTGCGGCAGATCGGGCCCTTCAGGCCGGAAAGACATGCATTGCATTCGGGTCGAAGCTTAGCCCGATCCTTTCGCCCGGCTCGGCGAGATCGCTGTCGTTCAGGCTGCGGCGGTCTGCGGTAACGAGAAAATCTCCGAGGCCCTCGACCTCGACCGAATATTCGACGGACGAGCCCAGGAAGATACGGTGGGTCACCGTGCCGCGCAGCGCAGCGCTGCCGTCACGCACCAGGCTTATCGCCTCCGGGCGCAGCGCAACCATGACCGGGCCCGCCGTGCCGTTGGCTCGGGCGGGCTTGGCAAGTCCGACGCCATTGGCGAGGAGGACCGCGCCGGCGCCGGGTTCGATCGACCCGGCGATGCGGTTGGCCTTGCCGACGAAGTCGGCGACGAAGAGACTTGCCGGGCGGTCGTAGATCTCCTGCGGCGGTCCGATCTGCACGATGCGGCCGGTGCTCATGACGCAGACGAAGTCGCTCATCGAGAGCGCCTCTTCCTGATCGTGCGTGACGAGCACGAAGGTGATGCCGAGCTCGCGCTGCAGGCTCTGCAGTTCGATCTGCATGGCGGTGCGCAGCTTCTTATCGAGCGCTGCGAGCGGCTCGTCGAGGAGCAGCACCTTCGGCTTGTTGACGATGGCGCGGGCGAGCGCCACGCGCTGCTGCTGTCCGCCGGACATTTCGTGGATCCGGCGCTTGCCGAAGCCGCCGAGGCGGACCATCTCCAGCGCCTCCTGAGCACGCCGGGTGATCTCGGCGGCCGGGATGCGGGGACGCATTTGCCTCAAGCCATAGGCGACGTTCTGCTCGACATCGAGATGCGGGAAAAGCGCATATTGCTGGAACACCATGTTGACCGGCCGGCGATAGGCAGGCACGCCGTTCATCGGCTGGCCGCCGATATAGACCATGCCTTCGCTCGGCTGCTCGAAGCCGCCGATCATGCGCAGGCATGTGGTCTTGCCGCAGCCGGATGGGCCGAGCAGCGCAACGAAGGCGCCCTTCGGCACCGTCAGGTTGATGTCCGATACGGCCGTTACGCTGCCATAGCGTTTGGCGACCGAACGGAATTCGATGTCGTTCGTCGAAGCGGATGTCACGTCTGTTCCCTGCGGTCGTTCTTGGAATTGCTCGCGGTTCATGCACCGCCGCTTCCACCGTCATTATCGGATAGCCTAGTCAAAATCGCCCGGGCCGGTATATACCCCAAGAGAGGTATTTCAACCCAGAATGCCCTGTGGGAGGAGTATACCCCAGAGCGGCGGAGCGACCCGGGAGAACCGTTTGGGCATCGACCTCGACAGACTTTTTCAGGCGATGGCGCCGCTGGTGAACGGCGCCCCGATGGATGACGAGGCTGTCGGCTGCACATTCCGGGGACTGATGTCCACCCTGATGACATTCGATTACGTCGTCGTCTTCGCCTATCGCGGAAAAGAACGGCCGCTCGACCTTTACAGTACGTTCGACGCCGAGGATCACGTGCTCTTCGTGAGCCTCTATCAGGCCGGACCTTATCTGCTCGATCCGTTCTATCACGCCGCTCGTGCCCCCAAGCCCGGCGTGTGGCGCATGCGCGAACTGGCGCCCGACCGCTTTTTCTCGAGCGAATACTACCGGACCTACTACGTCCAGACGGGGCTTGCCGAGGAGGTCGGCTTCTTCGTGCCGGTCAGCGAACAGGTCACCGTCGTCCTCTCCTTGATGCGGCGGGAGGCGACGGGGGTCTTCAGCGCGACGGAATTCGCTTTGCTGAAGAAGGCGGAGCTGCTGGTGGCGGCCCTCGTGCGCCATCATTGGGCGGAACTCGACCGTCGCTTCGATATGGCGCTCGCGAAAAAGGGCCGGGGCCGCCGGAAGGCGGCACATCCTCCGGCAGACGGGGTCTGGCGGCACCTCAATCTTACCGAGCGGGAAGCGGCGATCATCGAACTCGTGCTCCAGGGCCATTCTTCCGAATCGATCGGATTGAAGCTCGGCATTTCGACGGGCACGGTCAAAGTCCACCGCCGCAACGTCTATCGGAAGCTCGGCATTTCCTCGCAAACCCAGCTCCTGTCTCTCTACATCAAGAATCTCGGCCATTAGAGAGGCGGGCTTCCGCGTCTGCCGATCACCTGACGCCATTGGCTTTTCGAAAACTCCGCGGGACGCATCGCCGATGTGCCCGCGTTTTTTCGGCATGCGACCAACTGAGACTTGACAATTTTTTCAACCCGTGAAAATTATTTCATATTGAGATAAAAATATCATGCGCTGCAAAATTTATCATGCAGCGCAGCATCGGGTGGGAGGATATGGCGAGCATCGGTGGAATGGCTGTCCGCGAGGACGAGGCGAGCATGGCAACCCGCGCCGCCTGGCTGCATTACGCCGGCGGGCTGACCCAGGCCGAGGTCGCCAAGCGCCTGGGGCTCACGTCGCTCAAAGCACACCGGCTGATCATGAAGGCCAACCAGGAAGGGTTGGTGAAAGTCTATATCGACGGGGACGTCTCCGAATGCGTCGAGCTGGAGCAGAAGCTTTCCAGCCGTTACGGCCTGGACTATTGCGAGGTGGTCCCGGACTTCGACAGCGACGACCTGCCGTTGAAGGCGCTCGGCATCTCCGGGGCGCAGTTTCTCAGACGCGAGATAGAGCGCGGAGAGACGGCGTTGATCGGCGTCGGCCACGGACGCACGCTCGCAGCCAGCATCGAGTACATGCCGCGCACGGCGAGCAACAACACGCGCTTCGTTTCTCTGCTCGGCGGGCTCACGCGAAAATTCTCCGCCAATCCGCATGACGTTATCCACCGCCTGGCAGAGCGCACGGGCGCGGAAGCCTATGTGATGCCGGTGCCGTTCTTCGCGAATACGGTCGAGGACCGCGATGTCCTTTTCAGCCAGCGCGGCGTGCGGGAGGTCTTCGATCTCGCGAAGTCGGCCGACCTTCTGATGGTCGGGATCGGTACGGCCGAGCGCGAGGCATCGCTTGTGGCGACCGGGATGATCGAGATGCGCGAAATAGCGGAGATCCAGAAAGCGGGCGGCGTGGGCGAACTGCTCGGCCACTTCTTCGACGAGAAGGGCAGGCCGATAGAGACCGCGCTTTCGAACCGCACCTTCACGCTTGGCCGGCAGGACCTGCAGAACCGCCGCACCGTGGCGATTGCCGGGGGCAGGGTCAAGGCGCGCCCGATTCGCGCGGTCCTGGAGAGCGGGTTCCTGAGCGGACTCATCACCGACGAGCGCACTGCGCAGACGCTCGCCGCTTGAGAAAACACGGGACCGAGGAGCGACGAAAATCGGCGCTGCGGTCCAGGGAGGCAATACCGGTTGGGTAGCCGGCAGCTCAGTCGAGCAGTTTTACCCGTAGTGGAGGAGAAAACAGATGTACGACAAGGAGAAAGACCTCATTGGCGCATTCCTGCGCGGAGAGGTGGACCGTCGCGGCCTGTTGAAGGGCCTTGGCGCGGCAGGCCTGACGGCGGGCACCGCCGGCACCCTGTTCAACATGATGTCGACCCAGGCGCTTGCCGCCGACTTCGACTGGAAGGCACATTCCGGCAAGTCGCTGAAGCTGCTCCTGAACAAGCACCCTTATGCGGATGCGATGATCGCCAATCTTCAGGCGTTCAAGGACCTGACCGGCATCGAAGTCACCTATGACGTCTTCCCGGAGGACGTCTATTTCGACAAGGTGACGGCGGCGCTCTCTTCCGGCTCGTCGGAATACGACGCCTTCATGACCGGCGCCTACATGACCTGGACCTACGGTCCGGCCGGCTGGATCACGGACCTCAACGAGTGGATCAAGGATCCGGCGAAGACAAATCCGCAATATGGCTGGGACGACTTCCTGCCGGGCGTCAAGGCTTCCTGCGCATGGAACGGACAGCCGGGCGGTGCGCTCGGTTCGGAAGATGCCAAGCAATGGTGCATTCCGTGGGGCTACGAGCAGAACAACCTCTCCTATAATCAGGAGATGTTCGAAAAGGTCGGCGCAAGCGTTCCGAAGAACCTCGATGAACTCGTCGCTACCGCGGCAAAGCTCAACAAGGACGTGGGCGGCGGCGTCTACGGCATCGGCGTGCGCGGGTCGCGTTCCTGGGCGACCATCCATCCGGGCTTCCTTTCCGGCTACGCGAATTTCGGCCAGAAGGATCTGAACGTCTCGGAGGACGGCAAGCTTTCGGCCGCGATGAATACGCCTGAATCCAAGGCCTTCCACGCGAAATGGGTGCAGATGATCCAGGAGAGCGGCCCGAAGGACTGGTCGACCTACACCTGGTACCAGGTCGGCACGGACCTCGGCGCCGGCGCCTCCGCCATGATCTACGACGCCGACATTCTCGGCTACTTCATGAATGGCGGCGATAACAAGATGGCCGGCAAGCTCGCCTACGCGCCGTTTGCCGCCAACCCGGAAGCAAAGGCTCCGACGCCGAACATCTGGATCTGGTCGCTGGCCATGTCCAACTTCGCGAAGGACAAGGATGCGACCTGGTACTTCCTGCAATGGGCATCGGGTCTCGAGCACGCGATCTTCGGCGCGACCAAGATGGACTTCGTCAACCCGGTCCGGGCATCGGTCTGGAAAGACGAGATCTTCCGCGAGCGGTTGAACAAGAGCTATCCCGGTTATGTGGAGATGCACGACGTTTCGGCGCCGGGCGCGAAGATCCACTTCACCCCCCAGCCGCTTTTCTTCGACCTCACCACCGAATGGGCGGCGACGCTGCAGAAGATGGTGGCGAAGGAGGTGCCGGTCGACGAGGGTCTCGACAGGCTTGTCGAGAGCATCGACCGGCAGCTCGCGGAAGCCGGGCTCGGCTGATCGCACCTCAGGCTTGGAGCGGATGCGGGCGGACATCATCGAAGGTTCGCATCCATCCCGCTCCAGGCCAGCCCGCCGCCGGCGGGCCGCCGTTCCGGCACGAAAAGCAAATGGAAGAGGGGGTCTGGCTGCGCCGGCCGCGGCCGACCCCTTATGTCATAGACACAGGCATTTAGACGGAGCTGGCCATGGCTTCAGTAACGCACTCCAGCCCAAGGGGCAGCAGGTTCGGGATCAGCAAGAGGGCCTTGCCCTATGTGCTCTCCCTGCCGGCGCTTCTCGTGTGCATCGGTATCCTGATCCCGTTCTTCACGGCGGTGATCTATTCCTTCCAGCGCTACCGGCTTAGCCAGCCCTGGGCACGCCAGTTCAACTGGGGTGAGAACTATCTGAACTTCTTCACCGATCCGGGTTTCTGGAACACGCTGAAGATCTCGCTGCTCTATGCCGGCGTCACCGTGACCCTGGAGCTGCTGCTCGGTCTCGGCATCGCGCTGCTCTTGCAGCGCCGCTCCACGGTCAACAACTTCATCTCGATCATGCTGCTCCTGCCGCTGATGACGGCCCCGGCGCTCGCCGCGCTGATGTGGAAGCTGATGACCAATCCCGGCTTCGGAATCCTGAGCTATCTCGCAAGCCTCGTAGGCCTTGAGAATTTCCGCTGGGCCTCGTCGCCGGACACGGCGCTGCTGACCGTCGTGCTGGTCGACATCTGGGTCTATACGCCCTTCATCATGATCCTGCTGCTCGCGGGCCTCCGCTCGCTGCCGACGCAGCCTTTCGAAGCGGCGGCGCTCGACGGCGTGCCGCGCAGTTTCGTCTTCTTCCGCATCACCTTGCCGATGCTGACGCCCTATATTCTGA
This sequence comes from Sinorhizobium sp. M4_45, assembly GCF_002885915.1. NCBI lineage: Bacteria > Pseudomonadati > Pseudomonadota > Alphaproteobacteria > Hyphomicrobiales > Rhizobiaceae > Sinorhizobium > Sinorhizobium sp. M4_45. Next base: position 371,962 of record NZ_NWVE01000001.1, read on the forward strand.
CGGCGACGCTCTTCCGGCTGCTCGATTCGATCCAGCAGTTCGACATCATCTACGCGATGACGCAGGGCGGACCCGGGGACACGCTGACGGTCTTCCAGGTCGAGGCTTACCTCAACTTCTTCCAGTCGACCAATGTGGGGCGTTCCGCGGCGCTGCTGATCATCCTGTGGGCTATCACCTACGCCCTGTCGAACATCTTCATCAAGAACTGGCTCCGGCTGCGCGAACGCGCCCGCGGCGAAGCGTAAGGAGGCCGAAAATGGAAACCACCTCTCCGGTCGAACGGCTCCTGCGCGGCGTCGCGCTCACCCTGGTCGTCGTCTTCTTCATGTTTCCGATCATCTGGATCTTCCTCATGTCGTTCCAGACGAACGAGACGATCCTCAGAATACCCCCATCGGTGGTCTTCACGCCGACGCTCGAGAATTATGCGGCGCTGATCACCGGCAAACTCCAGACGGCTTCCGGCACGCTCGATATCGCCTTCATGCGCAATCTCGGCAATTCGGTTCTGCTGTCGGTCGCTTCCGTAGCTCTGGCGCTGGTCCTCGGCGTGCCGGCGGCCTATGCCTTCGCGCGGCACAAGTTCAGGGGGTCGGAGGACATCGCCTTCACGCTGCTCTCCTTCCGCTTTGCGCCGCCGTTGCTCGTGCTGCTGCCCCTGACGCAGTATTTTCAGTGGCTCGGCCTCTCGAACACCTATTTCGGTCTCATCTGGATCTACCAGCTGATCTGCCTGCCGCTCATCCTCTGGATCGTGCGCGGCTACTTCGAGGACATCTCGGCCGATGTCGAATATGCCTATCGCATCGCCGGCCACTCCTGGTTTTCGACGTTCCGCAAGATCGCCCTGCCGCTGGCAGGTCCCGGGATCGCAGCGGCCGGTCTGCTCGCCTTCATCTTCGCGTGGAACAATTTCGTGTTCGCCCTGGTGCTGGCGTCCGCGGACAAGCAGCCGGTGACAGTCGGCGCGCTGGCTTTCGTCACGGCCTCGGGCATCCAGTACGGCCAGATCGCCGCCGCGATCGTGCTCTCGATCACGCCGACGCTCGCACTCGCACTCTACGCCCAGCGCTACCTCGTCGAAGGCCTGTCGCTCGGTGCGGTGAAGGGATAATCGAATGACAACACTGCAACTGAAAAACATCGTCAAGCGCTACAAGAGCCAGGCGGTTCTGGACGATCTCTCGCTCGACGTGGCCAATGGCGAGCGACTGGTGCTCTTCGGCCCGTCCGGTTCCGGCAAGACCGTTCTGCTCCGGCTGATCGCCGGCGTCATCGAACCGGATGGTGGCCGGGTCCTGATCGGCGGCGAAGACATGACCGACGTGGACGCGGAGCATCGCGGGCTCGGCATGGCGTTCCAGAACTTTGCACTGTTCCCGCATATGAGCGCCTTCGACAACATCGCCAGCGCGCTGACCTCGCGGAAATCGTCCCGGGACACGATCGCCGCCGGCGTGCACAAGGTCGCAAAGCTCCTGAAGATCGATCATGTGCTGAGCCATCATCCGAAGGCGCTCTCCAACGGCCAGAAGCAGCGCACGGCACTTGCCCGCGCCCTCGTGGGCTCGCCGCCGCTGCTACTTCTCGACGATCCGCTTCGCAACGTCGACGCGAAGCTGCGCTTCGAGATGAGGCTGGAACTGCCGCGCCTGCTCGCCGCTCAAGGGGCAACCGTCATCTACGTCACGCAGGACTACAAGGAGGCAATGGCGCTCGGCGACCGCATCGCGGTCATGGCGCATGGGCGTATCCGCCAGATCGGCACGCCGGCGGAAATCTACAACGCGCCCGCCGATATAGAGATCGCCCGGCTCTTCGGCGATCCGACCATCAACCTGCTCGATGTCGTGCCGCAGCGCGGACCGGACGGCGCGTTCGTCGAACTCTCCGACATGCGGCTGCGCCTACCGGGCTTCGGCGCGCAAATTGTCGAAAAGCAATGCGTTCTCGGCCTGCGCCCGGAGACGATCGCTTTTACCGAAGCCGCCGCGCAGGGCGCGATCCCCGTGACGGTCGAGGCGGAAACGCCGCTCAACGAGAAGACCGTGACGCTGGCGCTGACCGCCCGCGGCCGCGAGATCTTGGTGTCCCGTCCTGCCGGTACCCCCGGCCCGGTCGCCGGACCGGCGCATATCGCAGTCGACGGTCGGGCGGCCTTTCTGTTCGACAAGGCGACGGGCCAGCGCATCCTTCCGTCCGAACTGGCATCCAAGCGCGATGGAGAAGCGGCATGAACGCTACCGCTCTTTTGATCGACAACGTCGACAAGTTCTATGGCCCGGTCGACTACGGCGTTCACGCCGTGAAGCAGCTGAACATGGAGGTGAAGAAGGGTGAGATCATCGCGCTTCTGGGCTCCTCCGGCTGCGGCAAGACCTCTACCCTTCGCATGATCGCCGGCTTCGAACCGGTATCGCGCGGCACGATTTCGGTCGCCGGCCGGCAGGTGCATATGCTTGCGCCGGTCCGCCGCAACGTCGCCATGGCCTTCGAAGGCTATTCGCTCTATCCGCCGCTGACGGTACGCGAAAACATAGCTTTTGCGCTCAAGGCGTCGAAGCTCTCTCAAAGCGTCGTCGAAGAGAAGGTAGCGAGCATCGCCAAGCTGCTCGAGATCGAGGATATTCTCGGCCGTTATCCGAGTTCGATTTCCGGCGGTCAGCAGCAGAGGGCGTCCCTCGGACGCGCGCTTATCCGCGACGCCGACCTGCATCTCCTCGACGAACCGATGGGCCAGCTCGAGCCGCAATTGCGCGCCGTGCTGCGCGGCCGTATCAAGCACTACATCAAGGAACGCGGGCTCACCGCCATTCTCGTCACCCACGATCAGACCGAAGCGAACGCGCTCGCCGATCGGATCGCCGTCATGGAAGGCGGCGTGCTGCAGCAGTTCGATACGCCGCAGAAGATCAAGGAGCGGCCGGCGAATCTCTTCACCGGAACCTTCGTCGGCGAGCCGCCGATGAACGTCTTCGAGGCAAGCGTCAGCGGCACGGACGCCCGCGTGACCTTCGGCCTCAAGGACGGGGTCCGGCTCGAATACCAGGCCGCCGATTTCTCCCATGCCGTTCGCAATGCGCTGATGAAGCGCCAGAATGTGGTTCTCGGCATCCGGCCCTATTCCGTCCGGCGCAGTGCAGACGGGGTGACGGGGCGTGTTGCCGTCAATCAATGGCTCGGCGACCAGACCCATATCGCGGCCGATTTCGCCGGCGGCACCATGGTGCTCGTCGAACACGACCGTACCAGCCTGGAGATCGGTCAGCCGATCGGCATCCGGCTCGACCCTGCAAGCCTGCACGTCTTCGACAGCGAGAGCGGTATCGCCATTTCGCACGGCGAGGAGCTCGCCTGATGCGCGACATCCTCATCGGCATCGATGCCGGGACGTCGGTCATCAAGTCGGTCGCCTTCGATCTCGGCGGCCGGCAGTTGGCGATGACGGCAGTTCCGAACAGCTATGAGGCGGTGGGCCGCACCGGCAGCGTTCAGGAGTTGCGGCGTACCTGGACGGACACGGTCAAAACCCTGGTCGAGCTCTCGGCCAGGATCGAGAACCTCCCTGGCCGTGTTGCCGCCATCGCGGTGACCGGTCAGGGGGACGGCACCTGGATGATCGACAGAGAGGGCGAGCCGGTGGGCAAGGGCTGGCTCTGGCTCGATGCGCGCGCCAGCGCAATCGTCGAACGCCTGCGGGCCGAAAGCGGCGATGCGGAGCGTTTCTCGCGCACCGGCTCCGGTCTTGCCGCCTGCCAGCAGGGCCCGCAGTTGCGCTGGATGAAGGATCATGCACCGGAAATGCTGCAAGGTGCTGCGACCGCTTTCCATTGCAAGGACTGGCTCTATTTCAATCTCACGGACAGGCGCGCGACCGATCCCTCGGAAGCGAATTTCACCTTCGGCGATTTCCGCAAGCGCCAGTATTCCGACGACGTGATCGACTTTCTCGGTCTCAACGAACTCAAACACCTGCTGCCGGAAATCGTCGACGGGGCGAGCACGCATCACCCTCTCTCGGCTGCCGCCGCGGCCGCCACGGGCCTGCCGGCGGGGACGCCGGTGGTGCTCGGCTATGTCGACGTCGTCTGCACCGCGCTCGGCGCTGGCCTCTACGATCCCGGAACCGACACGGGCTGCTCGATCATAGGCTCGACAGGCATGCACATGCGTCTGGCCGCCGGCGCCGACGATGTTCGGCTCAACCAGGATCACACCGGCTACACCATGTGCATGCCGATTCCGGGCACCTATGCGCAGATGCAGTCGAATATGGCTGCGACGCTCAATATCGACTGGATCCTGCAGTTTGCGGGAGGTCTCCTCAAGGGCATGGGGATCGAGAAATCGAAGAACGATCTGCTCGCCCATGTGGATGGCTGGCTTTCCGAGGCGAACGAGACTCCGCTTCTCTTCCAGCCCTACATTTCGGAGGCCGGTGAGCGCGGCCCCTTTGTCGATGCTTCGGCCCGCGCCTCCTTCGTCGGGCTTTCGATCAATCACGGCTTCGGCGACATGGTACGCGCGGTCTTCGACGGTCTCGCCTTTGCCTCGCGGGATTGTTACGCCGCGATGGGGCCGCTGCCGGCCTGCGTTCGGCTGTCGGGCGGCGCTGCGCGCAGCGCCTCGCTGCGCCGCATTCTCGGCGGGGCTCTCGGCGCCAGCATCCAGACGAGCGAACGCGAGGAGGCGGGTGCCGCCGGTGCGGCGATGATCGCCGCCGTCTCTCTCGGCATTTATCCCTCGATGGCCGACTGCGTCCGCGAATGGGTGCGGCCCCACCATCGGCCGGCAGAACCCGCGGATGAAGAGCTTGCGCGCCGCTATGACGCGCTTTTCCCCGCCTACAAGCAGTCGCGCCTAGCGCTTCAACCCGTCTGGCATGCGCTCTCCCACGCAGCCGGAACGGGAAACCAACAGGAAAGACCGCAATGAAGAAGATAGCCATTATCGGCGACCGGTTCATGCTGCCGGATGTTTTTCGCGACAAGATCGTCGAGGCATGCGGCGACGGGCATGAGATCAGCATGCTCGAACTGCCCTGGCCGGACGTGCCGATGGAGCACGGCTATGCCGTGGAGGGCATGGACGGCCTCAAGGAATATCTCGGCAAGCCCGGCGAAATCGTCGACTTCGTCGGCGATGCCGAGATCCTCGTGACGCAGCTTGCACCGCTGTCGCGAACGATGCTGGCTGACCTGCCGGGATTGAAGCTCGTCGCCGTGTCGCGCGGCGGTCCGGTCAATATCGACATGAAAGCCGCTCGCGAAGCGGGCGTCCTCGTCGTCAACACGCCCGGCCGCAATGCGAGTGCCGTCGCCGAATTCACGATCGGCGCCATCCTCGCGGAGACGCGCCTTATCCGCGTGGGGCACGAAGCGCTGAGGCGGAGCGAATGGCGGGGCGATCTCTACCGTGCCGACCGCACCGGCCGCGAGCTTTCCGAAATGACGGTCGGCGTCATCGGCTACGGCAATATCGGCACCAAGGTGGTCCGCTTGCTTCGTGCTTTCGGCACCAAGGTGCTCGTCCACGATCCCTATGTTCAGCTCAGCGCCGAAGACAGAAATGCCGGCGTCGAGCACGTCTCGCTCGACGAACTGCTTGCCCGCGCCGACCTGGTGACGCTGCATCCGCGCGTCAGCGAAGAGACGAAGAACATGATGAATGCGGAAACCTTCGCGAAGATGAAACCGGGGGCGATCTTCGTGAACACGGCCCGCGGACCGCTCTGCGACTATGACGCGCTTTACGAGAGTCTCGTCAGCGGCCATCTCGCAAGCGCGATGCTGGAGACCTTTGCCGTCGAGCCCGTGCCGGAAGGCTGGCCGCTGTTGAAACTTCCCAATGTGACGCTGACGCCGCATATCGCGGGCGCGTCGGTACGCACCGTGACCTATGCGGCCGAAATGGCCGCAGAGGAAGTGCGCCGCTACATCGCCGGCCTGCCGCCGGTCAATCCGTGCTGAGGTGGGACGATGAACGAACTTCAACTGCGCCAGTCGATCATCGACCATTGCCGCCACATGAATGCGATCGGCCTCAACCAGGGCACTTCGGGCAATATCAGCCTGCGCCATGGCGGCACGATGCTGATCACCCCGTCTGCGATCCCCTATGCCGAGATGACGCCTGAGATGATCGTCGCCATGCCGATCGACGGCGAGTATGGCGCCTGGGCAGGCCCCAAGAGGCCGTCGGTCGAATGGCCCTTCCACCTCGACATTCTGCGGGCGCGGCCGGATGTCGGCGCCGTCGTTCACACCCACGCGACCTTCTCGACAATCCTCGCGATCGCGCGCAAGCCGATTCCCGCCTGCCACTACATGATCGCCGCCTTCGGCGGTACCGACGTGCGCGTCGCCGATTACGCCCGCTACGGCACGAAGGCGCTGTCGGAGAACGTGCTGAAGGCGATGGAGGGGCGTTCCGCCTGCCTCATGGCCAATCACGGCATGATCGCGACCGGTTCGAGCCTGGAAAAGGCGATGTGGGCGGCGGTCGAGCTCGAGACGATCGCCAAGCAATATTACCACGCGCTCCTGATCGGCGGCCCGGTGGTCCTGCCGCAGGAGGAAATCGCCGGCGTCATCGAGGGATTTGCCACTTACGGCCATCAGGACAAACCCAACGGCGAGGCCGCCTGACCGCATGACGACGACAGGAGACAAGCACGTGAGTTCCGAACCCGGCACATACGACCTTTTCGTCATCGGCGGCGGCATAAACGGTGCGGGCATTGCCCGCGACGCGGCAGGGCGGGGGCTCTCCGTCCTGCTCTGCGAGAAGGACGATCTGGCGCAGGGCACGAGTTCCCGCTCCGGCAAGCTCGTTCATGGCGGCTTACGCTACCTCGAATATTACGAGTTCCGCCTGGTGCGCGAAGCCCTGATAGAGCGCGAGGTTCTGCTGGAATCCGCACCTCACATCATCTGGCCGATGCGTTTCGTGCTGCCGCACAATCCGGCCGACAGGCCGGCCTGGCTCGTACGGCTCGGCCTCTTCCTCTACGATCACCTGGGCGGCCGCAAGCGCCTCCCCGGCACGCGGGTGCTCAACCTGCGCACGGCCCCGGAAGGCGCTGCGATCAAGCCGGCCTATCGCAAGGCCTTCGAATATTCCGACTGTTGGGTGGACGACGCCCGCCTCGTCGTGCTCAACGCGCTCGACGCGAAAAAGAAAGGCGCCCGGATACTGACCCGCACCGCCTGCACCGGTATTCGCCGGCGAGGCGACCTCTGGCATGTCGAGATGACCGATGCCGCGACCGGAGCGAAGACGGAGGCCAAGGCGCGCTGCGTGGTCAACACCGCCGGGCCCTGGGTCAACGACGTGATCGGCCGCGTTGCGGGACTGAATTCGAGCCGCAGCGTGCGCCTCGTCAAGGGCAGCCACATCGTCGTGCCGAAGTTCTGGGAGGGGCGGCAGGCCTATCTCGTCCAGAACCCCGACAAGCGCGTGATCTTCATCAATCCCTATCAGAACGATCTGGCGCTGATCGGCACCACGGATATTCCCTATGACGGGCGGCCGGAGGACGTCACGGCGGACGAAAACGAGGTCGCCTATCTCCTGAAATCCGTCAACCGCTATTTCAAGCAGCAACTGGCGCCGGGCGACATCCTTCACAGCTTCTCGGGTGTGCGTCCGCTTTACGACGACAATGCCGAAAATCCGTCGGCGGTGACGCGCGACTATATTTTCGAGCTCGACGCCGCCGGGAAGGACGCGCCGCTGCTCTCGGTGTTCGGCGGCAAGATCACGACCTTCCGCAAGCTCTCCGAGCACGCGCTCGAGCGGTTGAAGCCTTTCTTTCCGAAGATGGGCCCGGCCTGGACGGCGCGTGCGCATCTGCCGGGCGGCGACATGGCGGATGCGGATTTCGAGCAGTTCCTCGGCGACCTGCGCGCGCGCTACCGATGGCTGCCGTCGGACCTCGCCAAGCACTACGCCCGGCTTTACGGCACGCGGGCGCATGATCTGATCGGCAGCGCCACCTGTCTCGACGAGCTCGGGACGGCGTTCACGCCGCTCTTCCGGGAGCGGGAAGCCCGCTTCCTCATAGAGAATGAATGGGCGCGAACGGCGGAAGACCTGATGGAACGGCGCACGAAACACGGCCTGCATATGAGCGACGCCGAGAAGCGGGCATTCAGCGGCTGGTTCGAGGGCCAGCAGGCTGCGGCGTGAGAAGGATGAATTGATGTTGCGAAGCTCCGAATTCGAAGCGCTTCTCGATCTGTCGGCCCGTGTCGGCGCCGATCCGGATCTCGTTCAGGGCGCGGGCGGCAATACCTCGATCAAGGAGGGCGGAACCCTCTGGATCAAGGCTTCCGGCCTGTGGCTTGCCCATGCCCGTCGGCGCGACGTGATGGTCGCGGTCGCGCTCGACCCGTTGCTCGACGCATTAGAGCGGGACGACCCGGCGACGGAGAAGGCGCAGGATTTCGTCGTCGAGGATCTGAACCCCTCGGGCCTCAGGCCATCGATCGAAACCACGGTCCACGCGCTGATGCCGCAGAAGGTGGTTGTTCATGTCCATTGCGTCGAGACGATCGCGACCGCCGTTCACGCCGACGCGGCCGCGATTGCCGAAGAGAAGCTTCAGGGCATTCCCTACGCCTTCGTTCCCTATGCCAGGCCGGGGCTGCCGCTCGCCAAGGCAATTGCCGAGCGGATTCGGGATGATACCTCGGTCCTGGTACTCGGAAATCACGGGCTCGCCGTCGCCGCCGAGACGGTCGCGGACGCCGCGCGTCTTCTCGCAGGGGTATCCCAGCGCTTCGCCGTGCCCGTGCGGCGGGCGCCTTCCGCCGACCTTGAGGCGCTGTCGCGCCTTGCGGTCAACAGCGCCTATCGGCTGCCCGACGACGGGCGGATCCACGATGCCGCGACCGATCTGGAAAGCTGCAGAATTGCCGCGGGAGGCAGCCTCTATCCGGACCACGTGATCTTTCTCGGCAAGGGGTCGGTTGTCGCCGCTCCGGGAGAGAACGCGCTCTCTCTCGAAGAGGGCTTCCGTCGCGCGGGAGAGAGCCTGCCGCCGGTCCTTCTCTTTCCCGGCAAGGGCGCCTTGGTGCTCAAGGATATCTCTGCCGGCGCGCTCGCCATGGCGCGCTGCCTTTCGGACGTGACGGCGCGAATCCCGGAGGGTGCAAGGCTGCGCTATCTCACCGATGCGGAAAACGCGGAACTTCTCGGCTGGGACGCGGAAAAATACCGCCAGCAGCTGAACCGTGCAGGGCAGGTGCTGCAATGAGCGGCCGGGGCAAGCTCGTTCTCGGCATCGACCTTGGCACGTCCGGTGCACGTGCCGTGGCGATGACCGCTGCGGGCGAGATCGTCGCGTCGGGCGCAGCCAGGCTTGCCGCCTTTTCCGACGACCATCGCGATCCGCTTGGCTGGTGGGAGGCGGTTCAGGCCGCGCTTGCGCAGGCACTCGAAGCCATCGACGGCTCGCATATATGTGCGGTCGGCATCGACGGCACGTCGGGCACCATGCTCCCGGTCGCTGCCGACGGAGCGCCGCTTGCGACGCCGCTCATGTATAACGACCCGGTCGGCGATCCCGCCATTCTGGAGCGCATCGCCGTCCATGCACCCAAGGAGAGTGCGGCACATGGCGCGACATCGGGCCTGGCCAAGCTGCTGACCGTCCAGTCGCTGCCGGAGGTCTTCCGTGTCATTCACCAGGCCGACTGGATTGCCGGCCATTTCACCGGGCTTTATGACGTCAGCGACGAAAACAACGCGCTGAAGACCGGCTACGATCCCGTTGCCCGCAACTGGCCGGAATGGCTTGCGCGGACCGGCGCGCGTATCGATCTTCTGCCCGACGTTCTGCCGGCGGGGGCGCCGGTCGCGACGATCTCGCCGGCCGCGGCGAAAGCCTTCGGATTGCCGAGCGAAGCCGTTATCGTTGCGGGTACGACGGATGGCTGCGCCTCCTTCCTTGCGACCGGCGCTGACCGGCCGGGTGACGCCGTCAGTGCGCTGGGCACGACGTTGACAGTGAAGATGCTCTCCGACAAGCCGCTCTTTGCCCCGGAATTCGGGCTCTACAGCCATCGGATCGGCGATATGTGGCTTGCCGGCGGCGCCTCCAATACCGGTGGCGCGGTTCTCGCCGCGCATTTCAGCAACGATCGGATCGCCGAGCTTTCGGAGCAAATCGACCCGGCGAGCGATACGGGCCTCGACTTCTATCCGCTGCTGAAACCCGGCGAGCGGTTCCCGGTGGCCGATCCCGCCTTCATGCCGCGCATGGAACCGCGCCCGACGGAGGACGCCGAATTCCTGAAGGCGATCTTCGAGGGCATCGCGGGGGTCGAGCGTCTTGCTTATGAGCGGCTCGTATCCCTCGGCAGCCCGGCCCTGGGCTCGATCCGCACCGTCGGCGGCGGCGCGAAGAACCGGGTGTGGACCGAAATCCGAAAACGGAGGCTCGTCGTTCCCTTCCTGCCGGTGCTATCGGAAGAGGCTGCTGCCGGCGCCGCTCGCCTGGCGCTGTCGGGAGCGAAAGAGGCGGGCGTGCTATGAGCGTCGTCCGGGAAATTCCAGCCCTCTCTGCGATATCGGACGCATATGATGCCTTTCTCGTGGATCAATACGGAGTGCTGAGAGACGGGCGCGGTCCCTATCCGGGTGCGGCGGAAACGCTTGTCCGACTTAAGCAGGCAGGAAAGCGGGTCCTCATCCTCTCCAATTCCGGCAAGCGCTCGGCCGAGAACGATCGGCGGCTGGAGGCACTCGGTTTCCAGGGCGGAAGCTGGGACTGGTTCCTGACCTCGGGAGAGGTTGCCTGGCAGCTCTTGAAACGGGAGGCCGAAGGCGAGGGTGGCGCAGCGCGCAAGTGCCTTCTGATCAGCCGCGACGGCGATCAGTCGCCGCTCAAGGGGCTGAATCTCGTGCGCACCGAGAGCGGTGAAGACGCCGACATCGTTCTGCTGGCGGGGAGCGAGGGCGATATCCATCCGCTTGCCTATTACGAAGATCTGCTGGGACCGGCTGCCCGGCGGGGCATCCCGTGCCTCTGTACCAACCCGGACAAGGTGATGCTGACGAGGAGCGGCCCGGCCTTCGGCGCCGGTCGCATCGCCGAGCTTTACGAAGAGCTGGGCGGTCCTGTGCGCTGGATCGGCAAGCCGTTTGCCGACATCTACGACTTCGCGCTCGATTTTCTCGGGCGGCCGGAGCCGCGGCGCGTCTGTGCCATAGGCGACAGCGTCGAGCATGACATTGCCGGGGCTGCGGCGGCCGGGCTCGGCTCGGTGCTCGTCGCCACCGGAATTCTCGAGCAGCGGTCGGACGAGGAGCGCCGGCAACTCTTCCGGGAGCACGGTGCGAGCCCCGATTTCATCCTCCCGAAATTCCTCTGGTAGCAAGGAGCCGGCAATGGCCTTCACGCTGTCGCTCAACACCAATCCTCTGGTCAACCGCTTTGCCGAGGCGGACGACCTGATCGACACCATCGCCGAGAAGATCCGCATCGGTTACGTCCAACTCACCCATGAATTCGTCAATCCAGGCTGGCCGGCGGCGACGATCAACAAGACGCTGCGGCAGTTTCGAACGGCGCTCGGCCGAACCGGCGTGAAAGTCACCTCCGGCATGACGGGCCCCTATGGCCGTCTCAATCATTTCGGACATCCCGACCCGGACGTCCGGCGCTATTATGTCAACTGGTTCAAGACTTTCGCCGATATCTCCGCCGAGCTCGGCGCTTCCGGCATGGGCACGCAGTTCGCGATCTTCACGCTCAGGGATTATCACGACCCGGCGCGTCGCGAGGAGCTGATGGCAATCGCCATCGAATGCTGGCGCGAGGTGGCAGAGCACGCCAAGGCCGCGGGCCTTTCCTATGTCTTCTGGGAGCCGATGTCGGTCGGCCGGGAGTTCGGCCACACGATCGAGGCGTGCAGGGCGCTCGACCGGCGTCTGGCGGCAGCCGACCTGCCGATCCCGATGAGGATGATGGTCGACATCGATCATGGCGACGTCACATCGCCGAACGCCGCCGACGTCGATCCCTATGCCTGGGCGGAGGCCTTTCCGCGGCAGTCGCCGATCATTCACGTCAAGCAGTCCTCGATGAACAAGGGCGGACACTGGCCCTTCACGGCCGCCCACAACAAGGACGGAAGGATCACGCCCGAACGACTGCTCGAGGCCGTCAGGAGGGGAGGCGGGACGGACAACGAAATCTGCCTGGAGCTTTCCTTCCGGGAGCGCGAACCGACCGACCGCAACGTGGTGGAAATGATCCGGGAGTCGGTTGAATTCTGGGAGCCCTTTATCGAAACGGGATTCAATGCTTCGAAATTATCACAATGAAATGTAACAAAATCCCATATGTGAGTTGAAAAATCACATAAGAGTGTTACCTTTCCCTTGGCGCGGCGGTTAGCTGCACCTGACGGGACGATGCGATGAAACCGGAAGACAGACGCCAGGCGATCATGGATGTCCTGATGGAGGCGGGAACAGCCTCCGTCGAGGAACTCGCCCTTCGCTTCGGCGTCAGCAAGATGACGGTTCATCGCGACCTTGACGATCTCGAACAGGCGGGGCTCCTGCGAAAGGTCCATGGCGGCGCTTCCATCCAGTCGAGCCCGCAATTCGAAAGCGATTTCCGCTACCGTGAAAAGATCGCGACGGGCGAGAAGCGCCGCCTTGCGGAACATGCCGCGACGCTGATCGAGCCCGGCCAGAGCGTCATCATCGACGACAGCTCGACGGCCGGAGCGATCTCCGGGTTTCTAAGGGATATTCGCCCGCTCACCGTCATCACCAACAATCTCGGCGTCATCGCCGATCTTTCGGGAGCCCCGGGCATCAACCTGATCGCGCTCGGCGGGCATTACAGCAAGAAATTCAACGGCTTTTTCGGTGTCGTCACCGAGGAGGCGCTGCGTTCGCTGCGCGCCGACGTGGCCTTCCTGTCGAGTTCGGCCGTCGAGGGCGCGTCAGCGTTCCACCAGGATCAGGAGGTCGTGCAGATCAAGCGCCAGATGGTGAAATCCGCCAGCCGCAAATATCTCCTGGTGGACCACGGCAAGTTCGGCCGGTCGGCCCTGCATTTCCTGACGGGGCTGGAGGCCTTCGATGCGGTGCTGACCGGAAGCGAAGTGTCCGAGGGGAATACGGCGGCGCTCGGCGACGCCGGCGTCAAGCTCGTCAGGATCGACAATCGGAAAATATTGGAGAACGCATGAGCAAGTCTGGTCTCTGGGTCGGCACGAGCTGGAAGATGAACAAGACGCTGGCCGAGACAATGGTCTTCGCCGACGGTCTTGCGGCCGCCGAGGATGGGCGCGATCAGCGGATACAGCGCTTCGTCATTCCTCCGTTCACCGCCGTGCGGCAGGTGAAGGAAAGGCTTAAGGCGACGAGCGTCAAGGTCGGTGCGCAGAACATGCACTGGGACGATGCGGGCGCCTGGACCGGCGAAATTTCTCCGGTCATGCTCAGGGATTGCGATCTCGACATCGTCGAGCTCGGCCACAGCGAGCGGCGGGAGCATTTCGGCGAGACCGACCGCACCGTGGGCCTGAAGACGGCAGCCGCCGTCAAGCATGGGCTCGTGCCGTTGATCTGCATCGGCGAGACTTTCGCCGAACGCGAGGCGGGCGAGGCGGATACGGTCCTGAAGCGCCAGGTGGAAGGCGCCTTTGCCTTTCTCGAAGGCGCGGCGCGGACGGCGCCCGTTCTCCTGGCCTATGAGCCGGTCTGGGCGATCGGCGTCAACGGCATACCGGCCACCGCCGACTATGCGGATGCCCGCCACCGCCGCATTGGCGAAGTCGCCGAGCGTGCACTCGGCGTGAAGGTTCCGGTACTCTATGGCGGCAGCGTCAATCCGCAGAACTGCGAGGAATTGATCCTCCAGCGCCATATCGACGGGCTCTTCATCGGCCGCTCCGCCTGGGACGTGGGCGGCTATCTCGACATTCTGCAACGCGTAGCCCGGGCGATCTGAGCATCGCCGGGTCAGGCAACAACACCTTACGGAAAGGAAACGACATGAAAATCGCGATTGGAGCCGACAGTGCCGGCAAGCCCCTGCTCGACGTCATCGCCGCGCATCTCGCCAAGAGAAGCGATCTCGAAGTCAAGGACCTGAGTCAGACCGGCTACTATGCCGATCTCTCCCGCGATCTGGCGCAGACGATCACGGCCGGCGAAAACGAGCGCGGCATTCTGATCTGCGGCACCGGCATCGGCGTGTGCATCTCGGCCAATAAGGTGCCGGGCATCCGCGCCGCGCTGACCCACGATACCTATTCCGCCGAGCGGGCGGCCAAATCCAACAACGCCCAGATCATCACCATGGGCGCGCGCGTCATCGGCCCGGAACTGGCGAAATCGATCGTCGATACGTGGCTGGCCTCCGAGTTCGACCCCAACGGTCCGTCGGCGGCAAATGTCGAAGCGATCGACCGCCTGGATCAGGCGAAGTAACGGTCGCGAATTCTGCGGCGCGTGCCGATCCTCCCTCATGCGCACGCAGCGAGACGCCCGGCAGCAATGCCGGGTGTTTTCGTTGAAGGGGCGGTGGATGAGTTCCCCCACATCCGGCTCTGCCTATGAGGGGAAGTACCACCCGTCACCACTTCTTGCTGAGCTTCAGCGTGAAAGTCCGGCTTTCGCCGTAGCCGCAGGTCAGGAGACCCTGGCAGCCCGCGACATAGTCCTTGTCGAACAGGTTGGCGACGTTGAGCGACGCCGTCCAGTCGTTCTTCTCATAGCGGATGGCGGCATCTACGAGCGTCGCCGCCGGGACCTTCTTCGTATTCGCGGCGTCGGCCCAGGACTCGCCCTGGCGGCGCACGCCCGCACCGAGGCTCATGCCTTCGAACGCGCCGCCGGTCACGGTGTAGTCGAGCCACAGAGCGGCCTGAGTCTCGGGTATGAGATAGGGCGACTTGCCGAGCAGCGACGGGTTGGTGTCTTCCGTGATCTCCAGATCGGTATAGCTGAACGCCGAGACGACCTTCCAGTTTTCGTCGATATTCACCTTGCCTTCGAGCTCGAAACCGCGGGAGCGCACCTCGCCGAGCGGTGTCGAAACACCGAGTGTGTCGGTCACCTGGACGTTCTGCTTGGTTATCTGGAAGACCGAGGCGGTGAACAAACCATCGATAAACGACGGCTCGTATTTGATCCCCGCTTCGTATTGGTAGCCTTCTTCGGGCTTCAGGGGCACCAGCGTCGTGACCGCGGGATCCGGGTTCGAGTCGCGCGAGCCCACGAGCGGATTGAAGAACGTCGCTACGCTCAAATAGGGCGTAACGCCGCTTTCGAACTCGTAGGCAAGGCCGGCCCGGCCGCTGAGCGCTCCGTCGTCATATCCGAAGTTCGAAGGTGCGGCCCAGGCCGTGGCGCCGTTCCTGAGGTCGGTGTCCACATAGTCGTATCGCCCATTGAGCGTGGCCAGCCAACCGTCGCCGAAGCGCACTTGATCCTGAGCATAGATGCCGATCTGCTGCTGCGTGAAAACCTGGTTGATGTACACGGATTTCGGGCCCTGCGGCACACCGTAAACCGGATCGGTCGGGCTGATCGGCGTAGCGTCTCCCGAGGCGCCAATGTGGTCCAGTCGATAATATTTGTAATCCAGGCCGGCAAGGAAGGTGTGGCTCGTGGCGCCGAGGTCGAATTCCGTCTCGGCGCGGTTGTCGATCGCAAAGCTGTCGACTTTCGAGGTGGCCTCGAAACCGATGCGGTTCAGAAGGTATTCGGGAGCGATCGGATCGACATTGCCGAAGCCGTAGGGATACGGATAGTTCTCGTGTTTGTGGAGATGGGCATAGCGGGCGTTTTGCGTAAATTTCCAGCCGTTGTCGAAGTCGTGCGTGAACTCATAGCCGGCCATCTGCTGGGCGTAGGTTCCTTCGTCCATGTCCGGCTCGCCGAAATAGGCGTCGCGGTCGATCTTGCCGAAGGGAGCATCGACCACGGTTCCGACATAGGGCAGGAAGCCGTTGCCCACATGAACCTGGTCCAGACCCTGGAACAGGCCGAAGACGGTCAGGCTGGTCGCATCGTCGGGCGCATAGGTCACCTGAGGAAGGATGAAACCGCGCAAGTCCTCGGAATAGTCCGAATAGTTGTCGCCGCCGGCGACCTTTCCGGTCAGGCGGTAGCGAACCGTTCCGTCATCGTTCAGCTTGTCGCTGATGTCGAAGCCGGTGAAGGCGTTGCCGTCGCTGTTGATGCCGACTTCGGTGTAATAGAGCGGCTCATCGAGCGGACGCTTGCTGATCAGATTGATGATGCCGCCCGGATTGGACCCGCCATAGAGCACGGAGGCCGGGCCCTTCAGCACCTCGATCCGCTCCAGCATGAAAGGGTCGATCTGGAAATTGCCGAAACCGAAGCTAAAGAGCGGCAGGCCGTCGAGGAAGAGGCCGGTCTGGGCCGCATCGAAGCCGCGGATGTAGAACCAGTCCGTGTCGGGATCGGTGCCGAAAGGTGCCGACAGGACGCCGGGTGTATAGCGCAAGGCCTCGTCGACCTTGTTGACCACGGCGCGATCGTCCAGTTCCTCGCGGCCAACGACGGAGACCGACTGGGGGATTTCGTTGAGCGGCGTGGCGGTTTTCGACCCGGTTGCAGTCGCCTTTGCGACGTAGCCGTCCACCGGTCCGCTCGCGCTGGCGCCCGTCGCAATGCCGCCCTCGACGACGATCCGCTCGAGCTGCGTGGCGTTTCCCTCCTGCGCCAGCGCCATTCCGCTCATCATCAGCGGCGCGAGCGCTGCTCCCCTCGCCAGAAGAGTCTTCAGATGCGCCCCGCGAATCCTGAACTTCATCTCAATCATGCCTCGAAAAATCGGCCGGCCCCGCGTTGCCCCGCGTGACCGGCACTGTCGACGATAAGATGAGTGTCTAGATCAACTATTTTGGCGGCGCTTGTCCCGATATCGGGAAATTGAACGATTTTGGGCAAAACTGCGCGCTGCCGGCGGACTGGTCAGGCGGTGTGACTTTTCTTCCAGAAGGCCGGAGTCGTGCCGACTGCCTTGCGAAACACACGGGTGAAGTGCGCCTGATCGGCAAAGCCCGTCTCGGCGGCAACCGAGGTCAGCGGGGCGTCGCTCCTGAGCAGCATCTGCTTTGCCCGTTCGACCCGCGCATTGATGTGCCACTGGTGAGGCGCGACACCCGTCGAAGCCTTGAAGGCGTGACTGAAATGCGATTGGGAAAGCCCCGTGAGGTCGGCGAGTTCCTCGAGCCGGACATTACGGGCGAAATTCTCCTCGATGAAATCGACGGCCCGCCGCAATTGCCACGCCGCAAGCTGGCTGCGCTTGCGGCCGCTTCGCTTGCCGATCTTCATGAGATCGATGAAAAGCGCCACCGTGAGGCCGTCGCCGTAAAGATCGTGGAGGGGCTGGGGATTGAGGCACTCGGCTGCGATCAGGCCGGCGATCGCGAGGAAGCGTTGGTCCTGGAACATCAGCCGGGGCGTCTCGATTGCCGCGGCGTCGAGGTCTTCCTTCAGGCGTCTGCCGAGTGCATCGATGTCGAAGTGAAGATCGAGATGCCGGATGTAATGGATGTCGACGACATCGGTCCAGAGCTCCATTCCGGCCGGGATATAGGAGAGGGCCTGCCGATGGTAGTTCTGGACGGCACCCTTGCCGTTTGCGGCGAGCTTCACCCTGCAATTGCCGCCGCCCTTGGCGTCGAGCACGATGAACATGCGGGGGTCCTCGGCGATATAATAGCCGCCCGCATGCGGAACGCATTCCACATCCCAGACATCCGCGACCACACCATTCCACTCTCTGCGGTTGAGGCCGCCGATGATCGAAAACCCGCTGATCCTGTTCTGCATGCGCGGCTGAAATGTCATCGTCGCTTTCTCCGGTCCTGCCGGCTTGCCAAGCCCGACCGCAGTAATCCTTCAAGTGTTATTCAAGTTTGTTATCGCGGATCGCGTGGGGTTTCAATCGCTTCAATGTGAAGGCGCGGCCGATGCCGACCGCGCCCCTTTTCTGAATGGAATTGGTACATCTGCGCCTCTCGGGTTTAGCCCGGGGAGAGGGGCAGCACCGTTTCAGGCGTCGACCAGCGCGAGCTTCGCACGCGCATCGAGAATCTGCGCGCAGGCATTCGCGGCTTCCTCGCCCTTGACGACGAAATGGTCGCGGAAGAAGGCGATCAGAGGCTCGCTTTCCTGGAAGTTGTGGGGTGTCAGGACCGCGGAGAGCACCGGCACGTCGGTATCGAGCTGGACGCGCATCATGCCGTCGAGCACCGTCCCGGCGACGAAGTCGTGGCGATAGATGCCGCCATTGACGACGAAGGCGGTGCCGAGGATCGCCGCGTAGCGGCCGGTCCTGGCGAGCGCCTGCGCATGCAGCGGGATTTCGAGCGCTCCCGGCACGTCGAAGATCTCGACATCGGCGGCGCTGCCGCCGAGTTTCGTCCATTGCGCAATGAAGGCGTCAACGCAACGATCGACGATATCGGCGTGCCAGCGGGCGCGGACGATGGCGATCTTGGCGGAGGGATGGGAAAGTATGGTCATGGTCTCAAGCCTTTCAGGGTTGGCATTTTCCAATGATCCCGTCGGGCGAACATGCATGTGCGAAGACCCCGGGGAGGGGCGACGCCTCTGCTTGCTCTCTTCCATCCGGACTATAACCGTCGGCTCCGGAATTCGACCGGATCTGCTGACCTTCGCACGAAAATGCGAAGCGCTCGCGGGCTTCGACCACCGACCATTCCCGATCCTGTGTTCGCTACCGCCGGTGGGGAATTTCACCCCGCCCTGAGAACGCTTGCGACTATAGCGGCTGTTTCGCCGCCGTCAAATCTGTGCTGCGACGTGAAAGCGAAAAATCACGACAGAATTTTCCAAGGATTTCGCACCTCTGAACAATTCATTCCGCGGTCTATTCGCGGATGACGAGCAGGTCCTTTGCCGCGAAGCGCAGCGTGACGCTCTCGCCGGCGACCGGCGGGGTCATGCCCGGATCGTTGAACATATCGAAGGAGATGATGTCTTCGCCGACCCGCAGCTTGGTGCGGATGACGGAGCCGAGAAAACTCCTCGATACGACTTGGCCCGGAAGTGCGGTATCGCCCCTGGCGCCCTCGGCGATTGAGCCTGCTTCCGGCCTGAGTGCCAGCGAAATGCTGTCGCCGCCCTTTGCCCCGGCTATCGGCTCTTTCAGCGAAATCCGCTGCCCGCCTATGGTGACCGCGCCGCTTGCGGGATCGGCCACCTTGCCCTCGATGATGTTGAGCGTGCCGACGAAGGAGGCGACGAATCGTGTGGCCGGGGTGTTGTAGATCTCGAAAGGGGTGCCGATCTGATCGGCGCGGCCGGCATTCATGACGACGATCCGGTCGGAGATCGACAGTGCCTCTTCCTGGTCGTGCGTCACGAATACCGTGGTGATGCCGAGCTGCTGCTGGATCTGCCGGATCTCCTCCCGCAGCGAGATGCGGATTTTTGCATCGAGCGCGGAGAGCGGCTCGTCGAGGAGCAGCACCTGCGGCTTGACGGCGAGGGCGCGGGCAAGCGCCACGCGCTGCTGCTGTCCGCCGGACAATTGATAGGGGAAACGGTCCGCCAGATGCTCGAGCTTGATCAGTCCGAGCATCTGCTTCACCCGAGCCTCGATCTCCGTTTTGGAGGCGCCGGCGACCTTGAGGCCGAAGGCGACATTGTCGTGAACATTCATGTTGGGAAAGAGTGCGTAGGACTGGAACACCATGCCGATATTGCGCTGGTTGGGCTTCAGCGTGCCCTGGTCCTTGCCGTCGATGAAGATCGAGCCGCCGGACGGCGTTTCGAAGCCGGCGATCATGCGCAGTATGGTCGTCTTGCCGCAGCCGGAGGGGCCGAGGAAGGAGACGAACTCGCCCTTGTCGATCCCCATGTCGAAATTATGCACGACCTGAACCGGGCCGAAGGATTTCTGGATGTTGGTCAGTTGCAGGAATGCCATGTGATCAAGCCTTGGCCGGAGCGGATTTCTGGAAGCGCGATACGAGCTGGATCAATCCCATGCTGAGCCAGGTGATCGCGAATGCGATGACGGCGAGCGCCGAAGGCTCGTAGGCCTTGTTGGCGCCGACAAGCTGCAGATAGGGGCCGAAGGCCGGGCGGTTGAGGAGCGCCGCCATGGTGAATTCGCCCATGACGATCGCGAAGGTGATGAAGGCACCGGAAAGCACGCCGCTCATCACATTCGGGAAAATGCAGCGGAAGAGGATGGTCGGCCATTTGGCGCCGAGGCTTTCCGCGGCCTCGGTCAGCGTTCTGACATCGATGGCCCGCATCGCCGTGTCGACGGCGCGGTACATATAGGGAAGCGACAGCGTCATGTAGGAGAACATCAGGAGCGCATTGGTCCCGGAAGTGGAGCCGGTCAGCGGCAGGAACGATGAGGAATTATAGAGTCTGAGATAGCCGAAGACGATGACGATCGCCGGAATGACGAGCGGCAGCAGCGTGATGAACTCGATGACGGGGCGGACCTGGGGCAGGCGCAGCCGCACCCAGTAGGCGGTCGGCACCACCAGCAGCATGCCGAAGATGATCGTGAAAAACGCCATCAGCATCGAATAGCCGAAGGTCTCGCGAAACTGGAAGTCGGAGAAGACCGACCGGTAAGCGTCGAAGGAATAGGCATCGCGGCGCATGCGCAGCGAGAATTCCAGCGTGCCGAGCAGCGGGACGATGAAATAGCTCGCTCCGATGGCGATGGCGATCCAGGCACCGAGACGTCTTGCTTTCATTTCTGCCACCGTTCGGCGCGCATCCGCAGCCAGATGTAGAGAATATTGGAGATGCCGGTGATGACGATCATGCCGAGCGCCAGCGCATAGCCGAGATTCGGATTATGGAGCACGTCGCCGCGGATCTGCGCATAGAGCAGGATCGGCACGATATTGAGCGAACTGCCGGTCAGCGCGTAGGCGGTGGCGATCGCGCCGAAGGCGTTGGCGAAGAGCAGGAGCGTCGTGCCGAGCAGGCTCGGCCAGAGGATCGGCAGCGCCACCATGCGCCAGTATTGCCAGGTGGAGGCGCCGAGAATTTCGGAAGCTTCGCGCCATTCCTTCTTCATGCCGTCGAGCGCCGGCGTAAGAATCAGCACCATCAGCGGGATCTGGAAATACATGTAGGTGATGGTGAGGCCGAGGAAGCTCAGGAGATTGAACCCCGTCGAATAGAGATTGAAGCCGAACCAGTCGCGCAGAAACACGGTGACAAGACCGGTGCGGCCGAGGGTGGCGAGAAAGGCGAAGGCGAGCGGAACGCCCGCGAAGTTGGAGGCGACGCCGGAAAAGGTGAGGAGCCCGGAGCGAATCCAGCCCGGCAGCCCGCCAAGCACGATCGCCCACGCAAGGAAAAAGCCGATGAGCGCGCCGCCGAGCGAGGAGGCGACCGATACGCGGATCGAAATCCAGTAGGCGGAGAGGATCGAGGGCGTGAAGAGATCGCCGATATTCTTGAAGGTGAACTCGCCTGCAGGCGTGAGGAAGGCGCCGGTGACGAGATAGAGCGTCGGAACGACCAGGAACATCAGCGCGAAAATCATGAAGGGCGCGATGCCCAGCCAGTCGATGATCGCTCGTTTGCTGATCAGGGGTGCTGCTGCTGTTGTCGTGGTCATAAAGCTTTCGGCTGTCCCGGCGTCGGAGGAAAATGACCTCCCCGCCACGTACGAGGCGGGGAGGTACGCAATGGCGGTTACTGCACGCTCGCGCCGACGACGCTGTCCCATTTGGTGGTGATCGCTTCCTTGCCCTTGGCCTGCTCGTCGAGTGTCGGGAACACGGCCTTTTCGTAGGATGCGGCCGGCGGCAGCTTGTCGAGCATTTCCTGCGGAACCTTGCCGTTCTTGACGAGGTCGTTGAAGCGGATCGGGTGGCAGTAGCCCTTCAGCCAGCCGAGCTGACCTTCGTCCGAATAAAGATATTCCATCCAGAGCTTGGCGGCGTTCGGATGCGGAGCGAAGGCAGAGATCGCCTGCACGTAGACGCCGGCGACGACGCCGGAGGCCGGGACGACGACTTCGACCGGCGGGTTGCCGTTCAGGCTGTCGCGCCAGGAGAGGCCGTTATAGTCCCAGGCGATGATGATCGGCGTCGAGCCTTGCGCAAGCGAGGCGGACTTGCCGATGACCGGGACGAAGTTGCCGGCCTTGTTGACCTCGGCGAAGAAGGCCAGGCCCGCTTCCCCGGCCTTTGCCGCATCGGTTTCGCCGGCCGCGAGGCCGGCGGCATAGACCGCCTGCACCGCCTGGTTGGATGCGCGCGGATCGCCGGCGAGGGCGACCGAGTTCGCATAGTCGGACTTCTTGAGGTCCGCCCAGTCCTTCGGCACGTCCTTGACGATATCGGTGTTCACCACGAAGGAGAGAACGCCGTAATAGTCGCCGTACCAATAGCCTTCCGGATCCTTGGCCGTGTCCGGAATCGTGTCCCAGGTAGAGACCTTGTAGGGCTGAATCAGGCCTTCGGCCTTGGCCGAGGGACCGAACGAGAGGCCGACGTCGATGACGTCGGGTGCCTGCGGGCCGGTGTTGCCCTTGTTGGCCTTGATCGCCTCGATCTCGTCTCCGGAGCCCGCATCCGGGTTCAGTTCGTTGACTTCGATGCCGTATTTGGCCTTGAAGCCGGCGATCACGTCGCCGTACCCGCACCAATTGTGCGGGAGCGCGATTGTCGTCAGCGTGCCTTCCTTCTTGGCGGCTGCGATGAGCTCTTCGCTCGGCTCGGCAACGGCTACTGCCGTCGTTGCGAGCAGCATGGCGGTCGAAAGCGAGAGCAGGCGTTGAGTCCTTGAAATCACTGGGGTTCTCCTTATTGGGTTTTCAGTCAATTTCGCCGATGCAGTTAAAGATATGCGATGAAGCTTATGTGACAGGCTTTGTCCCGCCTGCGGCAGATATGTCGGCTTCGGAGCAATCCGCCCCGGTTGCATTCGAATGTCGCCTGAATGCTCTTCCATCAGAGAATTCAAGCCGCCGGAGCCCTCCTAGACCGGCTTGCGGAAAATGCGGGTGGAATCGAACAGGCCCTCCAGCGTCTTCATCCGGTCCCGGGTTTGGTCCCAGTTCGAGCTCTGTACCGCCTCGATCAGCGCCTCCACGAGGAAGAGCAGCATGACGGAACTGTCCCATGCGGAGGGAACCTCGATCCGGGCGCGGAAAACCTTCGATGAAGACTTGGCGACCGGAGAGCCCCACTGGTCCGTGAAGAGGATGATCTCGACGCCGCGGTCTCGGGCGGAGCGGGCGAGCGTTTCCATTTCCTGCTCGTAACGGCGGATGTCAAACAGGATGAGGACGTCTCCCGGGCGCATGTCCAGCACGTAATGCGGCCACGAACTCGGGTTCGCGGCGATCTGCGTCACGCCGGTTCGGATGACCTGAAGATGAGTGAAGAGGTAATCCGCGAGAGAGCGGGTGATGCGCCCGCCGACGAGATAGACCCTGCGCTTCAAATCGGCAACGAGTGCGGCGGCCGTGTCGAACTCCGCGGGCTCGATCTGCGACAGCGTCTGGCGCATGTTTCCCATGACCGCGTCGGCGAAGCGGTTGAGCGTATGGGTTCCCGGCGCGCTGGCCGCCCAGCGGTCGTGCTTCGCGATCGGATTGGAAATCGTCGCCTCGAGCTCCTGATGAAGCCGTGCCTGAAAGTCCGGGAAGCCGCGAAAACCGAGCTTCTGAACCATGCGGGCGACCGTCGGCGTCGAAACGCCGGCGTTCTCTGCAACGGTGGTGATCGAGCCGAGACCGGAGACCGGGTAATTATCGAGAAGTGTCTCCGCCAACTGCCTTTCGGCGCGCGTCAGCGCGGCGAAATGTGCGCTGATCACATCCGACACCGTCATGGAAGCCGTGTTGCCGTTCAATGTCGTCCCCTTGGCCGGTCTTTGCCAGCTTGCCGGAAATTAAACATCGCTGTCACAATCGGAGTCAATCGCAATTTTGAAAAGATCGTTTCAGTTTTCCATTGACAGCAGCCCATTCGTGAAGAATTCTCTTCATAATCATCGTCTGCCAAGGCATTGGGGAGCCGGTTTTGACGAGACTTTTGACTGAGGCAGAGGGCGACCCGGTCGCGATCGAGAACGCTGAAGCAGCGGGAGATTTTCTCTTCGTCTGCGAGCATGCCTCGAACCGTATGCCCGAACGCCTGGGAACGCTCGGTCTCTCCGGAGAAGCGCTCGAAAGCCATATCGCCTGGGATCCCGGCGCGTTGGCTGTCTCCCGGCTGCTCTCCAAAGAGCTGGATGGCACCTTGATTCATCAGCGTTTTTCGCGCCTTGCCTATGACTGCAACAGACCGCCGGAAGCGGCTGCGGCGATGCCTTCCGTCAGCGAGACCTATGAGGTGCCCGGCAACGTCGCCCTGTCGGCCGCGGAGCGGCAGGCGCGGATCCAGGAGATTTACCTGCCGTTTCACGCGGCGGTCACGCGCGCGGTGGCAGACCGCAAGGCCGCGCGCAGAGGGCCGGTTCTCGTGACCATACACAGTTTCACGCCGATCTATTTCGGCAAGCCGCGGACCGTCGAGCTCGGCATTCTGCACGATGCGGACAGCCGGCTCGCGGAGCGCATGCTTGCCGCCGCGGCGACCGCGGAGGCGGGATACGACGTCCGCCGCAACGAACCTTACGGACCGGCCGACGGCGTGACGCACAGTCTGATCGAATACGGTATCCGCCTTGGCGTGCCCAACGTCATGATCGAGATCCGCAACGATCTCATCCGCGATAAAGTCGGCCAAAGGGTCATGGCCGATTATCTGGCGGGGCTGCTCGCAACGAGCGCGGTTGCCCTTCCGGCACAATAATAGACCCGGGGAGCGGCGAAGCCGCGGTGATGACGGTGAACAGGAGAGATGCAGCCCATGATCGGATCGGCAGCTATGGGAGGGGAGCTTCCTCGTCCTGACGGCGCGCGCGGGGCAGGGCGCCGCGATGCCTGAATATTTGAAAACCTATGTGCGGACGGTCGACGGCTTCAATCGCCGCGTCGGCCGGACGACCATGTATCTGATCTTCGCGATGATGGGCATTCTGCTCTATTCGTCCGTATCGAAGGCCTGGCTGCTGCCGTCGCTCTGGACGCTCGAAATGGCACAATTCGTCATGGCGGCATACTACCTGCTGGGTGGGGCCTATTCGCTCCAGCTCGACAGCCACGTGCGTATGGACCTGGTCTATGGCCGCTGGACTGCGCGCACGCGCGCTGCGGTCGATGCGATCACCATCCTCATGCTCTTCGTCTATCTGGGCTTCCTGCTTTATGGGGGCGTTTCCAGCACTGCTTACGCGTTGAAATACGGTGAGACCAGCTATTCGAGCTGGGCACCCTACATGGCGCCGATCAAGATCGTCATGACGATAGGCATCGCACTCACTCTCCTGCAGGCAACGTCCATCTTCATCAAGGACCTTGCCCGGGCGATGGGGAGGCCGATCGCATGAGCTACGAGATGATCGCCTTCATGATGTTCTCGTCCATGATGATGACGATGCTGACCGGGCAAAGGGTCTTCGCGGCCATCGGTGTCGTCGGCGCGGTTTCGGCTGCCTTCCTCTGGGGCAATGGCGGCTTCGAGATGGCCTTCGCCGCTTCGATGAAGCTGATGAAATGGTATCCGCTGCTCACTTTGCCGCTCTTCATCTTCATGGGCTACATGCTGTCGGAGTCCGGGATCGCCGAGGATCTCTACAAGATGTTCCACGTGTGGATGGGCGGCCTGCGCGGCGGGCTTGCGCTCGGCACCATCGGGCTGATGGTCATCATTTCCGCGATGAACGGACTCAGCGTTGCGGGAATGGCGATCGGCGCGACCATTGCGCTGCCCGAGCTCCTGCGCCGCGGCTACGACAAGACGATGGTGACCGGAGTCATTCAGGCGGGCAGTTCACTCGGCATTCTGGTTCCGCCGAGCGTCGTGCTGGTGCTCTACGGCATGATCGCGCGTCAGCCGGTGGGGCAGCTCTGGCTTGCAGGCGTGTTTCCGGGGTTGCTTCTGGCACTGCTGTTTTCGATCTATGTGGTCTTTCGCTGCAAGATACAGCCGCATCTTGGGCCCGCGCTTCCCAAGGAGGAGCGGAACGTCCCGCTTGCCGAAAAGCTCAAGCTGTTACGCGCCGGCATCCTCCCCTTCATGATCTTCTTTCTGATGATGGGCCTCTTCGTGATGGGCGTCACAAGCCTTGTCGAGAGCTCCGCCGTGGGGGCGCTTTCTGCCCTCGTAGCGGCCTGGTGGAAGGGGCGTCTGACATGGACCGTTTTCGACAAGACGATCGAGCAGACACTCGGCATCTCCTGCATGTTCATGTGGATCATCCTGGCAGCGCTCTGCTTCGGTGCGGTCTTCGACGGTCTGGGAGCGGTCAAGGCGATCGAGTTCCTGTTCCTGGAGAAATGGGGGCTGGGCCCGTGGGAAGTGCTGATCCTGATGCAGCTTTCCTATCTGGTCATGGGCACGTTCCTCGACGACACAGCCATGCTGGTGATCGTCGCCCCGCTCTACATACCTCTCGTCGGCAGCCTCGGCTTCGATCTGATCTGGTACGGCGTGCTCTACACGATAACCTGCCAGATCGCCTACATGACTCCGCCCTTCGGCTACAACCTGTTCCTGATGCGTGCGATGGCTCCTCCCGAGATATCGCTGATGGACATCTACAGATCGGTGCTCCCCTTCGTCCTGGTGATGCTCGTGGGACTGGCAATCGTGACGGCGTTTCCGGAGATCGCACTGTGGCTGCCGCACCATGTCTATGTGAAGGGCTGACGGGGAGCCGGCGCCTTGCGCCGCAAGAGGTGAGACCTTCCGATGGGGGGCTCCGAAAAAGAAGTGAACGTTGAACGAAAACAGAGGGAAACGGACATGACCAACAGACGCGATTTTCTGAAGAAGGCCGGGCTTGCAGCCGCGGCCGGAACGACGGCGCTTGCTGCCCCGGCAGTGCGTGCGCAATCCGGAAAGATCACCTGGCGCCTGCAGACCTATGCCGGCCCGGCGCTCGCCGAACATGTCATCAAGCCGGCGATCGATGCCTTCAACAAGGCCGCCAATGGCGAGATGCAGATCGACCTTTACACCGCCGATCAGCTCGTGCCGACCGGCGAATTGTTCCGCGCCATGCAGGCCGGTACGATCGATGCGGTTCAGAGCGACGACGACTCGATGGCTTCACCGGTCGACATCAAGGTATTCGGCGGCTATTTCCCATTCGCTTCGCGCTACAGCCTGGACGTGCCGACGCTCTTTCATCAGTACGGCCTCAACGAGATCTGGGCCGAAGCCTACGGAGAAGTCGAAGGGGTCACCTGGCTTTCGGCCGGATCCTGGGATCCCTGCAACTTTGCAACGGTGAAGCCGATCAAGACGCTTGCGGACCTCAAGGGCCTGCGCATCTTCACCTTCCCGACCGCGGGCAAGTTTCTGACGCGTTTCGGCGTCGTTCCCGTCACTCTGCCCTGGGAGGACGTGCAGGTCGCCATGCAGACGGGCGAACTCGACGGGCTCGCCTGGTCGGGGATTACCGAGGACTACACGGTGGGCTGGGCGGACGTCACCAAGTACTTCCTGACGAACAATATCTCCGGCGCCTGGTGCGGATCGTTTTTTGCGAACTCCGCACGGTGGAAGGAGGTGCCGGAGCATCTGCAGACGCTGTTCCGCCTCTGCATCGACTCCTCGCATTACTATCGCCAGCACTGGTACTGGGGCGGCGAGGCGAAGTTGCGCGCCGAAGGCACCAAGCTGGAACTGACGACCATTCCGGACGAGGAATGGAAAACGGTTGAAGCGGAGGCCCTGAAATTCTGGGACGAGATTGCTGCCACCAGCCCGCGCGCGGCCAAGGTCGTAGAGATATTGAAGAAGTACCGCGAGACAATGGAAAAGGCCGGGCCGCCCTATCGCTATACCTGATCGGGGCCCAGCAACTGACACCCGGGGCTGCGATGCGGCCCCGGAGATGGACGGAACAATTCTACCGGTAGCAGACCGGAACCAGGACCTTCCCATGAGCGCGAACTATACATTCGATGATTTGAAGAGAGACGTGGCCGAGGGCCGCATCGACACGGTGCTGGCTTGCCAGGTCGACATGCAGGGCCGGCTGATGGGCAAGCGGTTTCATGCGGAATATTTCGTGGAAAGCGCATGGAAGGAGACGCATAGCTGCAACTACCTGCTTGCGACGGATATGGAGATGGAGACCGTTCCCGGCTACAAGGCGACGAGCTGGGAGAAAGGGTACGGCGACTACACGATGAAGCCGGACCTCTCGACCCTCCGGCGCATTCCGTGGCTCGAAGGCACCGCGCTGGTCCTCTGCGACATGCTGGACCATGACACGCATGCGGAAGTGCCGCACTCGCCGCGCGCCATTTTGAAGAAGCAGGTGGCGCGCCTCGAAGCCATGGGCTTCAAGGCCTATATGGCGAGCGAACTCGAATTCTTCCTCTTCGATCAGTCCTATGACGATGCGAGGCTCTCGGGATATCGCGACCTGCAGCTCGCCAGCGGCTACAACGAGGATTACCACATCTTCCAGACGACCAAGGAAGAGGATGTGATGCGGGCGATCCGCAACGGTCTTCAGGGTGCCGGGATCCCGGTCGAGAACTCCAAGGGCGAGGCGTCCGCCGGCCAGGAGGAGATCAACGTCCGTTACGCCGAGGCCGTGACGATGGCCGACCGGCATGCGATCATCAAGAACGGCTGCAAGGAAATCGCCTGGCAGCGCGGCAAGGCGATCACCTTCCTTGCCAAGTGGAACTACTCGGCCGCCGGCTCCTCGTCGCACATTCACCAGTCGCTCTGGAGCAAGGACGGAGAAACGCCGCTGTTCTTCGACAAGAACGGGCAGTATGGCATGTCTGAGCTCATGCGCCATTATGTGGCCGGTCAGCTCGCCCATGCGAGCGAGGTAACCTATTTCCTGGCGCCCTATATCAACTCCTACAAGCGCTTCATGGCCGGCACCTTCGCTCCGACCAAGGCGATCTGGAGCAAGGACAACCGCACGGCCGGCTATCGCCTCTGCGGTGAGGGCAGCAAGGCAATCCGTATCGAGTGCCGCGTCGGCGGCTCCGATCTCAATCCGTACCTTGCCTTTGCCGCCCTGATCGCGGCCGGCATTTCCGGCATCGAGAACAAGATGGAACTGGAGGCGCCCTTCGTGGGCGACGCCTATCAGGGCAAGGAGGTGCGCGAGATCCCGCATACGCTGAGAGAGGCGAGCGAGGCGCTTTCCGGTTCGAAGATGCTGCGTGCCGCTTTCGGCGAAGAGGTTGTCGATCATTATGTGCACGCCGCAGAATGGGAGCAGCAGGAATATGACCGGCGGGTGACGGACTGGGAGGTCGCGCGCGGGTTCGAAAGGGCGTAACAACGCCCTCCCCAATCCCTCCCCACGAGGGGGAGGGGCTACGTTGCGGCACCCTCCTATCGAAAGCCGATGCCTCCACAAGGAGCATGGCCGAATTACCGTGGGGAGCGGTGCCGCAAGCTAAGCCCCTCCCTCTCGTGCGGAGGGTTGGGGAGGGGAATTCATTGTGAAATGAGAACAGGAAGACGATCATGACGATGATCCGATGTGTTTCGCCGGTCGACGGCGAGGTTTATGCCGAGCGCCCGGCAATGCCGCTGGAGATGGCGAGGCAGGCCGTGGCACATGCGCGCCTCGCGCAGAAGGCCTGGGCCAGGCGCCCGCTCGATGAACGTGTGAAGCTGGTGCTTGCCGGCGTGGCACGCCTCAACGAGATGGTCGACGAGGTGGTGCCGGAACTCGCCTGGCAGATGGGCCGGCCGGTGCGCTATGGCGGCGAATTCAAGGGATTCAACGAGCGCTCCAATTACGTCGCTTCGATCGCGGCCGATGCGCTGAAGCCGCTCGTCGTGGAGGAGAGCGACCGCTTCGAGCGGCGCATCGCGCGCGAGCCGCATGGCGTCGTCTTCGTCATCGCTCCGTGGAACTATCCCTATATGACCGCGATCAACACGGTCGCGCCGGCGCTGATGGCCGGCAATACCGTGATCCTCAAGCACGCCAGCCAAACGATCCTCGTCGGCGAGCGCATGGTGCGCGCCTTCATCGAGGCGGGCGTTCCGGCGGACGTTTTCCAGAACCTGTTCCTGGATCACGACACGACGGCGGCGCTGATTGCCGCCAAGAGCTTCGACTTCATCAACTTCACCGGATCGGTCGAAGGCGGCCGGTCGATCGAGCGGGCGGCGGCCGGCACCTTTACCGGCCTCGGCCTCGAACTCGGCGGCAAGGATCCTGGCTATGTGATGGAGGATGCCGACCTCGACGCGGCCGTCGACACGCTGATGGACGGCGCGACCTACAATTCCGGCCAATGCTGCTGCGGCATCGAGCGTATCTATGTGCATGAGTCGCTCTACGACGCCTTTGTCGAGAAATCGGTCGCCTGGGCGTCCAATTACAAGCTCGGCAATCCGCTCGATCCGGAGACGACGCTCGGTCCGATGGCACACAAGCGCTTTGCGGCAACCGTGCGCAATCAGATCGCCGATGCGATCTCCAGGGGTGCCAAGGCGCTGATCGACCCGAAGCTCTTCCCGCAGGACGATGGCGGTGCCTATCTGGCGCCGCAAGTCCTTGTCGACGTCGATCACTCCATGGAGTTCATGCGCGAGGAAACCTTCGGGCCGGCCGTGGGCATCATGAAGGTGAAGAGCGACGCCGAGGCGATCGAATTGATGAACGACAGCCGGTACGGTCTCACCGCGTCGCTCTGGACGAAGGATGCGGAGCGCGCGGCGCGGATCGGCAGTGAGCTCGAAACCGGCACGGTTTTCATGAATCGCGCCGACTATCTCGATCCGGCGCTGTGCTGGACCGGCGTCAAGGAGACCGGCCGGGGCGGCTCGCTCTCGGTGCTCGGCTTCCACAACCTCACCCGCCCGAAATCCTATCACCTCAAGAAAGTGACCGCATGACCATCACCGCCAACTGGAGCTATCCGACCGCCGTCAAATTCGGCGCCGGCCGGATCAAGGAGCTTGCCGACCACTGCAAGGCGCTCGGCATCAAGAAGCCGCTGCTCATAACGGATCGCGGACTTGCCCCGATGGCGATCACGCAGCAGGCGCTCGATATTCTGGAAGCGGGTGGCCTCGGACGCGCGATCTTCGCGGACGTCGATCCGAACCCCAACGACAGGAACCTCGAAGCCGGCGTGAAAGCGTTCCGTGACGGCGGCCATGACGGCGTCGTCGCCTTCGGCGGCGGCTCGGGCCTGGACCTCGGCAAGTGCGTCGCATTCATGGCCGGCCAGACGCGGCCGGTCTGGGACTTCGAGGATATCGGCGACTGGTGGACCCGCGCGAGCGTCGAAGGTATCGCGCCGATCGTCGCCGTTCCGACGACCGCCGGTACCGGGTCAGAAGTCGGGCGCGCCAGCGTCATCACCAATTCGGCAAGTCATGTGAAGAAGGTGATCTTCCATCCGAAGTTCCTTCCTGGCGTCACGATCTGCGATCCGGAACTGACGGTCGGCATGCCCAAGGTGATCACCGCCGGCACGGGCATGGACGCCTTTGCCCATTGCCTCGAAGCCTATTCGTCTCCCTTCTATCACCCCATGTCGGCAGGTATCGCCCTCGAGGGCATGCGGCTCGTCAAGGAATATCTGCCGCGCGCCTACAAGGACGGCACGGATCTCGAAGCCCGTGCCAACATGATGAGCGCGGCGGCCATGGGGGCGGTCGCATTCCAGAAGGGGCTCGGCGCGATCCACTCGCTGTCGCATCCCGTCGGCGCGATCTACAACACCCATCACGGCATGACCAACGCCGTGGTGATGCCCCCGGTCCTGCGGTTCAACCGCTCCGCGATCGAGGAGAAGATCGGTCGCGCCGCCGCCTATCTCGGCATTGCGGGCGGTTTCGACGGTTTCTATGACTATGTGCTGCAGCTCCGGGAGGAACTCGGCGTTCCCGACAAGCTGTCGGCGCTTGGTGTCGGCACGGACCGTATCGACGAGATGGCCGAGATGGCGATCGTCGATCCGACGGCCGGCGGCAATCCCGTCGAACTGACGCTCGATGCCGCCAAAAAGCTGTTCGCCGAATGCATTTGACGGGAGCCGTCGTTAATTTTTTCAAGCCCGGAAAACCCATGTTTTCCGGGCTTTTTCGTTGCTCTTCAACGGGAAATGCGCCCCACGGTTAACTTTTGGGGGCCAAAAGTTTCCATTTCGTTAACCATGTTCTGCAAGGTTCTATTAAGGAAACCGCGCGCCGTGCATCGCTCGGCGGACCGGAAACGAGCAAGGACGAGGTGAGAGAAATGGCGGTCATCACATTCGCCAATGCAAAGGGCGGTGCGGGAAAGACGACCGCGGCGCTGATCCTGTCGACGGAACTGGCGAGGCAGGGAAACCGCGTCGTGGTACTGGACGCCGATCCGCAGCGCTGGATCACGAGCTGGTCCGAAGTGTCCGGCCGTGTCGCCAATCTCGAGGTGATTTCGCACGTCACTCCGGCTTCGCTTCCCTGTCATATCCGCGAACTCAAGGGTGAGGCCGATTTCATCGTCATCGACCTCGCCGGAGCCAAGGACGCGATCGTCGCGTTGGCGCTGGGTCTGTCCGATCACGTGCTGATACCGGTTCAGGGCTGTGCCATGGATGCGCGGGGGGCCGTACAGATTCTTGAACTTATCCGCCATATCGGAGAGAAGGCGAGGGTACGCATCAACCACTCGGTCGTGTTGACGCGCGTCAATTCGCTGGTGACGACGCGAGCGCTGCAGACGATCAAGGCGCTGCTCGCCTCCCGCGGCGTTTCGGTCCTCGATACGCCGATCGTCGAGCGTGTTGCCTATCGCGAAATCTTCGAGTGCGGCGGCACCCTGCAGATGATGGACCCGAACAGGGTCAGCAATCTCGACAAGGCGCGCGAAAACGCATACGCGCTTGCCGCCGAGGTGCAGAACCTGCTCCCCGTGACCGCACGCCGCGCCCTGATGTCCCGCCTGCGCTCGGCTTTGCCGCGGGCGGCGTAGCGATCGATCCCGAAGGGCGTTGCCGTTCAGAACCTTTTATCGATGAAATGCTTGGCCTGGGCGCCGGCGTGGTAGAAGACGGATTTCAGAGTCCGCCACGGATCCGGCGTGACCGGCGTCTCGGCAAGCGGGATCGCGGACGTGTCGCCGGTGACGTGACGGGCAAGCGCGCGGCCGAAGACGGTACCTGGGGCTATGCCGCGGCCGTTATATCCGCTGATCGATACGACATTCGGGGCGAGCACATGCATGGCCGGCAGATTGTTCGTGGTCATGCCGATGCGGCCGTCCCACCAATATTCGAAGCGGAAATCCCCGATAAAGGGGAAGAGCTTGCGCACGGACCGGGCGGCGAAGGCCCGGTGTGTGCCCGCGGCGATCGCATCGAGCCTGCCGATCGATCCGAAAATCAGCCGGTTCTGCTTGTCCATGCGGAAGGAGGTCATCACCAGCCCCGTGTCCCAGGCCCCCTGGCGTTCGGGCAATATGCGCTCGGCCACGTGGTCGGGCAGCGGATTGGTCGCGAACTGGAAATAGGGAAGGATCGTCAGTTCCTGCCGGAACTCCTTCCATGGGGTATCGGTGACAAGGCTTCCATAGGCGTTGGTCGCGAGAATGACGTGACGGGCCGTGACCGTCCCACGCCCGGTCTTCAATTTCCAGAGATCGCCTTGCCGGCTGGCTGCAAGGAGGGGGGTATCGGTGAAGATTTCGGCGCCGGCGGCAAGCGCCGCACGCGCCAAGCCCCGCGCATAGGCGAGCGGCTGTATCGTTCCGGCTCGACGGTCGAGCAGTGCGCCTGTGAAGCACTCGGCCCCTGAAAGCGCGTGCGCCTTTTCTGCCGAAAGCACCTCAACCGGAGCACCGCGTTTTTTCCATTGCGCCTCGCGCTCCCGGATTTCCTTGAGCCCTTCCGCACCGACCGACATATGCAGCGTGCCGTTGCGAACGGCTTCGCATTCGATTCCATGTTTCGCAACGAGATCATAGACCAATGACGGGCCGTCGCCGAGTTCGTCGAGAAGGCGGTTGCCCGCGGCTGCTCCCAGCGTTGCAATCAGGTCGTCCGGCTGCACCCACATGCCGGCATTGACCAGGCCGACATTGCGGCCCGAACCCCCGAAGCCGATCATCCGCGATTCGATCACCGCCGTCCTGACGCCTGTCTCGGCCAGATGAAGCGCGGCCGAAAGGCCAGTGAAACCACCTCCGACGATCACCACCTCGACCGCCAGGTCGCCTGCTAGCGGAGCGGTGCGCGGAGCGGCCGGTGCCGTCGCATGCCAGAGATTGGGGAGAGCACGCTCCGTTGCCATCGCGGACAGTTCCTTAGAGTCAGGGGTGTTTCGCCTGTGATAAAGGCAATGCGGCGGAGTTTTTCATGACAATGTTTCATGATGTCATGAGGCTGCTGCGGCCGGCAGGGCTGTATGGCATTCGAGGCAGCTCGAGCGTGTCGCGATCATGCGCATTCACGCGGCACGCTTGGCTGATTGTCGTGCGTCAGTCGACGAATTCGACCGTGACGCCAGTGCTCACCATCTTGCCGAGTTCGGTCGCATCCCAGTTGGTAAGGCGGACGCAGCCATGGCTCTGGGTCTTGCCGATCTTCGACGGCTCCGGTGTCCCGTGAATGCCGTAGGTCGGCTTCGATAGTGCGATCCAGACGGTGCCCACCGGGCCGTTCGGACCCGGCTGCAGTTGCAGGATCCTGTCGTTAGCGCCCTGCTGGAAGTTGATCTTCGGGTTATAGGTATAACCTGGATCGAAGGCGATACGCTCGACATGCACCGTCCCGGAAGGCGACGGCGTGTCGGAAGAGCCGATGGTGGCCGGATAGGCGGCGATCAGTTTCCCCGCCTCGTCGTAGGCGAGCACCTGCTTGCGGGCCTTGTCCGCGACGATGCGCGCCACCTTGCCCTTCTTGTTCGGGCCGGGATTGACGACTTTGATCGTCGTGCCGGGGATCGAAAAATCGGCACCGGGATTGAGCTCGCGCAGATAGGCCTCGTCCATGTGGAACTTTTCGCCGAGCATCTCCGTCACGGACGTGAACGACAAATGCGGCAACTGCGCCTTGTGGGCGTAGTCTTCCGGAATGGAGGCGACAAAGGGGCCGGCCGCATCCGCCGCGGTGATCGTGTAGGTCGTAATCGGCAAGCCGCCGTTGAAGCGCAGCCGCTCGAGAATGTCTTCGGTATTGTTCGGATCGAGCGTTTCACCCGTTGCCTGCTGCCAGGCTTCAATGGCCTTGGTGACGTTCGAGCCCATCTTGCCGTCGATCACGCCGGGAGAAAAGCCTTCGCGGTCGAGGAAGACCTGCAGGGCAGCGATCTCGGCGCGCGACTTTCCTCTCGCCGTCATGGCCGGCGGCATCGGCTGTGCCAGCGGGTCATTGTATTGCGGATCGTAGGCGGCCTCCTCACGATCGGAGAGCGAGGGAAGGCTGTTGGGCAGATCCTCGCGCTCGACCGGAGCGGGCGCAATATCGCGATATTCGGGAATGGCGCCGGTAAACTCGCCGGGCTCGGAATAGCCGTAACCGCGATCGCGGGGATCGGGATAGCCATCGCGCCCGTATTGGCGGCGCCGCTGTCCGCGACCATAGCCGTCATTCGGCACGACGGTGGCGACGATATTGCCCCACGGATCCACGAGCACCGTGCGTCCGCGCCGGTCGCGCATGGCGTGAACCTCGGCCTCTCCGGGGATATAGTCGAGAATGTCGCCTTCGGGGGTGACGAGCATCACCTCGCCGCCGCCCCAATAGCCACCATAGGCATCCTGTGCGTTGGCGGGCGCAAGCTCCACGGCGATGAGGGCGAGTGCTGCGAAGAGCGAAAGGCCGGTGCGGGTCGCGGGCGTCACTAGGGAACCTGTCTTCATGGCGGTTGCTTTGCGGCGGTACATACCGATTTGGACGTTAATGTGAAAAAAGTGAATTCATCATGAACAGCCGGTTAAATTAGTTAGGCCAACATCCTGCCCATTGCAACGCTCGCCGAAATGGCCCGGTTCCGAGGCTTCGACTATCATGGATTCTCTGCCTGATTCCGGGCTCCTTGCGAGGAGGTGAAATGCGGACGACCTTGAACGCGGCCGATGGCGCCGCGATCCACCTCCTGTTCGACCCGTCCTCGGCACTCGATGTCGCGGCCTTCGTCGTGGCCGGCGTCGACCTGTCGCCCGGCGCGGCGATCCCCTCGGACGGCGATCCGCGGATCGACCGCGCGCTTGCGGGTTTCCTGTTCACCTGCGGTCCCGACCACATTCGTCATCCCGAGGCTCTGGAAGGCGGCGCCGGCGCCTATTATCCCCTGCACGGTTCGCTCGCCGGAACGCCTGTCAGCCGGACCGATATGTGCGGGGCAGGCGATCGCCGTACTGCGGTGACCGAAGTCGATCTCGCCTGCGGCGGCCGAGCGGCCATAGAGCGGCTCTGGCAAGTCGATGCGGCCGCGCACGCCGTGACGCTTGCCGACCGCGTCGTCAACATCGGTTCGTCGGCCTTTGCGCCGATGATGATGTATCACATGAACATCGCGGGGCGGCTGCTCGGCGAGAAAACGCGGATCGAAAGCCCGTCGGTCGAGGGCGGGTCGCTTCCCTGGCGCTTCGGCGAGGGGGACAGCGCGCACTTCTGCCGGCCGGCCGTTGCCTGTGACGGATGGTCGGAGGTGGCGCTGAGCGCAATGCCGGGTCTTCAGGGGCGTACACTCCGTGTGCGGTTCCGGACCGAGACGCTGCCGTTCCTGCAGATGTGGCGCTGTCAGCGCGGCGGCGCCAACGTCGTCAGCATCGAACCGGCCTCGCATCGCCTGGCGAAGCGGCCCGAACTTGCCGCAAACGGGGAGCTTGGCCTTCTTCAGCCCGGTCAATCGCGTGAATATCGCCTGGCTTTCGCCGTCTCCCGATGACGCCTTCTCGATTGACGCCGCCCGGCGCCGGGCCTAAATCAGGGCAACGCTTTTCTTGAGGGACGCCACATGGACATTCGCCAGATCAACGATGAGTACTCGGTTTCGGGCCAGATCACCGTCGACGACCTCGACGAGATCAAGGCGCTCGGCTTCAAGTCCATCGTCTGTCATCGCCCGGATTTCGAGGCCCCCGATCAGCCGACCTTCGACGCCATCGCGGCGCGTGCCCAGGAACTCGGGCTGGAGATCACCCATATCCCGGTCGGCCCGATGGGCGTGACCGCGGACGCGGTCAAGAGCATGGTCGACGCATTGGACGAATTCCAGCGACCGATGCTCGGCTATTGCCGCTCCGGCGCCCGCTCCACCGCAGTCTATCAGCAGACGCTGCATATTCGGGGCTGAGGCGGGCCCGGCGCAGCCGGGCCACCAAAAGCACTCACCCGTTGCGGATTTCGCTCAGCGTCCGCGTCGGCGTGATCGCTTCCGGGTCGAGCTTGATCTCGATGATGGCCGGCTTGCCGCTCTCACGCGCCCGCAGGAAGGCGCCTGCAAATTCTTCCGTCCTCGCCACCGTTTCGCCGTGGCCGCCATAGGCGCGGGCGAGCGCTGCGAAATCCGGGTTCGTCAGATCCGTCGCGCTGACGCGGCCTGGATAATCGCGCTCCTGATGCATGCGGATGGTACCGTAGATACCGTTGTTGACGACGAGCACGATGATGGGGAGTTCGTAGCGGACGGCGGTCGCGAACTCCTGGCCGTGCATGAGGAAACAGCCGTCCCCGGCAAAGCAGACCACCTCGCGGTCGGGATGCAGATGCTGGGCCGCGACTGCGGCCGGCAGGCCGTAACCCATCGAACCGGAAGCGGGAGCAGCCTGCGTCCCGTAACGCCTGAAACGGTGGAAGCGATGGAGCCAGGTGGCGTAGTTGCCTGCACCGTTGGTGAAGATCGTCTCCGGCCCCGTATTCGCCTCCAGCCAGTTCACGATCGGGCCCATCTGCACGTCGCCCGGTCCCTTCTCCGGCGGCGTCGACCATTTGAGGTAGGCCGCATGCATTTCCCCGGTGCGGGCGGACCAATGGGGCTCGGCCGCAGGCGTCAGGCTAGAGAGCGCCGCGACGAAGTCGCGCGGGCTCGCGGCAATTGCGAGGTCCGGACGGTAGACCCGGCCGAGTTCGCCCGGATCCGGATGGACATGCACCAGGGTCTGCCTCGGGTAGGGGACGTCGATCAGCGTGTAGCCGGAGGAAGGCATCTCCGAGAACCGCCCGCCGACGAGGAGGACGAGGTCGGCATCCCGGATTTCGCCTGCCAGCGACGGGTTGATGCCGATGCCGACATCGCCCGCATAGTTTGGATGCAGGTGGTCGAAAAGCATCTGGCGGCGGAAGGAGCAGCCGACAGGCAGCTGCCAACGCTCGGCGAAGCTCTGGAATCCGGCTACGGCCTCGGCGGACCAGCGAGTACCGCCGAGAATGGCGATCGGCCTTTTCGCGGTGGAGAGAAGCTCTGCAAGCTGAGAGATCTGGCCTGGGCCGGGGTGGCTTTCCACCGGCCGGTAAGCGCGTGCGGCCGGTGCTTCGGCGCTCTGTGTCAGCATGTCTTCCGGCAAGGTCAGGACCACGGGGCCGGGACGGCCGGACGTCGCGACGGCGAAGGCACGCGTCACGAATTCCGGGATGCGCGCCGGATCGTCGATTTCGCCGACCCATTTTGCGACTTCGGTAAAGGCCCGGCGATACTCGATTTCCTGAAAAGCCTCCCGCTCGCGGGCGTCGCGCTGTACCTGGCCGATGAAGAGGATCATCGGAACCGAGTCCTGCCGGGCCACGTGGAGTCCGGCGGAGGCATTGGTCGCGCCGGGGCCGCGGGTGACCATGCAGATGCCGGGCTCGCCCGTCAGCCGGCCCCAGGCATCCGCCATCATTGCGGCCCCGCCCTCCTGCCGGCAAACGACGACCTCGATGTCGGCGTCATAAAGCGCATCGAGCACCGCCAGATAGCTTTCTCCCGGTACGCAAGAGATGCGCTTCACCCCGTTTGCGGCAAGCGCCTCCACCACCAGTTGTCCGCCCGTTTCCATGTGCACCTCCCAAATGCTGTCCTGTTTCGCCGCTGTCAGATCGCCGGCGACACCGGCGCGATACCCGCCGTCTTCTGCACCTGTCGCTCGCGCC
This sequence comes from Sinorhizobium sp. M4_45, assembly GCF_002885915.1. Taxonomy (NCBI): domain Bacteria; kingdom Pseudomonadati; phylum Pseudomonadota; class Alphaproteobacteria; order Hyphomicrobiales; family Rhizobiaceae; genus Sinorhizobium; species Sinorhizobium sp. M4_45. The sequence goes on from NZ_NWVE01000001.1 coordinate 411,107, forward strand.
AGATGATATAAAGTCCTGAGCCGATGATGATCGCGATCCCCAGCCATTTCAGCGCGTCCGGCAGATCGCCGAAGACGAGCCAGCCGAAAATCGTCGCCGAGACGATCTCGAGATATTGCAGCGGCGCGAGCACCGAGGCCGGCGCCGCCCGATAGGCATAGACGCCGAGCACGCCGGAGATCGTCGCGGTGACGCCGACTCCCAACAGAAAGTACCAGGCGCGCCCGTCCGGCCAGACCGGATCGAAGACGCTCGATCCGCTGCCCTCGCCGAACCAGAGCAGCGCGAGACAGAAGAGGCCTCCCCAGATGCCGGCATGGAACTGCATCGACCAGGGATCCTCGTTCTGCGCGACCATGCGCGTCACGAGCAGGAAAACGGCGAGACCGAAGGCGGCGACGATCGGCAGAAGCGCGACCCAACCAACTTCCTGCATGCTCGGCTGGATGACGAGCAGCGAACCGAGGAAGCCGACAGCGCAGGCGGTGTAACGGCGCCAGCCGATCGTCTCCTTGAGGAAAATGCTGCCGAGAATGGTGAGGATGATCGGTTCCACGAAGAAGATGGCGATGGCATCGGCCACCTCCATGACCTTCAGCGTGGTGATGAAGGAAAGCATGGTCACCACCAAAAGGCCGCCGCGCAGCGCATGCAGCGCACTCTTGCGCCAGGTGAGATCAAACAGCGTGCCGCGCAGAAGGACGATCGGCAGGATGAAGACGATCTGCAGCAGGAAGCGGGCCGCCGTGATCTCGGCCGAGGGAACCGTCGCTATGGCGAGCTTCGAGAAGATGTCGATCAGCGGCGACAGCAACACCGAAAGGACCATCAGCGTCAGGCCGTAGGAGATCCGGTTGTGGTCGATTGCCGCCTTGGAAAGGGAGAGCTCGCTCATGGACGGTGCCGCTTTCCCCCGACTGCCTTCAGGCACCAGGCGGCGAACTCCGTCATCGCTTTTTCCCGTCCAATCTCGTTCAGCGTTTCGTGGCGCATGCCCTCGTGAATTACGATCGTGACATCCGTCATGCCCCGCGCTTTCATGCGGTTGCCCAGCCAGCGAACGGCCTCTCCGTTGAGGGTGGAAGGATCGGCGCTGCCGCCGGCGAGGTGAACCGGCAGGCTGGAGGGCAGCCGCGACAGCCGGTCGGAGCGGGCGCCGGCAAAGGCGAAGGCGAATACGTCGAGCCACAGCGATACGGTCGGGTCGAAACCACAGAGCGGATCTTCGAGATATTTGGCAACCTCGCTCTTATCGCGCGAGAGCCAATCGAAATCGGTCTGCCGGTCGGCGATGCTGGTGCTCCAGGCACCGAAGGTGAGTTTCGTCACGAGCGGACTTGGCACGTCCGAACCCTTCAGCATCTTCTCGATCGCCAGCAGCAACTGGCCGCCGCGCCCGGCAAGGCCGGGCCGGAAATTGGAGTTCCACACAGCAAGCGCGTCGTAGAGTTCCGGATCGGTTTCGGCGGCGTTAAGCGCGATCAGGCCGCCCATCGAATGGCCGAACAGCACGACCGGCAGGCCGGGATGGCTGGCCGCCGCCATATCGCGGAGCGCGCGGAGATCCGCGACGACCTTGGCCGCGCCGTCCCGCTGCGCGAACATGGCGGGAGATGCATCGGGGGCACAGCTCGTGCCGTGGCCGCGGTGGTCATGGGCGTAGACGTGGAAACCTTGGCCGGCCATGGCTTCGGCAAAGCGGGCATAACGGCCGGAATGCTCGGCAAGGCCGTGGCTGATGACGAGAATGCCTTGCGGTTCGCCCGCGGCGCCGAAATGGCGCCAGCCGAGCGTCGCGCCGGTCGGGCTTCGATGCGTCCTCACCTGCCCGAACATGCCATGCGCTCTCCCCCACTTGCGGATGCCGTGCGGATATCAAATCGATTTGGGTGGGAAAGGCAACCGCAGCTTGTTGCTCGTTGCGCATGAGATCACAACGAATCCGCAGATGCGATTCAGGGTCGCAATTTTCCCGTATATGGAGTTATTTGTTCCTGTTTTGTTTCCTTTAGAGGGTTTGGGGCAATGAAGACAAGGGCGATGATGCATCTGATCAGGTTGGCGGCGCTGGCGCTGGGTTTGGCGAATGCGCCCCTCGCTGCGGCTCAGGAGAGTGAGGCGAGCGAGGGCGAAACCGGCGCGGGAAGGACGGAATATGTCCTCGCCGTGAGTTGGCAGCCGGGATTCTGCGAGACCCGGCCCGATCGCAAGGAATGCGTCGATCAGACCGCGGAGCGCTTCGACGCCACGAATTTCTCGCTTCATGGACTATGGCCGCTCAAGAAGAGCTATTGCGGCGTGGAGGCGGATCTGAAAGCGCGCGACCGCAAGGGCGATTGGCTGGAACTGCCGGAAGTCGCCATGGGGGATGAGACGGCCAAGCGCCTGCTCGTCGCCATGCCAGGCGTCAAGTCCGGTCTGGACCGGCACCAATGGCTGCGCAACGGTACCTGCCAGACGGCAAACGCCGAGGACTACTTCGCGCTGCAGCTTCGGCTTCTGGACGAGCTCAACCGGTCGGCGGTGCGTGCGCTCTTCGCCGGCGGGATCGGCAGGGAACTCGACGAAAAACAGATCAAGCAGGCCTTCGACCAGGCTTTCGGGGCGGGGGCCGGAGACCGGGTGCGCATGCGTTGCCAGTCGGTGAACGGCCGCGACGTGATTACCGGGCTGACGATCGGGCTCTCGGGCGACCTCTCGGGCAAAGCCGAGCTGGCGGATTTGATCCAGGCGGCGGGGCCGACGGAATTCAAATGCGCGAAGGGGGTCGCAGACGCTGCCGGGCGGGGCTGATCCGGACCGCAATTCGCATTGAGGAGGCGGCGGGGGAGCGTGGGGGCAAGGGCCTTTGGCGTTGCCCCGCCACCATAATTCGCCTACATAGCGGGCAAAATTCCCTTCCGATGCGGAGCATTTCCTTTATGGCACGTCAATTCATCTATCACATGGCCGGGCTGAACAAGGCCTACGGTAACAAGAAGGTCCTCGAGAACATCCATCTCTCCTTCTATCCGGAGGCGAAGATCGGCATTCTCGGCCCGAACGGGGCCGGTAAGTCGACCGTGCTCCGGATCATGGCCGGCCTTGATACCGAATATACCGGTGAGGCCTGGGTCGCCGAAGGTGCGAAGGTCGGCTATCTCGCACAGGAGCCGCAACTCGATCCTCAGAAGAACGTGCTCGATAACGTGATGGAAGGGGTGGCTGCCAAGAAGGCGATCCTCGACCGCTACAACGAGCTGATGATGAACTATTCCGACGAAACCGCGGAAGAGGGCGCCAAGCTCCAGGACGTCATCGACAGCCAGAACCTCTGGGACCTCGACAGTCAGGTGGAAATGGCGATGGAAGCGTTGCGTTGCCCTCCGGGCGATGCGGAGGTCACCAATCTCTCCGGCGGTGAGAAGCGCCGCGTGGCGCTTTGCAAGCTTCTGCTGTCGCAGCCCGAACTGCTTCTGCTCGACGAACCGACCAACCACCTCGACGCGGAAACGATCGCCTGGCTCGAAAAACACCTGCGCGAATATCCGGGCGCCGTGCTGATGGTCACGCACGATCGCTACTTCCTCGACAACGTCACAGGCTGGATTCTCGAACTCGACCGCGGACGGGGCATTCCCTATGAGGGCAACTACTCCGCCTATCTGCAGGCGAAGGCCAAGCGCATGGCGCAGGAAGGACGCGAAGAGGCTGCCCGCCAGAAGGCCATCAGCCGCGAGCAGGAGTGGATCTCTTCAAGCCCCAAGGCCCGCCAGGCGAAGTCCAAGGCTCGTATTCGCGCCTATGACGAGCTGGTCGAGGCGGCTGCGGACCGGCGTCCGGGCGATGCGCAGATCGTCATTCCCGTGGGCGAACGGCTGGGACAGGTGGTCATCGAGGCGGAGAATATTTCCAAGGGTTATGGCGACCAGCTGCTGATCGAAGGCCTGAGCTTCAAGCTGCCGCCGGGCGGCATCGTCGGCGTCATCGGCCCGAACGGCGCCGGCAAGACGACGCTCTTCCGCATGATCACCGGCCAGGAGCAGCCCGACGACGGTTCCATCCGGATCGGGGACAGCGTGCAGCTCGCCTATGTCGACCAGAGCCGCGATGCGCTCGACGCCAACAAGACGGTCTGGGAAGAAATCTCGGGCGGCAACGACATCATCAAGCTCGGCAAGCACGAGGTCAATTCGCGGGCCTATTGCTCGACCTTCAACTTCAAGGGCGGCGATCAGCAACAGAAGGTCGGCACGCTTTCGGGCGGCCAGCGCAACCGCGTTCACCTTGCCAAGATGCTGAAGTCCGGCGGCAACGTCGTCCTGCTCGACGAACCGACCAACGACCTCGACACCGAGACCCTGGCCGCACTGGAAGATGCGCTCGAAAACTTCGCGGGTTGCGCCGTTATCATCAGCCACGACCGCATGTTCCTCGACCGCCTTGCCACCCATATCCTCGCCTTCGAGGGCGACAGCCACGTCGAGTGGTTCGAAGGCAATTTCGAGGATTATGAAAAGGACAAGATCCGCCGCCTCGGCCCGGACTCGGTCAATCCGAAGCGCGTAACCTACAAGCGCCTGACGCGTTGACCGTCATAGGTTTGCGGCGGCGCATCGCTGACCGCGTTCTTTGAGCCTGCACATCCAGCGAAGGCGGCTTCTCCGGGTCGCCATCGCCGGGCTTCGCCGCGCATCCTCGGGGCTTGACCCGAGGATCCGTTCACAAGCGACCGATACTCAAACAGGCGGCGTTACGCGCAGTCCGTTGCATGCACCGCGTCATCCACGGAGTTCGGCTGCTATGCCCGGCGTGTGGGTCCTCCGGTCCAGAGGTCGACGGGCAGAGCCTGCTCCCGAAGCGTTCTGAAATCTCCACAGATCGTAGCGCGCCATTTGTCGGCCGGGCGACCGCAAGGGCCGGCCGTTCTATCCTCCAGGCGCCATTCCATTGCCTCTATGCGCAAATCTCTTGCGCGGCCGCCACAAATCACATAAACATATCTTTATGTGTTGATGGGGAAGGCTATGGCTGATCGGGAAACGCTTGGTTTGGATGCGCTGGTCGACGTGCTGAAGGCGGCGGGCGAGCCGACGCGCCTGCGCCTGCTGGCCCTTCTCTCGGCCGGCGACCTGACGGTCACCGATCTTACCGAAATTCTCGGGCAGTCGCAGCCGCGCATTTCGCGTCATCTGAAATTGCTGGCCGAGGTCGCGCTCATCGATCGCTATCAGGAAGGCGCCTGGGCCTATTTCCGCCTGCGGCAGGAGGGCCGTCGCGTCGCGCTGATCCGCGAGCTTCTCGCATCGGCTGCAGCCGACGATGCAATTCTGGCCAGGGATGCAATCCGCCTTGCCACGTTGAAGAGAACCCGCGCGGAGAAGGCGCAGGCCTATTTCAGCCGCAACGCCGCCGAATGGGACAAGCTCAGACGTCTGCACATCGCCGAAGGCGACGTCGAGGCGGCGCTCAAGGCGATGGTCGGCGACGAGCCGGTCGACAGCCTGCTCGACCTCGGCACAGGAACCGGACGTATCCTGCAGCTCTTCGAGGGCATTTACCGTCGCGGCATCGGCGTCGACGCCAGCCGCGACATGCTGGCGGTCGCCCGGTCCAACCTGGACAGGGCCGGCATCACCAAGGCGTCGATCCGCCACGGCGACATCTTCAACCTGCCGCTTGATGGTCAATCCTTCGATCTCGTCACGATCCATCAGGTGCTGCATTATCTCGAGGAGCCCGAGGCGGCGATTGCCGAGGCCGCGCGCATGCTCGTCCCGGGCGGCCGGCTCGTGATCATCGATTTCGCGCCGCATGGGCTTGAACATTTGCGTGACGACCATGCCCATGCGCGCCTGGGCTTCTCGCACCAGACAATGAGCGAATGGCTGCAGAAGGCGGATCTTTCGCTCGAGAAGACGACCGATCTTGCGCCGGAAGGCGGGCAGGAGGGGAAGCTGACTGTCACCATCTGGCTGGCGCGCGATCAGCGCGCGGTCGAAACCGTTGCCGACTTGCCGCGCCAGCGTCTTCATGCAGGGGGAGTTTGAGAATGAACGGACGGACGCCTTATCCCGTGGACTGCGACGGTCTTAGATTTTCCTTCGAGTACTTCCCTCCGAAGAACGACGAGATGGAGGCGCAACTCTTTCAGACCGTCACGGCTCTCTCCGTCTTCGCGCCCGCCTTCGTCACCGTGACCTACGGTGCCGGCGGGTCGACCAAGGCGCGCTCCCTGACGACGGTCAAGCGGATGATCGGGGAGATGGAGATCGGGAATACGGCCGCGCATCTCACTTGCGTCGGCGCGCCGAAGGCGGAGGTGGACGCGGTCATCGACGAGTTCGTCGCCTGCGGCGTGCGCCATTTCGTCGCGTTGAGGGGTGATCCGCAAGGCGGTATCGGCAGCGTCTACGAGCCTTTTCCGGGCGGCTACGAAAATGCCGCCGCCCTCGTCGAGGCCCTGCGGGCGCGCGGCGATTTCGAGATCTCCGTCTCCGCCTATCCGGAAAAGCATCCGGAGAGCCCCGACGTCGCTGCCGACATAGACATGCTGAAGCGCAAGGTCGACAATGGCGCAACGCGCGCGCTTACGCAGTTCTTCTTCGACAATGACGACTTCGAGCGCTATCTGGAACGCGTAAGGAGCGCGGGCATCGCGATCCCGATCGTACCCGGGATACTGCCGATCAATAATCTCATCCAGGTGCAGAAATTTGCCGGTCTTTGCGGCGCCAGAGTTCCGGAGTCGATCGTTTCGCGGCTGGGTCCTCTTGACGATCAGCCGGAAGGGCGTTTCCGGGAGGCGGCCCATATCGCGGCCGAACAGATCACCGATCTCGTCCGGCGCGGCGTCAGCGATTTCCACCTCTACACGATGAACCGCCCGCAGCTCATCACTGCCGTTTGCGAACTGATGGGCTATGATCCGGAACTCGCGCCGGCTCAGCCGGCAGACACGGAACGCCCGGTCCGGGCCGTCGCGAGGGCATGACGGCCGACCTCGGATAAACAGCACCATAGCGAAAGCCCATGAATGCCGCAGCATTCATGGGCTTTCTGATTGTTGCAGCCTGTCGAACTATTGCGCCTGAGCGGCGGTGAGACCTTGCTGCAAAATGGATTTTCCGGAAATTAAAGTCCCCGTTTCGGCTGGACTGTCAGTGGCCCTGAATCACACGAAAAGCATTACGGCCACGAATGCGAACGCTGCACTGATCATAAGGACGTTCAACGAGTGTGTAAGTCCCATAAGCTGATCCTCCCTGCGTTGACGGGTAAAACATAGGGCGAAAAAACGGCATGTGAAAGCGAAACTTGTGCTGCACTGCGAAATTCCCTATCTCCGATTTTTTCATGAATGCATGTAATATGTTGAAAACAATCAACTATTTAGAATGCCACATTTTATTCACAATTCCTGCCAGGAGGTTAATGTAAACATCTGTAACGCTGCGTGAGTGTGTGAAAAAGTCGGTGAATCAGTCTACCGGCGCCCGCCGGGCGGATCGTGGCGCGCGGAACGGTCACCGTCCGACGGAATATCCGAGCTTCAGGACGCGCCCATCCAGGATCGCCAGGCCGACGGCGATGAGCAGCATGCCCCCGATATCCGTCGCCTGCAGTATTTCTCCCAGGAAGAGATAGCCAAGCAGGATGGCGCTTGGCGGGACGAGCAGCGTTACCAGCGAGGTGTTGGTGGCGCCCGCTTCGGCCATGATGCGGAAGAACAGGATATAGGCATAGGCGGTCGAGACGAGCGCCAGTCCGAGGATCGCGAGCACGGTCGTGAGCGGCGGCATGGGCAGGGTCCATGGCATGTCGACGAGGACCGCGACCGGCAGCATGATGAGCGTCGATGCCGTCAATTGCCCGGCGGCCGTCACCGGCGCGGCCAGATTGCGGAAGCGTTTGCCGTAAGAAGCGGAAAAGCCGTAGCTGACTGCCGCCAGGACCGGCAGGACCAGCGCCCAGAGCGGCACGTCGCCGGCAGCGCCGAAGAGGCCGGCAAGCGCACTCGGCCCTATGAGCACGACGGTACCGGCAAGCCCAAGCAGGCAACCGCTGAACTTCGCGGTGCTCAGCTTTTCATCCTCGGTCGCGACATTCGCTATGAGCACCGTCCAGACCGGCGTCGTGGCGTTGAGGATTGCAGCGAGACCGGCGCCGATATGCGTCTGGCCGAGAAAGATGAACGCATGCGGAATGGCGTTGTTGATGAGCCCCATGAGCAAGAACTCGCGCCAGCGCCCGGCGAGCGCCGGATATATGCCGTGTCGGCCGCGAAGATAGAGATGCAGGGCGAGGGCAGCGAGGCCGAGACGCAAAAGCACGAGCGTGAAAGGCGGCACATGGGCAACGGCCACCCGGGCGAAGAAGAAGGAACCGCCCCAGATGAGACCGAGCAGCCCGAGCAGTGCCCAGAGGCGCATGGTCATGTGGGTGCTGATGGAATTTGCGGGTGAAGCCATATCTTGCCTGCGCAGCAGCTGCCGCATCGGCCCGAAATCGGACGATTTCGGAAAGCACGATGCGTCGACCGAATAAGTTGGAGCGCACTTCGTGCGCCCATCCGGAACGACCGCGCTCTAAGCCGGAATAGGAGCCCGACAATTCAGAATTGTGCAAGCAGTATTGCGGCGAAGCGGGTGTCGCCACCCGCTTCTTGCGTCCTGCCAAAGGTTAAAGCGCCTCCAGCAGGCCCGGTGTTGCCCAGCCGTCGGCGGGAAGGCCGAGCTTCAACTGCTCCTTCTGCAGTGCGGCCCGCGTGCCCGAGCCGAGAATGCCGTCGATCTTGCCGACGTCATGACCAAGCGCCTGCAATCTGGTCTGCAGGGCTTTCATCTCGGCGTCGCCGAGCCCCGGTTCCGGATTGCCCTGCTGATAGGGAGGCGCACCGGCAAGCCGGGTCGCGAAATAGGCGGCGGAGGTCGTGTAGATGAAGGACTGATTCCACTCGAGATAGATCTTGAAGTTCGGGTAGGTCAGGAAAGCGGCGCCTTTGCGGCCCTGAGGGAGAACCAGCGAGGCTTCAAGCCCGCTGTTGGAGGTGTTGCCGTCACGCGGCGTGACACCGAGTGCGAACCAATCGCCGGCGGTCATGCCGGACTGCAGGCCCGTCTTCTCCCAAGGCAGTTGCTCCGGGACGCGGACCTCCTGAATCCACGGCTCCCCAGGCTTGAAGCCCAGGCTCTGGATGAATTTCGCCGCCGTCAGAATGGCATCCGGAGAACTCTTCTTGAGATTGACATGGCCGTCGCCGTCGCCGTCGACGCCATAGGCGATGATGTCCTCAGGCAGCATCTGTACCTGGCCGATCTCGCCCGCCCATGCGCCGGTTGTCGTCGCGGGATCGAGATCGCCGTGCTGTACCATCTCGATTGCGGCGAGAAGCTGCGGCCGGAACATTTCCGGCCGGCGGCAGTCATGCGCCAGCGTCACCAGCGCGTTGCGCGTATTGAAATCGCCCTGCACGGCGCCGAAGTCGGTTTCCATCGCCCAGAACGCGGTGATCACGGGCGCCGGTATGCCGAATTCCTGCTCGGCCCGGTCAAAGACGTCGGCATATTCCCGCATTTTCTGCGCACCGATGTCGAGGCGCGACTTGCTGACGGTTCGCTTCGAAAATTCGGTGAAGGTCCGCTTGAACACGCCCTGGGTGCGGTCGCGGCTGAGCACCTTCTGGTCGATCGCGGCGCCTGCGAGCGCCCGATCGGCGACGTCTGCGGGAATGCCCTTGGCGACCGCTTCTGCCTTGACGCCCTCCAGAAAGGAGCCGAGGTCGCCGCCGCACGCGGCGGCTGGGTTTCCCGACTGAGCCGGAGCTTGCGCCAGGGCCGGCGTGCCGGCGATGGCAAGAAATCCGAGGGAGAGAAGGGCTTTGCGCGCTGTGCCTGTCATTACAATTCCTTTCCGTGGCCGGCCGCACGGAATGCCGCCGGGCCCGAAGTCTGTCGAGAATGAAATCTATCGATGCTCTCTCAGAGCATTATGACCGAATGAAGAAAAATGCGGACCATGCCGCCCCGTCCTCTGGTCTATCTTGCCTGCGAGACGGTCGCGACCCACTTCTGCCAGTTCCTGGCGGAACCGGCGAAGGCGTTGATGTCCGTGCTGCCCTGAATGCCGGGGATCACGCCGGTGCTGGTATATTGCCAAAAGGCCCAGCGGCGTTCGACGTAGATGTCCTTAGGGTGCTTGGCTACCGAGCGCACCCAGAAATGATAGTCGTTGAAGGCGCCGACCAGATTGTCGCGGTGAAAATCGACGGACGTGTAGATGATCGGCCGTTTGCCGTAATGGGCCTCGAGCCGGTCCATGAACCGCTTCATTTCGGACCGCACGGTGTCCGGCGCCGGCCGGTAGCGGCAGGTCTTCGATTCGCCGTTCCATTCGACATCCAGGACGGGCGGCAGGTGGACGGCGCTCTTCGGCACGTTGGCAATGAACCAGTCGGCCTGGGCGTCGGCGGTGGAGCAGAAATAATAGAAATGATAGGGCGCGTAGGCGAGGCCGACGGCGCGCGCCTGCTGCCAATATTCGTGGAAGCGCGAGTCCAGCCGGTCCTTGCCTTCGGTTGCCTTGATGAACGCGAAGGACACGCCGGAATTCTTGACCTTTCGCCAATCGATGTCGCCGTTCCACTTGGAGACGTCGATTCCGTGAACGCTGTGATGGTGCGGCGTGCTGCCGCCGAAATCCTGCGGATCGGTATCGTGGAAGCGCGGCTGAATGGAGGCCGTCTTGACGAGGTCGTAATCTGTGGAGGTACAGGAAGAGAGAATGGAGGCGATGGGCAGCAATGCCAGGAGAAGCCGGCGCATGGGGGTTCCGTTTCGAGACGAACGACGATCCTGCCTCACGCGATGGTTTCCATGATTGGTGATGTCCCCCAGGGAGGCGTGACCTCCTTTTCACCATATCATCGTAAAAATTGCGTTAGCTCAAGTGTGAATTGCAGCCGAATGCTTTCCGCCATCGTCCGCTACGGTGCCGCGCGACGATAGACGGCGAGCCAGGCATAGCCTCGTCCGAGCGATCTGACCTCGAGCGCCGCTCCGTTTCTCTCGGCCCTTGTGCGCATCGCGTCGAAAAGCAATTCGCGCGGCGTGACGTGGAAACGTCCGAGCCAGGCCTGGAGGAGGCGGCGGAAGCCGGCCGGCCAACCCTCCTGCTGGCCGAAATCGACGATATGCAGCGAACCGCCCGGCTTGAGCGCGGCAATCGCGGCATCGACCGCCTTTTCCCATTCGGGAACCATGGAAAGCGCGTAGGAGATGACGATCCGGTCGAAGCCTTCCTGATCGAAGGAGGCGGCAGTGAAGTTCGTCGCGTCGGCGACCCGCAACACTGCGTCCGGCCGATTTTTGCGCCGGAGCTTGGCTTTGGCGGTCGCCAGCATCTCGGCCGAGATATCGAGGCCGAAGAGGCGCGCACCGGGGTAGAGTTCCCCGAGCACGGCGAGATTGCGGCCCGTGCCGCAACCGACTTCCAGCACGGATGCACCCGGCGGCGGGTTCAATTCACGGATCAGCGTGTCCCGGCCGAAGAGATAGTATTTGCGAGTGAAATCATAGATGTACCGCTGATAGCGATACATGCGGTCCATGAGGTGAGCCTGGCCTTCATTCGCAGTCTGCACGGCGCTCATGCTTTCTTCCGATAGATGTGGAAGCCGCCATAGATCGCGGACCGATCCTGGGCGCCGAGCCTCATCGAGGTCTCGGCATCGTAGTGCCACTGATCGAGGAGCGTGGTGGAGAGGCGCCCCGGCAGGATGCTCGCTTCCGCCGCCGTGCGGAAGATCACCGCCGCGCCGGCGTCGGCGGTGCGGGTGATCTCCGTCCAGAGGTCGTTCAGCTGCTGGTCGGTCATCCAGTCCTGTGCGTCGAGGAGCACGTAGCGGTCAACGGAGGCGGCGGGCTTGCCGGCGAGAAGCTCGGTGAAGCTCGCATGGTGGATCTCGACGCGCTCCGCATTGTTGCGAATCGCTTCGTATCGCGATGCCTGAAGATAAGGCGGCAACTCGCCCTCGTCCGGCCGCGGGTAGCGCCGCGCAAAGGCCTGCCAGGCGAAGTAGTTATCGCGCAAGGGGAAATGACAGGTCAGCTTTTCCAGGCGATTGCGCAGCACCGCGGCGACGGATTTCTCCCTGCTCAGGCTCGCGAGTTCGTCGAACTGCTGCGGCGGGATGCCGAGGCCGAAAAGGGAGCTCTTGCGGCTGGTGATCCACCGGATGACCGGACGCTCGAAGAGCGGAGCGAGCTTGTCTTCGAAGAACTGCCGCTGCTCGCGCATGGAGCGCGCCTTCGCGAAATCTTCAGGATTGACGCCATGCAGCCGTGCGAGAACATGGCTCGCGGCAATGAAGCGGCCGAGCAGGCCGGTACGGTAGATGTTGCGCCGGAAGACGCCGATGCGCCGGCGGCCGGTGAGATCCCGGCCGTTCCAATAGGCGCGGGTTGCCGGATCGAGCTTGGGAGCGAGGAACACGTCGTAAGCCTGGCCATTCGTGCGCGTACCCTCGACGGCGAGGAACCGCACCACGTCCTTGTGGCTCGGCAGGTGGCGAAAGGCCGAAAGCTTCAGCCGGTTGAGCGCGATGTGATGGGGATTGAGATCGACCACGTCTATTCGGGCAGGCGCGGCCGAGAGGTAGGTCAGCATGTTGCAGCCGCCGGAACCGATCGTCACGATCCGATGTCCGGGGCGGATCTGCATCGCTTCCATGTCGACAATCGGGTCCTCCCAGATCTGCGGATAGACGAGTCCGGAAAAGAGCAGACCGAACAGGCGTTCGGAGAGACCGGCGGGGGAGAGAGCTTTATGCTGCAGGAGTGCGCTTTTCAGTTTCGGATTCTTCTTGCCGAAGCCGGCATCCGGGGCGAAGTCGGTCATCTTGCCTATCGTCCAGTTGAAACTGAGCTGCTTCTAAGGTGACTCGGCTACACTTTGATGACGAGGTTTCGCACAGGGGCTCGCAGGGATTCGGGTATTGCCCCTCATCCGCGTGCCGACAGCATTTCCCCGCAAGCGGGGCGAAGGAGGCTCGCTGCGCCTCTGCTGACGGATACAAGACGCAATGGTCATGTACACTGGTCAGGCGGGCGAAAGCGCAGTAGCACTTATGCGAAGAGCGGGAGGGCGAGAATGAAGGGTCTTTTGAAGACGCTTGGAGGACCGGTGGCGGCCGCGCTCGCGGGCCTCGTCGGTTGGCTGGCGCTGTTTCCGCCTGAACTCCTCAAGGTGGGGGATGGCTATGCCGCCAAGATCGTCTGCTCCAACGTGTTCCTCGCGGGGCGCGATCCGCAGGAAGTGCTGGCGCAGGACGTGCAGGCGCCTGGCCACCCGCTGCTGAAGCTCGTGCGCGTTTCGGTCGATCAGGAAGAGCAGAGCGTGACGGCGCGTATCCTGGGCTTTGCCGCACCAGGCCGCGCCGTCTACCGTCCGGGCCACGGTTGCGCCAATGTGAGCGGAGGCAGCGCCGAGGCCATTGCAGGGATGCGCGCGACCGAGTCGGCAACGACGCCTCTCGCCCACGATCCCGGCGCCGACTGGCCGGACGGGGACAAGCCGGACATCGACACGGCCATTCAAATGCTCGTCGAAGATCCGGCACTGGCAGGCCCGGGCATGCGCGCAATCGTGGTCGTCAGGGATGGCAGGCTGGTCGCGGAAACCTATGCGGCAGGCTTCGACCGGAACACGCCCCTGCTCGGCTGGTCTATGACGAAGTCCGTGACCGCGGCGATCATCGGCCGGCGCATTGCCGAAGGGCGGATGGATCTGACCCAGACCAATCTGGTGACCGAATGGAACGGCGACGAGCGGGCTCGCATCAAGCTGACCGATCTTCTCGCGATGCAGAGCGGGCTCGATTTCAACGAGGATTACGGCGACGTCACGGACGTGACGCGCATGCTCTATCTGGAAAGCGACATGGCCGGCTTCGTCGCCTCGAAGCCTCTGGAGGCCCCTCCGGGCACGAAATTCGCCTATTCGAGCGGCACGAGCAATCTTCTGTCCCGACTCTGGATGGAGACATTCGACGACCCGGCTGAAGCGCTTTCCTATCCGCGCGAGGCGCTCTTCGCTCCTCTCGGGATGACGAGCGCTGTGATGGAGACGGATGCAAGCGGAACCTTCGTCGGCTCTTCCTACATGTATGCGTCGGCGCCGGACTGGGCGCGCTTCGCCGAGTTTCTGCTTCAGGACGGAAGCTGGAAGGGGAGGCGGCTCCTGCCGGAAGGTTACGTATCCTTCATGCGCACGCCGACTGCGGCTTCCGGCGGCGATTACGGGGCCGGCCAGGTCTGGCTCCAGGAAAACGGTATCCGCGCCGGAACGGCGAATTTCCCGCCCGATACGTTCTGGATGCTTGGACATGACGGGCAGGCGATCATGATCGTCCCCTCGCTTCGCCTCGCGGTCGTCCGCCTGGGGCTGACACCGTCGCGCCTCGGCTACGACGTGCAGAAGCTGAATGCGAGGATAATCGACGCGCTCGATTGAGCGATGTCCGGCAGACAGGCCAGCCGCTCGTCGCGGCTTACCTCATATTCAGCTCGTCGAGCATGCCCTTGCGCTTGGCATGGTAATAATAGCCGCTGGCATAGAGCCTTACCGCGCCGTCGTGCTGGTTGTCGGCAACCATCCACGCTCCGCGCAGATACTTGGTCGCGTATTTGAGGTTGGTTTCCGCGTCGAAGAGCCCTTCGGCCGGGCCCTCATAGCCGAGACCCTTGGCCGTGTTATAGCGGATCTGCATCAACCCGAAATTGCCTTTGCTGTAGGCGCGGGGGTTGTAGTTGCTCTCGCGCCTGACCACCCGGTGCACCAGCTCGAGCGGCAGACCGTTCAGTTCGGCATAATATTTGATCAGCCTGTCAAGCTCCGGCCGCGAGCTGGTCGGTGCTTTTCCGGACTTCAGCGAATCGGGGATGACGCTTGCGACCGCGCCGATTGCGGTGTCGAACACGCCCGTCTTCGGGCGCTCCGTCGGAACGATCATGCGCTTGGCGACAAGCGTTTCCAGACCGACCGGCTCGCCGGTGTCGAAATCCGATTCCCACGAGGCGGCAACTCCGATAAGCGGGGCGGACTGATGTCCGGCGCCTTTCTCGGGGACCGGCGGCGCGGCTGCCGGGGAGGTGCCTGCCGAGGCGGGTGTCGCCATCGCTACTTCAAAGGGCTGCGCGGGTTTGGCCGCCGGCACGGCAACCGACTGGGGAGCCGCGAAAGCGAGAGTCGTGTCTGTCGCGGGCCCCGTCTTCGTTTCGCCAGCGAAATCAGTTCCTGTGCTGCTTGCCGGCACCGCCGACGAGGTTTGTGCGGTCAATGCGGCCGAGGTGCTCGCCGTTGCGCCGATCGGCGCAGGCAGTGCGTAAGCCGTCGTCTCCGTTCCCGGCTTCGGCAGTGGCGTGACCGTCTGCACGGCCGTTAACTCCGCAAGCGACGTATGCTCGACCGTGGAACACCCGGAAGCAACAGCGACGGAAACAAGGGACACGGCGGCAAGTGCCCGCTTCGAAAGGGGAATACGGAATTTCGCCATGCTGTCACTTTCGTGCTTCTGGGCCCCGTAGCCCCTGCAAATCAGCGGTTGCCACCCCGCCGCGCTTGAATCTCCATTAACCTATGCCGCCGGTTGCGGCAAGCGCGTGAGAGCATTTCAGAGACTGCTCATGTCAGGTCGTGGCGCGCTTCAGGCCCGCCGTCAGCAGGCCGGCGCCGATGAGCAGCGAACCACCGAGGCGATTGACGATGCGCCGGACATTCGGCTTGCGGATGGTGCTTCCGGCCGCGGCAGCAAGCCAGGCATAAAGCGCCGCGTTGATCGTGGCGAGTATCAGGAATGTCGTCTCGAAGATCGCCATCTGCGCGAAAAGCGGCCGCGACAGATCGAGGAACTGGGGCAGGAAGGCGACGAAGAAGAGAATGCTCTTCGGGTTGAGTGCGGTCACCGCATAGGTGTGAACGAAGATCCGCAGCGGCCTTTCTGCAGGACTCGTTTCAAGGGTGCTCCCGCTGTCGTTGCCGACCGGCGCCTTCCAGAGCTTGATGCCGAGCCAGACGAGATAGGCGGCGCCGACCCACTTCAGCACGGTGAAAATCGCCGCCGAGGTTGCAAGCAGAGCGCCGAGGCCGAGCATCGACGCCGTCATTGCGGTGAAATCGCCAAGAGCCACACCAGCCACGGTCGCCCCCGCGATCTTGCGGCCGTGGCCGAGCGCATAGGATATGACGAGAAGGATCGTGGGGCCGGGAATCGCAAGCAGCACCGCAGATGCGGCGGCGAAGGCGAACCAGTGTTCGAAGGACATGAGGGGGCTCCGCGGTTGAATGGCTGCTGAAGAGGAGGGAGCCATGCCGGCGCGCAGCCGTCAACTCCTCTCGAGCCGAAAGCCTCCGGTGAGAAGCGGCTCGCCGTTTCAGAAAACAGCGAACCGCTCCTCGTCCTTCATCAGTCGGCCACCTGCCATTTCTGACCGACGACATCCATGACCTCGCCGAACCATTTCGCGGACGTGTCGAAATGCTTTCCGCCCTTGATGCGCGGGAACTCGATCGTGCGCAGCCGCCCGCCCTGGTCCTCGTCGTGACCCGTCACGCCGGAGACCTTGTTGAGCGCGCTCTCGACCGCCAGATCGACCATGCTCTGGATGAGGCGCAGATCGTCGACATTGGCGGGGGCGGAGCGGGCATAGTAGCCGGACTTCTGCACCATGGACCGCTCGGCGCCGAGGAGCGCCGCAAACTGCTTGGAGAACCAGTTGCCGACGTTGATCGTATCGATCTTCACGTGGCCGAACGCGTCGCGCTTGACCGTCTCGCCGGCGGCCTCCCGCTCGGCGACGATGGCGTCGAGGCAGGCGCCTTCGCTCACGAACAGCGTGACGAACCCGGCGCGATCCATGACTTCGCGCAGGCGCTCGGCTTCCGCTTCCAGATCGAACGCCATCTCGGGAAGGTAGAGGCCGTCGATGTTCTTCAGCTGTGCGTTCATCATGAAGCCGTCGACATATTCCTTGTTGCCGGCCAGCTGGATATAGGCGCGCGCGGTTGCCGCGGTCAGCCAGCCGCAGTGGCGGCCCATGACTTCATGGACGACGAGGGTGCGCGGCGCAGCGCTCTGTTCGTTGCTGACATGGTCGAAGAAGCGTGCGCCGTATTCGGCCGCCGTCCAGGCGCCGAGTGTCTGGCGGATGGGCACCACGTCGTTGTCGACCGTCTTCGGCAGCCCCACGACCGTCAGATCGTAGCCGTTGGCTCCGAGATAGGCTGCGAGATCGGCCGCGGTGGTGTTGGTATCGTCGCCGCCGATCGTGTGCAGGATGCTGATGCCGTCGGAGGCGAGCCTCTCGGCCGCGACGCGCAGCGGATTCTCCCCTTCCTTGACGAGACCGCGCTTCACGCAGTCGGCGGTGTTGGTGAGCTTTACGCGGCTGTTGCCGATCGGCGATCCGCCGTGGCGGTGGAGCACATGCGCCTTCTCGCGCATGGCCGGGGTGATTTCGATCCGGTCGGCGAGAAGCAGGCCCTGATAGCCGGAACGGTAGGCCACGAGCTCATAGTCCGGCGCGATGTCCGTGTAGCGTTCGATCAGGCCGCCGACAGCGGATGAGAGGCAGGGCGCGAGCCCGCCTGCCGTCAACATTGCGACTTTCTTCTTGGCCATGGGGTCCTCCTGGGGATTTCGGCATCAAGCGATCGCTCGTGAGATCAACCGCATTCTAAATCCTTGCCTTAGATCAAAGATAGCGGTGGTCTAACCCAAATCCGAT
Organism: Sinorhizobium sp. M4_45; assembly: GCF_002885915.1. Taxonomy (NCBI): domain Bacteria; kingdom Pseudomonadati; phylum Pseudomonadota; class Alphaproteobacteria; order Hyphomicrobiales; family Rhizobiaceae; genus Sinorhizobium; species Sinorhizobium sp. M4_45. The sequence continues at coordinate 428,869 of NZ_NWVE01000001.1, forward strand.
GGAAATTAAATGACAGGGTTGTGGATCACGAGAACCGGGAACCGGCCGCGCGGTTGCAGCGTTGCGCCTGAAGGTCGCACGGCACCGTCCAGGAATTCGATTGAGATTTGTGACGATATGAATTATTGAGGGGCCATCACAAATTCGTCATCCATGATGGTTGACGCGGCTCTGCCGCTTGCAAATCGCCACCGCATCAGATCATGCTCGCGCGGTGGACAGGGAACAATCGCACTCATGTCATTTTGGGACAGCCTCCTCAAAATCGTCACGACCACTGGTAACGCCCTTACGGGAGTGGTCGAGGCGGTCCGGACGCTCTTCGAAGGAGATCCGGAAACCCGGCGAAAGGTCGCCTTTTCGGTCGCCATGATCGCCCTTTCGGCGAAAATGGCGAAGGCCGACGGCATCGTGAACGAGGCCGAGGTGAGCGCCTTTCGCGACATCTTCAAGTTTCCCGCGGACCAGGCGAGGAACGTCGCCAGGCTTTACAATCTCGCCCGCCAGGACGTTGCCGGCTACGAGGCCTATGCGGAGAAAATGGCTTCGCTCTGCTCCTCTTGCGAGAGGAATTGCCCGATTCTCGAAGACATCGTCGACGGCCTGTTCCATATCGCCAAATCCGACGGGGCGGTGCACGAGAAGGAGCTTACGTTCCTGAGGCGTGTGGCTGAGATATTCAGGATGGACGACGAGCATTTCGGGCGCATCATGGCGCGCCACGTTCATGGCGACGACCGCGATCCCTATCAGGTTCTCGGCGTTTCGCCGAAGGATGACTTTTCCGCGATTCGCAAGCGCTATCGCGTTCTCGTTTCCGAGAACCACCCGGACATGCTCGTGGCGCGCGGCGTGCCGGAAGAGTTCCACGCGATCGCCAACGATCGCATGGCCGTGCTCAACGCGGCCTACGAGGCGATCGAACGAGAGCGCCGCGCCGCATGACATCCGAGACCTGCGACTTCCCCGGCGCTCACCTCGTGCCCTCGCCCAATCATGGCGAGCGCGCCGGCGGGCGCAGGCCGGATATGATCATCCTTCACTACACCGGCATGGAGACGGCGGCGTCCGCGCTCGACTGGCTCTGTCGCGAGGAAAGCCAGGTTTCCTGTCACTATTTCATAGACGAGGAGGGGCAAATCGCCCAGCTGGTGCCGGAAGAACGCAGGGCCTGGCACGCGGGCAAGGGCGTCTGGAAGGGCGAAACGGATATCAATTCGTGCTCCATCGGGATCGAGATTGCCAATGCCGGTCACCCGGGCGGCCTCCCGGATTTCCCTGAAGCGCAGATCGAGGCGGTCGCCGAATTGTGTCTGGACTGTGGCGAACGCTGGCAAATCACCCCGGAGAGGGTGCTCGCGCATAGCGATATCGCGCCGATTCGCAAGGTAGATCCTGGAGAAAATTTTCCTTGGGATGTGCTGTTTCGTCGCGGGGTCGGACACTGGGTTGAACCGGCCTCCGTGAGGGGCGGTCGCTTCTTCCAGCGCGGCGACCGGGGCCAGCCCGTGGAAGCACTCCAGTCCATGCTTTGGCTTTATGGTTACGGAATTGAAATCACAGGGGATTTCTGCGCGAAGACCGAAGGGGTGGTCGCTGCGTTCCAGCGCCATTTCCGACAATCTCGAGTGGACGGCATCGCCGACGTTTCCACCATCGATACGCTGCATCGTCTGCTTTCGACATTGCCGATTCCGGCCGCCTGAAAAGCGATTTTTGTCCGCCCTAAATTAGCGTCTGATTGATTTTTGCGCACGATTTTCTCGTGCTGCCACATGTTTACCATGATGCGCCGGTCATTTCCGTTGCATCAACTGCAGGGGATGTGGCGCCGGGCGCGGCACTCTTGTCAATGAAAACGATCGGGAAATTCGATCGTCGCGGTGGGGTGCGCCGCGCGATCGGTTCCCCAGACCGGAGACTTCAAACTAAATGAGAATAGCGTCTGTTGCTGCGGTGGCGGCATGCCTTGGCATGTTCTTCGCCGGGATTGGTACGTCGTATGCAGGGGGCATCGACAAGACCGTCAAGACTTCTGCAATTCCGTCGGTAAGCAGAACGACGGGTTATCCGAAACCCGACCTGACTTTGCCGCGCGGATCCCAATACACGATCCTCATCCAGTCCTATGCTAAGCAATACGGCATTCCCGCCGACCTCGCTCACGCGATCGTCGAGGTCGAGAGCAACTTCAATGCCAAGGCTCGCGGAAGCGCCGGCGAAGTCGGCCTGATGCAAATCAAGCCGGCCACGGCCCGGATGATGGGCTATACCGGTTCGATCAAAGACCTCTACGAGCCTGAGACCAATATCAAATTCGGGATGAAGTACCTGGCGAAGGCGCAGGAGCTTTCGGACGGGACGACCTGCGGCACCATCCTCAAATACAATGCCGGCCATGGCGCTAAGCGAATGAACCCCGTTTCGAAGCGCTACTGCGGTAAAGTCAAGAACATCCTGGATTGGTTGTGATCTACCGCATGTGACGCTGTAAGACATACGCCGGATGGGTATTGCGTTCCGGCATATTGTTGATTGTCCGAAGGAATTCGGTGCGGAAGACTGAACGGCGTGCTATCTCGGTCGCGAAGCGAACATCGGGGAAGGGCATGTCGGAGAGCGTTGATTTCGTTATCATTGGCAAGGGGATGATGGGCGCCGCAGCGGCGCGTCACCTTGCGAGGGCGGGCGCCGGTGTCGCGCTTATCGGCCCCGATGAGCCGGAGGACTGGGCGAGCCACGGCGGCGTTTTCGCCAGTCACTACGACAATGCCCGCATCACCCGTACGATCGACGACGACCCGGTCTGGGCGCGTCTGGCCCGGCGCTCGATCGATCGGTATCCGGAAATCGCACAGGAAAGCGGCGTCGACTTCTATTTTCCCGTCGGCTGTCTGATCGCGGCTCCAGCTCCCGGCGGCGCGTTCGACTATCTCGAGAATGTCGAGCGTGCCCGCGACAGGCTGGGCGTCGAGGCACCGCTGATCCTTGGCGACGACCTTGCCGGGCGGTTTCCCTGGTTCCGCTTCCCGCAAGGCTATGCCGGCGTTCATGAGGCAAACGGTGCAGGCTACATAAATCCTCGTTCGCTCGTCCGTGCGCAAACGATCGCGGCCGAAAAATCGGGTGCACGGGTGATCCGCTCGGAGGTGATCTCGGTCGAAGACGGTCCGGATCACGTGGTGGTCGGCACGATCGACGGCCACCTGGTACGGGCCGGCCGCGTCCTGGTCGCCGCGGGCGGCTTCTCGCTTTCGCAGGCGCTTCTTCCGCGGCCGCTCGACCTTGCGGTAAAGGCGCGCACCGTGCTTTTTGCGGAGGTGGGCGCGGATGATCTTTCCTTCTATGAAGGCATGCCGTCGCTGATCGGAGTCGCGCCGGAGCAGGAGAGAAGCTATTACCTGTTGCCGCCGGTTGCCTATGCCGATGGCAAACACTACGTAAAGATCGGCGGCGATCCGACCGATCGGATCCTTGCGAGCGAGCCGGCGATCAGGGACTGGTTCCGAAGCGGTGCAAACGCGGATGCGGCCGAACACATGCGCGGACTGCTCGCCGAGACGATCCCCGGCTTGAGACCCGCTTCGACGCATTATTCGCCCTGCGTCACGGCGTTCACGCGACACGGCTATCCTTATATCGGTTTCGTGAGCGACCGCATTGCCGTGCTCACAGGCGGCAACGGCCAGGCTGCCAAGAGCTCCGACGAGATCGGCAGGCTTGGCGCGGTGCTGGTGGCGGACGGCCGGCTCGAGGCGGACGGGTACGAAACGGACTTCGCGGTCGCGTATCGCTAAGTAACCGCCGGACCGCGCGGCCGTGCCGATTTCTCTGGCGCTTGCCGTCCCGGTCGTTTAATGAGCCTCTGCCAGTTGGCCGGGCAGCCGCGCCTCGCAAGTGCCGAAAGGCCGCGGGGCGAGGAAAGTCCGGGCTCCACGGAAACACGGTGCCGGATAACGTCCGGCGGGGGCGACCCCAGGGAAAGTGCCACAGAAAGCAGACCGCTCCGCTTGCGGAGTAAGGGTGAAAGGGTGGGGTAAGAGCCCACCGCGGACATGGCGACATGGACGGCACGGCAAACCCCACCGGGAGCAAGACCGAATAGGGACGACACGGGCGCGCAAGCGCCCAGCCGGTTTCCAGGCGCGTCGTCCGGGTGGGTTGCACGAGGCTGCGCGCAAGCGCAGCCCCAGATGAATGGCTGCCACGTTTCGTCTCTCCGGAGGCGGAGCCATACAGAACCCGGCTTACAGGCCAACTGGCTTTTTTCTTTGCAGCTTTCGCCACTGCGGCAAAGCACGTCTCCTCAATTCCCTGACTCAGCGAATCACGCCTGCGAGGCTCGCCGCACCTCACGGACGCGGCTCGCTTTTGCGCGCGATTCCAAGGCATTAGGGTTTGGATCGTAACCCTTTGTTAAACTTAACAACCTATCAATATTTGATCATCCGCAAGGCTGGTTACGAGCTTCTCCCATTGACGCCCATATGGTCCCATGTTATCCCATAATGGTACTGCGCAAGGGCCGTGCAATGGCCCTCCATCGCGAAATTCGAGGCTTCCGTCGATGGGAAGATCAGGCGGGCACGCACGTGCCCGGCGGGGGATCCATGCGCGGTGGTGCGAGTGTATGTGCGGGCCGATGATCGTGGCCCGTCAATCGGAGGCGGCCGTTTCGCGTCATGAACCGCTTCTTGTCACATGTTACGAACCGGATCGATGCCAAAGGGCGGGTCTCCGTCCCTTCGGCCTTTCGCGCCGTGCTTTTGGAGGCAGGCGTGCGGGAGTTATACTGTTTTCAGGACTTCGTCTTTCCGGCGATCAGCGTCGGCGGGCCGGAGCTTCTGGACCGGTTCGAGAAGCAGATGGCCGCCGAGGATCCGTTTTCGGATGCGGCCAACGAGATGTCGCTCCTTGTTCATGGGGGCGGGGTCTATGTGAAGCTCGACCCGGAGGGCCGGCTGATGGTGACGGATTTCATCCGCGACTTCACCGGCATCTCGAACGACGTGACCTTCGTCGGGCGGGGCGATCATTTTCAGCTCTGGGATCCGCAGGCGTTTGCGAGGGCGCAGGCGGAGGCCAGAGAAGGGCGCAAGCAACGGGGGCTGCGTTCACAATAGAATGGAGAGGCGGGATGGTGACGGATCAAGGCGGCGGAACTTCTGATGCCGACGGCGGACCGGTTCGTCACATTCCCGTCCTCCTGAAGGAAGTTCTCGCGGCTCTGGATCCCGCTCCCGGCAAGATCGTTCTCGACGGCACTTTCGGCGCCGGCGGCTACGCATCCGCCATTCTCGATGCCGGTGCCGACGTCATCGCGCTCGACCGCGATCCGACGGCGATCGCCGCGGGGCAGGCCATGATGCACGCGAGTGGCGGGCGGCTGAAGCTCGTTCATTCCCGTTTTTCCGATCTGGCCGAGCATGCGCCGGCACAAGGGCTCGACGGCGTCGTGCTCGATATCGGCGTCTCTTCCATGCAGATCGACGAGGCGGAGCGTGGCTTCTCCTTTCAGAAGAAGGGGCCGCTCGACATGCGCATGTCGGCCGCCGGCGTCTCCGCCGCCGATGTCGTCAATCGAGCGAAGGTGTCGGACCTCATCCGCATCTTCGGCTTCCTCGGAGAGGAAAAGCAGGCGGGGCGGATTGCGCGCGCCATCGAAAAGCGCCGCGCCGAGACGCCGTTCGAGACCACCCGCGATCTCGCAAATCTCATCGAGACGGTTACGCCGCGCAAGGCCAAGGACAAGATTCACCCCGCAACGCGTGTCTTCCAGGCGTTGCGCATCTTCGTCAATGACGAGCTGGGCGAGCTCGCCCATGCCCTGTTTGCGGCCGAACGGGCTCTGAAACCTGGCGGCCGGCTCGTCGTCGTTACCTTTCATTCGCTCGAGGATCGAATCGTAAAGACGTTCTTCCAGGATCGGTCCGGCAAGGCGGGCGGCTCCCGCCATCTGCCGCTGGTGACGGCGCGCGCCGCAACCTTCACGCCAGTCGGCAAGCCTATGGTCGCGGCAAGCGAGGAGGAGGCGTCCCGCAATCCTCGTGCCCGGTCCGCGAAGCTGAGAGCGGGTGTCCGCACCGAGGCTCCGTCGCCGGGCGCCGATCTTTCGATTTTCAATCTGCCGGAACTGGCGAGCCTTGCAAGGCTGGGGGGCTAGAAGACGATGCTCAGAACGCTCGATATTGTCCTGATCGTCATCATGACGGCGGCCGCGACGGTCACCTACACGATCAAGCATAAGGCCGAGAACAAGCTCGAAGAGGTGCGCAGGCTCGACGCAGCGATAAAGCTCGAAGAGGACACGATCGATCTGCTCAAGGCCGACTGGGCGCTTCTGACCCAGCCGAACCGGCTGGAGAGACTGGTGACCGTCTTTGCAGCCGATCTGCAACTCGCGCCGACCCCCTCGACGCAGCTGGCGCGGCCGGAGGAGCTGCCGATGCTGAGGGCTGATCTGCCTCCATCCGAAGAGGATAAGAAGGCCAGGGAGCAGGCGGCCGACAATATCGCCGCCGTCATCGAGGCCGACAATATCGCAACAGGTTCGGTGGCGCGCTGATGTCGTTTCTCTCTCGTATCATGGTGCTGAAGAGCAAGGCGCATTTTTCGGCGGGCGGCAATAACCGCCCCGCCGACAGCGGGCTCAACGTCACTTTCGAAGGAACGCGCAAGAAGAGCGCAAGCCGGGCGAAAAGCCGGGTCGCGATCATCATCGCCAGTTTCGGCCTCGTCTACGCGGCGATCGGAGGACGCCTCGTCCAATATGGTCTCGCGCAGCCGGAAACGGTCTCCTCGATCGGCCGCGCCGATAGTCTCATGGCCTCGCGGCCGGATATTCTCGACCGCAACGGCGAGGTTCTCGCAACCGATATCCGTACCGTCTCGCTCTATGCGGAGCCGCACAAGATCGTCGATGCCGACGAGGCGGTGGAGCGATTGGCGACGGTGCTTCCTGATCTCAACGCGCGCGAAATCTACAACAAGCTCAAGTCGAATTCGCGCTTTCAATGGCTGCGCCGGCAACTGACGCCGAAGCAGCAGAGCGAAATCCTCGCGCTCGGCATTCCCGGCATCGGCTTCCGCCCGGAGAAACGGCGCTTCTATCCGGGAGGGCCGACTGCCGCCCACATCCTCGGTCACGTCAACATCGACAACCGCGGCGTCGCCGGTATGGAGCGTTACATAGACGAGCAGGGTCTCGCCGATCTTGCGGCGATCGGAATGACCAGCGATGCCAAGCTCGAACCGGTCAGGCTTTCGATCGACGTGCGCGTGCAGAATATCGTGCGCGACGTCATCGACGCAGGCATGAAGAACTACCAGGCGATTGCCGCCGGTGCCGTCGTCCTCGACGTCCATACCGGCGAAGTGCTGGCCATGGCCTCCGTGCCGGATTACGACCCGAACAGGCCCGCGGAAGGCGCCGAAGAGGGCTGGATGAACCGCATGTCGAACGGCACGTTCGAGATGGGCTCCACCTTCAAGACCTTCACCATCGCCATGGGTCTCGATTCCGGCAAGGTGACGCTCAACGACAGTTTCGATGCGACCGCACCGATCCGCATCGGCGGATTCACGATCAAGGACTTCCACGGCAAGCGCCGCGTACTGACGGTGCCGGAAATCTTCCAGTATTCCTCGAATATCGGTACCGCCAAGATCGCCGACCTGATCGGCATTCCGGGCCACAAGGAGTTCCTCACGCGGATAGGCCTGCTGACGAGGCTTCCGACCGAACTGCCGGAAGTGAAGGCGCCAAGCCAGCCGCGCGAGTGGAAGAAGATCAACTCGATCACGATCTCCTTCGGCCACGGCGTTTCGACGACGCCGCTGCAGACGGCGGTCGCAGGTGCCGCGCTGGTCAATGGCGGCAAACTCATCCCGCCGACCTTCCTGCCGCGCAGCGAGGAAAAAGCGAGCGAACTCGCGAGCGCAGTGGTCAAGAAGAGTACCAGTGAAGACATGCGCTATCTGCTTCGCTGGAACGGCATCGCGGGTTCGGGCAAGCGGGCGCTCGTTCCGGGTTTCAATGTCGGCGGCAAGACCGGCACGGCCGACAAGGTCGTCAACGGCCGCTATGCCAGCGACCTGAACTTCAATGCCTTCCTTGCGGCGTTTCCGATCGACGATCCCAAATACATGGTGCTGACCTTCATCGACGCGCCCAAGACCGGCGAAGGCGGGGGACGCACGGCCGGTTCGAATGCCGCCCCGATGGTGCGCGACATCATCAGCCGCTCCGCTCCGCTGCTCGGCGTGGAGCCGAAGTTCGGACAAGACGGTTCTGCCTTGCTTGTGTCTTATTGACCGTGAAATGAAAGGCGGAGGATTCGCGATTCCGCTGCATGGCTCCGTGAACCGGAGTCGATTCAAGGACCATACCATGCTGCATTCAAAATGTTACGGCGACCTTTGCGCGTCTGAGAAGACGCACGGCGCTGTTGGATCATATCGATGTGAGACGTGCAGTTCATGAAGATCACGGACCTGGCGGGATCGAATTTCCCGGAACTTTCGGCGCAGCTGAAGGGCGACGCCGCGACCATCGAGATCGGCGGCATCACGGCCGATAGCCGGCAGGTCAGGCCCGGCGACCTCTTCGTCGCCGTTGCCGGATCGAAGGCGGACGGGGCCGCTTACATAGCGGATGCGCTGTCTCGCGGAGCCTCGGCGGTCGTCGCCGGAAAAGGTGCCCAGGCGGAAGCGGGTGCGCCCGTCTTTGCGATCTCCGAACCGCGCAGGTTCCTGGCAAAGGCGGCATCCAGCTTCTACGAGCGCCAGCCGGAGACGATGGTGGCGGTCACGGGCACGGCGGGAAAGACGTCCGTTGCCTCCTTCACCCGGCAGATCTGGGCGCATAGCGGCTTCTCGGCGGCGATGATCGGCACCACGGGAGTGGTGGCGCCCGGCCGCACCGAATACGGCTCGCTGACGACCCCCGACCCGGTATCCCTGCACAAGCTGCTTGCGGAACTTGCCGATGAGGGCGTGACCCATGCGGCAATGGAGGCTTCGAGCCACGGTCTGGACCAGTGCCGGCTGGACGGGGTCAACCTCGCAGCCGCCGCCTTTACCAATCTCGGTCGCGATCACATGGATTACCATCCGACGGTCGAACACTACATGGCCTCCAAGATGCGCCTCTTCGGGGCGCTCCTGCCGAAAGGTTCGCCGGCGGTGATCTTCGCGGACGACCAATGGTCCGCCGAGGCGATCGCTGCCGCTCGCAAGGCCGGCCACGATGTGCGCACCGTCGGGCGCAACGGCGATTTCATTGCGCTGAAGCGCGTCGAGCATTTCCGCCACAAGCAGTCGGCGGAGGTGCATGTCGGTGACGACATCTACGAAATTCACGTGCCGCTCGCCGGTGATTTCCAGATCGCCAACGCGCTCGTCGCCGCGGGGCTCGCAATGTCCACCGGGATCACCGCAAAGGCGGCATTCTCGGCGCTGGAGAGGCTGCAGGGCGCTTCGGGGCGGCTGGAGCTCGTCGGACAGACGAAGGACGGCGCACTCGCCTATGTGGACTACGCCCACAAGCCGGACGCACTCGCAAACGTGCTGGAGTCCGTGCGTCCCTTTACCACCGGCCGGGTCGTGGTGGTTTTCGGATGCGGCGGCGACCGGGACAAGGGCAAGCGCCCGATCATGGGAGAGATTGCCAGCCGCCTCGCCGATGTCGTGATCGTCACCGACGACAATCCGCGCTCGGAAGTACCGGAAGTGATCCGTGCCGAGATCATGGCTGCGGCCAAGGGGGCTACGGAAATCGGCGATCGCGCCGAGGCGATCCGTGCGGCCGTCGGCATGCTGAAGACCGGCGATACGCTGATCGTTGCCGGAAAGGGGCATGAAGAGGGGCAGACGATCGGTTCGGTGACGCTGCCTTTTTCCGACCACGCGGAGGTCCGCAAGGCACTGGGAGGTCTTTGATTTGAACTGGCTCTGGACAAGCAGCGATCTTCTGGCCGCCATGAACGGCCGCCCGGTCGGGAACCTGCCCGAAGGGATCACCGGCATTTCGATCGACAGCCGCACGATCGGCGATGGCGAGGCCTTTTTCGCGATCAGAGGCGATCGCGTCGACGGCCACGACTATGCCGGGATCGCGCTTGCAAACGGAGCCGCGCTCCTGGTCGTCAGCGAAGCGAAACTCCCGGCGCTGGGGCGCCTGACCGCCCCGATGATCGTCGTCGACGACGTGCTGGAGGCGATGATCCGGCTCGGTTGCGCCGCCCGCGACCGCAGCGCGGCGAAAATCATCGCCGTCACGGGATCGGTGGGCAAGACCACCACGAAGGAGATGCTGAGGCACGTGCTGTCGCCCCTCGGCCGGGTGCACGCCTCCGTGGCGTCCTTCAACAATCACTGGGGCGTGCCGCTGACGCTTGCGCGCATGCCGGAGACGACCGATTTCGGGGTCTTCGAGATCGGAATGAACCATGCGGGCGAAATTCTGCCGCTGACACGGATGGTCCGCCCGCATGTCGCGGTGGTGACCAGCATTGCCGCCGCCCATCTGGGCAATTTCACGAGCCTGGACGAGATTGCGGCCGCCAAGGCCGAGATCTTCGAAGGCGTGGTCAACGGCGGCCATGCGGTCATCAATCGGGACAGCGCGCAATACGAGTTCCTCGAAAGGGCGGCTGCGGCGGCGGGGGTCAGCCATGTCCATTCCTTCGGCGCAAATCCGAGATCGGAGTTCCGTCTGGCCGAGTTTGCCGGAGGAGCGGAAAGCTCGGTGCTCTGGGCCGCCGTGGGAGGCAGAACGCTTGAGATAGCGATCGGGGCACCCGGGCGCCATATTGCCGAGAACGCCTTGGCGGCGATCGCCGCGGCGACGCTGGCAGGCGCGGATACCGATCGCGTCGTCGCGTCGTTTGCGACGATGCAGCCGGAAAAGGGCCGGGGGCTGCGGCATCACCTGAGGATCGGCGCCGGGCACCTCACCGTGATCGACGAAAGCTACAACGCCAATCCCGCCTCGATGCGGGCGGCGATCTCGCTTCTGCGCGATGCAGAGCCGTCAGCCGGCGGGCGACGCATTGCCGTTCTCGGCGACATGCTGGAAATGGGCGAGCATTCGGCGGTGGTTCATGCGGCGCTTGCGAGACCCATTATCGAGGCGGGTATTGCCGATGTCTGGCTGGCCGGGCCCGAGATGGCCCATCTGCGCGACGCCCTGCCGCCGGAGGTATCCGTCGTCCATCGGGACCGGGTGGATGATCTCACGGGCTACGCGCTCGGAGCTGTCGCGGCCGGCGACGTCGTGATGGTCAAGTCTTCGAAGGGCACCGGTTGCGCAAAGATCGTCCAGGCGCTTCTCGATGCCTATCCGCAGGAGACGGCCGGAGCAGGGGAAGTATAGGGACGTTGCCATCGCTGCATGTTTCCTCGAACCGGAACCGGTCTGCGGAAGAACATGCGGCTACTGAAAGCGCTGCGGCGGCTCTTGTGCACCCGAAAGGGTGCGCGGCGCCGCAGTGCTGGTGGATACGGCCTTCGGCCAGGGGAAATGGCCTAACATAGTCGAACGCAAGCGGGTATCTTCTGGCAGATGATTCTGTTGGACGATGTCCAATTATAAACTTCCGGGGGAAAGGTCCCTTATGCTGATCTGGCTTGTGGAACTGGCGGACCACTTTCAATTCTTCAATCTCTTTCGCTACATCACCTTCCGTACGGGGGCGGCTCTCTTCACCTCTGCCTTGATCGTGTTCCTGTTCGGCCCCGCCATGATCGCATCGTTGCGCATCCGCCAGGGCAAGGGCCAGCCGATCCGTGCGGACGGCCCCCAGACGCACTTCAAGAAGGCAGGGACCCCGACCATGGGCGGGTTGATGATCCTGACCGGCATCGTGGTGTCGTCGCTGCTCTGGGCCGATCTATCCAGCATCTATGTCGTATCGACGCTTCTGGTGACGCTCGGGTTCGGCGCTATAGGCTTCTACGACGACTATCTGAAGGTGACGAAGCAGTCGGAAAAGGGCTTCTCCGGCAAGGCACGGCTCGGCATCGAGTTCGTGATCGCCGCCGTTGCCGTCTTCTTCATGATGCAGGCGGCGCTTTCCGCGGGGGCGGCGGGTTCCACCTTCGGCTCGTCGGTGACCTTTCCCTTCTTCAAGGACCTGATGCTCAATCTCGGATATTTCTTCGTGCTGTTCGGCGGGTTCGTCATCGTCGGCGCGGGAAATTCCGTAAACCTGACCGACGGTCTCGACGGGCTCGCGATCGTTCCCGTCATGATCGCGTCGGCCGCATTTGGGCTGATCGCCTATCTTGCCGGTAACGCCGTCTTCGCCAATTACCTGCAGATCCATTTCGTGCCCGGCACCGGCGAACTCGCGGTGATCCTCGGTGCCGTGATCGGCGCGGGCCTCGGCTTCCTGTGGTTCAACGCACCGCCTGCTGCGATTTTCATGGGCGATACGGGTTCGCTTGCGCTCGGCGGCCTGATCGGCACCGTGGCCGTCGCGACCAAGCACGAGATCGTCATGGTCATCATCGGCGGGCTCTTCGTCATCGAGACGCTGTCGGTCATCATTCAGGTCTTCTGGTTCAAGCGCACCGGGCATCGCGTCTTCCTGATGGCGCCGATCCACCATCACTTCGAGAAGAAAGGCTGGACGGAAAGCCAGGTGGTGATCCGTTTCTGGATCATCGCAGTAATCCTCGCAATGGTCGGCCTCTCGACGCTGAAGCTGCGGTGAGCCGCGATGATCCCGGTCACCACATTCAAGGGCAGGAAGATCGCACTCTTCGGGCTTGGCGGCTCGGGGCTCGCGACGGCTCAGGCACTCGTTTCGGGCGGTGCCGATGTCGTGGCGTGGGACGACAATCCTGACAGCGTCGCCAAGGCTGCGGCGGCCGGGATAACCACGGCTGACTTGCGCGGCGTCGACTGGCATGACTTTGCCGCCCTGGTGCTTTCGCCCGGCGTGCCGCTGACGCATCCGAAGCCGCACTGGAGCGTCGATCTCGCGCATCAGGCCGGCGTCGAGATCATCGGCGACGTGGAGCTCTTCGTGCGTGAGCGACGCAAACACGCGCCCGATTGCCCCTTCATCGCCATCACCGGCACCAACGGCAAATCCACGACGACGGCGCTGATCGCCCATATCCTCAGGACGAGCGGGCGGGACACGCAGCTCGGCGGCAATATCGGCACCGCAGTGCTCACGCTGGATCCGCCGAAAGCAGGGCGCTTCTATGTCGTCGAATGCTCATCCTACCAGATCGACCTTGCGCCCACGCTCGACCCGACCGCCGGGATACTGCTCAACCTGACGCCGGATCATCTGGATCGCCACGGCACGATGCAGCACTATGCGGAGATCAAGGAGCGTCTGGTGGCGGGGAGCGGAACGGCGGTCGTCGGCGTCGACGACAGCCTCTCGAGCCTGATCGCGGATCGGGTGGAGCGGGCAGGAACAAAGGTGGTGCGTATCTCGCGCCGCCATCCGCTTGCCGAGGGCGTTTATGCCGAAGGCTCGGCGCTGATGCGGGCGCAGGACGGGGCATCGTCGCTCTTTACCGATCTTGCCGGCATCCAGACGCTACGCGGAGGGCACAATGCCCAGAATGCCGCGGCTGCGATCGCCGCCTGCCTGGCGGTCGGCATCTCCGGGAAGGAAATCGTGAACGGCCTCAGGAGCTTTCCGGGCCTCAAGCACCGGATGCAGCCGGTTGCGAAAAAGGGCGAGATCGTCTTCGTCAACGACAGCAAGGCGACCAATGCAGAGGCTGCAGCCCCGGCGCTTTCAAGTTACGACCGAATCTACTGGATCGCCGGCGGTCTGCCGAAGGAGGGCGGCATCACGTCACTGGCGCCATTCTTCCCGAAGATCGTAAAAGCCTATCTGATCGGAGAAGCGGCACCCTCCTTCGCGGCGACACTCGGCGAAGCAGTGCCCTACGAAATCTCGGGGACGTTGGAAAAGGCGGTTGCGCACGCGGCAGCGGATGCGGCGCGGGACACGCAAGGCCCTGCGGCCGTGATGCTTTCCCCGGCTTGCGCAAGCTTCGACCAGTACAAGAATTTCGAGGTGCGCGGAGATGCCTTCGTCGGCCATGTGGCGGCGCTCGAGGGCGTGAGCATGCTGATTTGACGGCTTCGGCCGGTAGTGGATGTTGGCGCGGTACGCGCCCGGAAAGGGGACAGACTGATGGTAAGCCGAGCCGAACGTGGCCCCGTGGCCGACTGGTTCTGGACGATCGACAGATTTTTTCTCGCCGCCTTCATCCTGCTGATGGGCGTGGGCTTCATGCTCTCCTTCGCCGCAAGCCCCCCGGTCGCCGAACGGCTCGGCCTCGACAGCTTCCACTTCGTCAAGCGCCATGCGCTCTTCCTCCTGCCGTCGCTGGTGGTGATGGTCGGCATCTCCTTTCTCTCGCCCCGACAGGTTCGGCGCACGGCGATCATCCTGCTCGTGATTTCCACGGCGATGATGGTGCTGGCTCTGTTCTTCGGCCAGGAGGTCAAGGGCTCCCGGCGGTGGCTGTCGCTCGCCGGCATTTCGATACAGCCCTCGGAATTCATGAAGCCCGCCTTTGTCGTGGTCTGCGCCTGGCTTTTCGCCGAACATGCACGGCAGCCGGAAATTCCCGGCAATCTGCTTTCGATCCTCCTCTTCGGTATCGTCGGGGCGCTCCTCGTTGCCCAGCCCGACCTCGGCCAGACCATCCTCACTGCGGCGGTCTGGGGCGGCATGTTCTTCATGGCCGGCATGCCATGGCTCTGGATCATCGTGCTCGCGTCGGTGGCGATAGGCGGATTTTTCGCCGCCTATTCCATCCTGCCCCACGTCGCCGGCCGCATCGACCGGTTCCTGACCGGCGAAGGCGATACGTTCCAGGTGGATACGGCCCGCGAGGCGATCATTCGCGGCGACTGGTTCGGCCGCGGCCCCGGTGAGGGCGTGGTGAAGCGCATCATTCCGGACAGCCATACGGACTTCATCTTTTCCGTCGCTGCGGAGGAGTTCGGCATCGTCTTCTGCATGGTCATCGTCATGATCTTCGCCTTCGTGGTCATGCGCGGTCTCAATCATGCCTTCCGCGAGCGCAACGACTTCAATCGGTTCGCGGTTGCTGGGCTGGTTCTGCAAATCGGCATCCAGTCGATGATCAATATCGGCGTGAATCTCGAGCTGCTTCCGGCCAAGGGCATGACGCTCCCGCTGATTTCCTATGGCGGGTCGTCGATGGTGGCGATCTGCGTGACGGCGGGGTTCATTCTGGCACTGACGCGTCATCGGCCGGAGAAACGCGCCGTCGAGCGCAGCCTCTTTCGATCGGGCGTCGGAGTGCCGGCGGAGTGAGACATGGATAAAGGCATCATTCTTCTTGCCGCCGGCGGGACCGGCGGGCACCTCTTTCCAGCCGAGGCGCTGGCGCATGAGCTGAAAGCGACAGGCTATTCCGTGCATCTGGTGACGGACAGCCGTGCCGAACGCTTCACGGGGAAGTTCCCGGCCGACGAGATTCATGTCGTGCCGTCGGCGACGATCGGTTCGAAGAACCCGATGAAACTCGCCCGGTCGGTGTGGAAGCTCTGGACGGGCCTGAGGGCGGCACGGCGACTGATTGCCAGGCTTAGGCCCAGGGCCGTCGTCGGCTTCGGCGGCTACCCGACGGTGCCGCCGCTGCTTGCGGCCACGGGCATGGGCATTCCGTCGATCATCCACGAACAGAACGCGGTGATGGGCCGCGCCAACAAAATGCTCGCATCACGGGTCAAGGCCGTCGCCGGCGGCTTTCTCCCGGAAGGCGCCGGAGCCTTCGCGGCGAAGACCGTGGCGACCGGAAACCCTGTGCGTCCGGCGGTGCTGAAGGCTGCCGGGCTTCCTTATGCGCCGGCTGCCGGCGATGCGCCCTTTCATCTCGTGGTCTTCGGCGGCAGCCAGGGCGCGCAATTCTTCTCGAAAACGGTGCCGCAGGCGGTCTGCCGGCTCGACGACGCGCTGCGCCAACGGCTGAAGGTGACGCAGCAGGCCCGGCCCGAGGACCGCGAAGGCGTCATCGCGGTCTACGAGAAGCTCGGCGTTCCCGCTGAGGTATCTCCCTTCTTCACCGACATGGCCGGTCGGATCGCTTCGGCGCAGCTCGTTATCTGCCGCTCGGGCGCGTCCACCGTTTCGGAAATCTCGGTCATCGGACGCCCGGCGATCCTGGTGCCGTATCCCTACGCTCTCGACCACGACCAGGCAGCCAATGCCGCGGCACTCGCCGCGAAAGGGGGGGCGCGCGTGATCGCGCAGGTGGAGCTCAGCGCCGAGCGGCTCGCCGGCATCCTTACGGATGCGATGAGCAACCCGGATGCGCTGGCGCAGATGGCGGCCGGCGCCCGCCAGACCGGCAAGCCGGATGCCGCGCGCTTGCTTGCCTTGCTGGTAGAGGCTATTGCCAGCGGCTCGACAGTCGCGAAGTTCAAGGAAACACGCTCATGAAGATGCCGAAGACGATCGGGCTCGTACATTTCATTGGTATCGGCGGCATCGGCATGAGCGGTATTGCCGAGGTCCTGCACAATCTCGGCCATCGCGTCCAGGGTTCCGACCAAGCCGACAGCGCCAATGTGCAGCGTCTGCGGGAAAAGGGCATCAGCGTCTCCATCGGGCACAAAGCGGAAAATCTCGGCGATGCCGAGGTGGTCGTCGTCTCGACGGCGATCAAGAAGGACAACCCCGAGCTCATCGCTGCCCGCGAGAAATTCCTGCCGGTCGTGCGGCGTGCCGAGATGCTTGCCGAGCTGATGCGCTTCCGCAATGCAATTGCGATCGGCGGGACCCATGGAAAGACGACGACGACCTCGATGGTCGCCGCCCTGCTCGATGCGGGCGGCCTCGATCCGACCGTGATCAACGGCGGCATCATCAACGCCTACGGCACCAATGCGCGCATGGGCGCCGGCGAATGGATGGTGGTCGAAGCAGACGAATCCGACGGCACGTTCCTGAAGCTGCCGGCCGACATCGCGGTCGTCACCAATATCGATCCCGAACATCTCGACCACTACGGCAATTTCGACGCCGTCCGTGCGGCCTTCCGGCAGTTCGTCGAGAACGTGCCCTTTTACGGTTTTGGCGTGCTGTGTCTCGACCACCCGGAGGTCCAGTCCATGGTCGGCAAGATCGAGGACCGGAAGGTCGTCACCTACGGCGAGAACCCCCAGGCCGACGTGCGCTTCCACAATATCCGCATGGACGGTGCGACCTCCATCTTCGATATCGAGATCCGCCGCCGCCGCACGGGCCAGGTGATCGCGATCAAGGACCTCAGGCTGCCGATGCCCGGACGCCATAATGTCTCCAACGCCACGGCTGCCGTGGCGGTCGCACAGCGGCTCGGCATCAAGCCCGAGGACATTGCGAGAGGTCTTGCCACCTTCGGCGGCGTGAAACGCCGCTTTACTCTGACGGGAGAGTGGAACGGCGCGCGCATCTTCGACGATTACGGCCACCATCCGGTCGAGATCAGGGCGGTCCTGAGGGCGGCGCGCGAGGCGTGCCAGGGGCGCATCGTCGCGGTCCACCAGCCGCATCGCTACTCGCGCCTGTCGAGCCTCTTCGAAGACTTCACATCCTGCTTCAACGACGCCGATACGATCCTGCTCGCTCCGGTCTATGCGGCCGGCGAGGAAGCCATAGAGGGCGTCAGCTCGGAAGCGCTCGTCGACCGCATCAAGGCTGCCGGCCATCGCGATGCCCGCCACATCCCCGGACAGGAGGCATTGGCGCCCGTTATCGCGAAGATTGCACAGCCGGGCGATTTTGTGGTTCTCTTGGGAGCTGGCAGCATTACCTATTGGGCCGCGGCCTTGCCCAAGCAGCTCGCGGAAATTTCAGGAAATCGAGCATGAAACAGGTCAACGGTCAGAAACTTCTCGATTCGCTCGGAAACGGCGTCGCTGCAATCCGCGGACGTCTCACGCCCGATGCCCCGATGGACCGCGTTACCTGGTTTCGTGCGGGCGGTCTCGCCGAGCTCATGTTCCAGCCGCACGACACCGACGACCTCGTCGCCTTCCTGAAGCTGGTGCCCGAAGAGGTGCCGGTGATGGTCGTCGGCGTGGGCTCCAACCTGCTCGTGCGCGACGGCGGTATTCCGGGTGTCGTCATCCGGCTTTCGGCGAAGGGCTTCGGCGATCTCGAACTCGCCGGTGAAAACCGCATCAAGGCGGGCGCGATCTGCCCGGACAAGAACATCGCCGCCATGGCACTCGACCATGGTATCGGCGGCTTCTACTTCTATTACGGCATTCCCGGTTCGATCGGCGGGGCACTCCGCATGAACGCCGGCGCCAATAGCGGCGAAACCAGCGAACGCGTCGTCGAGGTCCATGCCGTCGACCGCAAGGGCAACAGGCATGTCCTGAGCAAAGCCGAGATGGGCTACGGCTACCGCCATTCCGGCGCGGCCAAGGAGCTGATCTTCACGCATGCGATCTTCGAGGGCTATGCGGAAGACAAGACCAAGATCCGCACCGACATGGACGCCGTGCGCCAGCATCGCGAAACGGTGCAGCCGATCCGCGAGAAGACCGGCGGATCCACGTTCAAGAACCCGGACGGCCATTCGGCCTGGAAGCTGATCGACGAGGCCGGCTGCCGCGGGATGATGATCGGCAATGCCCAGATGTCGCCGCTTCACTGCAATTTCATGATCAATACCGGACAGGCGACCGGCTACGAGCTCGAATATCTCGGCGAGACCGTGCGCCAGCGGGTGATGGAGCATTCCGGCGTCAAGCTGGAATGGGAAATCAAGCGGGTCGGCAATTTCATGCCGGGCTATGAAATCAGGGAATTCCTCGGCCGCGCCACGGCCTGATCCGAAATCGGGACCAAGAAAAAGGCCGCGGCGGATATCCGACGCGGCCCTTTTTCAGGATTATTCCATCTCTCAGCCCGAGACCTCTTCCTCGTTCGAAAGAAGCAGGCAGACGAGCGTGATCGATGCCGCCGCCAGCAGATAGTAGCCGACATGGCCGAGGCTGTAATTGGTCGCGAGCCAGGTGGCGATATAGGGCGCCAGCGACGCGCCGAAGATGCCGGCGAGGTTGAAGGTCATCGAGGCGCCGGTATAGCGCACCGCCGTCGGGAAGGGAGCCGCCAGCGCCGCGCCGATCGGCCCGTAGGTGAGGCCCATCAGGCCGAGGCCGACGATCGAGAATACGAAGGCCCCGCCGAGACCGGATGACAGAAGCGGCGCCATGAAGAGGCCGAAAACGCCGATGCCGATCGTCGTCAGCACCAGCACGAGGCGCCGGCCGAAGCGGTCCGAAAGTATGCCGGAGACCGGGATCATCAGGCCGAAGAAGACGACGCCCGTCATCTGTACGAGCAGGAACTGTTCGCGCGAATAGCCGAGCTTGGTCGTGCCCCAGGAGAGCGAGAAGACGGTCATCAGATAGAACAGGACGAAGGTCGCGAGCGCCACGAAAGTGCCGAGTACGAGGCTTCGCTTGTGCGAGCGGAAGATCGCCGCGACCGGCACCTCGACACGCTCGGCTTGTCGATCGCCTTCTGGAATTCCGGCGTTTCGGTGATCTTCAGGCGGACATAGAGGCCGACGATCACGAGCAGCACGCTGGCGATGAAGGGAACGCGCCAGCCCCAGGCGAAAAAGGCCTCTTCGCTCATGACTTCGCCGAGGATGAGGAAGGTTCCTGCCGACAGGATGAAGCCGATCGGCGCGCCCAGCTGCGGGAACATGGCGTACCAGCTCCGCTTGCCTTCGGGCGCATTCTCGGTGGCGAGCAACACCGCGCCGCCCCATTCGCCGCCGAGGCCGAGGCTCTGACCGAAACGGCAAAGGGCAAGCAGCAGCGGTGCCACGACGCCGATCGTCGCATAGGTGGGCAACAGGCCGATGATGACCGTGGAAATGCCCATGGTCATCAGCGCGGCGACGAGCGTCGCCTTCCGGCCGATCCTGTCGCCGAAGTGACCGAAGATCACGGCGCCGAGCGGGCGGGCGAAGAAGGCGATCGAAAAGGTGGCGAGGGACTGCAGCATTGCCGAGGTCGGATCGGCTGCAGGGAAGAAAAGGTGCGGGAAGATGATTACCGCTGCGGTCGCATAGACATAGAAGTCGAAGAATTCGATCGTGGTGCCGACCAGGCTGGCGAACAGCACCCGGGCAGGGGAGTTCACGGCCTGCCGATGCAACGCACCATCCTGCGGCGACAGCGAGGTTGTCGCGTCTGTCATTGGTTCGTTCCTGTGGCAATTCGCGGGAAAGCGAGTAACTCTCTCCCGCCGGAATTGCGTAGTTTCAGAGGGTTAGATCAGTTCGCTGTCCCATGGACGCAAAAAAATGATCTGGCGGTTATGCCGTCTTGGGAGGCGGGCGGCCGGTTCTTAGCGCAAGTTTTCACATCGAGAAAGTCCGATTTCGTAAGAAATGCGAACTAAATGCGCTTGCCGGCGCAGCAATATTCCACCGGCGCATCGCCCCGCCTTGCCCGAGCAGTCGACATGCCCACCTACATGAATTCATGGGCTTCCCGTAATGCGGGCATTGACAGAAAATACATCTTCCGCTTGACGAGAATCGAATACTGGAGAACTCTCGTCGGCGAAGCGTTTTGCTTCGATTTGGGGGAATATTCATGTTCAGAAAGCTCTCTGCGGAATTTCTCGGTACTTTCTGGCTCGTTCTCGGCGGGTGCGGCAGCGCCGTACTTGCCGCTGCCTTCCCGGAGGTCGGCATCGGCCTGCTCGGCGTCTCCTTTGCCTTCGGCCTTACGGTGCTGACCATGGCCTATGCGGTCGGCGGAATTTCCGGCGGCCATTTCAATCCGGCGGTATCGGTCGGACTTGCCGTTGCCGGCAGAATGCCGCCGGCGAGCCTCGTCGGTTACATCATCGCGCAGGTCGCCGGCGCGATCGCCGCGGCTGCCGTGCTCTACGTGATCGCCAGCGGCAAGGCCGATTTTCAGCTTGGCGGTTTTGCCGCCAATGGTTACGGCGAACATTCTCCGGGGGGCTACTCGTTGACGGCGGCTCTCGTCACCGAGGTCGTCATGACCGCCTTTTTCCTGCTCATCATTCTTGGCTCGACGCATGGCCGCGTGCCTGTGGGCTTCGCGCCCATCGCCATCGGCCTTGGGCTGACCTTGATTCACCTCGTCTCGATCCCGGTCACCAACACCTCCGTAAATCCGGCCCGATCGACCGGACAGGCGCTGTTCGTCGGCGACTGGGCCATTTCCCAGCTCTGGCTCTTCTGGGTCGCGCCGCTGATCGGTGCAGCCATTGCCGGGATCGTATGGAAAATCGTCGGCGACGATAGCTAGATCGGGAAAGATAGCGCCACGTAAGACCATGTAGAGCCCGCCTGCACACGCAGGCGGGCTCTGCCTTTCCTAAGATTATTTCCCTTGCAAGCCACAGAAAGCTCTGATTCAGCTAGGAAATCTTGTCTCTGATTGATTCTGGGCGGGTTGCGCCGAAGCGCGTTTCGCGGCGAGAGTTAACCAAAGTAAACACTTCATTAACCATAATGTCGTTGTAGTGGTTTCACGCGACGGTCACGCGAATCGAGGCTTCGAAATCAGCCAGGTGCAAGCAAGCTTCGCGATAGTGGCGTATTGTTTGGGGGTTTGAATGAGCAGCAAGCATGTTGCTGTCCTGTTGGGCGGATTTTCCTCGGAGAGGCCGGTGAGCCTGTCTTCGGGGACGGCTTGCGCGGATGCCCTGGAGGCGGAAGGCTATCGCGTCACGCGCGTCGATGTCGGTCGCGACGTCGCAGCGGTTCTTCAGGAATTGCGCCCGGATGTCGTCTTCAATGCGCTTCATGGGCCGTTCGGCGAAGACGGGACGATCCAGGGCATTCTCGAATATCTCGAGATCCCCTATACCCATTCGGGCGTCCTGGCTTCTGCACTGGCCATGGATAAAGACCAGGCAAAGCATGTCGCCAAGGCTGCCGGCATCCCGGTTGCCGAGGCGCTGGTCATGGACCGGCGCAGCTTCGGCAATCAGCATCCGATGAAACCGCCCTATGTGGTGAAGCCGGTCCGCGAGGGGTCGAGCTTCGGGGTGGTGATCGTCAAGGAGGATCAGTCGCATCCGCCTCAGTTGATCACCTCAAGCGAGTGGCGGTACGGCGACCGCGTCATGGTCGAGCGCTATATTGCCGGACGCGAATTCACCTGCGGTGTCATGGGCGATGTCGCCCTCGGCGTCACTGAAATCATCCCGCAGGGGCACGCCTTCTACGATTACGACTCGAAATACGTAAAAGGTGGTTCAAAGCACGTCATACCTGCACAGATTTCACCAAATATTTACCAAAAAATACAAACACTGGCGTTGAAGGCGCATGAGGCGATCGGTTGCCGCGGCGTCAGCCGGTCCGACTTTCGTTTCGACGATCGTGGGGATGGTGAGGGCGAGTTGATCTGGCTCGAGATCAATACCCAACCCGGCATGACCCCAACGTCCCTGGTGCCCGAAATGGCGCAGCATGCGGGCCTTCAATTCGGTGAATTTCTCAGGTGGATGGTGGAGGACGCGTCGTGCTTGCGCTGAGGGGCAGAAGGGGCAAGAGGGTTCGTTACCCGGCCGGCGCTGTCGCCGAGGCGGATGAAGCGTTCGTCCTGCCGCGGCCGCTGCGCAAGGGCGTGCGCTTTCTGATCAGCCTTGGCGCCGGTCGAATCCGCTTCCCGAATCATACCGGAACAGTTTCCGCCGCAGCTTTCATGGTGGCCACGGGCCTTTACGGCATGTCGCTCGGCGGCCACACGCAGAGTTTCGCGCAGGTCTCGACGACTGCCGCCGGCTTCGCGATCGAGGACGTCCGCGTTTCCGGCAACGCGCAGACCTCCGAGATCGACATTCTCCAGCAGCTCGGCCTGGACGGCACGACGTCACTGGTGGCGCTCGACATCGAGGAGGCGCGTCGGCTTATCGGCGAACTGCCCTGGGTGGAGACCGTCACGGTGCGCAAGATCTATCCGGGTACGATCGAGGTCGTTCTCAAGGAGCGCGAAGCCTTCGGTATCTGGCAGCACGGATCGGATCTCTCCCTGATAGAGCGTAGCGGCAGCGTCATCGCGCCGCTCAGGGACAACAAGTTCGCCAGCCTGCCGCTTTTCGTCGGCCGCGACGCGGAGACGGCGGCGGCCGCGTTCTACGATGAATTTTCCCGCTGGCCGGAGTTCCGCTCCCGCGTCAAAGCCTTCGTGCGCGTGGCCGGGCGTCGCTGGGATCTGCGGCTCAACAACGGCGTCGTCGTGAAGCTTCCGGAAAAGGATGTTGCCCGCGCGATGAGCGTGCTCGCCGGTATGCAAGACACGCATCAGTTGCTGGAGCGCGATATCGCCGCCGTCGATCTCAGGCTCGAAGACCGCACGACCGTACAGTTGACGCCGGAAGCCGTGAAGCGCCGGGAAGTCGCACTCAAGGCGAGGGAGAAAATGCTGAAAGCCCAGGAGAAGCGGATATGAGTTTGTTCGGATCCGCCAATTTCGGCCTTCCGCGTCTGAAACCCTTGCCCTCGAAGCGGTCGCATGTCGTGTCGGTGCTCGATATCGGCTCGACCAAGGTGGTATGCATGATCGGCCGCCTGACGCCGCGTGCCGAGAGCCAGATCCTGCCCGGGCGCACGCACAGCATCGAGGTCATCGGCATCGGGCACCAGAAGTCGCGGGGCGTCAAGAATGGCGTCATCGCCGATCTCGACGCGGTCGAAAGTGTCGTCCGGCTTGCGGTCGATGCAGCCGAGCGCATGGCGGGACTAACCATCGACAGCCTCATCGTGAATGTTTCCGCCGGCCGCCTGCAGAGCGACGTCTATACCGCGACGATCGATCTCGGCGGGCAGGAGGTCGAGGCGAACGATCTGAAGAAGGTACTCGCTGCCGCGGGTCACCAGTCGCTGCGCACCGATCGTGCCATCCTGCACTCTCTGCCGACCGGCTTCTCGCTCGACGGCGAGCGCGGCATCCGCGACCCGCTGGCGATGTTCGGTGACGTTCTCGGCGTCGACATGCATGTGCTGACGGCGGAGCGGCCCGCACTGAAGAACCTCGAACTCTGCGTCAATCGCGCTCACCTCTCGGTCGAGGGCATGGTAGCGACGCCCTATGCCAGCGGCCTTGCGGCACTCGTGGATGACGAGGTCGAGCTCGGATGTGCGGCCATCGACATGGGCGGCGGTACGACGACGATCTCGGTTTTCGCCGAAGGCAAGCTCGTCCATGCGGATGCCGTCGGGCTTGGCGGCCACCACGTCACGACCGATCTTGCGCGCGGCCTGTCCACCCGCATCGAGGATGCCGAGCGCCTGAAGGTCGTGCACGGTTCGGCGCTTCCGAACAGCGTGGACGAGCGCGATATCATTTCGGTTCCGCCGATCGGCGAAGACGACCGCGATCAGCCGACGCACGTGCCGCGCGCTCTGGTTTCGCGCATCGTTCGCGCTCGCATCGAAGAGACGCTGGAACTCATACGCGACCGCATCCAGCGGTCCGGTTTCAGCCCGATCGTCGGCAAGCGGATCGTATTGACGGGGGGAGCCAGCCAGTTGACCGGCCTGCCGGAAGCGGCGCGGCGCATTCTCGCACGCAATGTCCGCATCGGCCGCCCGCTCGGCGTATCCGGACTGCCGGCCGCTGCCAAGGGCCCGGCCTTCTCCACGGCCGTCGGGCTGATGATCTACCCGCAGGTCGCCGACCTCGAGACGCATGCCGCCGGCAGCGGCATGTTCTCCACCCTCGGTGGCAACAGCCGTTTCGCCCGGATGGGGCAATGGCTGAAAGAAAGTTTCTAGACCGCTCGGCATATCGCCGAACGGGACAGGTGTTCGAGTTTGAAGGAATTGGCCGGCTCGGCAAGGCGGCCAGGGAAAGAGAAGGAACAGGACTATGGCCATCAACTTGCAGAAGCCGGACATTACCGAGCTGAAGCCGCGTATCACGGTCTTCGGCGTCGGCGGCGGCGGCGGCAACGCCGTCAACAACATGATCACCGCCGGGCTCCAGGGCGTCGATTTCGTCGTCGCCAACACGGATGCCCAGGCACTCACCATGACCAAGGCCGAGCGGATCATCCAGATGGGTGTCGCCGTCACCGAAGGTCTTGGTGCCGGCTCGCAGCCGGAAGTCGGCCGTGCGGCCGCTGAAGAATGCATCGACGAGATCATCGATCACCTGCAGGGCACGCATATGTGCTTCGTCACCGCCGGCATGGGCGGCGGCACCGGCACGGGCGCTGCTCCGATCGTCGCCCAGGCTGCCCGCAACAAGGGTATCCTCACCGTCGGCGTCGTCACCAAGCCGTTCCATTTCGAAGGCGGACGCCGCATGCGGATCGCCGACCAGGGTATTTCCGATCTTCAGAAGTCGGTCGACACCCTGATCGTCATCCCGAACCAGAACCTCTTCCGCATCGCCAATGACAAGACGACCTTCGCGGACGCCTTCGCCATGGCCGATCAGGTTCTTTATTCCGGCGTCGCCTGCATCACCGACCTCATGGTCAAGGAAGGCCTCATCAATCTCGACTTCGCCGACGTCCGTTCGGTGATGCGCGAAATGGGCCGCGCCATGATGGGCACGGGCGAAGCCTCCGGCGAAGGCCGCGCAATGGCCGCTGCGGAAGCTGCGATCGCCAACCCGCTGCTCGACGAAACCTCGATGAAGGGCGCTCAAGGCCTGCTCATCTCCATCACCGGTGGCCGCGACCTCACGCTCTTCGAGGTGGACGAGGCTGCGACGCGTATCCGCGAGGAGGTCGATCCGGACGCCAACATCATTCTCGGTGCGACCTTCGACGAGGAGCTCGAAGGCCTCATTCGGGTTTCGGTCGTCGCGACCGGCATCGACCGCACGGCCGCGGAGGTGGCCGGCCGCTCCGCCGACTTTCGTCCGGTAGCGCCGAAGCCGATCGTCCGCCCGTCCGCCGCCGTTCCGGCCCAGCCGCAGCCGACTGTTTCGCTGCAGCCCGCGCCGCAGCCGCAGCCGGTGCAGCAGCCGCTCCAGCAGCAGCAGAATGTCGACCACATCGCGCTCGCCATTCGCGAAGCCGAAATGGAGCGCGAACTCGACATCGCTGCGCGCACCCAGGTCGCCGCACCGCAGACGCAGCCGCAGCCGCAGCCGCAACTGCAGGAAGAGACCTTCCGTCCGCAGAGCAAGCTTTTCGCAGGCGTTGCTCCGGCGGAGGCCGCACCGGTCATGCGGCCGGCGCAGCCGGCACCGCGCCCGGTCGAGATGCAGGCGCCCGTTCAGCCGCAGATGCAGGCACAGCCGGTCCGGCAGGAGCCCACCCCGGTCGTGCGGCAGCAGGCCGAGCCGGTACGCATGCCGAAGGTCGAGGACTTTCCGCCGGTCGTGAAGGCGGAAATGGATCACCGGACGCAGCCGGCGCCTGTGCATCAGGAGGAACGCGGACCGATGGGACTCCTGAACCGGATCACGAGCTCGCTCGGGCTGCGTGAACGGGAAGCGACGAATGTCTCGTCCGACATGACCGCCGCCGCACCAAGCGCCGCCTCGCAACAGCGCCGGCCGCTTTCGCCGGAAGCCAGCCTCTATGCGCCGCGTCGCGGCCAGCTCGACGATCACGGTCGCGCTGCGCCTCAGATGCGGTCGCATGAAGACGATCAGCTCGAAATTCCGGCGTTCCTGCGCCGCCAGTCGAGCTGATACCTACGGCGCCGTGCGTCCGATCGGACGCGCAACGTCGCCGTGGTACTTTCAGTCGCCGCAGTTTTTCCTGAGCCGACTCCGGTTCAGGGAAACATGCGGAGACTGTTCCTTCACCTTGCCGATGCCCGGGCGCCAGCCCGGGCATTTTTCGATTTCCCTCGCGAAATCAGACACTTGTCATTTGCATTGCGCGCATATGAATTGCGTAACAAACCGAAACGAACAGTGATTTGGAATGGTGTCTCCAAACTCTTATTTTCATCATCGGAATTGGGGACGCATACGATTCGATCGGGCGCTGTTAGTTCGAAGACGAGATTTCCGCCGACTGGCGCGGGATCCCGGTACTTCGTCTTGTGTCTTGAGCAACGTGGCACCCTCTAGGATTTTGGCCGAAGGCCGCCTTGATTGAAAGTGACGAGAATGGGAATCGAACTGCTCGGGTTTCAGACGACGATTGCAAACCCGATAACCCTCAAGGGAATTGGCGTTCACTCCGGTGCGGAAGTCGAGATCACCTTCCAGCCGGCCGATGCCGACGCCGGGATCGTGTTCCAGCGTGTGCTTGCCGGCGGCCGGGTGAGCGAATTCCGGGCCGTCTCGTCGCAGGTCGGCAACACCGATCTCTGCACCGTCCTTGGCCTCTCGCCGGCGACCTCGATCGCCACGATCGAGCATGTCATGGCGGCGGTCTATGCGCTCGGCCTCGACAACCTGTCGATCGAGGTGCATGGCGCCGAAATGCCGATCATGGATGGCAGCTCCGCTCCCTTTATCGAGGCGATCGAGCAGGCAGGTATTCAATCGCTTGCCGAGAAGCGCCGCTATATCCGCATCCTAAAGCCGGTGCGCATCGAATCGGGCGCTTCCTGGTCGGAATTCACGCCCTATGACGGCATGCGCTTCGAAGTCGAGATCGATTTCGATTGCCCGCTGATCGGCCGTCAGGCATGGAAGGGCGACATGACGCCTTCCGTTTTCAAGCGGGAGCTGTCGCGGGCGCGTACTTTCGGCTTCATGCGCGATGTGGAGCGCCTTTGGGCAGGCGGTTTCGCGCTCGGCTCGTCACTCGAAAACTCCGTGGTAATCTCGGACGACAACGCGGTCATCAATGTGGAGGGACTGCGGTATACGGACGAGTTCGTCCGCCACAAGACCCTCGACGCCGTGGGCGATCTTTCGCTGGCGGGCGCTCCCTTCCTCGGCTGCTACCGCTCCTATCGCGGCGGGCACCGGATGAATGCCAATGCCCTCAAGGCATTGCTCAGCGATCCGACCGCCTATGAGGTGGTGGAAACGGCAACGCCGCGCCAGCGCACCCGTTCGCGGGACATGGTGGCGGTTGCCGCACCGGGCTTCGCGCCCTGGTCCGCCTGAGGGCACAGGACATTCATCTCCAGTCGCCGGCCGAAAGGCCGGCATTTTTATGATGATTCGATAGTTTCCCCGAGTAACGCGTGTTCTTCGGCACCGATTTTCACGGTGCCAGAGGCGCTTTACACATCTGAAAATGGGTGCAGCGTTGCAGGGCGCCACAAATTTGCATGAATTGCCGATCATGACGTTGCGGTCTTGAGGTAACTTGCTCTAAAACGCGCAAGTCTGGCGCGATGCTAGGCGCTGAGTGAAACGGGAATATCCGATGGTTCTTGCAGTTTCTGTCGACATAAGAAGATCAGCGCGCGTCGCCGCGGTCGTTCTTGCGGCTATCGCCGGCTCCAGTCTGATCACGGCCTGCCAGAACGATCCGGACATCGACATCACCAAACTCACGGCCGAGACCGATCCGCCGGACGTGCTCTATAACCAGGGCCTTGCAAACCTGAACGCCGGCAAGACGACGGAGGCGGCGCGGAAGTTCGAGGCGATCGACAAGCAGCATCCGTTCTCCGAATATGCCCGCAAAGCGCTGGTCATGAATGCATTCGTTTCCTATCGCAACGGCCAGTATCAGGACGCGATCAACTCGACCAACCGTTATCTGAACCTTTATCCGCAGTCGGAAGACGCGGCCTACGCGCAATATATACAGGGCCTTGCCTATACGAAGCAGATTCCGTCGGTGACGCAGGATCAAAGACCTGCGGCGAAGGCGATCGAGGCGATGCAGGTCGTCGTCGACAAGTATCCGGACTCCGAATATGTCGACGATGCGCAGGCAAAGATCCGCTTTGCACGCGACCAGCTCGCCGGCAAGGAGATGCAGGTCGGCCGCTATTATCTCGAGCGCAAGGAATACCTTGCGGCGATTTCACGCTTCCGCACCGTCGTCGAGCGATATCCGACCACCAATCAGGTCGAGGAAGCGCTCGCCCGTCTCGTCGAAGCCTATTATGCGATGGGCGTGACTGGGGAAGCCCAGACGGCGGCAGCGGTTCTCGGGCATAACTACCCCGACAGCCAATGGTATGCCGACTCCTACAAGCTGCTGCAATCCGGCGGGCTTGAGCCGCGCGAAACCGGCACGTCCTGGATCGCGCGCGCGGGAAAGAACCTCATCGGCGCGTGATTTTCCCGGCGCCCGACAACGAAGATATGAAACCGGATGCTCGCCCAGCTCGCGATCCGCGATATCGTCCTGATCGAACGGCTTGACCTCAGCTTCGATGCCGGGCTTTCGGTGCTGACCGGCGAAACCGGCGCGGGCAAATCCATCCTTCTCGACAGTCTGTCGCTCGCGCTGGGCGGCCGCGGCGACGGTTCGCTCGTGCGTCACGGCGAGGACAGGGGCCAGGTTACCGCTGTCTTCGACGTTCCCGCCGGCCATGCGGCGCGGCTCTTCCTGCGCGAGAACGGCATCGACGACGACGGCGATCTGATCTTCCGCCGTGTGCAATCGGCCGACGGCCGCACCAAGGCGTTCATCAACGACCAGCCGGTGAGCGTCCAGCTGATGCGGCAGGTCGGCCAGACGCTCGTTGAAATTCACGGCCAGCACGACGATCGGGCGCTTGTCGACACCGACGCGCACCGCACGCTGCTCGACGCTTTCGGCGGCACGACCGAAGCTGCGGAAGACGTCGCGACCTTCTATCGCGGCTGGAAGGATGCCGAGCGCTGTCTGAAGAAACACCGCGAGAAGGTGGAGGCAGCAGCCCGCGAGGCGGACTATCTGCGTTCCTCCGTCGAGGAACTCGAGACGCTTTC
This sequence comes from Sinorhizobium sp. M4_45, assembly GCF_002885915.1. Lineage (NCBI taxonomy): Bacteria > Pseudomonadati > Pseudomonadota > Alphaproteobacteria > Hyphomicrobiales > Rhizobiaceae > Sinorhizobium > Sinorhizobium sp. M4_45. Next base: position 458,681 of record NZ_NWVE01000001.1, read on the forward strand.
GCCACGCGACGGCGAAGAGGAGGAACTCGCCGAGAGCCGAGCCCGCATGATGAAGGTCGAGCGCATTGCCGGGGACATCAGCGAGGCATCCGAGTTTCTGAACGGCAACGCCTCGCCGGTACCGCTCATCGCGTCGCTCGTCCGGCGGCTCGAACGCAAGAGCCATGAGGCACCAGGCCTGCTCGAAGAGACGGTCGAGCTTCTGGACGGGGCGCTGAACCAGCTTGCGGATGCCCAGATGGCGGTCGAGCGCGCGCTCCGCAACACGGAATTCGATCCGAAGGAACTCGAGCGCGTCGAGGAGCGGCTTTTTGCTCTGCGGGCCGCGAGCCGCAAATATTCGGTTCCCGTCACCGAACTGCCGGCACTTGCCGCGCGGATGATCGCAGATCTTGCCGATCTCGACGCCGGCGAGGAGAAGCTGAAGCAGCTGGAAATACAGGTCGACGAAGCCAGGGCGGCCTTCGACGTTGCGGCCCGCTCGCTTTCCGAGAAGCGCCACAATACGGCTGCTGCGCTTTCGGCCGCCGTCATGGAAGAATTGCCTGCGCTGAAGCTCGAACGCGCCCGCTTCATGGTGGAGGTGACGAGCGATCCGGGATCGCCGACGGCCGACGGGATCGATGCGGTCGAATTCCACGTCCAGACCAATCCCGGCACCAGGCCGGGGCCGATCATGAAGGTCGCTTCGGGTGGCGAGCTCTCGCGCTTCCTGCTCGCGCTGAAAGTGGCGCTCGCCGACCGCGGTTCCGCGCCGACGCTCGTCTTCGACGAGATCGATACCGGCGTCGGCGGCGCCGTGGCGGACGCGATCGGCCAGCGCCTGAAGCGACTTTCGAAAACCGTGCAGGTGCTTTCCGTCACCCATGCGCCGCAGGTTGCCGCGCGTGCGGCGACGCATCTCCTGATTTCGAAGGGGCCTTCCGCGGAAAAGACCGAGATGATCGCCACCCGAGTCGCCCGCATGGACGAAGCGGCACGCACGGAAGAGATCGCCCGCATGCTCGCCGGCGCCTCGATTACCGAGGAGGCGAGGGCCGCGGCTGCGCGATTGCTCGCCGGCAACGGTTGAATAGCCCCCACTTATCTTCGTATCGATTACCCTCAAATCGATTCCGATTTTAAGAATCATGCAGTAAAAGCGACTCCAAAGTTCTGGAGCCGCATCCATGCTGAATCAAAGAAAACCCGTCGAACAATTGAACGAAGCGGAAGCTGCCGAGGAACTCGCCTTCCTGGCGGCGGAGCTTGCCCGCCACGACGTACTCTATCACGGCAAGGATGCTCCGGAGATTTCGGATGCGGACTACGATGGGCTGAAGCGGCGGAACGATCTCATCGAAGAGCGCTTTCCGGCACTTGTCCGCGAGGACAGCCCCTCGCGGAAGGTCGGTGCCGCGCCCTCGCTCACCTTCGCGCCCGTCGCCCATGCGCGGCCGATGCTGTCGCTCGACAATACCTTCTCGGACGAGGACGCCCGCGCATTCGTCGCCGGCGTCTACCGCTTCCTCGGCCAGCTCCCGGACGGCTCGATCGCCTTCACGGCCGAGCCGAAGATCGACGGGCTATCCATGTCGCTGCGCTACGAAAACCGGCGGCTCGTCACGGCTGCGACCCGCGGCGACGGCACGACCGGAGAAAACGTCACGGCCAATGTTCGTACCATCGGCATGATCCCGCAGACGCTTCCCGCGGACGCGCCTGACGTCGTCGAGATCCGCGGCGAGATCTACATGGCGAAATCGGACTTCGCCGCGCTCAATGCCGAGATGGCGGCGCAGGGCAGGCCGCTCTACGTCAACCCGCGCAATACGGCGTCGGGTTCGCTCCGTCAGCTGGACGCGAAGGTGACGGCGAACCGCAAGCTGCGCTTCTTCGCCTATGCCTGGGGCGAGATGTCGGCGATGCCTGCGGATACGCAGCTCGGCATGGTGGAGACCTTCAAGGCCTGGGGATTCCCGGTCAATCCGCTGATGCAGCGCTTCTTCTCCGCCGACGTGCTCCTGGAGCACTATCACCATATCGAGCGGGAGCGTCCGGACCTCGACTACGACATCGACGGCGTCGTCTACAAGGTCGACCGGCTCGATCTGCAGGCCAGGCTCGGCTTCCGCTCGCGCAGTCCGCGCTGGGCAACGGCGCACAAGTTTCCGGCCGAACAGGCTTTCACGCGTCTGAAGGGCATCGACATTCAGGTCGGCCGTACCGGCGCCCTGACGCCCGTCGCGCGGCTGGAGCCGATCACGGTCGGGGGCGTCGTCGTCACTAACGCGACGCTGCACAACGAGGATTATATCCGGGGCGTCGGCAACACCGGCGAGCCGATCCGCGATGGGCGCGACGTTCGTATCGGCGACATGGTGATCGTCCAGCGGGCAGGGGACGTGATCCCTCAGATCGTCGACGTGGTGATGGACGAGCGGCCGGAAGGCGCCGAGCCCTACAGGTTTCCGACGACGTGCCCCATCTGCGGCAGCCATGCGGTGCGCGACATCAACGAAAAGACCGGCAAGGTGGATGCCGTGCGCCGCTGCACGGGCGGCTTCGTCTGCCGTGCGCAGGCGGTCGAGCATCTGAAGCATTTCGTCTCGCGCAATGCCTTCGACATCGAAGGCCTCGGCTCCAAGCAGATCGAGTTCTTCTTCGAAAGCGAGGACGAGAATCTGAGGATCCGCACCGCCCCCGAGATCTTCACGCTCGAACGCCGCCAGGAGCAATCGCTCAACAAGCTCGAGAACATCGATGGATTCGGCAAGGTAAGCGTCCGCAAGCTGTACGAGGCGATCAATGCCCGCCGCTCGATAGCGCTTCATCGCCTGATCTATGCGCTTGGCATCCGCCATGTGGGCGAGACCACCGCCAAGCTGCTTGCGCGCTCCTATGGCAGCTACGAGCATTTCGGGGCGGCCATGACCGAGGCGGCAGGCTTTTCGGGAGATGCCTGGAACGAGCTGAACAGCATTGACGGCATTGGCGAGGTGGTCGCTCGCGCCATTGTCGAGTTCTACAAGGAGCCGCGCAACCTGAAGGTCGTTTCCGAGCTGCTGCGCGAAGTTACGCCCGAAAACGCGGCATTGCCCGTGGCGACCGACAGCCCCGTCGCCGGCAAGACGGTCGTCTTCACGGGATCGCTGGAGAAGATGACGCGCGAGGAGGCGAAGGCAAAGGCGGAGAGTCTCGGCGCCAAGGTGGCGGGATCGGTATCGAAGAAGACCGACATCGTCGTCGCCGGCCCGGGCGCCGGCTCGAAGCTCGACAAGGCCCGCGAACTCGGCGTCCAGACGATGGACGAGGACGAGTGGCTGGCGCTGATCGGCGGGTAGCGTGTTTTGTTTCTCCCGCAAGCGGGGCGAAGGGGGGCGCGGCGCCGCTTCTTGTCCCTTCTCCCCATTGACGTGGGGAGAAGGTGCCGGCAGGCGGATGAGAGCGATGCCGCGCGACCCGTTGGTTTAGATCGTCACGCCTGCTGCTCAGCCGACATGTCCATCCACATGAACTCCCAGACGTGGCCGTCCAGGTCCTGGAAGCTGATGCCGTACATGAAGCCGTAGTCGATCGCCGGCTTCCATGGCTTGCCTCCCGCGGCAATAGCCTTGTCGAACATGTCGTCGCATTCGGCACGGCTTCCGGCGGAGAGCGCGGTGATAACCTCGGTGCCCTTCGCCGTGTCGCTGATCTCGCCGACGATGAAGCTACGGAACTTCGGCTCGGTCAGAAGCATGGCGAAGATATTGTCGTCGATGACCATGCAGGCGGCGGTCTCGTCGGAAAACTGCTCGTTGAATGTAAAGCCCAAAGCGGAGAAGAAGGACCGCGAGGCTTTCAGATCCTTGACCGGCAGGTTGACGAAAATCATGCGCATGGGGTGCTCCTTGTTGAAGATGGTTTCGCTTCGATGAGCCAAGGACGAAGACATGTGCCGCGTGCCGACAGGGCTCGTTGAATTTTTCGACCCCCTCGTAGTCGACCACGGTCTGAGACGCCGATCAGGTGCGGCGCTTCGAATTTGAGCCCATTTCCGTTTGTGTTTTTGCGCTGCACAAGATAGATCTTGCAGCCAAAATTTGTGCAATTGCCTTTTCGCGGGGCTGGCGCCCGCAGCCGCGCGTCTTATCGGACGCGCAACTGTCGCTGTAGCATTTTGACGATGCAGGAGCCATATCGGCGAAGCGGGGCGTATCTAACGTCCCGGCGGATTGGAGGGTCCGAAATGAGAACCATCAGCACCATCGCCGAACTGCGAGAGGCCCTTGCCGAGCATCGGCGCGCGGGCAGGTCCATCGGACTGGTCCCCACCATGGGCTATCTCCATGTCGGCCATATGGAACTCGTGCGCCGCGCCCGCGTCGAGAACCACGTGGTCGTTGCCAGCATATTCGTCAATCCGCTGCAGTTCGGCGCGAACGAGGATCTTGGCAAATACCCGCGCGACCTCGCCCGTGATCAGGCGCTGCTGACCGATGGCGGCGTCGATTTCCTTTTTGCCCCCGGCGTTTCCGACATGTATCCGCGGCCGATGGAAACGGTGGTCGACGTGCCGAAGCTCGGCTCCGAGCTCGAAGGCGCGGTGAGGCCCGGCCATTTCGCAGGCGTTGCGACCGTCGTCACCAAGCTCTTCAACATCGTCCAGCCGGACCGCGCCTATTTCGGCGAAAAGGATTTCCAGCAGCTCCAGATCATCCGGCGCATGGTCGAGGATCTGGCGCAGCCGGTTACGGTCATCGGCGTACCGACGGTGCGCGAGGAGGACGGGCTCGCCTGTTCGTCGCGCAACGTCTATCTGACGACACAAGAGCGGCGTGCAGCCGCGATCGTGCCGAAGGCGCTGGACGAGGCCGAGCGGCTGATCGCAAGCGGCGTCACCGAACCGGCCGAAATCGAGAAGGGTGTCTTGGAGTTTCTCGCCGGCGAACCCCTGGCGCGGCCCGAAGTGGTGGCGCTGCGCGACCCGGAAACGCTTGAGCCTGTCGGCGAGATCGGAGAAAAGCCGGTCCTGCTCCTGCTCTTCGTCCGCTTCGGCACCACGAAGCTGCTCGACAACCGCGTCATAGCCCCGAAATCCGCCCGTTTTGCAAAGGTAGCCTGAGAATGAGCGTCCAGACCACGAAACGGCGGCTCAGCCCCGCCAGCATCGAAGCCCTGAAGGGTGAGCGCCCGATCGTCAGCCTGACGGCCTATACGACGCCGATCGCACGGCTTCTCGATCCTCATGTGGATTTCCTCCTGGTCGGCGATTCGCTCGGCATGGTTCTCTACGGCCTCGATACGACCGTCGGCGTCACGCTCGACATGATGATTGCGCATGGCCAGGCGGTCATGCGCGGTTCAGAGCGCTGTTGTGTCGTCGTCGACCTGCCTTTCGGCGCCTATCAGGAATCCAAGGAACAGGCCTTCCGCAGCGCCGCGCGCATCCTGAAGGAAACGGGCTGCAGCGCAGTGAAGCTCGAGGGCGGGGCCGAGATGGCCGAGACTGTCGAATTCCTTGTCAGCCGTGGCATTCCGGTGCTCGGCCATGTGGGCTTGATGCCGCAGCTCGTCAACACGACGGGCGGCTACCGCTCGGTCGGGCGCAACGAGAAGGAAGTGGCCAAGATCCGCCGCGACGCCAAGGCGATCGACGATGCCGGCGCTTTCGCCATCGTGGTCGAGGGAACGGTCGAGCCAGTCGCCCGCGAGATCACCGCCACGCTGCGCGCGCCGACCATCGGCATCGGCGCTTCGCCGGCCTGCGACGGCCAGATACTGGTATCGGATGACATGCTGGGTCTTTTCAACGATTTCAAGCCGCGCTTCGTCAAGCACTTCGCCGAACTGGCACCGACGATCTCAAAGGCGGCGGAGGCCTATGCCAACGAGGTGAAGGCGCGCACTTTTCCAGGCATAGAGCACACGTTTCAGGTAAAGCGCTGACGTGTCGGGGCGGGCGCGTTCCTTGCGTCCGCCTTCTTATGGTTGGCCGGCCGAGCACCTGGTCTTGCGTGCGCTTGGAATGACGCGCGTCCAACCATCAGAAAATTCAATCGCCGCATCAGAGTAATTGAATTGTCGCGATGTGCGGCAGCGCCTATCTGTCCGGCAGGCAATCTGCCGGCATGCTCGTTACGAGCGGCCCCCGCGGGAGAATTTCATGAGCAGAGGCGATTTCCGGGAAGGGCTTCGCGGCGGCTTTCCGATCATGCTGGCGGCATCGCCCTTCGGCGCGCTTTTCGGCGCGCTTGCGGTGGATAACGGTTTTTCGATTGCCGATGCGGTATTCATGAGCGCCACCGTCTATGCGGGTGCAAGCCAGATGGTCGGCATCGAACTCTTCGGAAGCAACGTTCAGCCCTGGCTCGTGGTGCTCTCGGTTTTTGCGGTCAACTTCCGCCACGTGCTCTATTCCGCTTCTCTCGCCAAGCACATCCGCCATTTCAGCTTCGCTCAAAAGCTGATCGCCTTCTTTCTGCTCGTGGATCCGCAATATGCAGAGACCGAGCAGCGCGGCGAGCGCGGATTGCCGGTCACCTTCGCCTGGTATGCGGGCTTCGGCGTCGTGATCTATGTTCCGTGGATCATCAATACGCTGATCGGTGCGATTTTCGGGCAGTTGATCGGCGATCCCAAAGCGATCGGTCTCGACGTGCTCCTCCCGATCTACTTTCTGGGGCTGGTGATGAGCTTCCGCACACGCGACCGTTTTCTGCCGATCGTGGCCGTGAGCGCCGTCGCCTCGGTGGCGGCGATGCATTTCGTCGGCTCCCCCTGGCATGTCAGCATCGGCGCGCTTGCCGGCATCGTGCTCGCGGCCTGCATGCCGCCGAAGCGACCGGCGATCGAAGCCCACGCCGTGGAAAAGGAGGCCTGATCCTTGGACGCGCAACACCTCGATCTGCTCTATCTCATCGTTGCGGCCGCAGTCGCCACTTATGTCACGCGCTTCGGTGGCTACGTGCTCATCACTCAGCTGAAGTACATTCCCCCGCGGATCGAATCTGCGCTGAACGCAGTCCCCGCGGCTGTATTGACGACGCTGGTGGCGCCCGCCTTCGTCTATGGTGGCATGGACGTCGCCGCAGCGATGCTCGTCGCCTTCGTCATCGGGCTGCGCTTATCGACGCTTCGGATGCTGCTCGTCGGCTGGATCGCGGTCATAGCGATCCGGCACCTGATCATGTAGGTTCCCGCCCGCCTGAGCACGGGTCCGGCCGCTCGGATTGGCGCCAGACCGGTTCTGGACTATCATCCTCTCGTTGCCGGGGAGGCAGCCGCCCCCCGGCCCACGGAGGAGCGACCATGATTACCAGAATTTCCGTTGCGCTGTTTCTCGCGCTTGCGCCTGTCCCCGCTTTTGCGAATCAGTGCCCCGCCATGATGCAGGCCATCGATGCGGCCATGCCCAACGCATCGTTGTCCGAGGCCGACATGGCCAAGGTGAAACAGTTGCGCCAGCAGGGCGAAGACTTGCACAAGGCCGGCGACCATGCGGGTTCGGAAGCAGCGCTCGGCCAAGCCAAGACTATGCTCGGTATCTGACTGGGAACGCGCCGTGATTTGGCATTCAGACGATTGTCGGATGAACGCCTGTTGAGATTCGGGCTACCTGCCGCGGCTTTTTTGATCTCGTCATCCCCTGTGCTCGTCGCGCCGCAGGCGCGGCGCGGCCTTCATTTCTGTGACAAGCACATGTGAGGGAGGAGGAGAGATTGCAGTCCTCCGAAAAGTTTCCTGCAGCGACCTTTGCGCGTCTTATGAGACGCTCTAAGGCTGCGATCCAGTAAAATTCGCGGGTTACGCGAAAGCGTCGCCGCAAATATAACCATGCTGTTGGTTGAGAAATCGACCCTCCCAACGGAGGCCCGGCGGTACCCCAGCCCCAGCCCACACCGCCGGGCCGCCCGGTTCCGAGCTACCGCGCGATTGCTTCCGTAGCATTGGCCAGCCAGTCTCTCGTCTCCGCGTCCGACAGCAGCGGCATCAGCTTTTCCCGCGTTTCCGCGTGGTAGGCATTCAGCCAGTCGAGCTCGTCGTCGGTCAGCAGGGCGGGAAGGACGAGCCGGCGATCGATCGGGCAGAAGGTCAGCGTGTCGAAGCCGAGCATCGGCTGGTCGCCGCCATCGATCTCCTCCGGCTGGCGGACGACGACGAGATTCTCGATGCGGATGCCGAAGGCACCGGGGCGATAGTAACCGGGTTCGTTGGACAGGATCATGCCCGGCAGCAATTCCTGCGTGGCAAGCCGGGCAATGCGCTGCGGTCCTTCGTGGACCGAGAGATAGGAGCCGACACCGTGGCCGGTCCCATGCGCATAATCGGCGCCCGCCTTCCACAGTGCGATCCGGGCGAGCGGATCGAGATCGACGCCGCGTGACCCCTTCGGGAAGCGCGCCGTGCTGATTGCGATCATGCCCTTGAGCACGAGCGTGAAGAATCGCTTCTGTTCTTCCGGCACCGCGCCGATCGCGACCGTGCGGGTGATGTCGGTCGTGCCGTTGATGTATTGCGCGCCGGAGTCGATCAGGAAGATGGTACCCGCCTCGATCCGCCGGTCGGTTTCGTTCGTGACCCGGTAATGCATGATTGCGGCATGCGAACCGGCGCCGGCGATCGTGTCGAAAGAAACGTCCTTCAGCGGGTTCTGCATGCGCTCGCCGACGGCCGCGCGCATTGCCTCCAATTGCCTGGTTGCGCCGATTTCGGTGACGCTGCCGGGCTCCCTCGCGTCCAGCCAGGCGAGGAACTCGACCATCGCCGCACCATCCTGCAGGTGCGCCCGGGTCGATCCGGCGATCTCGGCTGCATTCTTGCAGGCGCGTGGCAGGCGGGCGGGATCGACCGCCTCGACCACCGAACCTTCCTTCCTGCGAATCAGCTCGCCGATCGCAAAGGGGGCGAGATCCGGATCGATCATGATGGCTGCGCCGGTCGAGGCGAGGGCGGCGAGCCGATCGTCGAAGGTAGCAGGCGCCATTATATCGGCGAGCTGCGTCAGGTAGGCCTCCTGCTCGATGCCGGTCTTGCGTTTGTCGAGGAAAAGCTCGGCGCTGCCGTCCGCATGGACGATGGCGCGTGCCAGCGGGTGCGGCGTGTGCGGCACGTCGCTGCCACGGATGTTGAAGGTCCAGGCGACGGAGGAGGGATCGGTAAGTATGACGGCCGCGGCCTTCGCCTTTGACACGCCCGCCGCGATCTCCGCTATCTTGTCTCTTGCCAATTGTCCCGCATGCTCGACCGGCTGGATCGTCACAGGGCCGAGCGGCGCTGCGGGACGGTCGGTCCAGAGCCGGTCGAGCGGATTGTGGTCGAGGAGGACGACACTGCCGCCGACCGCCGTCAGCGCCTTTTCGAGCCGGCGAACTTCCGCCGCGGTGTGCAGCCAAGGATCGATGCCGAGGCGGAAGTCCTTGGGTCCATGGCGCTCCAGCCAGACATGCGGCGGTTCGCCGATGAGATCGCCGCCGGTGAAGACGCTGCCGTCCACCTGCTCCTTGAGCTGGGTTACATAACGGCCGTCGACGAAGACGATCGCCTCGCGCTGCGTCACGAGCGCTACACCGGCCGAACCGGTAAAGCCCGTCAGCCACGACAGCCGCTCGGAACTGCGGGGCACATACTCCCCTTGAAATTCGTCGGCACGCGGCACGAGGAAGCCATCGACGCCCAGGGTTGCGAGGGCGGCACGCAGGGCGGTGGTTCTCTCCTTGCCGAACTGGGGCGTGGAGGTGACTTCGAAGGATTGGAACATGGACTTTCCCGGTAAGCTTGGCGGAGAACCGCAGGTGAGACGAGCATGTTAATGCATCTCTTCCAAAAGTGTGCAGCGGTTTTGGGGTAACGACCCCCATAAAATAACAACTTAAGATCCGCTCCCGCACGGGGAGGCGAAATTCACGTGAACGTCCCCGCACCTCGGGCAGCGCGGGCGGCATTGCTCATTTGTAATACATATGCACGCGGCGCATGGCACCCATGCCCGAATGTGGCTTTCTCTATCGGAATTATAGGTTATAAGCCGCCTCAACGAACACGGACGAACGTCCGCCGGTTCAAAAGACTGCAGTTCCGAGAATAGTTGGTCATCTGTTCTCCTCCTCCCTCAGGGTGGCCAGCTTCGGAACGGTAGAGCCCGCTTGAGCGCTCCTCCTCCTCAAGCTCGCGGGTATGGTCGGCCAAAAGCCGGTCAGCAGGCGATGCTTCGGCATCGCCTTTGTTTCGAGAAGGCCGCCCGTCATGATGGACTGGGCGGCCTTTTCGTTTTCTCGGCTCCCGTTTCGGTCGGTACGGAGGTTCCTGTGGAAAGAGGCGGTGTCCACGGGAAAACAAATGAAGAACGGTTTGCTTCGTGATATGCCCGCTTACGGTCGACTTGCGAGGATATCTCTCAAACGGAGCATGCAGAGGTAGAGCAGCGATGCTGAAAACCGATACCCGTCAAGCCAATTGGCGCCGTGCCAATCCGGGAAAATATGATGCTCACCTCGCTGTGCAGCGAGCCGTGAAGGCAGGCGAGCTGGAAAAGCAGACGTGCGAGGTTTGCGGGATCGAAGCGGTCGATGCCCATCACGATCAATACGACGAGCCTTTGAAGGTGCGGTGGTTATGCCGCCGACATCACACGAGGCTTCATCATTACGGCGAAGACATGTTCCCGATCAGGGATGCGCTTTAGGGCATTCCAACGTTTCATAGAAACACTGAAGGGGACGCCGCGACCGGACGCGTCTGCGACAAGCGTGGCTTACCTGGTCAGATGAATGGTTACCCAGCCATTGCGCCAGATGGTGCACGCATGTCTGAGGTTCTGGCCGTTATAGGCTGCGAGCACCTTCCAGCGCTGTTCGGCGAGAATGCCGGAGAGGATGACCGAACCGCCCGGAGCGAGGTTGGCCACAAGTTGCGGCGCCATCTTCATCAGCGGGCGCGCCAGAATGTTGGCGATGATGAGATCGAAGGGGCCGTTGGCGCTGAAGGTGGTCGAGTGAAAGCCGGGCGCCGTGGCGAATGTCAAGCCGTTGACGACGCCGTTGCGACGGGCATTGTCGGCGGCGACGCGGGTTGCGATCGGATCGATATCGGTTGCGAGCACCGGAACATGCAGGAGCTTCCAGGCGGCGATCGCCAGCACGCCGCTTCCCGTTCCGAGGTCGAGCGCGTTGCGGAGAGGCCGGGAACGGGCGACGGAGGCAAGCATTTCGAGGCAGCCGGCGGTCGTGCCGTGATGGCCGGTACCGAAGGCCTGACCGGCATCGATCTCGATGGCAATCTCGCCCGGCTTCACCTTGTCGCGATCATGCGAGCCGTGGATGACGAAGCGGCCCGCGCGCACGGGGGCGAGGCCCTCCAGCGACTTGGCGATCCAGTCGACATCCGGCAGCACTTCGCGCTCGATCGGAAGATGCGAAAATTCGGCTTCGAGTGCCTGAGCGAGGCGTGATCTCACGCTCTCTTCTTCATCCGTCATCATGTAGACGGAGGCCTCCCAGACATCCCGCTTCTCGTCGATCTCCATGGTCGCGATCGCGTAATCGTCTTCTTCGAAGATTGCGCTCATGACGTCGAGGACGGCGGCCGCCTGCTTCTCGGTAGTGGTAACGAAAAGGCGTATCTCGCTCACGGTGCTTTCCTTCGGCATGCAGCCATTCAAAAGGGCCACAGTGGCTTCGGCGCGTCCGAACGGATGCGCGCGCTGTGGGCGGTTCGCCGCTATCATGAATGAGGTACAAAGGCAAAGCGCCGGGATTGCCGGCGCCCGCAGGATAGACGGGCAAGCCTTGTTAGCCGCGCGTGAGGTTTTCCAGCTTCTTGACGGCCGTTTCGGGATTTTCGCCATAGGCGATCGTTCCGCTGAACTGGCCGTTGGCGTCGAGCAGGAAGACCGAGGCTGTATGATCCATTGTGTAGTCGCCGTCCGGCTTTGCCTCGTCGGTGGGGACTTTCTTGTAATAGACGCGGTAACCCTTGACCATATCCAGCACCTTTTCGGGCGGACCGGAGATACCGGTGATGCGCTTGGACACGTTTGAAACATACTGGCCGAGCACCTCGGGGGTATCGCGCTCCGGATCGACGGTGATGAAGTAGGCCTGCAGCTTGTTGCCCTCGGGGTCGACCTTGTCGAGCCAGCCGTTCAGTTCGAACAGCGTGGTGGGGCAAACTTCCGGGCAATGGGTGAAGCCGAAGAAGAGCGCCGTCGGCTTGCCGGTGAACGCTTTCTCGGTGATGGGCTCGCCATTCTGGGCGACGAGGGTAAAGGGTACGCCGAAGGGGCTGGATGCGGCCTGCTGCTTCGACTGCGTCATGTCGAAGGTCAGCCAGCCGAGGACGGCCACCATGACGAGAATGGCTACCCAGAGAACGATGCGTATGGATTTCATTATTGCCACCAGTCTGTTGCTGCCCCGACGCATCTGAAACGGACGCACGGCGCCGTCGGGCCGTCAGGAATGTAGCGTTGATACCGCTTCGGACACACGGGTGCAAAGGGGACAATTGCCGCAGGTGTGCTCGAGGCGATGCGTCTCAAATGCACCAGGCGAGGCCGGCTTGCGCCAGCGACAGGAAAATGTCGGCGCCATTCGCGATCCAGCCTCTGAAGGCGAGCAGGAAGACGAGCGCGAGCACGCCGGTGGCGAGGGCGAGGATCAGGGGAGAGAGCGACTTTTTGGTGTCCGTGCGCATGAGGCGATCATAACACCATGAGACGGAAGGAAAAGGGCGGCAGCGGTCGAAACGCGCGAACTTCCGCAAAGTCGCGGCCCGTGTTTTAGCGATTGTTTAAGGTCTGTTTGCCACTGTCCACAGACGCGGAGAAGTGAACCACTTCGATATGACATGAGGTCATCCGGTTTGATCGAGCCCGGTTTTCCGCATCGATCGCAACGGAGGACCCCGCCTGCCGCGGCGGGTCCAGCTATGGACTGCCATATCGATGAACACCCTTGCATCCGCCAGGAGAACGCTCTCCGTCAGCCAACGCCTTGCGACGCTTGCGGGGGCAGCTTTTCTCGGTTTCGGTTCCGTTCTCGCCGTCGGCCTCTATGAGCAAGGCAGCTCGCAAGAGGCGCTCGACAAGGCGGTTATCGCTCAGCGCGACATGGGAACGATAGAGGAAATGCGCCTTGCCCGCCTGAAGCTCGTGCTTGCGGCAATGGACACCATCGTCGACCGCGGCGAACGCCGGATACAGCCGGAGCGTGCGGCCCAGATCAAATCCTCGCTAGAGGTCATCGAGGGCAGGCAAGCCGATCTCGAGGCGCTCGCGCGTCTTGTCGGCAAGCCGGAAGTTCTTGCCGGGTTCGAAGCGGATATCGCCCAACTGCGCAAGGCCGTCGAGCAGGACCTGAAAGCGCTCGTGGAGGCCGGAGCGCCAGGCGATGAATTCGCCCGCATCGACGATGTCATCGACGCCGCAGGCGAGCGCGTGGGCGCATCGCTTGCGCAACTGGCCGATGCCGCAGCCGGCCTGGCCGCGGCGCGCATCGCAGATGTCCGCACCAGTGGTGAGCATGCGCTCATGCTCCAGGCAGCCGCCTGTTTGCTGGCAATGGCGACCCTGATCGGCCTTATCTGGTTCCATGGGAACGTCTTGCGCCGAGGCGTCCTCGGTCTGCGCGACGGCATGCGGCGGATACATTCGGGCGAGCTCACGACTGAAGTGGCGGGGCTCGACCGCGGCGACGAAATCGGCGAGATGGCACGTTCGGTGGAGCTTTTCCGGGTCTCGGCAATCGAGAAACGCGCGCTCGAGGAAGGGGCGAGGGCGAGTCGGCAGGAAATCGAGGCGGAACGCGAGCGGCACGAGACGGAGCGCGAGCAGGTTATCGGACGGATCAAGACCGCAGTCGAAGCCCTCGGCGGAGCGCTCAATCAGCTTGCAGACGGCAATCTGGCGGTTGCGATCCGCGAGCCTTTCGATAGCGGACTCGATGCGTTGCGCCGCGACTTCAACGACACGGTGGAACGGCTGAGCCATGTCCTTTCGAGTGTCACGGAGAATACCGCCTCGATCGAATCGAATGGGCGGCAGATGCGCAGCGCGGCCGACGATCTGGCTCGGCGAACGGAAAAACAGGCCGCATCGCTGGAGCAGACCTCGGCCGCGCTCGAGGAAATCACCGTCACCGTGAAGACAGCGACCGAGCGCGCCGAAGAGGCAAGCCATATGGTCGACGAGGCGCGCATCAATGCCGAGGAGTCCGGGCGCATCGTCGGCGAGGCGATCGCCGCCATGGCCCGCATCGAGGGCGCTTCCAGCGAGATAGGCAAGATCATCGACGTGATCGACGAGATCGCGTTCCAGACCAATCTGCTGGCGCTCAATGCCGGGGTCGAGGCCGCGCGGGCTGGGGAGGCCGGCAAGGGCTTTGCCGTCGTTGCCCAGGAGGTGAGGGAGCTCGCCCAACGCGCTGCCGGTGCCGCGAAGGATATCAAGGCTCTGGTGAGCCGCTCGGGCAACGAGGTCAAGACCGGCGTCAGGCTGGTTCAGGAGACCGGCGACGCGCTTGGCCGCATCGGTGCCAAAGTGGCCTGCATCAACGAACATATGAGCTCCATCGTCATGGCGGCGCGCGAGCAATCGACGGGCCTCCGCGAAATCAATACCGCCGTCGCTCAACTCGATCAGATGACGCAGCAGAATGCCGCCATGGTCGAGCAGACCAATGCGGCGAGCCATACGCTTGCGCAGGATGCCGAGAAGCTCAGCGAGATCGTCGGGCAATTCCGCCACGGGCAGGCGCGCGAGACGGCGATCCGCACGGCGGCGATCCGGCCGCCGGGCAGGGCAGGCCCGGCGAGGGCAGGCGCTCCGGGGGGGACGGCAACAGCGACTGCTGCCGCGCCCGTGTCACTTCGCAAGCCCGCGGCCGCGCAATCATCCACGCGTCCAGCTCCATCTCCAGCAAAGGCGCTGATGGGAAAACTGGCTGGCGCATTCGGCAACATGCCGGGATCAACGCCGTCGACAACGGCGTCCGGTGAAAATTGGGAAGAGTTTTGATCATGAGCAACGCAATCAAGCAGTCAGGCGCCTAT
This sequence comes from Sinorhizobium sp. M4_45, assembly GCF_002885915.1. Classification (NCBI taxonomy): domain Bacteria; kingdom Pseudomonadati; phylum Pseudomonadota; class Alphaproteobacteria; order Hyphomicrobiales; family Rhizobiaceae; genus Sinorhizobium; species Sinorhizobium sp. M4_45. Next base: position 473,690 of record NZ_NWVE01000001.1, read on the forward strand.
CTCGAAATCGTCTCCTTTCACCTGGGTGAACAGGAATTCTGCATCGACATCATGGCAATCCGGGAAATCCGCGGTTGGGCACCGGTGACGCCGATGCCGCACACGCCGCCGTACGTTCTCGGCCTCATCAACCTGCGGGGTGCAGTGATCCCGGTCATCGACATGGCCTGCCGCCTCGGCATGAAGATGACCGAGCCGTCGGAGCGCTCCGCCATCATCGTCACCGACATCAATGGCAAGCTCGTCGGACTGCTGGTCGAGCAGGTCTCCGATATGATGACGATCCGCAGCGAAGACCTGCAGCCCGCGCCGGAGATCATCCCGGAAGCCCAGCGCGCCTTCTGCCGCGGCATCGTCGCGCTTGAAAAATCCATGGTCTGCTTCCTCAATCTCGACACCGTCATCGCCGAGGAACTGGCACAGGCAGCCTAGTCACGATTTTTCAGGTCGGCTCGGCCCTGAAAGCATGACTGCCGGACCGCCAGGGACGGTTTCCGAAAAGGCCCGCGAAAGCGGGCCTTTTCGCAGGAGCCGGCGGACGCCCGGCGGCTGTTGCATGGCGATCGGCATCACGGCGGAGCGAGCAAATGTGAAAACGTGGCGGTCGCACGCAAGGAACCCCTGCACGCCAAACGAGTTATGCACAGGCAGCATTTGGCGAGAAGCCGTCTGCTGGTGATTACAGCCTCCGCGTTTGGAAGCTGATGTGGAAACAGACAGGAGCAACGCCATGAAAGTTTCTTTCAGAACATCGCTCGCTGCATTTGCCCTCTCATCGGCGCTTGCCGGCGTCGCCGTGCCGGCCTTTGCAGACAGTTACTATCAGGGCATCGACCCGCATAATCCTCCGGGCACTCGGAACAGAGGCGCGGTAATGGTGCCGGCCCGTCCGTATTACGTCGATCCTGCCCCGACCGGCAGCGTCTATGTCGATCCCGCACCGACGGGCAGCGTCTATGTCGATCCGGCGCCGACCGGCAGCATCTACATGGAACCGGCGCCGGGCAGCCGGGCGAGCAACGCTCCCGGCCGGGTACGTGAGCACTATACGAACGAGTACCAGGGCCCCGGTGACGGCGACTATTATCAAGGCATCTCGCCTCCGGCTCCCCGTCCCTAAACATTCCTGATGCCTTTGAGCGCATTGCGCTTTCGCGGACCACCGCCTCTAGAGGCGATGGTCCGCCGCTGCATGCTCTTCAGTCTGAGGACGCGCCCGCAATGCCACCTTCGCGGTGGAGGGGGCGGTCAAGTTACAGTTACGTAATGAGCATCACTCTTGGATGAGCAAAAGTGACAAATCGTCAAACGCTTTCGACCGGTGCCCGGTGTTATCTTTGTAACCGCAGCATCCGTAGGAGGCTCGTATGCTGAACAGTAGCATCCATTGGGAGGTGGGATGCCTAACGGACATAGGAGTTAATGTCATGAGACTTTCTCTGAAAAAATCATTTGCTGCATTTGTCCTGTCATCCGCCTTGGTGGGCGCCGCGGCGCCAGCCTTTGCGGATAGCTACTATCAGGGCCTCGACCCGAACCACCCTCCGGGGACGCAGAATCAGGTGCGCATGCCGACCTCGCGTAATCTGCCTCCGTCTTCGGTCGACCCGACTGCGACAGGGAGTATCGACGGAGGTCGTATGATGTCTCCGAACGGTACCTACCAGGAGAGATACGACCCGGGTGAGGGCGACTACTATCGGGGTATTGTGCCGCCTAAACCGTAAGGCGCGAAATCAGCTACTGCATGTTTCATCGAGGCGCACCAGCTCAAGAAATTATGTATGCGGCGTAAAATGCGGCAGACCTTAGTCTCGCAGAAGCGCGCGCTGTAGCTCGGAAGGGGAGTGTGGAAACCCGTACTCCCCTTCCGGCCGTTTGATCTGCTGCGTCTGCCGGATCGCTTATTCCGGCCGCCCATTCTCCCAGGTGACCGGCTGGCCATAGAGCGGGACCGTGGTGATCGACATCTTGGCCGAACCGTCGGTCAACTGCCTCGAATGCGCCAGATAGATCAGCGTGTCGTTGGCCTTGTCGTAGATACGGGTCACCAGCAGGTTCTTCCATATGAGGGACAGTCCGGAACGGAAGACTTCCTCCCCCTCCTTCGACAGGTCGATATCGCCGATGGCGATGGGGCCGGTCTGGCGGCAGGCGATGGAGTTGTTCGACGGATCCTCGAACCAGTTGCCGTTCTTCAGGCGGTCGATGACGCTGCGATCGAAATAGGTGACGTGGCAGGTAACCCCGGTCACCTTCGGGTCGCTCACGGCATCGATCTTGATATCGTTGCCGAGCCAGTCGACCCCGACCTGGCCGACGGTTTCGGCGTGGACGGGCGCAACCGCCGCGGCCGAGACGGTGAGGCCGGCGACAAGCAAGGCACGGATGCGGCGCAACATGAGTATCCTCCAATGAACTGCACCGTTCAGATAGGCAGTGGATGCTGCAATGCAAGCACCGGCCGCCACGCCCGTCGACATGCAGGATCCATCGTGCGAGAAGTCACGCGGAGTGGCGCAGTTCCGACCGGGCGGCACGCGCTTCGCGCAATTGCGCGGCGGCTGCCGCAAGGGCGCGGGCGCTGGCGTCAATGCGGCGATCCCTTGCCACCGAGCAACGGTCGCGTCCATCGGCCTTTGAGTCGTAGAGAGCAAGATCGGCGCGTATCATCACGTCGGCAATCGTTTCGCCCGCAATGGCGGCGGCGATCCCGATGCTCACGGTCAAACGGATGCGCTGATGCGAGCGGCCGGCAGGCGTCTCGCGCACCACGCGGCAGATGTCCTCCGCCAGCGCCTTTGCCTGCTCTTCCGTGTGGTCCGGCAGGACGATACCGAATTCCTCGCCACCGATCCGTCCGAGGACGCCCCGTCCGGCGAGGAAAGCCGAGACGGTTTCGGCAAAATGCGCGAGCGCCATGTCGCCGCAGGCGTGCCCGTACTGATCGTTGATCTGTTTGAAGAAATCGAGGTCGAGCAGCAGGAAGGCAGCCGGCTCCTGGCGTGCCAGGCACTCGGCGAAGATCCGCTCGCCCTCTTCCATGAGCGTCCCGCGCGACAGCGCACCGGTCAAGCCGTCGCGTGCGATCATAGCCCTCAACCCGGCGATGATGCGGGCCTGCATCGTAAGGATCACGGCCAGGAAGACGAGGGGAAGGCACAGCACCCGCATGGTGACGAGCAGGAAATCAAACAGCATCGAAGCGGGCGGCCCCGGGGGCCCCGGCACGACGTGCGACGATGGGCCGAGAACATGAGCAAGGGCGGTGAAAACCACGGCGGCGGAGCCGACGACTACGATCCCGATCGCCGGCTTTTCGCTCGGCCAGCGGTCGGCTGCGGCCAGACCAAGGACGAAAAGTGGAGCCGCGACAACGCCCGCAACGACAATCAGGGCCGCGGCCGGACTGTCATGGCCGCCGAGCGCGATGATGAAGCCGAGCACGCCGCTCGTGAATGCGAGCACCAGACAAAGCGATGCCGGCATCGACGATGCGAGGAACCAGCGGAGGCCCTGTAGGACGAAGAAGAGGGAAACGGCAAGACCCGCATAGCCGAACATTGCAGCGATCGGCGCCTGCAACGCCGCCGCGACCGTCAAAGCGCCTGCCGAAGCTGCCGAGAGCGCGCAACCGGCGGAGAACTCCCGAACAGCGGCGACCGGCCGCAGAGAAAGGAGAACGGGTAGCATGGCAAGAAGGGCGATGACCGGTATGGCGGAGAGAAAGCTCATTTCGAAACGGCCTGTCGTGCTAAAATAAAGTGCGGCTTGCGTTTCAGCCATTATGCAAGGCCATTGGTAACGATGGCGCATTAACGAAAGCTGGCGAAATTCGCTGCAATTTGAGCGATCACTCTCTCCATAGTTGTGGCAATCGGTCGCGGCGCTTTTCAGGGAGCGATGTCATGGCCCAGGAAGGCATATCCTTTGCAGACATACCCTTTGCAGACAGGGCCGATGCGGGTCGAAGGCTTGCTCGCGCCATCGAAGCGCATCTCACCGAGAAAGCGGACTTCGCCGACCCGCTGGTGATGGCGTTGCCGCGCGGCGGCGTACCGGTGGCCTTCGAGGTGGCAAGAACCCTCGCCGCCTCCCTCGAACTCCTCATCGTTCGCAAGATCGGCGCACCCGGTCATCCCGAATTCGGTCTCGGAGCGCTGGTCGACAGCGACGAGCCGCAGGTCGTCCTCAATGCCGAGGCAATGCGTATCGTCAGTCCTTCCGAGAAGTACGTCCAGGCGGAGACAGAGCGGCAAAGGCTCGAACTCGCGCGCCGCCGTGTCCTCTATCTGGGCGATCAGACGCGAATTTCTCCAAGCGGGCGCAATGTCATCATTGTCGATGACGGCATTGCCACGGGGGGAACGGCCAAAGCTGCGGCGAAAGCCCTGCGGCAGGCAGGCGCCGCGGCGCTGATGCTCGCCGTTCCGGTCTCGCCGAAGAGCGCGATCGTCGCCCTGCGGGACGAGGTGGACCGGCTCGTCTGTCTCGCCACCCCCACCCCTTTCCATGCGGTCAGCGTCTATTACGACGATTTCGAGCAGACCACGGATGCCGAGGTGATCGCGCTGTTGAGACAGGCGAGGGGCGGATAAACGGGGTCTTGCGCTGGGGCGTGACACAGTCTTCCGGCAAAGATAGTTGTAGTGCGCCTGAATTTGCGAACGGGGATTGAGAATGTCCGACTATCTTGCCATACGCCCGGTAACGCGCCTCGACTATGAGCAGTGGCTGCCGCTTTGGAACGGCTACAACGCCTTTTACGGCCGAGCCGGTGAAACGGCGCTCCCTCCCGACATCACCCAGATGACCTGGTCGCGCTTCTTCGATGCCTATGAGCCGATGCATGCGCTGGTCGCCGAAAGCGAAGGACGGCTCATCGGATTGACGCACTATATTTTCCACCGCAGCACGACGTCGATCCAGCCGAATTGCTATCTGCAGGACCTTTTCACCGATGAGGCCGGCCGCGGCAAGGGAGTCGGCCGGGCGCTTATCAACGGCGTCTACGAAGCGGCGAAACGCGCGGGGTCGCCGCGCGTCTATTGGCTGACCCACGAGACCAACCACACGGCGATGCAGCTCTACGACAAGGTGGCCGAGAAGTCGGGCTTCGTCATGTATCGAAAGATGTTTTGAGGCCTGCGGTCGGGTAGAACGGAAAAGCGCTGCACACCTTTTCCCTGAAGTGCTTACACCGGCTCTACGAACCCATCCAGCACACGCTTCTGCCCGGCGCGGTCGAAATCGATCGTCAGCTTGTTGCCCTCGATCGCCGCGATGTTGCCGTTGCCGAACTTGATGTGGAAGACCCGGTCGCCGACATTGAAACGGGAGGGCTCGGCGCTCGTCGACTTGGCGACGAGCTCGCCTTCGATGGTGCGCGTGCGGGGCCCCGATTCGCCGTAACCGATTCGTTCGATGGCGTGGCCGGAGCGGGTGCCCCAGTTGTCGCGGGTGGCGTCCGACCGGTGCTGCTGGGCGCGCTTCCAGCCGGGCGTCTGATAATTGTTCTCGAAGGGATCGGCCTTGTCGAAGCGCGACTGGCCGTAACCGCCGCGACCGTAACCGCCATAAGAGACCTCCTGTTCGGCGACTTCCACATGGGCGAGCGGCAACTCGTCGAGGAAGCGTGAGGGAAGCGTCGATTGCCAGAGGCCGTGGATGCGGCGGTTCGAAACGAACCAGATATGACAGCGGCGCTTGGCGCGAGTGATTCCGACATAGGCGAGGCGGCGTTCCTCCTCCAGACCTGCGCGGCCGCCCTCGTCCAGGGCGCGCTGATGCGGGAACAGCCCTTCCTCCCATCCCGGCAGGAAGACGGTGTCGAATTCCAGCCCTTTGGCCGAATGCAGCGTCATGATGGAGACGGCGTCCATATTCTCGTTCTGCTCGGCGTCCATCACGAGGGCGACGTGCTCGAGAAAGCCGCGCATGGACTCGAAGGCTTCCATCGAACGGATGAGTTCCTTCAGGTTTTCCAGGCGCCCGGGCGCTTCGGCCGATTTGTCGGCCTGCCACATGGCGGTATAGCCGCTCTCGTCGAGGATCTGCTCTGCAAGTTCGGTGTGCGGCGTCGATTCGAGCAAACCCTGCCAGCGGCGGAAATCGGCGACGACGTCGAAGAGGCCCTTGCGCGCCTTCGGCTTCAATTCGTCCGTCTCGACGATCTCGCTCGCCGCGGCCAGCATCGGGATGTCGCGGGCCCGGGCATAGTCGTGCAGGGTACGGACGGTCGTCTCGCCGAGGCCACGCTTCGGCGTGTTGACGATCCGCTCGAAGGCGAGATCGTCGGCGGGCTGACAGACGAGGCGGAAATAGGCCATGGCATCGCGAATTTCGAGCCGCTCATAGAAGCGAGGGCCGCCGATGACGCGATAGTTGAGGCCGAGCGTGACGAAGCGGTCTTCGAACTCGCGCATCTGGAAAGAGGCGCGCACGAGGATCGATATGTCGTTAAGGTTGTGCTTCTTGCGCTGGAGCTGCTCGATCTCTTCGCCGATCGCGCGAGCCTCCTCCTCGGAATCCCAGGCGGCATGAACATGCACTTTCTCGTCGTCGGGATTGGTGCGTTCGGTAAAGAGCGTCTTGCCGAGCCGGCCCTCGTTATGGGCAATCAGATGCGCCGCCGCGCCGAGGATATGCTCGGTCGAGCGGTAGTTGCGCTCCAGCTTGATGACCTTGGCGCCGGGGAAATCCTTCTCGAAGCGGAGAATGTTGTCCACCTCGGCGCCGCGCCAGCCATAGATCGACTGGTCGTCGTCGCCGACGCAGCAAATGTTGACGGTGGGCTTTCTCTCTTCGGCGCCAGGGGAATGCCCCTCCCCAACCGCTCCCCACGAGGGGGAGGGGCTAGACTGCGGCGCCGCAGGGCTTGGGGAGGGGTTGTTCCTCCCGGAACCCTGCGTCCGCTGGGCCAGCAGCCTCAGCCACATATATTGCGCCGTGTTGGTATCTTGGTACTCGTCGACGAGGATGTAGCGGAACTTGCCGTGATACTCCTTCAGCACGTCCGGATTGGCACGGAACATGCGGATCGGATGCAGCAGCAGATCGCCGAAATCGCAGGCATTCAAGGTCAGCAGCCGGTTCTGGTAGGCGGCATAGAGCTCGCGGCCCTTGCCGTTGGCAAAGGCGCGGGCATCGCCTTCCGGGATTTGCGACGGGTCCAGGCCCTTGTTCTTCCAGGTGTCGATCATGCCGGCGAACTGCTTGGCCGGCCAGCGCTTGTCGTCGAGACCCTCCGCCTGGATGAGCTGCTTGATAAGTCGAACGACATCGTCGGTGTCGAGGATGGTGAAGTCGGACCGCAAACCCACCAGTTCGGCATGGCGGCGGAGGAGCTTGACCCCGATCGAGTGGAAGGTACCGAGCCAGGGCATGCCCTCGACGGCGTGGCCGACGAGCACGCCGATGCGCTCCTTCATTTCCCGCGCCGCCTTGTTGGTGAAGGTGACGGCGAGGATCTGCGAGGGATAGGCGCGGCCGGTCGAAAGGATATGGGCGATCCGCGTCGTCAGCACGCGCGTCTTGCCGGTGCCGGCGCCGGCGAGCACGAGCACCGGACCTTCCAGCGCCTCGACTGCCTCCCGTTGCTCCGGGTTGAGCCCGGAGACATAGTCCGGTCGCTGGGTCTTGTCGCGGGCGGCCATGGCGCGCGCCGCGATGCCGCCGCCGGCGGCCGCGGGTTTCCGCGGCGCGGGTTCCTCGTCGAAAAAGGGAATATCGTCAAAACCTTTGGTCATGCGGCCCAATGTAGTGATTCGGGACCGAAAGGCCAGAAAGGATGTTCTTCTTTTATTCCGGAACCTTCGCCCGCTCGCGCATGCCTGTGGAAAGACTGATGTTTCAGGTCGGCATGCCGCCGTCTATGTTTTGCCGGACGCGTCGAACACCGGATCGACCGGGACCTGCAGGGCCGTCGCCAGCTGGTTGGTCTTGGCGGCGAGCGAAATGACGCGCAGGAGATCCGCGTGCTCGGCGTCCGTCATTCCCTTGGTCCTTGCGGCGGCGGTGTGGGAGTGAATGCAGTAGCCGCAGCCATTGCTCACGGAAACCGCGATATACAGCATTTCCTTCACCAGCGGGTCGAGCGCCGAAGGCGTCGCCATTACCGCCTTGACCTCCGCCCAGGTCCGCTCCAGCAGTTCGGGGTCGAAGGCGAGCCAGAGCCACATATTGTTGATGAAGTCCGATTTCCGAGTCGCCCGGATGTCGTCGAAGACGGCCTTGACGCGTGGGTCGGATTCGGGACCGGATGGCGGCGCCACAGTGCTCATGCTTACTCCATGCGTTTCAAACGAGGGCGAAGACGCGGGCCGGGCCGCCGGTGCCGCCACGGTGCTTTGGTGCGCCGAGGACCAGCGTCGCGCCCTTGGCCGGCACCTTGTCGAGATTGGCGGCCGCCTCGAGGCCCCAGCGGCCTTCCGGCAGCCAGGCGTAATGGGTGGCGAAATCGGGCGAAATGCCGTGATCGAGCGAGAGGGTATCGACGGCCATGCCGGCTGCCTTCGTGTCCTCGATCAGGAACTTGGCTGCTTCCACGTGAAAGCCGGGGAAATGCATCTTACCGGCCGTGTCTGCATTGCGGAACTTGTCGGTACCGAGATGATCCGACCAGCCCGACAGCATGGCGACGCAGGCATTTTCGGGAATGTCTCCATTGGCCGCAATCCACGCCTTGATGTCGTCCGGCGTCAGCTGCGCATCCGGATCGGCGGCCGCCTTCTCGCGGATGTCGACGACGCAGAGCGGCACGAGCAGCTTGTCGAGGGGCAACTCGGCGACTGAAAGGCCGTCGGCGGAGAAGTGCAGCGGCGCGTCGACATGAGTGCCGGTGTGCTCGTTCACCCGAAGTTCGAACAGGTTGAACTTGTGTTCGGCATATTTGAACTTCTGCTCCCGGAAGAATTGCTGCTGACCGAAGAAAGTCGGAAACTCCTCATGAAGTTCATGGGTGAGATCGGTGACGCTGCCGTGGCCGGCGGCAAGCGCCGGAGGTGCGATCCCCATGCCGGCGGCGGCAATGCCTGCCGTACCGACCGCGGCCGCACGGAGCAAACTCCGCCGCGACATCATCCGCTGCTTGACCGATTCGATGACGCATGCATCGCACATTGCCGTCTCCCTTCGTGTCGAGAGCCGGCCCGAAACAGCCGCCGGCGACGAACAGAATAGCCGAGCCACGCAAGCTGTAAACATGCCGCCGACCCGCCGCCAGCGTGTGCGGTTCAGGACGGGCGCAGGGGCCATCATGCCGCCACCAAAATCGCTTTTGTTACAATTGCGTAATGATGCCATTCCGAGATTGCCCGGACGTCTGCAAACAACGATAATCAGCGCAAATCGGAACGTTCCATCGGGTGCGCGCCTCGTTGGAGCGCCCTTTTCTTTTGGAGGGCTTTTTCTTTTGGAGAGCTTTTCTTTTGGAGACATGAATGCGCTTTTGGAATCAGCTCGCGATCAGCGTCGTCGTCCTCGCCATCGGGGGCGCCGCGTGGGTGCGCTTTGCGCCCGGCGCGGGTGAGACCTTGGCGGCGATCGGGGTTTCGCAACCGTTGATCGATGCGTTGTCGGGACCAAAGGACGGCGAAGGGGCAAGGGGCGGTTCGGGCAATGGCGAGCGCGGGCAGGGTCGACGCAGCGGCTTCGCGGAAGCCCCCCTGGTCGTCGTTAAGCCTGCCGAGCGCGCCGTCGTCAACGACAGGCTGAACGCGATCGGCAACGGCGAAGCGATCCGCTCGGTTACGGTGACGCCGACCGCAACGGGAAATCTCACGGAAATACTGGTGAAGTCGGGCGACAGGATCACGGAAGGCCAGGTTATCGCGCGCCTCGACAGCGACGACCAGATGATCGCTGCCGAGCAGGCGCGGCTGACCCGCGACAGTGCCCGGGAGAAGGTCGAGCGCTACCGCAATCTCAGCACCGCGCGCGCAGTGACGGCCGTCGAGGTGCGTGACTCCGAGATCGCGCTGCAGGCAGCCGAACTGGCACTGAAAACCGCCGAGCTCGACCTGAAGCGTCGCGACATCGTGGCGCCCTCCAAGGGGGTGGTCGGGATCATCACCGTCAATATAGGAGATTACGTCACGACCTCGACGCCGATCGCCGTCGTGGACGACCGGTCGCAGATCCTCGTCGACTTCTGGGTGCCCGAGCGCTTCGCAGGCAAGATCTCTGTCGATCAGCCGGTGACCGCGAGCGCGATCGCGCAGCCAGGGCGTGCACTCCAGGGCGTCGTTCACGCGATAGACAACCGCCTCGACCCGGAGAGCCGGACGCTCCGGGTCCGGGCGCGACTCGAGAATCCGGATGACATGCTGCGCGCCGGCATGTCCTTTTCGGTCACCGTGGCATTCGACGGCGACCGATATCCCACCGTCGACCCGCTGGCGATCCAGTGGAGTTCCGAAGGCTCCTTTATCTGGCGGGTCAAAGGCGACAAAAGCGAGCGCGTGCCGATCAAGATCATCCAGCGCAATCCCGACAGGGTGCTTGTCGATGCGGACCTCGCCGAGGGCGACCGCGTCGTGACCGAGGGCGTGCAGCGGCTTCGCGACGGCGGCGTGGTGCGGATCGCCGGCGAGCCTGCGGCCGAGGCCGAGCAGAAGGTCGCGGGAGACGCGAAATGAATATCGGCATGGGAGGCCATCAACCAGGCGGAGGGCAGGGCGGAAGGACGGGTTTCACCGCGCTTTTCATCCGCCGGCCGATCTTCGCCCTGGTCGTCAACACGCTGATCGTCGTGGCCGGTCTTGCCGCCTGGAACGGTGTCGAGATCCGCGAACTGCCGCAGGTCGACCAGCCGGTGGTCTCTGTCACGACCGAGTTCGACGGCGCCTCGCCGGAAACGATCGACCGTGAAGTGACCTCGGCCATCGAAGGCGCCGTCTCGCGGGTGCAGGGCATCAAGGGCATTTCGTCTTCCTCGTCATTCGGGCGCAGCCGGGTGACGCTCGAATTCTCCGACACGACCGATATCGGCCAGGCGGCCAACGACGTTCGCGATGCGCTCGGCCGGATCACCGGCCAATTGCCTGATGATGCCGACGAGCCGCGCATCGTGAAGGCGGATTCCGACAGCCAGCCGATCATGCGCCTTGCATTGACCTCCGACACGATGAGCATGGACGACATGACGCTGCTCGTCGAGAACGAGATCAGCGACCGGCTGGCCGCGGTCGAAGGCGTTGCCGACGTCACAGTCTACGGCGACCAGGAGAAGATTTTCCGTATCGACCTGAATCAGGCGAAGCTCGCCGGACGCGGAGTCACCGTGGCCAATCTTCGCGAGGCGCTTTCCGACGCCTCCTACGATGTGCCGGCGGGCTCGTTGACGAGCGCAAGTCAGGACATTTCCGTTCGGGCGACGGCCGACCTCCAGACGCCCGAGCAGTTCGAAAACCTGATGCTCGGCAACAATGTCCGGCTTCGCGACGTCGCGACCGTGACCCTCGGCCCGGATACGGGCACTTCGGCGCTGCGCTCCAACGGCCGCGAGGGTATCGGCCTCGGCATCATCCGCCAGGCCCAGTCGAACACGGTCGATATTTCCGAGGGCGTGCGCAGCGTCGTGGACGCAATCTCCTCGGATATCCTGCCGCCCGGAACCGGGCTCAAGATCACCAGCGACGACGCGGTGTTCATCAACGGCGCCATCCATGAGGTGGAGATCGCACTCTTCGTCGCCGTTTTCATCGTCACCCTCGTCATCTACCTGTTCCTGCTCGACTGGCGCGCGACGCTCATCCCGACCATAACCATGCCGATCGCGCTGATCGGAACGGTGGCCGCGATCTATCTTGCGGGCTTTTCGATCAACATCCTGACGCTTCTGGCGATCGTGCTTGCGACCGGGCTCGTCGTCGATGATGCGATCGTGGTGCTCGAAAATATCGTGCGGCGCCGGGCCGAGGGCCTCGGTCCGCGCGCCGCCGCCGTCCACGGTACGCTCGAGGTCTTCTTCGCCGTGCTCGCAACCACGGCTACGCTGGCGGCCGTGTTCGTTCCGCTCTCCTTCCTGCCGGGGCAGACGGGCGGGCTCTTCCGTGAATTCGGCTTCGTGCTCGCCTTTGCGATCCTTCTGTCGTCCTTCGTCTCGCTGACGCTCTGTCCGATGCTCGCCTCGCGCATGCTGACGAAAGAGCCGCATGAGCATGAGGGGGTGATGCAGCGCTTCGGCCGGCGCGCTTCCGCCTTCTACCGCGTGACGCTTCGCGCCTGCCTCAACGCGCCGCTCATCGTCTTCGCGGTAGCCGCCTTCTTTACCGCCGCCGGCGCTTTGGGCTTTCTGACGCTCAAGTCGGAGCTGACGCCGAACGAGGACCGTTCGCAGGTCATGCTGCGGATCAACGCGCCGCAGGGCGTCTCGCTGGAATACACGCAGGCACAGCTGCGCCGCATCGAAGAGGGCCTGCAGCCGCTGCTCAAATCCGGCGAGATCAGCAATGTGTTCTCTATTTCCGGTCAGGGCGGCTCGGCCAATAGCGGCTTCATGGTCCTGACGCTTGCCCCGTGGGAAGCGCGCGAGCGTACGCAGGGCCAGATCGTCGCCGACATCAACAGGGCGACCTCGAAGATCCCGTCGGTTCGCGCCTTCACCATCCAGGCGAACAGCCTCGGTATCCGCGGTGCCGGCAGCGGCCTGCAGGTCGCGCTTGTCGGCAACGATTACACGAAGCTGGGCGACGCGGCGGCGAAGCTCGTCAGGGCAATGGAGGATACCGGCCGCTTCGAGAATGTGAGGCTCAACTACGAGGCCAACCAGGCGCAATTGTCGGTGACGATCGACCGGGAGCGCGCCTCCGACCTCGGCGTGGACATAGGTGGCCTCTCCTGGGCGCTGCAGGCGATGCTCGACGGCAGCAGCGTCGTCGATATCTTCGTGGAAGGAGAGTCCTATCCGGTCAAACTGCTCTCTTCCACCGAGCCGCTCAACGACCCGACGGATCTGCAGAACATCTTCGTCAAGGCCGGCGACGGCCGCATCGTGCCGATGTCGTCCATCGCCACGGTCGAGGAGAAGGCAGTGGCGCCGCAGCTTTCCCGCGAATCGCAACTGCGCGCCGTTTCGCTGTCGGCCGGCCTGAAGTCCGATCTCGCACTCGGCGAGGCGCTGTCGATGGTCGAGGAGATGGCCGAACCCCTTCTGCCGCCCGGATCGCGGATCATGCCGCTTGCCGAGGCCGCGACGCTGGACGAGAACGCCAACGGCCTGTTCGTTACCTTCGGCTTCGCGCTCGTCATCATCTTTCTGGTGCTTGCGGCGCAATTCGAAAGCTTCGTGAGCGGCCTCATCATCATGTCGACCGTGCCGCTCGGTCTCGCCTGCGCCGTCTTCGCAATGATCGTGACCGGCAACACGCTCAACATCTACAGTCAGATCGGGCTCGTCATGCTGGTCGGCATCATGGCCAAGAACGGCATCCTGATCGTCGAGTTCGCCAACCAGCTCCGCGACCGTGGGCAGGACGTCCGCAGCGCCATCGAGAATGCCGCCAATATCCGTCTTAGGCCGGTGATGATGACAATGATCGCGACCGTCGTGGGCGCGGTACCGCTGGTTCTGGCAAGCGGTGCCGGCGCCGAAGCGCGCATCGCCCTTGGCTGGGTGCTCGTGGGTGGGTTGGGCCTGGCGGTGGTCGTGACGCTCTATCTGACGCCCGTCGCCTATCTGGTCATTGCCCGCTTTACCAAGCCGCATGCCGACGAGGAGCGGAAGCTGCTGGAGGAGATGAAGGCGGCCGAGGTGCTCAAGATCTGACATGGTCGAAATCTGAGGCAGCGGCAGGTGGCGCGGCGCAATTGCCGCGGATCGTCAGAAGCCGCCTGCTGCGGCAGCGAGATAGATGAGGGTAGCGAGCGCACCGAGGGCGCTGCGGCCGGCATGGAGCCTGCCCCAGCGCTCGATCAGTTCACGGGTTTCCGCATTCGCCTGATCCGGACGGGTCGTCTTCAGGCGCTGGTTGACGGGCATGATGACGAAAAGCGTATAGGGCCAGTTGAGTATGATGACGGCCGCTCCCAAGCCCCAGAGCGCATCGCCTGACTGCCACCATGCCACAGCGCCGAGGAGGCAGGAAACGATCGCGAGAGGAGCCTGCATCTCGAAGCCGCGCCGATAGGCGGGTACCCATTCCCGCAACGCTGCACTTCCGTCCAGCGCCAGTCTGGCAGGCTGTTCAGCCACATTGATGTAAATGGCGGCGCCGAAGAAAATCGACGCGGTGATCAAAGCAAGCAGCCCGAACATGCGAACGTTCTCCCTTTCCGGACATAATATCCTATAGGCCTGATATCCTATAGGCCTGCAAACAAAAGACGCATTCGCTGCGGTGCCCTGCAGTCGGCCGGACTTGTGACAAGCCGGTATCACCGGCGGTAATTTTTTGACGCGATGCCGCTCCAAACGGGTGAACTTCTGGACAAAGTGATTCCGATTTGCACAGTAGCCCATTGAAATGTAAGCGCTTCCGGTCGGCCGGGTGGCTGGGGCGCGTGCGGACAAGGACGGTGTCGATCTTCGAAGCCGTCCAAAGCGCCCGCGACGGATTTGCGAGAGTGGAGACGGGAGAGTGAGCCCTCGCGTATTTTCCTTGTCGCGCCGGACCGGGTGCCCTTAATTCGAGTGCGAATTGGGGATAGATTGTGCGGGCGCTCAAGACGAAAGAGCGCTCTTCCGGGGCTGCGAAGGCGCAACGGGAGATGAGAAGGAGAATTTTCGTGGCGGTGAACGCAATCCGGGCAGGGGCGAGAAACGAGAACGGTATCGCTGCGGCCAAAACACACCTCGCCACACGCTTCGGAGATCGATTCCAGACCGGTGAAGCGATCCGGGCCCAGCACGCCCACACGACGACCTACATTCCCGCGCAGATGCCCGATGCCGTGGTTTTCCCCGAAAGTGCAGCCGAGGTGCGCGAGGTCGTGGAGATCGCGTGTGAATACCGCGTGCCGCTCATTCCCTTCGGAACGGGCTCCTCGCTCGAAGGTCACGTCAACGCGCCCCATGGCGGCATCTCGGTCGACATGATGCGGATGAACCGGGTGCTTGCGGTTAATGCCGACGACCTGGACTGCACAGTGGAGCCGGGCGTGACGCGGGAGGAACTCAACAGCTACCTGCGCGATACCGGTCTCTTCTTCCCGATCGATCCGGGCGCAAACGCCTCGATCGGCGGCATGGCGTCGACGCGTGCATCGGGCACCAATGCGGTGCGCTACGGTACCATGAAGGAAAACGTGCTCGCCGTCACGGCCGTCGTCGCCGGCGGGCGCGAAATCACGACGGCGCATCGGGCGCGCAAGTCGTCGACCGGCTATGACCTGACGCGCCTCTTCGTCGGCGCGGAAGGCACCCTCGGCATCCTCACCTCGATCACGCTTCGCCTGCAGGGCATACCGGAGGTGATTTCCGGCGGCGTCTGCCCTTTTCCGACGATTGCCGACGCCTGCAATGCCGTGATCCTGACGATCCAGTCCGGCATCCCGGTGGCGCGCATAGAACTCCTGGACGCGTTGCAGATGAGGGCGTGCAATGCCTATTCGGGCCTGACCTACCAGGAAACGCCCACCCTTTTCGTCGAATTCCACGGCAACGGGGAGAGCGTCGAGCTGCAGTCCCGTCAATTCGCCGAAATAGCGTCGGAATTCGGTTCTACGGGTTTCATCTGGACGACCAATCCGGAAGAGCGGGCACGGCTCTGGAAGGCACGGCACAACGCCTACTGGGCGCAGAAGAGCCTCATGCCCGGGCGCGCCATTCTCTCCACCGATGTCTGCGTGCCGATCTCGCGTCTTGCCGACTGCGTCGCGGCGACGCATGAAGACATTGCTGCGCATGGTTTGGTCGCGCCGATCGTCGGGCACGCCGGCGATGGAAATTTTCATGTGGGGCTGCTCTTCGACGACACGGATGCGGCTGACGTGGCGCAGGCGGAGGCTTTCGTCGAGCGGCTGAATGGGCGGGCGCTCTCCATGGACGGCACCTGTACGGGCGAACATGGGATCGGGCAGGGCAAGATGCCGTTTCTTGCGGCCGAACTCGGCGATGCGTTGGATCTGATGCGGCAGATCAAACGCTCTCTCGATCCCGACAACATCTTCAATCCGGGCAAGATCTTTGCCTGAGACTTGCAAAACCGGTTCAAAGCCGCAATGCAAGGGACGGACGAACTGACGGGAATGTGACACGGTGCTGGCGCGAATTCTGGTTACCCTCGGAGGACTGTTGGTCGTCGCGCTCTTTGCCGCGCTGATCGCACCCCTGTTTATCGACTGGACCAGCTTCCGTGCCGATTTCGAGCGGGAGGCAAGCCGCATCATGGGCAAGCCCGTGGTGGTCCATGGCAGCGTCGATGCGCGTCTCATTCCCTTTCCTACGGTCACGCTCAACGACGTGCGCGTCGGAGCGAGCGACGGCGGCGCACCGCTGATTCAGGTCGCGCAGTTTTCGATGAGCGCGGAGCTTGCGCCCTTCCTGAGCGGCGAGGCGCTGATTTTCGACATGCGGCTCGACCGGCCGAAGGCGCGGCTCCGGCTCCAGCCCGATGGCACGCTGGATTGGGCACGCGGGTCGCGCGCCGCGATTCCCGCCAATACGGTCATCCTGGAGAGGGTGGAGATCGCCGACGGCGAGATCGAGTTCGTGGATGAGCAGACGGGGCGCACGCGCCGGGTCAGTGAGCTCTCCGCCGACCTCTCGGCCCGCGCGCTCGCCGGGCCCTGGAGGGTCGAGGGCCGTGCGACGCTCGACGGTGAGGCGGGAAGCTTCTCATTGACGAGCAACACCGTCGACGAAACGGGCGCCTTGAGCCTGCGGGCGCGGCTGGTGCCGGACGAACGGCCCTTCGGCGTGGAGCTCGACGGCGATCTGAAGATCGTCGATTTCAGACCGGTTTATGCCGGGCGCTTCACGCTCACGGAGAACCGGCCCGCCAGCGAGGTCAAGGCGGACGGCGCCCTTCGTATCAACGGCGAGTTCCAGCTTACCAATGAAAGCATCCGCGTACCGGAATACCATTTCGAAATAGGGCCGCCCGACGATCCCTATATCGTCACCGGCGAGGCGACGCTCGACACCGGCAAGGACCAGCGGTTCCTGCTGATCGCCGACGGCCAGCAGATCGATGTCAGCCGCATCGGCAATTCCGGCAGCAGCGGCAAGACGGGGCGCGATCCGGCCGTCTCGCTACGCCAGCGGATCGACGCAATGCTGGCGATCGCCGCCGATATCCCGATCCCGCAGGTGCCGGGACGCGCCAGTCTGAAACTTCCGGCGATCGTGATCGGCGACACGACGGTGCGCGACGTTCGCCTTGACGTCCGGCCCGACGGCGCCGGCTGGATCGTCGACAATGCGGTTGCACTCCTGCCCGGCCGCACGCAACTGGAAGCCAAGGGCCGGCTGAGCCTCAAGGAACAGCGCTCCTTTCGCGGGGACCTCGTCATCGCTTCGAACCAGCCGTCGGGATTCGCGAACTGGCTGGCGGGATCGGTCGATCCGGCGATACGCACGCTGAAAACGGCCGGGTTTTCGGCGGCGGTCAATCTGACGGACACTCTGCAGCAGTTTGAAAACCTTGAAGTGGCGGCAGGTCCGGCCACGTTGCGCGGCAGGATCGAGCGCCAGTCCTTCGCCGAGCAGCCGCCCGCGCTGTCGCTGCAGTTGAAAGGCAACCGCATAGATATGGAGGCGCTTCAGGCCCTCGCCGGTCTTGTCGCGGGCGACGCCTCCACCGGGACCTTGCTGCAGCACGCCATCGCCGCCGATCTTTCCGCCGAGACATTCTCCGCCTTCGGTGAGGAAGCGCAGGACGTACAGGCGGTACTCACCTTCAAGAACGGCCAGCTGCAGGCGGAGCGCGTGGCGATCGGCGCTCTTTCCGGCGCACAGCTTGCGTTTTCCGGCCGCATCAGCGGCGGGCTCGAAAAACCGGTCGTGTCGGCGAAGATGAAACTCGCCGCGGAGGAGCTTACGCCCTTCCTCGAAATGATCGGACGGCATAGCGCGGCCCATCCGGCGCTGGCACGGCTGATCAAGGCCGGACCCTATTACTCGGACGCTGCTTTCGACGTAACGCTGACGGCCGGCAACAAGGAGGGGAACGCACCCTTCACCTTCGGCGTGATCGGGACCGCCAACGGAGGCAAGATAGCCGCCAGCTATCAGGCGCCCGATGTCGCCCAGGCGCTCGCCGGCCAGGGCATGCTGCTGGAGGCGACGCTCGAGAATCCGCAGACATCCGTTCTCCTGGGGCAGGCCGGATTGGACCCGCTGCCCTTCGAAGCGGACGCAAACGGCATTCTTGCCATAAAGCTGCAGAGCACGGAGGGCTCGAAGGCAAATGGTTCGCTGACCTTCACCACGGAGCGGACGTCGCTTGCGGCGAACGGTGTCTTCGATCTTGCGCGCGCGCACTACCTCGAAGGGCAGGGGAAGCTCACCCTGAAATCCGAGGACCTGGAGCCCTATCTGCTGTTGCAGGGCATCGGGCTGCCGCAGATGGGCAGCGGTTTGCCGGTAACGGTCTCGGCCGAGTTTGCGACCGATGCCGAAAAAATCGCAGTGACCGCAATCGAGGGCAAAGCCGACCAGAACGGCTTTGCCGGCGCGCTTTCGATCGACCGCAAGGTTCTCGGCAAGGCGCAAGGGGAGCTTTCGGTCGATGCCCTCGATCTCGCCTGGCTCGGCGAAGGAATTCTGGGGCAGGTTCACGACGCAAGCACCGGGGGACTGGCGCTGGCACCGGTCGTAAAACCGGCATGGACCGGGCTCGATGTGGCGCTCAACGTAAGTGCGAAGCGCTTCTGGCCAGGCGTCTACGGTCCGGTGACCGGCTTTGCCGGGCAGCTGCAATGGAAGGGCGATGAACTCGCACTCAGCGATGCGACGGGAGACTGGCTGGGGGGCAAGCTCGCGGGGCGGCTGCAAATCGGCAATGCCAACGGCTCCGGCTACCTGCGCTCGAAGTTCGATCTCACAGGTGCCGACATTGCCGAAACGGGTTGGGTGCGGCCGACGGGCCCGGTGGCGACCGGCCGCTTCGATCTTGCCGTGGCGATGGAGGCTGCCGGCGCAACGCCGCAGGCAATGGTGCAATCGCTCAGCGGATCCGGAACGGCGACCTTGAACGGGCTTACTCTCAACGGCATCAATACGGCGGCGCTGCCGCAACTGATGGCGGCGGCGGACGCAATGAAGACCGATATCTCGCCCGATGCGATCCGCAAGGCTGCAGAGAACCTGCTCTTTACCGGCCAGTCGGTCGTCGGCGCTGTGAAGGTGCCCTTCGGCATTGCAGGCGGAACCGTCAGGGCGCAGAACGTCACCGCCGGTGATGGCAACGCCGCTTTCAGCGGGGAGGCCGCTTTCGACTTGCCTGCAGGGCGAATGAGCGGGGCGATCGATCTGACCTTCCGTCCCGGCGAGGAGGCGCTTGCGGGAGCCGAGCCTCGCGTCCGGTTCTCCTATGCCGGGCTGCTTGCATCGCCCGGCGTGACGGTCGATGTCACTGAGCTGTCGAACTTCCTGTCGCTCAGAGCCTTCGAGCGCGAGCGCAGGCGTGTCGAGACACTACAGGCGAATGTGCTCGAAAAGCAACGCTTGCGCCGCGAGGTCGCGCTTTACCGGGCGCGCGCGGCGGAGCGTGAGCAGCAGCGCTTGCGGACGATCGCCGAGGAGCGCCGCCGTCAGGCAGCGGCGGCGGAAGCGGCGCGGATGCGGGCGGAGGCGGAAGCACGGGCGGCCGCTGAACGCCGTGCGGAGGATGAGGAGCGGCTGAGAATGCGGCAACTGCCGCCGCGCAGCATCGGTCGCCAGCAGACGCCTGTCGCTCCGTCGCAGGATGCCCGGCGCGGCGGCCAGTTGCCATCGCCTTCCGGTAACCCGGGCGGGCAAAATGCCGGACCACCGGCTGGTCAGGGCCTGAATTTCGATTTGCTTCCCGACATTACCGTGCAGTAGCAGGCGACCGGCCAGCAACGGCATCGTTCCCGGAGGTGGCTCTATGCCTCGCGCACCGTCCCTTCGCGTGCCTTGACCCAGGCGAGCACAAAGACCCGTAAGGCCGACGACAGATTTCCATCCTGGCCACGGCCGTCGTCGATCTCGGCGATGAGCCGCGCGAGCGGCATGTCGCGGTCCTTGGCGATGGATTTCAATTCCAGCCAAAAGGGTTCTTCGAGAGTGAAGCTGGTGCGGTGGCCGTGCAAGGTGGCCGAATGCTTGACGACCTTCCCCATGCTCATAAACGGATTCAAGCGGCTGCCGATTCGATTCGGAAAGCTGCCGCAAGTCCTTGAGTGGCAATCGCTTTTGCGGCTGCGGTCGTCACGGCTTCTTCCGGTCGAGTGAAGCCTCGCCGCCCGCTTGCTCGAGCCTGCCGTGATCAAGCGTCTTTGCGGCCTTTTCGTTCAAGGCCTTGGTCAGGGCCTTCTCGGTCTTGCTGCGGCCGAAGGTAAGGCGATTTTGCTCGGCCTGCTTTTCCTTTTCAGTCCGAGCCTGGCGTTTGCGGAACTGACGCAGATTGATCACGTCGCCGGCCATGGTCCGCGCCTCCTCGCGTCGTCAGTTTTTCTTGCGGAAGGAATCGAGCGAGACGACGGAAGCGCCACCGCCCTTCGGGCCGTCGGGCTTTTCCGTGCTTTCGTCAGTTGCGGCCTCGGCAGCTTCGTCGAGCGGATAAGCGGTTATTTCCGCCGAATCGGCTTCTTCTTCCTCGCCGGCCGCCACATCGAACTCCAGTTCGAAGTTGACCGAGGGATCGTAGAAGCCGCGAATTGCATTGTACGGGATCACAAGCTTTTCCGGTGTGTCCGAGAACGAAAGGCCGATTTCGAAGCCGGTCTCGGTAACCTTCAGATCCCAGAACTGGTGCTGGACGACGATCGTCATCTGTTCCGGATATTTGGCCTTGAGATGTTGCGAGATCCGGACACCGGGCGCACCGGTCAGGAACGTAATGAAGAAGTGGTGATCGCCGGGCAGGTGGCCCGTAGCGGAAACTTCGGCCAACACCTTGCGAATGACGCCGCGAAGCGCGTCCTGCGCCAGAATGTCGTAGCGAATATGGTCCTGGCCCATTTGGTCCCCGTTCTCTTCAAGTCACTTGATGCATGATTCCTGCAACCGGAACTCCATTCAGGAAATCATGCAGCGATTCAAGGTGCTACAGCCAAACCTGCGCCTTGACTATGTCGGCGCCGTGGCCTGCTCCTTCATTGCCCGTCTGTTTATGACGAGTCAATTATTGAGGCATCTATAGACCATTTCACGACAGGGGAGAAGGTGAAGGCTTCTGTTGCCAGGTGCCTTCGGACCCCGCCTTACGGTGCTACCCGGAAGGACTTGATTTGAAGTGTCGCACCGCCGTTAGGCAGCGAGACGTGCTTCAGCATAGTTGTCGTTTGCAACTATAAGTTTAGCCCGATAACGGTGGTACAATGCCGAGCAAAAAGTCGATCTTTACGCCCTTGTCGATCCTATTTCGCCCCCATCAAAAGCCGGTCTGCACGAGGCCGGTTTTTGGTGGAGGCGCCGGGTACCGCCCCCGGGTCCAATGGGTTTATTGCATCGCCCGTTTATTGCCATAGCCGCCCGAAGACAGCACTCGTCATATAGGTCTTTCCGCGTCCCAAGAAAAGGGCTTCTCGAGGGAAATGACGGATTTATGTCGGTCTCGCCAACCCCGCACGAAATGCTTGACTTACACGAGCGGCGTGAAAAACTCCGGCTGCTGCACGCGGTTCGCGAGAAGGGCGGCAGCTTTTGAGAGCAAGTGCAAAGTGGAGGCTTCATGACTGATTATCTTGCAGACGTGCAGAAGTATGACAGCAGCGCCGACGAAGCAGTTGTCAACAAGATCGTGCGCCATCTCGGTATCGCCCTTCGCAACAAGGATTCCGCCCTCGTTTCGGCCTCGGATCCAAAGGAACTGGAACGCGTCAAGGAAAAATGGTGCGAGAAGAAACTCGGCGTCGGCGGGTCAGATGCAGATGCCGCTATTGCCTCGGCGGCCAAAGCGATGGCGGATGATCGCAGCAAGTCGCGTGTGACCTTCTACTATCTGGTCGCCAAGAATCTGGGCAAGCTCCAGACGCTCTGATCCAGGCTGGCCGGCAAAGCACTTTCCGGTCGGCGACGAGCCGGCCGGGCGCCAGAGCTGCCCCGGCGGCGCCGTAACCCGGCGCCGATCTCTTTTATTCGCCCCCGTTTGCGCTATTCGCGGGCGCCGACGCTGTCGGGCCATAGCGACTGGATTTCTTTGGGCAAGGCGTCGCGTACCTTTGCAGTCTGGCCAAGGTCGACATGCCGTGCCAGGACCCGAAATACGCTACGCGCCGCGTCGGCCGGATCGACCGGCCGCGTATCCTTCATACCCTGCGCGATCCGGGCGAGAAATTCGTCGAGCGAACGAGTGCCCTTGTCCGGCGGGTGGTTCGGCCGGTATTGATCGTAGTAGGCGCCTCGTACGATCAGCGGAAGTTCCGCGCCGAGATGGGCCGCGATTTCCGGAGGAAGCCGGTCCCGCAGGACCCGCAGCACAACTGACAGGATGTGCCAGGCGACTTTCCGGTCCGGACCGTGTTGTTCCATGATCTCGCCGAGCCAGATATGGGTCGTTTGCAGTGTCTTCTCGAAGACGTCGAGACCTGTGGCGCTCATCGTCACCTCCCTTGCTTGATGGGTGAAGCGCAACTGCACGGCTCTTTGGTGGGACCGGTTCAGGCGGTCAGAGCCCGTTCAGGCGTGAACATGCAGAATTTCGCGTCCCGCGAGGAACGCGGCGCTGTAGATTGGCCTAACAGCCATCCGCGGCGATTGTTTCGCCGCTGCCGATAAATACTGCTCCGCCTCGTGCTGCCGAAGGGGGCCGCGATTGCGGAACATTCACGGTTCAGTGCGGTTAAACGAGGAAGTGAACCAGGGGCGCCCCGGAACAAGTCGCAGAGCAGGAGGAAGGCCGATGACATCGTCCAAACATCCGAAGACACGCCGCCCGAGCGACAAGGACCTGAAGCAGGATCCCGGGATCGGACGCACGAAGGGCATTGGTGGTCCGTCGGACTACGAAGCCCTGAAACGCGGCAACACTATCGAAGGAGATGTCGCGAACGACACGACCGCGCAAGGCGGCGCAAACCCGGACCAGCGCGGTCGCAGCAACAAATAGGAGCAAGGCAATGGTCGGCAGAAAGACGCAAGAGCAGCAGAAGCGCGTGCTGCAGGGCCGCGAGAACACCTCCAACGCAGACAAGGACTTCAATGCCGAAGCGGATCTGCAACGTTCCGACGCTTTGAGAAAGGCGCAACGCAAGGGACAGGATTTGAGCACCGAGCATGGCGATGCCCGCGAGGCGGACGATCGCAGCATTCTGCGTGGGAAAAATCAGGAGAGCAGGCATCACAAGGGCGCCGGCGACTGATGGAACTGGCCGGCATTTCCGAGAATAGCTGAAAGGAGACTGCGATGGCTCACGCCAGCAAGAAGAACATGGGAAAGCCCGACAAGGGCAAGGGCGACGGTAGCGGTGCGAAAACCGAACTGAAGGAAGGCATCCTCGGCGAAAACGACGTCCTGTCGAACAGGGACAAGGCCCAGCATTCCGACTCGCGGGGCCTCGACGAGAGGGCGGTAAGGAACGAGCAGTATCAGGACCACGCCGCAAACCGACGCCCGTCGAAATGAACCGCCGGGCGCGTATGCCGGAGGTCTTGGGGCTGGTTGGCCCGACCGACGGATGGTCGTGCATGGCGACGCGAAGTGCGGGAAAACACCTTTCCACCATTGGTTCGCGCGGCGGTTCGTTCTATTTTCGACGCTACGAACGAATCGTCGGCGGAAAAGCATGCGACAATATCTCGATCTCCTCGAACATGTGATCACAACGGGAACCGACCGGGGCGACCGTACGGGTACGGGCACGCGCTCCGTTTTCGGCTATCAGATGCGCTTCGACCTGTCGCAGGGTTTTCCGGTGCTGACCACCAAGAAGCTGCATCTACGCTCGATCATTCACGAGCTTCTCTGGTTCCTCAGGGGCGACACGAACGTCGCCTATCTCAAGGAAAACGGGGTGAGCATCTGGGACGAATGGGCGGACGAAAACGGCGAGCTCGGACCGGTCTACGGCTATCAATGGCGCTCCTGGCCGACGCCCGGCGGCGGACATATCGATCAGATCGCGGCGCTCGTCGAAGGCCTGAAGACCAATCCTAATTCCCGCCGCCACATCGTTTCGGCCTGGAATCCGGCACTTGTGGACGAAATGGCGCTCCCGCCATGCCACTGCCTGTTCCAGTTCTACGTGGCGGACGGGAAGCTCTCCTGTCAGCTCTACCAGCGCTCGGGCGATATCTTTCTCGGCGTACCCTTCAATATCGCTTCCTACGCTCTGCTGACGATGATGGTGGCGCAGGTGACAGGGCTCGAAGCCGGCGATTTCGTTCATACGCTTGGTGACGCACATATCTACCGCAACCACTTCGAACAGGCGCAGCTGCAACTGACGAGAACGCCGAAGGCGCTGCCGAAAATGGAAATAAATCCGGCGGTGAAGGATATATTTTCGTTTAGATTCGAAGACTTTGAGCTCGTCGGCTACGAAGCCGATTCACATATCAAGGCGCCGGTCGCGGTCTAGCTAAGCACTCCGGGCAAAGCCGGTTCCCGCGTCTCCCGGTGGTGCCCCAATGGGAGGTTTCCATGCTGACGCTGATCCACGCGCCTTTGTCGCGCTCATCGCGCATCATCTGGCTGCTCGAAGAACTTGGTGCCGACTACGACATCCGTTATGTCGATATTCGCCGTTGGGACGGATCCGGCGGCCCGGATGAGAACAATCCGCATCCGCACAAGCAGGTGCCGGCACTCCTTCACGACGGGACATTGATCTGGGAGTCGGTCGCGGTCGTGCAATATCTGACGGATCTCTATCCCGATTGCAGCCTGAGCCGGCCGCCGGGACATCGTGAGCGCGGCGCCTATCTGTCGTGGCTCGCCTACTATGCCGGCGTCATCGAGCCGACCGCTCTCGCTCATATATCCGGAGTGACGGTGAATAATCCGGGGCTTGCGAGGCTTTACACCGAAATGTGTGCGCATGTGATCGACGCGCTTACGCGGCACACCTATCTCCTTGGTGAATCGATGAGCGCGGCCGATCTGTTGCTCGCAAGCGCATTGCAGTGGATGCGCAAGATCCTGCCGGAAAGCGACGTGATAGATCGCTATATTCGCGTCGTCACGGACCGGGCGGCACTGGTTCGCGCGCGTGAAATCGACAGCAAGCCGAGTGGTTTTCATGACTGAGGCGGAGCAGAAGATGGCTACCCGACCGAAGATCGTTTTCGTCGTCGCTGTCGCGGCGAATGGGGTCATAGGCCGCGAGGGCGATCTGCCCTGGCGGCTCTCGACCGATCTCAAGCGCTTCAAGGCGCTGACGATCGGCAAGCCGGTCGTCATGGGACGCAAGACCTGGGCCTCGCTCGGGCGACCCTTGCCCGGCAGGCCGAACATCGTCATCAGCCGCAACCCCGATTTCGAAGCTCCCGGCGCGGAGGTGGCGCCGTCGCTGGAAGTGGCGCTCACGATCGCTGGGGAGCGGGCGGCCGCGGTCGGGGCCGACGAGATCTGCATCATTGGCGGCGGCGAGATCTATCGTCAGTCGATCGGCATGGCCGATGTGCTGCACGTGACCGAAGTGCAAGCGGAGGTGGATGGCGATACACGCTTTCCTTCTATCGACCCGGCGGTTTTCGAAAAGGTGCTGGAGGAAGACCTTCCGCGCGGCGCGAAAGACAGCCATGCGATGCACTTCGTGACCTGGCGCCGCCGCACGTCGCCGCCAGAAGGTGCCGGAGCCTGACCGGTCTCGGCGCTTATCCACGCACTTGCCTATCGCTGCGGCGGGAGCGGTGAACAATTTTAACGCATTTACGGTGAACTCGGCCGTATCGCGTTGAAAGCAATGCACATGATACCTATAACGGGTTCACATCGTGACCGGCCGCAATGCCTGCGGGGCGTTCAGCGACAGAGTTTCTTGGAAGTGAGGATTTAATGCCCTGGAGCAATCAGAATGGCGGCGGCGGCGGCCCGTGGGGCGGCGGCGGCGGCAATCAGGGGCCATGGGGCCAGGGGCCCAACCGGCCACGCGGCGGAAAAGGTGGTCCGCCGGATCTGGAAGAGATCATCCGGCGTGGCCAGGATCAGTTGAAAAACGTGGTTCCGGGAGGCTTCAACGGCGGGATCTTCGTCATCGTGGGCCTGTTGGTCCTCGGCTTCGTTCTGCTGAATTCCATCTATACCGTTCAGCCGGATGAACGCGGCGTCGAGATGCGCTTCGGCAAGCCGAAGGAAGAAATCTCCATGCCGGGCCTGCACTATCACTTCTGGCCGCTCGAAACCGTCGAGATCGTCAAAGTGACGGAGCAGCAGCAGAATATCGGCGGCCGCACGGGCCAGTCAAATGCCGGCCTGATGCTCAGCGGCGATCAGAACATCGTCAACGTGCAGTTCTCGGTGCTGTTCTCGGTTACCGACCCGAAGGCCTATCTCTTCAATGTCGAGAACCCGGCCGACACGCTGCAGCAGGTGGCCGAAAGCGCAATGCGCGAGGTCGTCGGCCGCCGTCCGGCCCAGGATATCTTCCGCGACAACCGCCAGGCGATCGCCGCGGACGTGAAAAACACGATCCAGGCGACGATGGATACTTACGGCGCCGGCATATCGGTGAATACCGTTGCGATCGAGGACGCCGCACCGCCGCGTGAAGTGGCCGATGCCTTCGACGAAGTGCAGCGCGCCGAACAGGACGAGGACCGCTTCGTGGAAGAGGCGAACCAGTACGCCAACCAGGTGCTCGGCAGGGCTCGCGGCCAGGGCGCCCAGATCCGCGAAGAGGCGGCCGCCTACAAGGACCGCGTCGTCAAGGAAGCTCAGGGTGAGGCTCAGCGCTTCATCTCGGTCTACGACGAATATTCCAAGGCTCCCGAGGTCACGCGCAAGCGGCTTTACATCGAAACGCTGCAAGGCGTTCTCGGCAAGTCCAGGAAGGTCATTCTGGACGAGAAGAACGGCCAGGGCGTGCTGCCCTACCTGCCGCTCAACGAAATCGGCAGGCCCGTTCAGTCGGGAGGAAACCAATGATCAACAATCGCAGCTCAATAATCCTGATCGTCCTCGCCGCCGTCCTGTTCGTCGTCTATTCCTCGGTCTTCGTCGTGAACGAGCGCCAGCAGGCGATCGTCGTTCGCTTCGGTCAGATCCGGGAGGTGAAGAGCGAACCGGGTCTTTATTTCAAGCTTCCATTCGGCTTCATGGACGCCGATCGCGTCCAGTATGTCGAAGACCAGGCACTCCGTTTCGACCTCGACAATATCCGCGTGCAGGTCTCCGGCGGCAAATTCTACGAGGTGGATGCATTCGTCGTCTACAAGATCGCCGATCCCCGCCGCTTCCGGCAGACGGTTTCCGGAGACCGGGAATCTGCGGAGTCCCGGCTTAGGACGCGCCTCGATGCGTCGCTGCGCCGGGTTTACGGTCTGAGGGGATTCGAGGCGGCGCTTTCCGACGAACGCGCATCGATGATGCGTGAGGTCCGTACGGACCTCAGCGCGGATGCCGAGTCGCTTGGTCTCAACATCGAGGACGTGCGCATCCGCCGTACGGACCTGACCCAGGAAGTCTCGCAGCAGACCTACGAACGGATGAAGGCGGAACGTCTGGCCGAAGCCGAACTGATCCGTGCCCGGGGCAACGAGGAAGGCCAGCGACGCCGCGCGATCGCGGATCGTCAAGTGGTCGAGATCGTTGCCGAAGCGCAGCGTGATTCGGAAATCCTGCGCGGTGAGGGCGAAGCGGAGCGGACGCAGATATTTGCCGACGCATTCCAGCGCGATCCGGGCTTCTTCGAGTTCTACCGGTCGATGGCTGCCTATGCGCAGTCGATCGGCAGCCCGGAAACAACCATCGTGCTGTCGCCGCATTCGGAATTCTTCCGTTATTTCAACAGCGCGGACGGTGCGGACCAACCGCTACCGGGCCCGGGCCTGGCGGCGCCGACCACCGCAGATTGAGCGGACGATGTCCGACTTTCTGACCGGTCTGGCTTTTTTCCTGATCATCGAGGGGCTGGTGTACGCACTGGCCCCTTTGGTTTTGGTGGAACTGGCGAGGCGATTGCCGTATGTCCCTGAACATCAGCTCCGATTGGCCGGATTGACTTCGGTGGCCGTCGGCGTCGGGCTCGTATGGTTGCTTCGAGGATAATGCGAATGCCACATAAATTGCTCATCCGGCTGGTCGATGCCGAATATGCCATTACCCGTTTGAATGTCGGATCCGCGATTCCGGAGTGGCTGCCGGGCCCGGGATTCTGGACGGTTTCCAGTTCCCGCGAGGAAATGACGCTTGTCTGTCGTGCCGCCCGTGTCCCATCGAGCGTGCAGAGTTCGCTCGGCTGGCGCTGCTTCCGCATCGAGCAGCATTTCAGTTTCGACGTGCCCGGCGTTCTGTCGTCGGTGCTGCGACCGCTTTCGGAGGCAGGTGTCGGCGTCTTCGCCAATTCGACCTTCAGCACCGATTACGTCTTCGTCGCGGGGTCCAATCTCGAGCAGGCCGTGGAGGCTCTGAAAGAGCACGGGCACGAAATAACCATCTGAGGCGCCGCCTGTTCGCTGCCCGGATCAGGAAATCGTGTTTGGACGCTTCGGAATTCCGCCGTATCTTCAAGAGAAGGTTCGCGTGATGCGCGTCTCGATCGGGTCGCGCTGCGCTGTAGTTCGTTGCAGCCGAACGATGTTCATGCATCATCCTTGCCGGACGACCGGGGGCCGGCGTTATGTAAGGGAAATGATAGGAGCCTAGCGACTTGTCGAAACGACCCGAATTCTTCCGCGGCCTGGTGCTGGCGGCCGCGACGGCACTCATATTCACCAATGCGACGCTGGCCCAGACGGCCACGTCCCGACCTCCGGCCGGCCCGCCGTCCGTTGCCGATCTCGCCGAGGGACTGCTCGACGCCGTCGTCAACATCTCGATTTCGCAGAACGTCAAGAGCGACGACAATGCGCCGATGCCGCAGGTGCCGGAAGGGTCGCCGCATCAGGAGTTCTTCGACGAGTTTTTCAGAGGACAAGGCGGCGAGGGCGGTCGGCCGCGCACGGTCAACTCGCTCGGTTCGGGATTCATCATCGATCCGGCTGGCTACATAGTCACCAACAACCACGTCATCCAGGATGCCGACGATATCGAGATCAATTTCTCCGATGGATCGAAGCTGAAGGCGAAGCTTGTCGGCATGGATACGAAAACCGACCTCGCCCTCCTGAAGGTCGAACCGAAGAAGCCGCTCAAGGCCGTCTCCTTCGGCGACTCGCGAAAGATCAGGATCGGCGATTGGGTGATGGTCGTCGGCAATCCGTTCGGCCTGGGCGTATCCGTATCCGTGGGTGTCGTCTCCGCACGCGGCCGCAATATCAATGCCGGCCCTTACGACAGTTTCATCCAGACCGATGCGGCGATCAACCGCGGCAATTCGGGCGGTCCGCTTTTCAACATGCAGGGTGAGGTCGTCGGCATCAATACGGCGATCCTTTCGCAGACCGGCATGTCGGTCGGTATCGGCTTTGCCGTGCCGGCGGAGCTTGCGGTGAACGTCGTCAATCAGCTCAGGGAATTCGGCGAGACGCGCCGTGGCTGGCTCGGTGTACGGATCCAGCCCGTCACGGACGATATCGCCGAGAGCCTGAAGATGGAGCTCCCACGCGGCGCGCTCGTTTCGGGCATCATCGAGGGCGGTCCGATCACCAAGGGCGAGATCAAGCCGGGCGACATCATCATCCGCTTCGACGGAACGGATATCGCGGAAATTCGCGATCTCATGCGCACGGTCGGCGAGAGCCCGGTCGGCAAGGCGGTCGATGTGGTCATTATCCGCGACGGCAAGGAGCAGACCGCTCGCGTGACGCTCGGCCGGCTGGAGGATGGCGAGCAGCTCGCCAATGCGAAACCGGGAGAAGTGCTGCCGAACGGCGGTGAGGCGAAGCCCGGCGAGCCGCCGGCCGCGCAACTGCCTGCAAGCGACACCGTGCTCGGAATGAAGCTTGCCGAGCTCGACGCCGACCGCCGCCAGAGTTTCGGCATCGTCGAAAGCGTCAAAGGCGTCGTGATCACCGAGGTGCAACCCAATTCGCCAGCGGCCGAGCGCCGGGTGGAGCCGGGCGAGGTGATCGTCGAACTCGGTCAGGAAGCCATGGAAACGCCGGAGGATGTTACCTCACGCGTCACCGAACTGAAGGCCGACGGACGCCGCAACGCCTTGCTGATGATCGCGAACAAGACCGGCGAACTGCGTTTCGTGACGGTGCGGATGGAATAGAGCACGCGCTCTCGGCCGTGGCGACGGGGTGTTACCGCATCGCGGCAAGACCATCCCGCCGCCATTCTTCCGCGGTTATTGCGTAAAGCACGTGGCGTTTGAGATGCGGATGCGTGTCCGGGACGCCGGAATGATCGAAGTCGCGCATGGAATCGGGGCGCATGCCGATCCGCTTCATGACGGCGGTGGAGCGCGTGTTGGCCGGAACGGCGATGGCAACGATCTCCCCAAGCTTCCTCTCGCCGAATCCGTAATCGAGAAGCGCCCGCGCTGCGTCCGTTACGTAGCCCTTTCCCCAATGGCGGAGAGCCAGGCGCCAACCGATCTCGACGGTGCCGTCGGGCAGGTGCGGTTCGAGATCGGTGCGTGCAAGTCCGCAGAAGCCGACCGGCGCGTCGTTCTCACGGAGCGCGAGCGCGAAGAAGCCGAAGCCGGTTTCGAAGATGTTGCGGTTGTTGCGGTCGAAAAGCGCGTCGGCCTCCGCGCGTGTTCGGCGGAACGGGAAGAACTCCATGACCGTGGGATCGTTGTTGATCTCGGCAAAGAGTTCGCGGTCGGTCTCGGCCCAGGCACGGAGCCTGAGCCGCTCGGTCTCTAGAATGATCACGTCACGAAATCCGTCTTGCGGTATCCCTGGAGGTAGAGCAGGGCGGTGAGGTCGCCATGGTCGATGCGGATCTTCGCCTGCTCGGCAACGACGGGCTTGGCGTGGAGCGCCACTCCAGTGCCGGCAAGCTGCAGCATTCCGAGATCGTTGGCACCGTCGCCGACGGCGATGACGTCCGCCGGCGTGATCCCGAGCCGTTCCGAAATGTCGATGAGCGCGTCGACCTTGGCCTGCTTGCCGAGGATCGGCCGGGCAACGTCGCCGGTCAGCTTGCCGTTTTCTTCAAGGAGAATGTTGGCACGGTTTTCGTCGAATCCAAGCTTCTCTGCGATAGGGCCGGTAAATACGGTGAAGCCGCCGGAGACGAGGGCGCTGTAATGTCCCTTCGCCTTCATGGTGGCAATCAGTTCGCGGCCACCCGGCGTCAATGTGATGCGCGTGGCGATGACCTCATCGACGACGGTAACGGGCAGGCCCTGGAGAAGCGCCACTCTTTCGACGAGTGCCGGCTCGAAAGCGATCTCGCCGTTCATGGCACGCGCGGTGATTGCCGCGACCTTTTCCTTCAAGCCGACTTCCGCGGCCAGCTCGTCGATGCATTCCTGCCCGATCATGGTGGAGTCCATGTCGGCGATCAGAAATCGCTTGCGGCGGCTTTCGGCATCTTGCACGGCGACGTCGATCGCGGCGCCGGCGACCGACTGGCGCAGCCGAGCTTCCGCTTCGCCGGCCTCGGCGCCATCCCTCAACACGATGTCGCAGGCAATACCGTCCGCGAGCCAATAAAGCCCGGACGCGTCGAGGCTTTCCGCTGCCGCTTCCGCGCGTGCTGGCGACAGAACGGGATTTGACGGATTGGCGATAAGCGTGGCAACGAGAGCCATGATGCAAAACCTTGCGAAAGACATCGACGCGATCCTGATAACCGGGCCGACCGCCAGCGGCAAGTCCGCGCTCGCGGTGAAGCTCGCGCAAAGACACGGCGGCGTCGTGATCAATGCTGATAGCATGCAGGTTTACGGGACGCTGAAAGTCCTGACCGCGCGGCCGGATGAAAGCGAGATGGGGGGCGTCGAGCATTTCCTCTACGGTCACGTCCCCCCGGGCCGGGCCTATTCCACCGGCGTGTGGCTCCGCGAAGCGGAAGCGCTCGTGGCGCGGCTAAGGAAGGAAGGGCGGCTGCCGGTCTTCGTCGGCGGCACGGGCCTCTATTTCAAAGCGCTGATCGGAGGGCTATCGGATATGCCCGAGATTCCGCCCGCGATCCGCCAGCGCCTGCGCGCGCGCCTGACGGAGGAAGGCGCCGAGGCGCTGCACCGGGAACTTTCCGGGCGCGATCCGGAGACGGCGGCGCGCGTGCAACCCGGCGATGGGCAGCGTATCGTGCGTGCGCTGGAGGTAATCGAGGCCACGGGAAGGCCGATAGGATCTTACCAGCAGAGCCGTGGGCCGGTGAACATCGACCCGGCGCGCGCGCAGAAGATC
Source organism: Sinorhizobium sp. M4_45 (assembly GCF_002885915.1). NCBI lineage: Bacteria > Pseudomonadati > Pseudomonadota > Alphaproteobacteria > Hyphomicrobiales > Rhizobiaceae > Sinorhizobium > Sinorhizobium sp. M4_45. Next base: position 506,169 of record NZ_NWVE01000001.1, read on the forward strand.
GTCGTATTGCCGGAGCGGCAGCTTCTTCATGGCCGTATCGATCGGCGCTTCGAGACGATGCTTGCGAGAGGCGCCGTCGAGGAGGTGCGCGCGCTTCTCGCGCTTCGCCTTCCTCCGGAGATGCCGGTGATGAAGGCGATCGGCGTCCCACAGATCGCTGCGATGCTGAAAGGCGAGATGAGCGAGGCGCAGGTGATCGAGGCCGGCGCGGCGGCAACGCGCCAATATGCCAAGCGTCAGATGACCTGGTTTCGCAATCAGCTTGACGAGACCTGGCAGCGTATCGAGGGTCCGGATGCCTTGGGCTGAACAACAAGCACAGGGCTGAGGCTCCTTGGAGCATTATGCTGCGGTCTGAAGCGGCATCAGAAGCGTCAGTCGATGCCGTGCTCCTTCAATACCGCCTCCTCGTCGCCGCTGATCCAGCCGAAAATCTTCGGCTCGCCGCCACTCAGCTGAACGAGGTAATGAACCTCGAAATCGATGGTGACATTCGGCTGTTCCTCGGCGTCGAAGACGGAGCGCCAATCGACTCTTACGAGAAAATGCAGCGCATCGATCGGCGTTACCGTGGTTTTGCGGATCTTCAATTCCCTGGTGCCGATAGCACGATAGCGGGCATAACCCTTTTCCATCGAAGCCGTCAGGGTTTCGTCGTTTTTTCCCGTCATGACTCCGGCCGGCGAGGCGGCGATAAAGTCCGAGGCGAAGGCGGAGGTCGTACTTCCGACCGGAAGCGCCCCCGCAAGGACCTGATTGGCCATGCTCTCGTAGCGCTCGAAGAAGCGCGTCAAAATCTCTTCCATGATTTCCATCCCAATTTGCGCCGCGCAACGGAGGCGGAGGCTTGCGGGCCGTCAATCAACCGGCGTGTGCTGGTGTTGAATAAGCTTCCAGTCTGCTCCAACGCCGTGATAGGTCGAGGTACAACAGGCCGCATAAGGCTCACCTTCCGCGCGTCTCGCCTCCGCAAGATAGCCGAGCACGATAAAGTTCTCGCCGATCCGGCTCATGACTTTCTCGCTGATCGTGAGATGCTCCCACCGCGGAACTCCCTGGAGACTTCGGATTATGACCGATCGTCCGCGCAGCAGACCGACCGGCGCGGGGAATGCCATGATGCAGTCTTCGTCCAGCAATTCGCGATAGGGATCGGAGCCCTCGAGCCAGAGCCGCCGCTCGTTTCTCCATGCGTCATTGTCGTCCATGATCGTCTCCTCGCCTTGACGTCACCTCAACGCTTGAGAGGAGCCCCCGGATCCAAAATTGCAATCAGGGCAGGTTGAGCGGCCAGGACGCACCGTGCCCTCCGCTTCTGCTCTATTTGCGGATGAGGCTGCCGAGTGGTCGCCTGAGCAGGCTTTCGCGAAGCGACCCCTCGTGACGCGGTGCCGGCGTGGCGAAGCCTGCATCCGATCGGCCGGGCGCCTCGGCGGGCCGGCCCGATATCCTTTCCGCCTCGCCGGACAGGATCTGGTCGCGAATCCGGCTGAAGCGTTCGAACTCCTGGTTTCCCGGCTCGGACGGGCGGGGAAGCATGTCGGGGCTATAGGGCTCGAATGCGGGGTATCGGCGCGAATGGGAGTCCGCGATCTCGGTCCCGGTGCCTCTGCCGCTCCGGTTATTATCCTCGAGCGCCGGCGCCTGCTTGGTCTGTGACGCCAGATAGCTCTGTTGGAAACTCGATATGTCGGGACCGTTGACGGCACGCATTCGGCTGATGATCGAACGGAGGTCGGCGAGGGGCTGCGCGTCGTCGTCAACCTTGTCGGTGATGCCGTGGGCGCGGGGCAACCGCGCATCGTCGACGCGGGCAAAGCGCATGCGCATCGGTACTGCGACCGCCTCGCCGAATGCGATTGCCTCGCCGTTGCCGATCGAGGAAATGAAGCTGGTGGTGGAGATCGACGAATTGGCGATCGCCGAACGGATGATTTCCTGGTCGCGATCGTTGGCGAGCCGCATGGCGAAGACCGTCGAGCATTGCGACAGGATCGTCGGATCGAGCTCGCCCGGCCGCTGGGTGATGATGCCGAGCGAGACTCCGTATTTGCGACCCTCCTTGGCGATCCGTGAAATAGCCTGGCGTGTCGGCACAAAGCCGAGCGACGGATCGGCCGGCACATAGCGGTGCGCCTCTTCGCAAACGACCAGCATATGGATGGCGCCATTGCCCCAGAGGCCTATCTCGAAGGCCATGCGGCAGAGCACGGAGGCGAGGGAGTTGACGACTTCCGACGGGATCCCGGCAAGCTCGAAGGTGGCGATCGGCTTGCCGTCGCCCGGAATGCGGAAGATCTTTGCAATCGTGTCCTCGATCGTGTCCGTGATCGTGTTCTGCGAGAACATGAAATGGTAGCGCGGATCGTTGACTGCGGAGACGATCCTGACCTTGAGGGAGCGCAGGTACGGCTTGTCGTTGCGTCCCTCGAGCCGCCCAATGCGCTCATCGATCAGCGCCAGAAGATCGGCAATACGGTATGGGACGGGGGTATCCGCGGTGATCGAGCTCTTTTCCGTCTGCCGCCGCATCAGGGCGGATTCTCCGCCCTTGAATGCCTTTTTCGCGTCCGCGATGACGTCCCGCAGGATATCGAGTTCGTCCGGCACCGGCGGGCGTCCACGAAAGATGACCTCGGCCAACTCCTCGAGCCGGAAGAACCAGAACGGGAGGTCGAGCGTATCCGTGTCGATGACCACCGCCTGGTCGGGAAAGGCGGCGGCGAACTCGTTGTGCGGATCGAGGATCAGCACACGCAGCTTCGGGTCGGCGGCGATCGCCTTGTTCAGGAGCAGTGTCACGGCGGTCGACTTGCCGACGCCGGTGGTGCCGACGATCGCAAAGTGCTTGGCAAGCATGGAAGGCACATGGATGGTGGCGTCGAGACTTTCATCCTGCGTCAGCTTGCCGATGACGCAACTGTCCGATTGACCGGAGTCGTAGATGCGGGCGAGATCGCTCACGCGGATGCGGTGGGCAATCGCTCCGAGATAGGGATAGCGGCTGATGCCGGCGGAAAACTCTTCCCGCCCATCCGGACCGACATGAACCTCGCCCATCAATTCCACTTCGATGCGGAAAGTATTGTTGACCTCTTCGCCCCAGCCCTCGGAAACGGTCTGCATCGAATAGACGAGGGCGACGACACGGTTGGTGCCGACGGAAATCGAAACCAGCTTGCCGACCGACCAGAGCTCGGTGAGCGAAGTCTCGCCATTTTCTGCGACCGCCGCGATCGTGGCGCGCGAGCCGTTGCAGGCGACGACCCGCCCGAGAAATCGATTGCCGGGCTTGAACGTATCGCGGCGATCCGTCTCGGCGGCGCGAGGCGCCGATTGATTTCCACTTTCGAGCAACGCAGCACCTCGGGCGAAAACGCCAATCAGCAGCAGGATGCGCGCCGAATCCGGCGCCTTTTCCTTGCTGCGTCCCAGGATAGCGGCTGCGGTTTAATAACTGGTTGCTCGCAGGCCGTGCCGATCGGGACACGCCAAAGCCGTTGACGGATGGGGAATTTCCGTTTAACAAATCGCCCCATGAAAAATTTCGCGGTTATTCTTGTGGTGGGACGGCGCATGGGCAGGATGGTGTAACCATCCGGCGGTAGCCACCCATGCGCTGAACGAGGCTCCTGACGGGGCCTTTTTTTATGCCTTCAAACACGTTATTCACCCAAACCTGAACGAGGGACGGAAGCAGGCCAATGAGCGGAACTGAGAACCAGATGACGGGCGCGGAGATCGTTCTCCAGGCTTTGAAAGACAATGGCGTCGAACACATCTTCGGCTATCCCGGCGGTGCCGTGCTCCCGATCTACGACGAGATTTTCCAGCAGGAGGATATCCAGCACATTCTCGTCCGCCACGAGCAGGGCGCCGGCCATATGGCCGAAGGATATGCCCGCTCCACCGGCAAGGTCGGCGTCATGCTGGTGACTTCGGGCCCGGGAGCAACCAATGCGGTCACGCCGCTGCAGGACGCGCTGATGGACTCGATCCCGCTCGTCTGCATTTCGGGGCAGGTACCGACGTCGCTGATCGGCTCGGACGCCTTCCAGGAATGCGACACGATCGGCATCACCCGGCCCTGCACCAAGCACAACTGGCTGGTCAGGGACGTCAACGAGCTCGCCCGCGTCATCCATGAGGCTTTCCGCGTTGCTCAGTCGGGCCGTCCGGGTCCGGTCGTCGTCGACATTCCGAAGGACGTCCAGTTCGCAACCGGTACCTATACGCCGCCTTCGGCCGTTCCGACACAGAAGAGCTACCAGCCGAAGACCCAAGGGGACCTGAAGAGGATCGAGGAGGCGGTCGCGCTCATGAAAACGGCGCGCCAGCCGGTCATCTATTCGGGCGGCGGCGTCATCAATTCCGGGCCGCAGGCCGCACATTTCCTGCGCGAACTGGTCGAGCTCACCGGCTTCCCGATCACGTCGACGCTGATGGGCCTCGGCGCCTATCCGGCCTCCGGCAAGAACTGGCTCGGCATGCTCGGCATGCATGGGACCTACGAAGCCAACCTGGCGATGCATGATTGCGACCTCATGATCTGCATCGGCGCGCGCTTCGACGACCGGATCACCGGCCGGCTCAATGCCTTCTCGCCCAACTCGAAGAAGATCCACATCGATATCGACCCGTCCTCCATCAACAAGAACGTCCGCGTCGACGTTCCGATCATCGGCGACGTCGCCGCTGTGCTCGAGGACATGATCCGCCTGTGGCGTGCTGCGGCCAAGACGGTCGACCAGGCGCGGCTTGGCGACTGGTGGAAAGAGATCTCCAGGTGGCGGGCGCGCAACTCGCTGGCCTATACGCCGAGTGCCGACGTCATCATGCCGCAATATGCGATCCAGCGGCTGTACGAGCTCACCAAGGACCGCGACACCTACATCACCACCGAAGTCGGCCAGCACCAGATGTGGGCCGCGCAGTTCTTCGGCTTCGAAGAGCCGAACCGCTGGATGACCTCGGGCGGCCTCGGCACCATGGGCTACGGATTCCCGGCCGCGGTCGGCGTCCAGGTCGCGCATCCGGAGAGCCTCGTCATCGACATCGCCGGCGACGCCTCGATCCAGATGTGCATCCAGGAGATGTCGTGCGCGGTCCAGTACGGCCTGCCGGTCAAGATCTTCATCCTGAACAATCAATATATGGGCATGGTCCGGCAGTGGCAGCAGCTCCTGCACGGCAACCGGCTGTCGCATTCCTACACCGAGGCGATGCCGGACTTCGTCAAGCTCGCCGAGGCCTATGGCGGCGTCGGCATCCGTTGCGAAAAGCCGGGAGAGCTCGACGATGCGATCCGGCAGATGATCGACACACCGGCCCCGGTCATTTTCGACTGCCGCGTCGCCAATCTTGCAAACTGCTTCCCGATGATCCCTTCGGGCAAGGCGCACAACGAGATGCTGCTCCCCGACGAGGCAACGGACGAGGTGGTCGCCAACGCCATCGATGCCAAGGGCCGTCAGCTCGTTTGAGGACAAGGTAGGAACAGGAAAATGAATGCACATCTTCAGGCGACGGGCTCCGCCTACTTCATCGCCAAGGAAACGGAGCTTGCGGAAACGCACACACTTTCCGTTCTGGTCGACAACGAGCCGGGCGTGCTCGCCCGCGTCATCGGCCTTTTCTCCGGCCGCGGCTACAATATCGAGAGCCTGACGGTCTCCGAGACGGAGCACGAGGCTCATCTCTCGCGCATCACCATCGTGACCCGCGGCACGCCGCACGTGCTCGAGCAGATCAAGAACCAGCTCGAACGTCTGGTGCCGGTGCACCGCGTCGTAGACCTCACGGTCCGCGCCGCCGGTCTGGGCCATGAGCGGCCGATCGAGCGTGAACTGGCGCTCGTCAAGGTACACGGCTCGGGCGAACATCGGGTGGAGGCGCTCAGGCTCGCCGATGCCTTCCGTGCCTCGGTCATCGACGCCAACATCGATCACTTCGTCTTCGAGATCACCGGCAAGCCTTCCAAGATCGAGCAGTTCATCGCCATCATGAAGCCGCTCGGGCTGATCGAAGTCTGCCGCACCGGCATCGCCGCGATGAACCGCGGGCCCCAGGGAATGTAAAGAAGCGAGGAAGATTGCGCGCCTTCGGCGCGCGCCCCTACCAACCCCTCCCCAGAGGTGGGAGGGGTTGTACCTGCAGCACCCTTACAAGCCCACTTCGCCCGTCTGGGTACCCTATGGCATCAAATCACCTCCAGCCGCGTCTTCCTTCGCGGCGGCGGGAAGTGGCGGTCGAGTTCGTCGAGATTTTCCGTCGTAAGGCGGATATCCATCGCGTCGCGGTTTTCGCGGGCGCGTTCGGGGGAACCGGTCTTCGGGATCGAAATCACCCCGGAACGCGTCTTCAAAAAGGCGAGTGCCACCTGGGCGGGCGTCGCCTGATGCGCCTTGGCGATGTGAATCAGATCGGCGTCATGCAGAAGGCGGCCTTCGTCGAGCGGTGAGTAGGCCATGACCGCCACGCCCCGATCGCGGCACCGGGGCAGCAGGTCGAATTCGATGCCGCGGCGGGCGAGATTGTAGAGCACCTGATTGGCCGCGACGTTGCCGCCGTCAGGAACGGCCGCCAGCTCCTCCATGTCGTCGACGTCGAAATTGGATACGCCCCAGGCGCGGATCTTGCCGGCCTTCTTCAGCTCTTCGAAGGCGGCGACAGTTTCGGCGAGCGGATAGCCCCCGCGCCAATGCAGAAGGTAAAGATCGACGCAGTCGATGCCGAGATTGCGCAGGCTGCGTTCGCAGGCGGCAACCGTACCCGCGCGGCTGGCGTTGGAGGGCAGCACCTTGCTGACGACGAATGCCTCGTCGCGCCGACCCCGGATCGCTTCTCCCACGATACGTTCGGCAGCGCCGTCGCCGTACATCTCTGCAGTGTCGATCAGCGTCATGCCGAGATCGAGCCCGGTCTGCAGGCTGCGGATCTCGTCGGCGGACTTCGCGCGGTTTTCGCCCATGCGCCATGTCCCCTGGCCGAGCGCGGGAACCTTGCGGCCGTCCGGAAAAACGATGGTCGGGATCGGATCGTGCATAGGGATTGTCCTGAGAGTTGCTCCAGTTCCGAGATTTAAGGCCGCGTGGGGGAAAGTCCACAAGCAAGTCGCAGCATTGCGGCCGTGACACGCCGCCGCGTGCGGTCGCGCCGATAGTCTTCTCTCGAAAGAAAATAAAATTGTGCCTTGTAAGAAACACAATGATGACCTACATAGCTCGGTATCGATATTGATCGACGATATTTGTTTCTGCGCCAAGGCGCATCGTCACGAAAATCCTGACAACATCGGTTTTGATACACCGTTTTTATGCGGTGGCGGTTTTCCATGGCTATTGAAAGGACATCGACGTGGCTTCTGGAACGGTAAAGTGGTTCAACAGCACCAAGGGCTTCGGTTTCATCCAGCCAGATGACGGCGCCGCTGACGTGTTCGTCCATATTTCGGCGGTTGAACGCGCCGGCCTGTCCACGCTGAAAGACGGGCAGAAGGTAAGCTTCGAGCTGACGCAGGATCGGCGCTCGGGCAAGACCTCGGCGGACAACCTTCGCGCTCTCTGAACGGATCGCGCGTTTGTGCCCTAACACGGCACTTCATGACATTATTATCTCCCCGCCCGTGACCACGGATGTACTGGCGCGGCGGGTTGAGATGATGAGGAAGGTCGGGCCTGTCCCGGCCTTTTTTATTGGCTGAAATTTGATGGAGGATCTCGCATGAAGGACGTCGGCAATCGTATTTTCAAGGCCGAGAAGAAGAACCCTGCGGATCGCGCGGATCAGGCCACAATTGCATCACGCGCCATTATCGAGCAGGAAGCTGCGGCGCGTGTGAAGAAGACCGCCCGGCTCAAACAGATGCGGCTGGAGAAAGAGGCCGAGGAGGCGGCAAATCCAGTTGCCGCCCCCGCAAAGAAGGGCAAGGCGCAGAAGCGAAAGTAGCCGGACTTTACGGCATATTTCCTGAATTCGGCGCTTGCCCTCCAACAGGGCGGCGGCAAGGGATGGCAAACGCTACTCGCGCATCCCGCGCGGCCGAGACTCCTACCTTTGTGCGGCAACGAGCATCATCATCGGCCGGTCGACCTCTTCCGCGAGGTCCGGATTGCGGGCGATCTCATCGGCGGTCGGGCTCCACTCCTGAACGCGGCGGATCGAAAAACCGGCTGAAATCAGAGTGTTCAATGTGGTGCCGAGCGTGCGGTGATACTTGACGACGCCTTTTGCAAGCCAGTCGGTGACACGCTTTCCTTCGGCCGAGTAGCGATCGAGCGGCCAGATGCGGCGGCCCTCGGCGTCCGTGGACCAGCCAGGGTTCGTCGGAGCCATGTAGACCGGATGTTCGATGGTGAAGACGAAATGCGATCCGGGCAGGAGACTGCTATGGATCGTTCGCACCAGCCGGTCGAAGTCTTCGATAGCCGGTGAAGAATTCGGGTTTGTCGTAAACGTTCTGTGCCATTTTCCATCTCCATGATGACGATGGACGGGCGCCTGAATTAGAAGAAAGCCCCGTCCGCTTTGAGCGAGGCTGAGGGGTTGCGCGTGCCTGCGCGTATAATAGACGCGCGGCGCTGTTGTCAGCGTGTGCGAAGCCCCTGCATCCCGCCTGTTGGGATGCCGGCGAACCGGGCGACAATGTGGGTGTCATGTTCACACATAGCGTGGCTATCCCATGGAAAAGGTTAGGGGTCAAGGCGGTGCAGCATCCCCGGCTTTCGGTTTGTCACCGTGACAAGATTTGGGTGGCGGTTGCATTTGGGTCAGCTAGCTTGACCCACCAGGGTCGCCGCCCGCGGGATTACGCGACGCGAATCCCAGGTTTGTAGCGGCGTTCTCGGCAGACCCGCGGCTTTGGAGGAACTCATGCAACTGGATACGCTTCTGGCGCTGTTCCTGTTTGCCTTAACGACATCGATCACGCCCGGACCGAACAACATGATGCTGTTCGCCTCGGGCGTGAACTTCGGTTTCGTGCGCACGATTCCGCATATGCTGGGGATCGGCATCGGCTTCTTCGTTCTTCTCATTGCCGTGGGGCTCGGTCTCGGCGCGCTGCTTCATTCCGTGCCGCTCCTCTATACGGCCCTGAAGTTCGCCGGAGGCGCCTATCTCGTCTGGATCGCCTGGAAGATCGGCACGTCTCGCTCGCTCGGCGAAGGAAAGGCGAATGCAGTGCCGATGACCTTCCTGCAGGCGGCTGCTTTCCAATGGGTCAATCCGAAGGCCTGGGTAATGGCGGTTTCGGCCATGGCCACCTATACGAGCAGCGACAGCTATCTCATGAGCGTGCTCGTCGTCGGCGTCGTCTTCGCACTCGTCAATGTGCCGAGCGTTTCGACCTGGGCGGGTTTCGGCTCGGCCCTCAGGCAATGGCTCTCGGAACCTGCGCGGCTCAAATGGTTCAACATCACCATGGCCGTCTTGCTCGTCGTCAGTCTTTGGCCGATGCTCAGATAGTCCGCCGACACGCGACGTTTTTAGGGTCACGCATTTAGATCAGTAGCCTTCGGTAGAGGAGCCAGGAATGTCCGAGCACCATCATGGGCATGGCGACGATCACGGCCATCACCACGACAACCATCTGACCGACATGGAAGCCCGGGTTAAGGCACTGGAGACGGTGCTGACGGAAAAGGGTTTGATCGATCCTGCGGCGATCGACGCGATCGTCGAGGCGTACGAGACGAAGGTGGGACCGCGAAACGGCGCGCGCGTCGTCGCCAAGGCCTGGAGCGACGTCGATTTTGCCGATTGGCTGAAACGCGACGCGACCGCGGCGATCGCCAGCCTCGGTTTCACCGGGCGCCAGGGCGAGCACATGCGTGCGGTGTTCAACACGCCCGAAACGCACAACCTCATCGTCTGTACGCTGTGCTCCTGCTATCCCTGGGCAGTGCTGGGGCTGCCGCCGGTGTGGTACAAGGCGCCGCCCTATCGTTCGCGCGCCGTTATCGATCCTCGCGGCGTGCTTGCCGAATTCGGGCTCGAGCTGTCGGCTGAAAAGAAGGTTCGCGTCTGGGATTCGACGGCCGAACTGCGCTACCTCGTCGTGCCGGAGCGGCCGGAAGGTACCGATGGCTTCGGTGAGGACGCCCTGGCAGAGCTCGTGACGCGCGATTCCATGATCGGCACCGGGCTAGCCCTATCGCCGGAGGTGGTACGATGAACGGCCCGCACGATCTCGGAGGTCAGCATGGCATGGGCCCGATCGCTCCGGAACGCAACGAGCCCACATTCCATGCAGAGTGGGAAAAGCGGGCGCTCGGCATCACGCTTTCCTGTGGCGCTTTCGGTGCCTGGACGCTGGACGAAAGCCGGCACGCGCGCGAAAGCCTGCCCCCGGCGACCTATCTTTCCGCGAGCTATTATGAAATCTGGACGCGGGCGCTGGAAACGCTTCTGAAGCGCCACGGCTTCGTGACGGAAGCCGAGCTCGACGCCGGCCATATGCTCGACAAGGGGCGGGAGCCGAAGCGGGTGCTCACAGCGGATATGGTGGCAGGCGTGCTCGCCAAGGGCGGGCCATGCGACCGGCCGGTCGAAATGCCGCCGCGTTTTGCCGCCGGCGAGAGAGTGCGTACGAAGAACTTCAATCCGGAGAGCCACACGCGCCTGCCGCGCTACGCCCGCGCCAGGACAGGCATGGTGGAGGCCGTGCAGGGCGGCTTCGTCTTCCCGGACGACAACGCCCACGGCAGGGGCGAGAACCCGCAATGGCTCTACACGGTGGTCTTCGACGCAGGCGAGATCTGGGGTGAGGGCGCGGACCCCACGCTTACCGTCTCTATCGATGCCTGGGAGAGCTATCTTGAACCCGCATAGATCGACGCCTGCTCCTGCCCGTTCCCCGCTTCTGGCTTCGGCGGAACTGCCAAAATCGCGCGAGGGCGATCCCGTCTTTGCCGAACCCTGGCAGGCGGTCGCCTTCGCCATGACCGTGCGGCTTCACGAGCAGGGTGTATTTTCGTGGAGCGAATGGGCCGAAGCGCTTTCGGCCGAGCTCTACAAGCCCGGCCGCAGGGCGGACGGCAGCGACTACTACGATTGCTGGGTTGCGGCGCTGAGCCGTCTGGTAACGGAACTCTCCCTCGCTTCCGGCCCCGAACTGGAGGCGCTGGTCGGCAGTTGGCAGCGCGCAGCGGAAGCGACGCCGCACGGAACGCCGATCGCGCTCGCGAATGATCCTCTGCGTTGAGGGATTGTCCGACGGCCGTTCAGGAGCTCTCCGAAGCCTCGAACTGGCGATAACATTCGTCGGCAACCTTCTGCAGCAAAGCGCGCGGCACCTCGCCCGTCACGGCGTAGCCGATTTCGCCGTCTATCCAGTAGAAGGTCTCGACATTCCCCTGGCTGGATATGCGGAAACTCGTTTCGCGGTTTTCCCGGTTGCGGCCGAGAAGGACCGTTAGCCGTTCCCCCGTCACGTCTTCATACATCAGCATTGCGCCTGCCGTATCGTTGACCGGCACGAGGCGCCCGCCGACGAGCGAGAATCCAAGCGAGGACAGATCGGGAATTTTCAGCCCATAATCGAGGCGTTTGCCGAGCCATGTGGCGAGATGCTCCCGCTCGCTGGCGCCGACCTCCACCGGGTGGCGGACTTCGCTGGCATAGATCAGAAATGCCGATTGTGCCTGCCGAGGGAGCGCCTCGGAGGCATCGGCGGACTCGGGCGGCGGAGCCACGAGGTCGGGCCCATAGGCTCCGGCGAGCGCGCCGGCGGCAAAAATCAGAAGCCCGGCGGCGAGACGTCGCAGCGTCGGCACCGCCGATGCCCATCCGGTACTCCGTGATTTTCGGCGGGCCGATATAAGCGAGCGATCTTCCTCGCCGCTGCGGGCATAAGAGGCGAAATGCTGCTTCAGCGCCGTCGCCTGCGCCTGCCATTGACGGACCTCTTCGGCCTTTGCCGGCTGCTTTTCCAGCCAGGCTTCGATGCGCTCGCGCTCCGGTTGCGCCAAGTGGCCATCCACATAGGCGTGAAGATCGTCATCGGAGACGGTTTCGAAGTCGGCGCTCATTTGGGTCTCCGCAGGGCGATCACGTTATCGTCCTTCATCGCTTCGGCGAGCTGGCGGCGGGCTCGCGAAAGGCGGGACATCACGGTCCCGACCGGAATTTCCATCATGTCTGCCACATCCTGGTAGCGGTATCCCTCGATGACGACGAGCATCAGAACGGCGCGATTGTCCGCGGAGAGCCGCTCGAGTGCGCGCAGCAGACGCTGCCGCTCCAGAGGATCCGCATTGTTTTCCTCCGCGCGAAGGCCGAGCGTCTCGTCAAGCTCCACTTCCGGGTGCTGAGCGCGGCGGCGTCGGCCGTTGCGATAAAGATTGGTCATGATCGTGAAGACCCAGGCGCGAAGGTTCACGCCTCGCCATTGCGCGCGTCTCGTAAGCACTTTTTCGACGCAGTCCTGCAGCAGATCTTCGCCATCCGTATCGGAACGCGCGAGGCTGCGCGAGTAACGCCTGAGCGCCGGAATCAGCGCCAGGACGTCCTCCTCGAACGGGTCGGCGGAGGAGATTTCCTCCCCCGCGCGTTTATTCAAGCCATCACGGCCGTGCGGCATCCCATACGCCCTTCACGCCGTCGCCGGTGACGTCACCCATTTTCTTGTCCTTCACCCAGAAATAAAGGGGCATGCCGTCCTTCGCCCATTGTTTGCTGCCGTCCTTTCGCTCCACGACCGAAAAGGCACCCTCGGCCGTTGCGTCGCCTTCCACCATGAAGGGCGGCCAATTCGTAGCGCAGGCATCATAGCAGGCAGAGACGCCCTTCTTGTCGTTTTTGAAAGTGTAGAGCGTCATGCCGTTTTCGGCGGCGAGCACCGGCCCTTTCTCCGACTCGACCGTTTTCACGGGCGGAGCGGCAAAGGCGGCGGCGGCCGTGCCAAGTGAGATGGCGATGGTCAACGCAAGCGTTCTCATGGGCGTTCCTTCCTTAGATGTCTTCGACGAGAACCGCGCTCGGGCGGGTTCGAGGATAAGACACGGAACGCTACGGATTTATTCCCTGCGCAAGTAACGATTGCGGCGCTGGTTTTATGCGCGGTCGGCGACGAAGCGGGCGAGGGCGGGGCCGATCATCGTGATGATGAGCAGACGGGCCGTCTGCAAGGCCATGACGAATGGCAGGTCGACGTCACTCGAGGCAGCGATGACGGCGATCGAATCGAGCCCGCCGGGACTGGTCGCGAGATAGGCGGTCAGCGGATCGGTGCCGGCGACCTTGACGAGCAACAGAGCGAGAAAGCCGGAAAAGGCAATCAGCACCAGGATGGAGACGATCGTCGGCATCAGAGCGCGCCGCGCATGCGCCAGAATTGCCCGCGTGAAGCCGAGGCCGATATTCCATCCGAGCATCGCGAAAGAGAGCGCCAGCAGCCATTGCGGCAGTTCGATCGTAAGCGTTCCGGTAATGTTGAGGGCCGAACCGATTGCAAAGGGCACGAGGAAGGCGCCGGCCGGCACACGCAGTATCTTGCCAAGGAAGCCGCCCGCGATTCCGACGGCGAGCGTCATGATGAAAGGCAGACCGGCAATCGGGGCAAACCAGTGAGGTGCCGTTTCGGCTTCGACGCCGCTCACCCAGAGATGGGACACGATGGTCGCCGTGCTGGCAACGAAGACGACGCGCAGATATTGCATGAAGGCGACGAGCCGGGCGTCCGCGCCATAGGCATCGGCCATCAGCAGCATGGTCGAGGCAGCGCCCGCCGACGAGCCCCAGATCGCGGTCGTGCCCGGCAGGATGCCCATCCGGGTGATCGTCCAGCCGCAGAGCGTGCTGACGCCGATCACCGAAAGAATGATGGCGAGAAAGAGGAGCCAATTGCCGGAAAAGGTCACGAGAAGATCGGGACTCATCGAAGCGGCGATCATCATCGCCAGCACGACCTGAACGCAAAAGAAGAGCTGTCGCGGCAGCCGGATCGTTCCGCCATTCATGCCGACGAGCGCACCGGCGATCATCGGCCCCATCAGCAGCCCCGCAGGAATTCCGATCATTTCGAGGAGGCCGGCGAAGACGGCGGAGAGCAGGGCCAGCAGGCACCACTGCCAAACGGCGGACAGACGTCCCAGTCCGCCGTTCCTGGGCAGCGTCGGGGTTGAGGGCTGTTCCGGCTTCAAGGTCATTCTCCGGCGGGCGGCGCGGCTTGCTGCACACTGTATGCAGCGCACCGTTGGTAGCAGGATCGGCCGCCCCAGTTCAAGGTGCAGTGCAAAAAACTGTGCCACAGCCGTTTTGCCGGAAGTCGGCCACAAAGTCGTGGATTGCTGACGTGATGGCCTCGCGCAGCAGCACCGCACGAGCTTCGTCGGCTGGCCGGCCAAATCCGCACTTGCGCCGGGCGGCCGAATCCTGACACTCAAGGTCATGCAGTTCGCTCCGCAACAGGATGAGGCCCTGAAGGCCGTTTCGCAATGGTTGAAGGGAGGCCGATCTCAGCTCTTCCGGCTGTTCGGCTATGCCGGCACCGGCAAGACGACGCTCGCCCGCCATTTTGCAGAAAATGTCGATGGCGAGGTGGTGTTCGCCGCCTTCACCGGCAAGGCTGCGCAGGTGCTGCGCTCCAAGGGGGCCACGAACGCCAAGACGATCCACTCGCTGATCTACCGACCGCGCGGCGAGGAGGAAGTGGAGGACGAGGAGACCGGCAAGACCTCGATTGCGCCGATGTTCGCGATCAACCGCCAGAGCCCGGTCGCGAAAGCGGCGCTGATCATCGTCGACGAATGCTCGATGGTAGACGAGGCGCTCGGCAAGGATCTGATGAGTTTCGGCACGCCGATCCTCGTTCTCGGCGATCCCGGACAATTGCCGCCGGTTTCCGGCGGCGGCTACTTCACCAATCACGAACCGGATTTTCTCCTGACGGATATCCATCGCCAGGCTAGGGACAACCCTATCATCCAGCTCGCCATGCAGGTGCGCGAGGGCAAGGAGATCATGCACGGCGACTACGGCACCGCCCAGGTCATCTCCAAGGGGCAGGTGACACAGCCCATGGTGCTGGAAGCCGATCAGGTATTGGTCGGGACCAACAGGACACGGCGGCGCTACAACCAGCGGCTTCGCGAACTGAAGGGCTTTACCAGCGAATATCCGCAGTCCGGCGACAAGCTCGTGTGCCTTCGCAACGATCCGGCCAAGGGGCTGCTCAACGGTTCGCTCTGGCAGGTGATGAGCTCGTCAAAGGAGACGGTCAAGCCGGGGATCAACCTGATGATCCGCCCGGAAGACGACGACATGGATCGCGGCGCTGCCAAGATCAAGCTCCTGAAGGCGGCTTTCGAGGACGTCGAGGGCGAAATCCCCTGGTCCACGCGCAAGCGTTACGACGAGTTCGATTACGGCTACGCGCTGACGGTGCACAAGGCCCAGGGCTCGCAATGGAACAACGTCGTGCTTTTCGACGAGAGCTGGGCTTTCCGCGATACGCGCGAACGCTGGCTTTACACGGCGATCACACGCGCCGCCGAGCGGTTGACGATAGTGCGGTAGGACTCTGGCCCATCAACCCTTCTGAATCGCGAGATGGGCTCCCAGTCCGATAAGGGTTGCGCCGCCGATGCGTTGAAAAAGGTGTTGCGCTCGGCCCGAACGCTTCAATCTCGATACGACGGCGCTTGCAAGTACGACGCAGAGGACGTCCGCTGACGAGAATACCAGGTTTACGACCGTTCCGAGGATGAGGAACTGAGCCCATACCGGAAGCGCGGCGGAGGCATCTACGAACTGCGGCAGAAACGCAATGAAAAATAATGCGGTCTTTGGGTTCAGAACTTCCACGACGACGCTCTCGGCAAATGCGCGACGGCCCGATTTCGGATCCGCCTCAGGTAGAGGAGCATGTTCCTGAGCTTTCCGGCAGAAGAGAGAAATGCCGAGCCAAATCAGATAGGCGGCGCCGGTCAATTTGACCGCCAGATAAAGTGTAGGCACGGCATGGAAAAGAATAGACAGCCCGCCGGCGGCGGCAGCGACGTGCACATAGCCGCCGATGTGAATGCCGAGGGTGGCCATCAGCCCGGACCATCGACCGCGCGCCATGGTCTGGGCCGCGGCATAGAGCATAGCCGGCCCCGGAATAAAAGCGAACAAAGCGGTGGTGATGAAGAAGGTAATTAGCGATCCCGCCGATGGCATGTTTGTTCCTCTTGCGGCTGCCGACAGTCCGACTACTATAGCGAAAGTGAATCCGCGTCTACAATGAAGAGCTGCAGGGAGGGGTTGCTGGCGTTGACCGCTCGTGCCAGCTAGTAAGTCGGTGCGATCTGCAATTGTGGCAGCGGCCTCGGGGCGGTCTTCGTCAAGTCAGGCCCTTCATCGCTCCATTTCTGTCCCTCGTTGATAAGCTCCTGAAGAAGCTGCGCCGCCAATTCACGCTCCGCCTTGCTTCCAAACCGATAGGAGGGTGGCGTCGACGCGGGATCGCGAGCGAATGCATAGGCGGTTTCGTAATCCGGAATCCTCGGTTGATAGGCGTCGCTCGCGGCAATATCGATCGTGTAGCGCTGGAGTGCCGAGGCGAGATTGCGCCAGCGGATCCAGTAATGGTTCTCGAAGGAGAACCGGGCGAATGCCTCGCCGGCGGCCGTGCCTTTTTTCGAGACGGTCGCGAGGACCTCTTTCGACATGGCGAGGTTCAGGCCACCTTCCTGTGGGCTCAACGAGACATGGACGATGCGTTCGCGATGCCCGGGCGCGCGCGACTGGAGGAGGTCGCGCCAGTTCTGCATGGTCGCGACGATCGCGAAGACGAAGGCGCAGAGTTCGTGGACTGCCGACTTGCGTGCAATCGGCTGATAGTGCCGCTGCCACCCTTGCCGGTTGTTCTCCGGCAGAAAGACCTCCGGCCGCGAGCCGGTATCGGAGGTTCCCGGATAAACGAGATTGATGGCGAAGGTGGGCCATCGGGGCAGCGCCCGGTCGAAGAGGTGAATCGGGAAGTTGCTGCTGATGCCGCCGTCCGAGAACCAGCAGATCCGGAACGCGGCGGGCCTGGCCCTGCGCTTCTTGCCGCCGGTGGTCAGCGCTTCCGTGCTGTCCAATACGGTCTTCTGTTCGTCCTCGTCCGAAGTCGTATCTTCAGCTTCGTTTTCTCCGTCCGACGGGCTTTCGCGGCGGGCCGGCTCATGCAGCGGCACGGCGCTGATCAGGAGGGGGAAGCTGAGGCTCATGCGCGTTGCGACGAGCACCGGCATGTCGGCGCCATGCGGTAGCAGATAGTAATCCTCACCCGCCACGGTGACCGGCTCCCCAGCCTTCTCTACCATCCAGTCGACGACGACCTTGGGAAAAAGCGCATCGAACTCCGTGCGCCGGAACCAGAAAAGCGCGCTTTCGAACGGCAGGCTGCGCGGTTCCTGGTGCGATATGCCGGTCGTGATCATCTTCAGGGTGACGGCCCGGTCGGAGCCCGGTTCGCCGGGGTAGCGCTCCGCCGTCCAAAGATCGCCGAAGGTGAGGGGCTGGTCCGAAGCCTTGCCGGACAGTGCCTGCAGGGTTTCGTGGAGCCAATCGGTCAAGACCATCTTTCCTGGGCGGGCGGGCTGATCCGGTGCCGTGCCGGTACAGAGGCCCATCAGATTGCGGCGCAGGACACGAGCGATGCGCAATACCGAGAACACCGCCCCTCCCAGATAGGCGCAGACCGCAGCCGGTAGAGCCGCCGCCATCATGCCGGTTTGCCCCCCGACAGCATAGGCAAGACCCGTGAGGGCCGCGAGCAGAAGCAGCGTTTCGACGGGTGCGATGAGCACGGCGCTTCCAAGAAGCGCAAGGCCTTTGCGAAGAACGCCGGCGTTGCCGGCGAGTATGACGAGCAAACGGAATGCCTGACCTGCGCCGGCCGCAGGCTGGAGGAGGCCGTTGATGAAGCCGGGAGAGGCGAGGTTCGACGATGCCTTCGCAAGGCCTTCGAAACCGACGTGCTCCTCTGGTTGAGCGATCGCCGCCTTCATCTGCTTCCGCCGATCTCCGACCGCGGCCGCCGCACAAGCCGCAGCTGCGATCGCCCCGGCCGACGTGCCGCCGATATTCTTGAACCGGTAGTCCCGCGCAAGCGCCAGAGCGGCATTCGGGTAGACGATACCGCTGGTGATGCCGCCCTTCATGACGAGATCGCAGTATTTCGCGGGAGTGCGTGCCATCGATCGTCTCCTGATGCAGATCTGACGAAAAATCATCCTCCAGGCGCCGGGTGCCTGCGCCGCCTTTCTTTCAAGGTTGCGCTCAAACCGTGCGGCAATCCAGTAGCGCCTGCGGTTACGGCGTGGGTTGCAGCACAAGAAGGCGCGTCTTAACGCTCATCGAAGGGGAAAGGTTGCCCGGCTGCACGTTTTGCAACTGCCCGCCGATTGACATTGCCCCAACGGGCAATCAGCCTTCCCCGAGTCGGTCCCGACACCGCGTGCAGTCAGGGGTGATATTTTCCGCACTCAGGTCGGGATCACGTCGGAAAAATGCGAGACAGACAGGTCGCCCTCAGGCAGCGCCGCGTATCTGAGCGGACCTGGCAGGCGAATGCGGGAGTGGTGCATGCTGCGCGAGAGCCGGACCAACACACCACGAGGAGCAGCCGAGCGTGGGAAGCGCCCGGGCGGCTCTTCCGTGCGTGGCGGCGAGCGGCGTATCGTCACGGCGCTTTGCTATGATCTGGTCGGGTCGACCGATCTGATGCACGTGATGGATATCGAGGACTATCAGGAACTGATGTCCGCCTTTCAGCTTGCTTCCAAACAAGCGATCGCATCGCATTCCGGCGTGATGCAGCACGAGGCCGGCGACGGCGGTGTTGCGCTCTTCCCGATCGAACTCGAGGCGAAGGACGCCGCCTCGCTCGCAATCCGCGCTGGGCTCGGGATCGTAGAGGCCTGCAAGCGCGTCGGCCGCGAGGCGGGGCAGGACGATCTGCAGGTCCGCGTGGGCATCGCCACGTCGGTAGCCCTCGTTCGCGAAGGATCCCGCGAAGGCTGGACTCGGGAACCGGTCACAGGCGCGGCGCTTGCCATGGCTGCCCGGCTGCAGGCCATCACGGCCCCGAACAGCGTTCTGGTCTGCGAGGAGACACGTCACCTTGCCGGCAGATCCCATGCCTTCGTGTTTCAGGGCAGCAAGGAGCTCAAGGGCTTTGCGGCGCCTGAGAAGGTGTGGCGCGCGCTCGGTCATAAATTGGGAGTGGACCGCTTCTATGCTTTCGGACGGATGGGCGGGCCGCTTATCAACCGTGAGAACGAACTGCATACTATCGGGCAACTTTGGGATGGCGTTCTTGCGGGACAAGGCTCCGTGGTCCTGATCCAAGGGGACGCCGGCATCGGCAAATCGCGTCTTCTCAGGGAAATTCGCAGGCGGACGCGCGCCAAGCGTTCCAAGCTTCTCTTCTTCCAGTGCCTGCCCGGCGGTTTCCGCTCGACACTTCATCCCCTCTTGAACAATCTCCCCGAGGCGGCGTCGGGGAGTGGAGGGCAGATGGGTCCGACGACCGCCGCGGTGGCGGCGCTGTTCGAACGCAACGGTATCAGGGACGCGGAGGTCGTCGATGTCTTCTCCTACCTGCTCGGGGCGCAGGGCAGCCGTCTGCAGTCGAACGAAGATCCGAAGGCGATCCGCGAGAAGGCTCATCGCGCCATGCTCCGTGCATTGGAAGCCGTGTGCCGACGCGGGCCGGTGGTGGTGGCTGTCGAGGACGTCCACTGGATCGATCCGACATCGCGTGACCTGCTTGGCGAAGCTGCGAGGATCATTGCAAAATTCCCCGTCTTGCTCGTTACGACGTCGCGTCCTTCCTATGCTTCGGAATGGCTCGACGCCGCCAACCCGACGCGGCTTGCGTTGCGGCCACTCGATTCGGATGAAACCAGGCTGGCGATAAAGGCAAAATGGCCGGAGCACCGCCTGGCGCTGCTTCCCGATCTCTTCGACGCGACCGAACGGATATCCGGTGGCGTTCCGCTCTTCATCGAGGAGATCTGTCAATGGGTGTCCCAAAATGTCGAGCCCGACACGATGCGCCTGTCGGAGAGCGCCAACCCGTCGCATGTGTCGGCGTTCGAGTCGATATTGGAATCCCGCCTGCAGCAGCTCGGCACGGCCAGGGAGGTCGCGCGCGCGGCGGCAGTCGCCGGCACGCAGGTGACGTTGCCGCTGCTTCGGGCTCTGTTACCCGATTTCGGCAAGAGCGCGCTTGCGAACGCAGCCGATACTCTCTGCGAGACGGGATTCCTGACGCGGATAAGGGTGCCGGGGCGCACCGCCTACGGCTTCCGGCATACGCTGATCCAGGAGACGATCTACAATGCCGTGCTGCGCAAGCAGCGGCAGGTGCTGCATCGGCGGCTCTTCACAGCGGTCAACCAAAATCGTGGCATGGCGGCCTGGATCGATACCGGCGCGCTTGCCGAGCATGCGGAAAGGGCGGGGCTTGTCGAAGAGGCCGTCCCCTTGTTTATCGCCGCGGGGAAGGAGAGTTCGAGCCGGTCCGCAATGATAGAGGCGAGGCAATTTCTGGAACATGCCCTGGCTCTTTGCGGCCAATTGAGCGAGAGCGACACAGCCGAACCTCTGAAGCTTTCGGCGTTTACTGCCCTCGGCCCGGTCGTGGCCGGTCTAGTGGGACTTAACTCGCCGCCGGCACGGCGGTTATACGAGGAGGGCGTGGAAATTGCCCGCCGTCGCCCCTTGTCGGAACAGTCGAAGTGGTTTCCGATCTATTGGGGGTGGTGGTTCACCGGATCCGATTTTCGGGTGATGCACGACCGAGCCCTGGAGGTGCGGTCGATGCTGTCAAAGGCCAACGAACCGGAAATCCAGCTCCAGGTCAACCACTGCATTTGGGCGATCGATTTCAATCTCGGCCGGCATCGGGAAACGCAGGAGGCGATCAAGGCCGGCCTGGCGCTCTATGACGAGAAGCGCGCCAAAGAGAGCCGAACGGAATTCGGCGGGCATGATGCGAAGGTTTGTGGCCTCGGCCAACTCGCGCTCTCCCTATGGCTCACGGGGCGCACGAAAGCCTCGGACGCGGCGCTATCGAGAATGATCGCTTTCACGGACCGGATAGCGCATGCGCACAGCAAGGCACACTCCCTGGATACCGAAGCGGTGTCTGCTTTTTACCGGGACGATTTCGAAAGGCTCGTCGAGGTTTCGGCACGAATGGCGGATTTCGCAAAGCGGCACAAAATGCAGTCCCTGTCCGGCCTGTCGATTCTCTTCAGCGGGTGGGCCGAGGCGCACCGCACGAGCCTTGCGAGTGGCCATGCCACCTTTCAAAATGGCCTGGCGCTTCTGCGCGAACTTGGGACGGTGGCGGATCTGCCAATCTATCTCTGCATGCACGCTACCTTGCTGGGTCTCGCCGGCAAGATCGAGCCGGCGATCGACGTCGTTAACGAAGCGATCGGCAGGGGGGAGGAAACCGGCCATGCCTATTGGCTGGCGGAGTTGCACCGATGCCGCGCCATTCTCCGGGCGCGGGCAGGCGAGCGTAAGGATGCCGTCGCCACAGACCTGCGGTGCGCCGTTGAAATCGCGGAAAGCCAAGGGGCGACGGCGCTCATCAGGCGAGCGAGGCATTCGATGCGGGAGCTCGGCATTGCCATTGGGCGCTGAACGAAATGGTGCGAAGTCGAACGAGGGCGCACGCGGCCCCCTCGCTGATCTCTATGCCTCGTTCGTGTCCGCGCGGAAGGCGCCCTTTTCGGATGATCTGGTCGAGGGGAGCCTGGAGCGCTGTCTCGCTGCCCTGCCGCCACTCTGCCGCCGCGCGCGCATCACCCGCCTCGGCGATCTGACGGGGCTCGACCGCATCGGCCTGCCGGTGATGCAGGCTGTCCGCCCCGCCGCGCTTTCAGAGGTCACGTCCCTCGGGCGGGGCCTGTCGAGGGCGGAGGCGGCAGTCGGCGCGCTGATGGAATCGCTCGAGCGTTATTTCGCCGAGACCATTCCGGCGGAACGGACCTTTCTGGCGACGGCCGACCAACTCGACGTTGCCGACGACCTTTTTGACAACCTCGTGGTTCCGCGGTGGCGCGGGAAATGGCGGCAAAGGACAATTGCCTGGATCGACGGTATCGATGTCGTCGGCGGCTCTGCGCACCCGGTGCCGCTGGAACTTGTGCATACGTGCTACAGCGAACCGCAGCCGGCCCATGACGGCGTCTTTCTGCGGACGACCACAGGGCTTGCCTGCCATACGAGCCCCCATGGCGCTTTCCTGCACGGATTATGGGAATGCCTTGAACGGGACGCCATCGCACGCGCATTCGCAACGCACGGCTTCTTCGACCGGTGGCGCATTGCGCCCCACGGACTCGGTGACGGGGTGGATCATATCCGATCGCTCGCGGGCGCTCGCGGGATATCGTTTGCACTGTGGCTCGCTCCGTCGCCGGCGGCTGTTGCCGTCGTCTGGTGTCAGGCGGTCGAGGCCGGGCTCGGGGAACCCATCCTTGCGTTGCCGACGGAAGGCTACGCCGCCGGGCCCAGCATCGAAATGGCGGCGGCCCGCGCAATGCTGGAGGCGCTCTCGGCAAGGGCAGGGGCGATCTCCGGCGCCCGTGACGACCAGACGAGGGAACATTACCGCAGGAGCACCGATGGCGCGGTGGCGAAGGCCCGCGAGCTCGTCCTCGCCGATTTGGCGGCCAAGCCGGCAGAGCCGACGCCCGCGGCGACTCCGGATCCCGGTACATTGATAGACCGGGTGGTCGAAGCCGGTCTTGGACCTGTGCTGGCCATTCCCGTGGGTGCCGACGAGCAGGCGGGCGTTCATTGCGTGCGAACGGTTCTTCCCGGCGCCTCTCCCTTTTTCGTCCTGCGATGAGTGTGCGATGGCTGGCCGAGGCGACAATCCGATCCTGGTGTTTCTCGGTCCGACGCTGCGTCTTGCCGAGGCGGAAAAAATCCTCGACGCGATTTATCTGCAGCCGGCCGCCCAGGGGGATGTCCTGCTTGCGGCACATGCCTTTCGACCGCGGGCCATGATTCTGATCGACGGGCAGTTCGAAGACAGACCGGCTGTCCGGCACAAGGAAATTCTCTGGGCGATGGCGCAAGGGATCGTCGTTATCGGCGCCGCCAGCATGGGCGCGCTCAGAGCCGCGGAGCTTGACGCTTTCGGCATGATCGGGGTCGGTCTCGTCTACAGGTGGTATCGACGCTTCGGACTTGGTCCACTTTCCAACCCTGCGCCCGACGATGCGGTCGCGGTACATTCGGGCCCGCGGGAACTCGGCTTTCCGCCTTTGACGGATGCACTTGTCGACCTGCAGCGAACCTTCTCCGCGTGGTGGCGCCTGGGTGTCGTCAGCCGTTCGGAACGCGACCGCCTTACAACGTTTGCGCGAAACTTGAACTTCCGGGAGCGCTCGCTTTCCGCGGTCTTGCAGGCCGCGGGCTGTGCTCAGGAGAGAAGCAAGGAACTGCGGGAGCAGATGATCGGACAGAAGAGGCACGACGCGATCCTTGCACTACAGCAAGCACCAAGCCTTCTGGAGCAGCATCGCGGCCCGCAGCAAGATGGCGAATGGATCGCGACGAACACCTTCCTCCGCGACCTGGAAGCAGGCGGCATTGACTCGAATTTGGTGAACACCTATAAATTGAAACCATAATTTAGGCATTTTCATCCGGGGGGCAGTGTGCGATGCGTCTGCTTCGAGACGAAGCCCTCGAGTCCGGCGATTCCCGTCTGGGCACGCGGTTCTGGATTTTCCCTCAGCCACCCTTCATTCCGGGCTATGAAAAACCGGACCGCGTCTGGCTGCCCATACCGAGGGATGAGATCGCCGAAGGGCCGAGCGACGCGACGATGTATGTCGTCGATCCGCTCGACGACAAGGAACCCTACGGCTTCGACCGGCTGCCGCCGTTTCACGGCGCCGCTCGCGCGCCGGTGGGACCGGGTCCGGATCGCCATTTCGACAACCTGTCTCCCGACTCCCGGGCGTTCCTGCCTGTGCATGCCTATGCCTGTGTGCACTTCGTTCTCAACATCTGGCAGAGCTATCTGGGCAGACCGGTCCGCTGGTTCTTCGATCAGACCTTTCCGCGGCTGGAGATCGTTGCCTTCGTGAATTGGGACAATGCCCAGGCAGGCTACGGCTTCCTGGAGCTTGGCTGTTCCGACATCGACGGAATAAGGCGGCCCTATGCGCTCAATTTCGACACCATCGCTCACGAGACCGGACATCTCATCCTCCTTTCGGAAACCGGCATACCGACGGCTATGTCGCGCGGAGACGACTTCTTCTCCTTTTCCGAGGCCTTTTCAGACCTTGTGTCGCTGATCTCGTTCCTGCACTTCGATTCCGCGATCGACAGGCTGCTCAGGCGGACGAAAGGGAACCTCCTGCTCTATAACGAGCTCAACCGCTTCGCCGAGACGAGTCCGGAAACCCAGATCCGTCTCGCCACGAATTTTCGCCGCATGTCAGAGGTCACGCGCGAGGTGCATGACCGCGCACTGCCTTTCGTGGGCGCAATTTTCGACTCGATCGTCGAGCTCTATCATCGCGAGCTTGTGGCACGCGACTGTGCCGACATACGGCTGCTCGATATCGACCTCCGGCATCTGGAGCAGGATGATTTCGACCGGTTCCGTCAGGCAACGGCAGAGGCTTTCCGGATCAAGCCGATGATCTTCGGACTTGCGCTGCGCTCGGCCCGCGACGCGGTTGGACAGGCGCTTGCAGCCTCGCTGCGGTCGGTCAATCCGGACACCTTGCGGCTGGATCAGGCCGCGGCCGCTGTCGTCGCGGCTGCCGATGGAACGGCCGCCGGAGTTCTGGAGGCGAATTTTGCATGGCGTGAAATCATCAGCTCGAGATAGGGGACAGAAAAGGAGAGGAAGATGAGCAATTGCAGCAGCCATCCCGGGGTGGGCAAAGAGCCGGACGGCCTGTCCAAACCAATCTACGATACCTACAATCCGAGCGAAGTACGCCTCTACGGGCGACCGGCAACGCGAGAAGAAATATTCAAGATCACGGACGAGCAGATCCGCCAAAGAATCAAGTCGTCGCTACGCGAAACGTCGCTTCGGGACGAAGACCTGAATACGCTGGTGAGAATAGTAAAGGAGGCGGCGATCGGAACGGTCGACAACGACGTTCTCGCCGGTATCTTAAAGCAGCAGATCGTCCTGGCCATTTTCGATGATGAGCTGAAGTTCAGTCAGCTTCCGGTCAGCGTCAACATACCGGCGAAGAATTTCGAAAAGGGCGGCGAACGATACATCAAGAGCATCGGCGTGATATACGGCTATGCCTATGAGGGGCATTGCTACAAGTTGCCGAAGCCGCAGATCATGTATCTGCCGGAAGAGCCGCGGGAGATCCTCGGCGGGGATTGCGGATGCGACTGCGGATATGTTCCCGAACTCGGCTACGCCGTATGGCAGATCGACAAGCTCGAGCGCGTCATTGCGCTGGACGTTCGCTCCGACGACGTGAAAACCCTGGTGCTCGACGAGAACATGCCCGGCAGCCGGTCGCCCATGGCCTATGCGCAGACGATGGCGCTGGCTCCGCAACGGCATCGCGACTGAGCATCCTTGGCCGAGCGGCGGCGCTGCCTATTGGAGGCTGCCGTCGCCGCTTCTGTCGGCTGATTTGAAGTCGGCCATGACCCTGTTGAGGAACTCGGTTCGGCTGAGCTTCCCGTCGCGATTGGCGTCGGTCGCGGCAAATTGCTGCGCGTTCAGAACCTGCGCCACTTCTTCCGAGCGCAGGCTTCCATCCTTGTTCCTGTCCAGGTTCGCGAAGGCCGAGGTCATGAAGGCCTGGTATTCCGGCCGGTCGACGGCGCCGTTCCCGTCACGGTCGAGACGATTCATCTGACCCTGGTTCATGGCCACCGGCTGATCCTGCGCCGCTGCTGCAATCACCTGGCAAAGCGCGAACGCCGCCACGAGGACTGGTCTCTTCATCACCCCGTTCCTTTGGGTCAGGTGCAGGTCAGGGCGCTGCCCGCCGCGCTGCCGAGTACGGCACCGCCGCCCACGGCCCAGAGTTGTCCGGTTCCCGATCCGATGGTCGCGCCGGCCAGACCACCGACGACCGCGCCACCGACGGTGCCTGCGATGCAGCCGAACTCACCGGTCCGCCCCCCGGTCATCGAGGCGGTTTGGCAGCCGGACAAGGCGAAGCAGGCTGCGAGAGCGAGAGCGATCGTGCAGTTCTTCATTTCTTCCTCCAAGCATTTCGCCCGTATCAAGTACAGATCGTAGGAGGCGCCATCGAGTGGCGTCGAATGGAAAAGGGCTTCCGAATAGCTGCCTTTCGGCAGAACACGCGGTCCATCCAGAAAGACGTGCGGACTAACGGCAAATACTACCGCTGCCTATGCGTGAAAACAACTCTCGGGCCAGTTGACCACCGATCACCAATGGCAACACATGATGTCGGCCGTGATTATGAGCTGGTCATATTCCGCTCAGGGGCGCCCCACCGGATGACGAACGATCTCTGAAGAGTTCAGTGACCGTTGATCTTGTGCGGACTGCTGACCGAGAGGATGAAGAAGGGCTCATCGCCCTTGAGCGGCTTTAGTTTCTGCTGACAGTTCCACGCCTCCTGAAAGCTTTCGCGCGTCAGCAGCTTGCGGTACTGCGCGGTCGCCGACATGCATCGCATCAGCGTGCTTTGCAGGCCTTCCAGTGCGGCATGGGCATAGATTTCGCCGTCCAGGGCAAAAAGCTGTGCCGCAAGCGAGGTGCTTTCGTAGAGAATGTCGGCCTCGCTATCGAGCCGGTCCGCGGTAATAAAGTCCTGGCGCAGGGGGATGCCTTCGCCGTCGTGGGAAAGCGTGACCCGGATGCCGGCCGCAGGCGCATCGTACCAGATGAGCGCGATGGAGAATGCAAGCGCCTGATTGCCCGAAACCGACGCGCCGCCTCCGTCGGACGCGGTTGCCTGCCCAAGCGTTCCGTGACGAAGCGCTGCCTCGCGCAACTGCGCGGCAAACCGTCCGGTGCTCTTGTGCTGCGGGCCGGTCACGCTGATGCTGACAGAGGGAAGGCCCCTGACGGCGGCCATAGGACCATTGACGAGCTTGGCCTCGGCATCGATCTCGAGCGACATTTCCGACGCCGGCAGAGGAACGAAAAGGAGAAGCGGCAGCACCGTGAGCACGGCCCAGGGAGAGGAGAAAGGGGCGGGCTGCCAGGGCGGCCTGCGCCCGGGCTGCCGGCTGCGGGCGCCCGCGGTATCGTGACCTGAAGACACAGGGACACTGGACGACCGCCGGCGATACTCCGGCACATAGGTCCCCTTGGGCATGGCGATCTGCCATTCTTCGTCTGCGCCGTCCGTTTCGTAAAAGGCCTTGAGCAGCTTCCGTAACTTGCCGGCATGGACGCGTACAAGCGGATCGCTGTCCGCATCGAACGTCTGGCTGCGTCCGAAAACATCGATGGCAATCGAATAGCCCTTCAACTGGGCGCCTTCACCGAGGATCTCCTTTTCCACTACATAGGCGAGAAACGCGCGCAGCCGCTCGGAGCGTTGAAAGCCCTTGCTGTCGAGAATCCGCGCGAGCGCTCGCCGGATCGTCTCATTGCATGGCCTTTCGGCTGGCGTCATCGATGGCTCCAAGAAAAGATGCGGCTCAATGCCGGAAAATTGTTTTAGAACATAAGCAACCTTAGCCTGATTCGAAACTTAGGCCCAAAGATGGTGGTTGTCAGGCCGCGCGTCAAAAAGTCCGCGTTCGGGCTCCGCAGCAGAAATGCGTGGATTGGCGGGCGCGCAAGGCCGTCGCCTGCACGGGTCCTCTATGGACGGGCAGGCGACGGCCCCTAAAACGGCGCGATCACTCGCCGCTGCTATATTCGAGTTTCGGGTACCAGTCGGCACCTCGTCCCTCTGGCGTGGTGTCGAGCAGGGTCCATAACGGGTCGGGATCGGGTGCGCCGCGCGGATCCTGACCCGGATCGGCCATCTCGCCGCTGATCTCCGCACTCCAGAAGTGCCGGATCTTTCCGTCTCTCCGCGTGAAGACGGTATAGCCCGGAACGTCCTCATCCTCGGCACTGACATAGTCTCGGGTGAAGACGCCGTCGCTATCGGAGTAAACCTTCAATTGCGTCCAGCCGCGGGCCTTCTTTGCGGCGAGCAGTCTCTCCACGGGCGAACGGGCGACCATGGCGAGTGCCACGCGCTGCTCGATATCGGGCACCTTGCCCTCCCAGCCGGCCATCAGGGAGGTGCACATAGGGCAGGGCCTTTCGCGCTGCGGCCCGAACATATAGCTGTAGATGATGAGGGTATCCTTGTCGCCGAAGACACCCGCTCGATGTGGCGCCTCAATTCGATCTCCTCGGCGAGAAGCGCGTTACGCGCCCGGCGGTAGTCGGGACTTTCGTTGGGAAAGCGGGCGCGGTTGCGCGCTGCGAGTTCCGTAGCGGTGGTCTGCATCGTCATGATCACTCTCCTCCGGTTACTGCGGCATCTATCAATCATCGGCGGTAACGTTGATATCAACCTATCTGATCGCTGTCAAAGAGGCGTCCTGTGATGGGGCGGGCAAAGAGCGATTTCGGTTTCCTGAAAACTGCGGTAGAACAGCAGCGTAGCCATCATTCGGCCCCTCGTTCAATTGGGGCGTTTCGTCTGAAAGTTCCGATATGCCTGCAAAGCTCTCCGTAAATCTCAACGCCATTGCCATGCTGCGCAACCGGCGCGATCTCCCCTGGCCGTCTGTGACCGGCCTCGGCCGCACCGCCTTGCAGGCGGGAGCGAGCGGACTGACCGTCCACCCGCGCCCGGACCAGCGGCATATCCGCTTTTCCGATCTCCAGCCGATCCGCGACCTGATCGACGACGAGTTTCCGGCTGCGGAATTCAACATGGAGGGCTTTCCGAACGAGGCTTTCCTCGAACTGGTCGAGCGGCACGAACCCGAGCAGGTGACATTGGTGCCGGACGATCCGGCACAGGCAACCTCTGATCATGGCTGGGATTTTCGCAAGAGCCATAACCTGCTCGGCAACGTCGTCGGGCGGCTGAAGAAGAGAGGTTTCCGCGTCTCGCTGTTTGCCGACGGCGTTCCCGACCCGGAGGCGCTGAAGCTTGCCAAGGAGACCGGGGCCGACCGTATAGAGCTCTATACCGGACCCTATGGCGGCTGTTACGACGATCCGGAAAAGGCGGAGCGGATCGCGATCGAGTTGGGCCGCACCGCGGAGATCGCGATCGGCCTTGGTCTGGCCGTCAATGCCGGCCACGACCTGACCGTCGCCAACCTGCCGTTGCTCGTCAAACACATTCCCGAACTCGCCGAGGTTTCGATCGGACATGGGCTGACGGCCGATGCGCTCGAATACGGAATGGCCGAGACCGTACGACGCTTCCGCCGCGCCTGTGGCGAGACGGCTTAGGGCGACGGATTAGTAGCTCGGCGCGCCTCTTGTTGCGTGTCGCTTTGACGAGGGATTTTCGCGCTTACCTCTTTTGATGTGAAGCTGCGCGCGCCGACTGCGGGCAGCTGAGGCAAAAAAAAGCGGCGGATCAACGCAATTGAGTTCAGTTCGGGCTTCACTTGTATTATAGAGGTCACACTACAGCGTTATCGATCAAGTTATTTCGAATAAATTTATTGCAGGTGCTCGAGGATTGCTCAGATGGAGTACCGAAAGGATATTGACGGGCTGCGAGCGATCGCGGTCCTGCCGGTAGTTTTGTATCATGCCGGCATTCCGGGTTTTTCCGGCGGGTTCGTGGGCGTCGATATCTTTTTCGTGATATCGGGGTTTCTGATCACGGGAATACTCCATAAGGATCTTGCCGAAGGTCGCTTTTCGCTTGCTACGTTTTACGAGCGGCGTGCCCGCCGAATATTGCCGGCGCTTTTCGTCGTCGTGGCGACGTGCCTTGCTGCCGGTGTGCTTCTCCTTCTGCCGGACATGCTGGTCGGCCTTGCGCGTTCGGCACTGGCGACGATGATGTTCGCCTCGAACGTCTGGTTCTGGTTCTCCACTTCCGACTACTTCGCTCCGAGTGCGGATCTGGAACCCCTGCTTCATACCTGGTCGCTGGCCGTCGAAGAGCAGTTCTACATCGTCCTGCCGCTGCTCCTCTGGTGGCTCTACGGGAGGCCGCGCAGGGCCGTTCTCGGTGCGCTTGTCGGTCTCTGTATCTTCTCCTTCCTGCTTTCCGTCTGGGCGACGGGTCCCTATCCGCAGGAGAGTTTCTATTTTGCTCCGACACGGGCCTGGGAACTTGGGCTCGGTGTGCTGCTGGCGCTCGGCGTGTTTCCGGCCTGCCGGAACGCGTATCTGGTCGAGGCGATCGCGCTGTCGGGGATCGCGGCAATCTTCATCGCCGTCGCGCTCTATAGCGCCGCGACGCCATTTCCAGGCATTGCCGCCGCGCTGCCATGCTTCGGAGCCCTGGCGTTGCTCTGGTCGGGCGAGCAACGGCAGACGGCCGTAGCGCGCATTCTGTCCAGTCCGGTGCCGGTGGCGATCGGCCTCGTCTCCTATTCGCTCTACCTTTGGCACTGGCCGATCATCGTTTATTTTCGTTTGACCCTCGGTACGCTGGACCTTCCTTACGCGCAGGCTTCGCTTGCGATAGGCCTTTCCTTCGCCTGTGCCTTCGCGAGCTGGCGTCTGGTCGAAAGGCCCTTCCGTCGTCGGCCGCCGATTGGAATTTCGCGGCAACGCATTTTCGCCTCCGCGCTCGCCGGCGCTGCCGTCCTCTCGGTCGTTTCAGCAGTCGTAGACCTGCGGGAGGGTTTTCCGGAACGCCTTCCGCAGGATGTCCGACTTGCCTATGCTGGCAGTCGCGATATCGACGCGCGCCGCGGGCGGTGTGACGGCAAGCTGCCTAAGGACGGACTGTGCCGCATCGAAGGCGAAGCAAGTTCGCCCTCGGATCGGAGGAACGACGTGCTCCTATGGGGTGACTCCCATGCAGGGGCACTTCTGTCGGGCCTCGATTTCCTGATGGACGGCCGGAAACGAGGCGGCGCGGTCGCCTTCAAGGGCGCATGCCCGCCGATCCTCGGCGTGCAGCGGGTGGATCAGAAACACAGCGGGGATTGCGTCGCCTTCAACGCGGCCATCATGGCGATGCTGGAACAAAGCGATGATTTTCCGATCGTCGTCCTCAGCGCACGTTGGCCGCTCGCAGCGAACGGTAAACGATATCCCGGCGAGACGGGACGCCCCGCAATCCTCGACCGTCTGGATTTCGAGGAGGCGAGCCACGGCACCGCCGGAAACTACGCGATTTTCAAGAGCGAGTTTTTGAGGACGGTTCGGGAGATCCGCGACACCGGGCGGCGCGTCGTCATCGTGGATGGGATACCGGAGATCGGCTGGTCCGTTCCGCACGCGTTGGGGCTGCACCGCCTCATCGACGCCCACCTGCCGCCTCCGCCAACGCGGCAGGCGGTAGATGCACGCAGTGCGAAGGCCAATTCGGTCCTGGCCATTGCCGACGAGGACCCGGGCGTACAGCGCGTCAGTGCAGTGCCGCTCCTCTGTAATCCGGTCTGCGCTGTCGAGAAGAACGGCATTCCCCTGTATTCCGACGACGACCACCTTAGCGTTTACGGTGCGATGACCATCGTGCCGAGGATGTTCAAGGATCTGATGCCGAGCGACACCAATCGCCGGCTCAGGCCCGGCTAGTCGTATCGCCGGAAAGCCGCGCGCTCCAGCTCTCTCTACCAGGACGATCTTGCGCGCCAAACTCCGTCCATGCAATATCCATACATTGTAAGACTCGAAAGGCTACGATGGACGTGGATCGCGTGGAGGTTTCCTGGATGCCGGCGCTCGGCCAAGCGCGAGGACCGCTGTATCTCGCAATTGCCGACGAGATCGCCGCGGACATCGCGGCGGGTCGACTGAAGGGGGGAGTGCGCCTGCCACCGCAGCGCGCGCTGGCGGCCGCGCTCGGCATCGACTTCACAACCGTCAGCCGGGCCTACAACGAAGCGCGCCGGCGCGGTTTGGTCGAGGGTCGGGTGGGGCAGGGTACCTACGTCACGGCTCGGCGCCGGAGCGCCGCACGTCCCTCATCGGGCGGCCTGGCGGGCGGCCTGCTGGGCGGTCTCGTCGACATGAGCATGAACCTGCCGCCGCTCTTCGACGACCCAGCCCTGTCGGAGAGAATGTGGATGGATGTTGCGCCTCTCGACCAACGTGATCCCGAACTGCTGATGCGCTACCAGCCCGTCGGCGGCACGGAGCGGGACAGGGCTGCCGGTGCAGCCTGGCTCAAGCCGCGGCTCGGCGACCTTCGAGCCGATCGCTTGGTCGTCTGTACAGGAGCGCAAGGGGCTCTGCTTGCGAGCGTCGGGGTGCTGGCGACGAAGGGCGACAGGATCTGCGCCGAGGCGCTCACCTATCCGGGCCTCCGCTCACTGGCGGCGCATATGGGTATCGAGCTCGTGAGCGTCCGGATCGACCGAAACGGGATATTGCCCGACGCGTTCGAGGAGGCGTGCGCCCGGCACAAGCCGAAGGCGCTTTACTGCAATCCGACCCTTCACAATCCCACGACCGCGACGCTTCCGCTCGAGCGCCGCGAGGCGATCGTCGCGATTGCACGCCGTCACGGCGTGGCCGTGATCGAGGACGACGCCTATGGCGCATTGCCCGCGAACCCCGTTCCGCCACTGGCCGCGCTCGCGCCGGACCTCGTCTTTCATATAGCAGGGCTTGCCAAGTGCCTCTCGCCGGCGCTCCGCATCGCCTATCTCGTCGCGCCCGATCGATCGGCGGCCGTCCGCCTCGAAGGGGCGATCCGAGCGACAGTCGGCATGACGTCTCCGCTTTCGGCGGCCATCGCCACGCGCTGGCTGGAGGAAGGAACGGCGCAAGCGGTTCTGGGAGCGATCCGGACGGAAGCCGGCGCGCGCCAGCAGATCGCGATCAAGAGCCTCGAGGACGCCGATCTTCTCGCCGATCGCGAGGGATTTCATCTCTGGCTGAAGCTGCCCTCCCGCTGGAACCGCGGCGAGTTCACGGCGCAGCTGCGAACGGCCGGGATCGGCGTCGTCGCCAGCGATGCCTTCGCGATCTCCGACCCACCGGAAGCCGTCCGGCTCGGTCTGGGGTCTGCGCGGACACGCGATGAACTGCGGCACAGCCTGGAGGTCATCGCCGGTCTCCTCGCTCAGTCGCCGGCGGCCCGAAACCTCATCGTTTAAGGGTGATACTCCCGCGCGAAGGTGCTGCGTGGAATTGCCGCGCCCCGGTATGCATACAATTTATTGTTCTTGTATGCTTTGTATGTCATCTTTTGGGGAGCCGACGAAGCGGCTAGTGCCTGGTCGGCGGGAACGTCTCCCAAGCTTGCGGGTTTGCGGGGGCATGCAGAAGACTGAAAGGAAGAACGATGTCGGATCATGAGTGGCCGCCTCTGTCGCCGCTGCATACGGGATTACGAGGTCGCTGCCCCCGTTGCGGCCAGGGGCATTTGTTCGACGGCTTCCTGAAGCTCAGGCAAGGATGCGAAGTCTGCGGCCTGGACTATTCCTTCGCCGATCCCGCGGACGGTCCTGCTTTCTTCGTGATCTGCTTTGCCTGCGTGCCGAGCGTGTTTCTCGGCGTGTGGCTGGAGGTACAATACAGCGCACCCCTTTGGGTCCATCTCCTGGTCACCGGGCCGTTCATGTTCCTGACCTGTATTCCGCCGTTGAGGCCGTTAAAGGGCTGGTTGGTGGCGAGCCAATATTTCTACAAGGCCGAGGAGGGCAGGGTAGCTCGCCGGGCCGCAGCGTCCGCGCCGCAGAGTTCGAGCGAGACCGCCTTGCGCTGAACACCGACCTCCACCCTCGAATTGGACCGGAATTCCGAAGGGAAAGCTGCGCATTCTTCTGCTCCCGCTTTTAAAAAGGCCCGGTCGTTTGCCGGGCCTGCCGCTTCCTCATGATCAGTGGACGAGTGCCGACTTATTCGCCTCCAGAAAGGAGGCGAGGTCGATGGGGGGCCTTCCGGTAAGCCCGGCGGTGTCGTCGGTCACGATGTCGAAATGTCCTTTGCGGGTATTGGCGTCGAAGGAGACGAGGATCGGGACGAAGAAGTCCGGGAGACCCGCATTCTTGAGACCGCCCGACAATGCCTCGTCAGAGACGTGGACGACCTCGAGCGTCTTGCCGGTGGCCTTGGCAACAAGGGCGGCGATCTCGCCGGTTGTAAGGGCTTGCGGTCCGGTCAGGGTGTAAGTGCGGCTTTCCGTAGAGCTTGACTGTAGAGCGGAAGCGGCGGCCGCGGCAAGGTCACGGCGGCCGATGTGGGAAATGCGGCCATCGCCGGCGGAGGAGAACCATTGTCCTGCCGCGAGTGCGTGCGGGAGCGACAGGAGGAGGTTTTCCATGTACCAGGCGTTACGCAGGATCGTGTAGGGAATTCCCGTCGCCTTGATGGCTTCTTCGGTGCCGAGATGATCGGACGCGAAAGGGATCACCGAGGTTTCCGGCTGCGGCATCGACGTATAGAGGATGTGCTTCACCGCCGCCTTCCTGGCCGCTTCGACGGCGGCAAGGTGCTGCTTCAGACGCTTGCCCGGTTCGTTGAGAACATCCGTCGAAATGATGAGTATGCGGTCGGCGCCGGCGAAGGCCCGCTCGAGCGAGGCCGGATCGTCGAAGTCGGCGGCACGGGTCTCGACGCCCTTCGCTGCGTAGTCCGCCAGTTTGGCGATGTCCCGGCTGGTGGCGGTAATATCGGCCGGCTTCGTCTTGCCGGAGGCCAGGAGCGCATCGAGCACGAGTTTGCCGAACTGTCCGGCGGCGCCGGTTACGAGCAGTCTTCCAGACATGATTTTCCTTTCGTTTCCACTCCAGCGCGTCGTTCAGCATGTCCTGTCCACATGATCTCATCCCGAAAGCTGGTCTCTTTTTGAGAGTTGCTCTTATCCCTTGATCTGCTAAGAGCTGTAAAGGAGGCAGTTTTTTCTGCCGTGGTTACGGAAAGGGTACCGCCATGACCAAGGCATCGGGCACGTTGAAGGGCAAGCGGGTGGCAGTCGTCTGCGGCATGCCTATGGACATCGACAATTGTCCGGTGCGGGACGTGATGGACAATATCGGCGGTAAGTGGAACTCGCTGATGATTCTGTCGCTCGCCGACGGTCCTTTGCGCTTCTCGCAGCTCAGGCGGCTCATCCCGGACATTTCACAGCGGATGCTGACCCAGACGCTACGGGATCTGCAGCGTGATGGTTATCTGCGCCGTACCGTTTACCCGACGCAGCCCCCGAGCGTGGAATACAGCCTTACGGATCTCGGGCGCTCGTTTCTTGTCGTGCTAAGGGTCTTCGTCGACTGGTCGCTGGAGAACCACCAGGCTATCCGGCAGGCGCGGGCAGAGTACGACGACACGCCATAGGCGGATTGTCGCCACAGGCCTATGGCAACGCCACGCTCATAGCGATCGGTATCGCTCTCGGTGCTGCGGCGGGCCTGCTAAATCAGCGCCTTTAGGCAGAGCAGCTTACTGCCGGTCGCCAAGCGAGAATTCGACCGCCGCCTCCGCATGGATGGCAGTGGAATCGAAGCCTGGGAGCGGCAATTCGGCCGGATCGAGAAGCAGGCAGATTTCGGTGCAGCCGAGAATGACGGCGTCCGCACCCTCCGCCTTTGCTTTCTCGACGAGCCCGATCACTGCCGAGCGCGAAACGTTCAGCACCTGGCCTGCGCAGAGCTCGTCGAAGATCACGTTGTGGGTGAGTGTCCGGCCATCGGCATCGGGTACCATCAGGTCGATATCATGTGTCTTCATGCGCTCCGCATAGAAGCCGTGTTCCATCGTGTAGCGTGTGGCGAGCAACAGGGGCTTGCGGCTGCCGGCGGCCTTCAGGCGCAGTGCCGTTTCGTCGATGATGTTGATCAAGGGGACATCGACCGAGGCACGCACCGCGTCGGCAATGATGTGCATGGTATTGCTGCAGATCAGGATGCAGTCCGCGCCGCCGGCGACGAGCCCGCGGGCGACACCGGAGAGAAGCAGGGCGGCGTCGTCCCAATGGCCGGCTCTCTGCAGGTCCACGATCTGCTGGAAGTCGACGGAATGCAGAAGCACTTCCGCCGAATGTAATTTGCCACGTCGTTTGCGTACGGCCTCGTTGACCAAGCGGTAATAGACTGCCGAGCTTTCGAAGCTCATGCCGCCGATGAGGCCGATTTTCCGCATTTCCATCGTCGTTCCTGCTGCTGCCCTTTGGCCGTCGGGAACGCTTCGCCACGTTCCCCGTTCCATTGCTAGATTATCGTGCGGGCCCGGTTGCATGTGTTTGCTTTGATCGGCGCTTGGCCAGATTTTAGCAAGCCGTTTGCGCCCGAATCCGAATGCCGCGAAAAATTTCGGCGCACTCTATGGCAAGAGCAAGGAGTCGGAGCGTGCTTGACGAGAGAGACCGGAAGCTGCTCATGCTTCTGCAGCAGGATGCGAGCGTCGCCATGGGCGACCTTGCCGAGAGGGTGAGTCTTTCGCTTTCCGCCTGCTCGCGGCGCATTCAGCGGCTGGAGGAGGCCGGCTATGTCACCCGGCGCATCGTCGTCCTCGACCGGGAAAGGATGGGCGTGCCGACCACGGTTTTTGCGCTGATCAAGACGGCGCATCATTCCGACGACTGGATCGAAAAGTTCCGCAGGGCGATCAGCGACATTCCGGAGATCGTCGAGGCGCACCGGCTGACCGGCAATTACGATTACATCGTCAAGGTGGTTCTGCCGCGGGTCGAACATTACGACGTCGTCTACAAGCAGATCGTGCGGAAGGTGGAGCTTTTCGACGT
The DNA here is from genome assembly GCF_002885915.1 of Sinorhizobium sp. M4_45. Lineage (NCBI taxonomy): Bacteria > Pseudomonadati > Pseudomonadota > Alphaproteobacteria > Hyphomicrobiales > Rhizobiaceae > Sinorhizobium > Sinorhizobium sp. M4_45. The sequence goes on from NZ_NWVE01000001.1 coordinate 542,942, forward strand.
TTCCGCATCGATTTCGATGGAAGTCCTGAAAAGTGGTACCGCAGTGCCCGTCGGCTATGCGGAGTAGGCCGGCGAAACGTCCGCGAAGACCATTCGCGGATGCAATGCAGCCATGCCGGGCGACGGCTTGCGCTCCCGCGTGTGGAGTTCAACAGTGTTGCCAGCTCGATGTGAGCGGATGAGGAACAGGACGGAAGACCATGCAGGAAAGACATCATGTCGTCGTGGTCGGCGGAGGTTTCGGCGGGCTGCAACTCGTCAACGACCTCAAGGGTGCGCCGGTCAGGGTCACGCTGATCGACCGGCGCAATCATCACCTTTTCCAGCCGCTGCTTTACCAGGTGGCGACCACGGTGCTCGCAACCTCGGAGATCGCATGGCCGATCCGCCGGCTCTACCGCGACCGACAGGAGGTGACGACGCTGCTCGGCGAGGTAGCGGGCGTCGATACGACTGCGAAGGAAGTGACGCTCGTGCATGGGCAATCGATCCCCTACGACACGTTGGTGTTGGCGACCGGCGCAACGCACGCCTATTTCGGCCATGACGAATGGGCGGCGGTCGCGCCTGGGCTCAAGACCCTGGAGGATGCGACGACCATTCGCCGCCGCGTGCTCATCGCCTTCGAGCAGGCGGAGGTGGAGGAGGACCCCGCCAGGCGCGATGCACTGCTGACCTTCACGATCATCGGCGCAGGACCGACCGGGGTCGAGCTTGCGGGCATCATTGCCGAAATGGCCCATAGAACACTGCCCGGCGAGTTCCGCCGGATCGATACGCGTCTGGCGCGCGTGGTGCTCGTCGAAGCCGGCCCGCGCATTCTTCCCGCCTTCAGCGAAGAGCTTTCCGCCTATGCTTCCCGCGAACTGGAGAAGCTTGGCGTCGAGGTGCTGACGGGCACGCCGGTGACCGACTGCACCGAGGAGGGGGTCACGATAGGCGAGAGCTTCGTCGCGAGCCGGACGCTCGTCTGGGCGGCGGGGGTCCAGGCCTCGCCCGCCGCCAAATGGATCGGCGCCGACGCGGACCGCGCCGGCCGCGTTAAGGTCGGGCCCGATCTGACCGCGCCGGGCCATCCGGACATCTTCGTCATCGGCGATACGGCATCCGTCATCCAGGAAGACGGCAAGCCGGTGCCCGGCATCGCGCCCGCGGCCAAGCAGCAGGGGGCCTACGTCGCCCAGGTGATCCGTGGCCGCTTCACGGGCTCTCCGGCGCCGGGGTCGTTCCGCTACCGGCACCAGGGAAGCCTGGCCACCATCGGCAGGCGCGCGGCGATCATCGATTTCGGCCGGATCAAGCTCAAGGGGTCGCTTGCCTGGTGGATCTGGGGCATTGCCCACATCTATTTCCTGATCGGTACCCGCAGCCGCTTTGCCGTGGCCTGGAGCTGGCTATGGACATATCTGAGCGGTCAGCACAGCGCCCGCCTGATAACGCAGAAGGATACGCTTCGGGAGGAGAGGTGACCGCGGGGCGGATCTTCCACCTATTGCCAAGGCCGGACGAAAATCGGACAGTCCCGTGAAACGACAGTTTCATGGGAGTGCCAATGGCCGCCAAAGAACGTTCCTTCCTCGCTCGCGTCCGCGAAATTCTACCCGAGTTGCACCCGGCCGAGCGGCGGCTTGGCGATTTCCTCTGTGATTTTCCGGGGGAGATAGCGAGCTATTCCGCGCAGGAGCTGGCGGCTTTGGCCCATGTATCGAAAGCGACCGTGTCGCGCTTCGTTCAGCGCCTCGGCTACGAAAACTACGAGGAAGCGCGGCGGCACGCGCGCGCGGACAAGCAGACCGGGTCGCGCCTTTTCCTGGCGACCGCCACCGATGCCGACGGCCGGCAATCGGTCGCAGCGCATGTCGCCCAGGGCGTCGCCAATCTGGAGGCCACCTTCCTTGCGATCGGCGAGGCTGAGATCGATGCGGCTGCCACAGCCATCCTGGAGGCCCGCAAGGTGTGGGTCATCGGCTTTCGCGCCAGCCATTCCTTTGCGACCTATCTGCAATGGCAGCTCACCCAGGTGATCGAAAACATCGCTGCCATTCCCGGAGGCGGGCAGACGCTCGGCGAGCATCTGGTCAGCATCGCGCCCGACGACGTCGTCGTTCTCTTCGGTCTGCGGCGCCGCGTCGCTCTGATGGAGCAACTCATGGCGCAGGTGGAAAGAACCAAGGCGAAGTTGCTCTACATCACCGATGAAGGCGTGCCTCTCCTGAGCGGTGCGGCTTGGCACTTCCGTTGCCAGACCCTGGCGCCGGGGCCGCTTTTCAACCATGTGTCGGTGATGGCGCTCTGCCATCTCCTGACCACACGCTGCATCGAGACCGCAGGCGTTGCCGGCCGGAACCGGCTGCGCGGTATCGAGGCACTGAACGACACGCTGGAAGAGCTGTGAGCCCGCGCAGTACGGATCGCAACGGCTTGGCGCACGAAGCTCGCCATCGATAGGCCCCGGCCGGAACGCCATGTTCGTGGAGGCCAAGCCTGCCGGAAGGGCAGGAATTCCTCTCCGTCGCCCCCTGTGGATTCGGGCTATGAAACTGCAGTTTCGTGGTGTATGATCGAGAAACTAAGTTTTCACGCTCGTTCAACCACAAGGGGAACAACAATGGCAGCGGAAAATATGGTGCCGACCGGCGGGAGTTCGCCGGTCATTCGACAACTGGAATCGGCTTTCACCAAAATCGGCGTTACCGGCGCGCACAAGCAGATTCTCGCCCTCGTCCTGATCGGTTGCCTGTTCGACAGCTTCGAACAGAACACGATCGGCGTCGCCGGTCCCATTCTCAAGGAGCACTGGGGCCTTACCGGCACGGACATCGGGTTTCTCAACACGATCACCTTCGGCAGCGCCGCGGTCGGGCGACTGCTGTCGGGCATTCTCGGCGACCGCTACGGCCGGCGGGTGATGCTGACCGTCAATCTCCTGCTCTTCACCATCGGCTCGGCGGCCTGCGCGATGGCGCCGAACTTCACCATGCTTTGTTTTGCCCGCGCGATCGTCGGCTTCGGCGTCGGCGGCGAAATCTCGACGGCGGTGACGATGCTCTCGGAATTCTGCTCGCCGAAGTTTCGCGGCACGGCGGCGGGTCTCGTGAATGTCGGCGCCGGCGGGTTCGGCAACTTCCTGGCGCCGGCATTCGGCCTGCTGATATTTACGCTTTTCCCGGGAGAGAACAGCTGGCGCTGGCTATTTGCGTCACTGGCGCTGCCGGCGCTTCTGGTCGTCTTCTATCGCCGCTTTGTACCGGAGACGCCGCGGTTCCTTGCCTCGAAGAACAGGATCGGCGAGGCGAACAAGGTACTGTCCATCCTGGCCTCAGGCTCGTTGAAACCGCGCAATCTCGTGGTGCAGGAATACCTGACGACAGATCATATGACGGACGAGGCCACCGAGAAGAGCGACTGGCGGGAACTCTTCCGAGCACCCTTCATCGGGCGGACCATACCGGTAGCGATCGCCATTCTCATGAGCTATGGCGCGCAATTGTCGGTCTTGACGCTGATGCCCGTCATCTTCGTGTCGATGGGCTATACGCTCTCCGGCAGCCTGCTCTACAGCATGATCATCCAGAGCGGCAGCGTCCTCGGTGCGATCGCCGCTTCGATGTTCGGCTACTATCTGCCGCGCAAGAAGGTGCTGACCGTGGGTGCGGCGCTCGCCTGCCTTGCGGCGGTGTCGATCGTCGCTCTCGGCACCAATATCTATCTCGTTCTCCTGTTCGGAGCCATCTTCCAGTTCTTCGTCCTGCTGCTCAACACGTCGATCTGGATCTATGCGCCGGAACTGTTCCCGACGAGAATTCGCGCCTTCGGGGTGGCCCTCATTCTGGCAACGGGATCGGCGGCCGGCTCGTTCGTGCCGACGATTTCCGGCATGCTGTTCGACAGCTACGGAATGATCGGCGTCTTCGGGCTTGCTGCGGGAATGTATGCGGTCTTCGCATTCTGCATCCAGCTTGGCCCGGAAACCTACGGCCGATCGATGGAGGATCTCTCGCTGCCGGCGGAGGCCGATCAGCCGAAGGCGGCGCAGCAGGGGCCAGTCGTCGCGGAGCTCAGAACGTGAACTTCCATCTTCTGCTGATCAACCCGAACAGCTCGCAGGCGACGAGCGAGATGATGGCCTCCATCGCGCACAAGGCTGCGAATGGACGCCTGGCCGTGGCAAGCGCCACGGCCAGGCGCAGTCCCCGGATGATCCTGAAGCCGGACGAACTGGCAGCCGCCGCCGACGAGGTGGTGGAAATCGGCACCAGACACGAGCCGGGCTGCCTCGGGATCATCGTCAGCGCCTTTGGCGATCCCGGCCTTGCCCTGCTCCGGGAGCGTGTCGGCATTCCCGTCGTGGGCATCTGCGAAGCTTCGATGCTGGAGGCTTCGCAGGATGGACGACGGTTCGGCGTTGCAACCACGACGCCCGACCTCGCGGATGCGATCGCAGAGCGGGCACGGCATCTGGGGCTTTCCCATCTCTACTCCGGCATCCGCTGCACGCCAGGCGATCCGCTCGCCGTATCCAGAGACGAGGAGCGCCTGCGGACCTCGCTCTGGCACGCAGTTCGCGCCTCCGTCGACCTTGATGGGGCGGAGGCAGTCATCATCGGCGGCGGCCCGCTCGGACAGGCGGCGGAGCAGCTGCAGCCGCTATTCGATGTGCCCGTCATCGGTCCTATCCCGTCCGCCGTAACGCGGGTTCTCGGGCTGTTGCAGGTCGATGCCTGAGGGCAAGTTCCGGGCGGAACTTGGAAACCGTCACGTTTCATGATCTTAATTCGGTCCAGCCGGATCGTTCCACCGTCTCATTGAGCCATCGAAGCGATCCTGCTCCTCCCGGCAGTCTACCAATCACCGTGATCAGGGAAGCGGACATTCGATGTCTTCCGCCGAAACGCCCGAAATCAGTACAGCTCTCGTCGAACAGTTGATTTCCGAGCAGTTTCCGCAATGGGCGGACCTGCCGATAAGACCGGTCAAGTTCGGTGGGTGGGACAACAGGACCTTCCACCTGGGCGACGTTATGAACGTGCGGTTGCCGAGCGCCGCCCATTACGCGCTTCAAGTGGAAAAGGAGCAACATTGGCTGCCTCGTCTTGCGCCGTACCTGCCGTTGCGTATTCCTGCGCCTTTGGCCATCGGGCGGCCGGGCAGGGGCTATCCGTGGCATTGGTCCGTCTATCGATGGCTACCGGGCGAGACCGCGACCCATGCGCCCATCACCGACCTCGGCAGTTTTGCGACGACCCTCGGTGAATTCCTGGCTGCGCTGCAACGGATCGACGCGCGGAGCGGTCCGCCGCCCGGGCAACACAATTTCTTCCGAGGCGGTCCTTTGGCCGTCTACGACCACGAAACGCGCCGGGCACTCGAAGCGCTCGAGGGCAGGATCGACGTTGCCACCGCACGTGTGGTGTGGGAGGTGGCGCTTGGCTCCGCGTGGAACAATGCTCCCGTCTGGTTCCATGGCGATGTCGCCTCCGGCAACCTCCTGGTCGAAAACGGCCAGTTGAGCGCCGTGATCGATTTCGGCACGTCAGGCGTCGGCGATCCGGCGTGCGACCTGTCGATCTCCTGGACGATGTTCGATGAAACAAGCCGCGCCGCATTCCGGGACGCCCTTCCGCTCGACGAAGAGACCTGGGCGCGTGGCCGTGGATGGACCTTGTGGAAGGCGCTGATCGTTGCCGTCGAGATGCCGGGCACCGATCGACGGGAAATCGAAAAATCGCGGCGGGTCATCGATGCGGTTCTGTCAGATCACCGCCGCTATGGGTAGCGAACTTCATTCCCGTGTCCTGTGGCCGCCACGGTTCAACCGGAAACGCGCGCGGTGGACTGGCCGCACCACGACTGTGGGTGCCCGGTTCGCTTTCTGGCGAGCCCTTCCGATATGAGGATGTCTCCGAGGGATCTGCCGTTCCTGACGACGAGCCGCCGCTTGCCGGGCTCGTCGCCCGGGGTGGCTTCGGATGCAACGAGGGCGAAGTTTCCGGAATTCAACAACTCTCGCAATCGTGCCTTGGCATAAGAGCCGCGCGACCGTTCCTCGTCGCATTTCGCGAGCTTCGTTTCCGGCGCATCTATGTCGGCGATGAGAATTCTCTGGCCCTGGTACAGGAAGGTATCGCCGTCGAGAACGCAGTTATCATGGCGGATGCCGCAGAAATAGAAGGTGCCGCTCTCGGCCGGGCGCAGGTTAGCCTGTTCGAGAGACTGCCTAACCGGTAGTTCCACGGGTGCAGGCGGGATCAATGCGGTCTTCGGCGCTATCGACCCGGTCTGATCCTTCGGACGGAAAGGGATCGGAATGGTCGCCAGTTCCACCTTTTTTGGCGGTTTCTTCTCGGCCGGCATCTTCGCCTGCGCTTTTTTCTCGGACGGTTTCTCGGCGTGCGAAAGCAGCGCGGTCAGCTTCGATGCCCCGGGGAGATGTCCTAATTCCCCCCGGTGCTCGTAGGCCACAATCCCGCCGACGATGACTGCTGCCGCCAGATACCAGCGGCCCATACCGCTCCGGCTGCTCTTGCGGGCCGTGCTGCGCTTTCGTCTTTTGGAATTTGCCTTGGTCATGGGATTCGGTCCTCGATTGCGGCGGCATTATCGGGACCAGGGGTTAGTGAAAGGTTGTCGTCGCTGCACGGGCCAAATCATTTCAGTTTTACACACTCTTCCTGATCCCGCTCTGACGACACCGCTGCCAAAGGGAAGGGCGGCACCTGCGGGAGCCGCCCTTCAAGGGTTACCGTCGACGTTGCTGGACAAGCGCCCCGGCTTGTCACTTTCCCAGTCCGGCCGTAAGCCGTCGACGGTCGCGATCGCTGTTCTCGCTGATGCCAGGGACTTCCGTCACCGCGGCCATGGCCGCGGCTGCTTACTTATCGCCCTTGGCTTTCCCGCCTTTGTCCTTTCCGCCCTTGTCCTTCCCGCCTTTGCCTTGGCCGTCCTGATCGCCCTTATTGTTGTCCTGGTTACCCTTGCCGCCGTCCTGGTTACCCTTGCCGCCGTCCTGGTTACCCTTGTCGTTGTCCTGGTGGCCCTTGCCGCCGTCCTGGTTGCCCTTGTCGTTGTCCTGGTGGCCCTTGCCGCCGTCCTGGTTACCCTTGCCGTTGTCCTGATGGCCCTTGCCGCCGTCCTGGCCGCCCTTCCCGTTGTCCTGGCCGCCCTTACCGCCGTCCTGATCACCTTTGCCATTGTCCTGGTCACCCTTGCCGGGATCCTGACCACCACCACCGCCGTTGTCGCCGCCACCGCCACCGCCACCGCCGCCGCCGCCGCCGCCGCCGCCACCGCCGCCGCCACCGCCGCCGCCGCCACCAGCGCCGCCGCCCTTGTTGCCACCGCTCTTGCCGCCGCCTCTCGTCGGACCGCTTGCAGTGGAGTCACTGCGATCGTGGCGTCCGGTGCCCGCACCAATGGTCGCCGTCGTCAGGGGCGGACACATCTTAATCTGCGCGGGGGTGAGAATCTTCGACCGGTTTATTGCAACGCAACATGCCGCGAAGTTGTCTTCCGAAAGCGGACTGCACTGACGCGCAGTCATGCGCTGGCGCTGTACTGCATCCGCATCCGTCGTAACGATTACGGCTCCTATCGTGGCCGTGGATAGTATGAAAAATGTCCGAAATATCGATCTATTAATTCTTTTCATTTCTATACTCCTAATAACATTAACTTTAAAAATACTTTTTAGAATTGAATTAAAATTACCTGTGGTCAACTTACGAATTGTTAGTAGATGGCCATATCACTGCCTCATTTCGGGTTATCAACCATGGCTTAATCTATCTTAGCTAGTCTCTACGGCGGACCGGGAGACTTATGTCCGTCGTTGGAGAACGCCTCGTGAAACGCTTCATTGCGCAGACAGTCTTTTTGTTGCTGATCGCGGCCCCTGGGGCTGCCGATGCCGGTACAACCATGAGGACCGCCGGCAAGGCCTTCGCGCCGCCGGCCTTCGCATCCTTCTGCGCCCGCGAGCCGCGGCTCTGCAACACTGGCGGCGGCAAGAAGGCCGTCGTTCTCGCGCCGGAAAAGATCAGCGAGCTCAAACAGATCAACAGCACCGTCAATGCAAGCATCCGCGAACGCAGCGACCGCGCAAATGTCGGCAAGGACGACGATTGGCGTGTGCCGACCGCCTACGGAGACTGCGAGGACTTCGCAATTCTGAAGAAGCGGGAGCTTCTGAAGCGGGGTTGGCCGGCCTCGGCTCTGCTACTCACGGTTGCGCGTTATCGCGGAGAGGGCCACACGGTTCTCACCGTCCGCACGAGCGAAGGTGACCTTGTGCTCGACAACAGGACCAACTCGGTCAGAGATTGGTCACGCACTCCTTATAATTACTTCGCCCGACAATCCCAGTCGAACGGCAAGCGCTGGGAATTGATCGCAGGCGCCCAAAATATCTGATTTCGACTGAATGGGCGCTTTTCCAGGGCGGGAAAACCGCTACTGCGTGGAATTGATCTAATCCGCGCCGAGGGCCACCGCCGGCTGGAGGCGCGATGCATTTCTCGCCGGCAGATAGCCGAAGAGCAGGCCGGTGAGAAACGCACAGGCGAAGGCAAGCGCGACGGGGCCGGGCGTGAAGCTGACGGGCATGCCGAAGGCTTTAGCGGCGTAACCGGTCGATAGACCGGCCACGACGCCGATCGCACCGCCGATCGCGGAAACGACCAGTGCCTCGACGATGAACTGCACGAGTATGTCCCGCTCGCGCGCTCCGGTCGCCATTCTCACGCCGATCTCGCGTGTGCGTTCGCTGACGCTGACGAGCATGATGTTCATCACGCCGATGCCGCCGACGAGCAGCGAAATCGCTGCGACCGATCCCAGGAAGAACTTCATGGTGTTCGAAGTCTCGGTGAATGCCTCGCGCACGGAAGACATGTTGGTGATCTGAGTATCGTCCTTCCTGTGGCGCTCGTTGAGCAGTGCCTGAATTCTCTCCTGGGTCAGGTCTATTGCCGCGGCATCCTGCACCTTGACGGTGATCGTGCGGATGTTGCGCTGACCGAAGAGGCGCATGCTGCCGGTCGTGAGCGGCACGAGGACCACGTCGTCCTGATCGTTGCCGCCGGCGCTGGCGCCCATCCCGCTCATCACCCCGATCACCTGGAAGGGGATCTTGTTCACGAGCACGTATTGACCGATCGGGTCGGAGCCCTCCGGGAAGAGCGTCTTGACGACGGTCTCGCCGAGCACCGCGACCGGTGCGTATGTCTCCATGTCGTTCCGGTTGATGAATTCGCCGCGGCCGATCTTCCAGGACTTCGCTTCCGTAAACTGCGGCACCGTTCCGTTTGCGGTCGTCTGATAGTCGATGTTGCCGCGCCGAAGCGTCACGGTGCTCGTCATTTCGGGGACGGCGAATGCGACATTCGCAAGCTCCGTGATCGCGTCCGCATCTGCCGGCACGAGGGTAACATTCGTCCCGCCGGCGCTGCCGCGGAAATTCGCCATGCTGGGGCGGACGACGAGAAGATCCGACCCCATCGACGAGATCCGGTCGAGTACCGTATTCTGCGCGCCGGTGCCGATGGCGAGCATGGCGACAACCGAACCGACGCCGATGACGATGCCGAGCAGCGTCAGGATCGTACGAAAGAGGTTTGCCCGCAGCGCCCGCAGTGCCATCTTCACCGCTTCCGACACGTCCGCGATCGCCGCGAAGCCCTCACGCGTGCTTTGGGCGAGACCGACGGCTGCATCGGGATTGCTGCGTCCCTTCTTGGAGCGGTCGGCAACGATCCGCCCATCGCTGATCTCGATCAGCCGGTCGGCCTGTGCGGCGACCTCGCGCGAATGGGTGATGACGATGACGGTGTGGCCGTTTTCGTTCATATCGCGAAGGAGGCGCATCACCTCTTCGCCGCTCTGGCTGTCGAGCGCGCCGGTCGGCTCGTCGGCAAGGATGACGCGGCCTCTATTCATCAGGGCGCGGGCGATCGAGACGCGCTGCTGCTGGCCACCGGAAAGCTGGTTCGGACGATGATCGAGCCGTTCGCCGAGCTTGAGCGACTGCAGGAGCGCCTCGGCACGATCGTGCCGGTCGCGGGCGGAAACGCCGGCATAGACGGCGGGTACCTCGACATTCTCCCGGGCGCTTGCGGTCGGGATCAGATTGTAGGACTGGAAGATAAAGCCGAAGGTGCGGCGGCGCAGCGCCGCGAGCGCGTCGCCGTCGAAGCCGGAGACGCTATCGCCTTCGATGAAGTAGTCGCCCGAGGTCGGCTGGTCGAGGCAGCCGAGAATGTTCATCAGCGTCGACTTGCCGGAACCGGACTGGCCGATGATCGCGACGAACTCGCCGGCCTCGATATCGAGGGATATATGGTGCAAGACCTCGACGGCGATGTCGCCGTTGAAATAGGTCTTGCTGACATCCCGGAGTGAAATGAGCGGGGCCATCGGCGTGCTCAGAACATCGGCGGCATGCGCATGCCGCGCCGGCTGGTATTGGGACCGCGGCTGCCGTTCGTGGCGGAGGCAGCGTCGACGACCACTTTCTCACCTTCCTCCAGCCCGCGGACGATTTCGGCGCTCACCCGGTTGCGGACACCGACCTCGACGGTGCGCGTCTGGCTCGCACCGGACGGCGCAACGACGGTCACTTCCGCTCTTGCGGGCCCGTCGGAGGCCGCCGCCTCCATGGTGCGGACTGCCGTGCTCGGGACAACCAGCACATTCTTTGCCGCCGCCTGGACGAAGAAGACCTGCGCGCTCATCGACATCATCAACTCGCCCGTGGGATTGGGGACATCGAAGAGGGCATAGTAGAGGACGACGTTGTTCTCGGTATCGGGCATCGGCTCGATCTGACGCAACTTGCCGGTGAAGCGCTTTCCGGGCTGTCCGAGAAGGGTGAAATACGCATCCATGCCGAGCTTCAGCTTGCCGACATCGGCTTCGGAGACCTGCGCCTTGACCGTCATCGTGGAAAGATCGGCGATCGTGACGATCGTCGGCGTCGTCTGGTTGGCGTTGAGGGTCTGTCCCTCCTTGGCGGGGTCGTCGACGATGGTGCCGGCCATCGGAGCATAGATCTTGGTATAGCCGAGATCGACCCGGTCCCCGGCAAGAGTGGCCTTCTGCTTGCGGATCTGCGCCTCGACCGCCTGCACATCGGCGCCAGCGGCCGCATGATCGGCGACAGCCTGGTCGAGCGTCGACTGCGAAACGCTTTTCGTGGCGACGAGATTGCGTTGACGCTCGATGTTGGCCTGCTTCAATACGAGCTGGGCCTTCTTCGAGACGAGCTGCGCTTCAAGATTGGCCAGTTCCGCCTCGTCGATCTCGATCCTGTTCTCGATCGAGGCGGGGTCGATCTCGGCGATGAGCTGGTTCTGTTCGACCTTGTCGCCGATCGCGACATGCAGCGACTTCAACTGGCCGGAGACCTGTGCGCCGGCATCGACCGATTTGACCGCCTCCAGCGTGCCGACGGCAGTCACGCTCTCTTCGATGTCGCCGCGCGTGACCGCCTGAGTGATCATGGTGGTGGCCGGCTGCGCGCCCTGGCGGCTCCAGGCATAGTAGCCCGTGCCGACGATAGCGAGCACCAGGAGCGCAAAGATCCAGCGGCGGCGCGAACGGCGCTTTATGCGTGGCGGCATCACCGGAGCCGGGATGACGGTGACGTTCGACGGTGTCGAACGCGACGCTTCGTCCGTCGTCTCGGCTGTCTTGCTCATTGTTTTTCTCTATCCCAGGCATCTTCATTCAACATAAAGATCAACCCGATCAGCGAAAAGCTTTGAGATCATTATATTTTCGTAATGTAGGGAGGCGCGCACCGGTAAAGCGGGCGCGGGGGCGACGCAGGCACGGAAATCGGAGTCCCGCCAGTGGGTTGCTCCCATTTTTGTCCGGGGCTGCCTTGAAACGAACCGGATATCCAAAACCGCTTGACGTCCCCGGATCGGGCAATTAGAAACCTCACGAACCGTACCGTACGGTACTGATAGGGCGAAGCGAGTGCAAAGCGTCGGAGCGATAAGAGAGGCAGGTGCCGCAAACGGCCTGACCGAGCGCCAGGGAGCGGTGCTCGAACAGGCTTTGCGCCTGCTTGTCGACGGGGGCGAAAAGGCGCTGACGACGGCGGGAGTGGCGCGCGCGGCGAACTGCTCCAAGGAGAGCCTCTACAAGTGGTTCGGCGATCGTGAAGGGCTCCTTTCGGCCATGATCGCCTTTCAGGCGAGCAAGGTTCGCACGCTCGACGTCTCCGCCGCAAAGCTGGACGGGGGCAGCTTGAGGGTGCATCTCGTCGCTTTCGCCAAGGACCTTCTCGACGTGCTGGCAGGCGACGTGTCGCTGGCGCTCAACCGGCTTGCGATCGGACAGGCGAGCCGGGAAGGCTCGAAGCTCGGCCACATGCTGCAGGAACGCGGCCGCCGGCAGATCGGACGCAGGGCGGGAGCGCTGCTCGAAGCGGGCCGCAAGGCCGGTCTCCTGGCTTTCGACAACGCTGACGAAGCCTATGGCGCTCTTTACGGCCTGGTCGTCTCCGACTGGCATTTGCGCATGCTTCTCGGCGAGGAGCCGGGTAGCCTGAAGAAGGATTTCAGCCGCAGGGCGGAGCGGGCGGTCGACGCCTTTCTCACGCTCTACGGCGCGAAAAGGTAGGGCGGCCGTATCTGCGGCTGCCAAAGCGAAACGGACAAGCAAAGGGAAGGAAAAATCGATGCGCGTCTATTACGATCGTGATGCCGATCTCAACCTCATCAAGTCGAAGAAGGTCGCCATCATCGGCTACGGCAGCCAGGGCCGCGCCCATGCGCTGAACCTCAAGGATTCCGGCGCGCAGAACGTCGCCATTGCGCTTAAGTCGGGTTCGGCCACGGCAAAGAAGGCCGAAGCGGACGGCTTCAAGGTCATGACCGTTGCCGAAGCTGCCGCCTGGGCCGACCTGATGATGATGGCGACGCCGGACGAGCTGCAGGCCGACATCTACAAGGCCGAGATCGCCGGAAACATCCGCGACGGCGCGGCAATCGCCTTTGCGCACGGCCTGAACGTCCACTTCGGCCTCATCGAGCCGAAGGCCTCGGTCGACGTCGTAATGATCGCGCCGAAGGGCCCGGGTCATACGGTCCGCGGCGAATACCAGAAGGGCGGCGGCGTCCCCTGCCTGGTCGCCGTTCATCAGGACGCTTCCGGTAATGCCCTCGATCTCGCTCTCTCCTACGCCTGCGGCGTCGGCGGCGGCCGCTCGGGCATCATCGAGACCAACTTCAAGGAAGAGTGCGAAACCGATCTCTTCGGCGAACAGGTCGTTCTCTGCGGCGGCCTGGTCGAACTCATCCGCGCCGGTTTCGAGACGCTGGTCGAGGCCGGTTATGCGCCGGAGATGGCCTATTTCGAGTGCCTGCACGAAGTGAAGCTGATCGTCGACCTGATCTATGAAGGCGGCATCGCCAACATGAACTACTCGATCTCGAACACGGCCGAGTGGGGCGAATACGTCACCGGACCGCGCATCATCACCGAAGAGACCAAGGCCGAGATGAAGCGGGTCCTCAAGGACATCCAGACCGGTAAATTCACCTCGGAATGGATGCAGGAATACCGCTCCGGTGCCGCCCGCTTCAAGGGCATCCGTCGCGTCAACGACTCTCACCAGATCGAGGAAGTCGGCGCGAAGCTGCGCGCGATGATGCCTTGGATCGGCAAGAACAAGCTGGTCGACAAGGCGAAAAACTAAGATCCGCCTGCAATGAACAAAAGGGAAGCCGGAGCCCAAGCTCCGGCTTCTTCATATGCAGCGTCTTACATCGGATCCTTACCCTTCATGGCATTCGCCATATGGGACTTGCACTTTTCCTGATCGTTCGCCGCCAGTGCCTCCTTGGCCATGGCGAGTTCCTTCTGCGCCATCTCCTTCCGACCCGTGTCGGTGATCTGGCCCACGTCAGTCTCGAGCTTGGTCATGCCTGCCTGGTCGCAAACCATATCGGCCTGGGCAAAGGCTGGGGACACGCAAGCGGCGGATATCGCGGCTGCAACCAACATTTTTCTCAACATCTGTAACCTCCAGTTTCGTCGCTTCATGCGATACACGGCTCCAAACCGCCGAGGGACCGATCAGTTCCTTGCAGCAAGCTAAGGTGCTCCCCGTACGCAAAGCCGTTACACACTTTCCTGGAGTGCTCTAAGCCCGCAGTGACGCGCGGCAGATGCGTCCGGCATTGAGAATCGCGACGGCGTCGCTATCCTGCGAGGCGCGGGCCTTCGGCCAGCCTCCGAGCGAGGGCGAAATCCGATGTCATCAACACGCCGTAAGCTGACCACCATTTTCTGCGCCGACGTGCAGGATTATTCGCGCCTGATGGGGAAAGACGAGGAGGGAACGCTTGCGGCCCTCAAGCGCAGCCGGGATGCCATGGCGCGCCTGATCGAGGCGCATGAAGGACGGGTGGTCAATACGTGGGGCGACGGGGTGATCGCGGAGTTTCCGAGCGTGGTGGAGGCGGTGAGAGCGGCGATAGACGTTCAGAACGAGTTGGCCGGACTGAATGCCGAGCGGCAAGGCGAGGCGCGGATGGATTATCGCATCGGCCTCAATCTCGGCGATGTGATCGCTGACGGCGACGACCTTTACGGCGACGGCGTCAATATCGCGGCCCGCCTGCAAGCCTCGGCGCCGGCCGGCGGCATCGTGATTTCGAGCACCGTCTATGATCAGGTTCGCAACAAGCTGGCCGTCGGCTTCGAATTCCTTGGCGCGCTGACGGTCAAGAACATCGACGGGGGCGTTCCGAGTTATGTGGTCCAGATCGGAACGGCCGAGGGCGCGGTGTCGCAAAAAGGGGGCCGCGACTGGGGGAGGCCGGGTGCACTTCCGGACCGCGAGACCCCGGCCGCCGAGACCGGGGTAGGGCGAGCGACGATCGTAAGACGCGCAGCGCCCGGCCGTCGCCTTTTCGGCGTTCTCGCCGTAGCCGCATCGGCGGTCGTTGCCATAAATCTGCTGTCGTGGGAGGGAACGTTCTGGGCCAGATGGCCCCTGTTTGCGCTGGCCTTGATCGCGATGCTCGATTGCCTGTGGACGTCCACGCGGCTCGACCGCGGACTGGCCCTGCTCGGGGCAGCCGGATTTGCGGTCCTTGCGGTCAATCTCCTTTCCTGGGAGGGGAGATTCTGGGCGGTATGGCCTCTGCTTGGAATTGCGGTGGCGGCGGGACTTCGGTGGGTCACGCGCCGTCCCGGGCGGTGAGCACCGGCTCGCATAGGTTAAGCGGCGGAATGCAGGCGGTGTAACCGGAAGTTGACGGGACTCGGCAAGCCGTGCATTGTGCCCGCAAAGGAAGATAAAGCTCAGCAGGCATTCGCATCGGAACGACGTTCAGATAGATCTTTTCGGGGGGGCACTGTGAGGAGAGGCCGGGAGTTCCTTTGCGCGGCGGCGCTGGCGTTGGTCGTGGCTGCGCCGGCAGCGGCGGCGGATCTGGTGATCGCGATGCCGCCCTGGCCATCCGGACAGGCAGCCGCGAACATTCTCAAGCTCGGCATCGCCAAGAAGTTCAGCCTCGAGGCGGAGGTGCGCGAACTCGGGACGCTGACCGCCTTCATCGGCCTCGAAAAGGGCGAGGTCGATATCCAGCCGGAGGTTTGGCGGCCGAATTTCGACGAACTCGTCCGCAAATTCGTGACCGAAAAAGGCGTCGTGATGCTCAGCGAGCGTGCGGTGCCGGCATGGCAGGGGCTTTGCGCCACGCCGGAAGCGGCTGCGACGATCAAGTCGGTCGCGGATCTCGGCGATCCGGCCAAGACCAAGATACTGGATACCGACGGCGACGGGCGCGGCGAAATGTGGATCGGCGCCGCCGAATGGCTTTCGACGGGCATCGAACGGGCGCGGGCGGCGGGCTACGGCTATGCGGCGAACCTGACGCTCGTCGAGGCCAAGGAGGAAGTGGCGATGGCGGCGGTCGACGCGGCGATCGCGACCGCGCGCCCCATGGTCTTCTACTGCTATGCTCCGCACCATGTTTTCAAGCTGCACCAGATCTCCCGGCTCGAGGAGCCGCCTCACGACCCGGCGAAATGGAAGATCGCGCCGCCGAACGACCCGCTATGGGTCAGCAAATCGAGCGCCGCCACGGCGTGGGACGCCGGACAATTTCAGATCGGCTATGCGACGGCCTTCGCAAAGAAGCATCCGGAAGTCGCGCAGTTCCTTCAGAAGGTAGACTTCTCGCCGGATGAAGTGACGGCGATGAGCTATGCGCTCGAAGTCGAGCGGCAGGCGCCTGCGGACTACGCCAGGAAATGGGTTGAAAGCCACGCGGAACGGATCGACGGATGGGCGAAATGACGATGATCCAGACGCTTTCGAAAAGACAGGCAGGTCGGCGCAAATTGGGCAAGGCGCTGCTTCTCCTCGGTCTTTGCCTCGTTCCGCTTGCAGCGCTTGCCCAAACGCAGATCTACGATTCCAAGACGAAGAAATGGGTGAACTACGACAAGAGGAAAGCCCGACAGTACTTTGCGCGAAACAATCAGGTTCCCGAGGCCTTTCGCCGGCAGATGGTGCCGTTCCGCACGGCAGAAGTTCCGGGCACGATCATCATCGATGGCAACCAGCATTTCCTCTATCTCGTGCAGCCCGGCGGTCAGGCGATCCGCTACGGCATCGGTGTAGGCCGCGAAGGTTTCGGCTGGGCGGGCATCGTTCGGGTAGGGCGCACGGCCGAATGGCCGACCTGGACGCCGCCGGCCGAGATGGTCGTGCGCGATCCGAACGCGGCAAAATGGGCAGGCGGCATGCCGGGCGGGCCCGACAATCCGCTAGGCGCTCGCGCGCTCTACCTTTACGAAGGTGATAACGATACGATCTACCGCATCCATGGTACGGTGGAGCCCTGGACGATCGGGCTGGACGTTTCCTCCGGGTGCATAAGAATGAACAATGAAGACATTATCGACCTGCATTCGCGCGTCAGCGTGGGCGCGAAGGTCATCGTGCTGATGCAGGGGGCTGCTCTCTATAAGGGCGTGTAACCGGCCGAAACGCGGCCGCATGGGCGAGAGCGCGAAGATACGGGCTATATGCCAAGACCGGAGGATGTGGATTTGTCGACGAGTAAATTGGGAAGCCGTCCAATTCAAGCGTCCGTGATGGCTGCGGTCTTTCTTCTTGCCGCATGCCAATCGACCCCGGAACCTCAGGAAATGGCCCGCACGAGCCTTCAGACAGCCCCCGCCGACCTGCAGCTTTTGTGCGCCAATGCCGTGGTCGCCCAGGCCGGCGGCGCCAAGGTCCTGCCGATGAGTTCTCGACAACTCGATGCGACGAGCTACAGCGTCGACCTCGATGCCGCCGGTCGCAAGTTTACCTGCATCGTGGACAGCAGCGGCAGCGTGAGGTCGGTCCAGCCGGCATAGGTATTCAAGAGGGCGGATTCAAACAAACGCCTCTTCCGGTTCGCTTTTGCGGCGCAGTATAAATGTTGCGCCGCATAAAAATTAAAGAATAGAGTTCTCCTTCGGAAGTCATCCGGAGAATTTTCTTCCAAAAATTCAGAAATTGTGTTCTGATACCCTTGTGGGTAGGAGGAGCACTATGTCCACGATCATACAGCACTTCGCTCTTTTCGATTTGTTTATCTTGGCTGGGATCTCTTTTCTTCTGATCTGCAGCTATTTCGACGAGGGTGAGGCCTGAGTATCAGGAGGCGTTCGCCGCCTCCTGCCGACCGGACTTATCCGGTCCGACCCTTGGCGTCTCGAGCCGAAGCGGCTAGCCGATCGTTGCCTGACGGTGTCGACGGCCACGGCGTCACGATCCCGTATGCTCGATCCCGTATGCCGCCCTTTCCAACGCCTCCCATTTCCAACGAGCGTATCGGAATGTCTGTAACTGCACGATTGCCGTAACGGCGCAGGCGACAGCTGAGGCAAAATAGGTCAGGAATATTGACTTAAATATTGGGCTGTGTTCATGTCCCTCGGGTGCAACCGGGAGGACCTCCATGCTGGATTGGGAAAGCACTTTCGCCACGCGCTCGAGCCGGATGAAGGCTTCGGAAATCCGCGAATTGCTGAAGCTCCTTGATCGTCCCGACATCATTTCGTTTGCGGGCGGAATTCCCGATCCTGAGCTTTTCCCGAATGATGCGTTCAGGGAGGCTTACGCCGAGATTTTCGATGGGCCGTCGGTCGGTGCCGCGCTGCAATATTCGGTGAGCGAGGGCTATCGGCCGCTTCGCGAGTGGCTCGCCGGGCAGATGGCGGCACTTGGCATTCCGGCGAGCGTCGACAACATCTTCATCACCTCCGGGTCGCAGCAGGGGCTCGACTATCTCGGCAAGCTGTTTCTGTCGCCGAAAGACACGGCGCTCGTCACCTGGCCGACCTATCTTGGTGCGCTGCAGGCCTTCAACGCCTATGAACCCAATTACGATCAGCTGAACCCCACCGGCAACCGGACGCCGGCAGCCTATGCCCAGGCTGCAGCGGAAGCGGGCGGGCGCGTCAAGTTCGCCTATCTCTCGGCCGACTTCGCCAACCCCACCGGCGAGACGGTGGGCCGCGCCGGGCGCGAGCGCGTCCTTGCACTTGCCGAGGAGCTCGACATCGCCATCATCGAGGATGCGGCCTACCAGTCGCTGCGTTATGACGGCGAGGCGGTCCCGCCGATCCTTGCGCTCGAGATCGCCCGCAAAAGCGACATAAACAGCACCCGCACGATCTATTGCGGCAGCTTCTCGAAGACGCTGGCGCCTGGCCTTCGCGTCGGCTGGATCTGCGCCGCCGAACCGGTGATCCGCAAGCTGGTGCTGATGAAGCAGGCAGCCGACCTTCACTCCTCCACCATCAACCAGATGGCGATCGCGACCGTCGCCGGGCGGGGCTTCGAGGCGCAGGTGGCGAAAATCCACAAGGCCTACAGGCAGCGGCGTGACGCGATGCTGTCGGCGCTCGAAAAATACATGCCCGCCGGCGTCACCTGGACGAAGCCCGAAGGCGGCATGTTCATCTGGGTAACGCTGCCGAAGGGGAGCGACGGCGCTGAGCTGCTGGCCAAGTCGATCCAGACGGCCAAGGTGGCGTTCGTCCCCGGGCGCGCCTTTTTCGCCGACGGGGCCGGCGAAAACACCCTGCGGCTCAGCTTCTCCTGCGCCAACGACAGGATGATCGACGAGGGCATCCGCCGGCTGGCCGATCTCATTCGCGGCGAGGTCGCGCAGGCGGCCTGAGTGGAAGTCGCGGCAGGCTGACGATTTTCGCTCATCCGCCTGCCGGCACCTTCTCCCCGCAAATCGGGGAGAAGGGACAAGCGGCATGCACTCAGTTCAAATGAACGGTTGCGGAGAGATATCGAGCGGCTACCGCGAGTCTCCTTCGCCCCGCTAGCGGGGAGAAGGTGCCGGAAGGCGGATGAGGGGCGGCCGCGGGTGCATAAAGAGCTGTCGTCGCTCAAATATGCGGCCCGAGCAGCGACAGATCGGCTTTGCCGAGGCGGTCCTTGGCGGTCCAGAGCTGATGCCAATAGGGATAGATGACCGGCGGCAGGCTGACCGCGTCGAGGAGTTCGCGCTCCTCGTCGGTGAGCTTCAGGCCGGCGGCGGCGAGATTGTCGCGGAACTGCTCCTCGGTGCGCCCGCCGATGATCACCGAGGTGACGGCATCTCGGCCGATAAGCCAGGCGAGCGCCACCTGCGCCGGGGACACGTTGCGCTCGGCGGCGATCGCCACCAGCATGTCGACGATCTTCCACAGCCGTTCCTCGTCGCGGATCGGCGGCTCGTTCCAGCCGGCGAGCTGGCGGGTGCCTTCCGGCGACTGTCCGCGCCTGTGCTTGCCTGACAGAAGGCCGCCTGCCAGCGGGCTCCAGACGAGGATGCCGAGACCCTGATCGATGGAGATCGGGACCAGTTCGTACTCGGCCTCGCGTGCTTCGAGCGTGTAATGAATCTGTTGGCTGACGAAGCGCTGGCGGTGTTCGAGCGCACTGATGCCGAGTGCCTTCATGATGTGCCAGCCGGAATAGTTGGAGCAGCCGATATAGCGCACCTTGCCCTGGCGCACGAGCGTATCGAGCGCTTCCATGGTTTCCTCGAGTGGCGTCTGACCGTCCCATTCATGAACCTGGTAAAGGTCGATCACGTCGGTCTTCAGACGCTTCAGGCTCGCCTCGCAGGCGTGGACCAGGTGATGGCGCGACAGGCCTCCGTCATTGGGACCGGGGCCCATCGAGAAGCGCGCCTTGGTGGCGATGAGCACGCCGTCCTTGCGCTTTCCGCCGAGAACTTCGCCGATGATCTCCTCGCAGGCGCCGGTCGAATAGATGTCCGCCGTATCGATCAGATTGACGCCCGCATCCAGGCAGAGGTCGACATAGCGGCGGGCATCCGCGACACCGACATCGCCGACCTGGGCGAACTTTCCACCGCCGCCGATCGTCATCGTACCCATGGTGATGGTCGAGATCTTGAGCCCGGAGCGGCCGAGCCGACGATATTCCATTGTCTCGCTCCTTGTGTTGTTGGTCGCCTATAGGATGTTAGAGGAATCTTGCGGGTATCGCGTCCTTATAGGGAAACAGCGGGAAGTAAGGCCGCGCCTCGGCCAAGGTGCGCTGGAAGGAGGGGCGCTCCAGCAGGCGCTCGAAATAGGCGCCGAGGTTCGGGTGCGTGCCGTCGAACGGGGCCACGATCCCGGCGTAGAAGAGGGCGGGCGCGGCGGCGCAATCGGCGATCGAGAAGCTTTCCCCGACCGCAAAGCGCCGGTCCCCGAAGTGGCGTTCGGCAAGGTCATACGCGTTCGCCAGCGCCGCTTGCGCATCGGCGACGCCGCGCCGATCGTTCTCGCCGGAGGCGCGCAGCGTATCGGTCACGATCTTCTGCATCGGGACCTGGACGTAGAGGTCGAAGAAGCGGTCCCAGAGCCGCGCCTCGAGCGCCAGGGCGTCGTCGTGCGGTATCAGCGGCTGCTCACCGGGGTAATGCTGGTCGAGATATTCGATGATCACTGAGGTTTCCGGCACCGTCCTGTCGCGTGCAGCGTCGTGCAGCACGGGGATCTTGCCGACGGGCCAGACCTCCAGATAGCGAGCATGCTCCGCCGGGTCTCCGAGATCCACGACCTGCGGCGTGAACGGCGTGCCGGCTTCGTAAAGCGCGATCAGCACCTTGTGACAGAAGGAAGCAAGCGGATGAAGGTAGAGGGTGAGCGTCATGCGACATGTCCTTGGGCCGGCCCCAGTGACTATAGCGCGGATTCGGGAGGGGAAAAGCAGGCTTCTCTGCGGCGCTCGTTATAGTGGAAATTACTCACAACTCTAACCTGAGATTGCCATGAAAATGCCGGGATGCCCTGATGGTCTGCACCCGGCACGCTGCCGCCCAGGATCCCGCTCGATGTTCATTGCCCATCTTCCCGCCGGTTACATTCTCACCCATTGCATCGCTCGAAAGAATGAAACCATCCGATCCCGCGCACTCGCGGTAGGGCTGATCTTCTCCGTGCTTCCGGATTTGGATCTGCTTTATTTTTACCTCGTAGACGGCCGGCGTACGCCACATCACGACTACTGGACCCATTTGCCGATTTTCTGGCTGGGGGTTGCGGCGCTCACGGCCGCGGCGCTGATCCTTGCCGGGAAGCGGCACTCTATGTTTCTCGTTTGGGTCGCGCTCGCCAACGTGATGACGCACCTTCTTCTCGATTCGATCGCCGCCGACATACGCTGGCTCCATCCCCTTTCGGGGACCCGCTTCAACCTCGTCGAGGTGCCGGCGCGCTTTGAGCCCTGGTACCTCAATTTCATACTGCACTGGACGTTTGCGGCGGAAATTGCGATCTGCGCGGCCGCGTTGTGGGTCTGGCGGATGCAAAGGCGCAGGAACCGTGATCGCAGGGTCGAAGGAAACGCGGAGGGGACCGAGCGAATTCACGCATGAAAACGACGCGCAAGGGCGCGTCGCAAAGTGGTACCAGCCTACAGCGCCGCGCGCTCATCAGACGTGCGAGGATCGCCGTAGCTGCTGTGCAGCCGGAGGGCGCGCCTCAGCGCGCGCGGGCTACTTTCTTCGGCGACGGCAGCAGGCCTTCGCGCTGAAGCTTCTTGCGCGCCAGCTTGCGGGTGCGGCGGACAGCTTCTGCTTTTTCGCGGACGCGCTTTTCGGACGGTTTTTCGTAGGCGCTGCGCATCTTCATTTCGCGGAAGACGCCTTCACGCTGCATCTTCTTCTTGAGAACGCGAAGAGCCTGGTCGATGTTATTGTCCCTGACGAGTACCTGCAAAGTATATCCTTTCCGTTTTTATAGGATTGCTGATTGGGTTCTTTATTTCGGCGTCCTGATGTTCAAGGGTTTGAACCAGGGCTTGCCTTCGACCGATGCCGTCTGGCCGTGTTCCTGGAGCGGGGAAGCCGTTTCCGAAGGATCGATGTCGTGTTCGAAGATACGCCGTTCGAAGTTCTCCGTTCCGAACCGCACCCGATATTGCGCTTCCCCGTGTTCGGCCGCGGGCAGGATGGACACGATGCGGCAGGTCCGGTCCGCAGCGGCCGTGCGCGTGAGATCGGCTCTCAGGACGACACTGTCGCCAACGCTGTAGGTGTTCCGGCCCATGGCCATCTCCTTCGTCCGTGCCACCCGGGGGCGGCACAAGCAAAAAAGGCCGGGCGTTACCCCGACCTCCTCTTGAGCGCCGCGCGTCTTTACCAGACGCGCTGGGGCGCCCCGTCATTCAAACGCTCCCTGCCAGTACATCCGTGGTCAGCGGAGGCGAATGACGAATTTATGCGGCCCGCAGATTGTCTGCAGAGCTCTTGCCGGACTTGTTGTCGCGGACGATGTCGTAGGTAACCTTCTGGCCTTCTACGAGCGAACGCATTCCAGCGCGTTCAACGGCGGAGGCGTGCACGAATACGTCCGTGGCGCCATCGTCGGGCTGGATGAAGCCGAAGCCCTTGGTGCTGTTGAACCACTTTACGGTGCCTGAGTTCATAACGATTTCCTTTCAATCGCTAGAGTTCCCGGACGAATATCAGTCCGGTTTGATCGATATTGAGAGGAAATCTGACGAAGCGCTTCGGCGCGTAGACAAAGGTCACAAGCAAGTTTCGATGAGCTATATATAAACGCTGCTTCGAGATATGCAATGGATGAACCGAATTTAATTGTGCGAGGGACTCAGCCCGTCCCGAAAATACGATCAAGCCGCTGATTTGAATCGCCAATAATATTTTAGAGAGATCGTCCGAGAACATTCGTGGAACTCTCCGGCCGGCCGACGAGCTGAGGTTTTTCCGGCTTTTCGCTGTCACATCCCTGTAAAACACCCGCTCTATCCCTCGGCGCGATCTTTCTCCGACCGAGGGCAAATTCATGAAAACGCTTCTCCCTGCCGTCGCCGCAGCGCTCGTCGCCGGCCTCCTGTCCACTGCCGCTTTCGCGGAAAGCCTCGTGCTTTACACCAGCCAGCCGAACGAGGACGCGCAGGCGACGGTGGACGCGTTTCAGGCCGCGAACCCGGGTGTCGAGGTCGCGTGGGTGCGGGACGGGACGACGAAGATAATGGCCAAGCTGATGGCGGAGATCGAAGCGGGCAACCCGGTGGCGGACGTGCTTCTGATCGCCGACACGGTGACGATGCAGCGGCTGAAGGAAACGGGATACCTGGTGCCCTACAAATCTCCGGAAGCGGCGGCTTATGACGCTTCGCTCTTCGATGCCGAGGGCGCCTATTATTCGACGAAGATGATCACGACCGGCATCGTCTACAACGCTTCCGCTTCGATGAAGCCGGCCGGCTGGCAGGATCTTGCGAAACCCGAGGCCAAGGGTCTGGTCACTATGCCGAGCCCGCTCACCTCGGGTGCGGCGCTGATCCATGCGCAGACGCTTGCCGACATCGACGGGCTCGGCTGGGACTATTACAAGGCGCTCGCCGAAAACGGAGCGACGGCCGCCGGCGGCAATGGCGGCGTATTGAAGGCGGTCGCGACCGGCGAGAAGGCGTATGGCATGGTCGTCGATTTCATGGCCATCCGCGAGAAGGCCAAGGGTGCGCCGGTGGAATTCGTCTTCCCGGCCGAGGGCGTTTCCGCCGTCACGGAGCCGGTCGCCATCCTGAAGACCGCAAGAAACCCGGAGACAGCAAAGAAATTCGTTGATTTCCTGCTCTCCGAGGAGGGCCAGCAAGTGGCGGTGAAAATGGGCTATCTCCCGGCGCGCGACGGCATGGCCTTGCCGGAGGGCTTCCCGGCGCGCGAGACGATCAAGGTGCTGCCGGTCGATGCTGCCGAAGCCGTGAAGAACTCCGAGGCGGACCTGAAGACCTTCTCCGGCATTTTCGGTACCAACTGACCTCTCGATGCCGGACACTGACGAGATCGCCCGCAGCGGGCGCCGGATATCTTGCGCGCCGGCTGCCGACCCGAGTGCCGAGGGTGGTTCCGACTTGAAAAAGCTGGAGCGCCCGCTGAGCGTTCTGTCGAAGGCGCGGTCCTGGCTGTGGCTTTGGTTCGCATTCGGCGGCGCGATGGACGAGGCGGCAGACCGGAGCAGGGAACCGAGCCGGGCTCCGCTACCGAAACCGCTGACGAGGACGCTGCGCGGCTTCGAGGTGCCGCCGTCGCCTTACGTGACGGAGGGTCGATCGCCTACGGCGAACTCCTCGAAGGCCGGGACGGGGTGGCGAGCGGCATATTTCCGGCTCCGTGGCCCGCGCATGTCTGCGGGTGGGGAGCCCGCATGGCTGCTGGCATTGGTGTTCGGCGCAGTATTTCTGCTTTCGGCGCTGCCGCTGATCCGACTCGGATGGGCAGGTATCAAGGGCCTCGAAGGAGGCGAGGCGGTGGGGGTGCTCTTCGAGGCGGCGACCTTCGCGGCGCTCCGCAATACGCTGATCACGGCGGCCGGCGGCACGGCGATCTCGCTCTTCGTGGGGGCACTCTTCGCCTTTGTCGTGGCGCTTACGGACATCCGTGGCAAGCTTGCCTTGAGCTTCGCCTTCATGCTGCCGATGATGATCCCCCCGCAGGTGACGGCGCTCGCCTGGGTGGAGATGTCGGGTCCATCGAGCCCCCTTCTCAAGACGCTGGGGCTTGCACCGCCGCTCGGCAGCCCTCAGCCACTCTATTCGCTTGCGGGGATCGCCTTGCTTCTCGGCGTACAGCATGCGCCGCTCGTCTTCCTGGCGATCAGGGCCGGACTTGCAGCGGCGCCCCGTGACGGGGTCGAGGCGGCGCGGCTTTGCGGCGCCTCGCCCTGGCGCGTCCTTCGCGACATCGTTCTGCCGCTTTCCTCTCCGGGGCTCATCGCCGGGGCGGCGATCGCCTTCGTATCCGGTATCGGCAACTTCGGTATCCCGGCGATACTCGGCATTCCCGCCTCGATCGAGACGCTGCCGACCTTGATCTTCAGCCGGTTTGCGAGTTTCGGTTCGTCCACCTTCGGCGAAATCGCGGTGCTTTCGACGCTGATCGCCCTGATTTCCGCCGCAGGGCTGCTTCTGCAGCAGCGAGCGCTCAAGCGCAGAGACTATCGTCTGATCGGCCTTGCCGGCGCGAGGGCCGCCTTCACGCTCGGGCGCATGCGGTTCGCCGCGGAGGCGCTGCTTTGGACAATCCTGGCGCTGCTGCTGATCGCACCGCTCCTGGCGCTCGTCGCAAGTTCCCTCGTGCCGGCCTACGGCGTGCCGCTCAGTTTCGACACCATGACCTTGAACGCCTATGGGGAAATACTCCTCCGCCAGTCGATGACGTTGACGGCGCTCAAGAATTCCCTTTTCCTCGCCTCCGCCGCTGCAGTCGGCCTGCTTGCGGTCACCGTACCGGCCGGTTACCTGCTCGTGACGCGGCGCGGGCGGCTTGCCAGTCTTATGGCGATCCTGATCGAGATCCCCTATGCGCTGCCCGGCATCGTGCTCGCCGTCGCCTTCATCCTTGCCTTCGCGGCACCGCTGCCGCTGATCGGCGTTTCGATCTACGGTACGATCTGGATCATTCTTGCCGCCTATTTCTCCTCCTTCCTCGCCGTTAGCCTCAAGCCGGTGATGAGCGCCTTCCTGCAGATAGATCCCTCGCTCGAGGAGGCGGCGCGGCTTGCGGGCGCGGGGTTCCTGCGCCGCATGCGCGATGTGCTGCTGCCGCTTCTGGCGCCGGCCGCCGGCGCTTCGGTCATCCTCGTCTTCCTGATCGCGGCGAACGAATTGACCGTCTCGGCACTCCTCTGGTCCGCCGGCACGCAGACGCTCGGCGTCGCAATCTTCAATCTCGACGACAGCGGCTCTTCCGATCTCGCCTCGGCGCTCTCGGTGCTCGTCGTCGTCATGGTCATCGGGCTGATGGCAGCGTTGGAATTCCTCGCAAAATATTTGCCGGAGGGCGTGCTGCCATGGCGCAACTGATCCTCAACCACCTGACCAAAGACTTCGGTGTCAAAGGTGCAGAGCAGGTGAGGCCGGCAGTTTCGGACGTGTCGCTGGCGCTGCGCAAGCAGGGGTTTCTCGCGCTGCTCGGGCCTTCCGGCTGTGGCAAGACGACGGTGCTCCGGATGATCGCCGGCTTCGAGCAGCCGACGGACGGCTCGATCGAGTTCGGCGAGCGCCGGCTTTCGGATGCAGCCCGTGTGCTGCCGCCGGAGAAGCGCAACATGGCGATGGTATTCCAATCCTATGCGCTCTGGCCGCATATGACGGTGGCGGAGAATGTCGGCTACCCCTTGAAGGTCCGCGGCTTTTCCGGCGAGGCCTGGCGCAAGCGGGTAGGCGACGCGCTTTCGCTGGTGAAGCTTGCCGATTTCGCCGATCGGCGGCCGGCTGTACTTTCCGGCGGCCAGCGGCAGCGTGTGGCGCTGGCGCGCTGCCTGGTCACGGAACCGGACGTGGTGCTGCTCGATGAGCCGCTCGCCAATCTCGATCAGCATTTGAGGAAGTCGATGGAGGAGACCTTCCGCGCCTTTCACGAGCGCTCCGGCGCGACGATGATCTATGTGACTCACGACCAGGCCGAGGCGATGGCGCTTGCGACCGACGTCGCGGTGATGTCGGAAGGCAAGCTTATTCAGGTGGCGCCGCCGGCGGAAATCTATGCGCGGCCTGAGGGTCGGGTGGTCGGGGGTCTGATCGGTCGCGGCGCGATCGTGCGGTTGAATTTGCCGGAGGGAGCGGGGCGTGCGCTCGACTGGCCGCTCCTCCGCGCTGCGCTTGCCGACAGGCGCGGCGGCAAAGGGCATGCAGGCGAAGCGCATGCAGGCGAGGGGCCGCTTTGCGACGTGCTCATTCGTCCGGAGCAGGTTCATCGGGATGGCGAAGGCATCCCGATGCGGGTTCTCTCCTCGGTCTTCGAGGGCGAACGCTCCGCACTCACACTCGCGCTGCCCGACGGGCAAAGCCTCAAAGCCTATAGCAGCGTGCCGCTCTGCGACGGTGCTCGCGTTCCTTTCGTCGTGAGTGGAGGCTGGCGGCTTTAGACGAAGCTTGCGGCGACAGGCGGCCTTGCGGGCCGGAACCAGCCTTGGCCTTGCACGTTCCACCGTGCAGCACGACAATAGTGGCGGCTAAAGATCGAGCGGATCCGGCGGCCGGTAACAGAAGGAGGCGGCACGCAGATGTATGTCATGGCTCTTGCGACGGATTACGACGGTACACTGGCCGATTACGGTGCCGTCCGTCCGGAAACTCTGGAGACCTTAAAGAGGCTGAAGGAGAGCGGGCGCAAGCTCCTGCTCGTGACCGGGCGCGAACTGCCGGACCTCAAGAGCGTGTTTCCCGAAATCGATGTGTTCGACAAGGTCGTCGTCGAGAACGGTGCGCTGCTCTATACGCCGGAAACCGGCGAGGAGCGGCTGCTTGCACCCTCGCCGCCGGAGGCCTTCATCGAGCGCCTCAAGGAGAAGGGCGTCGACAGGATGTCGGTCGGCCGTTCCATCGTCGCCACCTGGGAGCCGTTCCAGACAGCCGCGCTCGAAGCGATCAACGAGCTCGGCCTCGAACTCGAGATCATCTTCAACAAGGGCGCCGTCATGGTGCTCCCGACGGGTGTGAACAAGGCCACGGGGCTGAAGGCGGCCCTGAAGGAGATGGGGCTTTCCTTTCTCAACGTGGTGGGGGTCGGCGATGCCGAGAACGATCATGCGCTTTTGAGGATGTGCGGCTGCGGAGCCGCCGTGGCCAACGCCTTGCCGGCGCTCAAGGAGACGGCCGACGTGATCCTCGAGGGTGTGCGCGGGGCCGGCGTCGAGCAACTGATGAACCGGATCATGGAGTCCGATTATGCGTTGTGCTCGAGTGCCCGCCACCAGGTGCCGATCGGTGAGGATGACGAAGGGCCGGTGGAGATCGGACCGCAGGACGTGCTGCTGATAGCCGGGAGTTCCGGCATCGGCAAGTCGAGACTGGCGACCGCCCTTGCGGAGCGATTACGGGAACGGCGCTTCCAGCTCTGCATATTCGATCCGGAGGGCGACTATGAGGGGCTTGAAGGCGCGGTGACCGTGGGGAACGGGTCTGTCGCGCCTACGGGCAGGGAGGTGCTGGAGCTCCTGGCCAATCCTGACGATAACGTCGTCGTCAGCGCAACAGGCGTCGAGCCCAACGACCGGCCCGAGTTCTTCGCCGGCCTGATGCCCGACTTGTCGGCGCTGCGTGCCAAGACCGGCAGGCCGCATTGGCTGATTATCGACGAGGCCCATCACCTCATGCCGGCAGCGCGCGACAGTGCCTCGCTCGCGCTTTCCGACGACCGCTCCGGCATGATCATGATCACGGTCCACCCGGACTCGGTCTCGCCCGATGCTCTCAAGGAGATCACTGCGGTCGCAGCGCTCGGTCCCAAGGCGCGCGATGTAATCGCGACGGTTTGCTCCGTCTTGGGTGAGGCGCTGCCGGACGGGCTGGATGCTTCTTTCGGGGAAGACGAGGTTCTTTTCTGGCGGCGCACGCCGCCCGCGCCGGTTCGGCGGATCAAGAGCGAGCAACCCCGGGAAGCCCGCAAGCGGCATACGCGCAAATATGCGGAGGGCCGGTTGGGCGAGGAGGCAAGCTTCTATTTCCGCGGTCCGAAGAACGAGATGAATTTGCGCGCCCACAATCTGACGATGTTTCTGCAGATCGCCGAAGGCATAGACGACGCGACCTGGGAGCACCATCTGCGCCACGGCGATTACTCGAAGTGGTTCGAGGAACACATCGGCGACGAGGAGTTGGCGGAGGAGGCTGCGGGCATAGAAGAGGATCGTTCGCTCTCGCCTGCCGAAAGCCGGCAGAGGCTGGCCGAGGCGGTGCGCCGGCGCTACACCGCGCCCGCATCCGAAGCGGGTTGAGCCGGCGCCCGCGGCGGGCGTTGAAGAGACGTCTCTTTACTTTTTCGGCTTCTGCTTCGAGGCGGCGCTGCGGCCGTCGGAGCTTTTCGAACGTTCGTCGAACCGATCGGCGCCTTTTCTAAGGTCCGATCCCTTTTGTGCTTCGGTCTTTTTCTCTTCCTTGGCGGCGCTTTTGTGCAGGCCGGTGCTGGATTGCTTGCCCTTCGCCGTCGGGGCTTGTTCGGTACCCATGGCAGCCATTCCTCCTTGCGCGAAACCCAGATTGAACGTGCCCGGATATTTCTTTGTTCCCCTGCCGACGAAGGTAGTTGTGGACTGCCATGATTTTGTCGCTCTTGCCTTCTCTGTGGCTTTTTTGAATTCCTAGAATGAAGGCGCCTGATTCGCGCCGCACCGCATTCGCTCTCCGTGTTCCGAGTTTTCGGGCGGCCGGGGAACTGCCCAAGGAGAAGAACCATGACGGAATACAAGAAGCCGATCATTACCGAGATGCGCCCGAAGATCACGGTCATCGGCGTCGGCGGCGGCGGCGGCAACGCGATCAACAACATGATCGCCGAAAACCTGCAGGGCGTCGATTTTATCGCCGCGAACACGGACGCGCAGGCGCTGGCGACGTCGAAGGCGGAGCGGCGAATCCAGCTGGGCGCTGCCATCACCGAGGGTCTCGGCGCCGGTTCGGTACCCGACATCGGCAATGCGGCCGCCCAGGAATCGATCGACGAGATCATGGACCACCTCGGCGGCACGCATATGTGCTTCGTCACGGCAGGCATGGGCGGCGGTACCGGTACGGGAGCGGCGCCGGTGATCGCGGAAGCGGCGCGGCGGGCCGGGATCCTGACGGTTGCGGTCGTCACCAAGCCCTTCAGCTTCGAGGGACAGCGGCGCATGCAGACGGCGGAGCTCGGCGTCGAGCGGCTGCGGGAGAGTGCAGACACGGTCATCGTCATCCCCAACCAGAACCTCTTTCGCATCGCCGATGCCAAGACGACCTTCGCCGACGCATTCATGATTGCCGACCGGGTCCTCTATTCGGGCGTCAGCTGCATCACCGACCTGATCGTCAAGGAGGGGCTGATGAATCTCGACTTCGCCGACGTCAAGACGGTGATGAAGGGCATGGGCCGGGCGATGATGGGCACGGGCGAAGCGACCGGCGAGAACCGCGCGATGCTGGCGGCGGAAGCGGCGATCGCCAACCCGCTGCTCGACGAAGTCTCCATGCGCGGTGCCAAAGGCGTGCTCGTGTCGATCTCCGGCGGAATGGACATGACGCTTTTCGAGGTGGACGAGGCGGCGACCCGCATCCGCGAGGAAGTTTACGACGAAGCCGACATCGTCGTCGGTGCGATCTTCGACCGGAGCCTGGACGGCACTTTCCGCGTGTCCGTCGTCGCGACCGGCCTCGACAGCAACCGCGGAACTCAGGCGACGGCGCCGGAGGCCATGAACGGCCAGGCGGCCGCCGCTCCTTCGCGCACGCTGCAATAGGATAGGGCGACCCGGCGGATACCCCCGTACGTCAGAAAGTGACAAGCGGGGGCGAGGGGGAACACGACCCTACTAAATTGCCCCTCACCCTAGCCCTCTCCCCGCAAGCGGGGAGAGGGGACGTGCACCACGTGGGCGATTTTATTTGCGGTTACGCTGTGGTGGACAGGCGCCGCCGCTTGTCCCTTCGGGCGGGCCATTCGGCAGCAGCTGGATATCAGTCAGGCAGGCCGGCGCGGCACAGATCGCTGACGAAACGGGTGATGAAATCTTCCGGCATGACCGGCACGCTGCCGAAGTAGAATTCGGCGCGGGCCGTTTTCACGGTCATGTCCGGGCGCCGGCGAAGAAGGTTTGCCACGGCCGAACTGCGTTCGTCGGTCCGGTCGATGGCACCGAGCGAGGCCGCCAGGACCATTGCCGGCCAGAATGTGGCGTTCTCCTGGCGCAGGGAGGCACGGGCCGCTTCGGCGGCTTGCGCGAAGCGACCCGACTGATAGTGGGCGATAGCCACCATATTGTAAAAGGTCCACAGATGCGGATCGCGAGGGCTCAACCGGAAGGCTTCGTTGATCGCGGCAATGCCTTCCTCCGGGCGGCCGACATAGCAAAGCGCTTGCCCGAGGGCGAAGTGGCCCTGGGCGAAGCTTGCATCGAGCCTCAGCGCATTCCGCAGATGCTCTATGCCACGCTGCGGCAGGCCGCCGAGTGCCCGTGCCCGGCCGAGCGCAAGATGGGCGGCCGGCTCACGGTCGTCGAGCGCGATTGCGCGTTCCGCGAGCGCCGTCGCGTCGGCGATCCGCTCGGCCCGCTCTTCCAGGGGGCCGTACCAGCCGAGCTGTATATGGACATAGGCAAGCCGCGCATGGGCCTGGGCAAAGGCGGGCTCTAGATCGACCGCCCGCTCGAAGAGCGTCTTGGATATCCTCAGATTTTCCAGATCGAACTTGTAAAGATGCCATAGCGCCTTCAGGTAAATGTTCCACGCATCCATGTCCGTCGCGGTGTGGCCGCGCAACGCAGCGAATTCGATGAAGCCGAGTTCCGGCTCCACGGTGCCGGTGATCTGCCCCGCGATTTCGTCCTGGAGCACGAAAACATCGTCCAGCATGCGGTCGTAGCGTTCTGCCCAGAGCAGCATGCCGGTTTCGCCGCTCAGCAATTGCGCCGTGATGCGGATGCGGTTGGCCGCGCGACGTATGCTGCCCTCGATCACATATTTGACACCCAGGTCTTCCGCCACTCTCCTCGCGTCGACCGCCTTCCCCTTGAAGGTGAAGGAGGAGTTGCGAGCGACGACGCGCAGCCACCGGCACCGGGCGAGCGTGGTGATCAACTCCTCGGTAAAGCCGTCGGAGAAATGTTCCTGTTCGTCGGCGCTCGAAAGATTCACGAAGGGCAGGACTGCGATCGATGGGCGCTTCTTACCGGGCAGGGGGTCGGTTTGTGCCGGCGCCGGCGGCACTTCCCCTGCCGCGCCGCCCGGCTGCCAGCGCCAGGCGCGCAGCGGACCGGGAAGATCGGCGAATGTCCTGCAGCCGATTTCGGTCAAGGGGAAATCCACCTTCAAGCCGATCTGGTCATAGACCTGCTGCGACACGCACACGCCGCCGGGCGGCGCCATTTCCTGCAGGTGCTCGGCAACGGCAATGCCTTCGCCATGGATGTCGCCATCGTCAGCGACGATATCGCCGAGATGGACGCCGATGCGCAACTCCAGACGCTCCGCTTCGGCGCCTCCGGCGTGATCATGCATCGTTCGCTGGATCGCGACCGCGCAGGCGACCGCGTCGAGGACGCTTGGGAATTCCGCGAGCGTCCCGTCTCCCGCCTGCTTGACGATCCTTCCGCCATGGACCGCGACCAAAGGGAGAATAAAGGAATCACGGCACTGCTTGACCGCCCGGTACGTGCCCGCTTCATCCAGTCCCATCAGCCGGCTATAGCCGACGATGTCCGCGTCCATGATCGCTGCCAGCCGCCTCATGCCGTCCGTCTCCCGGCGATGTCGTGAGCGAAATACCGATCGGTTGAACATGTGTGAGCGGTAATTCGTGCGTACTTTCCGGTCCGCTCAAAGAGCCGCGGACATCATGAAAAATCGCGTTGCGATCGCCTCGAGTGGGAGAGTAGCAATGGGGAAGCGGCAAGTCTATCGGAGCGAAGACCGCTATCTACGGCTGACGCGCCAGATGCCATTGCCGACATCGTCGGCGACGAGCAGGGCGCCCTGCCTGTCGATCGCAACGCCGACCGGCCGGCCCATCGCCTTCCCGCTCCGGCTGACGAACCCGGCGAGGACGTCTCTCGGTCGTCCGTTCGGCTTGCCCTTGGCAAAGGGAACGAAGATCACCTTGTACCCGCTGTGCACGCTGCGGTTCCAAGAGCCGTGCTGGCCTACGAAGGCACCGTTGGCATAGGCGCGCCCGAGCGATGCGCCTTTGGAGAATGTCAGCCCCAGCGAAGCGGTGTGCGAGCCAAGAGCGTAGTCGGGTTTTACCGCTTTCGCCACGAGATCCGGGCGCGGCGGCTTGACGCGCGCATCGACGTTCTGACCGAAGTAGCTGTAGGGCCAGCCATAGAAGGCGCCGTCCCGGACGGAGGTCATGTAGTCGGGAACGAGATCGTCGCCGAGTTCGTCACGCTCGTTGACGGCGACCCAGAGCTCGCCGCTTTCCGGGTTCCAGGACAGGCCGTTGGGATTGCGCAGGCCCGAAGCGAAGACCCGGGTGCGGCGGCTTGCCTTGTCCACCTCCAGAACGGCCGCGCGATACTTTTCCGCAGCCATGCCGTTTTCCCCGACATTGCTGTTGGAGCCGACGGTGACATAGAGCTTTCGTCCATCCGGGCTCGCGATCACGTCTTTCGTCCAATGATGATTGAGATTTCCCGACGGCAGGTCGATGATCTTTTCCGGCGTGCCCAGGCGAGTCTGACCGCGGGAATAGGGGAATGCGACGAGCGCGTCGGTATTGGCGACATAGAGCTTGCCCTTAGAAAGCGTCATGCCGAAGGGAGAATTGAGGCCTTCCGCGAAGGTTCTGCGAAGGTCGGCGATGCCGTCGCCGTCGGTATCGCGCAGAAGCGTGATCCGGTTGGCGCTTGGCGCTGCGGCACCCGCTCGTTTCATCGCCAGCTTCATGAATGCCTTTTTGAGGCTGAAGCCTTCGTCGTGCTTGGCCGGCGCATTGGTTTCGGCCACCAGCACGTCGCCGTTCGGCAGTACATGCAGCCAGCGCGGGTGATCGAGGCCCGCAGCGAAGGCGTTCACCTTCAGCCCTTTTGCCGGTGTCGGCGTGGCGCCTTCCTGCCAGCCTTTTGCGTCGGCGATGTTGACGGTCGGGATCACCGTGGGGTTCGGTTTCGGCAAAGTCGGATTCGGGCCGTAGCCGACCAGGCCCGTCGTGCGAGCCGCATTTCGGGCCGAAACGCCGGCGCAGCCGGCCATAAGCGCACCGGCCATGGTGATGACGATCAGGTGTCGCGGAACGGTAGTCATGCCATGCCCTCCCGAAGAGATCGGCCGCTCTCGCAGTGAGACGGAACGCTGTGCCATACTATTCCCTTCCGCATCCGACCGGCAGCGTTCTCCGCTCGTTCCCTGCAATCTTTGCGAGGGGCGCATTCGGGAGTATTCTCTCCTGCAGCAAGAAAAAAATCGGGGCGCAGCGCGTCTCCAGACGATGCTTGTGCCTCTTCAGCGATTGTGAATGCCCGCGAAAAAATCCGCTCCCAAAAAGGGGAGGGAGTTCGCGCGCAGCCTTGGGAGGAAAACATGAAACACAGAGCCGAAAGCGGGGGGACATCGCGCCGCAAATTTCTCCGCGGCGCCGCAGCGGCCGGGGCGGCCATGGCTGCAGCGCCGAGCATCGTGAGGGCACAAGGGCCGGTCAGCATGCGCTGGCAAAGCACGTGGCCGTCCAAGGACATCTTTCACGAGTTCGCGCTCGACTTCGCAAAGAAGGTCAACGACATGACTGGTGGCGACCTCAAGATAGAGGTGCTTCCGGCCGGTGCCGTCGTGCCGGCATTCGGACTGCTCGACGCGGTTTCCGAAGGAACGCTCGATGGGGGCCACGGCGTGATGGTCTATCACTACGGCAAGCAGACTGCGCTGGCGCTGTGGGGATCGGGGCCCGGCTTCGCCATGGACGCCAACATGATGCTGGCCTGGCACAAATATGGCGGCGGCAGGGACCTGCTCGCCAAGCTTTACGAGTCGATCGGTGCCAATGTCGTGTCGTTTCCCTACGGGCCCATGCCGACACAGCCGCTGGGCTGGTTCAAGAAGCCGGTCGCCAAGGCCGAGGACCTGCAGGGATTGAAGTTCCGCACCGTCGGTATCTCGATCGATGTGTTCACAGGGCTCGGCGCAGCGGTCAACGCCTTGCCCGGAGGCGAGATCGTCGCCGCGCTCGACCGCGGCCTGCTCGACGCCGCGGAATTCAACAATGCCTCATCCGATCGCCTGCTCGGCTTTCCCGACGTCTCCAAGGTCTGCATGCTGCAGGGCTATCATCAGAATGCCGAGACATTCGAGATCCTGTTCAACAAAGGAAAGTTCGACGGCCTGCCGGATCAGATGAAGGCAATCATAACCAATGCGGTGGACGCGGCGTCGGCAGACATGGCCTGGAAAGCGATCGACCGCTACTCCACGGATTATCGCGAGATGCAGACGGCCGATCAGGTCAAGTTCTACAAGACGCCCGAAGCGATCCTCAAGCGGCAACTCGAAGTCTATGACGAGGTGGTGAAGAAGAAATCGGCGGAAAATCCGGTGTTCAAGGAGGTACTGCAGTCCCAGATCGCCTTTGCCGAACGCGCGACACGCTGGGAGCAGGATACCGTCGTCAACCGGCGGATGGCCTTCGACCACTATTTCGGGCGAGACGGGGTCGCCAAGTCGCTCTGACTTCATCCCGATCCAGTACATTACCGGCGCGGGGCCGGTGATGTACGGTCAGGACCTGGCCTCCCGGGGGTGCGCGTGAACGTTCAGCATCTGCTCATGAGGATCGACGCCATCAGCGTCTGGACCGGCAAGGCGGCGGCGTGGCTGATCATCGGTCTGATGATGCTGGTCTGCGGTGAAGTCTTCAAACGCTATATCCTGAACATGCCGACCGCATGGATCTTCGATGCCAGCAACATGCTCTACGGCAGCCTCTTCATGCTGGCGGGCGCCTATGCCCTGGCGCAGAACGCGCATGTGCGCGGTGATTTCATCTACAGTTCGTTGAAGCCGCGCACGCAGGCGGCGTTGGACCTCATCCTTTACATCTTCTTCTTCCTGCCCGGAATCGCCGCCCTCATCTATGCAGGCTACGACTATGCCGCATTGTCATGGCGGATCGGCGAGCACTCGACGGTGACCGCCGAAGGGCCGCCGATCTATTACTTCAAGACGGTCATTCCGATCGCAGGCGCGCTCGTCATCCTTCAGGGACTGGCGGAGATCCTGCGCTGCATCGTCTGTCTCAGAACCGGGGTGTGGCCGGCGCGGCTGAAGGACGTCGAAGAGATCGACGTCGTCGCCGAGCAGCTTGCCCATAGCGAGCATGTGGACGAGGAAACGCGTGAAGCTGCCATCGAACGCGCGCAGGATATCGACAGGGCGGCCCGGCAGCGCGGCCTCGGAGGGGGAGAGCGGTGAGTGAACCTTTTCTTGGCTTGACGATGCTGGGCCTCATCGTGGTCGTGATCATGATGGGATTTCCGACGGCCTTCACCCTCATGGGTCTCGGAATGCTGTTCGGCTTCTACGCCTTCTACAATCCGGTGGAACCCTGGATCGACAATCGCGTCTTCGATCTCATGGTCCAGCGCACCTACGGCGCAATGACCAATGACGTGCTGATCTCCATCCCGCTTTTCGTGCTGATGGGCTACGTGATGGAGCGCGGCGCGCTGGTCGACAAGATGTTCTACAGCATCCAGCTGTCATTCCGGCGCGTTCCGGCATCGCTCGCGGTGACAACGCTCATCGTCTGCACCTTCTGGGGCATCGCCAGCGGCCTCGTCGGCGCCGTGGTCGTGCTGATGGGGGTGATCGCCATGAACCCGATGCTGCGGGCCGGTTACGATGTGAAGCTTGCCTCGGGCGTCATCACCGCGGGAGGCACTCTGGGCATCCTGATCCCTCCTTCGGTGATGATCATCGTCTATGCGGCCGTAGCCGGCCAGTCGGTGGTCAAGCTTTATGCGGCGACGATGTTTCCCGGCTTCTTTCTGGCGCTCCTCTATCTCGCCTATGTCCTCGGCTGGGCGATGCTCAATCCGAAGATCGCTCCGAGCCTGCCCGAGGAACAGACGCGCGTCCCGGTGCCGCCATGGATGAAGCATTTCGCAGAGGTCTATTCACCCAACATGCTCGCCGGTCTTCTCGCAGCGCTCGTCTCGCCATCACGCGCGCTCGGGATCAAGGCGGGGGAGGGACGGCTCACCTATTGGAAACTCGTCAAGAACCTTGCTGCGGCGCTCTTTCCGCTTCTGCTGACGGCGTCCACGCTCTGGCTTCTCTGGTGGTATGTCGTCATTCATCAACAGGTGGCCGCGACCGAAGCACCGGAGGGGCTGGAAGAGCTCGGCGCGCCGGTCGCGGATGCCGGGCCTGCAGCGGCTGGCGGCCCCGCGACGAGCTTCTACGTCTGGTTCGGCCTCGCCGCCGCAGTCGCCGTCTTCGCGCTGCTGCGCTACTATCGCAACATGACGGCGGAACGGCTGCAGGTGGTGAAGCTCCTCGTTTCCTCCGTCATGCCGCTCGCAATCCTCACGGTGGCGGTGCTCGGGGTGATCCTGTTCGGCATCACCACAGCGACGGAATCCGCCGCCGTCGGCGCGGCCGGTGCCTTCCTGCTGGCGCTCCAGGCGCGGACTCTCGACTGGCAGCGCACCAAGGAGGCGGTGTTCCTGACCGCAAAGACGACCGCCATGGTCTGCTGGCTCTTCGTCGGCTCGGCGCTTTTCTCCGCCGTTTTCGCGATCCTCGGCGGACAGGCGCTGGTGGAGCAATGGGTTCTCGCGCTGGATCTCACGCCGGTGCAGTTCATGATCCTGTCTCAGGCGATCATCTTCATTCTCGGCTGGCCGCTCGAGTGGACCGAGATCATCATCATCTTCGTGCCGATCTTTCTGCCGATGCTCCACCATTTCGACATCGACCCGATCCTCTGGGGCGTGCTCGTCTTCGTCAATTTGCAGGCTGCGTTCCTGTCCCCGCCGGTTGCGATGTCGGCCTACTATCTCAAGGGCGTGTCGCCGCCGCAGGTTACCCTCAACCAGATATTCGCGGGCATGATGCCCTACATGCTCATCGTCATTCTCTGCATGATCATGATGTATATCTGGCCGGGCATGACGCTCTGGCTGCCCGAATATCTCTATGGCTGACGCGCTTGCTGCAGCGTTGAGCGGCGCCGCGGAAATGACCCGGCGCCAGGAGCGCCCATACAAAACCAGGGCCCGCCGTCAGCGAGCGGGTCCTGGTAAATTGCGGCGAAAATTTCAATCTCTCTATTTTCCCGGCGGCAATATCACACCCGGCTGCCAGACGCCCCGGGCATATCCATCACTCTCCGCCCGGGGGCTGCCGCGAGCTCGACCGGGTAAATCCTCGCAATCGGCGTTCACCCCGAAGGGAGCTCCGATCTAAATTGCTACTGAAATCATTTCCCTGATTGCACCGCTATTTTTGACGAGATCGGTGGCCTTGGTCCAGTAACTTTTCAGGGCGATTTGTTACGAACTACGACCGATTCTTGCGCAGGAGGCGGCTTGTCGCGAGGAAGTCGAGGACTCCCGCCCTTCTTGTAAAGATTTCATAAAAGCCGAACGTGTTTGGTAACGATCTTAAAATTAGTTAATGCTTATGTGTTGCGGTGGGGCTGCTGAGAGGGAAGGCTATGAGGGCCGCGACGTTCCGCCTGCATCTGAGAAGATTGGTGCGCGACAGGAGCGGCAACTTCGCCGTTCTGGGCGCGATCGCTTTCGTTCCGATTATCGGCGCGGCTGCGCTGGCGATCGACTTCGCCGGGGCTTACCTGGAGGCGGAGAAAATCCAGAGCGCTCTCGATGCGGCCGCGCTCGGCTCGGTCCGCGCCTATGGCGAGGGCGCCACCGAGGACGACGCCTACGCCGCGGCGCAAAAGTTCTTCTGGAGCAATTATGCGCTGCCGCAGGAGAGCGTCGTCGACGCGCTGGCCGTCGCCACCGAGCCGTCGACGCAGGCGCTGTCCGTAAAGTTCACGCGCAATGTGAATGAAGATACCGCTACCGCCGAATTCGTGCTGGACCACAAGCCGCTCTTCCTCGAGCGCCTGCCGCTGCAGATCCGGCGCCTGGCGATTGCCGCGCGCGCCTCCGGGGCGGAGGCCTGCATTCTTGCGCTTCATCGCACGGCAGACCGGGCATTCGAGGTCAGCGGCAGCGCAATTGCCGATCTGACGGGATGCGCGGTCCTTTCGAACTCCGACGACGATCAGTCGGTCTATATCGGCGGCTCAGGCAAGCTCAAAGCCGAGTGTCTTTACGCAGCGGGCCGTATCTACAGCTCGCCGCAGGCGGTACAGCTCGCCTGCGAGGCCGCCGTGGAAGGATCGCCGCGCATACCCGACCCATTTGCGAGCAAGGGGCTCCCCAAGCCTTCGGGCTGGACGAATCTTTCCGGCTGCGGTCAGGGCTACGTCGCCGGAGGCGGCGGCAACGGCGATTGCAACGGCACTGGAAAGACACCGAAAAATGCCGACGGCCATGTGGTGACGTTGAAACCCGGTACCTACGGCGGCCTGGATCTGAAAGGAGCCGTCACGCTCCAGGCGGGCAATTACATCATCGACGGCGGCCGGCTCGAACTCGGCAGCCAAACGGTCGTCAGCGGTCAGGGCGTGACCTTCTTCCTGATCAACGATGCGGAACTCAGGATCAATGGAGGCGCCACCTTCAATATCTCGCCTTCCCTCGAGGGCAGTTGGGCCGGCTTCTCGATCGTTGCAGAGCACGGCAACACCGCATCAGCCGTCATCAACGGCAACAGCAAATCCTCGTTGACGGGGATCCTCTATTTCCCCGACGCCCGCGAACTCCAATATGCCGGCAACGGCACGACCAGCGGTGAGTGCATCAGATTGATCGCACAGGAGATCACGCTGATCGGCAACAGTACTTTCAAGATGGATTGCAGCAAGGAGCTTGCCAATACCCATTTCAATTATCCGGGCGCCATTCGTCTGGTGCGCTGATCCTGAAAGCAGCGCCGCCAGGCCGCCATGCTGGCCGCCGGGGCAGACAAGGGTCAATAGCCGCCGACCGATAGGCAAAAACGCGCCAGTTTCGGGCCACAGTAGCGAATCGGCGAAGAAATCGACGCCAATTGCGCAAAACAAGCGGTCTTTGCCACAATTTCGCTTCACCTAGCCGGCAAGTTTTCGACTGCTGACCACCGGCTGGCAGGGGAATTTCAAACTCTCGCAAAGCGAACGCCATCAGGTTGGGGGCACGGCCATTGCAATTCGCGGGCCGGCTGCAATACCGCGCTGAAAATCCATATTCGATTTTCGGAAACGGTCATGTGCAGCCTCAAAGCGCTAGAGAGTCCTTTGTGCTTTGTGCCGAAGGCGTAGTGCAGCCTTGACGGCTGCCGACACGGTACCGCTCACGGGCGGACCGTGCAGCAATCCAGGCATGCCGCCTTGGCGCCTTTGACGGGCGCTGGGCGCGGCCGTTGCTGTACGCCTCGGTGGAGGACGCTCTAGCCCTTTGATTCCGGAGCCATCTTCATCTGCGATCGGGACGCATTCCCGAACGCGGAGCGGCTCGGCGCGTGCATATGCGCGTCTGCGGAAGGGGCGAACTTCTTGCGATGGACGGAGACGAAGAGGCAGGCGAAGGCCGGCATGACGCCGTCCGCGCCGGCTGCATCTTTTGGATCGAAGTCAATCCGGAAGATGCGGCAAAACCAGGTGCTACGGCGACTTTGCGTCTGATTGGACGCGCAGCGCCGTGAGGGAGACCAACTCATGAAGGTTGTCGCGCTTCTGACTGCAGCATTTCTTGCGCTTACGTCACCCGACACCGCATCAGCGGGAATGCTCACCCAGGCCCAGCAATATGCCGGGCTGCACGAGGTGAAAAACAACAGGCGCCTGCGCGCCGC
This sequence comes from Sinorhizobium sp. M4_45, assembly GCF_002885915.1. NCBI lineage: Bacteria > Pseudomonadati > Pseudomonadota > Alphaproteobacteria > Hyphomicrobiales > Rhizobiaceae > Sinorhizobium > Sinorhizobium sp. M4_45. The sequence goes on from NZ_NWVE01000001.1 coordinate 583,866, forward strand.
TCTCGGCATCAATCCGGCCCGTACGCCCTGGTGCGGCCATTTCATGGGGATGGTTGCCAGGAAATCCGGCCGGCAGCCACCGAAGAGCTATGGCATCGCCCGCTCGTGGCTGAGGTTCGGTGCGCCCGTCAAGCTGTCCTACGCACGGCCGGGCGACGTCGTCGTCGTCAGAGCCGGACGGAGCTATCACGTCGGCGTCCTGTCGCAGATGTCCAAATCGACCGCACGTCTTATCGGCGGCAACCAGTCGGGTCGCGTGCAGTTGTCCTATTTCAGCCGAGCCCAGGTGGTGGCGGTAAGACGATAGCAGCCAGGGCCGCGCACGGGCTCATGGCAAGTTTCCTCTCAGGCGGACGGCAACGCCGCGGAGGGCTCGCGCGCGGCACAATCTGCAGCTTTACACTCTTGCTCGTCCCGCTCTAATCTCCGCGGCAATTCAATGTGGAATTGCCCCTGATGTCGCTTCGCCTTGCCACCTTCAATATCGAAAACCTCATGAGCCGCTTCGATTTTTCCGGCTTTCGCAACCAGCTCAAGCAGGATCGGGTGTTGCGGCTCTTCGACGTTCGCAGCGAGGCGGAATACCAGCGTCTGGAAGAGGCACGCACGATCGCGCATACGGACGACACCCGGCAGATGTCGGCGCTGGCGATTGCCGATTGCGACGCCGATATTCTCTGCCTGCAGGAGGCCGACAACATGGCGGCGCTGCAGGCCTTCGAATATGGCTATCTGTTTCGCATGGCCGGCAACGGTTATCGCCAGAAATATCTGATCGAAGGCAACGACTCCCGCGGCATAGATGTCGCCGTGCTGATGCGGGAGGAGACCCGCGACGGCCAGAAGATCGAGTGCCTGGAGGTAAAGAGCCACGCTGCGCTCACCTATGAGGATCTCGACCTCTTCAACGACGAACTGGCACTTACGAACCGGCCCCGCGACCGCATCTTCAAACGCGATTGCCTCGAATTGGATGTGAGAATCGGCGGGAGGCCGCTGACCCTCTATGTGGTGCATCTCAAGTCCATGGGGCCGGCGCGCGAAGGTCTCGACGGCCGGCAGGCGACGATGGCCGTGCGTGTCGCGGAGGTGAAGGCCGTGCGCCATCTCATCGAACGCCGCTTCGGCCGCGGACATACGGCCGACAAAGTCTTCGCCATCTGTGGCGACATGAACGACTATCAGGAGAAGGTGAAGGTGCTGGGCGACCGGCGCAACGGCTATGAATTCGTGCCGCATGAGGAAACGACGAGCGCGCTCGACATCCTGAGCCACGACGGTTTTGTCGAAAATCCCAATCTGCGCCGGCCGGTCCTCGACCGCTGGACGCTCTTTCATAGCCGGGGGCCGGATGATCGGCATCTCTGCCAGCTCGACTATATCTGGCTGTCGCCGGAGCTGGCGCGCCGCAACGCGGCCCGGCTGCCTGAAATCATCCGTTCCGGGCAGCCCTATCGCACGATCTTTCCCGCGGGGCAGGAGGTCGAGCGTTATCCGCGCACCGGCTGGGACCGTCCGAAAGCCTCCGACCATTGCCCTGTCGTAATGACCTTGGATATTTGAAGATGACCTTACTGGAAACCAGCCAGGGGCAATGGCCTCTCGACGGGACGATCTTCCCGGTCTCGGAAATCGATATAGAGGTCTCGCCCGAGCCCCATCCGTTCCATCTGGCAGAGGCGGATCGGGCGCGCGAAAGCTGGCAGCGGGAAATCGCCGCGAACCCACACCTTTTCGACGGCCGGATGGTACTGCAGAGGTCGGTCCGGATCACGGACGGGCGCATCAGCGCGCGGGCCCATATCGTTCCCTATTCGACCTTTCTCTGGTGGCGGAAAACGAGAGCGGCGGGCGCGAGCCATATCTTTGGCATGCCGATGCTCGTCTCTTCGGACGGCGCTTTGATCGCCATCCGCATGGGTGCGCACACGGCCAATCCGGGCCGGGTCTATAGCCCCGGCGGTTCGCTGGAGCCGGAGGACATCATCGACGGGCGCTGCGACGTCGGGCGCAACATCGCGCGCGAGGTCATGGAGGAAACCGGCATCTCGCTTTCCGAAGCGGTCGCAGAACCGGGCTGGCACGCCATCCGCATGGATGGCACCCTTACCGTTTTCCGCGTTTTCCGATTGGCGGCCACGGCGGAGGAAATCCTTGCGCGGGTGGCGGCGCATGTTGCTGCCGATCCCCATCCCGAGATCGACGAGGCGGTGGCGATCCGAGGGCCAGAGCCGACCGCACATAATTATCCGCCGTTCATTCCACCCATACTTGAATGGCTTTTTGCGCGTAGCCGCGTGCAGCAGATGGCGTGAAGGAACGTCGCCGCGGGCATTTTGCCTTGCCGCCGGGCCGCTGGCGTTGCAAGGTCGCGAGCGGTGCGGACAGCAGAGTTTTGACCCGACGTCGCGGCGTCGGCAGACGGGATCTTCGTAATACCGCGCTACCCGGACCTAATCCACAACGACCCGGACCAATAAGGGGACATGTATGGCACGGCGTTACGCGATCTACGATGTCTTCACCGAGAAACGGCTGGCGGGCAACCCTCTGGCAGTGGTGTTCGAGGCCGAGGGGCTTGCCGAGGAAGCCATGCAGGCGATCGCCCAGGAGTTCAACCTTTCCGAAACGGTTTTCATCCTGCGGCCCGGCAACGCCGCCCATTCCGCCCGGCTTCGGATATTCACGCCGGCACACGAACTGCCCTTCGCCGGACACCCGACAGTCGGAGCGGCCGTAGCAATTGCGGAAGCGGCCTACGGGGAGGCCAACAGTGCGCTCGAACTGATGCAGGTACTGGAAGAAAGCGTGGGGCCGGTCCGCGCTGCCGTCAGGCTGAAGCCGGGAGCGGCGACCTTCGCCGAATTCGACCTGCCGCGCAAACCGATCCGGCTCCACGCGCAGTTGGACCGGCAGGAGATCGCCGACGCCCTTGCGCTCAAGACCACGCAGGTCGGCTTTGAAAATCATGTGCCGTCGTTCTGGAGCGCCGGCGTTCCCTTCGTCATGGTGCCCCTTCATGACGTCGGCGCGGCGGCTTCGGTGGAATTCGATCCGCAGCGCTGGGAGCACCTGGCACCGCTTGCCGAGGGCCGGCTCGCTGCAGCCTATCTCTACTGTCGCGGCGGCATCAATCATACAGCCCGCTTTCATGCCCGGATGTTCGCCCCCGGCATGGGCCTCGTCGAAGACCCGGCAACCGGCTCGGCCGCGGCCGCTCTTTCAGGCGCCATCAACTTCTTCGACGGCCTGGTCGATGGCCACCACCCCATGCTGATCGAGCAGGGGGTCGAAATGGGCCGCCCTTCCTTCATTCATCTGCATCTGGACATAGCGGAGGGCAAGATCGCGAGCGCGCGGATAGGCGGCCATGCCATAAAAGTTGCCGAAGGGGAGCTGACGGTCTGAAGTGGCGGCGCAGGACGCACGAATGCACCGCGCTGAAATTTTTGCAGAAAACTTGCAAAGGGCGCTGGACAAGCCCGTCGAACGCCATTATACGCCCCACCAGACCGCAGCGAAGCGGTTCCGGTCGGGTGATTAGCTCAGTTGGTAGAGCAGCTGACTCTTAATCAGCGGGTCCACGGTTCGAGCCCGTGATCACCCACCAAAAACCTCTTGAAATCATTGTAGATTTTCCAAGTTGTCCGGGATTTCCGGACAGCTGGTTTCCAAGAAATTGGAAACGGTTTCCAATTCACGTTCCGTTCTTGTTCCTGAAAGCGGCCGGCTCGATCTCGCTCCAGCGTGCTTCCATGAGCTTCATCGCGTCCTTCGCGAGGCTCCTCAAAGCCACCTCTCGGCCGTAGTGCTGCACCATCTGCGCTGACATGTTGCAGATCGCTCCGACCTGGTTCTCGGTGCAGCCAACCTCCAGCAGATTGATCACAGCGTTCTTGCGCAGACCGTGGAAGACGATCCGGTTTTCCCGGAACGGCTTGAACGCGTCTTTCGCCATGAGCTTCTGCCATTCTGTCCGGAAACCGTCGGGGCTCTTGTATGACGTGGCGCGAGCGCCGGCGTGCAGCATCACGCTATCTGACGTCGGCACGCGATCGATCCATTTCCGATAGGCGAAGTGGATCGGAATCCAAACCGTGTTTCCCGTCTTCTGCGCACGGACGGCGATCGTGTTCTCTCCCGCCTTCGGCTTCGTCATAGCCAGCACGTCGCCCTGGCGCTGCCCGGTAAAGAATGCCGACATGGCGATCATCTGCATGTGAAACGGTGCGTGCTCTAGCAGGATCTCAAAAGCCCAGTTCGGCCATGGCACCCACGGCTCGCCGCCCGGTATCTTTTCCGTCATCTCCACGACGTTGGTCTTGCAGTAGCCGCGGGAGGCGCCCCACGCCATCAGGCGGGACAGGAAGGCTCGGAACTGGTTTGCCTTCGCTGGCGTCTCGCCGAGGGCATCTATCGCGTCCTGCGCGTCGACCGTCGTCAAGTCGACGGGGAGGTCGTCTCCCCATGTCTCCTTGATGATGTCGCCAGAGGTTCGGTAGCCGCGCTGAGTGGAAGCCGCCAGCTTGGTCCAGAAGGGGTTGGTCTCGCTCTGGAAGGCTTCGACGAGCGCCTTGAAGTCCTTGATGCCTTGGCGGCCGCGGCGGATGAATGCTTCGTGCGCCTTCGTGGCCTCGGGCCAAAACTCTTTGCTCTTCAGGTCCGGTAGCCGCTTGCCGTCGAGGAGGAAGCCCTTCTCATCGCGGGCCATGGCTTCACAGATCGACAGGCGTTCGGAGAACTCCTTCTCAAGCGGTTCCGGAAGGGCGATCGATGGCCACGCCTCCTTGGTGTTCCGGAACCTGGTATAGAAGGTGTAGACGGTTTGCGAACCGTTGGCGCGTCGCTTGATGACGCGGTGCACGTGCTTAGGCAGTTCCACCGTTCCGCTTTTCCCTGATCTTTTCACGGAACTTCGCTCCCAATCCTGAGGACATCGTCGATGTGCCGAGGTTCATCGCCCGGTCCAGATCCTCACGATACCAGAACTTCCGTCGCGTGCTGTCAACGATGCGCGGGTTCGGATAGATCGTTCCGACGCGATCGAGGAAATCTTCGACATGCTTTTCCCCGCAATACCCGGCAGCCATGTCAGCGGACATGCGAGGTGGCCAGCTGCCTGGGGGAACAAGGGATTGGCGGCGTTCTCTCATCTTTCGCCTCTCTTCGCCGCTTCCCGCTCATTTGCGATCGCCGTCCCGATCGCCAACAGGACTTCGATATGGGTCATCGGCCGAGGCGGACCGGCTATAGCCTTTGCTGCCGTGCGGATCTCCTCGGGAAGAGCGTAGTATTCGCACGTGGCGGGGGTGGCGTTGGTCAGGTCGGGGATAACTGTCATGGCGCAAAATACGATCTAGGTTGTGTGTCGGCAGCGAGGTACAGCGGATGGCCTGGCTGTCCGTCTGCTGTGATTTTCAGCGCGACGAGGTCGAAGAATTCGAGCCGCTCGGCAACCTCGCGACCGCGGTCATGAAGAGATCCGTGTGTCCCCCACGCGCAGACGATCTTACGGGCGCTCTTGGCTATCGCAAGAATGTGCTGATCGTTATCCGGCCCGATCGGGTCGGGATGGTCGTAGAGTGCTTTCGGATCGGTGGAGCGAAGGGCAAAGAGGTTGCCGACGATCAAGCCGCCGAAGCCCCAAGCCTTCGCGAAGCCGATGCACCGTCGAATCGTCGGGTCATCTTGACTGGCGTCGGCCGTGGACGGATTCAGCATGAGAAAGGCGACCTTGGCCTTCTCGCCATCCCAGTGCCGCTCAAGGCGGTAACGATAGGCGTCGCATTCTGAGATGACGGCCGAGGATTTCGTCTCGGTTGCGAACATGTCGAGCGTGTTAGCCATGTTCCCGCTCCTTGGCTGCGGCGAGTGCTCGATCTGCTATCTTGATCAGCGCGTCCTTTTCGTCGCAGCCATCCAGGATGAGGCCAGCGCGTATGCTTCGCAGCGCCTTCACCAGCCGCTCTATCACCTCCGCACCAGCACCGATGTTCTCGTTTTCAGGGTCACTTTTAGGGTCATTTAGGCAAGTCTTTTCCGGCGTTTCGCTATTCGTTCCCTTGCCGTTTCCGTTGACAAACGGCTCCACCGTGATCGCCGACATGATCCGCGTCTCGTAATCGCGCTGGGCGGCGGCTTGGGCAGCCTCGGCAGTCGGGAACGACCCGTCCAGCAGGCTGCATTCCCATCTGCCGACATCAACGTTCCAAACCGAATAGCAAGCCACGAAATCTGTTTGCGCGGACAAGAACCCGAGTTTCTCGCGCCACTCAAGCGGCTTTACCTTGATCGTCATTGCTGCATGCCTTTCTTCGCGCGAAGTACGGAGGGGCTGAGAATGTCGCCGCCCATAGACCGATAAGTGAGGCAGCCGTTTTCAGCGTTGAATGTGCCGTCGAGGAAAAGCTCGGCGCCCTCACTCATGAAGCGGTCGATGTGCTCGGGATTGGCGGCGAGGACAGAAACGATCTGCCCGGCGAGTTCCATGGCGGGCTCACCCGCTTGCCATCCGACGGCGTTGGCTACCTGGGCGATCTTCTCGACTATTTCCCTCATACCTCGTCCCTCGACCGGAGCGCGCCGGCGTCCGCTAGCGTCTGATTGGTTTCGTCGTCGCTTGGCGGCTGCTCGCCGGCGAGAGCATAGACGAAGTTGCGTAGGTCAACGCCGGCCTTTCGGCTCTTGGCGGTGATGGTGAAGCTGCCGTCGCGATGCCGGCGAACAGTGATTGATGGGGATTTGGTCATGCTTCCCTCGTTTTTGCGAAGCCGCGGCTCTTGATCTTGGCCTTGGACTGAGGCCAGAGCCCCAGATGTTTTTTCCGGATGCGGTCGCATTTTGCTTGTTCGGATTGCTCCTCCGCGGATTTCTCGCGATGCGGCTGCTTCAGAACCGGATGCAGGTTGCTTTCCCTGTGCTCGCCACCGCGCCAGAGGGCCTTGATGTGATCGAGGTCCCAGGCGTCGCCGGCCATAATCTTCCGTTGCGATAGTTGGCAGACGCCGCCGAATTTCTCGAACACGCGAAGGCGGACGCGCGGCGGCACTTTCTCGTCGTCGGTCTTGCCGATCCATTCTGGGACGCTTCTCATAGCGAATTGATCTCCAAGTTCATGTCTTCGAGACCGGCGACGAACCCCATAGGCATCAGTTCCTCGACATAGTGCATGGCATACTGGTTGACGCCGACAGGCTTGCCTTCCTTGCTGACGACGAGGAACAGGCAGGAGCGGCCTTGCCATTCATTGCCTTCGGTGATCGCAAGCAAGATCTGCATATGCCTCTGCTTGAGGCCGCGACCGCCCTTGATGGGGTAGACGTTCCCGACGCGAACGGGATCGGTCGGCGTGAAGTCAGTCAGGTTCGAGACGAATTCCATCAGGCTCTCCCCGTCAGCTTCCGCGTCATCCGCACGACCTCGCGCTGGCGATTGTGGTCTGCGAGCATGTCGCGCTGGACTGATTTGATGGTTTTGCCGGGAACGCGGATCACGCGCAGGACGCGCGCCTTGTCGCACTCGAAGGAGAACCCGGCGCGCTCGGCGTCCGGATCCGGCGTCAACTCGCCGATCGGCTCGACCTCGTAGACCTTGCCGCAGCCGGACCAATGCATGCAGGCGTAGAGAAGGGCGCCGCGCATGTCGATGCAGACATAGACCTTGTCGGTGTTGCAGACGCCGGCCGCGCCGAAGCGAGCCGTCGACGGTGCTTTCGTCGTTGCCGGCGGCAGGACGAACTGACCGATGGTCAGGCCGCCGAATCCACCGTGGAAGTAGCGAACGGCGCCGGTCATGCTGCCACCTTCGCGATCTGGTCGATGTTCTTCTTGATGACCTTAAAGGTGTAGGCGGCAACCCAAGGATTGGCGTCCCAAGTGCCGGGGCCGTTGATCTCCTCCCAAAGGCAAGCGTATGCCAAACGGGGAGCTGCCTCTCCCTGCTGCGCATATTGGGCCTCAGGGACGAATACGCCTTCAGCGAGGGCATCGGCTATGCTGATTTCCTGCAGCCGCTCGACGCGAACCTCGGTCACGATCAGGGTGATGCGAGAATCCTGCCTGCGCATGAAGATCGACGGGCGCCAGCGGGAGAGTTCTGGCTGCACGTCATCGGCACGATAGTAGACGAGCCTCGCCAAGTCTGGGCACGCCATGTGATCATCGCCGTTGTCGCCGACGCGGGCATGCGTTTCCTTCACCCAAAGCCGATCACCGGTCTGCATCTTTGGATACACGCGGTGCGTCGTGCCATCGAACGGATCGGTGTCTCCGGAGAGCCATGGCAGTTTCAGGTAGGGGCCGGGATTGCCGGCCGGAGACGGGCCCGGGTCGACAAAGGCCTTTCGCCAATCCCATTCCTGCGCCTTCGTGAACTTGCTCCATGGCTTGCCGTTTAAGAGCGTGCTCTGGAAGGAGAGGATCCGGCGTGTCTGCGTCTTGCGGCCGTCGAGCAAAGCGCGGACCATCGGCGACGAAAAGAGAATAGGGCGGTCAGTCATCACGCGGCTCCCTTCGTGGATTTGGCGTATGCTTCCAAGGCCTCACGGTCGCCGTTGCAGCAAGTGTACCCCGCGATAGGGGGCCCGATCCGGTGGTAGGACTCTAGGCGGAAGTGCGCAGGGCCGATTTTCATGCCGGGAAAGCGGAAGGCGACGATGACCTGGCCACGATGCCAGAAGCCAGAGCGGTCGGCTCGCGTCACGTATGCGTGGTGACCGCGGAACTTGGATTCGTTGTCGGCAAAGTCAGCATCGGGGAACCTCGCGCGGACGATCTCTTTGAAATCCTCGATCGCCGCCGCCTCTTCCTGTTTGCGCCTCGCCTCGCGCTTCAGATGCTTCCACTTGCAGCGGGCGCAGCAATAGACGGCGCCGTGCATGGTGCCGACGATGCCGTCGACGGGCAGGCGGTGTTCTTCTTCAAGGTCGCTATCGATTTGGATTCCGCAGCCGTGGCATTCGAAGTGCCAGCCGTGGTCGACCGCGACTTTTGCAGGAACACCTTTGCCGGCGAATGCGTCGGCCCAAGGGGCGCGGCGGCACTGGATATAGGACAGCTCGCCGTCACCATATTCGTTCGCGCCGGCTTTCGCGGCGACGATCGCCCTCGGCGCGAAATAGATGTCGCCCGTGTGTTCGTCCTTCTCAAGGACGGCGTATGCCTTGAGAGCGGTCATGCTGCCTCCGGATACTGGCGAACGAGAAGGTCGTCCGGGATCGGTGCCTTGCGCGTCATTTGCTTCATGAAGAAGGCGCGGCCTAGCTCGCGGCTCTGGTCGCGCAGATAGCGGAAGTTATCCGGGTCGGTGTATCGAGCCTTGTGCGGCCCCTGGTCGGTTTCGCCTCCGGTGATGATCCAGTCCGGGGCATACCTGTCGAGGACGACACGGCTTAGGAGCGGTTCGTAGCTTCCGAAGGTGAACAGCGGCTCAAGCGATTGCTTCACCTCCCAGAGCTTCATCCGGTCGCGATCGTATTCGGGCTGGTTGGCGATGGTGGCGCCGATCGCGGCATTGCGAGGGAGCATCCGATGGCCGCGTGCAGGGTCGGTCATCTTCATGACATTGCCGATCCGCTTCGTCAGCAAAAGCCAGATGAGGTTCGGCGTTGCTTCGATCAGGCTCATCAGATCGTAGCGCCACATCTCGTCGACTTCGTTGTCGAACACGTCGGCCAATGATGCGCAGAAGACATAGGGGCGGCGTCCGGCTTCCTTGGCAGCCTTGTCCCAAGCGATCGGCTTGCGCCAGTTGGCTTTGCCCGTGCGCTGTCTGTCCTCGCCAGCACCCCACTGAACGCGGTGGTATCGGTTCGCCATCAGGTTTTCGGCGTAGCAGCCGTCGCAGGCCGGAGAGACCTTCGTGCATCCAATCCACGGATTGAAGGTGTGATCGGTCCATTCGATCTTGCTGTTCTCAGCCATTATGCTGCGCTCCCCGTTTGGCGTTGCGTGGAGCCGCGCTCGACGCCGATTAGATCGTCGAGGAAGTCGAGGACGGCCGTTTTGCTTTCCTGAAATTCCTGCTTGCCCATGGCCTTCATGGACTGGCTCTTCGCCACGTAGCGGGTGACGGTCGCCTCCTTCACGTCGACGACAGAGAAGGCATCGATCGGCCGGATGAAGGCGGCGAGGCGCATTGCCTCCGCCTTCGTGCTGCAGACGATGGTGTGTGCATCGCAGTATCCGGTCCGGATCAGCGCGTAGGTGCGTAGGTGCTCGGCGGATTCGGCGAACGGCAGCCCGGAATACTGCTCCGGCAGATTGCGCCAGGCATCGTTCACGGCGGCGAAAAAATGCCGGTGCGAATTCATGCTCCGGTCGTTGTGCTCGGCGAGCGTATAGAACTCGCCGACCACGAAACGCTTGTCGCATTCGCGGGCCCAGTGCCGGTTCGCCGGCTGGAAGGCCTCGCCATTCCACTGAAGCAGGACCGGGGCGCTCATGTCAGCCCGCCATCATAGGGTGATTGCGGAGCTCGGCATCGGAAGGGCCCATCGCCGGACGGCCCGGCTTGCGAGCGATAGCGGCCTCGATTTCCTTCTTGAGCGCGAGCGCGTCGCCCGGCTGCAGAGCCCAGAAGCGTTTCAGGGGCTCGCGGTTCGCGTCCCGCCACTTCGCGACGGTCTCCGGCGTGGATTCGTTGATGAAGCGCATGACCTCATCGGCGAACTTCCCGACCGGTACATTCTCGAGCGCCCAGTTGTCCCCCCAGGTGACGGTGATGGAGTTGTCTGCGCCGATCACCCGCATGCGGTGATCCTCGCGTTCTTTCTCGACGACTTCGGAGGCGGTGAGGTCGAGAACCTTGGCGCGGTCCAACTCGGCTTCGTCATAGGTGCCGGTAAACTGTTCCGGCCACCCTGCACGAAGCGCCTGCATCTGCGCGCACTTCTCGATCATGAGGCGCGGCATCCGGCACCAGTTTCCGGAGTCGTCAAGCACTTCGGTTTCTTCGCCGATGGCAACTTTCTTTTTCTTCGGCTTGCCGCTGTCCGGCCAGACCTCGCCGGTATCTTCCCACTTGTACCCGCCAGCGGCTTTGCGCTTAATCGGCGCAAACTCGGACCAATAGGCTTGTCCCACGACTTCGAACCAATCGCCGGACTGCGGATCTCGCTTCCACAAATAGACAGTAGCGGAGACGATGCCGAGCGGGTTCGTCGGCGACACCAGCGCCTTGTCGATTTCGAACTGTGTGGGCTTGCTGGCTGGACGGTAGTCGCCGCAACGCTGCGCGATGACGCGTTGGCCGTCGCGGGTGATGATGATCGTCATCTTCCGCTTTTCAGCATCACCCTTGGAAAAGACCATGGGAATGATCTGCCCGAGGAACGGGTCGAGGCCTTTTGCACGTGCGACTTCGCAGAAGAGGTTGAACTCTTCATCGTTGCAGTCTTTGGCGACCGTGGCCTTCACGAGCGCTATCTGCTTAGGCGTCATGTCATATCGGGTCACTGCGTTCATGGTCACTTCCTCCGGACCGTGAGAGAGAACGAGCCGTTGTCGAGCGTGGCGCCGGGAATGGCGGCGCCGCCTTCGCGCAGATCGGCTGTGAGGGCTTTCTTGTCGAGCTTCGGGGCAGGGCGCGGCTGCTCTACCCAGTATTTCGCCGGGATATCGGCCTCGTCGGTGACGATCAGGGCGGCCGCGCGCTTCGTGAGCGACAGCGTTGCCGTCGGCAGCTTCATCGAAAGCTGATCGGTGGCGAGCATCGCCTGTTCGATCAGGGTGCGGATCCGCTCGGCGCGCTTCTCGACAGTCTTGCGGCGCGCCTCGAACTCGGCTTCCTTGGCTTTGAGCCCAGTCACGAGAACATCGCACTCGTCGAGTTCCGCGATAGCCTCCTCGATAGCCTCCTTGAGGTTCGTTTCGCCCTCGATGGTGTCGGCGACCAGTTCGGTGTCGTCATCGGTGCCCTGGTTGCGAAGATCGACGAGGAGAGCTTTTGCGGCTTCGGTCTGCCGGCGGATGGTGTGTTCGATTCCTGGTGCGGTCATGTCAGACGTTCCTGGCTTTGACGATTTGGCGGTGGACCTGCTCCGTGTTCCAGAAGCCGGCGGCGAAGACGGCGAGCACGGCAGCAAGGAGAATGAGGAAGGTCGCGGTTGCGGTAGTGGCGCGGTTCAGGTTCGCGACCGCGTCCAGATCGATGTTGCGCGCCGGCGGGAGGTCACAGCGTCCGCACTCGCAATAGCGCTGCGCAGGATCGCAGGCGTAGGAGACGGGGCGTGTCACGCGACCCTCCGGGCGGCAGTCGCGGCCTGCTCGCGTGAATACTCGCAGGCCTGCAGGTATCCGTTGATCATGTCGGAGAGGGCACCCAGCTTTTCGGCGGAGAGCTTGATCGCGAACACGTCGAAGTCGTTGTTGAAGCGCTTCCAAGCCGTGTCGCCGCTCGGGCCGGGCGCAATGATGCCGGCCTTTTCAAGCTCCCACCTGCTGGTGTTCGAGAGGAAGAAAGCAAAGTCGCGGAGTTGCGTTGCCGTGATCATGCCGCGCTCCTCTTGATCGAAACGGCTTCGGAAGCGAAGAAATCGGGGAAGGTGGAATAGCGCTCGAAGCGCTCGACGGTCGTGCCGGGGAATGCGGCGGCTTCTTCGAGAGCCTCATCTTCGCAACGGAACTGCAGAGCGTCGTCGACTTCGTAGGAGAAGAAGCCTTCGACCGTCAGAACGCGGCCTACCTCATCCTCAATCCTGTATCGGGTAACCATCGTGCCCATCGTTTTCATCTCCCGGCGTGGCCCTGTGTCGCCAGCGCTTTGCTGATGAGATGAATGTAAGTCGTACTTACCTATTCGGTCAAGAAGAAAATGTAAGTATGCCCTACTTATTGGAGTGAGGTAAGCGAGTGACCGAGAAATTTGCTTGGCTGTCGCTGGTTTTACGACTCGACTCGGCGCAGTTTCGCTGCTTTCTTAAAGCGAACGAAAAGAGAACAAGCAGGAGAGAGGAATGTCGCGCAGCGGCCCAGTGGATCATCCGGATGCCCTACGACTGGTTGTCGAGCTTGATAGCGTTTATGTGGCTTGTGATGATTGCGGCCATTCGCGACTTCTTCGCCTCGACAACCTTCGGAAAGCTGCCGAGCTAGGCGTGCATAACTACATGCAGCTTTGTCGGAAGATCCGTTGCAGCGAGTGCCCCAAGACGCCGCCAGCCTTTCGCAATCTAACGATCCGGCCGACGTGGCGCTGCGACGAGCCCTCGCTTCAGAGCATAGCGTGAAAGACGACCTTGTGAACGCTGAACACCTTCTCGGCGGGGAACTCCAGCTCGTGAGTTTCCCCTTCGCCGGGATTGTATTGGTAGAGGCGCAGCGTATCGCCAGAGCGCGAGACGAAGCGCTTCAGGTAGCTTGAGACCTCGTCGTCGTCGTCATCCCCAAGGATTTGCACAATTACATCATCGCCTTGGCGCACCTTCAGATGCGGGTTTACCCAAGCTGTTTCGCCGTGGAAAAAGCGCGGCTCGCCGGATCGGCCATCCACCTGCACCGCATAGGCGCCTTCGACGCCTTCGAGCCCGGGTGGGCAGAATACCTGGGCGATGTCCTGCCCATTCATGATGAACCGACCATTGGCGCCGGCTGCGATATGGCCGCGCAATGGGATCGACTTATCACCGGGGAACTGCTGCCACCGAGGAGGGAAGCTCGCGTTCGGCTTTGGCTTCTTCTGCTTGGCGTTCGCGCTGACGACGCGCAGGCGCCTAGTGATGCCAGTCTCTGCTTCTTCCGGCGCATTTCCTTGCCCGGTCAGAAGCCACTCTGGCTCGCACTGAAGGATTTCCGCGAGGGGAACAATCTTGTCACGTTCAGGCGCTGTAGAGTTGTTCTCCCATAGCGTCACCGACACTCGGTTGATGCCGAATGCTTCTGCAAGACCTTGCTGAGTAAGTCCGACGGCTTTGCGCCGAGCCCGGATTCTATCGCCGATCGTATCATCCATACCCTACTTGTAATTATCCCCTACGTAAAAATCACCTACATCGCGCTTGACAACGAGAGTAAGTGTAACTTACCTTCGCTTACATGATTGAGATCGTCGAAAGAGCAGCGGAGAAGGCGGGGGGCGTAGTTTCGCTCGCACGTGTACTCGGCATCAAGCACACGGCCTTGTACTCTTGGAACCGTGTCCCCGCGGAACGTGTGCTCGACATCGAGCGTGTCACCGGCATATCCCGCCACGAACTGCGGCCCGACGTTTTCGGCAAAGCGCCGGAGGCGGCACAATGACGTCGGACGCCCAGATCAAAGCCTTCATCGACCGCATTCTTCGCCTGAAGGAAGAGCAGGACACGATCGGCGAGGACATCCGCGACATTTATGCGGAAGCAAAATCCATGGGCTTCGACAAGACCGCTATGGGCAACGTCGTCGCTCATCTGCGCAAGGTCGCAAAGAAGGGTTCCGACACCGTCGCGGAGCAGGGGGCCATCTTCGATTTGTACCTGTGCGCCTACGAGGGAAAATCCCCTCATGCGCCTGCGCCTGCGCGCGCACGAGAAAACATTGAACAATTCGACCCGGAAACGGGCGAGATCAGCGCCAAGCTCGTGGAAACCGTCGCCGCTGGCGTGCAGACCGAGACCGGCCGCAAGGCACTGATCGCCGCCGTCGACATCATGATCGCCCGTGAAGAGGAAGAAGGAACGCACGAGAGGCCCTCGACCAACGATGAGCCATCCCCAGAGGCAGGTCCGCAAGCCGAAGCCTCTCCTGCCGGGACTGGAGCCGGGACGCTTGCGGATCGTGAGGGCCGCCATGAAGGGGAGGCGGCTTCGTTCGGCCTCCCCACCAACTCCGAAATCCCCAGCGCCGAGCGCGAGACCGACCGCGAGGCGGCGGGCACTCTCGCCGGCGCCAACGCAGGAGGCGAATATGTAGATGGCAGCGCGGAGCGCGCGTCCCCTGTTGCAACGTCGTCTGGCCCGGACGTGAAATGGGCACAGAATTCCACCGCCAAGCCGAAATCCGTTCTCCGGCCGCACTGCCGGAACCCAGAAGCGTGCGGCGGCTATGGCACGAACCATTGTCACACCTGCCTGAAGGCTATGCGCGAGCAACCGGAGGAAGTCGCATGAGCGAGTACCTCCGGACATCCAAATCAGAAGACGCCGCAGCTCAAAGAACCATTGAGGGCAGGGTGGATTTTCATCGCGCCCAGGTGAGCCGCGCCGCTCCGTCCAATCCAAACTCAGATCAGAAGAGGGCTGCATGATGATGAATACCTTGCTTGTCTGTGGTGCTTCCATCGGCCTCGCCGTCGCCGGCGCGAAGATCTTCAACGCGGCCTGCGACAAGATCGGGCGGCTCGCTGCCGAGCGCCGCGACCTGGTCGCTGAGAACAAATTCCTGAAAATGACTGATGACGAACTGGCCGCCCTGATCCTGGCGGACGTCCGCGACGGCCGCTTTTGAAAACGAACTAGCCGGCTACCTCCACCGGCTATCGCGGGCCTCCGTCTTCTCCTCCTCCCAAGCCGGAGGCCCGCAAGACTTTCAACCGGATGCGCTTGTTCGAGAGCCTCAACACGACGGCGTTCACAAGCTCACCAAGGGGGATTGCCGGTGACGACGAGGGTGCGTCACCGGCGGCAGAGGCAGGGTGCGGCTCCCGGACTCTGCGAAACGGAATGACTTGGGAGGGACCGGCAGCCGTTGGCGCGGCGCCGTCCTCTCCATCGGAAGTAATGCCTGTGCGCATCACGCTTCTCCATCAACACGGAAAGGTATCGCACAGGAGAACGACAAGGTGTTGGGAACCGACAACAAGTCCTTGGGGTCTCGCCCCAAGGGAAAAAACGAAGGCAACACAATGAGTACCGATGTTCTTGAAGCAAGAGACTTGTTGAGGGACGCGTTTCCGCTGGGCCGGCACGGCAAGCTCGACAATGTGTTCTTTGAGGCCTGCAAGTTCGTCAATCGCTTCGTTCAGAAGGAATTCACCCAGAGACGGGCCCGCTCGATCTGGGAAGGCACCGCGCGTCGCATCGACGCCGAGGAAATGGACGCGCTGCGGTTGGCAGCAATCGAGGAGAGCAAGCGTGAACAGAGAGAACTCCGTGCCCGTCTGGCTGCACTGGATGCGAAGCTTGCCGACGTCGACGAGGCTTTGGCTCGCACGCAGATGGCAGCGGATTGCCGGCCGTAGGCTCGATTGGGCGGAGTATTTGGCTCCGGAACTGAAAGACGAGGATGGTGATGACTTCAGCGCAGACGAGTAGCCTACGCCTCAATGGCCTTCATGCTCGCCAGGAGTTTGCCATTGTACGTCGAGCCGTCGGCGCCCGAGTGAACTCGGCGATGGCAATTCGGGCAAAGCGCTATCACAAAACGCGGATCGTCAGGGCCGCCGTCGGTGAGGCGGCGAATGTGGTGCGGCTCGAGATAGGGCACGCCATTGCCGCGCCGGAATGGAGCCGGTTGGCTGCACCCCTCGCAATGGCCTTTCGCGCGCGCAACAACATAGTCGCGCACGTCTCGGCTGCGCTCGAACACAGAAGCGGTCGACTTGGACTTGGCAGGAGTGGCGTTGGTAGCCGCAAATGCGCGCTTACGGAGCTCGCTCAGGTCTGGAGAGATGGGTGTCATCTCTTCGATCTGCTCGACGACGGCAGCTACCTGCCTCAATTCGAAGACAAGAGCGTCACGCACACTTCCAAGGCGATCAGGCGCCTGCTCAAAGTGGTGAGCCTCGTAGACGTACT
This sequence comes from Sinorhizobium sp. M4_45, assembly GCF_002885915.1. Lineage (NCBI taxonomy): Bacteria > Pseudomonadati > Pseudomonadota > Alphaproteobacteria > Hyphomicrobiales > Rhizobiaceae > Sinorhizobium > Sinorhizobium sp. M4_45. Next base: position 600,574 of record NZ_NWVE01000001.1, read on the forward strand.
CGTCCTCAAAGCGAAGACCGGTCGGCGTTTTCCGGAAGAGCAGGAGGCTTGCGCCGTTCGCCGAATGGTTGGCGATCGCCGCATTGCCGCGCTGCATCGTCATGTTGCCGACCTGTCCTTCACCGAAATACTCGAATACGCCATCGGGCCGCTGTCGGTCGGCATAACCGTGTTCGAGACCTTCTTCTCCGGTGATGATGATCACCAGCCTGTGCTTGGAAGGGGTAATGATTCCGCCTTGCTGCTGGCCGCCAAATCGGCCGTGAATATCAGCTCGACGGTTATAGACCCGGCCACGCTCGAAACCCCAAGACATCTATTGCCCCCTCACTCGATTGGAGGAGTTTTCGCATTTTCGGGTTGCGTCAGGGTTAAAGCGGTGAGGGCGGTAGTATGACCACCTACTCCGACGTCATCGAATGGGCCGAAGCCCAGAAGCGCCAGAAGTTCACTTGGTTGGAAGACCACGGCCCGCGCTCGAAGCGCCCGCGTCCTGAGACCGAGGCCGAGAACAAGCTTCGCGACATCGCCATGCTCGACGCCGTCATTGCTGTGTGCAAGGCGAGGGCGGCAGCATGACGGTAGTCGCCTCCAAATACGCCCGCATCGAAAACGACCTCTACCAGACGGAGCCATGGGCAACACAGGCGCTCGTCCGCCACTTTCCCGTCAAGGGCATGGAAATCTGGGAGCCATGCGCCGGCAACCATCTTATCGCTGATGTGCTGACCGAGGCGGGCGCCGAAGTTTATACGAGCGATATCGCCACTTACTCGAGAGAGCATTCAGCCCTCATCGACTTTGTAGCGCCTGGCACCGTCCAGTTCTATCACGGTGACGGAATCGTCACGAACCCACCTTATGGCAAGCAGAACCGCCTCGCCGTGAAGTTCGTTGAGACTGCGCTGGTGGCCTGCAGCGGCATCGTTGCGATGTTGCTCACCGCGAAATTTGATTCCGGTAATACCCGAACGCACCTGTTCCGAGATAATCCCCGCTTCGCTGGGAAGATCGTCCTCGTCGACCGCATCAGCTTCCTCTTGAACGATGAGAGTGGGACCGAAGATCACGCTTGGTACATCTGGACCGAGACGCCGCGCCTGCCGCGCGCTCCGGTGATCCTCTACGCGGGGAGGGCGGCCGCATGACAAGCTCAATCGCTCATCTTCGACGGGACCTCCTCGCCGGGCACCGGACTGATGTCGGGTGTGTCCGGGCCTACGTCGGGCTCTGGCTCTTCGATCGGTGGCTCCGGCAGATCTGGCGGCACATCCGCCGGCATGTCTGGCGGGAATTCAGGGTCACTGGGCTTCGGGATTGGGGTCGTAGGCATTCAGGCCTCCTCTTTCATCGCGCAACCGATGCTGGGCTGTGTTTGTTCCACGAGCCGGGAGGCATGGCATGACCTTCCTGGAAGCCTACGCCAAGTTCGGTCCCGACACGATGGCGATCGCCGAGGCCTTGGACATCAAGGAACACGAGGCGGACACCCTCATAAACATGAAGATGAACCGCGATCGTCTGGGCCCGACGGTATGCCAGATGGCGGCTTTGAACGCTCCCCGTAAACCCATTCGTTTCGCCGGCTTTGACGAGACAGAAAAGTCGTGGTGGTGAGATGGTAACGGCGAAACCGGGCTGGATAGGCGGACTAGCTGAATGGACTGAGGGTGACACCGCCTATCTGTCTGTCGCCTTCACATGGAAGCTCAACGACGCATACCAGCGCGCCGTCTATTATCGAGCTCTTGGCTACAAGGTTCGGGCCGGTGGTCCCGGCATCTTCACCCGCAAGCACTTCCTGGCAGACGTGGCAGAGATCGGCGGCGACGTCCCAGATGCCGTTTCGAGGCACAATCCGGCGGCAACTATAGCTAGTCGCGGGTGCCCTGTCGGGTGCTGGTTCTGCATCGTGCCAAAGATGGAGGGCAAAGAATTCACGCTTTTGCCTGAGTTCCCGGTTCGGCCGATCCTTTGCGACAACAATCTCTCAGGGCTTCCGGCGGATTATCAGAATTTCATTATCGAGCGGTATCTCGGAGAAGGAGTCCCGCTCCTCGACGCCAATAGCGGTTTCGAGCCCCGGACCTTTGACGAGGACTGCTTCGTCAGGTGGTCACGCATCAACAAAGGCCCTTGGCGCTTCGCCTACGACGACCATCACGAACGCTGTTATGTCGAACGCGTCATGCGGATGCTTCGCGATGTCTCGCCTCGTCGGAAACGCGTCTACGTGCTCATCGGCAATGAGCCGGTCGCGGCATGCATGGAGCGGATCAAAGAGGTCATAGCCTGGGGCGGAGAGCCGCACGTCCAGCCTTACATGAAGCTCAACGCTCTTGAGCGTACGCCTTTCCCTCGGTTCGATTGGAACAAGCAGCTGCTCCGCGACGTCGCACGATGGGCCAATTCACCTCAGATTTGGCGCAAAACGTCTTTCGACCGCTACAGGCGGTCGGTCAAAACGGCCGAGCGATACGATGAGCAACAGGGGCTTTTCCTATGAGTGAACGCCCCTTTATGCAGCTCTACGTCTCCGATTTCATCGGCGACACCTTGCATCTGAGTACCGAGCAGATCGGCGCTTACATGCTGCTGCTCATGGCCATGTGGAATGCCGGCGGCCGCCTACCGAACGACGATGCGAAACTTGCACGCGTCGTCCGCATGAGCGTGAAGAAGTGGAAGGCGATCGAGGCCGACCTTATCGGCTTCTTCGATGTCACCGACGGCGAAATTTGCCACAATCGCCTGACGAAAGAGCTGCAAAAAAGCGAGAGAAAATCGCAGTTGAGAGCCGACGCCGGGGCTAAGGGTGGAAGCTCTAAGGCATTGAAAGATAAAGAAGCACGTCTAGCAAATGCTAGCGTTTTGCCACAGCATTCTCCAGATACCATAACCAGAGATAATACATCCTCACTCCGTTCGGATGTTTGCCCGGAGCCGGAAAAATCCGCTCCGGCCACCCCTTCGTCGCCGACCGTGATCGAGCTTCCTACCGTCAATGGCGACATGGTTCCGATCACAGAGGCAGACCTGGCCGAGTGGTCAGAGGCCTTCCCTGCGGTGAACGTTCGCCAGCAGCTCGCAGCGATGCGCTCCTGGCTCAACGCCAATCCCAAGAACCGCAAGACGAGCAAGGGCATGAAGCGCTTCGTCGTCTCCTGGCTCACTCGCGATCAGGACCGCGGAGGAGGGCGCCAGCATCCGCAAGCGCAATCGCCTCCGCGCCCGCAAAGCCCTTCCATGCAACGCCACCACGACATCCACGCAAGGCTGAAACGAGAACTCTACGGTGAACCAGATGACCAATTTGCCGGCCCAACTGTCGACATTGCAGCAGGAGATTTCCGTTCTCACTGAACAGCTCGCGCCGGCCAACCCCGACGACATCGCCCAGTGCATCGAGGGCCTCATGAGTGGCGGCATGCGGATCTCAGAATCCATCACGGCTGAGAACCCTGTCGAGGAATATCGCTTCTCCCTCCGCAACGTGCCGGTCTTCGGGCTGCGACGGGCCTACGTGAAGCTGAAGCGCGGCGAATACGAGAACATCAACAAGGCGTTCATCCCCCTCCCGGCGGAGCTTTCGGCAATGGCCAATGCCGAGTGCCGTCTCATCCGTGAGGATCGGATTCGGAAGCAGGAAACGATGCGAGCCGTGCAGGATAGCGTCAGCAGGACGCTTCCGAACGCTCATGGCCTGATGGACTTGCGGGCCACCCAGCGCGATCGGGCCAACGAACTGGCCGCCAAGGGGTTCTCCCTCGTCGCCCAGGGCGTTGACCATCTGGAATTCGCCCAGCTCGCCAAATCGCGGGAACTGCCGGCAGGGTCGGTCCATCTCTGGGCTATCGACGAGGTCTGGTCGCCGATCGCTGTCCGCGTCAACCGCAGCAGGATTCAGACCAAGCTGAACGTTCAGCCCGCATCGATCTCGCCGGAGCGAGCTGACGAGCTGGCACGCATGCTGGCGCTCCCTGATGCCCGCGAGGTCACTTCGGAGCAGATGGCGTATCGCGGCAAGGTCAAGGCCGAGATCGAGGCGGCGGAGCCAACGGAAGAGGAGCGCGCGGCATGACCATCCAGCACCGCACCGTCGACATCGAGGCTTCTGCCAAGCTTTGGAGCGAGGGCTTATCGGCAGCTCAGATCGCGAGCAGATTCGGAGTGTCACGGAACGTCGTCATCGGCATCGCGTATCGCAACCGTGACCGGTTTCCCCCGCGCCTGAAGCGAAAGCTGGTGCCTTCTAAGCGCGAGCCGGCACGACGGACACGCGAACTGGCTCCGGAACTTCCGCCGGAACCGAAGATCCCGTCAACGGCCTACGATGCCGAGCGGCTCAAACGCGCAAAGCTTCTCCACGAACTAACGGCCTGCGAATGTTGCTGGCCTCTCAACACCGGTGGCCCGTACCTATTCTGTGCGGCGGAAACGACGGGCCGCTACTGCCGAAATCACCAGGCCAGATCATTGCCGAAAAAGAACGAGGGACAAGCATGAGCAGATCACATTGGTATGCAATCAGGACGGCCCCGGGCTATCAGCGTATGGCGGCCGTCGACGAGCGCCTCCCGGAAGGCCGTCGCATGGAATCCATCATCGAGCGGAACTGCCGCAAGGACGGCTTCGACATTTTCATGCCGTCGTTCTACACCGAGTTGAGGCACCACCGGACGAAACAGATCCTGCAGAAGCGGTTCCCGTTCCTGGTCGGCTATGCCTTCGTGAACTTGCCGAGGCTGAATTTCGAGGAGCTCCGCCGCGTCGACGGCGTCGTGTGCTTCCTGCGCGGCGCCAACTATGGACCTCTCGAATTTCCCGACGGGACCATCGAGGCGCTGTACTTCGCCGAACACGAGCGCCGGCAGGCCTTCCTCTACGAGCAGCACTGCCGGAAGGAGAACGAGCGCCACGAGCAAATCCAGCACCTCCGCGGCCAGCTCCGAAAGATCCTGCCGAAAGGCCGGAAAGCTCGCGTCTCCATGGTCGACCAGGCGGAAAGGGCTATAGATTCTCTAAGCCCACAGATCAAAGAGCGCGTGCAGAAAATTATCAGTGAATTGAGCAGCCTCACCGCTGACGCGGAGGTTGAAAATCTCTCCAAAGCCGTATAGGTTTCCTGCAGTGATTTGCGGTTGTTCAGTTGCGGACCTCAATGAGGGAACACTCGCCGGACCGCTGCCGAGATCTCACACTCGGTGCATAGGAGAAATGCGCCCATTTTCTCGTCAGACTTCACCTTATTAGAGATCGGAGTCGGCACGGCGGTTGCCGTAGTCGTCGGCAGTCTCGTCTATTGGCTGTTGAGCAAGCGCTTTGGCAGCGGCCAGCCGGAAATCTCCGGGGTTGAGCTGCAGTTCCGAAACGTGTTTGCAATTATGGACGAGGACCGCCGGCTATCGCTGATCCGTTTCTACATGGACAAGCACGGCTGCGGACGAGAAGAGGCGATGCGCCACGCCGTGGATCATTGGAGGCGCGACGCAAGGCGTTGGGATTGACTGGGCAAGCGCGACCACCGAATGACCGCCGTCTATGCGGTAGGGTGGACGCCTTCGTCATTTCAGATCATAGGACGAGATCATTGGCGTCTCAACGCTGTCAGGGGCAGTTTTGGACTTTGCCTTGGCGAGTGCGCGGAACCGCTGAAGACGAGACTGACCGTCCCACATTGCTTCAGCGGTACCACTGATGCGGAATGTACTGCAATTTTGGCAGGTATATTCGCTGTAGTCTCCGCCTGTGCGCGGTGCCTGTAACGTGCCTGGGCGCCCGCAAACGGGGCAGGCGTCGTGAAGCGCGACATTTTCCAGTGCTTTTGCAGCAACATCGGCAAGCTCGTTGGGGAGATGCGCTCCCTTAATGCCGTCGGCGGTGGTTTTCAGAACGGCCCATTTGCCAGCCTGGATGTGAACCGGGCGAACCGCAGTCTTGCCAGTTTCAAGATCTTCGTAGGTGCGCAGCGGCACACCCATTTCTTCGGCGAAGGCGGCTTGAGTGAGAGGTACCCAGTTGCGCAGCTGCTTGAGGGCATTTCCAGTCATTGATTGATCTCCAGAGTGGTGCATTCGTGCAAGGGGGTTATCCCACGGTTTTCGTGGTTTTGCAAGCGCAAATCCACGAAAACCGTGGCCCGACTCTGTTCTTCCCCAGGAGCGCGAAATGCAGCTTTATCTCGTCGAGAAATTCGACACGGGCCCAGACGGCCTCAAGAGCATGCAAGCCTTCATCAACGAGAAGGCGGCAGAGGGATACGCCCTCGTCCAGGCGGTACCGCGCAATACCTACCATTGGGTGCTGTTCTTCAAGCGCGAGGCTGAAGCCTCAGCATGAGGCCACAGCCCCGCTCCCCTTACGCGAGGTTCTTGTCCAGCGCGCTGAGATAACGCGAGTAGTTCTCAATGAGACGAAGATGCATTTGCTTCTGCTCTTCCATGATCTCGTCGTCGCTTCTGGTGTCCGTGACGTCCTTTAGCACAAAGCGGTATTTCTCGATGAACTCGATCATCCGCTCCGCGTGTTCGATCTCAGCATTGAAGCGTTCGCGCATAAAGCGAAGAGTATCTCTATCCATTCAATTCCCCCAAGGTTGAAACATGCCCGTCCTGAAAAACGCGCGGCACGAGAAGTTCGCGCAGGCGCTCGCCAAAGGCAAGACAGCAGATGACGCGTATGCGGAAGCAGGCTTCAAGCCTGACCGGGGAAATGCTTCGCGTTTACAGCAGAAAGACAACATCAGACAACGCGTCGCCGAACTTTTGGAATGGGAGCAGACGGTGGAGCGCAAAGCCACCGAGAAGGCCATAGACAAGCTCGCCATCACGAAAGAGCGCGTCCTGGCAGAGCTGGCCAAGATCGGGTTCGCCGACATCCGCAAGGCGATCAAATGGCAGGGCACGCTGGTGACCGAAGAGGATAACCCGGATGGCGGTGACGTCCTCGTGATCAAGAACGTCGTCACCAACAACGTCCAGCTGATTTCGAGCGACGAGATCGACGACGACACAGCCGCGGCCATTGCCGAGATCAGCCAGAATTCGACCGGCGGCATCAAGATCAAGTTTCACGACAAGAAGGGCGCTCTCGTGGATATCGGGAAGCACCTTGGCATGTTCGTTGAGCGGCACGAGCACTCCGGACCTGACGGCGCCCCGATACAGACCGAGACAAGAACATGGCGGGAAGTGCTGCGCAGCGAAAAGAGCTAGACGCCACCACCCATCTCACCAACCCCGCGCTTCACGACTTTTGGGAACAGGTCTTCCTTGGACAGGCGGACATCGCGGTTCTCCACGGTGGACGCTCAAGTTCAAAGACACGAGACACGGCGTGCCAGTTGGTGCGCCTGGTCGACCATGTCGGCGTCAAGATGCGGGTTCTCTGCATCCGCCGCTTCCAGAACCGCATTCAGGATTCGGTTTATACCGAACTGAAATGGGCGATCGCTCATCTCGGGCTCAGCAAAGTCTTCGACGTGCAGAAGACGACGATCATCCATCGCAGGACTGGCGCGGAGTTCATTTTCTACGGCATCGAGCGAAACCTTGAGGACATCAAGGGAACGTCCGACGTCGATATCCTCTGGGTGGAAGAAGCCGAAAAGCTGACCGAAGAGCAATGGACGGTCATCGGGCCGACCATCCGCAAGGAAGACAGCCTGGCTATCCTGCTGTTCAACCCGAAGTTCGTCACCGACTACGTCTGGAAGAACTTCGTCGTCAACACGCCACCGCACTGCATCGTCAAGCAGATCAACTACACCTCCAACCCGTTCCTCTCGGCCAAGGCGCTGCGCGATATCGCGGCGATGCAGGAACGCGACCCGGAGATGTTCGAGCACGTCTATCGAGGCGTGCCGCTCGGCGACAGCGAGCTTTCGATCTTCAAGCGCCGCTGGCTCGACGCGTGTGTCGATGCGCACAAGGTCCTGAAGGTCAGCCTCACCGGCCGCAACATCATCGGCTTCGACCCCGCCGACGACGGCGAGGACAAGAGCGCGACCGCTGATAAGATCGAGGGCGTATTCGTCGACGCCGAGGACTGGTCGTCGGATAAAGACCAACTCGTCCAGAACGCCAAGAAGGTCTGGACGAAGGCCAAGCATGCCGGAGCCACGGTTTCATACGACACAATCGGCGTCGGGGCATTCGTCGGCGGATACATCGACGAGCAGAACAAGGTCGATGGAGCGAAGGTAAGGCACTACGCATTCCACGCCGGGGGCGCCGTGATGGATGGCGACAAACCGAGCGATCCCTTCAACAAGAACAGCCCGCTCAACAAAGATGAGTATCTGAACCTAAAGGCGCAGGCGTGGGCCAATACGGCGCGCCGGGCGATGCTCACCTTCAATGCAGTGACGCGAGGCCAGCCCATAAAGCCGGAAGACATCCTGTCATTCGCCTCTGAGGTCGGCAAGGCAAAGCTTGATGCACTGTTCACCGAGCTTTGCGTACCGTGGTGGGTAGAGACCGAGGGCAAGAAGCGGGTGGTGCCGAAGGCTAAGCTCAAGAAAGACCTCGGCGTGAAGTCGCACAATCTCGCTGATGCGGTCATAGCGGCTGATAACGTGCACATCACCGGATCCACGTTTACGCTGTCGAATGTTTAGGAGCGGACATGGCCAACATCATCGCGTTCGTCCGCGACAGCCTGACAAACATGGTCGCCAGCTTGGGCACCGGCCGGGACAAGGCAGCGGCTAACGTCTATTCGATGCCGATGTTGTCGGACGAGGAGCTGCTCAACGCCTACCGTGGTGCGTGGCTGCCCCGGAAGATCGTCGATATCCCGGCCTTCGACAGCATCCGCGCCTGGCGCGATTGGCAGGCGAAGAAGCCGCAGATCGAGGCAATCGAAGCGGAAGAGAAGCGGCTGAACCTCAAGGGCAAGCTGCTGGAGACCCGCATCAAGGCGCGGCTCTGGGGCGGCGCTGCGATGGTCATCGGTACCGGCGACCAGGACCTGACACAGCCGCTTGACGTCGAGCGCATCGGGAAGGGCGGTCTGAAATACCTCACGGTCATGACGCGGCGCCATCTCACGGCCGGCGAAATCGATCGAGATCCGGCGTCGGAATGGTACGGCAAACCGAAGGTCTACCAGTTGAACTCCGCCGACGGCACCCAGGTCGAAATCCATCCCTCGCGCCTGGTCATCTTCAACGGCAGCCAACAGCCTGACGAGGACATCGTCACCACGACTTATGCCGGCTGGGGCGACAGCGTGCTCTTGTCAGTCGTCGATGCGATCAAGCAGGCCGACGGTACCGCGGCAAACATCGCCAGCCTCGTCTTCGAGGCGAAGGTCAACGTGATCCGCATCCCGGATTTCATGCAGAACCTTGGCGATGAGCGGTACCGGGCGAAGATCCTCGAGCGCTACACGCTCGCAGCCACGGCCAAGGGCATCAACGGCGACCTGCTCCTCGACAAAGAGGAGGAGTACGAGCAGAAGACCGCCAGCTTCGCCACGCTGCCTGATGTGCTGATGTCTTTCCTGCAGATCGTTTCCGGCGCCGCCGACATTCCGGCCACCCGGCTTCTCGGCCAGTCGCCGGCCGGCATGAACGCGACCGGCGAAAGCGACCTGCGCAACTACTACGACCGCTTGCAGGCAATGCAGACCGTCGAGATGACGCCTGCCATGGCGCGCCTCGACGAGTGCATCATTCGCAGCGCGCTCGGCTCCCGCGATCCGGACATCTACTACGAATGGGCACCGCTCTGGGGCATGTCGGAGAAGGAGAAGGCCGACGTCTTCAAGACGAAGGCCGATGCGGCTCGGCAGCTGGTCGGATCCGGCACGGGGCAGGAGATCATCCCGCGCGAAGCCGTTTCCGATGCTCTGGTCAACACGTTCATTGAGGACGGATCACTGCCCGGCCTCGATGCAGCGATTGAGGAATACGGCAAGCTCGCCGAGCAAGAAATCGATCCTACCCAGCACAGCGCGGCTATAGTGGGCGAGGAGATCCGCCGTGCGTGACAAAAGCCGCGACCGTCATTTCTTCACGCACTCGGAATCCAAAGTGAAAGTACCTTCTAACGGTTTGATTTCGTATTTCCGCTTGTATTCGCCCTCGCAAATAACGGCTGAGGCAGTTTCGGTACCGATGACCAATGCGACACCTGCGATTAGAACGTAAGCGATGATCGGAATGGGATCATCCGTCATAATTATCGAGCCGGAGCGTTCACCGGACACCGAATAGACCGCCTTATTAATTTTGTTCTCGCCTGCTTGAAATTGCGCAGTAATGCGCTGCGTGACAACGATGCCCATCTCCTTGGCCGTTGCAAAAGCCATTTCTGTAGTGACTGCTTCGGGTATGTGCACTTCAATTGGTGTCTGGACGCCGTCCGACGCTCGCACGAACGTGCCGCCGATGACGTAAGTGCTGTTCACAGCCTCGAGCTTCGAAGTGGCTCCGACCGCCAGAATCGAAATTTCATCTGAGTCTGAGATGGTGATTTCCGCGGTGCCGAAAGTATTTTCCGCATGCGCAATCGACGCCCAGGAGACGGCGCCGATGAGCGACCAAACCAATGCTCTCATAACGAAGCCCCCCATCTTACCTATGGCTAATATGCTGCCACGACAAGTTGTTGGGGGCAATGTAGCCCTTCCGGGTTACCCTACGAGGCGAGGCAACCATGAAGTTCACAGACCTTGCGCCGATCGCGGGCACGCGACGGACCGCCGACGGCTACCTTGTTGCTGACGTGCGCACCGCGCGCACTGGCATCCAGCTCTATGCCGGTCATGAGGTCGGCAAGCCGGAAATGGCAACGGTAAAGGTCTACCGTCCTGAGGATCAGGTCTTTGATAAGGACAGCCTCGGCAGCTACGCGCACAAGCCGGTGACGAACGATCATCCGGACGAGGCGGTGACGGCCGAGAACTGGAAAGCGCTTTCCGTCGGCCAGATCGGCGACGAGGTCGCCCGCGACGGTGAATTCGTCCGCGTCCCGCTCATAGTCATGGACGGCGCCACCATCGGCGACATCGAGGGCGGCAAGCGTGAGCTTTCCGCCGGCTACACCTGCGATCTCGCATGGGAACCGGGCACGACGCCCGAGGGCGAGAAGTACGACGCCATCCAGAAGGATATCCGGATCAACCACGTCGCCATCGTGCAGCGCGGACGCGCCGGATCAGAAGCTCGCATCGGCGACGGTGTGAGGTCGTGGGGCGCTGCCCCGTTCACCAGTGATCAGAAACCGAAAGAGGACAAGATCATGACCCTGAAGACGGTTACCGTCGATGGCATCCCGGTTGAAGTAACCGACCAGGGTGCCACGGTGATCGGCACGCTGCAGCAGCGCCTTGCCGACGCCAACACCAAGTTCGCCGACGCCGAGAAGGCCCATCAGACGGCTCTGGCCGCCAAGGATGCCGAGCTGGCGAAGAAGGATGCTGAGCTCGATGCTCTGAAAGGCAAGATCCTTTCCGACGCCGATCTCGACAAGCGCGTCCAGGCCCGTGCTGATCTCATCACCAAGGCGCATGCGATCGCCAAGGACGTGAAGACCGAAGGTCTCTCGGATGCGGCGATTCGCAAGGCTGTCGTCGTCGCCAAGCTCGGCGATGCTGCCATCGCCGACAAGTCGGAGGCCTACATCGACGCTCGCTTCGACATGCTCGTCGAGGACGCCAGCAAGAACGGCTCCGATCCGTTCCGCACTGTCGTGCAGAATGGCCTTTCGCAGGTCAGCGACGCCGACAAGGTCGTGACCGACGCCTATTCCCAGATGGTCGCCGACATGAAGGCCGGCAAGACCTCTGCGGCAGCCAACTAAGGAGGCGCTTCAATGGCTACCTACCAGACCACCTATGGCGCGGCTCCCGCGAAGGGGCTTGCAGGCCAGATCGCTTCCGAAGAGAAGTGCAACAAGGTCAGCCGCACTGTCGAGACGGCGGCCGGCATCAAGTTCGGCGCTCCCGCTCAGCGGGGAGCCGGCAATCATGGCGTTGCCATCCTCACCACCGGCGACTTTCTCGGGCTCGCAGTGCTCAATCCCGCGGTACCGCCGAGCGCCAGCAACCCTGACGCCTATCCGCAGTACTTCACCGGCGCCTTCATGACGATGGGCACGATGTACGTCACCGCGGGTGCAACTGTCGCTGCCGGTGACCCGGTCTACTATGTGACCGCCACCGGCCGCTACACGAACACGGACAACACGGGTGCCAACCCCGCAATCCCCGATGCCTTCTTCGAAGAATCGGGCACCGATGGCGCCATCGTCCAGATCAGCCTTGGCCTGCGCCATCAGGCGTAACGGCTCGCGAAAGGAACCCTGAACTATGAACCAGATCATCCGTCAGGCCTTCGCTGATGCGCAGGCCGCGTTCCCCTTCGTCATCGCGCAGGGGCGCAACATCGAGACCCGCATCTACCAGCGGCGCTATCCGACCTTCAACTACGGTGCACACGTGCCCGTCGTGACGGAAGGGAATGCCTGGGCGATCGGCACGACCTTCTTCACCGTCGATACCGCAGGCGAGGCGAAGTTCCTCTCCGGCGCCGGTACCGACATGCCCTTCAACCAGGCAACGAAGGACATGGCCAGCCATGACTTCGCGATGATCGGCTCCGGCTGGGAGTGGAACCTCGAGGAGGTCAATCAGGCTGCCCTTTACGGCATCGACCTGAACGGCACCAAGGCCATGTCGGCGTCCGACAAGGTCGAGCGCCTGCTCAACTCGGTTGCCATGGTCGGCACGACCGAGAAGAACTGGACCGGCTTTGTCAACGACCCGCAGGTCTCGCGTGTCGACGTTGCCGCGGATGGCGCAGGGGGCGGCGGTTCGTCCACCTTCTGGGTCAACAAGACCAACGACCAGATCCTCCGGGACATCAACGACCTGATCTCCAGCGTCCGCGAGAATACCTCGGAAGTGGAATGGGTCGACACGCTCCGCCTGCCGCCGGAAGCGTTCCGTCTCATCGCTACCCGCCGTCTCGGCGAAGGCGACGGCCTTCTGACCCTCCTGGAGTACATCCGCCGCAACAACGTCTACACGGCGGAAACGGGCCAGCAGCTCGACATCCAGCCGCTCCGCGAGCTCGCCACGGCCTCCCAGGACGGCGGCGGCCGCATGGTCGTGTATCGCCGGGATTCGGAAGTTCTCCGCTTCCACCTGCCGATGCCGCGCCGTGTCCTCCAGCCGCGCCAGAAGTCCATCATGGGCTTCGAAACCGGCATCATCGCCCGTACCGGCGGTACCGAATGGCGTCTGCCCGGTGCTGCCGCCTACGGCGACGAAATCACCGCACCGTAATCGGAGGATCGGTCATGAAGGTCACCAACAACAGCAAAGCGCTGCAGGGCGTCCGCTCGAAGGGGCGGGCGGTCTACATCCAGCCGGGCGAAACCAGAGACGTCGATCTCGAGGGCGTTGATCTCGAAAAGGCCAAGCGCCTTCGCTTCCTCAAGATCGAGGGCGCTTCCAAGGCTGCCGCCAACCAGGACGGCGACGGCCCGAAGACGGCACTGGAAGTGCTCGAAATGGCGAAGGACCAGAACGTGCAGTTCATGTCCTTCAAGTCGGCCGCTAAAAAGCTGCTCGGCGAAAAGACCCCGTCCACCAAGGACGAGATTGTCGCTGCTCTCGAAGAGCTGGCGACGCAGCCCTGACAATCAGCCCGGCGGTAATCTGCCGGGCCTAATCTTGCATCGGAGATCGACATGGCTGGATACGGCACGAACGACGGCTTCACGTCTTACGCAACCGAAGCTGGCTATGTCTTTCCCGATGGCACGACCGATGAACAGAAAACCGCTGCCCGCCAGCGCGGTTCTCTGGTGATCGATCGGTATGAGCCGAAGTTCAGCGGCCGGCGCACCGGCGGGTATGCCCAAGAGCGCGCATGGCCGCGCACCGGCGCGACGACCTACTACGGCGAGGAGATCCCCTCAAACGAAACACCGGTCGCCATCATCAACGCCTCCTACGAGGCGGCATTCCTCGAGCTGACGAACCAGGGGAGCCTTTCGCCCGTCGTCACCGGATCGCAAACGGTGAAGCGCGAGAAGATTGGGCAGCTTGAAGTCGAGTATTCAACCTCTTCGTCAACGGACATCGACAATCTCGTCTCACTCGCCACGCCTGTCGTGACGACGATCGAGGGATTGCTTTGGCCGTTCCTCATGCCGTGCATCCCTGGCGCTCTGGTGGTCTGATGGCGAACCCGATCTATGCACGGATGCAGGCGACGGCGCAGCGCCTGATCGCCAAGTATGGTCAAGCCGGTACGGTCAAGCGCGTGACGCCTCCGGATCCTGTCTACGGCGGCGATCCTGTCGAGACGGCCTATCCGGCCACGCTCGTGCCTATGGCCTATGAGACCCGCTACATCGACGGAACGGTCATTCTCAGCGGGGATATGCAGATTTACATCTCGGCGGTCGGTCTTCCGATCGAGCCGACCGTCGGCGACGTCGTCACCGCCAATGGGAAAGACTACGCCATCATCAACGGCGACCCGAACAAATACGACGGCATCACGCCGGTCGTCTTCATCGTCCAAGGAAGAATCGCATAGGTATATTTTTAGTCGCTGATTTACACCTCCGGTACATGTGATATTGTTTGGTTGTGGGGAGATGAGGGGCTCAATCATATGAGGAAGAAAACAACTATAGCCATTCTGTTGGTGCTAAGCGCAACTTTGTGTTCGTGCGCGATGGGTGGCCACACGGTCACGGGAAATGCCACGGGAGGGACAGTCAGCAACACGGTCAGTGTTGGCGACGTCTGCGCAGGTATGACGGCGAACTGCACGCGCGAGGCGCGGCAAACCTCAGCGTCAACAGCCCAAAGTTCAGCAGCTGCAGAAGGCGCGACAGAATGAAGCTTCGCTTTGTTGTCGTTTCAACCTCACTCATCTTGTGCGGCTGTGTCGCGCAAGGGGGGCAGAGCATCCACGGAGATCCTGAGGGCGGAAGCATAAAAACGAACATCAATTTACCAATCCATGTAACACAAGTGCAGGGCGGGATGGGACGGACGTGTTACAACACGATGAATCGTGCGCCCATGTGCATGATGTATCAACCTGGCTATCAAGGAAGTTCATGCTTCTGTCAGGGCCCCTGGGGACCTGTTCCGGGTGTAATAGGCCCCTAGGTCGGCAATTGAAACGCTTACTCAACAGGCCCGCTTCGGCGGGCCTTTTTCATAGGAAGGATCGCAGCATGAGCGTGCCCGCACAGAACTTCCAGAAACTCATGGAAGCGCCTGCTTCGAAGATATTTGCCGTCCTGGTTGACCTCTACGGACGTGAGATCGCCGACAAAGTCGCCAAGGAAGTCATCAAACCCAGTGTCGGCCCGAAGGTCGACTGGCCCAAGTGGTGAGAGGATCAGTAATGAGCAAGATCAAAGTCGAAGTCGTTAAGCCCTTCGAGCGCTACAAGATCGGCGACAAGCCGGAGCTTACCGCAATCAAAGCGGCCACGCTGGAAAAGATGGGACTGGTGAAGCCGGCCAATCAGACGGCAGAGAAGCAGATCGCCAAAGCGGAGGCCAAGTGATGGCGGACGGATCGATCAAATTCGACATAGAGACAGATCCGAACGTGCATGCCGTTGAGGCCGTTCGCGATCTCGCCGACGTTGTCCCTCCCATTGTTCGGAATGGCGTCAAGGTTGAGATTGAATTCTCCTCGATGCAGTCGGTCGGCATGACCAACACACGGCGCGCGATCACCGTCACCTTTGCTAGGGACGATGCATGACCTTCGACGAGCTGCTCGCCACGTATGAACCGCGCTTGGCGGCTGCGTTTCGTGAGGCAATCGAGGAAATTCGCTCGTCGGTCGTGCTGGCGCGCGTGATCGAGCGTCTTGAGTGCGGCGACGTCAACGGCGCTATTGAGGCAATGCACTTGGAGCCGGAGGCATTCTCGGCTCTTGATGTGGCGTTGACCGAGGCCTTCAACGCCGGCGGCATCAATGCG
Source organism: Sinorhizobium sp. M4_45 (assembly GCF_002885915.1). Classification (NCBI taxonomy): domain Bacteria; kingdom Pseudomonadati; phylum Pseudomonadota; class Alphaproteobacteria; order Hyphomicrobiales; family Rhizobiaceae; genus Sinorhizobium; species Sinorhizobium sp. M4_45. Next base: position 616,545 of record NZ_NWVE01000001.1, read on the forward strand.
GTCGGAGAGCTGCCGAACCTGATCGAGCCGAATGGCGCGCGTGTTATCTGGCGTTTCGGCGTTCGCAACCCCGTTGCCGAGGCGATCCTCCGCGACCTGTCGTCGACGATGGTCACGCACATCACCGATGACCAGCGGCAGGGCATCCGCCAGGCGCTGGAGCAGGGGCTTGCCCGCGGGGCCAACCCGAGATCGACGGCGCTCGACGTTGTCGGCCGGCAGAACCGCGTCACCGGCCGCCGAGAAGGCGGCGTGTTAGGCCTGACGCGATACCAGCTCGAGTTTATCGAACGGGCGCGCCTGCATCTTGCTTCCGGCGCCCCGGACCTGATGAACCGGTATTTCGAGCTCAAGACGCGCGACAAGCGTTTCGACCGGACCGTTATGGCTGCGATACGCGCTGGAAAGCCGGTCACCGGAGAAACCCTGACGCGGATCATCGGCAGGCTTCGCGATAAGAACCTGCTTCTCCGCGGGGAAATGCTGGCTCGCACCGAAACCATGATGGCACTCGGCTCCGCGCGCGATGAAGCGATGCGGCAGCAGATCGAGGCCGGGAAGGTCCAGGCCCAGGACGTCAACAAGCGATGGCATTCAGCCGGCGACAACCGGGTGAGGCACACGCACCGCGTTTTGAATGGGCAAGCCGTCGGCATCGATCAAGTATTCCAGAGTCCGAGCGGCGCCATGCTTCGCTATCCGGGCGACCCGCGCGCGCCGATCAGCGAAATATCCGGCTGCCGCTGCTGGTGCGAGTATGACGTCGACTACATCGCTGCAGGCCTGCGGCGCTACCGGGCGAGGGCGGCCTGATGGCAAACCTCAAGTTCAGCGCTCAAATCGCGGCATGGGCTGATAAGGTGCCGGAGGCTGTCGAGGCGGTATTGAAGGAGAGCACGAAGGAAATCGTGCGCGAGATGCAGACGCCTCGCGCCGCCGGCGGCCGGATGAGGGTGGACACCGGGTTCCTCCGGGCTTCGCTCATGGCGTCCACCGCCGCCATGCCATCAATCAACCCGGCTGCCCAGCCGGTCGAGGGCGGGGCCTACACCTATAACGATGGGCAGATCGAAGCGGTGATTGCCGGGGCAGCCATCGGTGACACGCTGTATTTCGGCTACACAGCGGCGTACGCGGGCCACCGCGAGTACGGCGCCAATGGCCAGCCGCCGGATGCGTTCGTTCGTCTTGCTGTCCAGAATTGGGGAATGACGGTCGACCGCACCGCGAAGAAGGTCAAGGCTGCGTTTGGTCTTTGATTGCCCGGTTGCCGTCGCTGCCTTCCTCGGCGGCCATTAGCAGCCCGAGGGACAGCAGCATCAACGACTTCTCGGCGGCGCGTAGGGCCGTCTCAGCGCGAACCGTTTCACCAGTCGCCTGCGCGAGCGTCATCCTCGCATTGGTCAGCAAGTCATGCGCCTGGTTGTCGGTCAGCTTTTCGGACATGAGGAATTGATACATGGCGGTCGGTATCGACGCAATCATCTTCAAGGCGTTGACCGATCATCTACTTACGATGACGCCGGCGCTCCCCATCGCTGCACCTAACGTCGTGTTTCCGGCCGCCGGGCAATCCATGCCGTCGAAGTACCTGGCAGTCTCGTTCCTGCCAAACCAGACGCGGGAAATCACCTTGGGAGACGACCCGCAGCAGAAGCGGGGGCTCTACCAGGTCTCAGTCGTGTTCGCGGTAGGCGTGGGGATCATTGGTGCGCTCGAGACAGTCGAGACCATCATCTCGCTCTTCAAAAACCGTTCGCTGTTTGCTTCTGGCGTGAAGGTCACGATCAGCAGCGAGCCATGGGCATCAGGCCCAATCCAGGAAGGAAACCGGGTCCAGATCCCGGTCACCATCCCATACTACTGTTTTGCCTAGGAAAGGATCCGAACAATGGCAGGCTTGAAGACGACCCTTGCGGGGGCGAAAGTCTACATCAGCACGGCGGCCGTTACGCTGCCACTCAATGCGGCCGGCTTCGGCGCTCTAACCTTCACGGAGATCACGAGCGTGGGCAATCTGGGCGACTATGGCGCCGCCCCGAACATCATCAATTACAACACGCTCGATACTGAGGTCATGTCTAAGGCCAAAGGGGTCGAGGATGCCGGCGAATTGGCGATCGAAGTTGCCCGCATCTTTGACGATCCCGGCCAAATCGCAATCCGCGCCGCTGCGGCCACCAAATTCAACTACGCGATCAAGGTCGAATATGCCGACGCCCCGACGCCGTCCTGGTCGAACACGATCATGTACGCCGCCGGCCCGGTTTCCGGTCCGCAACTGCTCGGCGGCGGCACGGACGATTTCATTCGGGAGTCCTACACGGTCGCCTTCACCGATCAGCGCCCGATCTTCGTTGCCCCTGTCGAAACCCCGTAAGGTGATCAATGGACCTGCTTTCCCTCAACCCAAACACGATCACCATTGACCTGAAGCACCCGGCGACCGGCGCTCCCCTCGGCGTGTCGGTCGAGCTCCAGAGCCTCGAAAGCGATGCGGTAAAGGCCGTGGAGCGCGCCCTGAAGAACAAGGCGCTTCGCGGCGGCCGGAACACTGTCACGGCAGAGAAGATCGAAGACAACACGATTGCTCTCCTGTCGGCCGCAATCGTGTCTTGGACGTTCTCCGGTGATGCCATGCTCGGCGACGACAAGAAGCCGGCCTGCAACGATGCGAACAAGCGTAAGCTGCTCTCCGTGCCCGCCATCGCGAAGCAGATCGACAGCGCACTCGGAGACGAAGCGGCTTTTTTCGGCAGCTAGGCGATGAACTGGCGGCGACCGTCGCCCTCATCGTCAAATACGACACTCCCGGATATGAACTCCGGGGCATGGGCGGGGTAAAGGAAACGCTATCCCGCCGCGAAATGAACGATCGGTTCGGTCAAGGGCATCTCAATCCTGATATCGAGCCGCCGGAAGACGGCGAACACCTGTGGGAATGGTTCTGGCACCTGTCGGGACATCGCCACCAGGGCATGAACGGCCCCCAGCCTCTCACTTATCAGGACGTCGAAACCTGGTCGCGAATGACCGGGACGCTCCTGCTGCGTGAAGAGGTGTTGATCCTGATGCAGATGGACACGGCGTTTCTCAATGCCGTCGCCGACGAGCACGAAGAACAGCGCAAGCGGGCGGAAGCCGACAAGTAACGGAGGATGCTATGGCCGACGTAGCGACCCTTGGCATTGCCGTAGACAGCTCTGGCGTTGAAAAGGGCGCGAAGTCCCTTGACCATCTCACGAACGCTGCCAAGCGCGCGGAGGCGGCTGCTGCTGGCGTATCCGGCGCCACAAAGAACGCGGGGGCCGCTGCGGCGTCCGTATCCGCTGGAGCCGACAGTGCCGCAGCCGCACTCAACCGTGAGAGCGCCGCCGCCACCAAGGCAGCCGGCGCACTGAAGATGCACGCCGCAGCGGCAAACCAGAACGTGCGAGGCATGACGGCCGCATCAATGAACGTCGGGAACCTCGCGGCCCAGTTCCAAGATATCGCTGTGACTTCGGCGATGGCGATGAGCCCGCTGCAGATCGCCCTACAGCAGGGTACGCAGATCAGCGCGGTTCTGGGGCCAATGGGGGCCGCAGGCGCAGTCCAGGCACTCGGGCAAGCCTTCCTCACGGTCCTGTCTCCCGTCAGCCTTGCCACGATTGCCATTGTGGGTCTTTCGGCGGCTGGACTGCAGATGGTGGATTGGCCGGCTTTGGCGGCTTCGGCATTGAACGGTCTTGCATCCGTTCTGCAGACGATCGCCCCCTATGCTGCTATGGCTGCCGCTGGGCTTGCGCTTATCTACGCGCCGGCGGTGATTGGCGGGGTCATCAACCTCATCGCTCTGCTTGGGCGTCTTTCCGTCGCCGCTCTCGGCCTCGCGGCCTCGTTTGCCGCAGCAAACCCGGCTGTCGCCTTCGTGGCCGGCATCACTGCCGCCGTGGTCGCCGCCAACATCTTCCGGGAGGAGTTGGCCCAGATATTCGGCGTCGATATCGTCGAGACCGCCAAGACCGGCGTGAACCTTATCATCGGCTCATTTGTAGCCGCCTTCGAGGACATCAAGTTCGTCTGGGCCCAGCTTCCCAACATCATGGGAGCGGCGATCGTCGGAGCGGCAAACGCAGTCATCGGCGGCATGAACGCCATGATCGGCAAGGCGACTGCGTTGTTGAACGGGTTCATTGCAGAGATCAACGGGATGCTCGGTTCTCTGCCATTCGGGATGGGCGAGGGCGCATCGATCCCGAATATCGGCGACATGTCCGTCGGTATGATCGAAAACAGCTTCGCGAGTGACCTTTCAGGCGCTGTGGACGCGCGAAACACGGCGGTCGGGGCAGCGCTCAGCCGAGACTACCTCGGCGACATGGGCACTGCGATCTCTCAGGGCGCATCCACTGCAGCGGCGAAGTTGAAGGAGGTTGCTGCTGGACTAACCAACGTCGAGGCTGCAGCGGGGAAGGCTGGGGGCTCCGGCAAGAAGGCGGGAGAGGACACCGCTAAGGGGTTCGATACCGCCAAAGAAGCCATGAAGCAGGCCGAAGAGGCAATGGGGTTCGCCAAGGACATCACGAAGGGCTTTATCTCCGATGTTAAATCGGGCTTGAAGAACGGCGAGGGCTTGTGGAAGTCGTTTGCCAATGCTGCCGTGAACGCCCTCGATAAGATCGCCGACAAGCTGCTCGATCAGGCCCTCAACAGTCTGTTCGCGCCAGCAAACGGCGGCGGTGGGCTGCTGGGTAGCATCCTCGGCGGGATCTTCGGCGGTGGGCAGCTCGCAAAAGCGAAAGCGGGCGGAATTGGTCTCTATGCCGATGGCACGGCATCCGCGCGCGCGGGCATGGCGATCGTTGGCGAAGAGGGGCCGGAGGTCGTGCGGTTCCGCGGTGGCGAAAAGGTCATCCCTAACCACCAGCTCAAGGCCGCCAATACCAATCGGAACGGCGGCGGGCACGGCGGCGGCGGTATCGCCGGCGTCCGCGTTTATGTCGATCAAGACGGTAACTGGCAGGCGAAGGTTGAAAACATCGCGCGCGGCGCTGCCTCGCAGGTCAGCGCCAACAACTTCGCGCAATACAACGAACAGCAGCGCCGGGTCGGCTTCGGGGAAACGCAGAAGCGCTTCGTTGCACAGAAAGGCTGATGGATGGCAATTTACACCGGTCAGCCCACCGTACCGATCATGTATCTACGGCCGACTCGGGCGAGTTTCGACAATCCCGGGTCGGCGCTCGACGGAGGCGTCAACGGCATCGGCGAATCCATCAGCATTGAGACCAGCGGCGGCGGCATCGTTACTGCGACGTATGAGGAATGCGTCTTGCTTGGAGACGACACCGAGCGTCACGAGGTGATCAACTGGCTCGGGGCACGAGGGAACGGCGGCTATCGCTTCTTCAACGTCCCCATCATCAATGACGGGATCGGACCATTTCCGGTCATCGACGGCAAGAAGCGGCCGATCATCAAGGGCATACCCCATTCCGACGGATCGTTCTTTTCGGACGGGTCGGGCTACAGCCAGGCGGCTGTTTACGGCGAGGTGACCGAAGCGGCGGGCCTCGGAGCCGGGATCCTGAAAATGCGTGTCTACGGCGCCGCACGGCCGCTGCGCTGGTCGGATTGGTTCTCGATCTATCATCCAACAAAGGGCTGGCGCGCTTACCGGTATTGGGAGGTGATCTCAAAGACCAATGAGGTCAACCCGGTCTATACCCTCGCCATCGCCCCGCCTCTGCGCGAGGCGGTAACGGCCGGCACCCGCGTCGAGCTCGCGCGCCCGATCTGTTGCATGAAATTCCCGCGCGGCTTCACGTTGCCCTGGGACTACTCTGGCTTTTACGAGTCCCGGCCGACGCTTCGGTTCACGGAGGCGTTCTGATGGAGTTCGTCCCCGCACACATCATCGAGGAGATGCGCGGCAGCCATCAGCTTGGCATCTTCCTCAGGGTCGACACGGATCCTGCCTTGCATCTCTGGTTCGGTATCAATGACATCCCGGCCAACTTCGACAGCATCGACCCGACAGGGACGGTCTATCTTGGTGGCGGCCGTCTGATCGGCGTGCCAACGCTCGAGGTGCTGGTCAACGGTACCGCCGACAGCGTCGAGTTCACTCTTTCCGGGCTCGACCCGACAACATCGGCGAAGATGCTCGACAGCCTGCCGCCAGTGCGCGGCGCGGCAGTCCAGATGGGCCTGACGACGCTCGATCGGTATTTCCAGCCGATGAGCAGCATTATCCCGATCTGGACCGGGACCGCCTCTCACACCGGGGAGGTGAGCCCACCAGTCGAGGAGGGCGACAGCCCGAGCATCACGCTTTCTCTTGCCGTCGTGACGGGCGAGGCGACCCGTTCCCGTGGCGCGCGGTCGGTCTGGTCGTCTCCGCATCAGAAGGCGATTTCGCCAACCGATAAGTTCTGCGACGGCGTCAGCCGGCTTGCCAGGGGCGTTCAGCCAGTCTGGCCGAATTTCTAAGGACTGCCATGACCTTGCAGGAATTTCTTAGCCTGCCGCACCAGTTCCGGTGGGGCGGGGTTGCTGGCGATGATTGCACGACCTTCTGCGGGACTTGGCTGCGCGAAAGCGTCGGCGTAGATCCCGCGGCGGCTTATCGCGGCACATACAGCACGGCCGAAGGCGCTCACGACATTCTGGCCCGGGCCGGCGGCCTCGTGGCGTTCGCCGCGGCGGCGCTTGAGCCCCTCGGCTTCATCCGCACCGAAGATCCGCTCGATGGCGACGTCGGCGTCGTGCTCGCGCCTTCCGGAATGGCCGGGGTCAAGGAAGTCTGCGCCGTCCGTTTCGGGCCTCTCTGGGCCCTGCTGGCGCCATCCGGCGTCATCGCCAAGAAACTTGATCACGTTGCAGCCTGGCGCGCGCCGGATGGAGATCGAAACGAATGAGTTTCCATCACCGCATGATGCTGCAGCGCTATGGGCTGGGCTGCACGACGTCGCTTTACAGCGAAGTTCTGTTTGATCCGATCTTTACGCCGATCTTCACGGCTGTGCTGGGGACCGGCGGCTTCGCAATCGGCGCATCGACGATCACTTACGCTTCGCTCGCGTCGGCAATCGCAACGACGGCGATCTCGATCGGGCTGCAGGCGCTTCTGGCACAAGCACCGAAGCCGCCGAAGCCGGAAGACGGAAGGGCGCCGCTCAACCAGGCGATACCGTATCGGATCTATGCCGTCGGCCGCACCCGCGTTGCCGGCGCCCGCATGATGTGGGAGGCGAAGGGCTCCAACCTATATTCGGTGCAGGCCATCGCCGGCCACCGCATCAAGTCGTTCAACCGGTTCTATCTGAACGATGATGAGGTGACGGTCGTCGACAACGTCGTTCAGCCGCTGACGACGGGCGGCCGGTACGGCGCGGGCTCCGCGAACGTCAGGCTGTACACCCGCCTCGGCGCGAACCCCGAAACGCCCTATGCCGAGCTCGTCTCCGCACTGGGCGCGGATGGCATCTGGACCAACGATCACCGCGGAGACGGCCAGGCGTCGCTCGCCATGCGGGCGCACAATGCAGACGCGCAGGATCAGCAGACGGCGTTTCCTTACGGGGCGCCGTCGCCTTCTGTTGAGATCGATGGAGCCTATTGCTGGGACTTCCGTGACCCGGCGCAGGATCCGGCAGATCAGAGCACATGGACGTGGACCCGCAATGCGGCCATCATCTTGGCTTGGCATCTCTGCTTCAACGAGTTCGGATTCGGTCTCGACTACCGGAAGGCGCTGCTACCAGTCCTCGACCTCTGGAAAGAGGACGCGGATATCTGCGACGAGGACATTCCTCTCGCCGGCGGCGGAACCGAGAAGCGGTATCAGTGCAATGGCTGGGATACGACCGAGAACGGCCCGAAGTCTGGCCTGAACGCCATCCTCGCCACCTGCGACGGCCACCTGGTCGCCCGCGGCGACGGTGCCCGCATTCTGACCGTCGGAAAGTTCCGCGAAAGCAGGACCGCCACGCTGACCGATGCCGATATCGTCGGCCACAACGTTCAATACGGTGTTCTCTTCGAGGACGAGTGCAACCGCCTCGTCCCGAAATTCACCTATCCGGCGACGAACTACACGAGCTGCGATACCGACTTCTTCGAGGACACGGACGCGCAAATCGCCGCCGGCCGCGTCCTGACCATGGAGGGCACCTACGAGTGGTGCCACCAGTGGCGGCAAGCTCGTCGCCTCGGCAAGCGGGATTGGCTGCGCCAGCGCCAGGAGGTCAAGGGCAGCCTCGACGTCCGGCTCTCCGGCATCAATGCCGTCTATGCGCGGTGGGTCCGGCTCGATACGCCCAAGCGGCTGCCGAAGCTGGACGGGAAACTGATCGAAAACCGCCGCTCCATCGTCGCCCTCACAAAGGGCGGCTTCACGATGGACTTCATCGAGCATCCCGACGGCATCGACGACTGGAACCCGGCGACGGAAGAGGGGCAGCAGCCGCCGGTACCGCCCGCGCCGAACGCCTCGGAGATCTCGACGCCCGTTGTCAACCTCATTCAGGCAAAGGCGAACGGCGGTAGTGTCTACATCCGAGTCGTGGTCATCGACCCAGAGGACGGTAGCTATACGCCGGTCGTTCGCTACAGGGTGGCTGACGCAGACGGATTGGGAACTCCCGGTGCATGGGTGGAGCAGCGGAACCCAAGCGCGAATCCTTCGGGAGGATATATCAATCTTTCCACAGGGAATGTCCCCGTCGATGAAGTCTTGGACATCCAAGTCGCATTCATCGCATCCAACAGAAGGTATTCCAATTGGTCGGTAACGGAGACAGTTACCTCGACGGCTTATCCGAATCCTCCTGAAGAGGTGACGGACGTAAGCGCGACAGGGAGCGTGAACCCAGGCGAGGCTGTCTTCCAATGGACTTCCCCGAATGATGAAACCTACGAGGGCGCTCGCGCCTATTGGAACACCGTAAACTCCTTCACCGACGCCACGCTTTTCGGAACGAAGTACAGCGGCCCCGATGTCGTCAATCACTATCGCCTTACCGGCATCTCGGCGGGCACTCGCTACGGCTTTGTCGTGTCGGTAAATCCGTCAAATGTTCCGGGCGATCCGGTCCCGACCGGGCCATTCACCGTCTCCTGACACCCCTAAGTCGCAAACCTGTCCACGGCCCCGGTTCAACTCGGGGCGTTTTCGCATGGGAAAAATCATGGTCGAACTTGCCGCAAACATTTGGGCCGACGGTCCTTCGTCTGATCCGTATGAGCCGAAGAAGGAACAAATCCGCGCGTGGGGGGCGTGGGTCGAAGGGATCATCACGGCATTTACCTCGTCCGGCGGCCTGATCTATTCCAGCAAGACGGCACTCGATGCAGATTTGTCGAAGGCTGCCAACAGCATGGCGTGGGTCATTGGAGATCCCGTTGCTGCGAACAATGGCGTCTACGGCAAAGTAGGCGCCTCGGGAACGGGTTCTTGGACGCGGCGCAGCGATCTGCCCTTCAGTTTCATCATCGCATCCGATGCCGGCGCCGGCACGCCAAACGCCATTCAGGCGACGACCGCCATTCCGGTCAGCGGCTCCGCGCTGATCTGGATGAACGTTGCGGATACGAACACCACAACTCCGGTCACGGTCAGCTTCAACGGCGGCTCTGCGTTGACGATCAAGAGTAACAGCGGTGAGGACGTCGAAGTCGGCGGCCTTCAGTCGGGCATGATCCTACTCGGCGTTGTATCTGGCAGCACCTTCCGTCTGTTCAGCGATGAAACCATTGCTGCGAAACTGTACGCGGCGCGTGATGCCGCAGTGGCTGCGCAGGCTGCTGCGGAGGCGGCTGAAGCGGCGGCCGAAGCGGCACGCGACATCGCGCTTGACGCTGCTGGAGACACCGTTGCGCAGGGCAGCGTTCCGATCTTCAACAGCCGGGACACGGCGGCAACCTTCAACCTCGTGGCCTTCAGCACTGTGATCGTGAACAAATGGTCCAGCGCGTCCGCGGTCGCTCCAGCGCATTACGTGAAAGTTGCGCAGCCGGGCAATGTCGAGCCAACGTCGCCGGCCAAGTTCCAGAGCGCCGATGGCTACTGGTTTGCCCTTGATGAGGATTGGCCGTCTGATTTGATGTTTGGCGATGGGACGGCGGCTATCGATCGAGCAGCGGCGCACGGAACACTGTGCCTGAAAATTAGCAAGCGCTCGACCTACAGCATCACAGCCAACTATTCGACGCCTGTCGACATGGTACTGGATTTCGAGCGCGGTGCTTATTTCACGGTAGATGCTGCGGCGGAACTCTACGTTCGGGGCATCGTCTCGGCTTACGATGACGACCACATTTGGCGCGGTACGGGTGCTGTAAAGGGTCTGACGTATGCGACAACTGCCCATTTCGGCATGGTCAATAACTACAATGCCAGCACGGGAACGGGGGCCGATTGCGCCCCGATGCTCCAAAGGGCGATCAATGCCTTGGCCAATTCAAGCCTTGACGATCGGGTGAACAAGTGGCGAAGCACCTTCAAGGCTCTTTCCGGCCAATTTCTCTTGGGCAGCACGGTGCAGGTGCCGATAGATGAGCACCATGGTATCAGGTTTATTGGGGCCGGCACTGAGATTGATGGTACGCGGTTTTGGAGTACCCACGCTGGCATTTGCCTTCACGTGTTGCGCGGTTCCCTCACCAACGTTTCTGATTTTGAACTTCGCGACTTCTGCCTAGAAAAAGTTAACGGGCACCTTAGTGCCGTAAACGAGGGAACTGGACTAAAACTCGGGGAGGACGATGACACTCTGTCCGGCCTTGGCTATCGTCTGGTTGAAAATGTCCGTGCTGAATATTTCAATACAAATTTCAACTATACGAACGCCAGAAACGTTGTTTTCAAAAGGTGCCGCGCCAGCCAGACGCAGGCAAACAGAAGCAACATGGTTATCCGTTCCCGCAACGACCTGTTTTGCGGCGAGGTCTTTCTAGAGGATTTCGTCTTCGATTACCCGCCTGCCGGAGTTGATGGACCGAACCTTCCGGATTCGTTTAACCTCCAGATTGATGCAGCCGGCACGCAGGGCATCCGCCAAGTTATCATGCGGAATATCAACGGTTACCGTGGTCAGAGTAGCGTTTTCATCCAAGCCCAGGACAACTCTGGTTGCGGGGAAATCGTCTACGACGGGTCCGCTCTCGACGGGTCAAACGGGGAGGCCGACTATACGCAAATGCTTATCTACGCGGGCAATAACGCGATCGTAGATGGGGTTCGCATCTACGGCGGCTACCTGGCTGGGGCAAAGCATGCATTCCGGACGAGCGGTCCTGGCACCGTGAACGGCGTCATGATCATGGCGAACCAGTTTTGGTACATGGCGCGTCAGACGATTCTCTTTCAAGCCGCTCATCACCGTGGAATCAACATCATCGGCAACGATTTCAAGAACGTCGTCGGTACTGCCGACGCAACGGTGGTGGAGGAAGCGATCTATTTTGAAGGTGACGCCAAGGGCATTTCTGTCATGTCCAACAGCGTTAACAACAACACCGCACTCCTGCAATATTTCGTCCGCTTCACGGGCGCATGCGACGAGATTGTCACCTTCGGGAATAGCGGCAACTGGACAGTTGGCGAGGTCTACAAGGATAGCACCGGTCTGCGGTATATTTTCATGAGCGCCGCGGCCCTCGGCAACGTCGTGATTGCCCCTACGTTACTTCCGACATCATCGGCGGGCCTTGGGTCCGGTGCTATTTGGCGCGATAGCGCCGCAGGGAACGTCTTGAAGGTGGTGCCTTAACGGCACCACCCTACGCGACTTGGTTGACGAGATCGAAAATATCGTCGCCGGAACGCATCATGCTGCGCAATGCAGAAATCGCAGCATTAGCCCCTGCGGGGAGGGGCGTAGCCTCACCGTTAGCGGGATTAACGACTGCGAGAGGGCCGACAAATTCGATGATCCCGCGGAGACAATCGACCGGGTCCAATTTTGCGTTTTCGACGATCGCATATTCGTTGAATTCAAAAATAATCGTCGGGCGATGCTTCAAGATTGTCTGAAGGGCTCCTTGGAACACCTGAAGCTCGAAGCCTTCAACGTCGACCTTCATGAAATCGACGCTGTCCAGAGCGGCACCATATACGAAGTCGTCGATGCTCTTCATTTCTACATCGGTGCCGGAACCATCGATTACGATATGATTGGCGTGGGACATATTGTCGTCGAAGAAGAATTTGATCGTCTTGGATTCACTGCCTACTGCAAATGGCTGAGGAGATATTTGCGCCCAACCGTGATTGCGGCCGATGTTAGCGCTCAGGTGATCAAATGTCCTCGGGGATGGCTCAAAGCTCATGATCTTCGAAGCTGGAGCCAGTTCGGCCATTATAAGACTGGCAAGGCCAATGTTCGCTCCGATATCGAGACAAGTCTTCACGTGGCGGGTCTTGATGATGCGGCTCAGAAAGTTAGCTAACCCTCCCAGGTCATGGTCTGGGAGTGCTTTGAAGTATGCATCAGAGGGGTTCCCCTGAACCTCATACAGAGTTTTGTAGGCACGGAATGTACGCGTTTCCATCATTCTCTCTTGTCTTTGGCTGTGCTTCTTGGGGGGGAGCCCATTCAGGCTCCAATTGTGGTGACTTAGCCCAAGACAAATAACTTCGTCGGCTCAGACCATTGGGTCTCGCTTTCACCTATTCCGACAACATTCTTGGAAGGCGTCGACAATGCAGTTCTGAATTTTTTTTCATCCAATGGCTGCAGAGCCACCAGTCCGCTGGGCATCATGACCTCGGCGTCTTGATCGACCGATCTAAGGATCTCTATCAGATTCGAAACCTTCACCGATGGTTCCTCCCATTCAGACGGTAAATGTTCCGCCGAAACTACACATCGCCGTCGATTAGTCCAGCAGCCATAGATCGAAAGATGTTGAGAACGTATCGGCCCCGCGCAGCGGTCGAAAGCGGCATGGCAGCGCATGTCCGGCATCAGCGATGATTGCTGAACAGCCTCATGTGGAACGCCTGACACGCATGGAAGACTTTTGGGGTCCGCGGAGAGAGAGGATGAAGGGCCAGGAACTGCCACGGCATCGTCGTGTCCCACATATCGGGGGTAAAGGGCATTCCAGCGATGGTGTATAGGAAGTAGCCGCGACTGTGGAACAATTCGAAAAACTCGTCTTGCGTGTAGCCGAATAGCTCAGCAGACGTTTGCCTGCCATTTTCGAAGACGATCACCGGGCGATCTTCCGTCATGATGCGTTCGGCCCCCTTTAGCGCATGATATTCCGCGCCTTCAATGTCGAGCTTGATCAGCGAAACATGTCTATCGACAGCATCGTCCAAGGTCGTTGTCGTGACTTCGATTGGAATGTGCTCGCTACCTTGCGCCCGCACGGCGAGTGACGACAGGCCGTGCTCTAAAGGATAGAAGTTGAATGTCATCACTTCTTCGGATCGATGCCAGACCGCCTTGTCTATAAAGCTGATGGTCTCACGTAGTGGATTATTCTTCTTGGCAATTTCCATCATCTGCGGCGCGGCTTCGAATGCGAAGACATGGCCGTTCAGCCCGCATGCTCGCATCAGCGCCCGTGTATGGTCGCCTTTGTTGACGCCGCAGTCCACTGCGCAATCACCGTTCCCCAGAACTGCTGTGTAAATGGCGAATGTAATTTCCTCGAAGAGGTCGCCGAAGCGGTCCCTGTGCACGAAGTATGCGTTTATTCCAAGGGCCTCTTGGAGGTGGTGATCAGATAATTTCATGGAGCCATCTGTCCTCGGCGTGTGCTCAGCCGCCATCTGTTAGATCTTGCAAACGTCGAAACTACACAGTGCCGATGAATAGTCCAGGGTCGATCGATGGTTGAGTCCTCATATCCACGAGTGCCAGATCAGATTTGTAACTACCTGTTCGGCGAGACGACCGCTCCAATCTTGTCAAAGATCGCTCTGTAGTTTTTCTGGCAGAATGGATCTGTTACGGGCTCGAGATGAGGGCCAAGCGGTTCAACGATAATCGTCCCTCGGCTCGCATCGATAATCTTAGCTGATTGCTCCTCGTTCGTGATGATTAGGAGGTCGAGTTTGCGTGGATTGAAACACCTGGCGAATGCTTCGTAGAGCTTTAATGCCATTTCCTCTTTGTCGGGATACGCATGTGGCTCCGCCCTGACCATCAGAACATCGGCGCCGCGCGTGTTTTTTCTGAACCTGTTTAGAATGAACTGAGTTTTTTGCTGCACGTTCTCTATCTGTGAGGCCAGATCATCAATGATCGGGCTCGCCGAGTGGTAGCCGTCACCTGTCCCATGATCGCCTTCCCGCTTGAAGTCGTGGTGGTGCCGAATGCCGTAGTGCCGGCATCGGACGGTTTCCCGAGGATAGGCGCCGTCCAGAATTTCGAGGTTCTCCAGCCGCATAATGTTCGCAAAATCGTCGTCAAGAACTTTGATGGCCGCATCATAGTCGGAGATCCACCAATCGAAGGGTGTTGCCTTCGTCGTCTTGTAGTATTCGCGGATGTTGAAAGCGGGGCCGCACCACGAACCGAGGCTGGCGATCACATCGTAGGAGTTTAGTTGTGGTCCGCTATCGGCCCGTTGTGGAACTGGTAGGGGTGACGACAAGGATCGAGCTTTTTCCGCAGGCTTGGGCCGGCTGAATAGCCGCGACAGCAGGCCTTTAGGCGTTGGTTTCTCGCGAAGCCGAATCGAAGCCTTTCTTAGCCGCTCTTGCAGTTCTCGCTTTTGGCTCCGGTAGTCGGAGATCTGCTGCCGGCTTCTTTGAAGCTCGTGCGTTAGATCAGCGATCCTCTGCTCCAGCATTCTACGCGCTTCCGCGTTGAGGATGGCATCTCTGATGCTCTCCGCCCGAATTGTAGCGAGTTGTTCCGCAAGAGAATCTTGGGCTTGCCCCGAAATCTGATCGGTCAGTGTTTTGTCGCCTGTAGCGACGGGGCGGTAACATTCGTTCATCGGAGGGTAAGCTCTGGTCTCTTGTTGAGGTGCGAGGGAAATATTCATCGCGACCGCACAGTAGCGCAGAAGTGCCCGGCGCTGCAACCCAATGCGTGTGTACTAATGGGCTACTCAACTTCCAGCTAAAATACCATTGGCTACTTTCGCAATTAAATAGAAGCCAATCGAGAAATGAAACCCCGCTTTGGGGTGGGTTTTTTATTGCCCTAGGGCAGACACATCCTCCCAAACAGCAAGGTGACAATGGCTCGGGAAACTCTTCCCGTCGCCCTCGAACTCTTGTTCGGGGGATGAGGGCGGCTTTGCGCTTGCCTGTGTCAGACGAACTCCGGGCGAGGCCCGGTCGCAGGAGGCAGGCGCCAGGCCTCTAACCGCCCCGTCGCTGCGAGACGGCAGGACGGCTGCGCGGCGTTACCACAATGCGCCGTCAGTCTCCATTCGCCCATTCGGGCGAAGCAAACTCTCAATCATTCCAATCAGGAGAAACCGATGAGTGCCATCACCGCTCAGCGTTGTTCGCCTGGCGGTCGGCGGTGTGGACCTATTCCACGGTCGAGCTGGCGAACGTGACGGCCGGGTAGCGCGCGCAGCCGAGGGTCGAAGAGTTCATCGCGGAGCTGCCGGTGTTTCACTGGCCGAGCGTTTGAGACGACCGGTATCGGGAAAGGCACTGACGCGCGCAAGAGTTGATCATCACGGTACCGTTGCGTAACCAGAGCTAATCTACGAAGGTCGTTCAAGTCCGATTCACGACGCGAGGTATGAATGGCCGACCAGAAATTGAGAAAGAGGGTTGAGCGCCTTCTCTCCGGCGACATTCGCCCGCAAGATCTTATGACCCTCTTCCTTTTCGCCCGCGATCACTGCGATGGTCGCGAGGTCGTAGCGGACATCGGCCACTTTACTGCACACCACCTTGATCGCGATCGTGGCGTAACGGTTCGGTCTGCGCGGGAATGGTGCCTCCAAATGCGGTTTCACATGCCTCTCTTCGAAAAACAATCGGGGAGCGAGCCAAGAAATGTGGATGGCAACAGTTTACCGCCAGCGACGAGGGATTATCTGAAGGTCGCGGCGAACCGCATCGGCCACACCGCTTTCGAGAAACGAGCAGGGCTGTCGTTGAAGGCTGCCCATAAAACTCTCTGCTCACTGGCTGACCGCCTCGTCCCAAATCCCGACAACACATGGCAGATGCCGCCCGATTGGACTGACAAGGAATTCGCGGTTCTTAAGTGCGTGGTCTCGCTTATTGTTTCGAAACCTGCCTTCGAGCCCAAAGTCTTGACCGAAGGGTTTCTCGATACGCTAAAGAGCTACGGCCTGCTGACTAGGGAAGAAGTTCGCCAACACCGGAATACGCTGTCCCATTTGATCCAGCTCTTCGCTATCTCTGTCATGCACAGAACCAAGGTGATCATGGAGGATGGTGACGTGCTGCCGATCAATGCGTACGTCAACGCAGAGGAAAGGCAGATCCAATTGCTATGCGCTGTGAACGTTCCACTTCGCGGCAAGAATATTGCGGTGTCTGCGCCTATTTTTGTCGCTGACTTAGATGCGTTTGAACACTGCCACCCAGACCTCCTAGAGGGCGATGGCGAGATCAAAGGTGACTTAGAGATTTCCTCCGAGGGTGAATTGGTGCCCCTCTAGTAGCAGCGTTCCGGCGCTTTTCGCTTCGCTATCGTCCATGCTCAAGTCCGTTTCCATCGATCCAACGTAAAGCCCGTGAGGGTCTGCGCCCAATGACGAGCTTCCTGGCCGCATTGTAAAGGCGCACGCGACCAATGCCAGTTTAAGCCGGACCACCGCCCGTCGCCATTAAACAGCGTGGCTTAGCCCCCCCGACCTTTCACCAATGACAATCAGGAGACTTCAATGAGCGCTATCACCGCTCAGCACGTTCGCGCTGCCGCAAAGGGCAAGGTGAACGAGAGCAACCTCGCGTCCGTGCTTCTGGCGCTGGACAGGCACGGCGACCGCTTCGGTATGGATCGGCCGCACCGGCTCGCCCAGTATTTCGCCCAGCTCATGCATGAGAGCGGCGACTTCCGCTACGATCGCGAGATCTGGGGCCCGACGCCGGCGCAGCAGCGCTATGATACCAGAACCGATCTCGGCAACACGCCCGAGAAGGATGGCGACGGCTATCTCTACCGCGGCCGAACCGGAATGCAGCTGACCGGCAAGCACAACTATCGCCAGTTCCGAGACTGGTGCCGCGCCGCTGGCCTCGACTGCCCGGACTTCGTCAAGGATCCGGACGCGGTCAATTCCGATCCCTGGGAAGGCCTGGTGCCTCTGTTCTACTGGGATACGCGCGACCTAAACCGCTGGGCCGATGAGGGCGACGCGGAGACCATCACGAAGAAGATCAACGGCGGCAAGAACGGCTTGGCCGACCGCTTCGACCGGCTCGCCCGCATCTCGCTCGTTCTCCTTGGCTACCGCGGAGACAACGTCCTGCAGTTTCAGGCCGACCAGCGTCTTCAGGTCGACGGTGACGTCGGACCGAAAACACGCGCCGCGATGCATACGGCGCTTGTGGCGCTCACCCCGGGCGAAGCGGCACGGCCGGAGGTAAAGGCGGCGCCGGTGACCGAGGAGAAGCCAGTCCCGGTTCCTGTCACGCCGCCCAGCCTCGATGCTCCTTGGTGGAAGTCGAAAGAGGTGATCACGCCGTCTGTCATCGGCGGCGGCGCTTCGCTGCTCACCGCGATCGGCGGGATACCTTGGCAAAACCTCCTCCTGATCCTCGTCGCGTTCGGAGCAATCGCCGGCTTCCTCTATTGGAGGAAGAGCGCCGATCGGCAGGCGGTGGCGAAACAAGTCGAGGGGATGGCGTGATGTTCAGCCGCCTCTCTCTGGCCGCCGGCGCCGTTGCCGGCGGCGTCCTCGTCTTTTTCGGCATGCAGATGGTCAACGCGCTCTGGATCATCCCTGCGGCGAAGGAGGAGGGCCGGAAGCTCGAACGCGCCGAACTGGATTCCGCAACCAACAAAGCAATCGGAGAACTGCGAGATGAAGCTGATCGCGCTCGCTTTAACCGTCGCCTGTGCATTGAGCGCGGCCGGCTGTACGTCAACGCATCAGGTCTCTGCGTCGAAAGACCGCCTCAACCAGGCGGCTAGGGCAGTCGTGGGAACGTCCCTGATCGGCGCCCGAGGCGCAACGCCGGCCGATCAGGACAAGATCGACGAAACAGTCGCGGGGCTATGCGGCGCCCGCGCCTGGAGCCAGAGCGAATGCGCCCGCCACGACGCGGCGCAGCAGTAACCATCCAGCGTTGCATTTCGAGGGGCAGGGCATTGGCTGAAACACAGGAAACCGAAAAGATGGTCGCAACTCCGAAATGGAGGTTTGAATATAACCTCAACACCCTGGTGATCCTGTTCGGCTTTGCCGGCGGCCTCATAGCGTGGGGCGCGACTTGGGAGAGGGTGAACGCCAACCAGGATTCGCAGGCCAATTCCATCGATCGCCTCGACAAGCGCCTGACGGCTGCCGAAGTCTCCCTCCGGCAGATCGACAATCACGAACTCCGGATCTCGGCGGTGGAGAAGCAGGCTGCCGAAGCGGCGACGTCAATGAAGGCCGTCGAGAACACGCTCAACAGCCTTTCCATCGATACGCGTGTGATGCGCGAGATCCTGCAGAGGATCGAGGCCAGCCAGCGCGACGGCGCGCAGTTGCGGCGCTGACGTTGTATAATCATGCAATTGCGCGATGCGCGTTGACCTGATCTGATCTTCGCATGAGCACGAAACTAAGACTTGAAGCTTAAGCCATACCTCCTCGCCGAGCTTGACCAGCGCGGATATGAGGTGGTCGAAGATATGCAGCACCTGTCCGCAGTCGAGATGCTGCGGATACCCGGGATGGGTGGACGCGACTATCGGGAAATCGCCAAGGCCTTGGGGCGAGAGCCATTCCCTGATCAGAAGAGACGTTGAGCGCGCGAAAGCCGCTGGTTCGACGCTTTCATATCTCTGCGAACTCGGGCGGCCTCCGCCGTTCAGGAAGGCCGGCCGTGAAGTTGATGTACGGCACAGGGGCGCGGCTGTAGCTGGTGAACGACCATGTTCCCGGCCTCAGTTCAATGTCAAACCCACATTGCGCAGCTCGCTTAATGGCCGCGTTGAAGGTGTGCATAGCCTCCGTCAGTTGGCGCTCTGCCTCCTGCTCTTCGGCGGTCTTCGGGAACAGATAGATCTCGGCCATTTGCTCGGTTCCTTGCAAGTTTTTCCGGGTGCGAGCTTGATCCCATTTCCGCTGAGAGTACAATATCCGGAGCGACGTTCGAAGCGGTTCCCTTGGATGGAACAGGGCGAGAGCCCGACCCGGAGGAAGGTTAACGTCGCGATCGGAGCTGCAGCGGATCAGCCTCCAAATTCACTGCAGCTCTGTTTATGTCAGGCCATCTCTCGATCCCGAGGAGCGGGGCTGCCGCCGTCGTCGTCCCCGCCATCATCGTCCGGCCACCAGCCCTTCCAATCGTCTCCCAGCGCTTCCTTCGCCTGGCGGCCGTCCAGACGGGCGATAAGCGCCTGGAGCAGCTCGTGCTCCGAAATGCCGCTTTCGTCGGGCAGGTATTCGGCGATGTCTTTCTGGCAATCCCAGATCAGCTGCTTCATCTTCAGCGCGTCGGCCATGATGTGCCTCTGTTTTCAGCGACTAAATAAGAGTGCCCGCGCCAGGTGCGGCCGCGGGCACTTCCTAACAGGTTGGGGGAGCTGAATGCCGAATTGTTCGGCACCACAATAATTCCTCGGCAATGCCAACCGAAAATGTCGAAAATTCTTGCCTAATCGCTTTCGTTGCTGCGGTACAGGATTTCAACTATATTTCAAGAGGGGTTGTGGTGAGCGGGTTGGGGCAATGCAGGTTCGATTCCTTAGAAAATTAGCTTTTATAATCGCGCCTGCCGTTCTGAGCATTATCGTCTCTGTGTATCTGGTTCATTCCACGATCAGGTCAAGCCAACTCGAAGAAGAATTGAAGATCGCAAGACTGTCTCTCGAAATTGACCGAGAGCATGAAAATGTCCTTAGGCGGATGAGGGAGTTTCAAGCAAGAAACCCATCGGAAGTCATGATGGTTGCTTCAGGAGACGACAGAGTTTTGCTGTCAGTTCCGACCCAATTGATTTCTCAATCTCTTTTGTTGTCTGGCATTCCAACAATGAATGGGGAAGGAGAGGACACCGCGCTCCGGCAGATGCGGAGTTTGGGCGAGACGATTCAATCCCTTCCAGACGGAAAAGTCGCTTTGAATGCGCCGACGCAAATGACAGTTGGTGAACCAAGGGAGATAAGTGCCGTCGTAGGAGTCGGCGTGCCCACGGAGGAGCTTGCCGAAGTTTTTCGAAAGGGGGACCAGCATTTTTCGGCAGATGCAAAGGTATCCCATAAAATGGTGGCGCGTTTGACAGGTGCCAATTTCAAAGTCGAAGAATATACCACGGGTCAGCAATTGATCGCTCTCGGGAATCCGACCATGTGGAAATGGAGGGTGACCGCTTCGTTAGAGGGTACCCAGACGCTGACCGCGATGCTTTACGCTGTGGTGACGAATGGAAAGGACGATGTCGAGGTCCTGATCGATACCTACGACCAAGAAATCACCGTCGAAGTCAAGCCCATGACCTGGATGGAGACGTTTTCGGCGATAAAGAACAGCGTGAAGGAGGCGTGGGAGATTTGGCTTGCTGTCGGTGGTCTGGTTTCTGTGGTGGTGGTATCAACTCGTAGCCGACTCAAGAAGCTGTTTGGTTGGCCCGAGCGGGCGCCTAGCAGCGAGCCCCGACCGGGACAATCTTGAGACCATACCTCCGAAGAAACTGAGGGTGTTAAAAGCAGAAGTCCCGCGTGAGGAGGCTCTTAATTTCCTCCAGATCGATCTGAAGTCGGGCATTTTCGTATCTCTTATTACTTTGAGGAAGAAGAAGACGATCGCCCCGGTAGAACCCGCAAGGCCGAGGACGCGACAAGGATTTCACGGATGTACGGAACGGAGGCCACGGCGATGATGAAGCCTGCCGAGCCGCCAACCATTGTTGCTCTTGTTTCCGCAGCGCGAACGTCGGAGCTTCGACTGCAGCTCGTCAGGGGTGCTCTGGCTGCCGAACCTCGATGCGATCGCCCAGCGGTTCACCCAATTGCGAAAGTCACACGCGGCGCAGCGCGCGCCAATATCTGATCCTCACCGAGATCGGCAAGCCGCAGCTCCCCGATACCGTCCGGATAGCTCCCGCGGGTGTCAGGTTCCAGGTCAATGCCGCGACTGTGCCTCATGGCGCGACTTCCATTCCGGCTTATGCTCTGAGCAGAACCAGTTCGGTTCCGCCCGACCGACGGCGAAGCCGAAGCTGCCCCATGTGGTGCAGCCCGGGTGTTCGCAGTAGTGGACATAGGGTCCGGTCTCGTAGTGGGGCTTGGCGCCCAGTTCGTCACTCATCCGGATCGCCTCCTCGTCCTTCAGAGCTATGGCGGCTCGTTTGGGCTTCAAGGTTTGGGCGCCCTCGGCCGGCGCCAAACTGCTGCTCGAATGCCTTTTCCCAATTCGGATGACAGGAGGTGCTTACGTGCTTCAGCGGCTCGAAATGGTATCGCGCCAGCAGTGCCGCCGATATTATCCGCGCCATTTCCTTGCGCGCACGTTCTGCCTTCAGCCGATCGCGATCGCAGGCGGCCCGCCGCAGTTCGAGCGGGATCGAGTAGAGCGTCTGGGTAACGAAAGGCGCGATCGCCGGAGATCGCAGCACCGTCTCGACGTCGAATATCGCAAAGGCACCGAAGGATTCGGCAATTCCCTTGGCAAGTTCCTGGACGCCGCGCACCTCGACGGGACGGCGATATTGGTCAAGGCCGGCATAGGCCCGTTTCTGGTGAGGTGGCAATACAGTGAGATCGACTGCGATCGCGCTTTCGATTTCATCTTCGAGTGTTCGCATTGTGCGCGCCTTTCCGTTTGGTTCGCCCCTGATTGATGGAATGGCGCGCCGCATCGCCGTTGAATGTTCCTAATATGTTCTCTAAGCCGAAAGAGTCAATTCGGCTTTTTGCGGGCCTGTGCGTTAATGGGCTAATGGCCAGAGCATCCTCAAAGAAGCCGCGCGATATCCCTCCGACCGATCCCATGCCGGCGCGCATCGATCCCTGCCTTGCGACGCTCGTCGACAAGCCGCCGAAGGGGCCGGACTGGGCCTATGAAGTGAAGTGGGACGGTTACCGGCTTGCGGTCCACATCGAGCCGGGCCGGGTGAGGGTGCTCACGCGCGGCGGCTACGATTGGACCGATCGCTTTCCGACGATCGTTGACGACGCTCGGCGCCTGGCCGTAAAAACCGCCATCCTCGACGGGGAGGCGGTCGTGCTCGACGACCAGGGCCGCTCGGATTTCGGCATGCTGCAGCGGGCGCTTGGCCGCTTGCCGTCGGCGGTCGAAGCCGGTGCGATCGTCTTTTATGCCTTCGACCTCCTTTATCTCGACGGCCGCGACCTTCGCCGGCTGCCGCTGCGCGAGCGCCGGCGATTGCTCGAGCCGCTCGTCGCTGGCCGGGAAGGGGCCGTCCGCCTTTCAGAAGAGGTTCAGGCTGATGGTGACGAGTTCTTTCGCGTCGCGTGCGAACACGGGCTCGAAGGCATCATCGCCAAGCACGTCGAGAAGCCCTATCGCTCCGGCCGCGGCGAGTGGTGGCAGAAGATCACCTGCAAGCGGCGCGACAGCTTCGTGATTGTCGGCTACGAGCCGTCGACCGTTCCTGGTCATATCGGCCGGTTGCTGCTGGCGGCGCGGAAGGACGGACAGCTGGTCTACGTCGGCGGCTGCGGTACCGGCTGGTCAAACGAGCTTTCGCGAGAGTTACGCAAGCTGCTCGAGGGAATGGTGACGAAGTCGCCGGCCGTGGCCCTTAGGAGGAAAGCCGCCGTCTTTGTCGAGCCGGTGCTTGTCGCCGAGGTCGAGTATCGCGCCTGGACCGACGATGGAAAGCTGCGGCATGCGTCGTTCAAAGGGATAAGGTCGAGAGAGGACGAGGCGGCATTGTTCTAGCTCTCCGAAGGTATCGAGGAATAGGCGTAACTCCGCACGAAATCGTGCCGTGTCCGCTTCACTCCCCGTTACCGTGAGATTACTCGATCAGTACCGCGTTCGCACTCATGCTGGCGTAGGGAGGCGAAGTCGCAGCATCGTCGGCTGCTACTCACCCGTTTGTGGGTTTCTTGCTCCTTCGCCCTGCGCTTTCCCCGAGCCTGTCGGACCACTCTCCTTGGAGCCAGGCGCTTTGGCTCCGTTTTGCGGCCCGCCCAACCAGTCTTTTGTACCTGCCGTCTCCTTCGCCTGATCACCGGTTCCGGTGGGCACTACGACTTGCTGCCCGTTTTGTTGATAATCGGCTTGGGTCTCGTGGCCCCGAAGATTTTCTTGAGATTCTGCCTCTGGTGGTTTTCCCCGGCCAGACCAGGTGGAAGACGTGCCATGGCCGGAGGCGGCCGAATATTCGGGCGGGTCTTGGATTGTCTTCTTCGCGGGAGGAGTTTTAGCGTTTTCGGTCATGACGATCTCCACTGTTGCGCGTTGTTGGATTGGTAGGATGGCCGGTGCTCATTTGAGCCGGCGTCGTCCAGAGGGGCGGCGTGGTCGTCTGCTGCATCGACAGTCACCGAGCCTGGCATTCCTTTCAGTCACGCTCACGACGTCATTAAGCTATCAGGCTCGCGGATGAAAACTACCCTGCGTTTTAATGGTGCGC
Organism: Sinorhizobium sp. M4_45; assembly: GCF_002885915.1. Lineage (NCBI taxonomy): Bacteria > Pseudomonadati > Pseudomonadota > Alphaproteobacteria > Hyphomicrobiales > Rhizobiaceae > Sinorhizobium > Sinorhizobium sp. M4_45. The sequence continues at coordinate 640,246 of NZ_NWVE01000001.1, forward strand.
GCCATTTTACCGTCGCAAGTTGTACTTAGAAACCCAATACCAAACATCCGCAAGAGTGAATCTGGCCGCGAGAGGGCGGAGGTGGCAGTGTTCGAAATTCTTGTTGCAGATCAGCCAAAGAAGACCTAATTTGCGGTTTCCAATTCACGAAACGTTCCGCGTTTTCAGGTGTAGTTATCGCACGTAATTGGAAACGGCTTTACTTAATTTGCAGGCTGTTCAGCGAAAAATAGATTACTCTTAATCAGCGGGTCCACGGTTCGAGCCCGTGATCACCCACCAAAAACCTCAAATTCTCTGGGAATGCAGCAATGGTTCGGCCTACGCCCTGATGGCTCGGGCTCAGCTGACGAGCGGACTTCGCATAGTCGCCACAGCCTCTTGCCTATGACCGGCGGGAGCACATTCCGGGAAAGATCAAGAACTTCGTCAAGCTTGGCAGCCGGACCCTGCGACCGCGGCACCCGTTTGCATTCTAGGCCGACGGTTGTGCCCTCGACCGGCGCAAGCTTCGCGGTTGCGGCGGAGTTGAATTCGCGCACCGATGCCGATAAACGCTTCCTCTCGCAGCGGTCGATCGGGAGCAGACCTTGAAAGAACTTCACTATCCTTTTCGCCGAGCTGAGAGCGAGCGGGTTCGCAGAGGGATATTCGATCGCGTTCTTACCCGTTACGAAACCTACAAGCTGACGGCGCGGGTCCGCAAGCGGAAGCGGACGATCGAGATGTCGTGCCTGACGCCGGGCGGGCAGCGGGCGCTCGGCAAAGACGACATCCCGCTCGTGTTCAATACGCATAACGACCGGAAGCTGCTGCCTTCGTTTCTCGCGCACTACCGAAGGCTCGGCGTTACCCGCTTCATCTGCGTCGATGACGTATCGTCGGACGGGACGCGGGACTACCTGCTTGCGCAGGCGGATGTGGACCTTTGGAGCTCGCCGGTGCGGTATCGCGATGCCCGCAGGGGGCGTGAATGGCGAGAGGCTCTGTTCGAGCGCTATGGCTGGAACCGGTGGTATCTGAATGTCGATTCCGACGAGTTCCTGATCTACGAGGATTGCGAGAACCGGCCGCTCGAAGCTCTTCTGCGGGCGCTGGAGAGCAAAGGGGAAAAGCGCCTCGCAGCCCCGATGCTCGACATGTATCCGATCGGACCGCTCGGGGCTGCCACGCTCGACAGCGATGATGGCCGCATGCCGTGGGAAATCGCCGATCATTTCGACGGCTCCGGATACGAGATCAGCTATACGAAGCGGGCGATCAGCATCACGGGCGGCCCGCGGAAGCGCAAATTCGCCCATCTGCTCGAACTCATCAAATATCCTGTCATCTTCTGGGACAGGGAATGCAGCCTCGGCGTCAGCATTCATCAGCCGTTGCCCTGCGAAAGGAATTTCACCGCCGTCGCCGGTGTGCTGCTGCACTTCAAGTTCTTCTCCGACTACAAGGAAAAGATCGAACAGGCAGTCGCCGACGGGCAGTATTTCGATGCTGCGGCCGTCTACCGCAAGATGTTTGAAGATCTTCAGGAGGCCGGTGAGTTCGACTTTTCCGATGCGTGCTCGACGCGGTTCTCGAGTTCCAGGCAGTTGCTCGAACTCGGCTTTATCGGACCCGTGCGCTAGCCGTAGCCGCGTCCGAGGCATCGGGAGGAACGGCGCCAAACGCCTCAATCGGTGGACAGTTTACCGTTAGCTCACACCGAATACGAGGAAAGACGGGGCAGCACTCTTAAATTCCTGCGCCTCTGGCTCTATATGACCTCTTATTGACCGATTGCGGTCGAGAGACAGGGAAGGGTGGAAATGCAGCGTTTCGGACGTGTTCTGGCCATTGCGGCAATCGGTGTTGCGGCGATGATGACGGTGGTCGACGTCGCTGAAGCGAGGCGGGCAGGCGGTGGCTTCGGCTCGCGCGGCAGCCGGACCTTTTCCGCCCCGCCGGTCACTCGGACGGCACCGGCACCGGCCGCGCCGATCGACAGAACCATGACACCGCGGCAGAGCACCCAGCCTTCGACCGCGACCAATCCGGCCAGCCAGAACCGGACCAATGCCCGGCCGGGCTTTTTCAATGGTTTCGGCGGATCCATGCTCGGCGGTCTCATGATGGGCGGTCTGATCGGCATGCTGCTCGGCCATGGCATCGGCGGCGGCATCGGCTTCCTCGGCCTGCTGCTGCAGGTCGGCCTCGTCGTTCTGTTGATCTCCCTGGCAATGCGCTTCTTCGGCCGCAACCAGCGTCCGGCCTATTCGGCGCCCGCTGCCTCGGCCCGCTCTTCGGCGGCAGCCGGCGCAGCGCCGTCCTTCCGAATTCCGCGGATAGGTGAAGCCATGGGTGGTGCTGCCACAGGGGCGTCCGCCGCCGCACCGGTACCGGTGCAGACAGATGAAATCAGCGTGGGCCAGGACGATCTCGATCGCTTCGAGGCGATGCTGAAGGATGTGCAGGCTGCCTACGGAGCGGAGGATTATGCGGCGCTGCGTCAGCTGACCACACCCGAAGCCATGTCCTACCTCGCGGAAGAGCTAAGCGACAACGCAACAAAGGGTCTCAAGAACGAAGTCCGCGACGTTCACCTCGTTCAGGGCGACCTCGCGGAGGCATGGAGAGAGAACGGTACCGAATATGCGACGGTGGCCATGCGCTACGAGAGCATCGACGTGATGCGTGACAGGGCCACCGGCAGGGTCGTGAGCGGCAATGCCAATGAGGCGACAGACGCCGTCGAGATATGGACGTTCGCGCGAAAGCCCGGCGCCGACTGGCAGGTATCTGCCATCCAGGGCGTCGAGGCCTGAACGCCCGCCAGCCTGACCGCCGGGCGGCAAGCCTGCCACCGGCATCACGATCCGATCAGAAGAAGGCGAAGATCGGCTATTGACGGCGCCGCTCTTTGCCGCTCTTTTCTGACGGGCGGATTCGCCTTAACATCTTGAATTCCGGTTGAGTTCTGCGCGGTGGTTCGTTCAGTCCGGCACGTGTCGGCCTGCTGATCTTTCGCCCGCAGCCGATCGAGGAGCGGCGATATGACGAAGCTTGGCAAGACGGGTGGCAGCGCGCGTACAACGTTCTGCGCTGCGGCGATCACGGTGTGGGCCCTTGCCGCCGGCGTCGCCGCAGCGGCGGATTGCAAGAGCGCTGCGGGACCGGGCACGGACTGGCAGGACTGCAACAAAAAGCAGATCATGCTGGGTGGTAGCGAACTCCCGGGAAGCAATTTGTTCAACACCGATTTTACGATGACCGACCTGCGCGGGGCCAATCTCACGTCCGCTAATCTGGAGAAGGCGACGCTCGTTCGTGCTTCGCTCGCCAGGGCGAAAGCGGACAAGGCGAATTTCAGCAGGGTGGAGGCCTATCGCGGCAACTTTTCAGCTATCTCTGCGGAGAATGCATCCTTCGCGAGTGCCGAGCTGCAGCGCACCGACTTCAGCGGAGCACGGCTGGCAGGCGCCGACTTCGAGAAAGCGGAACTCGGGCGCGCCAATTTCGACAAGGCCGTACTAACGGGCACGCGCTTCGCGATGGCCAATCTTTCGCGCGCCAAGCTGAGCGGTGCGGTTCTCGAAGGACCGATCGATCTGGATCGCGCCTTTCTTTTCCTGACGAGGATAGAGGGCGTCGACCTTTCCAGAGCGTCCGGGCTCACACAGGAACAGGTCGATCTCACCTGCGGTGACGGCGCGACCAAGTTGCCGTCGGGACTGGCCGCGCCCGCTAAATGGCCGTGCCCTCCCGACGACGATTGAAGCGTAAAGGCGGGCGCCTCAACGATCATCGTTCGGTGCCGCAAGCTCGGCGGATACAAGCCTGAGACCCGGTCGTGCCTGCGGCGACTCCGCGCCGACTCTCCGTTGCGGCCGATCGTCCTGCGCCGCCGCTTCAGCCAGATCGTAGCCGAGAGCGAAGGCGATTTTCTTCAGCATTTCGCGAGCGCGAAACTCGTGACGGGCGATGGCCTGGCTTTCGGTGACGAAGTAGGCGGCACTGACAGCCTCGATGAGATTGAGGGCAGCGAGATTGATGACGGCGTATGTCTCGGCGCGGATCACAGGGCGCCTCCGAATTGCTGCCGGGGATTGTGCGTACCGAGCTGCCGCTGGACCTGGCTCGCATCCGCGCCGCTGCCGAACTCACGCTCGCGATTGAGTGCGAAGAAGGCGTCGTCGACGAGATCCGTCGCGGGCCGGGCTTCACGCTGGAAGACATGCCCATCTGCACCAAGATGCCAGGCGAGCGAAGCCAGACTGGAATAGGCGGAGGAGAGAAAGCACTTGAGCGCCATCTGGTTCTGCGCGTCGGTCGAACGGAGAAAGTCGGCGGCGAAGAGTTCGTCGACCTGGCCATGAAGATCGGATCTGATTCGGGGGAGGGACATGTGGCGCTTATTCTCCTCGTATCGCTGCCGGCGTTCGTCCGCCGTGCAATTCTGCCCTGTGTTCACCCAACATTGCATCCGACACGATACATGTCAACACGAATCGTGTTGAATTGGCCGACATGGGGGATGTCGTTGGGGTGCGACAAAGGAATAAGCTCGCTGGTCGACTCCCGCCTGGGGTCTTTGCGTTCTCAGGCGTTGCCGGCGAGCGCGATATAATGGACGGAGTGAACGGTACAGGCTTCGAAGCGCAGTTCCTTATGGGGGTTGAACTGCTCGAGAACCAGTTCGGAGCTGTTGTGGCGCACGAACTTCTTGACGTAGGCCAGCAGGGCCCCGCCTTCTTCCAGCCGAATCTGAGCGATCACGTAGTCGCCTTTCCGGACGCGGCGGCTGGGATCAACGAAGCAGACCTCGCCGTCTTCGTAACGCGGGTACATCGAATCGCCTGAAACCGAGACCGCATAGGCGCCCGAGATGTCCGAGAGTATCGGCGGCGCCATGACTTCGTACAGCACGTTGCCGTTCATTATGAATTCACCATCAACCCCGCCGACTGCCTGACCGAAGACCGGGATCTTTTCCCCCTGGCCGATTACCTTGGCGCCGATCCGGGCGTTCGGCGCGTCGACTTCGACCATTGTCGAGCCGGTCGCGGAGCCCGTGGAGCTTCGGCGGTTGGTGCCGGTCAGCAGCCAAAGCGGATCGACATTGAACTTGCGGCCGTAGATCTCGGCTTCGCTGAGTTCGAACTCATTCTGCCCATTCTCGTGGGCGCGATAGGTCGAGGCCACGATGCCCAAGGCATTCGCTGCGTCGGAGGCGAACCGGTACCCCGCTTTGACGCGCGCCTCGCGCAATCTTTCAGCTCTTTCGCTCATGATACGGGACTTAGCAATGTTGATAACATAAATCATGTTGACACCACGACATTATAGATGTCATTGGTAAAGTCAAGTCGCGGCTGCGGAGGCACCGCGACTGCTGGGAGCACGGGAAAGGGAGTTCAAGAACAGTGGCGGAGAATTCGGAACTGGCAAGGCAGACTCGACACTATCGCGGCGTACGGGAGCGGCTGGCCCGCCCGAGCGAAGCGATGGGCAGATCTGCGCGCATCAAAGAACTCGAAGGACAATTGGTCGACCTTGCTTCCGACAACGAAGCGAAAGGACGGCGGATTGCGAGACTGGAAGCCGATCTCGCCGATGCGGAAGCGCGGCTGCTCGCGCAGGCCCGAATTCTGCTTGGCAGCCGAGATACCGGTGCGTCGAATGTGGGCGGCCGCGACAGAGCGCCGATCGAGGAAATCGTTGCCGCCGTGCTCGAGGATTTTCCCGGTGTGAGCTGGGACGACATCATCAGTGTGCGCCGGGAGCGCCGGCTGGTGAAGCCGAGGCATGCCTGCATGCGCGCGATCTATGAGCGCCGCCGGGATCTCTCGCTGGCGGGGATCGGCCGCATCTTCCATCGAGACCACACGACCGTGCTTGCGGTCGTGAATGATGGCGGCGCCGGAAGCCGGACAGCTTCCAGAGATGACACCTTCGGCTGAGCCCTGCGGCGGCTCGCATTCCATACCCACCCTCAGTTCACCCTGAATACCGTCACGTCCCGCCGCTTCACGGCAGGTCGCCCGCAACGGATGTCTCAATCACCACGCTCGAAAGGATTCCCATGTTGACCAAGGCTCAGAAATTGCGTGCAAAGCGCAAGGCACAACTCGGACGGCCGCGGAAGGCCAATGCCGAGCGCTTTGCATGCGGCAAGATAAAGCCGGAGTGGTCCAAACAGGAAAGCGAAAAGGAGGCCATGGCTGTGGCGCTTGCAGCGCGCAAGCGCATGCATGGCCTAGAGACCAGAGGCGCGCTTGCCGGCTACACGCTCGGCCGGCTGTTTCTAGACGGGCGGATTACCGAGCAGCAGCGGGAGGCGGGCGACGACTACGCGGCGACGATGGTGCGCTATTATCATTTGACGGGCATTCCGTTTCCAAGCATCAGGGCCCAGCAAATCGGCCACGTAAGAGGACATGCAAGCGAGCCGAGCGAGGCCCGCGCCGTGAAGGCGAAGAACGCGGCGGAGAGAATGATGAGGCTTGAAGGCCTGTTGCTCGGATGCGAGGAGGGGCGGCAGGTGAAAGCCACCGTCTTCAACGTCTGCGTGATGGATTACGAAGGGTTGAGAATGATGCCGGAAGCCCAATTGGATTGGCTGAAGCGGGGCCTGAATGCCCTCCTCTTCGAAAAGGGCTTGCGCGAATATGGGAAGAAGGATATTTCGCTTACTCCATAATAGGAATAATATCCTATAGCTCGATCCGGCCTAAGCCGGTTCAGACCGTGCCACAAGAATGCCGGGCAAGCCGTAGTCCCAAAAACCGCTGCACTTTTGGGCGAATAGAGATTAAATGCTTTCAATGCGAAGGTGCCTCGAACCAGCATGTCGAGGCGCATCGACCGTTTCCCCGGAGCAGAAAGAAGGTGAGTCCGTGAAAGCTTCAGCAATGCTCGCCTTTGCGGTGATTGCCGTAGCGACAGGTATGCTACCGGCGCAAGCCCAGACGTGCAGCACGGGAATTTGCGCCGGTCGTCCCGCGGGCAGCAGCAACCACGATCTCTTTATCGAGAGGGAATACCGCGACTTCCTGCAACAGCGATATCCGAACTACGGCTCCCGCTATCGCGGCAGGGCTCCCGACATTGGCATAGGCCCCGGTGCGACGGTGGGAGGCCCTTCGCCCCGGGCGGTGGACAGATCGCGCCTGCGCCAACGGCAAAGGGGGCAGTTCGACGCCAATGCGCATCTTCGCTGGTGCCAGGAGCGGTACGCCTCGTATCGCGCTGCGGACGACACGTTTCAGCCCTTCGACGGCGGGCGCCGCCGGTGTAACTCGCCTTACAATTAGAGGGAGTAACCCCTCAGCGCGTTTTGCGCAGGAGCTTCATTGCGACGTAAGCCGCGGACTGCGCCTGAAGCTGAGTGGCGAACTGACCCTGGGCCGGATAGGTGACGCCGCGATAGCTGAGGACGAAGGCCCAGCGCCCGTTCGTTCGCTTTTCGACCCTGATTTCGGCATCTGGCTTGTTATCTGGACTCACCGCAGTTTTCCTCGTTCGCCATTCAGCGCCGGCATGACCCCGGCGCGAGTAACTTGCGCATCCGGCGGCGGAAAGCAAGAGTTCGCGGCGGTGCCCGGCATGCCTGAAGCGCTGCCTGCCGCACCTGTAAATGGTCCAGTGCAGGTTTGAACGTCGTGCCCGGTTACTCGACGGATTTAACCGGGCCGAAACGCTCCATGACGAACGAAGTCTGGACGCCACCCTGCAGGCGGTCGGTCTTTTCAAGTTTTACGCTGGCGAACTGACCGGATTCGGCGAGGGGCGTGCGGTGCCAGGCCGTGGTGACGAACAAGCCGGCACCGACGATGAAACCGACGGCGACATAGATCCAAGGATTGCGCATGGACGAAGCTCCTTCTCTCGGGAAGGCAAATGCATTGCGGGCTGTCGTGGTTCCCCGACGATCGGGATACTGGCCTAAATTTCAGTCTCTATAGTAATGTTCAAAGCAATGTGTTTTGCCTCGGCACGAAACGTCGTCCGACATCGAGCAACGATAGCGAACCGATCGCTGCCGTTCATCCGAGACATCATTATCGAAATATATACCCAAGCCCTCAAGCATCAGCCTTTCAGGATTGAAGCAGAGGCCAATGTCTTATGCAAGGAAATTATAATATACATCTGTACAACAAAATTTGAGCGGCCTCTTCATCAAGCAGGCATCCGAGCAGCGGGTTCATAGCGGCCTGCGCGTTGGCAGCAGCAGGCGAACTTACCTCCTGCGGTCCGCCGTGAGACATCGGAGAGATTTCCCGTGGGCAAATCGAAAAACAAGCGCTCTTGGCGTGACGAAGGCTTGCGCACCGAGAGGCATTTGCGGTATTCCATAAATCAAGGATAGGAATTTTATCCTCTCAGGGCTTCAGCATTGTGATACCCGCCGCGGCTTGTTTGATCTCATCGTCCCTGTGCTCGTCACAGGGTCCAGTGAAACCAAGCCTTGGCCGAAAGAACGCTTCCCGCGCCGCAGACGCGGCGCTGCTGGATTTCTGTGACAAGCACAGAGAGATGAGAGTGGAGCAGGAATTGCAATCCTGCTCCGATCCTGCGGAGGCGACCTCGAAAACGTCCGGCGCTCCTCTCGGCGCGGCGTGCTCCTCACTTCCAATTCATGGTTCACGGCGATGCCGCGCGTTCCAAGACGCCGCGGCGCCGTGTGCGGCCGGCGATGCGCTTCCGCGTCACCCGAATCCGCGAGGCGGATTCTGCGTGAAGACGCGTTGACCCCAATATCTCGCATGATCCAGGCGCCAGCGGCGCCGGGCGAGTGGGCGGCATCGCCGGCCGCAAATGAATTTGATCCACCGCAATACCCGCGAAACGCAAATGTTCATGAGGAGAAGTCCATGAGTGAAAGGAAGGGCCAGCCCCTCCTGGGCCAACGATGACACTTAAACAGGCGTTATCGAGATGGCGGGAACAGGCGGCATCCAACATGCTTTCCCAACGGATCCGCTTCAGAGATCTGGCTTCGGCGATCGGAGGCGGTTAGCCTAAGTACTCGACTGCTATGACGAGGTTGCCGAAGAGTATCTGCCCCGGGTCGCCTGATGCTCTCGGGGTGTAGTAAAGAGGAACGACGCGGGGACGTCCGCTCCAAAGGCGCAACGTAGGAAAACCAGTGTGGCTCACGCAGCAGGCATCCTGCTGCGAGGGGTCGTTCCAAAAGCTGAACGTGTAAGATGAGGCCGACATATCCCGCAACTGGATCACGTGCTCACCGATCGGCACGAAACAATCATCTTCTCCATCGCACCAGCCGCTCGTGTGCTCGAAACTTCTGTCAGGCATTTGAAGCCAGGCCTTCACGAAGTATTGCGGTTCGCCCCGTTCCCCCGCAGAGGCGGAGATCGTCGATGCGGCAATGAGAAAGGCGGTGGCGAGGCTTCGGCGCATATTCCCTCCTGGCGTGGCGGTTTTCTCTTCGATAAACGAGGCGGCACAGTCCTGTTGCGCCAATCTGATCCGGGATTCTGGCGCAATTATGGATTGCATATGGCGGAAAGATTGTTCCAGAAATTGTGGTCATTAGCTGCCGGCCCGAGAAGGACGAGGAGCGGAGAAATTCATGATGAAAGATCAGAGCGCCATGCCGGAGGCGGAAGCGCCGGACGCGGCGGGCATGCCGGCTGCGAGAGGTGAGGGCAGCCCGCTGGGGAGCAGCTTTCTCGGTGCCGTGCGCACGGATTTCGCCCAGCATGGCAGCGAGGTCATCGCTCGCATTCGCGACGAGAAGCCGGAAGCCTATCTGAAGCTCGTCGCCTCGGTTCTGCCGAAGGACCTGAGTGCCGCAACCGGCGGGGTTGACGATTTGTCGGACGAACAGATCATCGACCGGATCCGCGCGCTGGACGCTGCGATCCGGCCACTGCTTCCAGCCAGGAAGAGGGCAGGCGGCCTGCGAAAGCGCGTGCCGCCTGCGAAAGTGCAGCTTTAATGCGTCGGCGCCACTCTTGCCGAGACAGACGCTTCGCTGCTCGAGAAGATGATGACGGCAAAGAGCAGAACGCCGGCGAAGGCGATGAGCGACGAAACGGCGACGATCGGCTCCACGGCCGTGTTTCCGGAAAGCATCAGGTAGAGCGACGGGATCAGGACGGCCACCCCGAAGGTGTAGACTGCGTACTGAATCACCGCCAGCCGCCTTGCCGCCTTTTGAGGATTAAGCGCGTGGTAGCCGCCGAAAATCGCCATGGTTACCCAGCCGAGCAGATTGGCGTGGGCATGGGCGCCCGTTGCGGCATGGTTGCCTGTGATCGACATATGCAGGCCGATCGAAATGCCCAGGATCAAAAAAACAATCGCCGTTCTGAAATAAAGATTTGCAATACGTGGCATCGGTTTCCCCTCCGAGAAAAAAAGAAAATTAGCATGTTCTCATGCGTATGAGAACATGCAGATAAAAGGCCCTTTCACGCCGCCTCGCTGTTCCAGATGTGACAAATCGGAAAACGAGGACCAGGCTCCCAAGGAAACTGCCCGTTCTGATTGAGTGTTGCCCGCATATGGGTCGCGTGGGGCGTGGAACATATTCTGACTTCTCGCATTCGTAGGATGAACGATGTTCTTTGTAGCGCACCCACATCTTCGGAGGCGCGCAAAAGTCGCTGCAGAAACTCGATTTGGCGCGTGATTTCGTTCGCAGAAATTTCGATCGTGCAAGGGAGAACCGCAATATGCTTGGCACCGTCCTCCTCATTATTCTGATCCTGCTTTTGATCGGCGCCATTCCGGCCTGGCCCTACTCGTCCGGCTGGGGATACGGCCCTTCGGGAATTCTCGGCGTTCTGGTCGTGGTCCTGTTGATCTTGCTCTTGATGGGCAGAATCTGAAGGCCCGAGGCACAGAGAGCCGATTTCACCAACTCGCGCCGTCGATAAGGCGGTGCGGGATGTCTTCCCAGACCGAACGATCGAAGACGCGCATGTTGACCCCCATGCGCGGTGAGCTGCGGCCGGCCGGCGACCAGTGGGTTATGCAGCCGCAAACGCCGCAGTGATGCATGGTCAAGGTCCTGTCGCCTTGGACATATCCGACGAGCTTTCTTTCAGGATCGGTGATGCTGACCTCGCTGGAAGGGTAATAGCCCCAAAGCGTGCCGAGCCTGCTGCAAAGCGAGCAGTTGCAATCGCCGAGCGTCTCCGGGCGGACGGGGACCGCGACGCGGACCGCCCTGCAATGGCAATGGCCTTCGATCATGATTTTCTCCCATCGGCGCTTCGTATGTCAGCACGGCATTGGGGACATTATTGATCTTATTCCGGCGCAGTCCAGCAAAGACGAAGCGATGCTTACGCCGGCTACGACCGCAATTCGCAAAAATATAGAGGCGTGATCACGGATGAGCGTATCCAACCCATCCGAGGGGACAATTGCGTCCGGCCTTTCCGCGATGCTCAGGGAACAGATGCTGCTGATGGCGGAGCTCCACAGGCGGCAACGAACGAATATCCTTGCCGCCTACCGGCCCTATGCCAAGCAGCGGGAGTTCCATGCGGCGGGCGCGGCTTTTCGCGAGAGGCTGTTCATGGCCGGCAACCAGCTCGGCAAGACGCTGGCCGGCGCAGCGGAGGGGGCGATGCACCTGACCGGGCGCTATCCCGACTGGTGGCAGGGCCGGCGGTTCGACCGGCCGATCGTCATGCTGGCGGGCTCGGAGTCCTATGAACTGACCCGCGACGGCGTGCAACGGCTACTGGTCGGGCCGCCCCTCAACGAGGAGGAGTGGGGCACCGGATTTCTCCCGAAAGCGGCGATCAAGGCGACAACGCGCCGCGCCGGCGCTTCCGGTGCTCTCGACAGCGTGACGGTGCGGCATGTTTCGGGCAGAGCCTCGACGCTGCTCTTCAAGGCATACGAACAGGGGCGCGCCAAATGGCAGGCCAATACGGTGGATTACGTCTGGTTCGACGAGGAGCCGCCGGAAGACGTCTATTTCGAAGGGATTACCCGCACCAATGCAACGCGCGGCGCCATCGCGGTCACCTTTACGCCGCTCAGGGGCCTGAGCGCGGTCGTGGCCAGGTACCTCATGGAAAAATCGCCGGATCGCGCGGTGATCACCATGACGATCGAGGATGCCGAGCACTATACGCTCGAGGATCGCCAGCGGGTGGAGGGACGGGGGCGACCTCGGCAAGCGCAGCGCGGACCAATCTCGGATTGGCGATCGGTACGAACGTGCAGGCCTACGACGCCGGCCTGCAATCGATTGCCACGCTCGCGACTGCCGCCGACAGGATGATCTACACAACGGCAGCCGATGCCTATGCCACGACGGCGCTGACGCCGTTCGCGCGCACGATCCTCGGCGACGCAGACGCAGCGGCGGCGCTGACGACCCTGGGTGTGTCCGCTTTCGCCAAAGCGCTCCTGGACGACACGGATGCGGCTACCGCCCGGACGACGCTCGGAGTGGCAATCGGAGCGGACGTGCAGGCCTACGACGCGGGCTTACAGTCGATCTCCGGGCTGACGACCGCCGCAGACAGGACGATCTACACGACCGCATCGGATGTCTATGCGACCACGGCGCTGACGCCATTTGCGCGAACGATCCTCGACGACACCAGCGCCGCTGCCGTGAAGACCACGCTCGGCCTTGCGGCAGTGGCGTCGTCCGGATCGGCCTCGGATCTCAGCTCGGGAACGATTTCCGACGCACGGCTTCCGGGCTCGATGGCGGGCAAGAATTTCTCGTCCGGCGTAAGCTTCGCCAATGCGGTTGCTGCCGGGAACACCGATCTTTCGAAGCATATCCAGCTCTACAGCGGTTACGGATTCACGATCACGGGTTCGACCCTGAACTATACGGTCCCGGCCAACTCCTCTCATGTGTGGAACGTCAACGGAACGGAAGTCGGCCGCCTCAATTCCTCGGGCCTGACGCTGGCAACACCGCTTGCGCTCGCCGAAGGAGGTACGGGCTCGACGGACGCCGCGACGGCGAGGTCCAATCTCGGTGCGAACAGCGCTTCCAATCTCACGACCGGAACCATTCCGAACGCCAGAATTGCCGGAGCCTATGACGGCATCACGACGCTCGGCCAGACCGGCACCCATACGATCACCACCCCCGGCGAGGCGATACGTATCGTTGGCCCCGCCTCCACCGACGATCCGTATGTGAGCTTCTATAAAGGGGCCACTCGCCAAGCTTATATCCAGCACACCGACGGCACGGGGGTGAATCAAGGGTTTCGCATTTATAACGATACGGCGACCGGCGGCGACACGGCCCTCACACTGAAGAATTCCGGCGGCGTCGACAGCCTGGAATTCCAGGTCAACGGCGCCGAGCACGTCGTCTATCACTCCGGAAATCTATCCTCGGCCGACCTCAACTCGATCTATGGCTACACGCCGGCGAATTCTGCAAAACAGATCATCGCCGGCAACGGCCTGACCGGCGGCGGCACGCTTGCCGCAGATCGCACCCTGACGCTCGGCACGCCTGGCGACATTACCAACTCGACGACAAACTCCGTCACGTCTACCAGCCACACCCATGCCCTCGGGTTTACTGCGGCGGAGGTCTATGTTGGAACTGGTGCCAACGACACGAGCTTTCCGCTCGGCCATATTGTGGCACTGGGTAACGACGCCAACATTGCACGCAATGCCTCCGGCACCCCCACCCTCCACAATTCGATCAACAGGTACTACGTCCCATCGACCCACCCGAGCGCCGGAGCAGCATTGGCGGGGACCTGGCGCTCACGCGGAGTAGTCAATGGCAACGGCGAGTACAACATCATGCAAAGGGTCGCTTAAATGGAAAAGTCGATTTTCGAGGTGGTCACCGTCCACAAGGTCACGGATACGCCGACCCCTGGCATCTACGACCTTGATCTCACGTTGAGGATCAACGGCGTGGAGGAACGTTTCGAACACTACGTTTCCACACCTGACGACTCGATCGGTGCGAACCCAGCAATCCGTACCTGGATGAAGCAGCATCCGGACTTTCCGGTTCAAAGCTATGTACCGCCGACGACGGAGCAAGTCCGTGCATCGCTTCCGCTACTGACCACCCGTCGGTTTCGTCTAGGCCTCGTCAAGAACGGGTTTACTCCGGCTCAGGTCGCGGCCGCTATTGAGACAGTGCAGGAAGGTCCTGAGAAGGAGGTTGCGAAAATTGAGTGGGAATACGCCACCACATTCAACCGCGCGCATCCGCTCATAGACCTCATTGGCACCGCCCTCGGCCTCTCGGACGAGCAGATTGACGCAATGTGGTCCACATCTGCCGACCTCTAGCCTGTCCTGTCACGGATCGACATACAAAGCTGCGCTGTGGCAACGAAACAATTGCCATCAAATGACATTAGAAAATCCAAAAAATCTTATACCGAGTCTTTCGTCGCGCGTCGTTCCAACACATCCGAAAGAATTTCATCCGGGTCGACCAGCTGACATCTGGAAGCTTTTTTACCAGATTGTAGCAGCCTTTAGTATATTTCAGTCTCTGAGTTAGGCGATCTCGAAAACTTTTGGCCCCATAACGCGCCTCAGAGCCAGATCCCTCTGTGAAGTCGAATGTTGGTCCGTCGACGTACACTACGAGGTCGCGGACGACAAGTTCTGAAACGACGTATGATGCGAAACACCAAGGATTTCCAAGTTCGAACCAGCGTTCCATGAGCATTTCTTTTGCGCTGGCTCTGTACAGACCGTAGATCCACTCAGCCGGGAACGTTAGATTTCTTGGAACCTTGCCTGATGCGTATTTACTTGTGAATTCGAAGACAGAGTCGTCCGGGGCTTTGATTCTGGACCCGCTTCGCCCTACCAGCTTCGTCGAGCATGCGGCAAGAAGCTTTCCGGGATTTTCGTCAAGTGCTTCAACCAAGCGCGCGAGAAAATCCGGCGACGAATGGTCATCGCATGCACGCAGGCAAAAATATTCGCCACGTTCGGCGCCGAGCCGGACTGCTCTCGCGAAGTTATCGATCGCGCTTACATGTTCTGCGCATTTGACGACGGAGAAGCGTTCATCCGACCGGCAAAATTGCTCGGCTATGTCGACCGTCTTATCCGTCGATTTATTGTCGAGAATGATTGCTTCGAAGCCATCGAACGTCTGTTCGGCAATGCACCGTAGACTGCTGGTGAGTGTCTTTTCGCCATTGTAGACGGGGAAAACGACGACAACCTTCGGCTTGGGCACTGATTTTATCTCTACCGTTCAATCAGTCTTGCACATATCCAATGGCGCAACGATCCGCAACGGGCGTCCATGGCGAGAGCGCCAGGCGCTTCTTCGGCGGCAGCAAGCTCGCAACGGACGAAGGCCTGTTGAGGAGATCGAGCAAGCCGCTGCGGGTATCCCGAATCTCAACAGGCCTTAGTCCGCCTTTTTTCGCCGACGAACTGCAATTTCAGCAGAAAGGAACCCCATGACCCAAACCGTGCCTCCGGGCGCGGCGATGCTGCTCGACTTTATCCGGGAGGCGGAAGTCGGCAGCAAAGGCCGCGCGTCTTACGACGTGATCTACGGACATAACCAGGGAAAGCTCACAAAGCCGCTTACGCACATGGCGATCGCCGAGGTGATCCGTGCGCAGAAGGGGTGGGCGAGGGCGCATGGATCGAGTGCGGCGGGGGGCTATCAGTTCATGCGGGCCACGCTTTCCGGGCTTTTGAAGGAAGTACCGGGATTGGGCGGAGATCAGCGCTTCGATCCTGCGCTTCAGGACCGGCTCGCCCTTCACCTTCTGAACCGCCGCGGTTTCGCCGGCTTTATCTCCGGCAAGATCGGCCCCGTTGAATTCGCGAGGCGCCTGGCGATGGAATGGGCGTCTCTGCCGGTTCTCGCCGATAGCCAGGGTGACCGGCAGCGGATAAGGCGCGGGCAGTCCTATTATGCCGGCGACGGGCTCAACCGAGCGCTGGTGCGGCCGGAAAAGCTGGAAGCCGTGCTTCGCGCAGTGCTGGCAGCCGGTCCACGAGAGGTCGAGGCGGACCGCGCGGGCGAGGCGGCGGCGCTTGTGGTTCCGGCACGCCCGGGCAAGCCGGTTTCCCGGTCCGGCCGCTTCTGGACCTGGTTGCTGACGGCCGGCGGCACGATCGTCACGGCGCTGAAGGAGCTGAACCTCGTCGCGCTGGATTGGCGGGTGCAGCTTGCGATCCTCGTCATAATCGTCAGCTTTGCCGTTTACGCGATCTGGTCGATGCCGGCGGTCCGCGACGCTTTGAGGCTCACACGATGACGTTTCCGTGGAGCAACCTGGTCGTCGCTGCCTTGATCCTGGCCGGAATTTCCTGGGCCATACTCGAAATCCGTTCGAATGCCGCGCAGGCGGTCCGCAATTCAATCGAAAGGCAGAACAATGAAGCAGCAAAGAGCGCTGACGCGAAGCGCTTTGACTATGACGTCTGTTCTTCTTCTGGCGGGCTGTGGAACTTCGGGACCGGTCGATGTGAGCGGCCTTCGCAGCATCGTGGGAACTGAACTTGCCGGCGCCCGCGGCGCGACGCAGATCGACCAGCGCAAGATCGACCGCACGGTGGTCGGCCTCTGCGCGGCGTCCGTCTGGACCAGGGCGGAGTGTGCGAGACACGGGGAGGGCGGAGATGATTGAGGCCGGCGTTCACCAGCAGCTCGGCACCTTGGTCGCCGAGGTGAAGAACCTGCGGGAGGACCTGCGCCGATCGGAGGACAGGTCGGATGCCGGCCGCGTATCCATGACGCGCCGGATGGACGAGTTGGTCGAGCGCATGCGGACCCTCGAGGGCTCGATGATGCTCGTCAAGGACGATATTGCCGCAATGAAACCGGTGACCGAGGACGTGCGCAAATGGAAGCTGATGGGGATGGGCGCTCTCGGCGTTATCGGGATCGGCGGGGCGGCGCTCGGCGTGACCTTTTCCGATGTGGCAAAACGCGTGCTGTTGCTCACGAAGGCAGGGTAGAGAAATTTTCGCAGTAATTACGTTGCAGCGGCGCTGAAGGCGCCGATGCAATAGGTTCCTTTTTTACCGCAATCCGTTGGCCCGACCGGCGTCACTTCCCTGGAAGATGCTCCAGGGTGCTCCGGCGCAGGAACGTAGCCCAATTCAGTCGTCGTCGAAGAGTGGAAGGTCGCGATAGCGGCGGCTTACCAACCGCAACGATCGGTCCGGCTCTATGACATAGCTTTCGTAGACCCGGCGGCCGAATCGATCGATGAACTGATGCGGCACAATGCTGCCGACCGGTGCCTTGGTAAGCCTGGTGCGCGGCTGGCCACCATAGGTGATGCTGCCGGGAATCGGCTCCAAATAGGGCGAATAGCCCATCGAGGTCGCCTCGCAGCCGGTCAGAAGTGTGAGCATGCACAGGATAGGAAGAACATATTTCATGACGATCCTCGCCACTTGCATGATTCTCGCCGGCATTCAGTCGCTGAAGATGTCGTAATCTATGCGGCGGCTGGTCAGTCGCAACGAGCGGTCCGGATTAATGACATAGGTCTCGTAGACCCGGTGACCATAGGTGTCGAAGAACTGGTGCGGCACCATGCTGCCGATCGGCGCCTTCGTCAGCTTCGTTCGCGGTTGACCGCCATAGGTAATGCTGCCGGGAATGGGTTCCAGTCTGGGGCCGGAGCCAACCGTTTGCGTCGATGTACAGGCGCTGAGCGCGACGGCGGCGCAGAGGGTGAAGAGAGCTGTGCTCAGGGCACCGCGCCTCCGAATGGACGTGTGGGGATGTCCTGCAGCGGCTTGCATTGTCGCGCGGTTCTCCGGCTTCGTTTCGGATTCAGGGAAGATGCGGTAGGCTGCGGCGGATTGCATCGCGTGACGGTTCATGTACATGCTTCGCCTCACATGAGTTGCACCACCTTATTCCTTATTCGACAACGTGCAAAGAAAGCAGGAAGTTCGGCGTGTCGCGGCAACCACCCGCGTTTCGTGGGGATTTCGCGATATTTCGATTGCATAGGCAGAAATCTTTGAACGATGTAATGGCCGAAGCCCGCCGATGCTCGCGCAATGCCGCCCGAACCTTCGGGTGGTATCGCGCGTTTGATCCGGTGTCGGTAAATGGGCTTGCAAACAGAACCCCGGTTCCCGACGATTCGCTGCTCAGGTACTGCCCATGACCGCCGAACAGACCCTTTCGTTTCTCGTGCTCGGCGCCATGATGATCTTCTTCATTTGGGGTCGCTTTCGCTACGACATCATCGCCTGCTCGGCGTTGATGCTTTCGGTAGCCGTCGGCATCGTTCCTTTCGATAACGCTTTTGACGGCTTCAGCGACGACATCGTCATCATCGTCGGCAGCGCATTGATCGTCAGCGCGGGCGTGGCGCGTTCGGGTGTGGTCGATGCCGCCATCCAGCGATTTCTTCCGGACCTGCAATCGGTAAGGGCACAGCTCGCTCTTCTCGTCGTCACGGTCACGGTCCTTTCCGCCTTCATCAAGAACATCGGCGCGCTTGCGATCATGATTCCGGTAGCGTTCCAGTTCGCGCGTCGCTCGAACGTGCAACCGTCCGTCTTCCTGATGCCCATGGCTTTCGGCTCGCTGATCGGTGGTCTGATGACGCAGGTCGGCACCTCGCCCAACGTCGTCGTGTCCCGGGTGCGTGCGGATCTGACGGGCGAGAGTTTCACCATGTTCGACTTCACGCCTGTCGGCGCTTCGCTGGCACTGGTCGGCGCGGTGTTCCTGCTGTTCGGCTATCGCCTGGTGCCGGAGCGGAAAAGTCAGCAGGTCGGCATGCATCAGGCGATCGAGATCACCGACTACACGTCCGAGGCGATGGTCCCGGCCGGATCGCCTGTGATCGGCAAGCCACTCAGTAATCTTGTCAAGATCGGCGATGGCGGAGCCGTGGTGATCGCCGTCTTCCGTCGCGGCACGCATCTGGCGCCGCTGCCCGATGTCGTCGTCGAACTGGACGATATCCTTCTGCTCGAAGGCGGTCCCGCTGCGCTCGACCGCATCGTCTCCCAGGCAAAGCTCAAGATCTCCGGCGATCGTGCGCCGATGCCGAACGACAAGGAGAAAGCCGAGACCGAAGCCATCGAGGCGGTGATCGCCACCGGCTCACCGCTCATCGGCATGTCGGCTCAGCGCCTGGCGCTCTTCAACAATCACAACATCAACCTGCTGGCCGTCAGCCGCCAAGGCGAACGACTGAAACAGAGGCTTGGCAGCATCAGGCTGCGGGCCGGCGACATCGTCGTGCTGCAGGGTACCCGCAGGGACTTGCCGTCTTTCCTGCAGGACTTCGGCTGCCTGCCGCTCGCACAACGGGAAATCCTGCTCGGCACCATTCGGCGTGCCACTGTCCCGTTGCTTGTTCTGGCGACCGCGATGGGGGCGACCGCGGTTGGGGTCGTGCCTGTGCAAATCGCCTTTTTTGCCGCGGCTCTTGCCATGGTGGTGTTTCGCGTCATCCCTCTGCGTGACGTTTACCGCGCCGTGGACGGACCGATTCTGGTCATGCTTGCCGCGCTGATTCCCGTCAGCGACACTTTACGCACGACGGGCGGCTCGGACCTGATCGCGGGCTGGCTGAGCGGGATGGCGGTGAATCTACCGCCTGCGGGGGCGCTTGCCATCATGGTCGTTGCGGCCATGGCGGTGACACCCTTCCTGAACAATGCCGCCACGGTCCTCGTCATGGCGCCGATTGCCGCCAGTTTTGCAACGGCCCTCGAATACAGGCCAGACGCGTTCCTGATGGCGGTAGCGATCGGTGCCGGCTCTGACTTCCTCACGCCGATCGGCCACCAATGCAACACGCTGGTAATGGGACCCGGCGGTTACCGGTTCAGCGACTACCCACGACTGGGGCTGCCGCTTTCCATCGTCATCGTCATCGTCGCGGTGCCGATGCTGATGTGGATCTGGCCGCTGCGTTAGAATGCCGGGGACAAATGAAACCGCGCGAATACGGATCGCCTTCTAAATCGCAGGCATTCGGTGGAAACGGCCTGATCGCCGCCTATCTTGCGGCGGAAGCGCATCTTTTGTGGAATTGCTCTGGCAGCAGGGAGGCATGTGAGCGTCATGACTGGCGATATCGAGATCTGCACGCCGGAAGAGGTGCTGAAATTCTGGTTCACGGAACTTTCCTATGACCACTGGTTCACGCCGGATCCCGGACTCGATGAGCAGTGCGCGCGGCGATTTCAGGCGTCGCACCTAGCCCTGTCCAGAAACCTCGACAATGTCTGGCGCGAGACCCCGCAGAACTGGCTGGCGGCGGTCATTCTTTTCGATCAGATGCCGCGCAACATGTATCGCGGGTCGCCCTTGGCCTTTGCCACCGATTGTCTGGCATTGCGCGAGGCGAAGCTTGCCATCGGGGCGAGCGCCGACATGGCAGTGCCGACGGAATGGCGCGCGTTTTTCTATATGCCCTTCGAACACTCCGAAAACCTGACCGACCAGACCATGTCGGTCAAGCTGTTCACGGAACTCGGAGACGCCGGCTACCTCGACTATGCGATCCGGCATCGGGACGTGATCGAGCGGTTCGGCCGCTTCCCGCATCGCAATGCCATTTTGGCCCGCACTTCGTCACCGGCCGAGGAAGAGTACCTCGCGCAGCCCGGCGCCGGGTTCTAGGCATGAACCATGGCGAAAAACGCTGAGATCAGGAGGAAACCATGAGTGCCGGAGAACTGCCCTGGCAAGGGGGATGCCGTTGCGGAGAGGTCCGCATCAAGGTGAGCGGGCAACCGCTTCTCACGATGGCATGCCATTGTACCGGCTGCCAGCGAATGACCGGGAGCGCGTTCTCGCTGAGCGTCGCCATTCCGAGCGAAGGCTTCGAGGTCACACGCGGCGAGCCTGTCATCGGCGGCCTTCATGGCGCAACGCGCCACTATTTCTGTCCTCATTGCATGAGCTGGATGTTCACGCGCCCGGAAGGCATGGACTGGTTCGTCAATC
Organism: Sinorhizobium sp. M4_45; assembly: GCF_002885915.1. NCBI lineage: Bacteria > Pseudomonadati > Pseudomonadota > Alphaproteobacteria > Hyphomicrobiales > Rhizobiaceae > Sinorhizobium > Sinorhizobium sp. M4_45. Next base: position 661,145 of record NZ_NWVE01000001.1, read on the forward strand.
TCCGCGCGACCATGCTCGACGATCCCAGCTGGTGCAGGCCTTTCATCGAAACCTGGACCAGTGAAAAGCTGCCGTGGGTGAGCACATCCGCCGTTCATAGCTATGCGGCGTTGCCACCGCTGGAGGATTACGAACAGTTGCTGGCGGACTACGCCGGGCATTCCGAAGGGGATTGAACCGCGAGACTGTTCGGATCGGCCTAGATCTCAAGGGGTTTGCATCTTTTCGCCGTTATGCATGTGCAGACCGGTCTTGGCGAAGCCTGGAGCGGTTCTGCGCGGCGCAGGGATTATCGAAGGGTAGAATGTTGCATCTCCTGGATAAACTAAGGGCGCTTTCGATTGCCCTGTCTTTCGGTGCGCTGACACTGGCTGCCGGCGGATTCGCAGTTGCGCAGGAGCCCGCGCCGAGCGTTGAGCAAACCGGGCCGGCCGCACCGGCCGCACCGGTCGCACCCGCCCAGCCTGCCCAATCCGGCCAGCCTGCGCCGCAGGCCGAACCGGCACAGCGGGCGGAGCAAACGGGGGCCGGTCAGGCGCCGGATGCCGCATCGCCGGTACTGCAGCAGGCGGAGGATCAGCTTACCCAGGCCGACCGGGAGCTGAAGCGTCTCATCGAGCGTACCAATGCCGTCGAGGACGACGACGCCATGCTCGCCGAACTCAGGGTGCAGGTCGACGAGCTTTCAAAGCAGATCATCGCGGCCTCCGTCCCCACTCGTCCGAGGCTCGACGAAATCAAGGCGAGGCTCACGGAACTCGGCGATCCTCCCGGTGAGGGACAGCCGCCCGAAGACGCGGTCATCACCGATGAGCGAAAACGGCTCCTGGCGGAGCGCGGGGCGGTCAATGCTCTGACGGGCAAGGCGGAGAACCTATCGATCGAGGCGAGGAAACTTGCCAACCGGATCACCGCGACGCGCCGGGCGATCTTCTCCAACACTCTGCTGAGACATACGGATGTCTCGGCGGCGATGCTGAGCGAGGCAATCACGGCAACGATGCACGAAGCGATGGCACTGTCGCGCAGCATCGGCGGTTGGCTGACATTCGCCTGGAACTACAAGCGCGTGCCGCTGCTGAGCGCCATCTTCCTTTCGCTCTGCGCCGCGCTGCTCTTCCTGGTCGGCGGTTACAGGCTTTTTTCGCCGGTCCTCATGCGCGACGAGGCAGACGACGAGCCCACCTATTTCCGGCAGCTTTCGCTTGCGTTCTGGTCGACGCTCATCCCCACTCTGGCGCTCGCAGCCTTCGCTATGTCGAGCTACTTCTTCCTCAGTAGCTTCAACGTCTTGCGGACGGATATCGCTCCCATCGTTGCGATCACGCTCGCCATGGGCGTCGTGCTGTTCTTCATAGCCAGGCTGGCAGGCGCGGTGCTATCGCCGCGCCGGTCGAGCTGGCGGCTCGTGCGTGTTTCGGATCGCGGTGCCAAAATGCTGATGGTGCCGATCTTCGCGATGGCGCTCGTCAACGGGCTCGACTATCTGCTCGGCAGCATCAGCGAGTCGCTCGGTTCCCCGGTGGTGTTGACGATTGCCAAAAGCTTCGTGGCATCGATCATCATCGGTCTCATTCTGATGTCGATGGCGTGGATCCGGCCTGTGCTGAGGGCCGATGAGCCTTACGATGCACCGGGACATGCCTGGCCGCGGGTGATCTCGCTCTCCTTCCTCCTGCTGGGGGCGGCGCTTATCGCGACTGCATTGTCGGGCTATGTCGGCCTGGCGCGTTTCATCGCCACCCAGATCACGGTGACGAGCGCGATCCTGGTGACGGTCTATATCGGCCTCCTTACGGGGAAGTCTGTCTCCAAGCAGGGCGCCTTTGCCGAAACGGTAGCCGGGCGCTATCTGGAGCGCCGATTCCATCTGGAGCCGGTTGCGCTCGACCAATTCGGCCTTTTTGCCGGTCTCGGCATCTATGTGCTCGTTCTCTCCTTTTTCATCCCGCTGATATTGATGCAGTGGGGCTTCAAGACTGCGGATATCGAGTCCTGGGCCTATCAGGTGCTGACCGAAATCAGGATCGGTACGATCACGATTTCGCTGGTGGGCATTCTCGCGGGAGTACTGCTCTTTGCCCTCGGCTATCTCGTCACGCGTTGGGTGCAGCGCTGGATCGACGGCAACGTCATGGCGCGCAGTCGTGTCGACGCCGGCGTGCGCAACTCCATACGAACCGGCATCGGCTATACGGGCGTGGGCATTGCCGGCCTTATCGGCTTGTCTGCCGCCGGCATCGATCTTTCGAGCCTCGCCCTCGTTGCCGGCGCTCTCTCCCTCGGCGTCGGTTTCGGCCTGCAGAACATCGTCTCCAACTTCGTTTCGGGGCTGATCCTGCTGGTGGAGCGTCCCTTCAAGGTGGGCGACTGGATCGTCAGCGGTACGACCGAAGGCTTTGTGCGGCGCATCTCCGTCCGCGCGACCGAGATCGAGACCTTCCAGCATCAGTCGATCATGATGCCGAATTCCCTGCTCATCAACGCGTCGGTCGGAAACTGGACGCACCGCAACAAGCTCGGCCGGTCGGAAATCGCCGTGACGGTGACCTATGCCAGCGATCCGCGCCGGGTTATCGAACTGCTCTACGAAATCGCCGCAGCCCATCCGATGATCCTCAAGAATCCGGCTCCCAATGTCGGCTTCACGGCCTTCCAAGACGAGCGAATGACGTTTGAATTGCGGATCTATGTCGCTGACGTGCTGACGGCCGGCGGCGTTCGCAACGACCTTCGCGTCTCGATCTACGAGCGCTTTCGTGACGAGGGAATCGGCGCGCCGTTCCCGATGAAGGTCGAAGATGTAACGCCTGAGAAAGAAGCCGGAAGCGCCGGCGCCGAACCGTCTGTTATCGAAAAAGAGAAGGCCTAAGCTGGCTGAAAACAACGCCTGACGCGCCGGTGCTGTTGGCGAAGGCCGGAAAAGCGAAGAAGGAGCGGAAATGCCGCTCCTTCTTCTCTATCGGCCGGACCCCGGCCGCAGGTTGAAATTACGCACTTCCGCACGGAAAAACGTTACGCGCTAAAGCCCAGCCAGCGCCTGCGCCACCGGCACAACGTGTGGCCACACCTCCATTGTGCCGCGATAGATCATGTCGAGTGCGACGTAGAAGATGATCGCCAGGCCGATGTAAGCGATCCAGTGATAGCGGCTGAGCAGGCGGGCAATAAAGCTGGCGGCGATGCCCATCATCGCGATCGAGAGCGCCAGACCGAAGACGAGCACGGTCGGATGCTCTCGGGCGGCGCCGGCGACGGCGAGGACGTTGTCGAGCGACATGGACACGTCCGCTATCACGATCTGTGTTGCCGCTTGTTTGAAAGTCTTCTTTGGGGCCGAGGCGTCCGCATTTTCGAGCCCGTCAACGCCTTCGTGGCCGCCAGTGCGAATCTCGCGCCACATCTTCCAGCAGACCCAGAGCAACAGAAGCCCGCCGGCGAGCAGGAGGCCGATGATCGCAAGCAGTTGCACCGTGAAGATGGCGAGCACGATGCGAAGCACGGTGGCGGCGAGAATGCCGACGAGGATAGCCTTCTTGCGCTGCTCCAGCGGCAAGCCGGCTGCTGCAAGGCCGATAACGACAGCGTTGTCGCCGGCAAGCACCAGGTCGATCACAATGACCTGCAGCAGTGCCGTCAGGCCGGCGGAAGTGAAAATCTCCATGTGTGGTAACCCTTCTTGTCCCCGAAACGCCTGCGGCGTCGCAAACGCATAGACCGCCAACAATCGACGGATCAAGTGGGCCGGCTAAACTAATCGGTACTTTCGAAAGACATACGATCGCCGGGCAGCTTTCGGTGCCTCCGGCGCGGCTCGAGCCGCCGCATCGTTTTTCCTGCACGCCGTACGCTTCGAGAAATTCTGCGCTGCCGCGCCGCGCTTCTTATCAGACGCGCAAAGGCCTGCAGCACTTCGATCTGCTGCATGTTTTTGACCTTTGATCGGTTACGATCAAGCAAATATGCGGTAGGCTGGCCGCGGCTAGAGGGGTGGCCTGCGTCTTCTTCTCGCGACGGGAAGGCGGCCGGCCGAAACGGGGGCGGCGCTCGTGCGCCGAATGTGATGAAGACGTATGCTGTTATTCTGGTGCCTGCAATGCTGTGGGCTGGCGTGGCCTATGCCGCAAGTGTTACAAACACGGACGGCGAGGCCGCTGTTCTGGTGATCGTCGAAGGGGAGAGCCGGATCGAAGTGGCAATCGATGCAGGTGCGACCGAAGTGATCTGCCCCGGCGGCTGCTTCGTCACTGCGCCGAACGGCGACCGCGTGGGACTCCAGGGCGACGAGACGATCGAAATCGTCAACGGCTCCGTCGTTGTGAAGTGACGCCCCTCGGGGCGCAGGAGGAGTCTTTTCACGACAATTGCGGGGCCGTAGCCCCGCATCAGTGACGAGCGACGGCACTATACACAGGCAGAAGATCAGCTCAGCTTTCTTCGCCGCTCCAGCTCCGCTTCGGTCGGCTGTTCGAACTCGAACGAACCTGGCACGACAGGACCGCTGCGGACGTATTGGTTGACGGTGACGCCTGTCCCCGAGACTTTTGAACCGACGAGTTTTAACGCCATCGGCATGGCGCCGTGACCGAAAAGCCGCTTGCCCTTTCGGAGCACGACCGGAAAGTACGAGATGTACATCTCGTCTATCAAATCATTGCTGAACAGGGTCTGCAGGAAGTCGGTCGAACCCTGGGTCAACAGATCGGGGCCTTCCTCGCTCTTGAGTTTCTTGAGCGTTGCTACCGGGTCGGAGCCGAGAGTACGGCTATTTTGCCAGTCGAGCCTCAGATCGGGGTTGCGCGTAGCGACATATTTGGTGATCCGGTCAAAGAGCGGACCGATCGGATCGTCAGGGCCGGCATAGGGCCAGTGTGCGGCGAAGATGTCATAGGTCTTCCGACCGAGCAGAAGATCGAACGGCCTGGAAAACATCTCGTCCACCGCTTGTCCCATGGTTTCGTCGAAATAGGGAGCGGCCCAGCCGCCATGGTCGAAGCCGCCGACCGGGTCTTCGTGTGGTCCGCCCGGCGCCTGCATGATTCCGTCAAGGCTTACGAATGCGCCAACGATGATCTTTCTCATTTCTGCTCTCCTCGTTCGTGGTGTTACCGAAGCAAGGACGCTGGACGAAGGCCGATGCCGACAGAAACGCCACAAGCTGCAAGAATTTCTTTGAGAACTTTGGCGTATGAGCGGCTCACGGGATCGCGAAAATGCTGATCTCGTTGGCGATCCCCCTTAGCGCCACGTTGTGCGCCACCGGGCTTAAGCCCCGATCAGAGAGCACGCTGGATGCTCGAGGATCCTCGAGGACGGAGCCGGTCGCGAAGATCTCACGCGAGGTGGCGAGATGCTGGACGCGCGAGGCGATGTTGACGGTCTGGCCGAAATAGTCCTGCCGGTCGTTGAGATTGACCGCGATGCATGGCCCCTCATGGATGCCGATCTTGAGGAGCAGGTCCTCGCTGCCACGCTCTTCGTTGAGTTTGCGCATTGCCTCGCGCATCCGCATTGCCGCGGTGATGGCCCGGTCGGGCGCTGGAAAAGTTGCCATAACCGCATCACCGATCGTCTTGACGACGGCGCCGGTCTCGGCCGCGACGATTTCGTTCAAGACGTTGAAATGCGTTTTCACCAGGTCGAAGGCCGCGAGGTCGCCAACGCGCTCGTAGAGTTCCGTCGAGCCGCGCAGGTCGGTGAAGAGGAAAGTAAGGCTGGTGATTTTCAGCCGTTGGTCCACATCGAGCGTGTCGGTGCGGTAGATGTCGCGGAATGTCTGGTTGGAGAGCAGCCGCTTGGCGGTGAGAAACGGCCGACGGCGGCCGAGCAGGGCATGCAGCGCTTCGCCTGCCACGCAGATCGAGGGCAGGGTACGAACTTCGGCGTGGTTCTCCACCGAAACGCGCAAGGGGCCGGGCGGCAAGCTCAGCGTCTCGTGATGGCGGTGCGAGCGATCGAAGACGAGCCCGAGATTCCTCCTTTCCCTTGTCGGTTCGCCGCTCACATCCAGGAATTGCGCAGCATGCGTCACCGGCTCGAAGACGATGACGAACTCCGCGGGAAGCTGCAGCGAGATCACGGCTTTCTCGCCAGGCGGCAGTTCCAGCGCCTCCAGCAGGAATTCATCGACCTTTGCTTCGTAATCCTCTTCCGGCAGGTCGATGCCGGAACCCCAGTAGATCTGGCGGAAATATTCGGCCGGCGGCAATTCATGCGGCGTATGTGCCCCTATGTGGCGCACGCGCGGACTGATCGTGAAGGTGACTTCGACCATCTCGTCCAGCGTCGGTTCGTAACCGGCGGCACACAGCGCGCAGGTATATTCCGTACTCTGCACCGTCTTCAGGGACGTGTTGGCATCGAGTACACCGCCGCAACCGGGACAGAGCACGTTCCAGGAAAGCTCGAAAATTCCCAGGCGCGAGGCATGCAGGAAGCCTGCGATCGTCTCTTCCTCGTCAAGTCCCTCGCGCGCGGCGAATGCGAGGGCATTGACGCGGCAAAGCTTGTGATCGGGCGCATCCAGAACGAGCCGCTCGAATGCATCGGCGACCTCCGTCCTTGCCGAATGGCGCAGCACATCGAAAAGGGTTTGGGCCTCGCTCATGAACACATCTTATACGGAAATCGGCGGGCGGTCAGGCTGCATTTCGGTTTGGGTACAAAGTAATTATATATTTGAAGTAATGTAATCTATATTTACAGATTGAAAAATATTTGCGGCCACGTCTCGATTTATACTTTGAAATTTAATATTAGTGGCATGCTTCGCAATTCATGGGGGAAGAGCGACATGACCACAGTCGTGGGGACGGCCCGAGACGATACGCTATCTGGAACCGGGGAGAAGGATCGCATCTGGGGTCTAGCCGGCGCCGATGAGATCGAAGCTGGCGGCGGCGATGACCTCGTCGACGGCGGGGCGGGAAACGACCGTCTGACAAGCAGGAGCGGCTATGACCGACTCGACGGCGGCGAGGGAGATGATCTCATCAGCCTGATCGGGACCGGCGGCGCGGTTACAGGCGGTGCCGGCGTCGATACGTTGGTGGTCGACCTGTCGAGCGTCAGCTCGGACGTCCGGTTCAGCGGCGAGCACGGGCACGGCATCATCGGCTACAACACGGCGAATTGGGAACACATCTTCTTCAATCGCATCGAGCGGCTGGTGCTGACGACCGGCAGCGGCAACGACCGGATCTTCGGCGCCGCCACCGACGACATCATTTCGACCGGCGCCGGGAACGACGTCGTGGGCCCATATGGCGTCGACGGCGACGACGGCACCAGCATGCTCGGCGACGACACGATCGACACAGGCGGCGGCGGCGACATCATCAACGACACTGTTGGCGCGAACCGGATCTTTGCCGGCGACCACAACGACATCATCATCACCACGCTTTCCTCCGCGGTGATCGACGGCGGGAGCGGCTGGGATAAACTATCTATCTTCGATGAAGGGCGAACCGACGACGTCACCGTCGATTTCGGACAGGGGTTTGCCTCGACGGGCACGCGGATCGGCGGGATCGAGGTTGCCAGCGTGGATCTCGGCGGCGGCAGTGATACGCTGATTGCCGGAAATCTGTCTTCGCTCAGCGCCCATATGGGCGAGGGCGACAATTATGTCGCCGGCAGCAGCGGCAGGGACTATGTCGCCTCCGGAAGCGGCGACGATGCCCTTTATGGGGGCGCTGGCGACGACATCCTGATCAGTGCCGGCGGAAACGACGTGCTCGTCGGCGGCGATGGGAACGATGACATCTACGACGGCGGAACGAGTTTCGGCGACGGAGAGACATATATCGACGGCGGCGCCGGCGACGACCTTATCCAGGTGGTTGCGCCATCAGGCTTTATCGATGGCGGGACCGGCAGCGATACGTTGCGCGTCGTCGATCCCCTGCCGGGCACGAATTTCGACGCTTCGACCGGCATGCTGGGTACGTCGCTGATCTTCACCGGTATCGAGAGGTTCGAGCTCTCCGGCGGCTCGGGGAACGATACCATCCGCACGCTTGGAGGCAACGATCAGCTCGCCGGCAACGCCGGCAGCGACCGTCTGGACGGCGGCGCCGGAAGCGACGTGCTTTGGGGGGGCGCGGGTGACGATGTCATGACCGGCGGAGCAGGCGCAGATACCTTCCTTTGGTCGTCCGATACGTTTTCGTTCTCAGGTGTGGATCGTATCACGGATTTCGATGCGGACGGAGGCGACCTGCTGCGCTTTACCGAATATGCACCCGACACGACGGGCATCGACAGCTTCGCAGACCTGATTGCCGCCGCGACCGAGACCGAAGACGGGCTCTACATCGCCTTCAACGGGTCCGATACATTCGGTCTGTTGCTGGACAAGGTCGCACTTGCCGACCTTTCAGCGGATGATGTCGTCTTCGTTTGAGGGATGCCTTCGCCGACATTCGGATGAGTGCGCCCATTAACACCGGATAAAGCGTTTTGCTCCTAGGGTGCCTTCCGGGGACACTCTTTTTCATAGGCGATCAATGTCATTCTTCGGCATTTCCGGAATGTACTTTTCCGGCGAATCCCTCGGCGAACACCGTATCGTGCTTGCCGAGGACTCCAACCTCTTTGCCTCGATGGTCTCGAAGCGGCTGAAGGAGCTTTTCGATATCGACGTGATCGTCTGTCGCGACTACGAGGACTTGCAGTTCGCGGTCGAAAACGCTTCCTTCGCGCCATCTCTGGCAATTTCCAATATCAACCTTCCAGGCGCCGAGAACGGCGAAGCGCTCACCTACCTGATCGAGATGAGCGTACCGACGATCGTCTTCACCGGCTCGTTTCAGGAGAGCACGCGCGAGGCGATCCTCGCCAAGGACATTGTCGATTATGTCATCAAGGACAGCGTCTTTGCTGTCGATATGCTGGCAGAATCCGTCTGCCGTTTCCTGACGAACCAGCAGCATCACGTGTTGATCGTCGATGATAGTGCGACGGCCCGGGCCGTGTTGACGACGCAGTTGAAGCGCTACAATTTCAGAACGAGCTCGGCGGAAAGCGGCTCCGCGGCGCTGGAAATCCTGAAGAGCAATCCGGACATCGCCCTCGTCATAACCGACTACAATATGCCCGATATCGACGGTTTCGAACTTACGCGGCGAATCCGCGCCGCCCACGGCCCGCATCAGCTAAGGATCATCGGTGTGTCGTCGTCGACGGACCGGCTGCTTTCCGCCCGTTTCCTCAAAGCCGGCGGCAACGATTTTATCGTCCGTCCCTTCGTCAACGAGGAGTTCTACTGCCGCGTCAATCAGAACCTCGATACCCTCACCAAGGTGAGAACGTTGAACGCGAGGACCAAGATTCCGGCCTGAACGACGATCGCCATTCGGCGACCGGCGCCGATTGAGGTCGGAATTTGCCGTGCTGGACTGGCTTACAACAGAAAATCTCCCGTCGCGAGGCTCTTCAACCCGGAAAGCTCGATCTGAAAATCAGCGCGGCCGTCGCCGTTGACATCACCATAGATGATCGTCTTGTCGTCGAGGGTGCCCGCCGGATTGAACGTCTTGTAGATGAGCTCGCCCGCGTGACGGGAGAATTCGCCGGTGCCTCGCCACGTGAAGGCCTGGTTGCCGGCCGCACCGGTGTTCGCATCGATGGCCGATAGATCGAGCCGATCGAAGCCGTTCGCGAAATCTGTCACGGTGTCGCGATGTCCGGCACCAGAGGCCGGCCCATATGCAACATTGTTCACATAGCCGGAGAAACCGGGCGCCGAGTCGTTGGTAGATTTGAAAACGAAGATATCGTTCCCCGCTCCTCCCGTCAGCAGATCGGCTCCTGCGCCGCCAATGATCGTATCGTTGCCGGCTGCGCCATTGATGACATCGTTCCCCGCTCCACCGTCAAAGGTCTCGTTCGCGGCGGTGCCGGTGAGGCGGTCGGAGCCGGCCGAACCGATATACCGCTCAATGGCGTCGGTGACGGACACCCTGACCGTCTTGGTTGCTTCTAGTCCTGTTCCGACAGACGGGTCGTCAAGCCCGATGGTCACGTCGAGGTATGGGTTTGTCTCGAAATCGAGCCGTGCACCTGCCTTCAACCAGAGGACGTTGCCGCGGATTTCGAACAGCGCCGCATCCGCGCCGCTCAAAGACAGCAGATTGGTCCCCTGAGCGTCGTCGGCGATCACAAGAGTAGCAACCTTCTGGGCCGTTCCCGTCGAGGCATCTTCGGTAATGCGGGTGAGGTGCTGCGTGAGCGTAAGGCTAGGAGCGTCGTTGACGGGGTTGACGGTGAAATTGAATGTCGCAGGGGTCGGCGCGGAGTTGTCCTCGTTGCCGTCTTCGACGACGACCCGGAAGGAGGCGGCGGTGGTCTCCGAGCCATTGTGGCGGAAGGAGACGAGGCCGGCTGCGAGTTGCGCCGCCGTAAAGCCGGCGGCCACCGACCCGTTGACGAGGACAGAGCCATTGACGGCGTTCGAGACGTTGAAGCTAACACCCGCCGCGGTGTCGTCCGGATCGGAATAGCCGAGATCGGTCGTCGTGAGCTTATAGGTTCCGCCCTCTGCGACCGCCGCTCTCAGATCGCCGGTGCGTATGGGAGCGTCGTTGACGGGGTTGACGGTGAAATTGAATGTCGCAGGGGTTGGCGCGGAGTTGTCCTCATTGCCGTCTTCTACGACGACCCGGAAGGAGGCGGCAGTGGTCTCCGAGCCATTGTGGCGGAAGGAAACGAGGCCGGCTGCGAGTTGCGCCGCCGTAAAGCTGGCGGCCACTGACCCGTTGACGAGGACAGAGCCATTGACGGCGTTCGAGACGTTGAAGCTAACACCCGCTGCGGTGTCGTCCGGATCGGAATAGCCGAGATCGGCCGTCGTGAGCTTATAGGTTCCGCCCTCTGCGACCGCCGCTCTCAGATCGCCGGTGCGTATGGGAGCGTCGTTGACGGGGTTGACGGTGAAATTGAATGTCGCAGGGGTTGGCGCGGAGTTGTCCTCGTTGCCATCTTCTACGACGACCCGGAAGGAGGCGGCGGTGGTCTCCGAGCCATTGTGGCGGAAGGAGACGAGGCCGGCTGCGAGTTGCGCCGCCGTAAAGCTGGCGGCCACTGACCCGTTGACGAGGACAGAGCCATTGATGGCGTTCGAGACGTTGAAGCTAACACCCGCCGCGGTGTCGTCCGGATCGGAATAGCCGAGATCGGCCGTCGTGAGCTTATAGGTTCCGCCCTCTGCGACCGTCGCTCTCAGATCGCCGGTGAGCGCGGGAGCGTCATTGACGATGCCGTCGACGAGGATGGAACTGGTCGGCGCTATATTGTTCAAGGTAAGCAGAGCGCTGTTGCCGGCGCTGTCGCTTATAGTCGCCCCATTGAGCGTGAGGGGGCCGAGCGTGATGCCGGTCCAATCTGCCTGGTTATCGGTAACCGTCAGTCGGAATGCCAGAGCGGTGCTGCCGCTTCCTGCAATATATTCGGCATAGGCTGTCCCGCCCATATCGAGCATAACCGCAAGTCGCGGAACGCCGTTGGTGGTGTCCACGGTCACCGCCTCATGGAAGTTGATCGCGAAGTCCAGACTGTCGCCGAATTTGTAAGTGCCGGCTGCAGGCACTCCTACGCTGGTGACCGTCGGCCCAACGCCGTCCACGACGATGTTGTTCTGCGCGGCGATCGAGTTGGCGCCGCCCGGCGTCGGCAGTGTCAGATCGGCGCCGACATTGGTGGCGCTTCTGATCGCTCCGCCGTTCGCCGCTAGCGCGGAGATGCCCGCATAATCCAGATCCGGAGCCAGATCGCCCGCCTGAACCGTGTAGCTGAAGGACAGCGTATTCGATCCGGAACCCGAGACATACGCGGCAAGCCGATCGGTGGCGCCGGTTTCCAACAGCAATGTCGGCGTTCCGCCGGTGGTGTCGACGTTGACCACCCCGTCGAAGGTTACGGTCAGTGTGATCGTATCTCCTGCCTTGTAGACTCCGTCCGGTGCGGCAGCGTCGACGCTTAAGACCTTCGGAGCCGGCGACACGACGGCGATGGTGATCGTATCGCTATCGCTTTGCGCACCGCCCGAACCGGAATGCCCCTGATCATTGGTTGTGATCTTTAGTGAGGCGTCGCCCGAATAGCCGGGGCTAGGAGAGAAAACCAGCCCGTTCAGTGCGACGTTGATGTCGCTCAGGGAACCCGCAAAGGTCATGCCCGAATCGGACGTGCCGGTGCCGGCAATAAAGGTCAGACCCGCAGTGCCGCCCAGCGTAAGCTGACCGTGTTCGGCGGTAAGCGTCACCACGACCATACCGCTGCCGGCATCGACGTCGGCAATCGAAATTAGATTTCCATTTGCAATGCTGAAGACGAGGGCGCCGTCGGCTAGGACCGATTGCCCGACCGGAACGTCGTTTACGGGTGCATCGTTCACGGCAGTCAGTACGAGCGTCGTGGTGGAAGCATCGCTTTTCGCGCCGCCGGACCCCGCGTTGCCGAGGTCGTTGATCTCCGTCGTCAGAACGACGTTGCTGGTCGAGTTGGACACGGGCGTAAATGTGACATTCGAACCCGCGATGAAGGCATTGATGTCGGCCAAGGAGCCAGACATTTCCAGCGATGTGCCCGTGCCGGAAACGGTAACGCCGCCCGCTGATTGCGCCGAGAGCGATCCCGAGGCGACGCTGAAAGTAACTGTAACGGTGCCGGACCCTGCATCCGCATCAGCGAAGGAGATGCCCGTAATTGCCGTCGCGGTGTCCTCAGAAATACTGACCACAGCGGGAGCCGAAACCGTCGGGGCGTCGTTGACCGCCGTTATTTGCAGCGCCGTCGTTTCCGCCGCGGTCTGCGCGCCGCCGCTGCCTGTGTTTCCGCCATCGGTGATGCTCGTCGTGAGGATCACGTTGCCGGTCGCATTCGCGGCCGGCGTGAAAGTCACGTTGGCGGCTGCAATGAACGCGTTGATATCGGCCTCCGTGCCGGTGAGCGTGAGGCCAGTCCCCGTTCCGCCTGCGGTTACGCCGCTGCCGCTGACGGCCGAGAGCGATCCCGATGGCACGGAGAAGGTAACGGTCACGGAACTGCCGCCAGCGTCGGCGTCGGAGAAGGAAATGCCCGTGATAGCGGCCGCGGTGTCCTCCGTGAAAGCGATTGCGCCGGGCGCGGAAATTTGCGGCGCATCGTTGACGGAGCCGACGTCGATGGTCTTCGTGGCGGGAGCGCTGTCGCTCGTGCCGTCATTGGTGCTGAAGCTGATCGTACGGGCCGCAGCCGTGGGTGCCTCGGAGGTGTTCAAATAGGTGACGGTCCGTAACGCCGCCTGCCACTGCGCGACGGTTGCCGTTCCGCCCGGCGACGTAAGGGTCAAAACGCCTGTGAGGGAGCTGTAGGTGGCATCGATGTTCCCGAACGCGGCCGAACTGGTATTCGCGAAGGCCAGAACGTCCTGACCGGAATGAAAATTTCCGGTGATCTGGACGGTCGCCGAGGCGAGCGTACCGTTGTCGAGGTCGGACACGGTTAGTCCGGTGTCGATCGCCACCGGTGCATCTCCCTCAGTAAAGGATCCGGTACCACCGGACGTCGTCGTCACCGGAGCGTCATTGGCTGCGACGAGATTCACCGTCGGCGATGTCGTTGTCGAATTGCCGCCTTCGGCGTCGCGGACCGTGACAGAGACGGTCCTTGTGCCGGTGGGCGAGGCGCCCATGTTGGCGTAGGTCAGATTGTGAATAATGGCTTCCACTGCGGCGCCCGAAGCGTTGCCGTTCAAAGCGACTTGCAGGAAGCTGGACCCCGCGCCGCCTCCGCTCATTGTTCCGATAGCGGTGCCACCAAAGGTAACGATCGTACCTGAAATTCCGATTTGCCCGGCACCGGTTCCCTGGTTTTGCAGACCTAGGGCATCTTCGCCTGCAACCACTCCGGAAAGCGTGAAGCGTATCTGTCCACCGCTCCAGCCGGTATTGTCAGCATCGGTGACGGCAGCCAGACTTGTGGTATCCACAAGTATCGCAGCTTGACTGCCGCTGACATAGTCCTTTGCGTCAGAGGCATCGAAATTGGTAACAACCGGCCGGTGGTTCGCGTCGATGGTTATATTATCGAGCCAAAAGCTCATCGTGCCGGTGGTCGTCGTCTCCGGAATGATGAGATCTTGCAGGCTGAGCGATGTTCCTCTGCTCATAGCGGGAACATTGCCGGCAAAGATCGCCCGATAATAATAGGGCCCGACGCCATCGCCGTGAATATTGTCGTCGTACCAGGTGGTTCCGTCCAGACCGAGTCCCGGCGACCAACCATTCACGATCAAAGGATCGGCGTTCACGCTTATCTGGTAGTCGTAGAAGTCGATCAAAGCTCCGGTTGCGCTGGTGATGGCGATCGAAAATTGTTCGCCGCCATAGGCCGGGTCCTCGGCGAAGTTGAAACGACCGTTGTCGAAATTGGCACTCCAATTTCCTTGCGCGGATATCGTGAAAACGAGCCCGCCGGCGCTAAGGACATTATCGGCCCCGCCGGCCGTTCCGTCGGTGATCTGCCCGGCGGAAAAGTCGATTAATGTTTGCGCCATTGTCTGCACTCCTGCAATATCTGCCGCGATCGCCTGGAGGGACGGCACTGACTCCAAGCCACGGGCGTGTCCGCCCTGTCTTTGTCTACGACGCCGTTTGTGTCACAAGCGTCTTAAGAAAGCTCGTAATACATTGATTAAAAAGGTTTTTGTGTTCGCTTACGAAGCGGCCGCCTTGTGTCTTTGCCCCTACCACTCGGCGTCCCGCAAGGTCACATTCGCCAACGGATTCCGACCCGCACCACATCGAAATCGAGATCGTTTTCGTAGCGCGGGAACGCGCCGACCGGTTCGATCGCTGCGCCCGAGGCGGTCACCTTGCCGAAATCGTAATGAAGATATTCGAGCGTTGCCGACCAGTTCTCCGCAAAGCGCCACTCAGCCCCAGCACCTGCCACCCAACCGCTCTTTGTTCCTCCGCCGGAAACGTTCATCTGACCGATCGTCGGCCAGTCGCTAAGGTCGTAGGCGCGCACGCCGATATCGGCCACGGCGACACCGCCGGTCACATAAAAGAGCAGGTCGTCGGCGGCAAGTCCGGCACGAAGACGTGCGGTGCCGACCCAGTCGGTGTCGAAGCTTGCATGTGTGTCGTTGACGATTGCGGACGTGCCGGTGCCGGCAAGATTCATAAGGCTGAAATCGACTGCGCCACCGATTACGAGTGTCAGCCCTTCGACATCGAGTTGCCGGTCGCAACCGGCTTCGATCCCGCCGACTACTCCGTGATCATCGCTCTTGATCACCTCGTAGGGCGGACCGACGCTGTTCCAGGAGGTTCCGTCCGTCGCGAATGGCCCCTGGGTGAACGGCTTATCGGTTGCTTCGGCATCGGCGCGGCCATAGCCCGCATTTGCTCCCAGATAACAGCCCGACCAGTTTCGGGAGGAAGTCAGTTCGTCGGCGAAGGTCGCGTGAGCGCTTGTTACCGTCAGCGCGATGGCGAAGGCCACGGGCGAGGCGAGACCGGACATATTATCTCTCTTGATATATGATAAACAACTTATAGATGATTATGCTGATGGAATTCTCGTTATGCGACCATAAGTAAGACGGCGGCCCAAAGAAAGTGGGCGCTTTGCACAATCATTAATTTTTTGTGAGAGGGGGCCGTTTATCCGGAGAAAATGGTGCTCCGGCCCAATTGAAAGCGGCGAAAAGCGAAATCCTTCACTGCTGCGCGGCGGCGCGGCCGGAGAGCGAAGCCCGCCGTTTCCCTGTTTCAATGAAACAGGGAAACGTTCTAACAGTTTGGAATCACACACTTCCACGCGGAAGAGCGTTACACCCTTTCCGGAAGTGCTCTAAACCAATCGGTCCGTACGAGCGAATCAGGGTTTCGACCAACCCTGCAAGGTCCCAGAGGATCGAATAGACGCGATCTACCGTGCCATCTGCAGCGTCAGCTTGCGCTCGGCGCGTTCCTGCTGCGGCGAGCGGTTGTAAAGCTCGCGGTAACACTTCGAGAAATGCGAAGCGGAAACGAAGCCGCAGGCGACGGCGACTTCCACAACCGGCATGGACGACTGAATAAGCAGGTGCCGGGCGCGGTCGAGGCGGATTTCCAGATAATAGCGGGCAGGCGACCTGCCCATTTCCTGGCGGAAAAGCCGCTCTATCTGACGGCGAGACAGGTCCGCGCTTTCTGCGATCTCCAGTAGCGACAGCGGCTCGGAGAGGTTGCTCTCCATCAGTTCGATGATTGACAGGACTTTTGCGTTCTGGACGCCGAGACGCGCTCTCAGCGGCAGCCGCTGGCGGTCGTGCGGCCCGCGCACCCGATCCGTCAGCGCCTGTTCGCATACGCGGTTGACGAGGTTCTCGCCGAAATCCTGATCGATCAGGTTCAGCATCATGTCGAGCGAGGCGGTGCCGCCGGCGCACGTATAGATGTTGCCGTCGATCTCGTAGAGGTCCGCATATACATCGGCCTGGGGGAAGCTCTCGGAGAAGCCCGGCAGGTTTTCCCAATGGATCGCGCAGCGCTTGCCCGTGAGCAGGCCCGCCGAGGCGAGCACATGGGCGCCGGTACAGAGACTGCCGACGGCGATGCCGCGATTATAGGCTTCGCGCAGCCATGCGTTCACCGACTTGTTCTGGAAGTCCTCGACATAGACGCCCGAACAGACCAGCACCATCGATGGGCGGCTTTCTCCGCCGAGATACTTGCGTTCGTCGGCCAGCGAAGTGTTGACTTCGAGCGCAATGCCGGCCGACGAATAGACCTTTTGCCCGTCGGTCGAGGCGAGACGCCACGTATAGGCTTCATAACCGAGCATCCGGTTCGCGATGCGAAGCGTCTCGATCGCCGCCGAAAAGGGCAGCATCGAAAAGTTTGGCACCAGAAAGAAGACGAGCGAGCGCTTCTTCGTCAGCGGTTTGTGCATAGAACCTCCCAGGCTAAAGCACGTTGCAGAGATAGAATTCATGCGACGCACTTCAGGTCGTCGCTTCCGTGCATGTCGTCAGCCCCAAACCGCTGCGCACTTCTGGGCGACATGCATTAAGGCTCGTATATTCGTCGCTTGGAATATGCGCTTCAGCTTGCCGGATTGCGACATTGGCATGGAAAGCCGCGACTGGGAAGAAATTTCGCATTGCGACATCCTTCGGCCCGGGCCTCTTGCGGGCCGGATCGACGAGTGTATGGAATGCGACAAGATCACGGACCGCGATGACGTAATCGAGCAAAAATAAGGCAAATTGAGCGAAAGCTGCGCAAGAGCGCCTAAGTTGCGACTTTGCCGCCAGCGACTTTTCACCTTCGCGGAGTCGGGATGTCGGTATCTGACAAGACGCAATGGAGCGCGCGCAGCTTCGTGGCTTGGCGTCAATGCAACACAGCGACGGCGCGGCTTGCATGGGCGTCGGAAATAGGGTACCCCCCTATGCTATGTCCCATACGATCAGAGATCAGGAAAAGTTGCTCGCCCGTGTCCGCCGTCTAAAGGGGCAGATGGAAGCGGTCGAGCGTGCGCTCGAAGCTCGCCAGGCCTGCGGCGATATTCTCAACCTCGTCGCCTCCGTGCGCGGTGCAGTCAACGGGCTGACCATCGAACTGATCGAAGATCATATTCGCGGCCACGTCGCCGGCCACGAATCTCAAGGAGAGCGCGAAGAGGGCGCTGCCGAACTGATCGAAATCGTCAGGAGATACCTGAAATGAGCGAAACCCATTCACCGGCGCCCACAGGTCATGATCATGTATTCCTCGGCGACAATCACCAGCGCAACGAAAGGCGCACCTGGTTCGTCATTGCGCTGACTGCGGGAATGATGGTCGCGGAGATCGCCGCGGGTACCTTCTACGGCTCCATGGCATTGGTCGCCGACGGCTGGCACATGTCGACACACGCCGCGGCCCTGCTCATCGCGGCGCTCGCCTATCTCTATGCCCGCCGGAACGCGCGCAACCCACGCTTTACCTTCGGTACGGGCAAGCTTGGCGATCTCGCCGGTTTCTCAAGCGCGATCGTACTTGCCTTGATCGCCCTGCTGATCGGCTGGGAAAGCCTCCTGCGGCTTGCCAATCCGGTGGCAATCAGTTTTCCGCAGGCCATTTCGGTGGCCGTGCTCGGACTTGCGGTCAATCTCGCCTGTGCCTGGCTGCTTCGTGAGGATCATTCACATCATCACCACCACCACGGCCATCATCACCATCACGAGCACCACCATAGCGTCTCGGCGCACGGGCGGGACAACAATCTGCGTGCCGCCTACCTGCATGTGCTGGCGGACGCGCTCACCTCGGTCCTTGCGATCGTCGCTCTTGCGGCCGGCAGCGTCTTTGGCTGGATATGGCTCGATCCGATGATGGGCATTGTCGGCGCGCTGGTGATTGCCCGCTGGTCATGGGGCCTGATCCGAGACAGCGGCAGCGTGTTGCTCGATTACATTCCGCCGGGCGAGGACCTGCCCGACGAAATACGCGCGGCAATCGAGCGGGACGGGGATCGGATCACCGATCTGCACGTGTGGCAGCTTGGGCCCGGCCACCACGGTGCCATCGTTTCGCTGGTGACGAAGAATCCCCAAAGTCCGTCGAGCTACCGCCGCAAGCTCGAGCATATCCACGAGCTTTCGCACGTGACGGTCGAGGTCGAACCGCTGGCGGCCTGAGAGGCAGATCGATCTATCGCGCCTTGCGTCGTGGGTGAGGCGTCTCGCCGCGGGCCAGCATGCCGACATATTTTTCGATGCGCGCAGCCCGCGTCTCGGTCTTTTTTCGCATCGTGAATGCGGAATAGGATTGCGTAGCGATTCCGGCTGTCGAGTTCGTCGAACAGCATCTTAGCCGCTGCGTTCTGCGCAAGCGCATCGTGAAGATCGTCGGGCACGGTCGCCTTGCTCGGCGGTGGCGCGGCGGCATCCCACCGGCCGTCGTTCTTGGCGCGTTCAACTTCGGCAAGGCCGCGCGGTGTCATGCGCCCCTCGGCGATCAATTCGGTCGCCCGAGCGCAATTTACCTGCGACCATCGGCTGCGCGCACGGCGCGGCGTGTATTTGTTCAGGTAAAAGTCGCTGTCGGATCCAATACGCTGACCGTCGATCCAGCCGTAACAGAGCGCCACATCGAGCGCCTCCCTCGGCGTGATGGTCGCTATCCCGGACGCCTTCTTGGCGAATTTCACCCAAAGCCCCTTGCAATCAGGTCCTTGCTCCGCGATCCACGTTTCGAAGGTCTTTGCGTCCGCAAAATGGATCACCGGCAATTGGGCTTCACTCTCACTCATCAGGATTACCGATCTACTGGGGAACTCTCGACACGGACCGCTTTTACAAAAGCAAAAACATGCCGCTGATGCCAGCCGCAAATATTACCGGGAGGCGAGGGGGTCGTCCGGGCAAAGGCAGTCACAGGTTGCGCAGCGCTGCAAAAATTGTGTTGCTCATGTCGGGGAGCGGGAGCCTCGCTCGTCTTATCATCGAAACCGGCACAGGCCGGTCCCAAACCGAGGAGAAGAACGATGTTCCGCACCGCCCTGATTACCGCGACGCTGCTCGTTGCGGGCGCCACGCTTGCCCGATCCGAACCGGCGGGCGATCGGGTCAAGGTCAACGGCATGGAAATGTATTACGAAGTCTCGGGCGAGGGCGACCCGCTCATCGTGCTGCATGGCGCCTACATGAACATCCCTTCGATGGGTGCCATTATCCCGAAGCTCGCAGAGACCCACAAGGTCTATGCGATCGAGTTTCAGGGCCACGGCCGCACCACGGATATCGACCGGCCGATCACCTATCCCAATCTTGCCGATGACGTCGCAGCCTTCATGGATGCCGTGAAGATCGAAAAGGCCGATGTCTTCGGCTACTCGATGGGTGCGGCTGCCGGTCTGCAGCTTGCCATTCGCCATCCGGAAAAAGTCAACAAGCTCGCCGCCGCCTCCGTGGCCTATGATGCCGAGGGCTGGCAGCCGGCGTTCAAGGCCTTCATTCCCCAGATGTCGGTCGAGATGTTCGTCAACATGCCGTTTGCCGAGGATTATCGCAAGCTCGCAGCCAATCCCGACGGTTTCCCCGAGCTCGTCAGGAAACTGATCGCGCTGGAGAAGGAGCCGATGGCATGGGAAGCGGACGTCAGGGCATTGAAAACCCCGGTTTTGATCATCACCGGCGATGCGGACGTGGCGACGCTCGAACATTCGGTCGCTCTGTTCCGGCTGCTCGGTGGGGGCGTCATGGGCGACATGGGCAAACCGCTGCCCGCCTCTCGCCTTGCCGTCCTCCCGGCGACGTCGCACACCGCCGTCATCAGCCAGCCCGAGCTGCTTCATGCGTTCGTCGAGCCTTTTCTGAAGGGCAAGACGCCGAAGGGATTCTTCGAGTAGGGAGCACTTGCTGGCGCCAAGTGCTTGGCGCTTTTCGAAACAAAAAGGGCATTCCGTTGCGGGAATGCCCTTATAGTCTGGTCTTGCGGTCAATGCCGGGAGGATGGCATCTGCAGTCTTTCTTCATTGGTCCGTCTTATGCACTGCATCATCGACGGAGGGGAAGCCGATATCCTTCAACGTGTCGTAGGAGAGGTTCTCCAGGACACGTTCGTTGCGGTGTCGCTTCCATGCGGCCCAGGCACGGGCCCGCAGGTTGAAGAGTCCGGGCAGGGCTGCGAGACCCGGGCTCGACGCGGACGAAAAATGCTCGTTCATAGACATTGCTGGTTCCTTCTGAGTTCCTCAAAAGGTCGCGACCATGGACGTTATGGTGCAACGCGATTGATCATTCAAACGAATATGTTTGATGTAATTCATCAAACCCCGTGATTGATTTCGCTCGCTATAGCCGTTCTATCGGATGCTCTGATCGGTTGCTGTTCCGCGGGTAACAGGTCGTTTCGGACCCTTGCCGGCAGTCTCGCCAGTTGGCGGCGTGTTTCCACCCGATTCCTGACTAGATTGCCGGCACGGCGCCGTTCGGCAATCCGTTCGATAAGAGATCGGGCATGCCACAGCATCGCCAGCACGATGTCCCCGTCATCGATGGTTCGAGCCTGCCTGGGCGCCCGGCCGGTGGGCGCGGCACTCGGGCCCGGTCTTTCGTGAGGGGCGCCATTATCGATCGCCAACATCAGAGCGGACATAGCCTTCTCCTTCTGGTTCAGGGCGTTTCCGTCCCTTGGAGGCTTGACTATCGCGCATGCGTGATGTTCAATCAAACGAAATGAAGTTAAGTTATCTTTCAGTTTTTCTGATCTAGGGTGCCGCCATGAACATGATGATGCGCCACGCGCTTCCGCTGCTCGAAATGGACGTGCTCAAGACTTTCGTCGCCATTGCCGAGACCGGAAACTTCACCACCGCCGCGGAGACGGTCTACCGCACGCCTTCAGCCGTTTCGATGCAGATCAAGAAGCTCGAGGAAATGCTCGGCTGCACGTTGTTTTTGCGCGACGCCCGCTCGGTGTCGCTGACGCCCAAGGGCGAACTCCTGCTCGGCTATGCCCGGCGGCTTCTATCGCTCAACAACGAGACGGTGTCCCGCTTCCTGTTGCCAGACATGAACGGTGTGGTGCGGGTCGGTGCGCCGGAGGACGTCGGCGAGCGAATTCTGCCTGATGTATTGAAGCGCTTTGCCGAGACGTATCCGAACGTCACCATCGACGTTTCGATCGGCATGAGCAACGCGATGCGCAAGCGGGTCGACGAGCATCGGCTGGACATCGCCGTGTTCAACAGCCTTTCCGAGGACTCTGCCAAAGGCGCAGAAATCCTGATGCAGGAGAAACTGGTCTGGGCAGGTGCGAAATGCGGGAACGCGCATCTGCGCGATCCTCTGCCGGTTTCCATGTGGGAGGACGGCTGCGTCTGGCGTGCCGATGCGGTCGAGAAGCTGTCGCGTGCGGGCCGCAAGTTCCGCGTGGCCTTTTTGAGCGCCTATACGACCGGACAGCGTGCGGCTGTTCTCGCCGGGCTCGCGATCGCGCCGCTGCCGCGGTATCTCGTCCAAGGCGAGATGGTCCAGCTCGGCGAGCGTGACGGCCTGCCGGATCTAGGTCACTACAACATCGGCCTCAAGGTCATCGAAGATGCGCCGGCGCCGGTTTTGGCGGTCGCGGAGCATGTTCGCGCTGCCTTCGCCGAGTTGCAGATGCAGGCGGCATAATTCCGCAGGAGGCGTCCCGGGACCGCCAAACGACTCGGGAAGCAAACGTCGCGCGATACCGGGGTGGACGATCATAAGTTTTGGCTTATAATAAGCTATGACTTATGATCAGGATAAAGCCTTTGCTGCGCTCGCCGATCCAACGCGCCGTGCCATCTTCGAGAAGGTGGCTGAGCGGCGGCAGTCGGTCGCCGAGATCGCCCGGGCCATGCCGGTTTCACAGCCGGCGATCTCACAGCATTTGAAGATACTGAAGGCGGCACATCTCGTGCGCGACGTGCCGTCGGGTGCGCGGCGAATCTATTCGATCGATCCCAACGGGCTGGGGCCGCTCAGGAAATGGCTCGACCGATTCTGGGATGATCAACTCGCCGCATTCAAGCAGGCGGTCGAGGCGGCCGAGTGGTCTGAAGAAGCCGAAGAGTAACTCTGTCGCGATCTCACGGGAGGAGACCTCATGAACATGATCGAGCCGGCACCGGTCCGGAAGTCGGTTACGGTGCGTACATCGCCGCAGCAGGCGTTCGACATTTTCGTCAGCGGAATGGGGACGTGGTGGATCAAGGGCCACAGCCTCACGCAGTCCGGTCAAAAGACGGTTGTGGTAGAGGCGGTCGCGGGTGGCCGCTGGTACGAGATCGGCAACGCGGGCGAAGAATGCGAGTGGGGGCGTGTCGTTGCGTGCGACAGACCGAACCGAATTCTATTCGACTGGCAGCTCAACGCCGATTTCGACTTCGATCCCGGCCTGCATACCGAAGTGGAGGTCCTGTTCGAGGCAAATGGGGAAGGTGGCACAACCGTCATTCTCGAGCACCGCCATCTTGAAAATTACGGCGTGAAGGCCGAGGAAATGCGCGGTATTTTCGATTCGGAAAATGGCTGGGGCGGTCTGTTGGCGTCCTATGTGGAGATGGCAGCAGCTTGAGTTCACGCCGTTGCCGGTCATCATGCGCCATTAGAACCTATGGCTGGCTCTGCCGACCGATCGGCCCATAAAGCGTATATGGGGACTGCAATCGGCGCGGGAAGCGTTCTTCCTGCCCAAGGACTTCGTCGGCTGGATCCTTGTGACAAGCACATTGAAATGAAACAAGCCGCCGCGGATATCCGCAATCTCAACAGGCCTTAATCCGGCTGCGAAATGCTGGCCATTCTGGCCAGCCGTTGGAATGCCGTCGGAGCCATGGGCTCTGCTTCGAGCCGTTTGCGGATGAGCGCGGCGCATTCGTCAGGCGTCATCATGGACGTGTCGACTGCGAGATCGTAGATGCCGGGGCGATGCACCTCTCGCTGCCAGGCGAGCACCTGGCGCGGAACAGGCTCCGCCTCGCTGCCGGTGAGGTAACCGCCTTCGCGACCGAGCTGGCCGCGATTGCGCCGCTCCATTATCGTCTCGACTGGACACCGCACCCCGACGAAGAGGACGGGAAGGCCGAGAAGCCGCCGGGCACAGTCGGGAAGGATATGGCGTGGTTCACCATAGGCCTCGTGATGCCCGACATCGGCGACAACGTTCAGACCCAGCCGGCTATGCGCGGCAACGGACTCGTAGAGGGCAGCATAGAAGAGGGGTACGAGCGCTTCGATTTCAGGCAATTCACCGCCGGGCCGCAACCCGATCCCCGGCAGGTAGCGGCGAGGCATTACTCGCTCCATGTAGGTGTCGACGCCAAGGTTCATCCACGGCCCGTCGAATGTCTCCTGGATCACCGCGGCTATGCTCGATTTGCCGGATCGCGGCGCCCCGTTGAGGATGACGATCCGTCCAGGATTGCAGCCGCTTTTCATCGGATCTCCTCGGCCGTCGACACATGGTCCGGCTATTCGAAGCGGTGAGACGAGGCTGGGACTACTCCCTATTGCGTCGCCGTCTGCGGCCGCCTCCTTCGCCGCCGTCGTCGATCAGTGCCTTGCGCGCCGGCAGGGTAACCACTTCGGCGAGTTTCGGGAAGGCATCCACCTTGTTCGGCATCGCCATGGCGTTGACGAAATGCTCCTGAAACTTCGATTCAAGCGCCGTCTCTATCTTCTCGATTTTCCTCACTGTTTGCTCGATCTCGCGGCGGTGACCGCGATTGAGGAGCGCCATCAGCGCGCCTGTGCCGGCGGCATTGCCGACCGCCTTCACTTCGGTGAGGTCGCAATCGGGGATCAGTCCGAGCACCATGGCATATTTCGGATCGATGAAGGAGCCGAAGGCACCGGCAAACCGGATCGTGTCGACGTGATCGACACCTTGTTTCTCCATGAGCAGCTTGATGCCGGCATAGAGCGCGGACTTGGCGAGCTGGATCGCTCTGATATCGTTCTGCGTCACGGTGATGCGCTGTTCGCCTTCGTGGAGCAGATAGGAGAAGGTGCGGCCGTTCGGGATGATGCGCGGGCTCTTCGCGACCATTGCGCCGTCGACGACGCCGTCCTGCGAAATGATGCCGGTGAGGTACATCTCCGCGACGACTTCGATGATCGCCGAGCCACAGATGCCTGTGACACCGACTGCCGCAGCGGCCTCGGCGAAACCTTCTTCATTCGACCATTTGTCGACGCCGATCACCCGGAACCGCGGCTCCAGCGTCTCGGGATCGATGCGAACGCGCTCGATCGCTCCGGGTGCGGCTCGTTGGCCGGAGGAGATCTCGGCCCCCTCGAAAGCAGGTCCGGTCGGCGATGAGGCGGCCACGACGCGCTCCCTGTTGCCGAGCACGATCTCGGCATTGGTGCCGACATCGACGAGCAGCATCATCTTGTCCTGACGATGCGGCCCTTCGGAAAGCGTCGCACCCGCGGCGTCCGCTCCGACATGGCCGGCGATGCACGGGAGCATATAGAGGCGCGCGCCGCGATTGACCTCTATGTCGATTTCGTGCGCCCAATATTGCAGGGCGCCGGAGACGGCCAGTGCGAAGGGCGCCTGGCCGAGTTCCGTCGGGTCGATCCCGAGGAACAGGTGATGCATGATCGGATTGGCGACGACGACCATGTCGAGAATGTCGCGGCGGTCGACCTCGCCTTCGGCGCAGACCTTGCCGATCAGGCCGTTCAACGCTTCGCGTACCGCCTTGGTCATCGCCTCGCGGCCATCCGGATTCATCATCACATAGGAGACGCGGCTCATCAGATCCTCACCGAAGCGGATCTGCGGATTCGATGTGCCGGAGGAGGCCACGATGCGTCCGGAGAGCAGCGATACGAGATGCATCGCAATCGTCGTCGAGCCAATGTCGCAGGCGACGCCATAAGCCTCGTTCTTCAGTCCAGGCCAGAGAGCGACAATGAAGGGACGCGAGGAGTCCATGTCGCGATGGATCGCCGCAGTCACTGCCCAATTGCCCTTGCGCAATATGCCTTGTACCTGGGGGATCAGGTGGGGGGCGATCAGAAGGTCCTTCCAACCCCAGTCTTTTTCCAGGACGACCTTCAACCGATCGAGATCGCCGAGCGGCTTATGCATGTCCGGTTCGTCGATCTCGACATAGCACAGTTGCACCGCCGCATTGCGCTCGATCACGCGGTCGGTTGCGGCCTTGCGCACCACCTGTGCGTTGATGACGGTGTCCTGCGGCACGTCGATGACGAGATCGCCGAGAATCTGCGCCGAACAGGACAGCCGCCGCCCGTCAGGCAATTCGCGCACGCTCGCGTAACGCTGCTCCTTGGGACCAATCGGCGAGATATGGTCGTTGGACGAAACGATCTTGTGCTTGGCGAAATTGCCTTCCTGAACGGAAACCTGGCAACGCCCGCAGGTGGCGCGGCCGCCACAGACGCTTTCGACATAAACTCCAAGCGAACGTGCGGCATCGAGGATCGGCGTCCCGACGGGGAAACGGCCGCGTTTGCCGGAGGGCATGAAGAGCACCAGCGGATCGTTCTTTTCGTCCTTCGAGGGCACGTTCAACATTTTCTGTCTCGCCAGCAGTTTATTTCGCGAGCCGGCGGGCGTTTGCCCGCACGCGCTTGGCATAGGGCCGAACTGCGGCCGCCGCTATCCGGTTGTGCGCGGCGGCAGAGCCCGGCTTTCCGGCGGCAAGCGCCGCGGCCGCACCCATTCCTTCCTTCACCAGGGCGACATTGGCGGCGACGACGCTTTCGGCGACTGCCGCCATCTTTTCGGTCACCATCCGGCTTGCCTCGACATAGTCGGTTGCCGAGCCGGTGATAGCGGCTACGGCCATCGCCTGCGTACGCGCGGCTATGACCATGGGGGCCTGAAACCAGAGTGCCGCCAGGTCGCTTGCGAAGGAGTGGTGCCTGGCCATTTTTACTCCGCCCGTGCGACGCCGGCACGCGCCGCGCGTCCGCCGCGCCGCCCGCCGGCACCCGCCGGTGCGGCCGCAGCGACGGCCTGGCCGCCTTCGGCCGGCTTGTGGTCGCGATAGGTCATGATCCAGTTTGTGCAGTTCGGATCGGTGCCGTTAAGCACGTTCGCGGCTCGAACCGCCTCCATTTCCTGCGGACGGCAGGGGTTCATGATGGCCGAGGTCATGCCGGCGCCGATCACCATGGGGATGAAGCCGGCGTTGATGCCGTGGCGATGCGGCAGGCCGAAGGAAATGTTGGAGAGGCCGCAGGTGGTGTTGACCTTGAGCTCTTCGCGAAGGCGGCGAAGCAGCGCGAAAACCTGCTGGCCCGCAGATCCCAGTGCGCCGATCGGCATGACCAGCGGATCGACGACGATATCGTGCGGCTTGATGCCGTAATCGGCGGCGCGCTCGACGATCTTCTTGGCGACCGCGAAGCGGACGTCCGGGTCCATCGAAATGCCGGTCTCGTCATTGGAGATCGCCACCACCGGAACGTCGTATTTCTTGCAGAGCGGCAGGATCGCTTCGAGCTTCTCTTCCTCGCCGGTCACCGAGTTGACGAGCGGGCGGCCCTTTGCGACGCGCAGGCCGGCTTCGATGGCGGCAGTAACCGAACTGTCGATCGACAGCGGCACGTCGACGAGGCCCTGAACGATCTCCAGAGTCTTGACGAGGAGCGGCGGCTCGGTCTCGTTCGGGTCGACGGCCGTCACGCCTGCATTGACGTCGAGCATCGTCGCGCCGGCGGCAACCTGCTCCAGCGCATCCTTAATCACGGTGTCGAAGTTGCCCTCGATCATCTCGGCCGCGAGCTTCTTACGGCCGGTCGGATTGATGCGTTCGCCGATGACGCAGAAGGGCTGGTCGAAGCCGATGATGATCTCGCGGGTGGCGGAGGCGACGATGGTGCGGGTCATATGAGATCCTCTGAACCTTGAGCGTTGGCCTATGTAATAGGGCCGTTCTGTGTTTGTAAGGCGCTGGACGAGCAGGAGCGCCGGTTATCCTCTGCTAAAGCCGCCGACTCACGGCTTTGTCTCAATGCGGGTGGTGCGCAGCGGCCTCGGCCATCTGCTGCTGATTTTCTTCTTTGCCTTCGCGGATATGCTCCAGCCGCTCCGCAACCAGCGCATCGGTCGGCGCGGCTTCGCGAGTCCAGGGTTTGCGGCCCCTCAGGACACCCGATTCATGGACGATTTCGGCAACATACTCTTCCTGGCGGTAGGCCATGACGTGGACGCCGGAAACGCCCTCGATCTCCTTCACCTCGTTCATGATGTCGATACAGAGCTGCTTGCCTTCCTTTTTCTGGTCTTGGGCGCCCTCGAGCCGCTTGATGATGCTGTCCGGAATGTGGATGCCCGGAACATTGGAGCGGATCCAGCGGGCAGTCTTGGCGGATGCCATCGGCCCGACGCCCACCAGGATGTAGCACTTCTCGTGAAGACCGAGATCGCGCACCTTCTTCATGTATTCGCGAAACATCGGAACGTCGAAGCAATACTGGCTCTGCACGAACTGTGCGCCGGCCTCGATCTTCTTGGCGAGGCGATAGGGGCGGAAATCATAGGGCGGAGCGAAGGGGTTGATCGCCGCTCCGAGGAATACCTGAGGCGGCGTCGTCAGCTTGCGGCCCGAAAGAAACTTGGAATTGTCGCGCATGATGCGCACCGTCTCGAGCAGGGACATGCAGTCGAGATCGAAAACCGGCTTGGCCCCGGGCTGGTCGCCCGCCTGCACGCCGTCGCCGGTGAGGCACATGATGTTCTGGACACCCATGGCCGAGGCGCCGAGCACGTCGCCCTGAATCGCGATACGGTTCTTGTCGCGGCAGGCGATCTGCATGATCGGCGCATAGCCCATGCGCGTCAGGAGCGCGCAGATGCCGACGGATGACATGTGGCAGTTGGCGCCTGAAGCGTCGACCGCATTGATGCCGTCCACCCATCCGTCGAAGACTGCCGCTCGCTCGTAGACGTCCTGGGGATCGGCGCTGTCCGGCGGATTGAGTTCGGCGGTCACTGCGAACTCGCCGCGGCGCAGCACGCGCTCCAACCGCCCGCGCGAGGAATGGCCGGGCAGGGGATCGAGCGGTGCGCCGGGATCGTGGGGATTGATGTCCGGACTCATTGCTGCGGACCTTCCTTGTTCGCCGCTTCGCGGGCGGCCGCGGCCTCGGCCGTTACCCGCAACCAGGACGAGGTTTCGCGCAGCGACTGGTTGACCGGCTTCTGCACGTTCATGATTGCATCACCCTTCACCATGTTCTGCGAGCCCTTCCACGCCTGCACCCAGACGCAGGGCATATCCGGTTCGACTTCGCAATTGCCGTTTGCGCGTACGCCGCCGCAGGGGCCGTTCCTCAGCTGTTTCGGACAGTTCATAGGGCACGACATACCGGTTGAGGACAACGCGCACTGGCCGCACATGCGACAGTCGAAGAGGAAGCCCTTGACGTGACGCTCGACGAAGGTGACAGGCCTTTCAACCCGGTTGTAGCCAATTGCGTTCCAAAGCGGATGGAGAAGCAGGAACATGTCGGCGAAACGGTTGTAGAACCACTCGAGGAAACGCGAATTGCGCACGGCCCAGAGACGTACCGTGTATTTGTGGCGCGAGCGGCGGCTGGGCGACACACCCTGGGGCGTATAGGCTCCCGTCGCCGCCTTTCTGGCCGGCTGGGCGTTGCCGGTGACGACCTTCGGGTCAGGCATTGTCCCGGCCTCCGGCCTTGACGAGTGCGACGAGGCGCTCCCGGTCATAGGCGGCTTCCAACTCCGCGGCCGCCCTGTCGGCTTCCGCCTCGAGGTCGTCGGAGACCGGAACGGGATCGGCCTTGCGCCATTCGGCAAGGTAGTCGTCGGTCTCGGCGGCTCCGGTGCGCATGGCGCACATGTCGATCGCCTCGGTGAAACGCAGAGAGAGCTCGCGTTTGGCGGTCTTGCGGCCCTGCTTGATGATGACTTGCGCGGGGATATCGCGCCAGTAGACGATAATGCGGTCTGCCATCGGATTCCTGTTCTCCTATAGGGGCGACAATGCGCATGTCCACGCGCCGTGGCTCACCTTGCCACGACGTCCGATATGTCCAAAAACGACGCTGCACGATCGCGCATCCGAACCTTGCGTTCGCGGAGCGCACCGCTTGTGCCGGCACGGCGAAATGCCTGCCTTATCGGCGGCGACAAAGGACCGGGAATAGGCGTGCACCGGCCTTCGGATGGTCCTTAAGAATATCATGAATCTTGCATTCACTGCGTGTTCACCTGGCCGGCGGCAAAAGCTCTGACCTATTCGAACAGATAGGTGTGGAGATGAAGAAGATTGGGATACTGTTCCTCGCGGCTGTGACGGCTTTCACCGCCTATGCGCCTGCGCAAGCTATGCCCTTCCCGACCGTTCCGGTGTCGCAGGCGAGCGACGTGCAGACGGTCGGCCACCGCGGCTGGCACGGTCACCGACATCGCCCGCGGCACGGCTGGCGCCGGCACGGCCATCGTCACGGCTGGTATAACGGGCATCGCGGCTACAGCTATCGCCGCCACGGCTACCGCCGCCACAGCGACGGCTGGTGGTATCCTCTGGGAGCCTTCGGTGCCGGCATGATCATCGGCGGCGCCATCGCCCAGCCGCGTTACGCAGAGCCACGCTATGCGGCGCCGGGACTGCCTTCCAGCCACGTCAACTGGTGCTATGACCGCTACCGCTCGTACCGCGCTGCGGACAATTCCTATCAGCCCTATGGTGGCCCAAGACAGCAGTGCTATTCGCCGTATTACTGATGTGTCGCGAGGCCGTCCGTCGGTAACGGGCGGCCTTAAAAGCGCGTCGCGCCGAAGTGTGGCTCAGTAACCCGAACTGCCGCCTCCCGAACTGCCCATGCTGCTGCCGCCGGAGTTGGTGGAACTGCTTCCGGCAGGGTTCATCGTGTTTCGGCTGGATTGATTTGTCATGCACCCGGCGAGTGTCAAAAGGGCAATCGCGGCTGCGAGTATCGTCGATCTGCGGGCCATTGTCTCTCTCCCATCGTGAATTGGATAGGACATGTGACGGCGCCCAACTATTCCCTCGGGCGGCACAAACGCCGGCTCAGAGGGATCAAATCTCGATCAGCGATGTCGTGAGATCGCCATAGCCGGTATAGCGGTACTCATATTCGAGCCCGAGAATATCGGCGGCGCGACGCGCCTTTTCCTGCAACACCGCGTCCTCCTGCTGGGAGAGATAGACGAGCTTGCGGTAGTGGCCGAAATACATGTCGCGCAGTTCCGGGTGCCGGTCGAGGCCGAGCGGCTCGATGACGAAGGCTTCGAACTGCCGGGCAAGGAAATCCGTCAGGAAGAAGGCTGTGATGTCATCGTCCCAGCGGGCTGCGAAATCCGTGTTTCCGGCAAAGAACGAGTAGCAATGCGGCCCCGGGATGCGCGTCACCCGTTCCTCTTCGCAGAGGCGGTCGATAAGCCCGCCGGTGCCGCAATCGGCATAGGCGATGAAGATGCGCTCGAAACCGTCGGCGCGCGCCCGGGTGATAGCCTCACGCAGGCCCGGAGTGATCTTTTCCGGCGTGTTGTGCCAGATGGCCGGCAGACAGTTGAGCTCGATGTGGTCGAGCCCGTTGGCCGCGCAGACGGCAAGAATTTCGCGCGCGATCGCGCCGCAACCAATGACATGAACTTTCTTCGGTTGTGCACGTTCTCTTGCCGACGTTGCGTTTTCCATCTTTATTCCGCCTTGCATCAACAAAGGAATCACGGTCATGACGACAAAATCCATCGCGACCATCGGAGCCGTTTTGATAGCGCTGGCAACCCTGAGTTCCTGCGCAAACACGATCCGCGGCGTAGGACAGGATACTGCAAACGCAGTAAACGCGACACAGGGAGCCGGCCATCGGGTCGCCAGGGCCGCCAACTGACGGCCTGAGCGCAAGATCGACGCTTTCTCCGAAAAAAAAGCCGGCTGCTCGTTCACACGGGCAGCCGGCTTTTTCATTTCGGATCGTCTCAGCCGGCTGCGAGCTGATTGTGCTTGCGCTTCATGTAGTCCTTGGCCGTCTCGACGGCGACGGCGGCATCGCGGCAATAGGCATCGGCCCCGACGGCCTTGCCGAATTCCTCGTTGAGCGGTGCACCGCCGACGAGGACGATGTATTCGTCGCGCAATCCCTTTTCTTTCATAGTGTCGATGACGACCTTCATATAGGGCATGGTCGTCGTGAGCAGGGCAGACATGCCGAGGATGTCCGGCTTCTCACGCTCGAGCGCTTCGAGGTAGTTCTCGACCGGATTGTTGATGCCGAGGTCGACGACGTCGAAGCCGGCGCCTTCCATCATCATGCCGACGAGGTTCTTGCCGATGTCGTGGATGTCGCCCTTGACCGTGCCGATCACCATCTTGCCGAGCTTCGGGGCACCGGTTTCAACAAGCAACGGGCGCAGGATGAACATGCCGGCCTTCATGGCATTGGCCGAAAGGAGCACTTCCGGGACGAAGAGAATGCCGTCGCGGAAATCGATGCCGACGATGCGCATGCCTTCGACCAGAGCCTGGGTCAAGACGTCGTAAGGCGTCCAGCCACGCTTGAGGAGGATGCGCGTCCCTTCCTCGATTTCCTCCTTGAGACCGTCATAGAGGTCGTCATGCATCTGCTGCACGAGTTCCTCGTCGGAAAGGTCCTCGAGAATGATTTCATCGTCTGCCATAGTTGGGTTCCTCGGTTCCTGGCACAGTCATTTCGCACGGGTGGCACGAGAGAGGGCGCAATCCGGACGCGTCGCCCAATCCTTAGCGGGCTATACCTAAAAATCTCTTGTTGAAAGCGACGTCGCATGTGATGAAAAACGACGGCGCCCGGCGTAAATGCTCCCACGCGACGGCGGCGGCATTATTCCGCGGTTCGGAATCTGCCGCCTGCAAAATTATACAGCACTTCAAGGCGTTAGAGTGGCGCTTGCGCGGTGCCGATCTGAAGCAGCCGAAAGACGACTGCAATGGCAGCGACCGCAGACCGAGTGTCTAAGATGCGCCAGCCGTTGGCGCATTAAGACCCGTACCGGTCCGGCGCCTTGGTAGCATTAGGTCAAATCGACTACCGGATGCATATGCCCGCCGCTGGATCAGCCTCGCGAAAGGGGTATGCACCCACCCATCAAAGTGTTGCGGCGTTCATCGCGTATGATGCGCGGGGCACCGCGGGAAGAGGAATGAGCGAATGAGCGACGTTACAGAACAAGGTGCGGCCGAAGGCGGCGGACGCCGCGCGCGTGGCGAGGGGCGGGGAGCGGCAGCGCGTCGCGCTTCCCGCACCGGCGGTGGCCCGGGACCGTCTCTGCCCTATATCCAGCGCAGGATTCGCGAATACGAAGTTCTTGACGAGGAAGGGCTGCAGCTCATCGAACGCAACGCCGAGGTCGTTCTCGAAGAGATCGGCATCGAGTTTCGCGACGATGCCGAAGCGCTCGATCTGTGGAAGGCCGCTGGTGCCGACGTGCGCGGTCAACGCGTGCATTTCCCCAAGGGACTTTGCCGCGAGCTCTTGAAGACGGCGCCGAAGGATTTTACCTGGCACGCGCGCAACCCGGAGCGCAGCGCTCAGATCGGCGGCAAGGCGACCGTCTTCGCGCCGGTTTACGGCCCGCCCTTCGTGCGCGATCTCGACGGCAACCGCCGCTATGCGACGATCGAGGATTTCCGCAACTTCGTGAAGCTCGCCTATATGGCGCCGTCGATGCACTCTTCGGGCGGCACGGTATGCGAACCGGTCGATATCGCCGTGAACAAGCGCCACCTCGACATGGTCTATAGCCATATCCGCTATTCCGACAAACCCTTCATGGGATCGGTCACCGCGCCCGAGCGCGCCGAAGACACGGTCGCAATGGCGAAGATCCTTTTCGGCGACGATTTCGTCGAGAACAATGCGGTGACGTTGAACCTCATCAACGCGAACTCGCCGATGGTCTTCGACGAGACGATGCTCGGTGCCGCGAAGGTCTATGCCCGCCATAACCAGGCTTGCGTCGTTTCGCCCTTCATCCTGTCGGGCGCGATGAGCCCGGTCACGGTCGCCGGCACACTGACGCAGATCCTCGCCGAAGTGCTCGCAGGTGCGGCCTTCACCCAGCTCATCCGCAAGGGCGCACCGGTGCTGTTCGGCACCTTCGCCGCATCGATTTCGATGCAGTCGGGCGCGCCGACCTTCGGCACGCCGGAGCCGTCGCTCGTCTCCTACGGCGCTGCTCAGCTGGCTCGCCGCCTCGGCCTGCCGTTCCGTACCGGCGGTTCGCTCTGCGGCTCGAAGGTTCCGGATGCGCAGGCCGCACATGAATCGGCAAATACGCTGAACATGACGCTGCTTGCCGGCACCAACTTCGTGCTGCATGCAGCCGGCTGGCTCGAGGGCGGTCTCGTCTCGTCCTACGAGAAGTTCATGATCGACCAGGATCAGCTCGGCATGATGCAGAAGATGGCCGAGGGCGTGGACCTTTCCGAAGACGCGCAGGCGCTCGACGCCATCCGCGAAGTCGGCCCCGGCAGCCACTATCTCGGCTGTGCACATACGCAGGCGAACTTCCAGAGCGCCTTCTATCGCTCGCCGCTCGCCGATAACAACTCCTTCGAGCAGTGGGAGATCGAGGGCGAGAAGCGGATCGAACAGCGCGCCAACGCGCTCGCCCGCTCGTGGCTCGAAAACTATGAGGCGCCCTATCTCGACCCGGCAATCGACGAGGCGCTGAAGGAATTCATCGCCAAGCGGAAGGACTCGATGCCCGACGCCTTCACCTGAAAGGCTCCCGAGCGAGCCAGGGAGCAAGGCGGCGCGGCGCAGGTGGCCGATATGATACAGAAAGAGGTCTGGCGCCCGCATTACGAAACTCAAGGGCCGAAACCGAAATGACGGCTCCTTACGCATCGGAAAGCGATGTGCTTGAAACCATCCGTGCGGCGCTTGCGCCGCACGGTCTTTTTTTGCGCGGAACCGTGAACTTCGCACCGGGCGAGGGGGCGCCGACGCTCGAAGGAGGCAAGTCCGCGGCGAGCGTCGTGCTGATCGGCAATGTCGGCGGCTCGGTCTGGGAGTCCTTCAGCCGGTGGCGCGAAGGCGAACCGGACGGCGGCGGTGCGGAGCCGCTCGACAAGTGGTCGAAGCAGGTCATCCGCCCGGCGGCTGCGGCAGCAGGCGCCTCGGCGTATTTTCCATCCGATCCCCCTTGGCAGCCCTTCCAGCAATGGGCAATGCGTGCCGAGGGGCTGAAGCCGTCGCCGCTCGGCATCCTCATTCATCCGCGCTACGGCCTATGGCACGGCTATCGCGGCGCGCTGGGCTTCGATCGAGCCATGCCGGTGACGGGCGAGCCGGCGGGTGGCCACCCCTGCGAACGCTGTATTGGACGGCCCTGCCTTTCTGGCTGCCCGGCGGACGCCTTGGCAGGCGCTACGTTCGATATGGGGCGCTGTCGCGCGCATCTGAGAACCGGAGAAGGGGTGACCGGCTGCCTTGCTCACGGCTGTCTGTCCCGCGATGCCTGCCCGGTGGGGTGCGACTATCGCTATCCGGCGGGGCAATTGCGTTTCCATATGGCGGCGATCGAGCTTTAATCAGCGCGCGCCCGCATAAATCCGCTGCAATCCATGCGATGCTACGTCGTATGATTCCCTCCGGGTCTGTTCGATGCCGCTGTTTACAAGAGCCTTCATCGCCGGCGCCGCCCTTCTATGCGCCGGTCTCGCTGCACCCGCATTCGGTGCCTGTCGCGATGTTCTCCATCTCGGCGAAACCTACCTCGCCTGCAGCTTCGACCCGTCGACGAGCGACATAAGGCTCTACAACAAGGATCAGACGGGCATGCCGTTCAGGTCTTTCAGGGCGCTGTCGCTCGAACTTCGTCGTCGCGAACAGTATCTCGTCTTCGCGATGAACGGCGGCATGTACCACGAGGACCTCGCTCCGGTCGGGCTGCATGTGGAGGAGGGTGCGGAGCTGGCGCCGCTCAATAGAAATCCGGGTTGGGGCAACTTTCACATGCTGCCGAACGGCGTCTTTTATGTCGGCGATGGCATGGCCGGGGTCATGGCGGCGGAAGCCTATCGCCTTGCCGGCATCGAGCCGCGTTTCGCGACGCAATCCGGTCCGATGCTCGTCATCAATGGTGCGCTGCATCCCCGTTTCCTGCCGGATAGTGACAGCCTCAAGACCCGCAATGGCGTCGGGGTGACGAACAGCGGGAAGGTGGTCTTCGCCGTGTCGAAACGGCCGGTGCGCTTTCACGATTTCGCGACCTTGTTTCGCGACGCGCTCGATTGCCCCAATGCGCTCTTTCTCGACGGAACGATCTCGAGCCTTTATGCGCCGGAGATCAATCGGCACGACCGGCTGTTTCCGCTCGGCCCCATCATCGCTGTCGTCGCGGCGTTTCCGCGCTGACTTCTCGATCCGTCGATCCGCGATTATGAATAAAAAGTACAATCTTGACAAAACGTATAAATCGTTTCAGATGCACGCATGAATATAGAACCGGGCATTCCCACCTGTCTTGCTGTGCACGCGCCCTCGGCCGCGGCGATAAGCGCGTTGCTTTACCCGCATGCGGAGGTCGTTCTGCACGATCTGTCCACCGGCAAGATTGCGGCTCTCTGGAACGCCTTTTCCGGTCGCACCGCGGCGACCGACTCCCTCATCGAGGATGGCCTCGACGGCATGGCTGAGGGCGCCTGCGTGCTCGGCCCTTATGAGAAGACGGGCGCGGACGGACGGCGGCTGAAATCGGTCTCGGCGGTGCTTCGCAACAATGAGGGACATGCCGTCGGGCTGCTCTGCATCAATCTCGATGTCTCACGAATCGACGACGCCGTGAGGCTGCTCGCGGCCTTTGCCGGCACGCCGGAACCACGGCCGCCGGCATTGTTTTCGCGCGATTGGCGCGAGGAGATCAATGCAGCGCTGCACGCTTGGCTAAAGGTGAGAGGCCTTGCGCTTTCCGCCTTGAAGCGCCCGGATCGCGTGGCACTGGTTGCGGCACTCGAAGAGCAGGGGCTCTTCAAGACCCGCAATGCGGTCGACCATCTGGCGAGCCTGATCGGCACCTCGCGCGCATCCATCTACAACTACCTTTCGGCCGCGCGCGAAGGCGCCGCCTGAATCTCGCGTTCAAAGGAAAGAACGACCATGACGACTTTGCCGGCCTTTCGCCTCGAGACGCATTTCTCGCGCTGGGAGTTCACGGCGCGCCACCACATGACCGCGAGCGACAGCGAAACCATGTCGATGGCGGAGTTGCTTTCCTGCGCCGACGACGCCGATCGCGACGCGTGGGAGCGGCTGACGCTCGGCTATACCGAGACCCATGGCGCTCCGGCGCTCCGCAAGGCGATCGCCGCGACCTATGAGGGGCTTGAGCCGGAAGATATCCTCTGCTTCGCCGGTGCCGAGGAAGGGCTCTACTGTGCCATGCTGGCTGCGCTCGGTCCCGAGGACCATGCCATCGTCACCGTGCCCAATTACCAGTCGATGGAAACGCTTCCGGTCACGCTCGCCGCGTCGGTGAGCGGCGTTGCACTCCCTCCCGAGAACAAGTGGCAGATCGATATCGCCGATGTCCGGGCGGCGCTGCAGCCGAACACGAAGCTGATCGCGGTCAATTTCCCCAATAACCCGACGGGTGCTGTCGCCGAGCCGTCGATCTTTCGCGCGCTCGCGGCGCTCTGCGCCGAGCGCGGCATTCATCTTTTCAGCGATGAGGTCTATCGAGGACTGGAGCGCGATGAGGAGAAGCGCCTGCCGCAGGCGGCCGAACTCTTCGATCGCGGTATCTCGCTCAACGTCATGTCCAAGGCCTATGGCCTTCCAGGTGTTCGGATCGGCTGGATCGCCTGCCGCGATCGCGCGCTTCTCCAGCGCATGGAAGGCATGAAGCACTACCTCTCCATCTGCAACTCCCGGCCATCGGAGGTACTGGCGACAATCGCGCTCAAATCGCGCCATCGGATACTTGAACGCAATCGCGCGCTCTGCACGCGAAATCTCGAGAAACTCGGAGCCTTCTTCGCCGAGTTCGCAGATCTCTACGAGTGGCAGGCGCCGGATGGCGGCTGCGTCGGCTTCGCCCGCTATCGCGGGGCAGACGGCGTGGAGGAACATTGCCGGCGGCTTGTCGAGGAATCAGGCGTGCTGTTGCTTCCGTCGAGCCTTTTCGTCTCCGATCTACTGCCGGTCCCGCAGGATCGCTTCCGCGTCGGATTCGGCCGCAGGAACATCGAAGAGGGGCTCGAAGCCTGGCGCCATCACCTGCTGCGGGCGCGCGTGAGGTGATCGGCGGTGGGGACCGTAGCTCCGGCTTTGCCGCCGGAGCTCCGGCATGACCTTAGGCGCGCCGACGGCGCTCTCGGGCCGGGGCGGCGGGACCTTCATTTGCCGATTTGTTCCGCAACGGACCGATTTTCTCGACGATCGTATCGAGCGTGGGGCGTTCACCCCTGGTGTGATTGTCGATCGCGAGCCGCATCGCGGCCAGATGGTTGCAGGAGGTGCCGCAACAGCCGCCGATGATCCTGGCGCCGGCGTCGACGGCCAACCGGGCATATTCGGCCATCAGCGGCGGAGTGCCGGAATAGTGGATCTCCGAGCCGCGGAATTCGGGAATGCCGCAATTGCCCTTGACGACGATTGTCGCCTCCGGGCTGGCAGCCGTCATATCGAGCAGCGAGGAAAGAATGTCGGACGCCCCGACGCCGCAATTCGCGCCGACGGCAACCGGACCGTCGCCGATATCGGCGGCGACGCCGTGAATGTCTTTCGGGTGCAGGCCCATCATCGTCTTGCCGGCGGTGTCGAAGGAACCGGTGTAGACATAGGGAAGGCCGACCTTCGCCGCGGCTTCGGCGGCCGCACGAATTTCGTCCGGAGAGGACATGGTCTCGATCCAGGCGACCTCCGCGCCGCCGGCTTTCAGGCCCTCGATCTGTTCGACAAAGGCCGCGACCGCGTCTTCATAGGAGAGGGTGCCGAGCGGTATCAGCAGCTCGCCCGTTGGGCCTACGGATCCGGCCGTGATGACCTTTCGCGGCGCCTGGTCGGCGACGGCGCGCGCGATTTCTGCGGCCCGCTTGTTGAGCTGGTGGACCCGGTCTTCGGCCTGATGAAGCTTCAGTCGGTGGCGTGTGCCGCCAAAGGAATTGGTGAGAATGATGTCGGCGCCGGCATCCACGAAGTCCTGATGCAGCTTGGTGACGTTGTCCGGTTTCGTCTCGTTCCACATCTCCGGTGCTTCGCCCGCTTCGAGCCCCATGGCGAAGAGCGACGTGCCTGTGGCGCCATCGGCAAGCAGAACGCCCTTCTGGGCGAGGAGATCGGAAAGAGCATGGGCTGCAACGGACATCGGATTTTCCCGGCTGAATGGAACTGCAATAAGATATAAAGATATCTTTATGTGTTGGCAACAGAATTGCGCCGATCAACGCGGCAATTCGTTCGCAAGCAGCGCAGCCAGATCGGTTGCGGGCTTCTCTGCCCGGGCGTGCAGACGCAGGCTGAATTCGGCCGGGGGCAGGGATGGCAAGCCGAGATGGACAGGAGCGCGCTCGATGCCGGTGCCGAGGAATCTTTCCGTCCGGGTCGTAACGGCGATGCCGCTCAAAACGGCGGCGCGCAGGCCCGACAGGCTGGGGCTCGTTGCCGCGATCCGAAAGCGGCGGCCGGTTCTCTCGAGGGCCGATATGGCGGCGGCGCGGAAGCCGCAAGGTGGGTCGAGTACGGCGAGGGGCAGTTCCTCTTCTTCCGCTGCCAAGCCCCTGTCGGAGCAGAGCCAAAGCATCTGTTCGCGCAGCACGAGCAATTCGTCATCTGCAGCCGCCTGTCGCATGGCCAGCAAAATGTCGATCTGGTTCTGATCGAAGGCGGCCGTCAATTCTTTCGACCGCCCGATCCTCAAATCCAGGCGAATGCGTGGATGGGAACGCGCGAAGCGGCGCAGCAGTCCGGGCAGCATCGTATCGGCAAAGTCCTGAGTGCTGCCGAGGGAGATCCGTCCGTCGGCGCGCGCGCCCCTCAGGCTGAGCCAGGCGTCGCGATGCGCATCCAAAATACGCCGGGCATGGGCGGCGAGCTCCTCTCCCACGGGCGTGAGCACGCGTCCGCGTCCGGCGGGCGCAAGAAGGCGCTCGCCGACCAGCGCTTCCAGCCGCTGCATTTGCGCCGTCACGGCGGAGGGCGAACGGTTGACGGCGGTTGCCGCTCTTGCAAGCGAACCGCCCTCGGCGAAGGCGAGAAAAGTGCGCAGCAGCTCGGGATCGATCGGATTCATACTTCAATTTTACAGAAGTGTATCTGCAAAACAATTCGATTTTGTTGATGTGGCGACGATGGCAAATTGACGAGGTGTTTCGAAGAAAGGAACTGTGATGCCCATCATCAACATCAGCGTTACCGGACAGCCGGAGCCGGAGCTTTCGGCGAAAATAGCAACAAAGGTGAGCGACCTCACGCAGTCGCATCTTCGCAAGGACCCCTCGGTGACGGCGGTCGTCGTTAGCTACGTCGATCCGCGGCATTGGTTCGCGGGCGGAAAGTCGCTTGCATCGCAGCAGACCAGCAGTTTCTGGCTCGACATCAAGGTTGTCGACGGCACCAATACGAAGCAGGAACTTGGTGCCTATGTCGAAGCGATCTTTGCGGCGTTCGAGGATATTCTCGGGATGGTCCATCCCGAAAGCTACGTGCTCGTGCATGAGGTACCGGCGGCAGCCTATGGCTATGGCGGCAAGACGCAGGAGTTCCGGTACATCAGCGGAAGGCTGGGGGTCACTTGACTATCTGCTGTTGAGGGCGCCCATGGGCGCCCTCAAAGCCATCAAGCCGCCTGCCGGTCGGTATGCTGCACGGGCGTCACCATGGCGGAGATGATCATCTGCAGGTCGATCGCACCGATCGGGCGACCGTTGCCGTCGACGACATGCGCGTTGCTTATTTGCGCGCCGGTCATGGTGCGGGCAGCCGCTTCGAGCACGGTGCCTACGGCGAGCGGCAGGCCTTCCGGGTTTCCGGAGAGCGGCCGCATGATCGTCTCCACGTTGACCACCCGCCCGCGGTTCACTTCCTTCACAAAGGCCGTGATGTAGTCGTCGGCTGGCGAGAGCACGATTTCCTGGCCGGTTCCCTGCTGCACGACGCGGCCGTCGCGCAGGATGGCGATCTTGTCGCCGAGCCTCAGGGCCTCGTCGAGATCATGGGTGATGAAGACCACCGTCTTCTTCAACTCCTTCTGCAGTTCGAGCAGGACCGACTGCATGTCGACGCGTATCAGCGGATCGAGTGCCGAATAGGCCTCGTCCATCAGCAGGATGTCGGCGTCGTTCGTAAGCGCGCGGGCAAGGCCGACGCGCTGCTGCATGCCGCCGGAAAGCTGGTTCGGATAGTGCTGCTCGAAGCCTTGAAGGCCGACGCGCTCGATCCAGCCAAGCGCACGCTTTTCGCTCTCGCGCCGATCGACACCCTGTATCTCAAGACCGTAGATGGTGTTTTCGAGAACCGTGCGATGCGGCAGCAGTGCGAACTTCTGGAAGACCATCGCCGTCTTGTGGCGGCGGAATGCGCGAAGGTCGTTCTCGTTCATCTTGCAGACGTCGACGCCGTCGTAGAGGACTTCGCCCGAGGTCGGATCGATCAGCCGGTTGATGTGCCGGATCAGCGTCGATTTGCCGGACCCCGAGAGCCCCATCACGACCGTTATGCAGCCGCCCGGCATGGAAATGTTGATGTCCTGCAGTCCGAGCACGTGGCCGTGCTTTTCGTTGAGTTCGGCCTTACCCATCCCGTTCTCGACGAGTTTGACGTAATCCTCTCCGCGCGGGCCGAAAATCTTGTAGAGGTTCTTCACCTCGATTGCGTGACTAGCCATGGACAACCTTTCCCCTTCTCTTGGCTTGGAGCTTTTACGCCGACTGCGTTTTCGTGGCGCTTCCCGCTCCTTGCATCAGAACTGTGACAGCGGAACACGCCGACCGCTTTACTGTTTGCGACGCAGGCGCGGCTCGTGCGTCGCGCATCAGGCAGCCGCATCCTCGAATGGGCGCTGGAATCCATCACCTTCACGATTTCGCGCCGATCC
This sequence comes from Sinorhizobium sp. M4_45, assembly GCF_002885915.1. NCBI lineage: Bacteria > Pseudomonadati > Pseudomonadota > Alphaproteobacteria > Hyphomicrobiales > Rhizobiaceae > Sinorhizobium > Sinorhizobium sp. M4_45. Next base: position 702,694 of record NZ_NWVE01000001.1, read on the forward strand.
GACCGAAGATCACAGTGATCTAGAGCGCGGCCTTCACCTTTTCGGCGACCTCCGGGCCTACCCACTGCGTCCATATCTCCTGGAAGTTTTCGAGGAAGTAGCGGGCGGCGCTTTCGTTCGTCCCCCGGTTCTGATCCATCCAAGCCAGAACTTTGTTTACCGTCGCGTTTTCCCATTGCCGCGCCTGGACGTAGTCCATGGCGCTGCCTGCTCGATCGGCAAAGGACTTGGTCACCACGGTATAGACGTCCGAGACCGGATAGGAGTTTACCTTTGGGGTCGGGCAATTCGGGGCGGCAGTGCAGGAGTCCCATTCCGCCTTGTCGTGATCCACGCCGAAAGACAGCAAGGTCATCTCGTACTTGCCGAGCAAGGCGGTCGGAGCCCAATAATAGCCGAGCCAGCCGGTCTTCTTCTCGAATGCATCGGCGATCGACGCGTCAAGCCCGGCAGCGGAACCGGGATCGATCAGCTGGAAGCCGGCCTTGTCCGCTTCGAGAGCCTTGTAGAGGTTGGCGGTGGAGAACCGGCAATTCCATGTTGAAGGACAATTGTGGACCGCTCCCTTTGCGGGGTTCTCATGAGAAGGGAAGAGTTCCGGGCGCTTCAACGCGTCCTGCACCGTTCGAATGTCCGGGTGCGCGTCGGCGATGAACTTCGGAATCCACCAGCCCTCTACCCCACCTTCGCTCAAGATTCTGGCGCCTTCGACGAGGCGGCCTTCCTTGATTGCGGCATCGAAAGGCGTGCGTACGGAGTTGATCCACAGTTCCGGCACCAGGTCGGGCTCCGCCTTCTCGTTCATCGAGGTAAAGGTCAGCATCGTGTCGCCAGCGACGAGCTTCACGCTGCATCCATAGCCGGTTTCCAGAATGAACTTGTCCACGTGAGCCGCGACGCCCGCCGATGCCCAGTCCATCTCGGCGATGCTGACGCCGCCACATTCGGCAGCACCGGAAGGGCCCGCCAGAGACCATATGCCCGCCGTGAGGATGAGGGTAGCAAGGAGTTTTTTCATGTCCGTCGACACCTTCACGTCACTGCGGCCACACATGGTGGATGGAGCGCCGCCCAATCGCTCCCGCGCGCTGAAGCTGCCAGCCCACTTCGTTGTCATTGCGGCAAGCCTAAGTGTTCGCGTCGAGAAATCAACCTTTTCGATCCGGCGCCGGTCGCCGGCGGCATATTGCGCCGCGAGGAGCTCGCGGTACCGAGGACGCGAACGGCGAAATCGCCGAAATTCACCTTTGGTTAAGGCCTCAATAACGATCCGGTAAGGTTGTGGGGATAATTGTCTGCCTGCGGCGGGCGACTGCCGCAGGTCCGGATCAGGTAGTGCGTACCGGACCCGATATTCAGCGGAACGATCTGATCGCCGCACCCTTCCATTCCAACGGTTGGGTGCGGCTTTTGCATTTCAGGGCGGGAATCGTGAAGCAGCCGCCCCGAAAAGGGGGCGGCTTCGAACGCGACGTGGCGCTTTATCCGACGTTGGACGTGCGGATGAGGCCGAGTGGGCCGACCGGCGCTTCCGCGACTACATTACGGACGCGGGACTGGCCGTTCGGCGCCTTGGAGTTCCAGGCGATCTGAACGAAGTTGGGTTTGCCGAAAACGAACAGCATGACTTTCTACCTTGGGAGACCGGGCAATTTTCCGGCGGGGTTTCGATGGCGCGGATATAGGCTCTTGCCGCGACGGCTTGAATGCCAGGCTCGGCACCGCATGTCGCAATTGAGCTAGCTCGCGAGAATTTTCAGATCCTGAAAAATAAACCGCACACAGGTTTCATCCTCCCGCCCCAGAACGCTTGAAGAAGGCCGGAAACGCACCGCGACCGCCGGTGACGCAATCACGGCGGAATCGCGTCGGGACGGAGCTTTGCGGCAGGCGCTTTCGATGCTACGGGAAAGGCATGACACGCAAGATCATGCTGCAGGGAACCGGCTCGGATGTCGGAAAATCGGTACTGGTGGCGGGCCTCTGCCGGCTCGCATCCAATCATGGCCTCAGCGTAAAACCGTTCAAGCCCCAGAACATGTCGAACAATGCCGCCGTTGCTGACGACGGCGGCGAGATCGGCCGTGCGCAATGGCTCCAGGCGCTTGCCGCACGCGTGCCGTCCTCCGTGCATATGAACCCGGTGCTCCTGAAGCCGCAATCGGACGTGGGCAGCCAGATCGTCGTCCAGGGCAAGGTGGCCGGCCAGGCCAAGGGGAGGGACTACCAGGCTCTCAAGCCAAGGCTCCTCGGCTCTGTCATGGAGAGTTTCGAGCAGGTGTCAGCCGGCGCCGATCTCGTGATCGTCGAAGGCGCCGGTTCGCCGGCCGAGATCAACCTGCGCGCCGGCGACATCGCCAATATGGGCTTTGCCACCCGCGCTGACGTACCCGTCGTTCTCGTCGGCGATATCGACCGCGGTGGTGTTATCGCGTCCCTGGTCGGCACGCATGCGATCCTGCCGGAGAACGACCGGCGCATGGTCACCGGCTACCTCATCAACAAATTCCGCGGCGATGTTACGCTCTTCGACGACGGCATCGCATCGGTCCGCCAGTTTACCGGCTGGCCTTGCTTCGGCGTCGTGCCCTGGCTGAAAAGTGCCGGGCGGCTGCCTGCCGAAGACTCCGTCGTTCTCGAGAGGCTGACGCGGGGCGGCGGCAAGGCGCTGAAGGTCGCGGTCCCCGTCCTGTCGCGGATCGCCAATTTCGACGATCTCGATCCCCTGGCCGCGGAGCCGGACGTGGACATCGTCTTCGTTCGGCCGGGGGCGCCGCTTCCAGACGATGCGGGCCTCATCGTCATACCCGGCTCGAAGTCCACCATTGCCGATCTCGAGGATTTCCGCAGGCAGGGCTGGGACCGGGACCTCGACCGGCATATGCGCCGCGGTGGGCGGGTCGTCGGTATCTGCGGCGGCTATCAGATGCTCGGAAGCCGGGTTACCGATCCGCTCGGTATCGAGGGCGGCAAGCGCGCGATTGAGGGGCTGGGGCTGCTTTCCGTCGAGACGGAGATGGCTCCGGAAAAGACGGTTCGCAACAGCCGCGCCTGGTCGCGAGAATACGACGTCGCGCTCGAAGGCTACGAAATCCATCTCGGCAAGACGACCGGCGCCGATTGCAGCCGCGCGCCGGTCGAGATCGACGGCCGCCCGGATGGAGCGATGTCGGCGGACGGCCGCGTGATGGGCACCTATCTGCACGGTCTTTTCGCAAGCGACGCCTACCGTTCCGCGTTGCTCAGGAGCTTCGGTATCGAAGGCGGGGGAGGCAATTACCGCCAGTCGGTGGATGCGGCTCTCGACGAGATTGCCGGGGAACTCGAAGCGGTACTCGATCGGGCATGGCTCGGCACGCTTTTGGGGTAGGGCCGGCCGGACGAGGCGTGCCTTTTTGGCATTTCTCGCCCGGACCGTATCGTGTCGGAAGCGCAGAAAACGGCTCGTTGAAAGGATCGAAATGCAGCAATACGACGACGATCTTCGGCAGTTCGAAGCCCAGGGCGCACCGGCTCTGCCTCCGGCCGCGGAGCAGGGCTATGTGGAGCGCGATGGCGCCCGGATATGGTATTCGACATATGGCGCGGGAGCACCGGTGGTCCTGTTGCACGGCGGCCTCGGCCACAGCGGCAATTGGGGCTATCAGCTTGCGCCGCTTCTTGAGGCCGGCCGTCGCGTCGTGCTCATCGACAGCCGCGGACATGGGCGCAGCACGCGCGATGAGCGGCCCTACAGCTACGAAGTGATGGCGTCCGACGTCCTTGCCGTCACCGACATGCTGAAGCTTCAGAAATTCGCCGTGGTGGGCTGGAGCGACGGGGCGTGCATCGGCCTCGTGCTTGCGAGCGCGGCTCCAACGCGCGTTGCCGGCGTCTTCTTCTTCGGCTGCAACATGGACCCGAGCGGCGCGACAGAATTCGAGGCCACTCCGGTTATCGACCGTTGCTTCGCCCGGCACCGGAAGGACTATGCCGAATTGTCGGCGACGCCTGATGAGTTCGATGACTTCGTCTCGGCCGTCAGCGAGATGATGAGTACGCAACCCAATTATTCGGCGGGCGACCTCGCCGGCATCCGAGTGCCGGTCGCGATCGTGCAGGCCGAGAACGACGAGTTCATAAAGAGAGAGCACGCCCAATATCTCGCGCGGAGCATTCCCGCAGCCGAATTGATCACGCTTGAACACGTCAGCCACTTTGCGCCGCTGCAGAGGCCCGACGTGTTCAACGGCGCCATGCTTGCATTTCTCGACAAGGTGCTTCCAACCAGGACCTGAGGCTTTACACCCGTCGTCACGTTCTCCGTTGCATACGCCTTGCGAAAAATGCAGCATGGTTTTCGGGTAGGACGACCTCTTCGCCGCTGTGCATGGCGACGGCGTCCGGGCGAAGGGCGCTGCCATGGCACGCACGCAGCTAATAGGGGTCATTATCGGCCTGGTGATCGTCGCGGCGCTCACCGTGCTGCGTGCAAGCGATCCGCCGCTTTTGCGTCTCGCCCGAGATCTCACTTTCGACGAGTATCAGCGCCTGGCGCCGCGCAGCTTCGAGGACGTTCCGGTTCGCGTCGTCGACATCGACGAGGCGTCGCTGAAAGAGTTCGGCCAGTGGCCGTGGCCGCGCGACCGCGTTGCCGCACTGGTCGACCGGCTCTCGGAAATGGGGGCGGCGGTGATAGCCTTCGACATCCTGTTCTCCGAACCCGACCGTCTTTCGCCGCGCAGCGTCATGCGCGATGTCGCCGGGGTCGATCCGGCGCTCCTTGAGCGGCTGCCGGACAATGACGAGATACTCTCCCGATCGATCGCCGACCGGCCGGTCGTGCTCGGTTTCGGCCTTTCCAACGCAGGCAACTACCGGCCGCCGGTGAAAGCGGGTTTCGCCTTCACCGGCGAAAGTCCGCTCGATGCGCCGCCGCGGCTTACGGCTGCGACTCCTTTGAGGCCACAACTCGAAGCCAGTGCCGTGGGCCTGGGCCATATCAGCCTCAATCCCGGCAGGCCGTCGGCCGTTGTGCGCGCCGTCCCGCTGCTGTTGAGCGATGGCGAGCAACTCTATCCGAACCTGGCCCTCGAAGCGCTGCGTGTGGCTCAGGGCGCTTCCACCTACATCGTAGCGGGTGCTCCGGATGCGCCTGATACCATCACGCTGATCAAGGTCGGCGAATTCGTGGTGCCGGTGACCGCGGCGGGCGAACTCTGGCTCTATGTCAGTCCCGATCGCGGTGAAAGATATGTCTCTGCCGGCCGGGTGCTGGCGCCCGGCGGAGTTTCCGCAGAGACGAGGGCAGCGATCCAAGGCAGTATCGTATTCGTGGGCACGTCGGCAGCAGGCCTGCAGGACATCCGCACCACGGCTCTTGGACACAACGTGCCCGGCGTGTCGCTGCACGCGCAGACTGTCGAGCAGGTTCTCTCGGGCCGCTTCCTCTCCCGTCCGGATTGGGCGGACGGACTGGAAATCCTTGCGATCGCGGCTGCAGGGAGCCTGCTCGTCCTGCTGACCACCTTCGTCAGCCCGGCCGTCGCGCTTGCCTGCGGCCTTCTGATAACCGCGCTGGCCCTCGCGGCCTCCTGGTCAGCCTTCCTCTATGCAGGCCTGCTGTTCGACCCTCTGGCTCCGATCCTTGCCGGATCGATCACCCATTTTGCGGCAACCGCCTATCGTTTCCTGGTCATAGACCGGGAGCGGCGCGTGGTTCGGCGCGCCTTTGGCCAGTACCTGTCGCCCTCGCTCCTCTATCGCATCGAGCATACGCATGACGCCCTGCGTCTCGGCGGCGACGACCGTGAGTTGACGATCATGTTCGTCGACGTGCGCAACTTCACGGAGATCAGCGAGCGCCTGACGCCGGGAGAGGTGGTCCGGTTTCTCAACACGCTGCTCGACGCGCTGAGCCGCCATGTCATCGCCAATGAAGGCACGCTCGACAAGTTCATCGGCGATTCGATCATGGCGTTCTGGAATGCGCCCGTCGACGTCGCCGATCACCCCGGCAAGGCCATCCGCGCCGCCTTGGCCATGCGCGAGACGCTCGCCCGCCTCAACGAGAGCGACGCCTTCGGCTTCGGGAGCGACCAAAAGGTGGCGATCGGTGTGGGGATCCATACCGGGCTTGCCTGCGTCGGCAATATGGGAGCGGAGATGCACTTCAACTATTCGGCCGTCGGCGACGCGGTCAACGTCGCCGCCCGGATCGAGGCTGCCTGCAAGGACGTCGGCTTCGATATTCTGATATCCGAGACGACGGCGGATCTGGGCGAACGGTGCGCCGTGCTGGAGGCGGGGGCGCTGGCGCTGAAGGGCAAGAGCACGCGAACGCGGGTATTCGCCGTGGTCGGTGACGAGCATATGGCCGCTTCGGCCGAGTTTTCCGAGCTGCAGCGCATTCATGAACAGTTGATCGGGGCGATGCGTTTAAGGTCACGGCCCCGCAGAGAGCTTGTCAATGCCGCAAAGCTCAAGGCTCCGGCTCTTTGCGGGGGATTATCGGATTTTTATCGCCGCATCGGGCGCCGGACAGACCACTTTGCCGGTGATCCTTTGCCGTTCGCAGACGAAGTCAGATCCGCCGAATAGAGAGACCATTTGATCCAACGCACTTCCGGACGGAAAACCGTTACACACTTTTCCTGGAAGTGCTCTAACCGCGGCCGTTCTTTGTGCCTGTGTCCACTTGCCCGTTCTTGCCGCTATCCTGGCCCTTCTTGCCGGTGTCCTGCCCCTTCTTGCCGGTGTCCTGGCCCTTCTTGCCCGTGTCCTGCCCCTTCTTCCCCTTGTCGAGGCCACGCTTGCCCGGCTCGTTGCTGGGCGTCTTGCCCGGGCGGGGCGCCTTTTGCGGGCTTGCTTTTTCGGGCGGCCGCGCCCGTTCCGGCGTGGTCGGCTTGATCTCGATAGCGGCCGAAATACCGCAACTGCCGCTCATGCCGCCGAAGGAGGCAGAAAGTCTTTGGTCGCCCGAAAGAAAGGGCAGGGCCTTCCGGTTTCCGAGTGTCGCCAGTGTGCGGCGACCGGCCTTGTGCGTGTCCGTCATGGTGCCGTCGCGCTTTGCGATCACGCAATCGCAGCGTCGGGTGAGCTGCTGGCATCCCGCCGGGCCGCAGAACCGGGCCGCGCCCTCCAGGAGAACGATCGCCGTCGTTCCGTCGTTGCCGATGTAAAAGTCGAACACGGTTCCGCGTACGCCGATCGTTCCGGCAGGCGTCAAGATCTGATAGGCCGAGTGCTTCGAATTTCCGCTGATCCAACGGAACGTGCCTTTGGCGGCGGCGACGGTGAGTTGCTGCACCGATTTCGAATCGTTGAAGACGAACTTGTCGATGACGACGGAAGAGCCTGCCCCCACCGCCAATTTACTGCCGTCGCGGAACACGAACTGGCCGAGCCCAGATCTGGACGTGCTTATTCGCTCGTCCCGGTGAACAGCGTCCCGCTCCACGAGCGGCCCGCCGCTGCCGGTGACGACCGTCCTGATCCGGACCGCTTCTCCAACCGGTTCGGCGGCAATCGTCGGCATGGAACCGTAAAACGCTGCGGCCAAAGCAGCGATTGCGGCACGACGCAAGTGAAACATCGCACCCTCCACGATGATCTCCTGCGGCCGACGTGGTCCGGGGATCATGAGCGTGAATGATAACCGGATCGACACAATGTCGCCGGACCCCAAGCATTCATTCTTATCATGGCCGGGCCGGAAGTGTCTGCCTACCCGTTCGGGGTAGCCGGCGCGAAAGCGCATTTCTGCCGTAATCGGCGGTCCCAGTGTCGCAGGCCGTCGATTGACTTTGCCGCTGCCGCTTCATAATTAACGCAGTATGGATGGTTCCCTCGTGCCGAGGTGGGGCGAGGGAGTAAATGGGAATGCGACGGGGCGGACCCACGCCGGGCGCCCTTATCGCAGCCGACCCCGCGACTGTAGAACGGTCAGGGTTCGCCATCGGGCATTTCGCCGGATTTCAACGCGCTGCATGGGGCAGTCTCGTGAAGTTTGGCGGCATGTCGGAAAAGCCACTGGCGTGGCATTGCGATGAGCCAGGCAGGACGCCTCTTCTTCTACGAATCGTCCGCCTTTCGCGATGCCGCAAACGCCGGGAAGGCGAGGCGAGCCCGTTCGGTCTTTTGCCGCATCGTTTTTCGGGCCGAGCCGGTTCGTCGAACGTGCGGCCATGAGGATCGTGACGCCCTGAGCCAGGAGACCTGCCATTCGTCAGGGCATTCCGCCCGAGGGGAGATGCTCCCCGATGCCAGCACGGAGGTTGTCGTGGCTCACAGGTCTTCGATCGAACGCGTTCTCGGCGCGCGCCGTTGCCGCTATAGCCTTCTCTAGGGCAGGCGGTATGGACATTTCCAATCTCGGCCCGATCCTCGTGCTTGGCGGCGCGCGTTCGGGAAAATCCACCTTCGCGGAAAAACTCGTCGAGGCCACCGGGTCTCCGATGCACTATCTTGCGACCGGCCGGGCCTTCGACGAGGAGATGCGGGAACGCATCGCCCTTCACCAGGCTACTCGGCAGGGGAAGGGTTGGACCACCCACGAGGAACCGCTCGATCTCGTGGGGCTGCTTCGCCGCATCGATGAGCCCAGCCGGGCTGTCCTCATAGACTGCCTGACCCTGTGGGTGACCAATCTGATGATGGAGGAGCGCGACATGGCCGCCGAATTCGCCGCGCTCGCCGCCTTTCTGCCCGCGGCGCGCTCGCGACTCGTTTTCGTCTCTAACGAGGTCGGTCTCGGGATCGTCCCGGAAAACCGGATGGCGCGCGACTTTCGCGATCACGCCGGCCGGCTCCACCAGATCGTGGCGGAGAAATCCGCAGAAGTTTACTTTGTCGCGGCCGGACTGCCGCTGAAAATGAAGGGTTGATCCATGACACTCGCAAGGGCGCCGCAGGGCAAAATACCGGCTACCGTCATCACCGGCTTTCTCGGTGCCGGCAAGACGACGATGATCCGCAACCTGCTGCAGAATGCCGACGGCAAGCGCATCGCGCTGATCATCAACGAATTCGGTGATCTCGGTGTCGACGGCGATGTGCTGAAGGGCTGCGGAGCGGAAGCCTGTTCGGAAGAGGACATCATCGAACTGACCAATGGCTGCATCTGCTGCACCGTAGCCGACGACTTCATCCCGACCATGACGAAGCTGCTCGAGAGGGAGAACCGGCCGGATCATATCGTCATCGAAACCTCCGGCCTGGCGCTGCCGCAGCCGCTCGTCGCCGCATTCAACTGGCCGGACATCCGCAGCGAGGTAACGGTCGACGGCGTCGTTACCGTCGTCGATAGTGCGGCGGTCGCCGCGGGCCGCTTTGCCGATGATCACGACAAGGTAGACGCGCTGCGTGTCGGCGACGATAATCTCGACCACGAGAGCCCGCTCGAAGAACTTTTCGAGGATCAGCTCACCGCCGCGGACCTCATCGTTCTCAACAAGACGGACCTTATCGACGCCGCGGGGCTGCAGTCCGTGCGCGAAGAGGTGGCCTCCCGCATCAGCCGCAAGCCGACGATGATCGAGGCGAGGAACGGCGAGGTAGCCGCCGCCATCCTGCTCGGGCTCGGAGTGGGTACGGAGGGCGATATCGTCAACCGCAAGTCTCACCACGAGATGGAGCATGAGGCAGGCGAGGAGCATGATCATGACGAGTTCGACAGCTTCGTCGTAGAGCTTGGCGCCATAGCCGACCCTGCCGCTTTCATTGAAAAGCTCAAGGGCGTCATCTCAAAGCACGACGTGCTGCGCCTCAAGGGCTTCGTCGACGTTCCGGGCAAGCCGATGCGCCTCTTGGTCCAGGCGGTCGGCAGCCGCATCGACCAGTATTTCGACCGCGCATGGGCTTCCGGCGAAACACGCGGCACGCGTCTCGTCGTCATCGGGCTGCATGACATGGACGAGCCCGCCGTGCGCGCAGCGATTTCGGCGCTCGCGTGAAATGGCTTCGAATTTGAACGAGGAGTCCAGGGAGCATCCATGCATCTCCTCCTAGCTCAGAAAGGAACGATCGCCGACGGTAATGAGGCGATCGACCTGGGACAGAGCCCGGGCGACATATTGTTCCTGTCGGCGGCCGATACGGAGCTTGCCTCGATCGCGGCTGCCCATCGTCAGCGCGCGGGCGCAAGAAGCCTGCGGATCGCCAGCCTGATGAATCTCATGCACCCCATGTCGGTCGACACTTACGTCGAACGCACGGCGAGGCATGCGAAACTGATCGTCGTACGGCCGCTCGGTGGTGCGAGCTACTTCCGTTACGTCCTCGAGGCGCTCTACGCCGCGGCGGTTGCGAATAAGTTCCAGATCGCCGTGTTGCCGGGCGACGACAAGCCGGACCCGGGCCTCGACCCGTTTTCCACCGTATCGGTGGAAGATCGGCAGCGCCTTTGGGCGTATTGCACCGAAGGCGGCGCGGAGAATGCCGGCCTGTTCCTCGATTACGCGCAGGTATTGATCGATGGCGGCGACAAGCCGCAGCCGGCGCGGCCGTTGCTCAAGGCGGGGATATGGTGGCCTGGCAGGGGCGTGATCGGCGTCGAGGAATGGGTGCGCCTGTCCGAAGCGCGTCCGGCTGTAACCCCCGGTCAGGTGGACAGAGCGGAACACGAACCCACCGTCGCCATCTGCTTCTACCGCGCGCTCGTCCAGAGCGGAGAGACGAAGCCGGTGGAGGCGCTGATCGAGGCTCTGGCGGCCGAGGCTGTGCGGGCGCTCCCCGTTTTCGTCTCCAGCCTCAAGGATCCGGTCTCGATCGGCACGGTCGAAGCGATCTTCGCCGAAGCAGTGCCGGATGTCGTGATGAACGCCACGGGCTTTGCCGTTTCCGCACCCGGCGCGGACCGCCAGCCGACCGTGCTCGAATCAGGCGGCGCGCCGGTGCTGCAGGTCATCTTTTCCGGCTCGTCGCGGGAGGCCTGGGAAGCTTCGGCTCAAGGGCTGATGGCCCGCGATCTCGGCATGAATGTCGCGTTGCCGGAGGTGGACGGGAGGGTTCTCTCCCGTGCCGTTTCCTTCAAGGCTGCCTCGGTTTACGACCCGCTGGTGGAGGCCAATATCGTCGGACACGAGCCGCTTGCGGATCGTGCACGTTTCGCGGCGCGCCTTGCCGCCAATTGGACGAAGCTGCGCCGGACCCCGCCCGGTGGCCGCCGGGTTGCCATCGTCATGGCCAACTATCCGAACCGCGACGGACGCCTCGGAAACGGCGTGGGTCTCGATACGCCTGCCGGCACGATCGAAGTGCTGAAAGCGATGACCGCGGAAGGCTATGCTGTCGGCAATGTTCCTGATGACGGCGACGCGCTGATCCGCTTTCTGATGGCCGGGCCGACCAATGCGGCGAGCGGCGACCGTGAAATCCGCGAAACGATTTCCTTGAATCGCTACAAGGGTTTCTTCGAAGCGCTTCCGAAAAAGATTCAGCAGGAAGTGACCGCGCGCTGGGGCGCGCCGCAGGCCGACCCCTTCTACATCGACGGGGTATTCGCCCTGCCGCTCGCGCGCTTCGGCGATGTGCTCGTGGGCATCCAGCCGGCGCGCGGCTACAATATCGATGCGAAGGAAACCTATCACGATCCGGACCTCGTGCCGCCGCACGGCTATCTCGCTTTCTATGCCTATTTGCGCGAGGTATTCGGCGCCCATGCGATCGTCCATATGGGCAAGCACGGCAACCTCGAATGGCTCCCCGGAAAGGCGCTGGCGCTTTCCGAAGAGTGCTACCCCGAGGCGATATTCGGCCCGATGCCGCATCTTTATCCCTTCATCGTCAACGATCCCGGCGAGGGCACGCAGGCCAAGCGGCGAACCAGCGCCGTCATCATCGACCATCTGACGCCACCTTTGACGCGGGCGGAGTCCTACGGACCGCTGAAGGACCTGGAGGCGCTGGTCGACGAGTACTACGAGGCTGCGGGCGGCGATCCCCGGCGGCTCAGGCTGCTCAGCCGGCAGATCCTCGATCTCGTCCGCGACATCGGCCTCGACCACGACGCCGGCATCGAGAAGGGCGACAGCGAGAACCAGGCGCTCGAAAAACTCGATGCCTATCTCTGTGACCTGAAGGAAATGCAGATCCGCGACGGGTTGCATATCTTCGGCCTGGCGCCGAAGGGAAGGCTTTTGACCGATCTTACGGTCGCGCTCGCCCGTGTGCCGCGGGGTCTGGGTGAGGGCGGAGATCAGAGCCTGCAGCGGGCAATTGCGGCGGACTTGAGATTGCACGTGGCTTTGCCGCAACCCTTCGACCCGCTCGATTGCGTCATGTCCGATCCTTGGGCCGGCCCGAAGCCCGATCTTCTCGCCGCCCTCTCGGATGCGCCATGGCGCACCGCCGGCGACACCGTCGAGCGCATCGAACTGCTTGCAGCGAAGCTCGTTTCAGGCGAAATCGTCTGCCCGGTGGGATGGACCAACAGCCGCGCCGTACTTGACGTGGTCGAGACGCGGCTGAAGCCTTCGATCCAGAGCTCCGGCGAGGCGGAAATCAAGGGTCTGCTGACCGGCCTCGACGGCCGGTTTGTCGCCCCCGGTCCCTCGGGTGCGCCGACGCGCGGCCGTCCGGACGTGCTGCCGACGGGGCGCAACTTCTATTCGGTGGACAGCCGCTCCGTGCCGACTCCGGCGGCCTATGAGCTCGGCAGGAAATCGGCGGAGCTGCTTATCCGCCGCTACCTGCAGGACCACGGCGAATGGCCGTCCTCTTTCGGATTGACGGCCTGGGGCACCTCCAACATGCGTACCGGCGGCGACGACATCGCCCAGGCTTTGGCACTGATCGGCGCAAAGCCCGTCTGGGACATGGCCTCGCGCCGCGTGACCGGCTACGAAATCGTTCCGCTTGCCGTTCTCGGCCGTCCCCGTGTCGACGTCACCCTGCGTATATCCGGCTTCTTCCGCGACGCCTTTCCCGAGCAGATAGCACTCTTCGACAAGGCGGTCCGCGCGGTCGGCGCGCTCGACGAGGACGATGCCGACAATATGATCGCCGCCCGCATGCGTGCCGAAACGCGGCGGTGGGAAGAGCGGGGCGCCGACGTGAAGGAGGCTCAACGCCGTGCCTCCTATCGCGTCTTCGGTTCGAAACCCGGCGCTTACGGAGCGGGCCTGCAGGCGCTTGTCGATGAGAAGAACTGGGAAACGCGCGGCGATCTTGCCGAGGCTTACCTCATCTGGGGCGGTTACGCTTACGGTGCCGGCGAGGATGGAAAGGCGGAGCGGGGCCTTTTCGAGGAGCGCCTGCGCTCGATCGAAGCCGTGGTCCAGAACCAGGACAACCGCGAGCATGATCTGCTCGACAGCGACGACTACTACCAGTTCGAGGGCGGCATGAGCGCTGCGGCTGAGCATCTCGGCGGTCAGCGTCCGGCCATCTACCACAACGACCATTCGCGCCCCGAAAAGCCGGTCATCCGCTCGCTCGAGGAGGAGATCGGCCGCGTGGTGCGTGCCCGCGTCGTCAATCCGAAGTGGATCGACGGCGTGATGCGCCACGGCTACAAGGGAGCCTTCGAAATCGCCGCGACGATCGATTACATGTTCGCCTTCGCTGCGACCACCGGGGCGGTGCGCGATCATCATTTCGAGGCAGCCTATCAGGCCTATATTGCCGACGAAAAAGTCCTCCGGTTCCTGCGCGAAAAGAACCCGGCCGCGCTTTCGGAAATATCGGAGAGGCTGCTGGAGGCGATCGACCGCGGCCTATGGAACCCGCGCTCCAACTCGGCGCGATTCGAACTGAACAGCCTTTCCGGCCGCGCGGCTACCGATCGCCTGATGGCCGGAAACCAATAGGGAGGACATCATGAACGACGAGACCGCGAATACCGGCGAACCGATCGCCGAGAAGGACGAAGCGCGCCACGCCATGAAGATGGCGAAGAAGAAGACCGCCCGCGACAAGATCATGGCCACCAAAACGGACGAAAAAGGCTTGATCATCGTCCACACCGGCAAGGGCAAGGGCAAATCGACGGCCGGCTTCGGTATGATCTTTCGCCACATCGCCCACGGAATGCCCTGCGCCGTCGTTCAGTTCATCAAGGGCGCCATGCACACGGGCGAGCGTGATCTGATCGAGAAACATTTCGGCGATATCTGCCAGTTCTACACGCTCGGCGAAGGCTTCACCTGGGAGACGCAGGATCGCGCGCGCGACGTCGCAATGGCGGCAAAGGCGTGGGAGAAGGCAAAGGAGCTCATCCGCGACGAACGCAACTCCATGGTGCTCCTCGACGAGATCAACATCGCGCTGCGCTACGACTACATCGAGGTCGCCGAGGTCGTGCGCTTTCTCAAGGAGGAGAAGCCGCACATGACGCATGTGGTCCTGACCGGCCGCAACGCCAAGGAAGACCTGATCGAGATCGCCGATCTGGTAACGGAGATGGAACTGGTGAAACACCCCTTCCGCTCGGGCATCAAGGGTCAGAAGGGCGTGGAATTCTGATGACGCAGGCCTGGCAGTTCTGGGCGCTGCTCTCCGCGGTCTTCGCAGCGCTAACTGCCATTTTCGCCAAGATCGGCGTCGCAGACATCACCTCCGACTTCGCGACGCTGATCCGAACAGCCATCATTCTTGTCGTTGTCGTGAGCATCGTTGCAGTGACCGGACAATGGCAGCGCCCAACGGAGATCTCCGGCCGAACCTGGCTCTTCCTCGGCCTGTCCGGTCTTGCGACAGGGGCGTCGTGGCTCGCCTATTTCCGCGCGCTCAAGCTGGGCGATGCCGCTCGCGTGGCACCGGTCGACAAGCTGTCGATCATATTCGTCGCGCTGTTCGGCGTGCTTTTTCTCGGCGAGAAGCTCAATCTGATCAACTGGCTCGGCGTCGGTCTGATTGCGGCCGGTGCGCTTCTGCTGGCGGTATTCTAGCGGGCACGGCAAGATCCGGACAGGAAATCGTCGCCGCCATGTCCTTTCGTATTGACAAGTCGTATCCTAACGTTAGGCTTGGCTGAAATTATCTGTCGGCATCTGGGCCTCGAAGGGAAACTTTGTTTCTCTGCGGGGCCTTTTTGCATTTGAGGGGCGAATGACAGGCAACGTTACCTACCCGGTAGGAGTATTGTTCTCTCGGAGCGGGAGCTACGCGCAGCCGGCGGGCCAAGGCTTTGGCGGCGCTATGGCAGCGATCGAGCATGTCAATGCGTCCGGGCGTTTTCCGTTCAGGCTCGAGGCCCATCATCTCGATCCGGCAGGCGAGGCGGATCGCTATGCACCGCTTTGCAGGCAACTGATCCGCGAGCACGGTGTCCGCCATGTGGTGGGCTGCACCACCTCCTGGAGCCGCAAGGAAGTGATTCCCGTGGTCGAGAAGCTCGACGCGCTGCTCTGGTATCCTTGCGTCTATGAAGGTTTCGAGGTTTCCGAAAACCTTATCTACGTTGCCGCCTGTGCCAACCAGCACCTGGTGCCGCTTCTCGACTATATCGCGCCGCGGTTCGGCAGCAGAGCGATGCTTGTCGGCTCCAACTATATCTGGGGCTGGGAGACCAACCGAATCGCACGCGACATTCTCCATCGCTCGGGCGGCGAGGTCCTGGGCGAGCGTTTCGTGTCGATGGGCGACACGGATATCGTCCACCTGATCGACGAGGTGCGCGAGAAGAAACCGGATTTCATCCTGAACAACCTGATCGGCCCGTCATCATACGCTTTCCTGCGCGCGCTTCACGCTCTCGCTGAAGCGGATGAGCGCTTCCATCCGGATAAATGCCCGGTCATCAGCTGCAACCTCTACGAGGGCGAGATCGCCGGGCTCGGACACGCCGCGGCGGGGCATTTCACGGTCAGCTGCTATTTCCGCACGATCCAGTCGCTGGAAAACGACGCCTTCCTGAAGACACTTGCGGCGCTGGATCCGGGCGCCGTAGTCGATGCCTTCTATGTGCAGGCATTCAGTGCCGTGGTGATGATCGCCGAGGCGATCGCGCGCAGCGGCAGCGACGATGCGGATGTTGTACGCGCCGCCCTGTGCGGGCAGGCGGTCGACACACCGCTCGGGGCCATCAGCGTCGATCGATGGACGAACCATGTGGAATTGCCGGCCCATATCGGCCGCGCGGGCGCAGATGGCAGTTTCGAGATCGTCAAGCGCTCGTATGAAGCCATCACGCCGGATCCGTTCCTGACATCCACGCCGCTTGTCCGCGCGATGGGAGGGAACGAGGCCCGGCCTGAGCTGAAGGTGGTGAAATGAGATCTGTTCATAACACCCCGAATTTCGATGGCTGGCAGGCGCTCATCCTGCACCGGCCGCATCAGAACGTCGACGCTCTCTTTGCCCAATGCGCCCGCATAGGCATTGCGGCGGAACAGGCCTGGCCGGATTTTCCCGGTGACCGATCTGCAGAGGAGTTCAACGTCCTCCTTATCGACGCAGATATGGGCCACGACGAGCAATTTCCCTGGCGTCAGGGGGAAGCACCCATGCCGATGATCGCACTGATCGGCTCCGAGGCACCCGGCCGCATCGCCTGGACTATCGCGCAAGGGGCCGACGCGCAGCTTCTGAAGCCCATCGGCAGCGCCGGGCTGTACAGTGCTCTGATGGTCGCAAGCCACAGTTTTGTCCGCCGCCATGCGCTCGATCGTGACGTCGCCGCATTGAAGCATCGCCTCACGCGACGCCAGGAACTTGCGGAGGCAACGGCGCTGCTGATGCTCCGGAAGAACTGCGGGGCCAGCGAAGCCTACCAGCACCTGCGCCTGACCGCGATGTCGCGCAGCTGCAGCATCGAGGACGTTGCCGCGGCGATCGTCCAGGAATTCGAGAACCACGGATTGAAGAATGCCGACCATGGTCGCTGAAACGGCGCGCAGCAAAGAGAATAGGACACCGGGCGTGTGGACGCGCCTCCTTCGCAGGCCGCTTGCGCTCATCGGTCTTGCGGTCATCATCGTGGTGGTTGGCGCAGCAGCGCTTGCGCCTTGGATCGTGCCCTATGACCCGCACGAGCAGTTCTTCGAGGGTCTGACCATCGAAGGCGCGCCGCTGCCGCCCAACAGTCAATTCTGGCTCGGTACCGACCTTGTCGGACGCGACCTCCTGAGCCGGCTGATCTATGGCGCGCGCACCTCGCTCGTCATCGGCGTGGTCGCCAATGGCATTGCCGTCGTCATCGGCTCGCTCGTCGGCATTGCAGCCGGCTATTTCCGCGGCTGGGTGGACACCGTGCTGATGCGCTTCACCGACCTGATGATGGCCTTTCCGGCGCTCCTCCTTGCCATCGTTCTGGCCGCGATCTTCACACCCAGCCTCTGGATCGTGGCGATGGTCATCGCGATGGTGAATTGGGTGCAGATCGCCCGCGTCGTCTATACCGAAACCCGCTCGATAGCCGAGCGCGATTTCGTGACTGCCGAGCGGGCCATGGGGGCCGGCGCCGGCCGCATTCTCTTCCGTCACATTCTTCCGCATCTCCTGTCCACGATCATCGTCTGGGCGACGCTCGGGATTGCGACGACGGTGCTTCTGGAGGCGACGCTTTCATTCCTCGGTATCGGCGTGCAGCCGCCCATCCCCTCCTGGGGCAATATCATCTTCGAAAACCAGACCTATTTCACTTCGGCACCGTGGCTGGTGTTCATACCGGGTGCGGCGATCCTGGCGCTCGCGCTCGCCTTCAACCTGGTCGGCGATGCGCTGCGGGATGTTCTCGATCCGACGCAGCAGGGGAGGCATTGATGGCAGCCTATATCGCGCGGCGACTGCTTCAGACGGTCGTCATCCTGCTTGGTATCAGCTTCGTCACCTTCGTTCTCCTCTATCTGATACCGGCCGATCCGGCCAGACAGATCGCCGGCCGCAGCGCAACGGCTCAGACCGTGGAGAACATCCGCGAACAGCTCGGGCTCAACCTGCCTTTCTACGAGCAGTATCTGCGCTATGTTTCCGGCCTGGTGCAGGGCGACTTCGGCCGCTCCTACCTGCAGAAGACCGAAGTCGCGACGCTGATCGCGTCGCGGCTTCCCGCAAGTCTCGTGCTGATGGCCGGAGCCATCACTTGTGAACTGATCTTCGGGCTCACCATGGGGATCGTCGCGGCGCTTCGGCGCGGCTCACGCACCGACGACACGCTGATGATCGCGTCTTTCGTCGGGGTGTCGGCGCCGCAATTCGTGATCGGCATCCTGCTGCTTTATGTCTTCGCCGTGAAGCTCGGCTGGTTCCCGATTGGCGGCTATGGCACTTTCGCCCATCTGGTCCTGCCCTCCGTTACGCTCGGCTTCCTGGGCGCCGGCTGGTATTCGCGCATGATGCGTTCCTCGCTGATCGAAGTGATGCGCCAGGATTTCATCCGCACGGCGCGCGCAACCGGTGCGGGCCGCGCCAAGGTCCTGTTCCGGCACGCAATGCCCAACGCGATACTGCCCGTTATCGCGATGATCGGCATCGACATCGGTCTGTTCATGTCCGGAATAGTCGTGGTGGAAAGCGTCTTTGGCTGGCCCGGCATCGGCCAGCTTGCCTGGCAGGCGATCCAGCGGGTGGACATCCCGATCATCATGGGCGTCACGCTCGTCTCTGCGTTTGCCATCGTGCTCGGCAACCTGCTCGCCGATCTCATCACACCGCTTATCGACCCGCGCATCAAGCTGCGTTGACGCGGGAAGAACCAACAGCAGCACGAAGAAAGGAACTTCAGATGAGGAACTTGCTACTGGCCGGCGTCTGCGCCGCTGCCCTCTTGGGAACTCCTGCGCTTGCCGACGACATCAAGCAGGGTGGCGAAATGACCGTCACCTACAAGGACGATGTTTCGACACTCGATCCGGCGATCGGCTACGACTGGCAGAATTGGTCGATGATCAAGTCGCTGTTCGATGGCCTGATGGATTATGTCCCGGGCACGACCGAGCTGCGTCCCGACCTTGCCGAATCCTACGAAATCTCTGAAGACGGCAAAGTCTTCACGTTCAAGCTGCGCCAGGGCGTCAAGTTTCACAATAGCCGCGAGCTGACGGCCGAAGACGTGAAATATTCGATCGAGCGCGTGGTGAACCCGACGACCCAGAGCCCGGGTGCCGGATTCTTTTCGACGATCAAAGGCTTTGAAGATGCCTCTGCCGGCAAGGCGGAGGGGCTGTCCGGCATCACGGTGCAGGATCCGCACACGATCAGGTTCGAACTGACCCGGCCAGACGCCACATTCCTCCATGTCATGGCCCTCAACTTTGCCCATGTCGTGCCGAAGGAAGAGGTCGAGAAACACGGCTTCGACTTCGGGAAGAATCCCGTCGGCTCCGGCGCGTTCAAGCTTGCCGAGTGGACGCTTGGGCAGCGCCTCGTTTTCGAGCGCTTCGCCGACTACTGGAACGAAGGGCTTCCGAAGCTGGACCGCATCACCTTCGAGGTTGGCCAGGAGCCGGTCGTCGCGCTGCTTCGGCTGCAGAATGGGGAAATCGACGTACCCGGGGACGGCATTCCGCCGGCGAAGTTCGTCGAAGTGACGAATGATCCGAACTTCAAGGACCTGATCATCCAGGGTGGCCAGCTGCACACCGGCTATGTGACGATGAACGTCAAGATGGCTCCCTTCGACAAGGTCGAGGTGCGCAAGGCTGTGAACATGGCCATTAACAAGGATCGTATCCTGCGTATCATCAACGGTCGCGCGGTTGCCGCCAACCAGCCGCTGCCGCCCTCGATGCCCGGCTATGCAAAGGACTATGCAGGTTATGCCTACGACCCCGACGGTGCCAAGAAGCTGCTCGAGCAAGCTGGCCTCGCGGACGGGTTCTCGACCGAACTCTATGTCATGAATACCGACCCGCAGCCGCGCATCGCCCAGGCGATTCAGCAGGACCTGAAGGCGATCGGCATCACGGCATCCATCAAGTCGCTCGCGCAGGCCAATGTCATTGCGGCCGGCGGCGAGGAAAACCAGGCGCCGATGATCTGGTCGGGCGGCATGGCGTGGATTGCCGATTTCCCCGATCCCTCGAACTTCTACGGTCCTATTCTGGGTTGCGGCGGTGCCGTGCCGGGAGGCTGGAACTGGTCCTGGTACTGCAATGAAGAGCTCGACAAGAAGGCGGCCGAAGCCGACGCCATCGTCGACCCGGCAAAGGCCGCGGAACGCGAGGCCCTGTGGCGCGACATCTATCTGAAGATCATGGAGGACGCGCCCTGGGCGCCGATCTTCAACGAGGAGCGCTTCACCATCCGCTCCGAGCGTATCGGCGGCGACGACAAGCTGTTCGTCGATCCGGTCCACATCCCCGTCCATTACGATCAGGTATATGCAAAAGATGTGCAGTAACTGCGACTACACCATCCACGGACGCCATCACCATTACGGCTGGGATCATTCGATCCCGCCGGCGGAAACCGTGGCGCCCGGATCGCGGCTCGAGTTCAATTGCCTGGACTCCGGCTCCGGTCATTTCACCGCCGACAGCACGGTTGCCGATGTCTCGACGGTCGATTTTACGAAGGTCAATCCGGTCACCGGTCCCATCTATGTCGATGGGGCCAGGCCGGGGGACGCCCTGAAGGTGACCATCGAGCACTTCAAGCCGAGCGGCTTTGGCTGGACGGCCAATATCCCGGGCTTCGGGCTCCTCGCCGATCAGTTCGCCGAGCCGGCGCTGACACTCTGGAAATATGATCCGGCTACGCTCGCTCCCGCAGCCTTCGGCGAGCTCGGCCGGGTTCCCCTGAAGCCCTTCGCCGGCACGATCGGGCTCGCGCCGGCAGAGCCGGGGCTGCATTCCGTAGTTCCGCCGCGGCGGGTAGGAGGCAATCTCGACATTCGCGATCTGGCGGCGGGAACGACCCTTTACCTGCCCGTCGAGGTGGAGGGCGCCTTGTTCTCCATCGGCGACACGCATGCGGCGCAGGGGGATGGCGAAGTCTGCGGCACGGCCATCGAAAGCGCGATGGATGTGGTCGTGAAGCTGGAGCTGGTGAAGGACGCCAATCTCAAGATGCCGCGCTTTACCACGCCGGGCCCCGTCACACGGCATCTCGACGCCGAGGGTTATGAGGTCACGACCGGCATTGGAAGCGATCTGATGGAAGGTGCGCGTGCGGCCGTGTCCGGCATGATCGACCTTCTCTGTGCGACGCGCGGCATGAAGCCGGAAGACGCCTACATGCTGTGCTCGGTCTGCGGCGACCTTCGCATCAGCGAAATCGTCGACCAGCCGAACTGGGTCGTGTCCTTCTATTTCCCGCGCATCGTCTTTGCGTGACGAACGGCCCTGTTCCGCCTCGGCGGGGCAGGGCGTCCTTCTGATGACATTGCCGAGGCCTCTGCCCGATGACTTCCTCTCTGCTTTCCGTGAAGGAACTGACCGTCCAGGTGGCCACGCCGACCGGGCCGAAGGTCGTGGTGGAGCGTCTGTCCTTCGATCTTCTTCCCGGCAGGACGCTTTGTCTTGCAGGCGAGAGCGGATCGGGAAAGTCGATGACCGCGCTTTCGCTGATGCAGCTGCTGCCGAAGCCGATGGCACGTATTGCGGGCGGCTCGGCCACTCTCGATGGCGAGGACATATTGGCGCTTCCCGAAGCGCGCATGCGGCAGATTCGCGGGCGCAAGATCGGGATGATCTTCCAGGAGCCGATGACCTCGCTCAACCCGGTGATGACGGTCGGCAATCAGCTGATCGGTGCGATCACCGCGCATGGAAACGCCAGTGGGCGGCGCGCCGCGCGGGTGCGGGCCGTAGAACTCCTGGACCAGGTTCAGATCCCGGAGCCGGAGCGGCGGCTCGGCCAATATCCGCACGAGCTTTCCGGCGGCTTGCGTCAGCGCATCGTCATCGCGATGGCGCTCGCGCAGAACCCGCGAATCCTGATCGCCGACGAGCCCACGACGGCGCTCGACGTAACGGTTCAGGCGCAGATACTGGCCCTTATTCGCAAGCTGCAGGCCGATCATGGGATTTCGGTGATCATGATCACCCATGACATGGGCGTGGTCGCGGAGATGGCCGACGAGGTGCTGGTGATGAAGCATGGCCGCACCGTCGAGCACGCAACCAGCAGGGATCTTTTCGCGCATCCGCAGGATGCGTACACGAAGGAACTCCTTTCCGCTGTGCCGCGCCTCGGCGAAATGGCGGGGACGGAGGCACCGAAACGCGCAGCGGCGAAATCGGTCGCGGCAGGATCTCAGCCAGGCGACGAACAGCCGATGCTCGACGTCGAAAACCTCACGGTGCGTTTCGACATCAAGGGCGGCTTCCTTCAGCGCCCGGTCAGGCGACTTCACGCGGTGGAGGGCATTTCTTTCTCCGTGCGTAGGGGTGAGACGCTGTCTCTCGTCGGAGAATCCGGTTGCGGCAAGTCGACGACCGGCAAGGCGCTCTTGAACCTTGTCCCGTGGACGGGAGACATCCGCGTCGACGGACGCTCCACGCATGGCTTGCGGGGGAGCTCCATGCGACCCATCCTGCGCGACGTCCAGATGATCTTCCAGGACCCATACGCATCGCTGGATCCGCGAATGCGCGTCTGCGATCTGGTGGCCGAGCCACTGGTGATCCACGGCCTTGCAAGCGGAAGCGAGCTGCGTGACCGGGTGGAGTATCTTTTCAAGCGGGTCGGATTGTCGCCCGAGCAGATGAAGCGCTACCCGCATGAGTTTTCGGGCGGTCAGCGGCAGCGCATCTGCATAGCGCGCGCCCTGTCTCTCTCACCGAAGCTCATCGTCGCAGATGAGTCCGTCGCGGCACTCGATGTATCAATCCAGGCTCAGGTGCTCGATCTCCTGCAGGACATCCAGGACGAGACCGGCGTCTCCTACCTGTTTATTTCTCACGACATGGCAGTCGTCGAGCAAATCAGCCATCGGGTAGCGGTCATGTATATGGGCCGTTTCGTCGAAACGGGCACGCGGCGGCAGATCTTCGAGAATCCGCAGCATCCCTATACGAAGAAACTGATGGCTGCCGTTCCCGTGGCAGATCCGGGTCGAGCACGCCGGGATTTCGTGCCTAAAGCGGAAGACCTGCCCAGTCCCGTGCGCGCCCTGGACTATGTGCCGTCCTTCCCGCCGCCATCGGATCTGGGCGGCGGACATCTCGTCTGGAGCGGCTGAACGCTCGTCGGTTTTCGACTGGCCTACAGCCCCAGCCAGATACGCAGCGGATATCCCGGATCGGCGAGCAGCCGGATGGCGAGCGCGATCGAAACGACGACCAGCAAAGGCTTGATGATCTTCGCGCCCTTTGCCATCGCATAGCGCGAGCCGACCTGCGCGCCGAGGAACTGGCCGACGCCCATCGTCAGGCCGATCTTCCACAGCACGACGCCGCTGAGCAGGAAGACGAAAAATGCGCCGATATTGGAGCCGAAGTTCAGGAATTTCGTGTGCGCCGTCGCCTTGAGGATGCCGTAGCCTGCGAGGGAGACGAAACCGAGCATGAAGAAGGAACCTGTGCCCGGACCGAAAACGCCGTCATAGAGGCCGATCAGGGGCACGAAGGTGATGGTGAACAGGAAAACCGACAGCCGCCGATGCTTGTCGATGTCGCCGATATTCGGCTTGAAGCCGAAGTAGAGGGCGATGCCGATCAACAGGAACGGCAGCACGGCCTCCAGGACGTCCGCGGGAACGACCGTCGCCAGCAAGGCGCCCAAAACTGCGCCCGCCGCCGACATCAGGGCCATCGGGAGCTGCTCCCTGAGGTTCACGTGACCGTGCCGGGCATAGGCGATGCTCGCCGACCCCGAGCCGAAAAGGGACTGCAGCTTGTTGGTGCCCAGCGTCTCGAGCGGTGGAATCCCCGCAATCAGCATGGCCGGGATGGTGATCATCCCGCCGCCGCCGGCGATCGAATCGATGAACCCTGCAAGGAATGCGGCCGCGAAAAGAAAGAGCAGTATGTGGAGGGCTAGGTCGTGCACTGGAGTCTCGAGCAAATAGGGCGGCGGAACTGCTTCAGCCGCCTTGTGTCAGAGCTGACGCCGAAATGCAAAGAATTGTCTTGAGGGCGTTCCGTGACCGCACGGTTTGCGACACGTGGATGGCGCAATCCGGTTTGACCGACCTGAAACGCTCCGATAAAAATGACGATCATGCGACGGCGTCCGTTCAGGCGGACTGAAAGAGCGTCCGGTGCGGCCGACCCATGCAGGGGGCTTGATCCGGTGCTGTCCGGACCGGTACGTGGCATTTGCCAGGCCGGCGCTTCGTATGGAACGCCGACGCCGCATGGGAGCCGCACCGCATATGCCTTCCGCCGAAGGACACATCACCGCCGAACTCGTGCTCGGCCTTGGCTGCGAGCGCAACACAGCGCCCGAAGAGGTGATCGCGCTTGCCGAACAGGCGCTTGCGGATGCCGGCGCTTCCGGCAGGGATGTCGCACTCGTCGCCTCTCTGGATGCGCGAACCGATGAGCCCGCGATCCATGCGGTGGCGCGGCACTTTTCGGTGCCCACGCATTTCTTCGACGCTGCCACGCTGGAGGCGCAATCGTCGCGTCTAAAAAATCCATCGAAGGTCGTCTTTGCCCATACGGGTTGCCACGGCGTCGCTGAAGGCGCGGCTCTGGCGGCCGCCGGGTGCGACGCGGTGTTGCTTGTACCTAAGATCCGATCGGTGCGGGCGACGGCGGCAATCGCCGGGCCGGCTGATTATGCAAAGGGAGCCGTGTGATGGCCTCGGCCGAATTTTGCAGTTTCTTTGATGAGCGGATTCAATTATCTGCCATTGTTTCCTGCATAACGACTTCAAGTTTTTCCTTCGTCGGATCGGATGGAATGCCTTGCTTTGCCCGGAGTATCGACCGATGACCGACATGTTTGCCGGCCTGCCTGATCTCGAGCCGGGTTCGGTCTGGCTCGTCGGCGCGGGCCCGGGCGATCCCGGCCTTCTGACCCTGCACGCAGCCAACGCGCTTCGCCAGGCGGATGTGATCGTTCACGATGCGCTGGTCAACGGTGATTGCCTCAAGCTCGCCAAAGCGAGTGCAGCACTCGAATTTGCGGGCAAGCGCGGCGGCAAGCCTTCGCCGAAACAGCGCGATATCTCGCTGCGGCTGGTCGAACTGGCACGTGAAGGGAAGAGGGTGCTGCGCCTCAAGGGTGGCGATCCCTTTGTCTTCGGCCGAGGCGGAGAGGAGGCGCTGACCCTGGTCGAGCACCGCATCCCGTTCCGCATCGTTCCCGGGATCACCGCGGGCATAGGCGGGCTTGCCTATGCCGGTATTCCGGTCACGCATCGGGAGGTGAACCACGCGGTGACTTTCCTCACCGGCCATGATTCTTCCGGCGTCGTGCCGGACAGGATCAATTGGGAAGGCATTGCCAAGGGCTCTCCGGTGATCGTCATGTACATGGCGATGAAGCATATCGGCCAGATCTCGGCCAACCTGATCGCCGCCGGCCGCTCGCCAGACGAGCCTGTGGCTTTCGTCTGCAATGCCGCGACACCGGAGCAGGTGGTGCTGGAAACCACGCTTTCGTCCGCCGAAGCCGATGTAACCGCTTCGGGGCTCGAGCCGCCGGCAATCGTCGTCGTCGGCGAGGTCGTCCGGCTGCGCGCCTCGCTCGACTGGCTTGGCGCTCTCGATGGCCGGGCGCTCGCTCCCGATCCGTTTTCGAGCCGCATTCTCCGGAATCCGGCATGAATGGAGTGATGATTGCAGCCCCGAGCTCCGGCTCGGGCAAGACCACGGTCACGCTCGGCCTGATGCGGGCATTGAAACGTCGCGGGCTCTCGATCGCGCCTGGCAAGGCGGGGCCGGACTATATCGACCCGGCCTTCCACGCGGCTGCCAGCGGCAAACCCTGCTTCAATTATGACCCGTGGGCAATGCGCCCCGAACTGCTCCTTGCCAATGCGGCGGCTGCGACGGAAGACGGCTCGGTGCTGATCATGGAGGCGATGATGGGCCTCTTTGACGGCGCGGCGGATGGCACGGGCGCGCCGGCGGACCTCGCCGCAGCACTCGGACTTGCAGTGATCCTGGTCGTCGATTGCGCGCGCCTCTCCCATTCCGTGGCCGCCCTGGTTGGCGGCTATGCCCGTCACCGCGACGATGTCCGTGTCGCGGGCGTCATTCTGAACAAGGTCGGCAGCGACCGGCATGAGGGAATGCTGCGCGATGCGCTTGCCGGTATTGCGATGCCGGTCTTCGGCGTGCTGCGGCAGGACGCAGCATTGAAGCTGCCCGAACGTCACCTGGGCCTCGTACAGGCAGGCGAGCATGGATCGCTGGAAGCCTTCATCGATCACGCGGCAATGCGGGTCGCATCGGGTTGCGATCTCGAGGCGGTGCTTGCTGCGGCGACGCCGCTGACGGTGGGAGAGACGGCCGGGACGCTAAAGCCGCTCGGCCAGCGGACAGCCGTCGCACGCGACTTGGCCTTCGCCTTCTGCTACGAGCATCTTCTTTCCGGCTGGCGCGGGCAGGGGACCGAAATCACGTTCTTCTCGCCTCTTGCGGACGAGGGGCCCGATCCGCTTGCCGATGCGGTCTATCTCCCCGGCGGTTATCCCGAGCTTCATGCGGAACAGCTCTCCAATGCTTCGAATTTCCGCGCTGCCATGCACAAGGCCGCTGGAGACGGGGCGCGCATCTTCGGGGAGTGCGGCGGCTACATGGTGCTGGGCGACGGGCTTGTCGCGGCGGATGGCGGGCGTTACGAGATGCTCGGGCTTTTGCCGCTCGTCACGAGCTTTGCCGAACGCAAGCGGCATCTCGGCTACCGGCGCGTGACACCGGTCGACGACGTGTTTTTCCGCGGACCGATGACCGCGCACGAATTTCACTATGCCACGATCGTTTCGGAGGGAGCGGCTGAGCCGCTCTTCACGGCACGGGACGCGGCAGGGCTCGATCTCGGCCGCGCCGGCCTCCGTCGCCGGAATGTTGCCGGCTCCTTCATGCATCTCATCGATTTCTCGGAATGATCATGGCCGCTCCCATCATACATGGCGGCGCGATCACGGAAGCCGCAGCGCGCTTCGGCGGCACGCCCGACGACTGGCTCGATCTCTCGACGGGTATCAACCCGTGTCCCGTCCCCCTGCCGGAAATCGACGCGCGCGTCTGGCACCGATTGCCGGATCAGCATGTGGAAGAGGCGGCCCGTGCGGCGGCCAGGGGCTACTACCGGACGGGCGAACTCATGCCATTGCCGGTGCCCGGAACACAAGCCGTCATTCAATTGCTCCCGCGGATCGCGGTCCAGGGAAAGCGCGCCGCCGTATTTGCGCCGACCTATGGCGAATATGCGCGCGTACTGAAAGGCGCCGGCCTTGCCGTCGACACCGTCACATGCGCCGGTGATCTCCGGACGGCGCACGGCCTGGCCGTCGTCGTCAATCCGAACAATCCGACCGGACGGCTCTTTCCGCCGGAGGAAATCCTTGCAATGGCGGAGGCGATGCGGGTGCATGACGGCCTGCTCGTGGTGGACGAGGCCTTCGGCGATCTTGAGCCGGACGCAAGCGTCGCCGGACACGTTGCGGCCAATGACAACCTCGTCGTTTTCCGTTCTTTCGGGAAATTCTTCGGTCTTGCGGGCCTTCGGCTCGGCTTTGTGGTCGCGCACCGGTCGATCGAGCAGTCGTTTCGTGACTGGCTCGGCCCCTGGTCGGTCTCGGGTCCGGCACTTGCCATTTCGGCGAAACTGATGGAAGGCGACACGCCGGGGATCAAGGCCGGCATCGCGGAACGCAAGGCCGCGCTCGACGCGGTGCTTCTCGGTGCGGGGCTCGAGGTGGTCGGCGGCACCGGCCTCTTCACGCTCGTAGAACACGAACGGGCTTACGATCTTCACGCGGCGCTCTGCGAGGCGCATATCCTGACGCGAAAGTTCGACTACGATCCGCGCTGGCTGCGTATCGGATTGTCGCCGAACGCGCAGGGCGACCGTCGTCTCGCCGAGGCTTTGAACCGGATGGGTGCGTAGTGTCGGCTGAAATACTTCTGATCCTCGTGATGGCGCTGCTGCTGGACCGCATCCTCGGCGATCCGGACTGGCTCTGGTCGCGTCTGACCCATCCGGTGGTGTTCTTCGGCAAGGCGGTCGAATTCGTGGACGAGGCGCTTAACCGCGGCGAATTCACCAAGGCCTGGCTGAAATTCCGCGGTGTCGTCGGCATTCTGGTACTGCTCGCCGGAGCCACGGCTTTGGGTGTCGTGCTCGCTCGGCTTTTCGATGTGCTTGGCGCCCTCGGCTCTTTGCTCGAGGTTGTCACGGTGGCCGTCTTCCTCGCCCAAAAGAGCCTTGCCGATCACGTTTCCCGGGTTGCCGCCGGCCTGCGACGCGATGGACTTGCGGGTGGCCGCAAGGCGGTATCGATGATCGTTGGGCGCGATCCGAACACACTCGACGAGCCGGCCGTCTGCCGGGCGGCGATCGAAAGCCTTGCGGAAAACTTTTCAGACGGCGTCGTCGCTCCCGCTTTCTGGTATGCGGTTGCCGGACTTCCCGGCCTTCTTGCCTACAAGATGCTGAACACGGCCGACTCGATGATCGGCCACAAGAGCCCGAAATATCTTCATTTCGGCTTGGCTTCGGCGCGGCTCGACGACCTGGCGAACCTGCCCGCGGCCCGGCTCTCGGCCCTCCTGATTGCGGCCGGCGCCTATTTCCGGCGCGGTGCGGAAGCGGCGAAAACCGCGATCGAGGTGGCGCGGCGCGATCACGGACTTCACCGCTCGCCCAATTCCGGCTGGCCCGAGGCTGCGATGGCAGGTGCCGTCGGCATTCAGCTTGCCGGCCCGAGAATCTATGGTGGCGTGAAGGTCGACGAGCCCATGATGAACGATGCCGGCCGTGCGGTTGCAGCCATCGAGGATATCGAGGCTGCGGTCACCGTCTTCTATGCGGCCTGCTCCGTGATGGCGCTCGCTTTCGCGATCGTCGCCTTGCCGCTTCTGGTTTTCTTCTAGGTAAACGGCCCTCTCCTGGCGGTTTAGCAACATCTGTTTCAAATCGCGGTGGCAAAAGCCTGTGGGGCATTGGCTTTTCCGGTGCATTTTTCTATAGGGTTCGCCAAGACTCGAATTTTAAGAGGTATGCGCGTGACAGCTACATTCGACAAGGTTGCCGATATTATCGCGGAAACGAGCGAGATCGATCGCGAGACGATCAAGCCGGAAAGCCACACGATCGATGATCTCGGCATCGACAGCCTCGACTTTCTCGACATCGTTTTTGCGATCGACAAGGAATTCGGTATCAAGATCCCGCTGGAGCAGTGGACTCAGGAAGTCAACGAAGGCAAGGTCTCGACCGAGGAATACTTCGTGCTGAAGAACCTCTGTGCCAAGATCGACGAGCTGCGGGCCGCCAAAGCGGGTTGAGGACGCCTCAAGCGGCTTTCCGCGTGGATTACGCTTTCATCTGCGATCGGAGTTTTAGCGATCATCGCTGACACGGATCGGCCCCTTTCCCGATGCCGCCTGTCGCGCCCCGCGCTTGACAGGCGGCATCGGCATTTTTACTTGAGCGCGAAACGAATGGGATGAGCCTGAATGCTCCTTGAATATTTCCAGATGATCGACCGGGTCGAAACCGTCGATCTGTCGGCAGGCCGTCTCGTGGCGCGCTCGGTCGTGCCGGAGAAGAGCCCGGTATTCGAGGGGCATTTCCCCGGCTATCCGCTGGTCCCGGGCGTGCTGCTTATCGAAACCATGGCGCAGGCTTCCGGTTTTCTCGTGCTGGCCGCCACGAAATTCGCCGCAATGCCGTTCCTGATGACGGTCGATGGTGCCAAGATGCGCAGCTTCGTCGAACCGAATGCCGAGCTTGAGATAGAGGCGCTGCTCGAGCACGAGGGATCCGGCTTTGCCGTGACGAAGGCCAGGATTGCGTCTGGCGGCAAGAAGATATGCGATGCCCAGCTGAAGCTGAGGACGATCCCGTTCGACCAGGTGCCGCTGGGCGACATTGTGCGCAAGCGTGCGGAAGAACTGGGGCTCATGGCCGCGATGGCCGGTTCGGAGAAGTGAAGATGAGGAAATCCGCGAACGATGTGGTGATCACCGGGGTAGGCATCGTGACGAGCCAGGGCGTCGGCGCCGAGCCTCACGTGGCGCTGCTCGGCGCGGCCGAGCCGCCTGAGGCTCGCATAGAGACGGAACGCTTCGCACCCTATCCGATCCATCCGTTGCCGGAAATCGACTGGTCGCAGCAGATTCCGAAGCGTGGCGATCAGCGGCAGATGGAGAACTGGCAGCGCCTCGGCGTTTTCGCTGCCGGCCTGGCGCTCGACGACGCTGGTCTCAAGGACAACCTCGAAGCCTGCGGCAGCATGGACATGATCGTCGCGGCCGGCGGCGGCGAGCGCGACATCAATGTCGACTCGCTCATCGTCGACGAGGCGCTGAAGCGCAACGACCGCGAACGGCTCTTGAACGAGAAGCTGACGACGGAACTGCGCCCGACGCTGTTTCTGGCGCAGCTTTCCAACCTTCTCGCCGGCAACATCTCCATCGTGCACAAGGTTACGGGTTCGTCGCGCACTTTCATGGGCGAAGAGGCGGCCGGCATTTCCGCGATCGAGACGGCCTTTGCCCGCATCAAGGCCGGTCAGTCGAGCCACACGCTCGTCGGGGGTGCATTTTCGGCCGAGCGTCTCGACATCGTCCTGATGATCGAGGCGATCCAGGGCCATGCGCTCGGCGAATGGCATCCGATCTGGTCACGCAGGCCCGAGGACGGGGGCGGTATGATCCTCGGCTCCGTTGGCGCCTTCCTTGTTCTGGAGTCGCGCGAATATGCCGAGTCGCGCGGCGCCCGCATCTATGCGACGATCGATGCGATCGGCGGCGACCGCGGCAGCCGCGAGGACGGGCGGCTCGAAGCGCGCCTCAGATATTTGTCGAAACCGGCCCTGGAGCTCGATCCGCAGTCGACCGTCGTCTTTTCCGGCACTTCGGGCTTCCATGACCTTGCCGGACGGGAGAAGGCGTTTCTCGAAACCGAACTCGCCGGCCGGCCTGTGCGTGCCTATGGCGGGCTCGTCGGTCACGGCATCGAGGCGCAGTTTCCGGTCGGCATGGTCCTGGCCGCGCTCTCGCTCGGACACGCAGCCAAGGTTCCGCCTTTCGACCCCGCCGCCGAAGCCCCGATGCTGGCGCCGGCCAGGGCGGCGGTCGTTACCACCATCGGCCACTCCCGTGGCGAAGGCGTCGCCGTGCTTGCCGCGGAATAAGGAGCTCGAACTATGAGCAAGGCTTATAAGGACCACCTCGGCCGTCCGATCGTTGCTGTCACCGGCATGGGCGTCATCACCTCGCTCGGGCAGGGGCTCGACGATAATTGGGCGGCGCTCACCGGGGGCGTATCGGGCATCCACAGGATCACCCGGTTCCCGACCGATGCTCTTTCGACCCGCATCAGCGGCACGGTCGACTTCATCGAGATCCCTGCGGAGAATGCCGTCGAGCGTTCCTATGCGATGGCGCGCGAAACGACGCTGGAGGCCCTGGCGCAGGCCGGCCTTTCCGGCGAATTCAACGGTCCGCTCTTCCTGGCGGCCCCGCCGATCGAGCCTGAGTGGAATGCCCGTTTCGAGCTTGCCGACCGCTCGCCGCCGTCGAGCCAGCCGGGCGACGCTTATAACCGCTTTCTCGCGGCAATGCGGCAGAAGGCCGATCCGGCCTTCCACGAGGCCGTGCTTTTCGGCTCGATCTCGGAGCGTCTTGCCGATCGATTCGGAACGCGTGGCCTTCCGGTGACGCTTTCGACGGCCTGCGCATCCGGGGCGACCGCCATACAGCTCGGCGTCGAAGCCATCCGCCAGGGCAGGACCGACAGGGCGCTCACGGTTGCGACCGACGGCTCGGTCAGTGCCGAGGCTCTCATCCGCTTCTCGCTGCTCTCGGCGCTCTCCACACAGAACGAGCCGCCGGAAAAGGCTTCGAAGCCCTTCACCAAGGATCGCGACGGTTTCGTGATTGCGGAAGGCGCCGCGACGCTCGTGCTCGAATCGCTGGAAGCGGCGGTCGCTCGCGGCGCCCGCATCTACGGTATTCTCAAGGGCTGCGGCGAAAAGGCCGACCTCTTCCACCGCACGCGTTCCTCCCCAGATGGCGGACCGGCGATCGCGACGATCCGCGCAGCACTTGCGGATGCGGGCATCGACGAAGCCGGGATCGGCTACATCAATGCCCACGGCACCTCCACGCCCGAAAACGACAAGATGGAGTATTTGTCGATGTCCGCGGTCTTCGGCGAGCGGTTGCCGTCGATCCCGGTCTCATCCAACAAGTCGATGATCGGCCACACGCTGACGGCAGCCGGTGCGGTCGAAGCAGTCTTCTCGCTCCAGACGATGCTCAGCGGCACGCTGCCGCCGACGATCAACTACCAGAACCCCGACCCCGCGATCGTTCTCGACGTCGTGCCGAACGTAAAGCGCAGCCAGCAGGTGACTGCAGTGCTGTCGAACTCCTTCGGCTTCGGCGGCCAGAACGCCAGCCTCGTCATGACCGCCGAGCCGGCTTGAGCCGCTCGAGGACCGAATACCTGCCTGCCGCAAAGGAAAAACCATGCGCGCCCTGCAATTGCTCGATGACCGCAAGCTTGAAATCACCGATCTGCCGGAGCCGGAGGCGCCCGGTCCTGGCGAGGTGACGCTGCGGGTCAAGGCGGTCGCGCTCAATCATATCGACGTCTGGGGCTGGCGCGGCATGGCTTTCGCCAAGCGCAAGATGCCGCTCGTCATCGGCGCGGAAGCCTCCGGCGTCGTGGAGAGCATCGGTCCGGGCGTCGCCAATGTGCTCCCCGGCCAGCTCGTCTCGATCTACGGTGCGCGTACCTGCGGCCTCTGCCGCCCGTGCCGCGAGGGGCGCGACAATCTCTGCGAACATGTCGGAGGCGTCCATGGCTTCCATCTGGACGGCTTCGCGCAGGAGAAGGTCAACCTTCCGGCGCGCCTGTTGGTGCCTGCACCCCCGGGTGTCGATGAAATCGGCGCGGCGCTGGCGCCGGTCACCTTCGGTACCGTCGAGCACATGCTGTTCGACAACGCCAGGCTCGAACCCGGCGAGACGATCCTCGTCCATGCGGGCGGATCCGGTATCGGCACGGCCGCGATCCAGCTCGCCAAGAAGATCGGCTGCACGGTCATCACCACGGTCGGATCGGACGACAAGATCGACAGGGCGAAGGCTCTCGGTGCCGACCACGTCATCAATTACCGGACCGATCGTTTCGAAGGCGTCGTGCGGAAGCTGACGAAGAAGAAGGGCGTCGATGTCGTCTTCGAACATGTCGGCAAGGATACCTGGGCGGGCTCCATGCTGTCGATGAAGCGGGGCGGACGCCTCGTCACCTGCGGCTCGACTTCCGGCGTCTCGACCGACATGAACCTGATGATGCTGTTTCAGCAGCAGCTGAAACTGCTCGGCTCCTTCGGCTGCCGCATGGAGAACATGGCGAACGCCATGCAGAAGATGGGGCGCGGGCTCGTTCACCCGGTGATCGATACCGAGGTGGAGCTCAACGATATCGACCGTGCGCTGGAGCGTATGGAGTCGCGCCAGATCTTCGGCAAGATCGTGTTGCGGATGGATTGATCTTCGTGCGGATGCTGATCACACGGCTGGTGCTTGCTGCGAATCGATTCCGTCAATGGTCGATCGCGCAGCTCGTCCTGCTGCTTCTCACGATACTCAAGCTTTTCCCCGCGGACATGGCGATCAACTTCACGGATCGCATTGCCCGCTGGATCGGGCCGAAGACCGGTCGTCACAAGCTGACGCTGATCAATCTGCGCAATGCCTTTCCCGAGAAGAGCGATGCCGAGATCGCGGCGATCGCGCTCGAAAGCTGGGGCAATATGGGGCGGCTCGCCGCCGAATACGTGTTCCTCGATCAGCTCTTCGACTTCGATCCGGCGCGCGCGGAGCCGGGCAGGGTGGAGGTTTCGGGCATCCCTCTCTTCCTGGAGCTGCGAGACAATCCGCGGCCGTTCATCGTCTTCACGGCCCATAGCGGCAATTTCGAAATGCTGCCGGTTGC
This sequence comes from Sinorhizobium sp. M4_45, assembly GCF_002885915.1. NCBI lineage: Bacteria > Pseudomonadati > Pseudomonadota > Alphaproteobacteria > Hyphomicrobiales > Rhizobiaceae > Sinorhizobium > Sinorhizobium sp. M4_45. The sequence goes on from NZ_NWVE01000001.1 coordinate 736,630, forward strand.
CGGCTCGGCTTTCGGCCTCGACGTGACGGTGCTCTTCCGGCCGCCGAACAATCCCTATCTCGCCGACCGGGTATTCGAGTTCCGCAAGGAGCGCATGGGCAACCTCGTGCCGTCGCATGCCGGCTCCTCCTTCGCCCTTGCCAGGCAGCTCGAACGCGGCGGCGGAGTCGGCGTGCTCGTCGACCAGAAGTTCCGCAAGGGCCTGAAGACGAAGTTCTTCGGGCAGCCCGTGCAGACGAATCCGCTGCTTGCCAAGCTCGTCCGCCAGTTCAATTGCGAGGTCTATCCGGCCCGTTGCATTCGCCTGCCCGGCAACCGCTTCCGGCTGGAGCTCGAGGCGGCGGTCGAAATCCCCCGCAGGGCCGACGGCAGCGTCGATGTCACGGCAACGGCGCAGATGTTGAACGACAAGGTCGAGAGCTGGGTTCGCGAATATCCGGGCCAGTGGCTCTGGTATCATGACCGCTGGCACATCAAGCGGACGCTTTGAGCCGGTCTCCTGACGGACATCTTTCCCCTCGGAAGCTGCCGCCTCCTTAAATCGGTGCCGATTTAGGGATTGTCTGGAGTGCGCCGGGCATGCGCGACGAGAACCGTGACGGCGTCCGCCGAAGGAGGAAACGAGATGGCACAGGAATGGCCGATGTTCATCCTGCAGTGCATCGTCGTCTTCGGGCTCGTCGGCGCGCTGTTCATCCGCTTCGGCGAATGAACAGGCTTACGGCTACTGCGCGGACCACACCGCCAGCTCATAGCCATCGGGGTCGGCAAAATGGAACCGCCGGCCGCCCGGGAAGGTGAAGATAGGCTTCAGGATCTTGCCGCCTGCGGCTTCGACCTGTCGCTGAGCGTCCTCGATCTGGTCGGCATAGATGATGACGAGCGGACCGCCGCTGCGAACCGGACCAAGTGTGGTGAAACCGCCCGTCGGCGAACTCGCAATATTCCGGGCCGTAATCCGTGAAGGTCCAGCCGAAGGCGCTGCCGTAGAAGGTCTTGCTCGCGGCGATATCCGTCACATTGAACTCGACATAGTCGATGCGTTTGTCGTTACCTTTGCTGGCCATTGGCTTTGTCGCCTTCCTGCTTGTGATTACCGGTTTCCAGGATGGATTTGAGCGCGGCAAGATCCTTTTCGACCCAGGCCGCGTCATCGGCGAATTGCGCATCGGTCATGCCGGGCTGCCTGAGCAGGGTGAACATGACTTCCGCGCCGTCGCCGTTCGGCACGACGCGAAGCGCATTGTGGACGCGCGCGCCGTTATCGAGTGTCACGAGGTGGTCGACCACACCGAATTCGTTGTCGGCGACGAAGCGGACGCGGGCATTGCCGAGAGGCCCGGGTGCGATCCACTCGTCGCCGTCGCGCGTGAGCCCGGAGGAGAGACCGGTCGCCCAGAGCGGCATCTTCTCGTGGTCTGCCATGAAGGCATAGACCTCGCGCCAGTCGCGCTCGATCGAGGTGTGGATAATCCGGGCCGTCATCGTCGCCATGCGTTCCTCCGTCCTGGGATTTATAGCATTGCTCCGGGCAACGGTCTTGAACGAAACGGCCAACCTTGGCGCCGGCGGGCCCACGCACGTAATAGTCTCTTGAATCAGTCTGTTATGTGGGAATTCTCAACCCGGCCAAGGCCGAAGCGCGCGGCCAACTGCCGCTGGATTTCGCGCGGCGTGAAGGATGTGAGCCCTCTTGCCTCCCGGGCAAGATGGGCCTGATCGGCATAGCCGGCATCGACAGCAATGTTTGCCAGCGTGTCCCCGGGCCGCGACCGGCAGGCGGCCAGGAAGCGCTGCAGGCGCAGAATGCGGTCGAGGGTCTTTGCGCCGTAGCCGAGATGCTCGTGGCACAGACGGCGAAATGTCCGCTCGCTGGTACCGATCTCTCGGACAAGGGACCGGACGGGATCGTCTAAGGTCAGCCGGTCGACCTGAAGGTGTGCGACGCAAGCCGCAATGTCCGGCGGCGGCGGCTCGGCGGCGGCGGATAGGCGTCCAAGCAGGGCCGCGGCAAGAACACCGAGCCGCTCCGGCGTGCTCGCCGCTTCGCGCATCCGCGCCTCGATTTCGTTCGCAGCCGGACCCCAGACGAGATGGAGCGGCACCGTTTGGCCGGTGATTTCGCGGAGCGGCGTGCGCAACCACGGCGCCGCCGCGCCGATCCGGAACCGAGCGCCGATGATGGTTTCGCCGGCAGGAAGCTTCGGAAAGGCGGCGACCCTGTCGGGACCGACGATGGCCAGTCCCTTCGACGACCAGATGATGTCGCTGCAACCGTCGGGGACGACGGCGATGGTCGAGGGGGCGCCGTCGGGCATGCGGTGCAGCCAGAGGCATTTGAAGTAGGAGGCGAGCGCCGCCGGGGGCGACTGCTCGCGGTAGATTCCGCTCGTCTGGGCGAGCGCGGGAGGGCAGAGCCTCGGCCTATCGACGCCTGAACAGCCGGCCGCAACCTCCTGCCGGAGCCGGTCGGCGGCGCCAGCGTCTTCGTCGTATGCGGGGCAGGACGTTCCCATTGCCCTTTTTTGCGCCGGCGAACCCGCGCGGTCAATGCCTCTCACCGAGACAAGGAATGCCTCGGCGGTCCCGCCCTGTCGCTAATCGCGCGACCAGATCTCGCCGTCGATCTTTCCCTGCAGCTCCGGATAATCGGCCGCGTGGAAAACCGGGACGGCGCCTGCCTTACGCTGTTCAAAATAGTCTTTCGTCAGCTTTGCGATGGTCCCCGAAAGGAGCAGGATCGCGACGAGATTGATCGTCGCCATCAGTCCCATGGAGGCGTCGGCCGCGTCGAAAACGGTGGTGATGCTTTCGTAGGCTCCCCAGACGACCATCGCCAGCGTGGCGCAACGCATGATCATAAGCCCGAGTCGGTTGCCCCCGCCGAGATAGGTCAGCGCGTTTTCGGCGTAGGAATAGTTGCCGATGATCGAGGTGAAAGCGAAGAAGAAGATCGCGATGGCGATGAAATAGGTCCCGGCCGAGCCGATATGCGTGCTCATCGCCGCCTGTGTGAGCTGTGTCCCGGTGACGCCGGAGCCGGGTTCCAGCGTGCCCGAAAGCAGGATCATCACCGATGTCGCGGTGCAGATCAGTATCGTGTCGATGAAAACGCCCAGGGATTGCACGAAGCCCTGCGACGAGGGATGGTGCGGTACAGGGGTCGCCACGGCTGCGATATTCGGAGCCGAACCCATGCCCGCCTCGTTCGAGAAGAGGCCGCGTTTGACGCCGTTGAGCATCGCCGCAGCAATCCCGCCGGTGATGCCGCCGGCCGCTTCCTGAAAGCCGAAGGCGCTCGAGATGATCGTCCAGAGTACGCCCGGCACCGCCGAGGCATTTGCGATCAGCACGTAGACGGCCGTGAGCAGATAGGCCGCGGCCATGAAGGGGACGACAATCTCGGCGACGCGGGCAATCTGGCGGATGCCGCCGAAGATCACCACGCCGGAGAGTAGCGCAACGGCCACGCCCACTGCGAGTTTGGGCACACCGAAGGCACCCTCGACCGCATCGGCGATCGAGTTTGCCTGAACGGCGTTGAACACGAGACCGAAGGAGAGGATGAGGCAGGCCGAGAAGATCGTGGCCGCCCAGGGCGCATTGAGGCCGCGAGCGATATAGAAAGCCGGCCCGCCGCGGTATTGCCCGTCCTCGTTGCGAATCTTGTACAGCTGAGCCAGCGCGCTCTCGGCATAGGCGGTCGCCATGCCGACGAACGCCACGATCCACATCCAGAAGGTCGCGCCGGGTCCGCCGAGATAGAGAGCGACCGCAACGCCTGCGAGGTTACCGGTTCCGACACGTGAGGCGAGGCTGACCATAAGCGCCTGGAAGGGGCTGATTCCGGCCGCATCCTTGCTGCCGCCGCGGCTTAAGACCCGGAACATTTCGGCGAAATGAACGATTTGGGGAAAACCGAGCCGGACCGTGAAATAGAGGCCGACCGCAAGTAGACCATAGATGAGCACATAGCCCCAGAAGATCGTGTTCAGAAAGCCGATGATCGTTTCCATACGGTCCTCGCTCCTATTGCATTGGAGGTTGCGCCGGCCCCTCGTTCTAGTCGCGCGGGGGACTCGGACGTGTTCTGCGGCATTACGGTGCAAACTCGACTCAGATCAAGGCTCTACGGGGCTGGAACGGGCAGAACACAGGGCGGGAGGCGATATATTCCGTGGATTCGCTTCGGACGCATTCAGAAAGAGGATGTAGAGGGTGCCTTCCGGCGCGTGTTCAAGGCGTCGAACAGGGGCCGGAAAAGGTTTGAATTTGTCAGGAACGGCTTGTCGTAAATCGATTTGAATGCCAAAACAGCCTCCGCCGCCGCGTGCCGTCCGGTCCCTGATTTTCTGGGGGGTGACAGACACGCGCAGATCAATTCGAAGGGCCGGCACGCGCGCGATTGCGCGCCGTGGCCGGCTCTCCTGTCCAATGGAGGCAATCACGTGTCACAGGCGGAAATCGGCCTAATCGGTCTCGGAGTCATGGGCTCGAACCTGGCGCTCAACATCGCTGAAAAAGGCAACAGGATCGCCGTTTTCAACCGCACGGTCGACGCGACGCGCAAATTCTACGCTGAGGCCGGCGCGCTGAAGGACCAGATCGTTCCCTGCGAAACGATCGAAGAATTCGTCGCCGCCATCCGCCCGCCGCGTCCGATCATCATCATGATCAAGGCCGGCGATCCGGTCGACCAGCAGATGGAGGCCCTGAAACCCCATCTCGCCAAGGGCGACATCATGATCGATGCGGGCAACGCCAATTTCCGCGACACGATGCGCCGTTTCGAGGGTCTGAAGGATTCGGGCCTCACCTTCATCGGCATGGGTGTCTCCGGTGGCGAGGAAGGCGCCCGCCATGGGCCCTCGATCATGGTCGGCGGCACGGAAGAATCCTATCATCGCGTCGAGAAGGTTCTGACCTCGATCGCTGCGAAATACGATAGCGACCCCTGCGTCGCCTGGCTCGGCGAGAACGGGGCGGGGCACTTCGTCAAGACGATCCACAACGGCATCGAATATGCCGATATGCAGATGATCGCCGAGATTTACGGCATCCTGCGTGACGGATTGAAGATGACGGCACAGGAGATCGGCGAGGTCTTCGGTGCCTGGAACAAGGGCCGGCTCAACTCCTACCTGATCGAAATCACCGAGAAGGTCCTTAAGGCCGCCGATCCGCTGACCGGCAATCCCATCGTCGATATGATCCTCGACAAGGCCGGTCAGAAGGGCACCGGCAAATGGTCGGTGATCGAGGCGCAGAACATGGGCGTGCCGGCGACCGCGATCGAAGCGGCGGTCGCAGCCCGCAGCATCTCCTCGGCGAAGGAAGAGCGGGAAGCCGCCGAGAAGGTTCTCGGTCTGCCTCCGGTCGGCGAAGTCAAGGTGGCCGACAGGGACGCTTTCATCAAGGACCTCGAAAACGCGCTGCTCGCCGCCAAGATCGGCGCCTATGCGCAAGGCTTCGCAGTGATGGCGGCGGCTTCGAAGGAGTTCGGCTGGAACCTGCCGATGCCCACGATCGCAAAGATCTGGCGCGCCGGCTGCATCATCCGCTCGCAGTTCCTCGACGAGATCACCACCGCCTTCACCAAGGCACCGGATGCGGCGAACCTGATCGTCACCCCGGCTTTCGCTGCCATGGTCAAGGAGAGCGATGGTGCGTTGCGACGGGTGGTTTCGACGGCCGTCCTCGGCGGTCTTCCGGTGCCTGCGCTGGCCTCGGCGCTCGGCTATTTCGACAGCTACCGCCGCGGCCGCGGCACGGCCAATGTCATCCAGGCGCAGCGCGACTTCTTCGGCGCCCACGGTTTCGACCGTATCGATGGTGCAGACAGCCATCACGGACCGTGGGGCAGCGGTCTGAACGCTTGAATTCGCATGAGTTTAGAGGGGCGGCTGGCCGCCCCTCTAAAGCGGGGCGAGGAAAAGAGTGTGCGGCTTTCCGCCTGCATCCCGCGTCTCAAACTATTATGAATCGATCGCGGCCGTGATTGGGTCGCCCGGACCTGAAATCATCGTGATCTGGCGACAAGTCCAGGCAAGCCCCGGCGTCTAAGATCTCAATAAGGGAGCCATTCGAGAAGGCAGGCATGAAATTCACAGTGATCGAAGGGGGCAAGGCGGCGGAGGTCAAGGCCGCCGGATCGATGACCATCCGCGACGAGGCGGAGAGACGCATAAAGGCGGCCGGTTATGAGCAATGGCGGGTGCGGAGCCTGGCAACCGGCGCGCCTATCCCGGGGCCAATCCGGTACCTGAAGATGCAGATCGATTTCGTCGCCGGAAAGCTCGAACAGCTCAATCCCATCCCAAGCGATTTTACCGACGACAAGTACTGGCCGGCCGCGAGGATCTGAGCCCTGCTGCGTCGGCGCGGAAGCGTTCTCCTGGAGCGAGGTTTTCGGCGGGTCGGCTCCCTGTGGCAGGCCCAGGAATCAGGATCGCCTGCAACAGGCACGGCAGATCTATGATGCCGCCGACCTCGCCATCGGCGGCTGGAATTCCGGCTGGCTGAGGCTCTGAAGCGTCTCTGGGGGGTGGCCTTCGATATGGCCGATCACAGCCTTTGCGAGCTCGCGCCCGGCAATGCGGATGTCCTCATACATCGTCATGACTTCCGGGCGCAGCCAGCGCAGGAAGTCGCTCGGCACTTTCGACACCATTTCCGCGTCCTCCCCGACCTTCTTGCCTGCCGCTTCGATCCCGGCGATCAACGCGATCGCGCCCGAACCGCTGCCGGACACCACGCCGTCTGGGGCGTCGGGGGAACGCATCAGCTTCTCGAACGCATCACGGATGGCAACCAGGCTGTGGTCGATGTTGACCTGGTGAAAGCTTACCGCTTCCGCGCCGAAGTCTTTCAGGCCCCGCTCGAAGCCGGTGCGCATGTGCGAATGGAAGGTCAGATTCGGCGGCGGTTCGAGGAGCACGAGCCGCCGCCTGCCGCGGTCGACGAGCTTGCGGACCGCCTCGTAGGCGAAGCGTTCATTGTCGAAGTCGTGATAGGGATGGATCAGCCCCATTTCGGTTCGCCCATGGGTGGCGAAGGGCAGGTGGCGCTCGGTTAGAAGCGTTACCCGCTGATCGTTGGGCTCGGTACGCGAAATGATCACCCCGTCCGCCGCGCCGGTATCGAGAATGTAGCGGATCGGGCCGAGCGGATCCTTGGCCGAACTGTAAGGCGTCACGACCAGGTGGTATTGCGTGCCGGCGAGAATTTCGGTGATGCCGATGACCATGGGGCTGGTAATGCCCATGATCTCTTCCTCCAGCGTCAGCACGAGGCTGATGACATTCGTCTTGCCCGTCCTGAGGCGGACGCCCGCCCGGTTGGGCTGATAACCGATCTGTTTTGCTACCAGGCGGACACGCTCCTTGGTTTCCGCACCGATGTCTGGAGCGTCCTTCAGGGCACGCGAGACGGTGGTAACACCGAGCCCGGTCATGAAGGCGATCGTCTTAAGGGTCGGTCTGCCGCCTTCGACCGGCGGCGCCGTCGTCGCTCTGTTCTTCGTCTTGCCATCCATGCCCGTCACGCCAATCCGCTCTCCTGAACCGCGGCCCTCGTCGCTACCCTTCAACCGGAGGCCGTGTCGCCCCGCCTTATATACGAACCACGGCTGCTGGCCACATCCGTCTACGCCTGAGTTCAAATCAAAATCTGTAACGATACAGTAGCGATGTCGAGCATTTTCGTTGCTGCAATGCGAAGGGCGTAACCCTCAGGTTGAGTTGCGCTCGGGAGAGCGTCGATGTGGCGTATGGGAAGCCATGAAAGGTTTCGCCGGGATGAGAGATGTGCGAAAATCCCAGAAATAAAGGAAATTATCGCGCATTTGCCGTCGAATTTCTTGCCTCTCCACAGGCGTTCCGACTTGGGCATTCGCCACTCACGATTGTATTTGTGGATTTATCGTGAATTGCCCGTTGTAGGTGTTGCGCAGGGAAATTCTTTGATCTAAGTTTTTCCGGCAACGTTACAGTGAGGGAGGACACTCATGAAATTGCGTTTTCTAGCTGCCGCTTTGGGCGCAGCCACTGCCTTGCCATTCGGCGCTGCCAACGCGACCGATCTCGAGGTCACGCATTGGTGGACTTCGGGTGGTGAAGCCGCGGCGGTTGCCGAGCTGGCGAAAGCTTTCGATGCGACCGGCAACAAGTGGGTCGACGGTGCGATCGCCGGCTCCGGGGGTACCGCACGCCCGATCATGATCAGCCGCATAACCGGCGGTGACCCAATGGCCGCCACCCAGTTCAACCACGGCCGTCAGGCGGAAGAGCTGGTGCAGGCGGGCCTGATGCGCGATCTCACCGACATCGCTACCAAGGAGAATTGGAAGGAAGTCGTGAAGCCCTCGAGCCTGCTCGACTCCTGCACGATCGAGGGCAAGATCTATTGCGCGCCGGTCAACATCCATTCCTGGCAGTGGCTGTGGCTTTCGAATGCAGCCTTCAAGCAGGCGGGCGTCGAAGTTCCGAAGAATTGGGACGAGTTCGTCGCTGCGGCCCCGGCGCTCGAGAAGGCCGGAATCGTTCCGCTCGCCGTCGGCGGCCAGCCGTGGCAGGCGGCGGGCGCCTTCGACGTGCTGATGGTTGCGATCGCCGGCAAGGAGAACTTCGAGAAAGTCTTCGCCCAGAAAGACGAGGAAGTGGCCGCCGGGCCTGAAATCGCCAAAGTCTTCAAGGCTGCCGACGATGCCCGCCGCATGTCGAAGGGCACCAACGTCCAGGATTGGAACCAGGCGACCAACATGGTCATCACCGGCAAGGCTGGCGGGCAGATCATGGGGGACTGGGCCCAGGGCGAGTTCCAGCTTGCGGGTCAGAAAGCCGGCGTGGACTACACCTGCCTTCCGGGTCTCGGCGTCAACGAGGTGATCTCGACCGGCGGCGACGCGTTCTACTTCCCGCTTCTGGAGGACGAGGAGAAGTCGAAGGCGCAGGAAGTGCTGGCGTCGACCTTGCTCAAACCGGAAACGCAGGTGGCCTTCAATCTGAAGAAGGGCTCTCTGCCGGTACGCGGGGACGTCGATCTTGCGGCCGCGAACGACTGCATGAAGAAGGGGCTCGATATCCTCGCAAAGGGCAATGTGATCCAGGGCACGGACCAGCTTCTGTCGGCCGACAGCCAGAAGCAGAAGGAGGACCTTTTCTCCGAGTTCTTCGCGAACCACTCCATGACGCCCGAAGATGCGCAGAAGCGTTTTGCCGACATCATCGCGGCTGCGGATTGAGAGCGGCGCTCCAGGCCCCGCACTTTGACGGGGCTGATCTTCCCTCGCCGGGAGCACGGTGAAAACACGCCGCCTGCGCTGATTTTGTCGGCGCAGGCGTGGGCGAGGGAGGCAAACGGGCCTCAGCCGCCGGCGCATTGCCGCAGGTGCCCGATTACATGAAAACCTTTTGCAGTTCGGAGGAGGAAACATGACAGGTCTAACACGTGGTTCGGCGCGGCCGAACCAGTGGCTGCGAAACCTGAATGCGAAGATCGCCTCTATCCCGATGATCCTCACGGCCATGGTCATCTTCGTGGGCGGCACGGCCTGGACGGTCGTCTACTCCTTTACCAATTCCAAGCTCCTGCCGCGGCTCGCCTTTGTCGGCTTCGACCAGTACGAGCGGCTGTGGGCCGCGCCCCGCTGGCTGGTCTCGATTCAGAACCTGGCGGTCTTCGGTTGCCTCTCGCTGATTTTCAGCCTGGTGATCGGCTTCGTTCTGGCCGCCCTGATGGATCAGAAGATCCGTTTCGAGAACACGTTCCGGACGATCATGCTCTATCCGTTCGCCCTGTCGTTCATCGTCACCGGCCTCGTCTGGCAATGGCTGCTCAATCCGCAATACGGGATCCAGTCGATCGTCAGGTCGCTTGGATGGACGAGCTTCTCCTTCGACCCGCTCTACAACTCGAACATCGTCATATACGGCATTCTCATCGCCGCGCTGTGGCAGGGAACAGGCCTCGTCATGTGCCTGATGCTCGCCGGGCTGCGAGGGATCGACGAGGACATCTGGAAAGCGGCGAGGGTCGACGGCATCCCGATGTGGAAAACGTATGTGCTGATCATCATCCCGATGATGCGCGGCGTCTTCATCACCACTCTGGTGATCATCGCGAGCGGCATCGTCAAGGTCTACGACCTCGTCGTGGCGCAGACGAGCGGCGGCCCGGGGATCGCCTCCGAAGTGCCGGCCAAATACGTCTACGACTACATGTTCCAGGCGCAGAACCTGGGCCAGGGCTTTGCCGCCTCCACCATGATGCTCGTGACTGTCGCGATCATCATCGTGCCGTGGGCATATCTGGAGTTCGGAGGAGGCCGCAAGCGTGGATAACATCGCAAATAACAGCATGGCCGCGGCTTACGAGACTGCTCCCGGACTCGTGGCCGGCCCTCGCGGCAGAAAGCCGCGCAGGACACTCTCGCGCCGCAATGTCATCGTCTACGGCACTTTGATCGTCGTGGCGCTCTATTATCTTCTGCCGCTCTACGTGATGATCGTGACCTCGCTCAAGGGCATGCCCGAGATCCGCGTCGGCAACATCTTCGCTCCGCCGCTCGAGATCACTTTCGAGCCCTGGGTGAAGGCCTGGGCGGAGGCCTGCACCGGACTGAATTGCGACGGGCTTTCCCGCGGCTTCTGGAATTCGGTGCGCATCACCGTGCCGTCCGTGATCATCTCGATCGCAATCGCCTCCGTGAACGGCTACGCGCTCGCCAACTGGCGGTTCAAGGGCGCCGATCTGTTCTTCACCATCCTTATCGTCGGCGCCTTCATCCCTTACCAGGTGATGATCTATCCGATCGTGATCGTGCTCAGAGAAATGGGCGTCTACGGGACGCTGACCGGCCTGATCATCGTGCACACGATTTTCGGCATGCCGATCCTGACCCTGCTTTTCCGCAACTATTTCGCCGGGCTGCCGGAGGAGCTCTTCAAGGCCGCACGCGTCGACGGCGCCGGGTTCTGGACGATCTATTTCAAGATCATGCTGCCGATGTCACTGCCGATCTTCGTGGTTGCGATGATCCTCCAGGTGACCGGGATCTGGAACGACTTCCTTTTCGGCGTGGTCTTCACCCGGCCGGAATACTACCCGATGACGGTCCAGCTCAACAACATCGTCAATTCGGTTCAGGGCGTGAAGGAATACAACGTCAACATGGCGGCCACGATCCTGACCGGCCTCGTGCCGTTGACGGTCTATTTCGTCTCCGGCCGCCTGTTCGTCCGCGGCATCGCAGCCGGCGCAGTGAAAGGATAAGCAAGCATGACAAGCGTATCTGTCAGGGATCTGTCGTTGAATTTCGGCGCCGTCACCGTGCTCGACAGGCTCAATCTCGACATCGATCACGGGGAGTTTCTCGTCCTGCTCGGCTCATCCGGGTGCGGCAAGTCCACGCTGCTCAATTGCATTGCCGGGCTGCTCGACGTCTCCGACGGGCAGATCTTCATCAAGGACCGCAACGTCACCTGGGAGGAGCCGAAGGACCGCGGCATCGGCATGGTGTTCCAGTCCTATGCGCTCTATCCGCAAATGACCGTCGAGAAGAATCTCTCCTTCGGCCTGAAGGTCGCCAAGATCCCGCCGGCCGAAATCGACAAGCGCGTGACGCGTGCCGCGGAGATCCTGCAGATCCAGCCGCTGCTCAAGCGCAAACCCTCGGAGCTCTCCGGCGGCCAGCGGCAGCGTGTGGCGATCGGCCGGGCGCTGGTGCGCGATGTCGACGTCTTCCTGTTCGACGAGCCACTGTCGAACCTCGACGCCAAGCTGCGCTCCGAACTGCGCGTGGAGATCAAGCGCCTGCATCAGTCGCTGAAGAACACGATGATCTATGTCACCCATGACCAGATCGAAGCGCTGACGCTGGCCGACCGGATCGCCGTCATGAAAAGCGGCGTGATCCAGCAACTCGCCGATCCGATGACGATCTATAACGCCCCGGAAAACCTCTTCGTCGCCGGCTTCATCGGTTCGCCCTCGATGAATTTCTTCCGCGGCGAGGTGGAGGCAAAGGACGGACGCAGCTTCGTTCGGGTCGGAGGCATCGCTTTCGACGTGACCGACTATCCGGCGCACACCAGGCTGCAGCCCGGACGGAAGGTCGTTCTCGGCCTGCGGCCGGAGCACGTGAAGGTCGATGAGGCGAGGGACGGCGAGCCGGCGCACCAGGCGGTCGTCGACATCGAGGAACCGATGGGGGCTGACAACCTCCTATGGCTGACATTTGCCGGCCAATCCATGTCGGTGCGGATTGCCGGCCAGAGGCGCTACCCGCCGGGCAGCACCGTGCGCCTTACCTTCGACATGGGCGTCGCGTCGATCTTCGACGCCGAGAGTGAAAATCGCCTCTGACGAGCCGAGAAGGGGACCGGGATACCAGACTCGGTCCGTATCGATGAAACGGCGCCGGTGCAGGCCGCCCGGTGAACGAATGGATCCTGGAAATGCCTTCCGAAACCCCGAACCGCGATTCCATCCGTATCGACCTTTCCGGCGATTGGCTGCTTGCCGCCGCCGACAACAGCCACGCCCTGACGATCGCGCTGCCGGGCGACGTGCATAGTGCGTTGCAGCGAGCCGGCATCATCGCCGATCCCTATCGCGGCCGAAACGAGGCCGATATCCAGTGGGTCGCCCGGAAAGACTGGGTGCTCGAGCGCACCGTCGTCATCGATGCCGATGATCTGAACGGGGGATGGTATCTCGACTTCGAAAGCATCGACACGGTCGCCTCGGTCTACGTCAACGATGAGCTCGTATTGCAGTCCGAGAATTGCTTCCGCCGTTATCGGCCCGACGTGTCGGACGCGATCGTCGCCGGCGAGAACCGCATCCGCATCGTGCTCCATTCGGCAATTGCCGAGGGCGCGCGGCGGCAGGCGGCGCAACCCTTCTACGTGCCCTACCATGACGGCAATTCGCCGATCGCCAACGGCAACATGCTGCGCAAGCCGCAATGCCATTTCGGCTGGGACTGGAATATCGCCATCGCGCCGCTCGGGATCTACGGCTCGTTGGCGCTCCGCCGGCTGGAAACGGCTCGCATCGAACATGTCACCACGCGCCAGATGTGGCTTGATGACGGCAGCGTCGATCTGCAGGTGACGGTCCAGCTTTTCGCCCGCGATCCCGGTATCGTGCCGGTTCATTTCATGCTCGACGGCGTGCGCGAACGACTGGATTGTGCGGTCGGCGCCGGGGAAACGCGCCTTACCCATGTCTTCACGGTGCAGGAGCCCAGGCGCTGGTGGCCGGCCGGCAGCGGCGACCAGGCGTTCTCGACGCTCAAGGTGGAGGTGCCCGGCGAAGCCGTCACGCGGCAGATCGGCTTCCGCACGATCGAGCTCGTCACCGATAAGGACGAGGCGGGGAGCCGCTTCGCCCTCCGGGTAAACGGCCGGGAGATCTTCTGCCGCGGGGCCAACTGGATACCGGCGGATGCGCTGATGTCGCGCGTCACGCCCGAAAGTGTCGAGGACCTTCTCCGCTCGGCGGTGGACGCGAACATGAACATGATCCGCGTCTGGGGCGGCGGCTTCTATGAGCCCGACTGGTTCTACGATCTTTGCGACCGGCTCGGTCTACTCGTCTGGCAGGATTTCATGTTCGCCTGCAATCTCTACCCGTCGACGCCGGATTTTCTGGAGAACGTTGCGGCCGAAGTGGACTATCAGGTCAGGCGGCTTTCGACCCATCCGTCCCTCGCGCTCTGGTGCGGCGACAACGAGCTTGTCGGCGCGCTTACCTGGTTCGAGGAGAGCCGCAGGGATCGCGACCGCTATCTGGTCTCCTACGACCGCCTGAACCGGACGGTCGAGGCGTCGATGAAGCAGGCCTGCCCGGAAGCGATCTGGTGGCCGTCCAGCCCCTCCGTCGGATACCTCGATTTCGGCGACGCCTGGCACGCCGACGGGGCCGGCGACATGCACTACTGGTCCGTCTGGCACGAGAACAAGTCCTTCGACAATTACCGCACGGTGCGGCCGCGCTTCTGCTCGGAATTCGGATTCCAGTCCTACACCTCGATGCCAGTCATCCGGCAGTTCGCCGAAGCGCGCGACCTCAACATCGCCTCGCCGGTGATGGAGACGCATCAGAAGAATGCCGGCGGCAACGAACGCATCGCCGGCACCATGTTCCGCTACTTCCGGTTCCCCAAGGATTTTCCGAGCTTCGTCTATCTGAGCCAGATCCAGCAGGGCCTGGCGATCCGGACGGCCGTCGACTATTGGCGGTCGCTGAAGCCCCATTGCATGGGCACGCTCTACTGGCAGCTCAACGACACTTGGCCGGTCGCGTCCTGGTCGAGCCTCGACTATGGCGGACATTGGAAGGCGATGCACTACATGGCGCGCCGCTTCTTCCAGCCGGTTGCCGTTGCCGCAATTCCCTCCACGGATGGGCGGGAAATCGCCTTCTCGATGGTGAACGACACGGCCGAGCCGGTGACGGTCGAGTTGCAGGCGTTCCTGGTTTCGCTCGACGGCACTCGGCAGCCGCTGCTCGCCGCCGCGGGGACGTGCCCGGCCGATCGCGCGTCGACGCTCGTTGCCATCGCCGCGAAGGACATTCCACCCGACACGCTGCTCTTCTGGTCTTTCGAGGCTTCGAACGGGGCAACGGGCGAAGGACACTATGTCCACGGTACCTATAAAGCACTCGATCTCGTGCCTTCCGGCCTGACCATCGAGACGGCGCCTCGGCCGGACGGTTCCTTCGATGTCGCCGTAACGGCCACCGGGCTGGCGCTGCACGTCATGATCGAAGCCGATGTCGAGGGACGCTATTCCGACAATGCCTTCGATCTGACCGCCGGCGAGACGAAATCGATCCGCTTCACGCCAAGGCTGCCGGTCGACGCGGGCGTGAGCCCACGCTTCAGCGCCTACGATCTCGAATCCTGCCAGGGAAAAGGGTGAGTCCCATTTTACGCGCACTCCCAGGCAACCGTTCCACGAACCACCAGGAGATTTCCATGAAAGACGTCAGCTTCCAACTCTACAGCGCCCGCAATTTCCCGCCTTTTGCCGAAGTCCTCGCTGCTATCGGCTCCGCGGGCTACACACAGGTGGAAGGCTACGGAGCCCTTTACGCTGCCCTCTCGGATGCGGAGATCGCCGATTTCAAGGCCGGGCTCGATCGCAACGGCCTCTCCATGCCGACCGCGCATTTCGGCCTGGATATGCTGGAAAGCGACGCGCCGCGCGTGCTTGAGATCGCCGAGGCGCTCGGCATTCGCGCCATCTATTGTCCTTACCTGATGCCGGACCAGCGCCCGATGGATGCGGGCGGATGGCGAGCCTTCGGGGCACGACTGCAGGCGGCCGGTAAGCCGTTCCGCGACGCCGGGCTCGACTTCGGCTGGCACAATCACGACTTCGAGTTCCACGCACTCGCCGACGGCTCGGTGCCGCTCGACCAGATTTTTGCCGGCGGCCCGGACCTTTCCTGGGAGGCGGATATCGCCTGGATCGTGCGCGGCGGGGGAGACTCCTTCGCCTGGATCTCGAAATATCCGACCCGCATCACGGCGGTCCATGTCAAGGACATCGCGCCCAAGGGCGAGAATGCGGACGAGGACGGTTGGGCCGACGTCGGGGAGGGAACGCTCGACTGGAAGGCACTGATCCAGGCGCTTTCCAGAACCTCGGCCAAGTATTTTGTCGCCGAACACGACAATCCCAGCGACTTCAGACGTTTCGCCAAGCGCTCGCTGGCTTCGATTCAATCCTACTGATCGACGGAAAACCCCCATGACAAGAGAACTTGGTGTCGGCATCATCGGATGCGGCAATATCTCCACGACCTATTTCAAGCTTGCTCCGCTGTTCAAGGGCATTCGGATCGCCGCCTGTGCCGACATCAATCCGGCGGCGGCGGAAGCACGCGGCGCCGAATTCGACGTGACTGCGCAGAGCATCGATGCGCTGCTCGCCAATCCGGAAGTTGACATCGTCGTCAATCTGACGATCCCGGAGGCGCATTTTCCGGTCTCGAAGGCCATTCTGGAAGCCGGCAAGCATGTCTATTCCGAAAAGCCGCTCGTGCTCTCGCTGGAGCAGGGAGAGGAGCTAAGGAGAATTGCCACCGGAAAGGGGCTGACGGTCGGTTGCGCACCGGACACTTTCCTGGGTGGGGCGCACCAGCTTGCCCGCGCCTATATCGACGCCGGCAAGATCGGGCAGGTCACCTCCGGTACATGTCATGTCATGAGCCCGGGCATGGAGATGTGGCATCCGAATCCGGACTTCTTCTTCCTGCCCGGCGGCGGGCCGATTCTCGATCTCGGACCCTACTACATCGCAAACCTGATCAACCTGATCGGACCGGTGAAACGGGTCGGCGCACTCTCCTCCATGGCGAGCACGACGCGGACCATCACCAGCGAACCCAGAAACGGCGAGGTTATCCCGGTCAAGACGCCCACCAACATTCACGCCCTGCTCGAGTTCCAGAACGGCGCAACCATCACGCTTTCGGCAAGCTGGGATGTCTGGTCGCATCGTCATGCGAATATGGAGCTTTATGGCACCGAAGGGTCGCTCTTCGTTCCGGATCCGAATTTCTTCGGCGGCACGGTCGAGGCGAGCGGGCGGAATAAGGACATCCGGCCGCTCGAAATGTGGGAGCACCCCTTCGCCGTCAACAATTGGGACCATCCGCTCGGCCCGATCGCCAATTATCGGACGGCGGGGCTCGCGGATATGGCGGACGCAATCCTCAAGGGGCGCGATGCCCGCTGCTCGCTGGAACGCACGCTGCACGGTGTCGACGTGATGGTGTCGATCCTCAAATCCGGCGAGGAGGGAAACTTCGTCACGCTGTCGACAACCTGCACCCAGCCGGCGGCGCTCGGCATTGAAGAGGCGCAGGCATTGCTGCGCTGAGCCGGGTGCCATCCGCCTGCCGCCACCTTCTCCCATTTTGATGGCGAGAAGGGGCCGGCAGGCGGATCAAGGGGCCCTTCATCGAGCTGCTGCCCCTTGAGGACCTTTGTGGGGAGGGGTATTCAACGCCACCGAAGCGAACGAGGAACACGAGTCATGGCCTGGCAACCGGCGGAAAACAGATACGAGAAGATGAAGTACAATCGCTGCGGCCGGAGCGGCTTGAAGCTCCCGGCGATTTCGCTCGGCCTATGGCACAATTTCGGTGGCGACACGCCGCACGACCGCAAGGTGGACATGTGCCGCACGGCCTTCGACCTCGGCATCACCCATTTCGATCTGGCGAATAATTACGGTCCGCCGCCCGGCTCTGCCGAAATCGCCTTCGGCGAGATCATGCGCACAGATTTCGCCGGCCTCCGCGACGAACTCATCATCTCGTCCAAGGCGGGTTATGATATGTGGCCCGGCCCCTATGGGGAGTGGGGCAGCCGGAAATATCTTGTCGCCTCTTGCGACCAGAGCCTCAAACGCATGGGGCTCGATTATGTCGACATCTTCTATTCCCATCGCTTCGATCCGGATACGCCCCTCGAAGAGACTTGCGGTGCGCTCGATCACATCGTCCGTTCGGGGCGTGCGCTCTATGTCGGCATTTCCTCCTACAACTCGCAGCGTACCCGCGAGGCGGCGGCGATCCTGAAGGAGATGGGCACGCCCTGTCTCATCCACCAGCCGAGCTATTCGATGCTTAACCGTTGGGTCGAGGATGACGGCCTCGTCGACACGCTGGAGGAGCTCGGCATCGGCTCGATCGTCTTTTCGCCGCTCGCGCAGGGCATGCTGACGACGAAGTACCTGAGCGGCATTCCCGAGGACAGCCGCGCCGCGCAGAACCACTTCCTCAAGAAGGATTTCATCCGTCCGGGGATCATCGACAATATCCGCAAGCTGAACGCGATCGCCGAACGGCGCGGCCAGACGCTCGCTCAGATGGCACTCGCCTGGGTGCTGCGCGGCGGCCGCATCACCTCGGCGCTGATCGGCGCCAGCCGTTCCGCACAGATCGTCGATTGCGTCAAGGCGCTGGAAAACGACGCTTTCACATCAGAGGAACTGAGCGAAATCGACCTTTACGCACGCGAGGCCGACGTCAATCTCTGGGCCAGATCCGCCGAGCTCTGAATCGGTTCGAATGCATTGATTTGCCTCGATTTTGGGCAATTTCCAACCGCTTGCGACGTCTTATACAAAAGTCGAAGAAGACGCCGCAACACGGTCGCTGGACATGCATTATCGATTATGTATGGTGCACGTGTGCCGCGGTGCGCAAAGCCTTCGCGGGCTTCGGCGTTGTCGGCACTAACGAGGAGGAAAGAGACCTTGCGACGTCCCGGATGGGCGGACGGGGGCTCGATGGGCAGTGACGCGGCCGATCCGTGTCGCACTGCTCATGGCGGGAACAGGGAGGAACCATGGATCGCCGTTCATTCATCAAACATGCGAGCATCGGCGGCCTTGGTGCGGCTGCTGCATCGACGCTGGCTGCGCCGGCCGTTGCGCAGACCAATCCGAAGGTCACCTGGCGCTTGACGTCGTCCTTCCCGAAATCGCTGGATACGATCTATGGCGGCGCGGAAGTGCTGTCGAAATACGTGTCCGAAGCTACCGACGGAAATTTTCAGATCCAGGTCTTCGCCGCCGGCGAAATCGTCCCGGGCCTGCAGGCAGCGGATGCGGCGGCTGCCGGGACCGTCGAAGCGTGCCATACGGTAGCCTATTATTACTGGGGTAAGGATCCGACCTGGGCGCTGGGCGCAGCCGTGCCTTTCGCACTCAATGCCCGCGGCATGAACGCCTGGCACTATCATGGCGGCGGCATCGACCTCTTCAACGAGTTTCTGGGAACCCAGGGCCTCGTCGGCTTCCCGGGCGGCAATACCGGCGTTCAGATGGGCGGCTGGTTCCGCAAGGAAATCAAGACCGTGGCCGACATGAAGGGCCTGAAGATGCGCGTCGGAGGGTTCGCCGGCAAGGTCATGGAACGCCTCGGAGTCGTTCCGCAGCAGCTCGCCGGCGGCGACATCTATCCGGCGCTCGAAAAAGGCACGATCGACGCGGCCGAATGGGTCGGTCCCTATGACGACGAGAAGCTCGGTTTCTACAAGGTCGCGCCCTATTACTACTATCCCGGCTGGTGGGAAGGCGGTCCGACCGTGCATGCCATGTTCAACAAGGCAGCCTTCGACGGCCTGCCGAAGGCTTATCAGTCGCTCCTGCGGACGGCCTGCCAGGCGACCGACGCGAACATGCTGCAGAAGTACGACTATCTCAACCCGTCCGCGATCAAGCGCCTCGTCGCGGCGGGGGCGAAGCTGAGCCCGTTCAGCCCGGAAATCCTGTCGGCCTGCTTCGACGAGTCCAACAAGGTTTACGCGGAAATGGAAGCGTCGAACGCGCCATTCAAGAAGATCTGGGAATCGATCAAAGCCTTCCGCGCGGAGTATTTCCTCAACGCACAGATTGCGGAATACAACTACGACACCTTCATGATGATCCAGCAGCGGAACGGCAAGATCTGACGCTGCGCTGAGGGGCACTTTTTCGAAATTGCCCCTCATCCCGCTGCCGCGACCTTCTCCCCGTTTGACGGGGAGAAGGGACTAGCTGCAGGTGAGTTGCTTCCCATCAAGCCATTTGAGGACCGGAACATTGCCGCGGGTCCCCTTCGGCGCGCTTGCGTGCAGGCTTTGCGTCGTGGCCTTTTATGAAAGTGCGCCGATCCAGCTCATGCGACCTGCCGCTTCCTTCGAACGAAGTGAGCCAAGGCTGCAATCAGGACGGTGCCTACGATGAACAGGAATGCGGCGGCAGCAATGGCGGGGCTGATGTTCTCGCGGATCGTGGAGAACATTTGCCGTGCAACGGTTCTCTGGTTGGGACCCGCGACGAACAGCGTCAGCACCACCTCATCCAGCGAGGTCGCAAACGCGAAGACTGCTCCTGAAATGATTCCGGGCATGGCCAAAGGCAGTGTAACCGTCTTGAGAACGACCGCCGGCGATGCCCCGAGGCTGGCCGCAGCGTTTTCAAGCCGACGGTCTATGCCCTGTAGCGCGGCCGTGACGTTCACCACCACGAACGGGATGGCGATCACCGTATGAGCTATGATCACTCCCAGATAGGTATTCGCGAGCCCATACTGGGCGAACATCAACTGCATACCGACGCCCAGCACCACCGCTGGAACCACCATCGGAAGCAGGAACACCGTGCGGAAAAAACCGAACAGGAGCGATACGGATTTTCCGCGAAGCCCAAGCGAGGCGACCGTACCCAGCACGGTGGCAAGCACCGTCGTTCCTGCTCCGATGATCAGGCTGTTGATAATCGAGCGCCGCCAGGCGTCGGCAGTGAACAATTCATCGAACCACCTCAACGAAAAATCAGGGATCGGATAGTTGAGGAATACGCTGTCGGTGAAGGCCAGCGGCAGGATCGCAAATAGCGGGGCCATGAGAAAGATGACGACGGCCGAGCCGAATATCGCCCTGGACAGGGAAAGCGTCCTCATGCCCTGGCCTCCTCGGATGAGAGCCGCAGGTAGACGACGTAAAGGATGATCGTTGCGGTCAGGAGAACGATCCCGAGCGCGCCTGCCATGCCCCAGTTGGCCGCGCCCGTTGCATAGTAGGCGATCACGGCGCTGATCATCTGATCCTTTGCGCCGCCAATCAGTGCAGGTGTGATGTAGTACCCAAGGGCGCTCATGAACACGAGCAACGATCCGGACACGACGCCTCGCATGCTGAGTGGCAGAAGCACCGAAAGGAATGATCGGAAAGGTGACGCGCCAAGTGAGGCCGCGGCTGGCATCAGGTTCTTGGGA
Source organism: Sinorhizobium sp. M4_45 (assembly GCF_002885915.1). Taxonomy (NCBI): domain Bacteria; kingdom Pseudomonadati; phylum Pseudomonadota; class Alphaproteobacteria; order Hyphomicrobiales; family Rhizobiaceae; genus Sinorhizobium; species Sinorhizobium sp. M4_45. The sequence goes on from NZ_NWVE01000001.1 coordinate 757,417, forward strand.
ATGCCGATCAAAACACTGAAGATCGGCAATACCATGAAGGGAAGCAGGACATGGGTCATGGCGATGACGACGCCTAACCGATTGAATATCAAAGGCAATGGCCCGTCCGTCAGGCCGATTGCCTGGAGCGTCATATTGATCAGACCATTGTCTTGCAGAATGATGTACCAGGCGGCCGTTCTGACGAGGAGCGATGTCCAAAGCGGGAGCAGAACCGCTCCAAGCAGGAGTTGACGCCTCCAGCCAGTGGTCGAGGCGGCCACCATCGCGAAGGGCAAGCCGATCAAAACGGTGCAGACGGTCACCATGCCCGCCATGACGATGGTGCGAAGCAGCGTTTCGCGGTTTGCCGAAGTCCCGGCCGGCGCGTCGACCACGTTGCCATTCTTGTCACGCGTCAGGTCGACAGCCGCAAGAAGATTTCGGTCGGTGACAGGCGAGCTTGCGGCGTCCTGCACTGCAATCCAGAATGCCGGGTCGTTCCATCGCCGATCGACGGAGGTGAGGTCACCGAGGCTAGGGTCATCGGCAACGGCCGTCCTGGTCTTGCTCATCAATGTTCGAAAACCCGACTTCGCGCTGTTCAGCCGGCGAACGAGGTCACCAAACAATTCGTCGTCCTGTATTCCGTGAATGTCTACGACCAGCGCTCTCTGCGCCTCCACCGGCGGAGCGCTCGAGCGGTCCCATCCGTCGAGGGCAGCAGCTACGGTAGGTAGCGCGCGAGACGCGACGGGATCGGAAACGGCAGTCTTCATCATGGTTCCCAAAGGGACGACGAAAAAGAACAGAAGGAATAGCGCCAAGGGCGCAATCAGGACGAACGATTTGGCATGCTGCAGGAACCGGGAGCGTTGCTTCATGCGACGATCCAGCATTGTTCGGGTGAGAACGAGGCGACCGCCTCATCACCGATCCGAGGCGTGGTTGCTTTCCTTGTAGACTTGATGACGAGAGACCCGTTTGCCGCCTCGACGACGACCTGCAGGTGGTCACCGCGATAGACCACGTCAGACACCCTGACCTTCAATTCATTCCTCGACCCGTCGGAAGAACCGAGTTCGATGCGCTCGGGCCGGACCGAGACTTTCACGTGCTTGCCCGGTTCGTGCTTTGCGGCTGACGCGACCTGGAGTTGCTGGCCGCCATCGACCGCAATACCCAGCAAACCGTTTTCGGACGTCGTCACTTTGCCGCTGAGCAAGTTGGTTTCGCCAATGAATTCGGCGACGAATTGCGTCGTCGGACGGTCATAAATTTCGGAAGGCGTGCCGATCTGCTCGATCTTTCCGTGATTGAAAATGGCGATTCTGTCCGACATCGTCAGCGCTTCGGCCTGATCATGTGTCACGAAAACAATGGTCAGACCCAATCGATGATGGATATCGCGAATGTCCATCTGCATCTGCTCGCGAAGCTTTTTGTCCAGCGCCCCGAGCGGTTCGTCCATGAGGACCACTTCAGGTTCGAAGACGAGCGCTCGCGCCAGCGCTACACGCTGCTGCTGACCGCCCGACAGCTGGATCGGCCGCCTGTCGTGGAACGCCCCGAGTTGGACCATATCGAGAGCCTTGCCGACGCGATCGGCGATTTCACCGCGGGATACCCGACGCATCTTGAGCGGAAACGCTACATTCTCCGCAACTGTCACAGGGGGGAACAGAGCGTAATTCTGGAAAACCACGCCCATGTTCCGTCTATGGGGCGGCAGTGCATCGACCCGCTTACCCCTGACGGAAATTGACCCGCTGGTGGGGGCCTCGAAGCCTGCCAACATCATCAGAAGTGTAGTCTTGCCTGAACCGGATGGCCCGAGCATGCTGACAAACTCGCCCTTCTCGATAGCCAGGTCCAGTTTATCGACGACGGTCATGGCGCCGAACGCTTTGCTGACTTTGTCAAAGTGAATGAATGCGTTGCCCATCGTCACCTACGCAAAATGGAGGAGGGCCACCCCCCAAACGATCAAAGGGTTATGTTGCCCCATGGATCGGGGCAACAGAGCGGCGGTAAATTAACTGCGACGATCGCCTATTGAGCCAGCCAGGCGTTGAAGCGCTGGGTGAGCTCTTCCGAGTTGTCTGTCCAGAAGTCTACGTCGAGAGCGACGGCACCATTCAGGTTCTCTTCCGTCGTCGGCAGCTCCTTCTGGAACTGTTCCGGGACGAGCTTGGTCGCACCAAGATTCGGAAGCCCGTATGCGATATACTCCGGAAGCTTCGCCTGATTTTCAGCCTTGCTCGCGTAGGCGATGAAGTCCATGCCGGCGTCCTTGTTCGGGCTATCCTTCAGGATTACCCAGCTGTCGATTGCATAGACGCTGCCGGGGAAAACGAAACCGAACTTCTTGCCCTCGCTACGATTGATCCCGCTGATGCGGCCGTTATATGCGGACGTCATAACGACCTGGCCGGAAGATAGCAGCTGGAGTGGTTGTGCCCCAGCGTCCCACCAGATGATATCCGCCTTCAGTTCGTCTAGTTTCTTGAATGCGCGATCAACGCCGCCTTCGCCGCTCAGAACGTCGTAAACCTGGTCCGCGGGGACGCCATCTGCCATCAAGGCGAACTCAAGCGCATATTTGGGTCCCTTGCGCAGGCCGCGTTTACCCGGGAATTTCTTCGTGTCCCAGAAATCGGCCCAGGTCTTCGGACCTTCCGCCAGCTTGTCACCATCGTAGGACAGGCCGGTCGACCAGACGATATTGCCGACACCGCAGTCGCTGACGGCCGCCGGGAGATACGCCTCCTTCCCGCCCATCTTCTGCCAGTCGATCTTTTCGTAGATGCCGTCGGCGCAACCAAGAGCCAACTCTTCGGCTTCGACTTCGACGACATCCCAGTTCGGCACGCCGGCCTTCACCTTGGCCTGCAACACGCCGTATCCGCCCTCCCAGCTTTCATCGAGAACGGGCTTTCCAGTTTCCTTCCCGAATGTCTCGAAGAAGATTTTTCTTTGCGCGTCCTGGAAATTCCCACCCCAGGATACGACCGTCAGGTCGCGTGATTGCGCACCGACGACGCTCGTCATCAGGACGCTAGAGGCAATGACAGCAGCTTTAAGGATTTTCATCGAGCCCTCCCCATTAGTGTTTTCGACTGCACGATACAAAGCAGTTTTCAGGGGTTTGGGAAGGGCACTAACCGCTCTGGTCACTATTCTCACCACTCGGATCGAGTGACGCCTGCGTCAATAGGTCGGCGGCGTGATCGCGCTCACTATTTCGCTCGGGCCATCGTGGACGTTGCGGAATCGATGCGGAAGCCGACTATCGAAATAGTAGCCGTCACCCGCGCCCAAGATACGCTTCTGATTGCCCACCGTCACCTCGACGGCTCCGGACAGAACCATGCCGGCCTCCTGTGCCGCATGGGTGAATTCCTCTCCGGTATCTGCGCCGGGCGCGTAACGCTCATGGAGCATAAGCATCTGCCTGTTCGGATGGTCCAGACCAATGACGCGATAGGAAATTGTGTCAGCCTTTCCAATCTCGATGAGGTCGGCCGAGGAATAGAACGGCGTATATGGAAGACTCGATTGCAGGTCGGAAAAGAAACCGGGCAACGTCGTGCCCAGGGCGTCGAGGACCGCGCCGAGAGTGTCGATCGACGGGCTCATTCGGTCTCGCTCGATCAATGAGATCGTAGAATGTGAAATGCCCGACCGCGCAGCCAGTTCTCTGACACCCAAGTCTCGCCTCCGGCGCAGTTCACGAAGTTTGCTTCCGATTTTCGGCATTCGTCGATTCCTTGATCTGATCGGTTCGCCCCAGCATGACACCCCCGGCGCGCGCTTCCTACGTCCTGAGATCGCTGGGCGCGCAAAGTGGTGAGAATACTGAACGGGTGGTTTGCGGGCAATTGCCCGTCTGCCGCGGTTCCACGATGCTGAGACACCACCGCACACAGGAGATTTTAATGACATCGCGTCTCGCCGCATTGAATGACAGGTTCATCCAGATCAAGAAGCCCACCCGTGACGCAGTCTCCGACACGGCTCCGGTCGAGAAGACGGTCAAGGATATCATCGCAAATGTGCGTGAGCGTGGTGACGCCGCTGTTCGCGAATACTCCGCAGCCTTCGATAAAGTGGAGCTTGAAAAATTCGAAGTAAGCGAAGAAGAGAGGCTGAAGGCCGTAGCGGAACTCGATCCGCAGACCCGCGAAGACACCGAATTCGCCATCGCGAACGTCCGCGCCTTTGCCGAAGCTCAGCTCAAGACCATCCTCCCGCTTGAAATCGAGACACTGCCGGGTCTGCACCTCGGCCACCGCGTCATCCCGATCGAAGTCGTGGGGTGCTACGTGCCTGGCGGTCGGTATCCTCTCCTGTCGGCGCCGGTCATGACCATCGTACCGGCTAAGGTCGCCGGCTGCGACCAGGTAATCGCCTGCCTCCCGCCAAACGCACACCCCGCCATGATCGCGGGCTGCCATCTGTCAGGTGCCGATCGCATCTTCCGTGTAGGCGGAGCCCAGGCAATCGCGGCAATGGCATCAGGCACCGAGTCAATCCCGGCGGTCGACAAAATCGTTGGCCCCGGCAACGCATTCGTCAACGAAGCCAAGCGCCAGGTGTTTGGTCAAGTCGGCATCGACCAGCTTGCCGGCCCGAGCGAAATCTTCATCGTCGCCGACGAAACCGGCAATGCTGCTATGATCGCCACCGACCTCCTTGCGCAGGCAGAACACGATGTTCGCACCCGCGTCGGTCTGATCACGACCGACCGCAAGCTCGCGGAAGCTACCCTGGTCGAAGTCGAAAGGCAGTTGCAGGACCTCTCGACTGCCGATGTCGCGTCGGTAGCCTGGAAGGATTATGGGGAGATCACCGTCTGCGAAGACGAAGCAGCGATGATCGCCTATTCAGACTACATCGCAGCCGAGCATCTTCAGGTTCACACCCGGGATCCGCAGGCCACCGCCAAGAAGCTCCGCAACTACGGTTCACTCTTCATCGGCGAACTGGCCAGCGTGGTTTACTCCGACAAATGCTGCGGCACCAATCACACCCTTCCGACCATGGCCGCTGGCCGGTATACGGGTGGGCTCTGGGTCGGCTCCTACGTCAAAATCTGCACGCATCAATGGTTGGATGAACGCGGCGTTGCCGCGGTCGCTCCTGCCGCTGTACGGCAGAGCGCTACAGAACGGCTCGAAGGCCATCGCCGCGCAGCCGCTCTGAGGCTCAGCCCGCGGCAATTCGCTGCCGATTGATCCGTCCTTCCAAATGGGATGATGCAAGAAGCCACCCGGCCGCTGTCGGGTGGCTTCTTGCATCGGCCGACGGTAAGCCGTCGGCCTGCTTGTGGAGCGCACTTCAGTTGAACGACGGCGGTGCGCTGAGATCGGGGGCCGGGTTGTTCTGCTGAGGCGCCGTATTCGGTTGGGCCGGCTGCTGGCCAGCCCCGTCAAGCGGGCTGCCGCTTGGCAGCTGCAAGCCGCCGGGAAGACCGAGGCCGCCGCCGTTGTCGGGCAAGGTCAGGCCGCCTCCGCCGTTGCCGAAGCCCGGAACTTCGATCTTTATCGTCGACGGATCGACGCCGGTGCCGCTGCCTTTGTAATGCAGCACCATCTGCGGGAACATGAGTGTGAGCGCAATCATGATGATCTGTATGCCGACGAAAGGCACTGCGCCCCAATAGATCTGCCCCGTCGTCACCGGCTCCATCTTCTTGCCGGTCACCTTGTCGAGATAGGGCACCCGGGCTGCGACGGAGCGCAGGTAGAAGAGTGCGAAACCGAAGGGCGGATGCATGAAGCTCGTCTGCATGTTGATGCCGAGCAGCACGCCGAACCAGATCAGATCGATGCCCAGCTTGTCGGCCGCCGGTGCGAGCAGCGGCACGATGATGAAAGCGAGCTCGAAGAAATCGAGGAAGAACGCCAGAAAGAAGACGAGCACGTTGACGGCGATCAGGAAACCGATCTCGCCGCCCGGGAGCGCGGTCAGCAGATGTTCCACCCAGAGGTGTCCGTTGACGCCGTAGAAGGTGAGCGAAAAGACCCGGGCGCCGATCAGGATGAACAGCACGAAGGCGGAGAGCCGTGTCGTGGAGGCGAGCGCGGCGCGGACGACCTCCATGTTCAGCCGGCCCTTGGCCGCAGCCATGACAAGGGCGCCGACGGCTCCCATGGCTCCGCCTTCGGTCGGGGTGGCGATGCCGAGGAATATGGTGCCGAGAACCAGGAAGATCAGGGCCAGCGGCGGGATCAGCACGATGATCACCTGCTGGGCCAGACGCGAAAGCGCGTTGATCTTGAGCGCTCTGTCGGCGATGGCGGCCACATATATGACGATGATGCCGACCGTCGCGCCGAGGATGTCAGCGTTTTCCCCTTGTGTCGGCGAAAGGTACAAATGGGCCGCATAGGCTATGGCTGCGGCGACCACCAATGCGACCGCGAGCGAGGTGACGCCGGATCCGAGGGTGCGCGCTTCCAAAGGCAATGCCGGCATGGAGTCCCGCTTCACGAAGGTCATGAGCACGATGTAGCCCATGTACAGGCTGGTCAGGACGAGGCCGGGGATGAGAGCGCCCGCATACATGTCGCCGACCGAGCGGCCGAGCTGGTCCGCGAGAACGATCAGCACCAGCGACGGCGGGATGATCTGCGCGAGCGTGCCCGACGCCGCAATGACGCCGGTGGCGATGCGGCGGTCATAGCCGTAGCGCAGCATGATCGGCAGCGAGATCAGGCCCATGGCGATCACCGAAGCCGCAACGACGCCGGTGGTGGCCGCAAGAAGCGCGCCCACGAAGATGACAGCATAGGCGAGCCCCCCGCGTACGGGACCGAAGAGCTGGCCGATCGTGTCGAGAAGATCCTCGGCCATGCCCGATCGTTCGAGCACTATGCCCATGAAGGTGAAGAAGGGAATGGCGAGGAGCGTGTCGTTCGACATGACCCCCCAGAACCGTTCCGGCAATGCGTTGAGCAGGGGCCAGGAAAGATTGATGGAATCCGACAAGGGCGCGAGTTCGACGCCGATGATGAAGAAGAGGAGACCGTTGGCGGCAAGCGAGAAGGCGACCGGATATCCGAGCAGCAGGAACACGATCAGCGACACGAACATGATCGGCGCCAGGTTTTCAGCGACGAACTCGATCATGAGCGGGCCTCCGGCGATACCGTGTCATCGAGCGGTGCATGAGCCGGAACGTAAGGCGTCGGATCGTCCATGTTTCCGGTCATGATCGCGATCTTCTTGATGATTTCGGATACGCCCTGCAGGGCGAGAAGAACGAAGCCGATCAGCAGGATCGCTTTCGCCGGCCATAGGATGAGCCCGCCGGCGCTCGAGGAAAGTTCGCCCGAGACATAGGACATCCGTACGTAGGGCACGAGGTAATAGAGCATGAGAAGCACGAAGGGCATCAGGAAGAAGACGTGTCCGAAGAGGTCGATCCAGTGCTGTACACGGCGCGAGAACATTCCGTAGACGACGTCGATGCGGATGTGCTCGTTCTGGCTCAGCGTGTAGGCGGCGGCGAACATGAAGGCCGCGCCGAAGAGATACCACTGCGCCTCCAACCATGCATTGGACGACATGTTGAACACTTTTCGGATGACGGCGTTGCCGGCGCTCACGAGCACGGCCACCAGAATAAGCCAAGAGACCGCCTTGCCGACCTTTTCGGTAATGGCGTCGATCAATCGGCTGAAGCCGAGTAACGGTTTCATCGAGTTCCTCCCCGCAATGGTTTTTGTTTTTTTGCCAAGCACAGGCAGAGTGCCCATTTCAAGCCTGCTTTCAAGTGCGATGGCCGATTTTCCGGGATAGGGGCGGGGTCTCAGACGAAAGTCGAATACGGTCCACCGGCGAATGATCAAAACTTAGGCACGCAGGCGCGCTTGCAGCCGATGTTCCGCCGCAGCTTTCGTGGAAAATGAAGCCCGCGCAGGGGATTTCAGGCGATTCGACAGGTGGCAATCTGCCGGATGCCGGTGTCGGAACGCTGCGCGAAAGGTCTTGAAAAGACGGTGAGCTTGGGGCTGGATGCGGCACCGCGAAGAGGGAGATGCAAGAGATGAACGCGACGATCCGGAACCCGATCCTGCCCGGTTTCAATCCGGACCCGTCCATCTGTCGGGTCGGCGAAGACTATTACATCGCGACCTCGACATTCGAATGGTACCCCGGCGTGCAGATTCACCATTCGCGCGATCTCGTGAACTGGCGACTCGTGCGCCGTCCGCTCGAACGCGCAAGTCAGCTCGACATGCGCGGCAATCCCGACAGTTGCGGCGTATGGGCTCCGTGCCTGTCCTATTGCGACGGGCTGTTCTGGCTCGTCTATACCGACGTCAAACGCCTGGACGGCAACTTCAAGGATGCCCACAACTACATCGTGACTGCGGAAGCGGTCGAGGCCACCTGGTCCGATCCGGTCTATGTCAATTCGTCGGGATTCGATCCGTCGCTCTTCCATGACGACGATGGCCGCAAATGGTTTCTCAACATGAAGTGGAACCACCGCTCCGAAAGCTTCGGCGGCTCGCCCAAAAGCCCCGCTTTCGACGGTATCCTCCTGCAGGAATGGGACGAGCGGACCCGCAAGCTCGTAGGCCCGGCGAAGAACATCTTCGCCGGCAGTCCGCTCGGCCTCGTCGAAGGGCCGCATCTCTTCAGACGCGACGGTTGGTATTACCTGACGGTCGCCGAGGGAGGAACAGGTTACGACCACGCCGTGGGCATGGCGCGGTCCCGCACGATCGACGGACCTTACGAGATGCACCCGAATGTTCATCTCATCACATCCAAGGATCACCCGGAGGCGGCTCTCCAACGCGCGGGGCACGGGCAATATGTCGAGACGCCGGACGGCCAAGCCTATCATACGCATCTTTGCGGCCGGCCGCTGCCGCCGCAGCGACGCTGCACGCTCGGCCGCGAGACTGCGCTGCAGAAATGCGTCTGGCGGGAGGACGGATGGCTTTATCTCGAAAATGGCGGCCCGGTTCCCGAGGTGACCGTGCCCGCGCCGGGAGCTGCAGGAACCGTCGCTGAGCGTGTCCTTTTTGAAACGGACTTCGACGAGCAGGTGCTTCCGCCGGAGTTCCAGTGGCTGCGCACCCCGATCCCGGAGCGGATATTCTCGTTAACCGCCCGGACCGGGCATCTCCGGCTCTTCGGCCGCGAGAGCATCGGCAGTTGGTTCGAGCAGGCGCTGGTGGCGCGGCGGCAGGAACATCATTCCTTCCGCGCGGAAGCCGTCGTCGATTTCGCTCCTGACACCTATCAGCAGGTCGCGGGTCTCACGCATTATTATAACCGGCACAAGTTCCATGCCCTTGGCGTCACACGGCACGAAATCCTCGGACGTACCCTCACCGTACTCTCCTGTCCGGGCGATTTTCCGAACGGGCGGTTGACTTATCCGGTCGGCAGCGGCATCGCCGTACCCGACGGTCCAATTCAACTCGCCATGGAGGTGAGAGACAACGATCTCCAGTTCTTTTGGCGGAGGGCGGACCAGGCACAATGGCTGACCATCGGGCCGGTGCTCGACGCCGGCGTGATTTCGGACGAAGGTGGGCGCGGCGAGCACGGTTCCTTCACGGGGGCGTTCGCCGGCATCTTCGCTTTCGACATCTCGGGTTGCGCGATGCCTGCCGATTTCGACCGTTTCCGCTACCAGGCGCTTAGCGTTTGAAATGCGGGAAGTTTATGAGAGAACTCTTATAAGCATCGGTAATCATTACTTATTTGTAATGTCAGGCTTCATATTCGGTTCAGGAAGGGAGGCTTAGTTTCGGGGGGTAATAACGAAAGGAAAACCTCATGAAACGCCTTCTGATCGCGCTCGTCGCCAGCTCGTTCCTCGCCACTCCGATGGCGCTTGCTCAGCCGGCCGGCTCCTTCGAGCTTGCGCAGGCGCATGATCGTAATCGCCACAGGCACGTCGATCGTCATGTCGAGAAACGCGTCGACCGACACGTCGAGAAGCATGTCGAAAAGCGCGTGATCGTCAAAAAGCACCGCTGGGCGCGCGGCCACAGGCTGAGCCCGTCCGAGCGGCGCCACATGGCCTATGTCCGCGACTACCGCCGCTACAAGTTGCGGCCGCCGCCGCGGGGCCAGCAATGGGTGCGCGTCGACAATGACTTTCTGCTGATCAGCCTCGCAACGGGCGTGATCGCAGGCCTCGCATCGGCCTATTGACCTTGCGTGTTCCTTTTTAAGGAACCCGATTTTTCCCTCATCCCTGTGACGAGGACAGGGATGAGGCGATCAAACAAGCGGCGGCGGTGGCCCGAATCTCAACAGGCCTTAGCTCGCCGAAGAAAGGCATTCCTTCAGCGAGACGCCGATGTTTTCCATCATCTGGAAGTAAAGATCCGGTCCGGCGTCGAGGGTGCCGGCTTCCGGATCGAGCGTTCCGGATTTCGCCGGCGTGCCTTCGATGACGACACTGACGAGCTTCGGCTCGAACTGCGGCTCGGCGAAGACGCAAGTCGCGCCCAATTCCTTGATCTTCGCGCGGATCTCGGAGAGCCGTTCCGCGCCGGGCAGCACTTCCGGGCTGACGGTGATCGAACCGGCGACGCGCACCTTATAGCGGTTCTCGAAATACTGATAGGCATCGTGGAAGACGACGAAAGGCTTGTCCTTGATTGCGGCCACCGTCTCGGCGAGACCCTTGTCGAGAGAGTCGATCCGCTCGTTGAACCTCTCCAGATTGGCCTTGTAGGTGGCGGCGTTGGACGGATCGGCCGCGGCCAAAGTCTTCTCGATCTCAGTCGCCATGGCCTTGGCGTTCATCGGATCGAGCCACATATGCATGTCGAATTCGCCTTCGGCGTGATCGTGACCGTCATGCTTGTCGGCATGCTCGCCACCGTCCGCTTCGCCGGCATGGGCATGGCCGTGTTCTTCGTGGCCGGCTTCGCCGCCGTGCCCCTCTTCACCGTGATCATGCCCCTCGAAGGCGCCGCCCTCGCGGAACTTCAGCTTCTCCAGCCCGGGAGCCTCGCCGAGTTCGACCACCTGGGCTCCTGTGCCGAGCGTATCAAGCGGCTTGTCGAGGAAAGCCTCAAGGCCCGGTCCGACCCAGAACACGACCTTTGCCGCCTGCAGTGCCGCGGCGTTCGACGGCTTCATGGTGTAGGTATGAGGGGAGGCACCGCCCTCGACGATGAGCGAGGGTTCGCCGACGCCCTGCATGATCGAGGCGACCAGCGAATGGACCGGCTTGATCGAGACGACCACATTGGGCGCCTCCGCAAATGCGGGGGAGGCAAGGAGAAGCGTTGAGGCGAACAGGAGGGCAGTCGTCGAATTCATCGGTTTCTCCGAATTGTCCGGTTGCTGCAGCCGGCGTTTATGGCCGGGCGTTGCTTGAAACGGCATGGTTATGTTATTACATCAATTGCGTTATGCTATAACGTGTGCGATAGCCAGTGGCAACCACCAGCCGGAACTTTTTGATGCTGAACTTCCGATCACCAGAAACGACGGCTTTGGTCAGCCTCGCCAATGCCGGAGTGCGGCGAAACGGCAGATGGCTGGTGCGCGGCGTCGATTTTTCGATCAGCCGCGGCGAGATCGTCACCCTCATAGGGCCGAACGGGTCTGGAAAATCGACGACGGCGAAGACGGCGATCGGGGTTCTCAAACCGGATGAGGGACACGTCGACCGGCTCGCAGGGCTGAAGGTCGGCTATGTGCCGCAGAAGCTTGCCGTCGACTGGACGCTGCCGCTGACGGTGGAGCGGCTGATGACGCTGACGGGCCCGCTCAAGGGGCGAGAGATCGAGGAGTCGCTCGCAGCGACGGGCATGCTGCACATGGCGAAGGCCGAGGTGCAGCACCTTTCGGGTGGCGAGTTCCAGCGGGCGCTGCTTGCCCGCGCGATCGCCCGCAAACCCGACCTGCTGGTCCTGGACGAGCCGGTGCAGGGAGTCGATTTTTCCGGGGAGATAGCCCTCTACGAATTGATCAAGCAGATCCGCAACCGCACCGGCTGCGGTATCCTGCTCATTTCCCACGATCTCCATATCGTCATGGCGGAAACCGATACGGTCGTCTGCCTCAACGGCCATGTCTGCTGTCGCGGAACGCCGCAGGTGGTGAGCCAGAGTCCGGAATATCTCAAACTCTTCGGCCGCCGGGCCGCCGGCGCGCTTGCGGTTTACAGTCATCACCACGACCATACGCACCTCCCGGACGGGCGGGTGCTGCATGCCGACGGCAGCATCACCGAAAGCTGCTTCCCGGACGACGGCCATCATCATGACGAAGAGGCCGACAACATTCATGATCACGATCCGGACTGCGGCTGCGGCCATCACGCGCGGCTCCAGGGTTACGGGACGGAGAAGCGCGATGCTTGACGATTTCTTCATTCGCGCGCTCGTCGCCGGAATTGGCATCGCCATGGTCGCCGGGCCGCTCGGTTGCTTCGTCATCTGGCGGCGCATGGCCTATTTCGGCGATACGATGGCACATTCGGCGCTGTTGGGGGTGGCGCTCTCGCTGCTCATGGACCTCAACCTCATGGTAAGCGTGTTTATCGTCGCTTCCGCCGTCTCGGTGCTGCTTCTCTTCCTGCAGAAGCGCGGCGCGCTTTCGACCGATGCGCTGCTCGGCATTCTCTCGCACTCGGCGCTGTCGATCGGCCTCGTCATCGTCGCCTTCATGACCTGGGTCCGGATCGACCTCGTCGGCTTCCTCTTCGGCGACATCCTCGCGGTGTCCCGCGCCGATATCGACATCGTGTGGGGCGGTGGCATTCTGGTGATCTTCGCGCTGGTCTATCTCTGGCGGCCGTTGCTCGCATCGACCGTCAATCCGGAACTGGCCGAAGCGGAAGGCCTCGAGCCCGAGAGGGCGCGGTTCTTCTTCATGCTGCTGATGGCTCTGGTGATTGCGATCGCCATGAAGATCGTCGGTATCCTGCTGATCACCTCGCTGCTGATCATACCGGCGGCAACCGCCCGTCGCTTCGCCTCGTCTCCGGAAGTCATGGCTGTCTACGCCTCGCTGATCGGCGCGGTCGCCGTCGCCGGCGGGCTTTTCGGCTCGCTTCACTGGGATACGCCGTCGGGACCGTCTATCGTGGTTGCCGCGCTGGTCCTTTTCGTGCTGAGTCTGCTGCCGGTCGGCCGCCGGATCGCGAGCGCCCCGCATACTTCGGATGGAGGACATCACTGATGGTTACGCCCCAATTGACCAAGAACCAGTCGCTGGTGATGGGGGCGCTTGCCCATTCGGACGGTCCGATGAGCGCTTACACCATTCTCGACAAGCTGCGCGACAATGGCTTTCGCGCGCCGCTGCAGGTCTATCGCGCGCTCGACAAGCTGCTCGAATACGGGCTGGTTCATCGGCTGGAGAGCCTCAACGCTTTCGTGGCCTGCAGCTGCCCGCATGAACACGAGCACGACCACGGCGTCACAGCCTTCACCATCTGCGAAGGCTGCGGCCAGGTGACCGAGTTTCATGACGAGGTGATCGAGGATCGGCTTTCCACGCTCGTGCGCGCGCAGGAGTTCAAGACCGAGAAGACGACGATCGAGATCCGCGGACACTGCAAGAGCTGCGCGTGAGGCCGCGTATCAATCCAGCAGCGTAAGCTGGGCGGCGTAACGCTGCCAATTCTTCACATAATGTTCGGCCGAACGCCTCAATCCCTCGACGGCGGCGTCATCGAGGGTCCGCACCACCTTGGCCGGGGCGCCGACAATGAGAGAATTGTCGGGGAATTCCTTCCCCTCGGTGACCAGCGCGTTGGCGCCGACGAGGCAATTGCGGCCGATCTTCGCACCATTCAATATCGTCGCTCCCATGCCGATCAGCGAATTGTCGCCGATGGTGCAGCCGTGAACGATCGCCCGGTGACCGATGGTGCAGCCTTCGCCTATGGAAACCGGGTGACCGGGATCGACATGGATGATGACGGCCTCCTGGATGTTCGTGCGCGCGCCGATGCGGATCGGCTCGTTGTCGCCGCGCAGCGTCGCGCCGAACCAGATGCCGACGTCCTCGCCGAGCTCAACCTGCCCGATGATGGTTGCGTCCGGCGCCACCCAGTAGCTGCCTTCGGTCGGCGTCTGCGGTCTGAGGGGTCCTAGAGCGTAAAGCGGCATGGCGGCTGCGTCCTTTGATCGAAGGCGGTGATCTTCGCCCTTCCGTTTATCAAACGATGTTGACGGAGATCGCGCCGATCCCGTCGATGCCGCAGGCTACGACATCGCCTTGCGTGACGGCACCCACACCTGACGGCGTTCCGGTCATGATGATGTCGCCCGGTGCGAGAGTGAAGAGGCGGGAAAGCTCGGCGATGATCTCGGGCACCTTCCAGATCATCTGGTCGAGGTCGCCCTGTTGGCGCAGTTCGCCATTGACTTTGAGCCATATATTGCCGCTTGCGGGATGACCGATCGCGGTGACGGGGACGATCGCGGAAACCGGCGCGGAATGCTCGAACGCCTTGGCGGCCGTCCACGGCTTGCCGGCCTTCTTGGCTTCCGCCTGCAGATCCCGGCGGGTGAAGTCGATGCCGACGGCATAACCGAAGATGTGATCGGCGGCCTGCTCGACGGGAATGTCCGCGCCCCCGGTGCGCATGGCGACGACCAGCTCAACCTCGTGATGAACGTCGGAAGAGCGCGTCGGATAGGGAAAATCCTCGCCCGGCGGCAGAAGATTGTCGGCGTTTTTCTGAAAGAAGAAGGGCGCCTCACGGTCCGGGTCGTGACCCATCTCGCGGGCGTGGGCCGCATAGTTGCGGCCGACACAATAGACCCGGCGCACCGGAAACCCGACGGAGCTGCCGGAGATCGGCAGCAGGACGAGGGGCGGGGGTGTCAGGGCTGTCTGCATGATCGTCCGGCTCCATCATTCGGTCTCGGTCTGGCCCGAGCGGTTCGTTCGCAGAAATCGACGCACCAGCACCGCCCCCTAGGTCAGGGCGACGCCGAAGCGAATCTGGAGAGAAGGACGTTAGCAGCCGGACGGGCTGCTGCAATAGGCAGGGCGTGAGAATGATGCCTGAGCCGTGCTCTCGGGGTCAGGCGCAGCGCGCATAGGCCTCTAGTTGGTCACGCGTGAGGAAGCGGCCGTCGGACCGCGAGTTGAGTTCCGGATGACTGTATTCGAGGCTTGGTACCTGGGGAAGCTCAAGGGCCTGGCGCACGGTCATGATGCCGATTTCCTTCCGGCCGCTTTCGCGCTTCATGCTGACTTCGACGATACGATAGAGATTACGCTCTCTCATCATAGCTCTCCCGTATTATTTCTTATGTCCCTCTTTTGATGAAACCTTAAACATTCGATATTGGTTTTTGTAAGACGGAATAGAATATAACGCCGCCAGATGAAGCCTTCACGACAGAAATCGGGCGAATTCGCGAAGATTTCACACTCATTTCGAGGCTGGACCGCGCGATTGCAAAGATCGCATTCTCATATTCGCGGATTAACACACGGGAACGGTTATATTAGAGGTTTCTTTGTTTTTCAAGCCGGCCGGCCGGGTGTGCCCGAATATTGCGCTGCACAAGAATTGTATTACCAATACACTGGGTCCGACTGGAGGCGCCCAGCATCGATCCACCCAGGCGGCGGAAAACCGCAAGCGCAAAGGATCGTTCAGTGTTGCGGTCGCTTGCCCGCATATCGTGAGCTAGGGCCTGTTGAGATTCGGGCCGCCCGCCGCCGCCTGTTTGATTTCCTCATTCCTGTGCTCGTCACAGGAATCCAGCCAGACCAAGTCCTTGGGCTGAAAGAACCCTTCGCGCGCCGCAGACGCGGCGCTGCTCTCATCCCTGTGACGAGCAAGGGATGAGGACGGAGGAAAGATGCAGTCCTCTGAACAGTTTCCTACAGCGCCGCGCGTCTTATGAGACGCGCAAAGGTCGCTGGAGCACTTTGAACTGCGTCGCCATGCGTGCCGACAAAATCGATCAGAGCTTCAACGCCATTATCGATCTCGCAGCAGCCGTCATTAATTCAAAATGAATCTCAACAGGCCCTAATGCGCTTTGAGACGCGCCTCCTCAGCGGCGGAAAGAAAGAGTCTGCGTGCTTCCTCGCAGGTACGACGCCCGTCGATCGCGGCGCGGCACGCGCTGCGCGCGGCGACATAGTAGGGGCCGCGATACGGCCAATGGTCCGCGAGGCATCGGAGCGCGTCGGACGGTCCCTTGACCATGCGCACGTCACCCCCGTTCATTCCAAGCTCGATGGGATTGCTCCACAAGACCTGCATGCTTCTCCTCCTGGATCGCAGCGACGCGACAATCGGGCCGCGTCTGGGTATGTTCGGTTCCAATCGGGCGACAAAGCGACGGACACCGGCTTCGACTGCCGCTTTCCCGCTCCCGGGATCATGTACAAGAACGCTGTCGGGCCTGCCGGGTTCCCTCCCGAGAAGCCCGGAGACCGGGCCGAGCGCTTCAATGTAGCTCAGGGAATCCCGTTTGTCCGCAATTTTGCTGAAACACGGTTTCCCTCCTGTCCGCCGCCGCTGCCGATCAGATATTTTCGCAACAGGGACGCTTTGCTCATCGTCGAAGGAGCCCTTATCTGGAGTTGTCCTTTCCCTCGCCACCCGTATTGCGCTGCATCCCCTTAAAAGGCGGGGTTTCAAGCACTTGGCCCACATTCTATACCTTTTCTGCTGTTGGAGGGCTGGAATGGTGACGGTTGCAGAGATCCGTTTGACTTGGTTGCCACTGCAGAATGGGACTTTCTGCGCGATGCTTGGCAGACATGAAGTCGCCTTTGTCATGAAACGTCAGGCCATGAGCGATTGGGCCTGGCGCATCTCCCATTGCAACGGTACCGGTGAAACGGGCTTCCGCTACGAGCCGACGCTCGAGGGCGCCAAGGCGGAGGTTCTTGCCGGCATTCAGGAGTGGTTCCGCCAGGCGGGATTTCAATGAGCTTCGACCGCCTCTGATTGCGGCAGTAGAGCGGGATGAGGAGAAAAGTGTGCCGTTCCGCCCGCATCCCGCTCCAACTTCGTAGAGTCGATCACGTTCATGATGCTAGGTCGACCCGACCTGAATCATCGTGATCCAACGACTATTGGTACCGTGTCAGTCGCTCGACGTGGAAGCGGGAGTTTCGCCGCCGCCGGAGCCGCTATCCTGGCCACCGCCTGAGCCGCTATCCTGTCCGCCGCCGGAGCCGCTATCCTGTCCGCCGCCGGAGCCGTTGTCCTGGCCGCCACCGGAGCCTTCGCCGCCACCGGAGCCGCTGTCCTGACCGCCGCCTGAGCCGCTGTCCTGACCGCCGCCGGAACCGCTATCCTGTCCGCCGCCGGAACCGCTATCCTGTCCACCGCCGGAACCGCTGTCCTGGCCGCCGCCGGAGCCGCTGTCCTGTCCGCCGCCGGAACCGCTGTCCTGGCCGCCGCCGGAACCGCTGTCCTGACCGCCGCCGGAACCGCTGTCCTGGCCGCCGCCGGAGCCGCTGTCCTGACCGCCGCCGGAACCGCTGTCCTGACCGCCGCCGGAGCCGGTATCCTGACCGCCGCCGGAACCGGTATCCTGACCGCCACCGGAGCCCGTCTCCTGACCTCCGGCTGGCGCGCTCCCGGCGTCGGCAACGACAAGGACGTCACCATGAGGACCGGCAAGCGCTGTACTCTGACGCAGGCCGTCATCGAACGACGCGAGTGAGGCAAATGGCGTGGCAACGACATAGGCGAGACCAAGCAATGAGCCGATGATAGTTTTTCCTGTTCTACGCATTGTCCTGCTTCCTTCCCTAAAGTTTAGGACATGTTTCGAACCTCAGCCTCCAGCGCGGCGCAGGATGGCACAGAAAGTGCTGCCTTACGCAAGAATATTATAACTGTCTGATCTTCAACAGAATATCCAGATAGAGGCCTCGGTAGGTGCCCGAATTTTGCCACAAGATACAATCGACAGTATTAGGTAAGAAGAAACAATACATCCGAACATCTGATTCGGCTCTGTTTCTTCTGTCGGTTATATTAACATTCCCTCTTTCACTCGGCGATTGTGCACGTGATTTGCTACAAGCCTCGGACCGCTGCCGTATGTAGAAATGGGCTGACGAGACAGGATGGAATCGGTGCCACAGACGGGAAGACGGGAAGTCGGTATTTCAAGGCACCCGTCTTTGCGGTGGCGCCGTCGCATGGAGGCCTATCCGGCAGGAAGATACGGCCGCTTCGATTCCCCCGCGAATATCCTCGGTTCTCGCCGAGTCCTCACGGGAGAACGCGGATGACTGTCTTTCCGGCGCGTCGCTCCGTAGAATTGAAGGTGGCGATCGCATCGTCCAGACTTGAAATCTTGCCGATGTTCGTCCGCAGTCTTCCGTCCCGGACGCGCTGAACGATCTCCGAGAGCTGGCCACGATCAGCCTCTACGACAAAGTCAACCACCAGGCCATCCACAGGTCGGACATCCGTCGGTCCGACGGCTGTCACAAGCGTTCCTCCGGCCCGGATCAGCGGTACGGACCGCCTCTGAACATCGCCGCCGATAACGTCGAATACCAGATCGACGCCGCCGACGTCTTCCAGGGTGTCGTTTCCAAGATCGACGAATTCATTTGCACCGAAGTCCAGAGCTCTCTGGCGGTCAGCGGCGCGTCCGGTGCCGATGACATAGGCGCCGGCTTCCCGCGCAAGCTGGGTCACGATCGAGCCGACAGCGCCAGCTGCGCCATGGGCGAGGACGCTCTGCCCCGCCTGAAGGCGGCCATGCTGAAACAGTCCCTGCCATGCGGTCAGGCCAGATATTGGCAGGCTTGCGCCCACCGTGAAGTCGACGTTGCCGGGCAATGGCGCGAGGTTGCGGGCCTCCATGGCGACGTACTCAGCGAGTGTGCCGTCGCGATACCAGTCCGACAGGCCGAACACCCGCTGGCCGATCGACAGCCCCGTGGTGCCATAGCCCAGCTCGGTGATCACACCGGCCAGCTCATGGCCGAGAACCGATGGCGTCCGGTCACGAAAGGCCCGATCCGTCCAGGTTGAAGGCCAATCCAGTTCGGTGTTGACGAACCCCGCCGCATGGACCTCAACGACGACGTCGTTTATGGCGGCCTGAGGCTCGGGTCGCTCCACCAGCTTCATTCCGGCTGTTCCCGCAGCCTGGTCGGTCACTACGATCGCTTTCATGGGAATTGTCTCCTCAGATATTTGTTGGCTTGGAAAAATTCAGGCGTGGAAGATGTTTTCGATCTCCCGCGCAACCCGTTACCGGCTTGACGCCTTTTCGAAGACCTTGCTGTCGAAATTGCTGTGTGATGTCGCGCGGCGAGCCCGGCTTATTTCGGGTTCAACCGCGCGGAGATTGCGACAGGACCGGGCTTAGACAGAGCCGGCCGGGGCAACGGCGGGAAAGTCCCGCTCGGGGTCGAACACGTTGTTGAAGAAGTTCGTCAGGGAGTACATGGCGACCAGCGCAACGATCTCGATGATGTTCGCATCGGTGTAGCCGACATCGCGGACGGCTTTCAGATCGGCCTCACCAACGTGTCCTCGGGCCTCGATGACTTTGCGCGCGAACTGGACTGCGGCGTCTCGTTTCGCGTCGCTTGCATGACCCTTCCGGGCGAGAATGATGTCATCCGCCGATAACTTTGCCATATGTTCCGCGGTGTAGCTGTGAACCGTCAGGCAATAATTGCAGCCATTCACCTCCGAGACGGCAAGGCCGATACTATCGCGCGTCCTCACATCGAGCGCCTTGCTGAGGGAGCCAAGCAGCGTGGCCCATGCGTTGAACGCGATCGGGCTCTGCGCGAAGGACGCCATCATATTTGGGGTGAATCCGATGCTCTTCGTGAATGCATCGAGAGTTGGTTTCGATTCTGCCGGTACATTTTCGGGTTCCAGGGCAATAGTTCTAGACATCATACTCTCCATAAGTGACTGTTGGGACTGAGAATTATGCAAAGGACAGGACGTCGGCCACCGGCAGGCGCGGCTTCTGCGGCCAGTTGCCGGTCCGCTCCGGCCCGACGGTCAGAAGCATGACCGGCACTTCGTCCTCGGTCAGGCCGAACTCGCGGTGCACGGCTTCCGCGTCGAACCCGATCATCGGCGTCGAACCCAGGCCGAGGGAGCGAGCTGCATAGATGATGGCCGCGGTGCCGAAGGTAGCGGAACGTACCGCCTCGTCGCGCTGCCGTTGGGGTTGACCGTCATACAGACCGCGAGCGGGGATTTCCCATTCCGGCACCAGGTGCGCTGGCATGATGCCGGCTTCCACTACCGGCACCAGGCGCTCCGGGACGGTGCGGGCATCGGCCAACCTGCCGACGATGATGAAGGTAACGGCGGCGTCGGTGATTGCGGGCTGGTTCCAGGCGATCGGACGTAGCCGTGCCTTGGCGTCAGGCGTACGGACTGCGATAAACCGCCAGTTCTGCAGGTGGAACGATGTCGGCGCGGAGGTGCCGATCCGCACCAGGTCGCGGATCTCACCATCGCTGAGGGTGGCGGCTGGGTCGTAGTACTTGGCAGCACTACGGCTCAGAATGGTTTCGATGACGGCATTCGTCGGCGTTGGCTGTGTGTGCGAATGGGACGGTTGGGGCGCGAGAGCGATTCCGGGGCTCTCGGTCCGTGCGTGGATTTCGGCGCCTGTGCCGGTTGCGGTTTCGGCGGTGATGCTGATGCAGTTCATTGGATGGCTCCTTCATCAAGTGATGACGGAACCTAATTTACGAATGATGGTGCAAACATCGAGACTGGATTGGCTCAATATAATGCGCGAAAGGATCAATCTGGCGCATTTGAGCTAAGATCGTCCTGGGGCCTACGGGCCATTGTGCGCCAGTCGGCGCCATTCCCCCGGCGTCATCCCCATCCTTTCCGCAAACACCCGTCGAAATGCGGAAACGGATTGATATCCCACCGTCTCGGCCACAGCTTCAGTGCTTATTGCCGGCTTCTTGAGTTCGTTGGCGGCCAAACTCATGCGGAGATCGGTCAACAAATCGAGCGCGGAGCAACCTAGCCTGTCTTGAAAGTGCCGCATGAACGTGGCGCGTGACATGCCGCACAAATCCGCCAGATCAGGCAGTTTCCATGGATGGGCCGGATCGCCAAGCATGGCCGCAATGGCTGGAGCAAGTCGCGGATGGCCGGCCAGGGCCAACAAGCCTTCGGGGGCTTTCTCGGATTCGCTCGCCGCTCGCAGTACCAGTGTGAACAGGGCCGAAGAAAGGGCGTTGAGAACGGCGCGTCCTCCCGCTCGGTCGCCGGCGGACTCCATACGCATCAGCCTCACCAGACTGGCCAGTTGGTTGGAAGCGGAACTGATACCATCTTCTCCACGGCTGTCCGTGGCCCGCGCCACGAGATTTGTGGGCAGGTAGTTACGGATCAGTCGATCATGAGGCGGCGCGATGAAAAATCGACCACACAACAGATCGAGTTGCTCGCCCTGGCTATCGTTCTCGCTCAGCATCCATCCGGCAGACCTCCGGTGTTGCCGGGTATGGATAGGAGTTTGCCCGCTACCGTCGTGCAGTACATGCGCCGCTCCATGAGGTAGCAGCACGATATCTCCGCTCACCAACTCCCTCGTCGTTTTCGTCTCCGGATCCTCGAAAATGGCCCGACCCTGGACGATGGCGTGGTAGGGGATTTCGTTCGCCGCAGCCCGGCTCCAGGCCACGCGCCATGGCGCACCGTAGGTACAGCGGACCTCGAGCTGACCGGTTACGGTGACGATTTGCAGGAGATGGCTCAACCAATCGACTTCAGACATTGGACCTCGAGACTTTCAGGAAATCGTCATGTGATTGAAATAGTCGCGGCAGACATCCTCGACCGGGATGATCGCCTTTCTGCCCATTCCGGCGCTTTCGCTAGACGATGGTGCCCATGTTTTTGCTATAAGCCTCCAGCCATTTGCTACATTGTAGCAATAGCACAGCAGGAACGGGCTAAAAACGCGTCAAACGAGAGCCAACAGGATATGAAAGAAACAGCGCAAACCGCTGGTAAGCAAGATAAAAACAGGTACTTCAAGGCACCCGTCTTTGCCGTTGCGCCGATGATAGATTGGACCGATCGTCATTATCGGTTTTTCGCGCGCCTGCTCTCGAGGCATGCTTTGCTCTATACGGAAATGATCGTCGCGGATGCGATTCTGCGCGGCGACCGGGAAAAGCTGCTCGGCCACGATGCCTCTGAACATCCGGTCGCCCTGCAGCTCGGCGGCAGCGATCCGACGAAGATGGCGGAGGCGGCGCGCATCGCCGAAGGCTTCGGCTACGACGAGATCAACATGAATGTCGGCTGCCCGTCAGACCGGGTGCAATCCGGCACCTTCGGGGCTTGTCTGATGCAGGAGCCGGCGTTGGTCGCCGACTGCATCGCGGCGATGAAGGCGGCGGTCAAGATTCCGGTCACGGTCAAATGTCGTATCGGCGTCGACGATCAGGATCCGGAAGTCGCGCTTCGCGACCTCGTCGGGCGCGTCAAGGATGCCGGAACGGATGCCGTGTGGGTGCATGCGCGAAAGGCATGGCTCAAAGGGCTGAGCCCGAAAGAGAACCGCGAGGTTCCGCCGCTCGACTATGGCCTCGTACACCGCCTCAAGGCGGAAAATACGAATCTTTTCATTGGTCTCAATGGGGGTCTTCAAAAGCTGGATCAGGCGCTATCCCACCTCGATCCGCGGTCGCTACCGACGGGAGGAGCCACCGGGACTGCGGCAGAGGCCGCATGCGGCGCTCCTCTCGACGGTGTGATGCTGGGCCGCGCGGCCTATCACGACAGCGGCCTGCTGACGGCCGCCGACGGCTATTTCGTCCACCCGCTGACGGGGGCCGCGCCCATGCCGATCGACCCCGACGGCTTTTCCGATCGTAACCATAATCTGTCGCTGGAATTCTGGTCCGGTATCCGCGATGCCATGGTGAACCATGCCGCTGCGCATATCGAGAATGGCGGCCGGCTGATCCACGTTACGCGGCACATGGTCGGGCTCTTCCAAGGCTGGCCCGGCGCGCGGCGCTATCGTCAGATACTCTCCGCCGACGCCACCCGCAAGGATGCCGTTCCGCAAGTGATCCACACTGCTTTCGACGCGGTGTTCGAGGCGGTAACGGCAAGGCAGGCGGCAGAGTAACGCGACTGCGCCGCAGTCTCCTTCGCCGGCGAGGGGAAGGCGGGCGGCAGGTGGGATGGGGTGCTCTCCAACGAAAAGCGGCGCCTCTTGCGAAGCGCCGCTCTTCACGCTTTGTCGAACGCCAGGCTTAGAGAGCCTGGAGGTTGACGGCCTTCGGGCCCTTGCCCATGCGATCCGGCTCCGTGTCGAAGCTGACCTCCTGGCCATCGTTCAATGTCGTGAGGCCTGCGGCCTGGACAGCGGTGATGTGGACGAAAACGTCCTTCGAACCGCCTTCCGGCGTGATGAAACCAAAACCCTTGTCCTGGTTGAAAAATTTGACGATGCCTTTAGTGGCCATGGAAGAAGTCCTTTTCCTTCAGTCTGTCTTTGCCGCAACCCTGCGCTTCAATATCACGCATCGGTTGCTTTAGGTAGTGTGTCCGCGCCCCCGGAAGGAAGCGAACGTGTCGTCTTCAGCGAAATGCGCTGAAAGGCGTCGAGTGGTCACGATATCGGGGAAAAGACGTCTACGATGCCGCTTGCGGCTGTCCCGGCGTCAAGCCAGGCTCAAAGCGAAAGTCCAGTCTCCGGGATTGAAAACGCCCGAACGGCAATAGAATTGGCAGTATTCCGCGAAAAAGGCAAGGGGAGTTCTTGCGGTCCCGCACCTGCGGACAATGCCTTATGCCGAAGCGCCCGCGTGACCTCACGGTGCCGTGTGCCGCGGGGCAAATGTCGTGGATTGCCTCGTTTCGACCACATTTTCGTCGCGGCACTAGGTTGAGCCTGCACTCTCCCCGTGAGCCTCGCGGGCTTGCTGCTGCGGCGGCGAACCGGTAGGTCTGTACCGGAAACCAATATGCGAGTTGACGATGAGCAGGTGGCCGGCGTGATCGATCCCTATGCCCTCCTTGGAATTGAGCGCGACGCCGACGAACGGGCGGTCCGGACGGCCTATCGCCGGGCGGTAAAGACCGCGCATCCCGACCGCGGCGGTGATGCCGAGCAGTTCGGCAAGCTGCAGGCGGCCTACGATCTCCTGAAGGATCCGGTGCGCCGCAAAGTCTACGATGACACCGGTTACGATCCCCAGCTCGCCGACCCGAAAGACCTCAAGGGCCTTATGATGCTGGAGACCCTCGTCAACGACTTCATACTCGATGAACGCGAGCCCGGCAGTTTCGATCCGGTGGCGGCGATGCGACGCAAGCTTTCCGACGACATCGTCAAAAACCGCTTCCACATTCTGGAACTGGAACGCCACCGCTCCCGCGTGCGCAAGCATCTCGACCGCATCGGCAGGCGGCCCGAGACAGACGTGCTCGGCTCCATGCTGCGCGCCCGCAGCCAGTCGATCGCCGAGGCGATCAGGAATGCAGAAGCCCAGATCGAGGCGATCGAGCAGGCCTACTCCATGCTGGAGGGGTATTCCTACGAGTTGGAAGCGGTGGAGGCGAAGGCGCGCGCGGCGGAGTAGAGCAGGTGCGGCCGTCGGTCCATGGCAGGGTGACCGCTCGTTGGAGCTGTGAAACGCGAAGCGCATAGCCTCAACAAGCCAGACGTTCTCCGCGACGCGCCGGGAGCGGGACTGGCCGTGCCGGCTATGAGAGCCGGCCACGGCGCTCTCGTCATTTGCCATCGGCGCTGTCGAGCGCTCCTGCGGCCGATCCTTCAGGCGCCCGACCCGCCGTCATCGCGGTTATCGTCGTCCTGGTTAGTCCTGGTTACCTTTAAGGCCGCGATCTTGGCTGCCTTTGCCGCTGTCCTGGTTGCCGTTGTCCTGGTTGCCCTTGCCGTGATCCTGGTTGCCCTTGCCGTGATCCTGGTTACCCTTGCCGTGGTCCTGGTTGCCCTTGCCATGGTCCTGGTTACCCTTGCCGGTGTCTTGGCCACCGCCACCGCCGGGATCGCCGCCACCGCCGGGATCGCCACCACCGCCACCACCGCCGCCGCCACCACCGCCGCTGCCACCGTCATCGCCATTCAGGTTGCGAGGACCGCTGTCGGTGGAGGTCGTGGAAAATGAATTACCGATAGCCGCCGTGGAGAGGGGCGGGCATTGCTCTATTTGCCCGGCCGTGAGGATTTCCGCTCTGTTCTGAGCCATGCAGCAAGCTTCGTAATTGGCGTCCGTCAGAGGGCTGCACTGCTCGGCCATGAGCACGGGGCCCGTAAGGTTCTGGGCGTGCGCGGGAATCGTTGCCGAAGTTGAAAAACCGACTGACATAAGAGCCAGACCGGTGCTCGTAAGAAATACATCCAGGGTTTTCATATTTTCCTCCCTAAATTAGTGACAACTTAAATTCGTGTCGGGAAGGAAATGTTCCGTAAAAATTTAAGGGTTCCGCGGCTATGTCGGGCTAATCATTTCGGGCTACCCATAAAAAATTGGGGGTATTGGCGGCGTCGTTGCACTCGTTCTGAAGTCGCTCTCGCAGCGACCGCTTTGGTCCATTCGATGTCTGGAAAGGCCTGGCAACGGCCCAGTGTCCGGCCCTTGGATCCTGATAGGACTGGCTCAGCGTCCCGGACGCCCCGTCTTGCCCTTCGTCCGGCTCTTGCGCCGCTTTTCCTCCGCCGGCTCCTCGTAGGATCCTACGCCCGGCTTGGCGCGGGTGAGGGTCGGCTTTTCCGGTGCCGGTCCCGGTACCGGCTTCTCCGTGCGGCCGACGGTCATTTCGTCAAGGGTGTTTTTTCTGAAAAGCGACTGCCCCCCATCTGCCTTTCGGGCACCTTCTCCTCGGCCGCGGGAAGAGGGGATCGCCACGTCGCGGCCCATTTCATCGAGTTCGGGTTTACGGAAGAGGGGACGTTCGGTGTCGGTCCCCGGGCCCATATTGTCGAGCGAGGGCTTCTGGAAGTAGGATTCTGTCTTTCCCTCCCCCTTGTGGGAAGGGTGGCCCGAAGGTCCGGGAGGGGTGTCGCCTTGCCCCTCCGCAGCCCTCCCCACAAGGGGGAGGGTGTCCGTTGTGCCGGGCACGCCCTTGCTGGCCCGCTTGCTGCTCTCCTGCGATTTCGCTTCCTCTCGCGCCATCGGGTCGTCCAGCACGGCCAGTTCGGCCGCCTTGAGGCGCTTGATCTCGTCGCGCAGGCGTGCGGCCTTTTCGAAGTCAAGATCCGCGGCGGCGTCGCGCATCTGTTTTTCCAGTGCGTTGAGGTGCGCCTGCAGATTGTTGCCGACGAGGTGGCCGCCATCGGCAAAGCCCTTGCCGGCGACGCCGGAAATATCGGCGCGGACATGGTCGCGTTCGTAGACCGAATCGAGGATGTCGGAGATCTTCGCCTTGACCGATTCGGGCGTGATGCCGTGCTCGGCATTGTAGGCCATCTGTTTCTCGCGGCGGCGGCTGGTCTCCTCCATCGCCCGCTGCATCGAGCCGGTGATCGTGTCGGCATAGAGGATGACCTTGCCGTCGACGTTACGGGCGGCGCGGCCGATCGTCTGGATGAGCGACGTTTCCGAGCGCAGGAAGCCTTCCTTGTCGGCGTCGAGAATGGCGACGAAGCCGCATTCGGGAATATCGAGACCCTCGCGCAGGAGGTTGATGCCGACCAGCACGTCGAAGGCGCCGAGGCGCAGATCGCGGATGATCTCGATGCGCTCGAGCGTGTCGATGTCCGAATGCATGTAGCGCACCCGCACGCCCTGTTCGTGCAGATACTCGGTCAGGTCTTCGGCCATGCGCTTGGTGAGCACGGTGACGAGGGTGCGGTAGCCCGCGGCGGCGGTCTCGCGGATCTCGCCCAGCACGTCGTCCACCTGCGTTTTGGCGGAGCGCACCTCCACCGGCGGATCGATGAGGCCGGTCGGACGGATCACCTGTTCGGCGAAGACGCCGCCGGCCTGCTCCATCTCCCAGGCGCCGGGCGTTGCCGACACGGCGATGGTGTCGGGGCGCATTGCGTCCCATTCCTCGAAGCGCAGTGGCCGGTTGTCCATGCAGGAGGGCAGGCGGAACCCGTACTCGGCGAGCGTCGCCTTGCGGCGGAAGTCGCCGCGATACATGCCGCCGATCTGCGGAATGGTGACGTGACTCTCGTCGATGAAGATCAGCGCATCGTCCGGAATATATTCGAACAGCGTCGGCGGCGGCTCGCCCGGCCTGCGGCCGGTGAGGTAGCGCGAATAGTTCTCGATGCCCTGGCAGGAGCCGGTGGCCTCGAGCATCTCGATGTCGTAACGGGTGCGCTGCTCCAGCCGCTGCGCTTCCAGAAGGCGCCCGGCGCGTTCCAGTTCGGCGAGCCGCTGGCTCATTTCCTCCTTGATCGCCTTGATCGCGGCGTTCAGCGTCGGCCGCGGCGTCACATAGTGCGAATTGGCGTAGATCTTCACCGACTTGAGGTCACCGGTCTTCTGGCCGGTGAGCGGATCGAACTCGGTGATCGAGTCGATCTCGTCTCCGAACATCGAGATGCGCCAGGCGGCATCCTCCAGGTGGGCGGGAAAGATTTCAATCGTGTCGCCGCGCACGCGGAAGGAGCCCCGCTGAAAGTCCATGTCGCGGCGCTTGTATTGCTGCGCGACCAGGTCGGCCAGCAACTGGCGCTGGTCGAGCCGGTCGCCGACGCTCATCTGGAAGGTCATTGCCGTATAGGTCTCGACCGAGCCGATACCGTAAATGCAGGAGACCGAGGCGACGATGATGACGTCGTCGCGTTCGAGCAGCGAACGCGTCGCCGAGTGGCGCATGCGGTCGATCTGCTCGTTGATCGACGATTCCTTCTCGATGTAGGTGTCCGAGCGCGGCACGTAGGCTTCCGGCTGGTAGTAGTCGTAATAGGAGACGAAATATTCGACCGCATTGTCCGGGAAGAAGTTCTTGAACTCGGAATAGAGCTGCGCGGCGAGCGTCTTGTTCGGAGCCAGAATGACGGCCGGGCGCTGCGTCGCCTCGATCACCTTGGCCATGGTGAAGGTTTTTCCTGACCCCGTGACGCCGAGCAGCACCTGGTTGCGCTCGCCCGAGGTGAGCCCGTCGACCAGGTCCGCGATCGCCGTCGGCTGGTCTCCGGCCGGCTCGTAATCCGATTGCATGCGGATCGGGATGCCGCCTTCGGACTTTTCAGGCCGGGCCGGGCGGTGCGGCGTCCAGAGCTTGCCGTCCTTGAACAGCGGATTGCCGCTCTCGATGAGCTTGGCAAGCGCCTCGACGGTGGCGGTGACGCCGGAACCGGAGGTGAGCTTGTCGGCATCCTCCAAGGCGACATCGAGGCCGGCCACGGGATTGAGCCCCGCGGCCGCACGCGTCTTCGGATCGGTCGTTCCGCCCATCGATGTGCCGCGGGCCGATTTCGACGCGGAGATCTCCACCTTCTTGCGATGCCTGCCGGCCTTGGACGCAACTTCGCGCCGGCTCTCGAAGGTGCTCGCTTCCGCTTCCGATTCGAGCTGCTTCACCCAGTCGGAGACATTGCCGGAAAGGGGCGTACCGGAAAGCGGCGCCTGCGGGGCTTCTTCGAACCCGCCGGGTGCCGACGATTTCTTCGGGGAATTCTTCGGTGATCTGGCCATGCCGGGAATATGGACAGAGTCAGGTCGAAAGTGAAGGGGGAACGAGTACAAAAGGGAAACGGAAAACCGCGATCCTCCACTCGTTTCCCGGACCTCCGAGGCGACGGCTTAAACTGACGGTCGCATCGTTGCACCGGGAGCCGAAGGCACTTGCAACGCCGGCACTCGGCGGAGCATTCTCGGCCTGCGATTCGCGCTCTTCCCGAGGTTTCCATGCCATTTGCCATCAATCCTGCCTATGTCTGGCCGGTCATCCTGCTGCTCCTCTCCAACGTGTTCATGACCTTCGCCTGGTACGGCCACCTGAAGTTCACTTCGTCGCCGCTCTACATCGTCATCGTCGCAAGCTGGGGGATCGCCTTTTTCGAATATTGGCTGGCCGTGCCGGCGAACCGCATCGGACACTCTGTCTATTCGGCGGCGCAACTGAAGACGATGCAGGAGGTGATCACGCTCACCATTTTCGTCCTCTTCTCGATTTTCTGGCTGAAGGAACCGATCGGCTGGCATCAGTTCATCGGCTTCGCGCTGATCGCGCTCGGGGCGTCGTTCATCTTCAAGGGGTGAGACATCGCCACGAGCGGCATCTGCCCCCGTCAATCGAGAAGGTCGAAGGCGCGATACATCCATGTGAGCTGGTAAAGAACCGCGCCGACCAGAAAAGACGCATGGAAGCGCCGGTCAGGCGTGACCGCCGCGATGATGCAGAGCGCGATATAGGCCGCGTTGCGAAGCGGATATTCGATCCCGAAGGACTGGAAATAGGCCTTGCCCTTCAAGGCTGTGTCGATGAGGTCGACTGCGAATGCGATGGCGAGGAAGCCGAAGAACCAGGCGCGCCTGGACATGAAATAATGTTCGTAGCCGCTGTACTCGTCGAGAGTCGTCGGAAAGAGGAAGACGCAGAGGAGGAAGAAGACGCAGCTATAGAGGATGACGAACAGGTAGACGCTGACGTCGATCACCGCCAGCGAGTGCAGATGATACTCCCACCACCAGAAATGGACGAGGAAGAAGAACATGAACAGCACCCAGCCGAGGTGTATCCAATAGACCTTCGTCTTGCCCGGGTGCTGCACGAAAAGCGCAACGCCGCTGAGGAGCCGCGCAAGCGAGAGGCTGATCACCATGCCCATGACGACGCGTATGTGCGAAAAGATCGCCGGATCGGGCTGCACCTGCTCCATGAACCAGGCCCTTATTGCTCGGCCGGAACGGGCGTCGGCTTGCCGGTCGAGTCGAGCGCGACCATCACGAAGATGGCGTCGGTGACCTTTTCCATGACATGTGAGAGGTAACGCTGTGCCCATGCCTCGACCTTGAGCGTCATCGACGTCCGCCCGACCTTTACGATGTCGGTATAGATGCAGAGTGTGTCGCCGATCTTCACCGGCATGGCGAAGGCCATTTCCTTTACCGCCGCAGTCACGACGCGGCCCCTGGCGCGCTCGGCGGCCCGGATGCCGCAGGAAAGGTCCATCTGCGCCATGACCCAGCCGCCGAAGATGTCGCCGGCGGCATTGGCGTCGCCGGGCATTGCGAGGGTGCGCAAGGTCAGTTCGCCATTCGGCTTGCTTGCTGCGTTCATGCGGCCTGTCTCCCTGTTGACGAACAAGGTTTAACGCACTGCCGTCAGGCGAGCAAAGAGGCGCCGGAACAATTCCACGCTGAAGAAGCAAAAGGCGGCACACGTGACGGTGTTATCGTTAATTTGATCACCCTCAAATCTAGTGAGCGTTTGTTAGGAGCTTTGCAAATAGCCGCTCATATTCTGCATGCCTCGAAATGGAGGCAGGGGATGAGAAGAATTCGAATTTCGGCGCGTCTTTACGCGCTGGTCGCGTTTGCGCTTTTGACGATGGCGGCGGCGCTGACCTTTGGACTGATCCAGGCGCAGGACAAGCTGGTTGCCGAGCGCAAGGCCATGCTCGCGGCGATGAATGAGAACGCGATCAAGGTTTTCGACGCCTATCACGGCCAGGAAAAGGCCGGCACGCTGACGCGCGAGGAGGCGCAGGGCCGCGCACTGGAGGCGATCCGGGCGATGCGCTATCAGGACAGCGGCTATTTCTGGGTGAACGATATGCATCCGAAGATGGTGATGCATCCGATCAAGCCCGAACTCGACGGCGCCGACCTGACGCAGAACAAGGATCCCAACGGCAAGTTCCTGTTCGTGGAATTCGTCAAGACGGTTCAGGCGCACGGCAAGGGCTTCGTCGATTACTACTGGCCGAAGCCCGGCGCCGACCAGCCCGTGCTGAAATATTCGCACGTGGCCGGTTTCGAGCCCTGGGGATGGGTGGTCGGTACCGGTGTTTATGCCGACGACCTGGCCGCCATGTTCCGCGAGCGCGCCTGGCAGATGGCCGGCATTCTGGTCGCGGCAGCGCTCGCGATCCTCATGGCGGCACTGGCGATCGTGCGCAGCGTCGTTCGGCCCATCGAAAAGCTGAAGGTCTCGATGCGGGCGATCGCAGACGAGGACCTTTCCTCGGATGTTCCGGAAACCGATCGCGGCGACGAGATCGGGCAGATGGCACAGGTGCTCGTCGTCCTGCGCGACTCCGTCAAGGAGCGCCTCGAACTGCGATCGCGCGAGGCGGAGCAGCAGGACCGCCTGGACGCAGAACGGCGTGGCAACGAGGAGCGCCAGCGTACGACTGCCGCAACCCAGGCCGAGGCGATGGAGACGCTCGGCGGCGCGCTCGAGCGGCTGGCAAACGGCGACCTGACCGCCGCGGTGGCCCGGATCGCGCCGGAATACGCCAAGCTCAAGGACGACTTCAACACGGCGGTCGCCGCGCTTCGCGACGTCATCGGCGCCATTTCCCAATCCACCGAAATCGTCCATGGCAGTGCCGCCGACATTTCAGAGGCCGCCAACAATCTTTCGCGTCGGACCGAACAGCAGGCGGCGGCACTTGAAGAGACGGCCGCAGCTCTTGACGAGATCACCTCCACCGTACGCCAGGCATCGGATCGTGCCCTGGAAGCGCGCGACATGGTCGACGAGACGAAGGCGAGCGCGGCGAAATCCGGTGGTATCGTGCGTAATGCGATCGATGCAATGGGGCGCATCGAAGCCTCGTCCAGCCGGATAAGCCAGATCATCGGCGTGATCGATGAGATCGCCTTCCAGACGAACCTGCTGGCGCTGAATGCAGGCGTCGAGGCGGCGCGGGCAGGGGAGGCCGGCCGCGGCTTCGCCGTGGTTGCCCAGGAGGTCCGCGAACTTGCGCAACGCTCGGCCGGCGCAGCAAAGGAGATCAAGGAGCTGATAGGCACCTCGGTGAAGGAGGTTGGCGCCGGCGTCGAACTCGTCCGCTCGACGGGCGATGCGCTGATGGAGATCGAGGCCCTGGTCAACCGTGTCAACGAGCAGGTGGCCGCAATTGCGACCGCTGCTCGGGAACAGGCGACCGGACTGCAGGAGGTCAACACGGCCGTCAACAGCATGGACCAGATGACGCAGCAGAACGCCGCAATGGTCGAGGAGACGACCGCGGCAAGCCAGACGCTGGCGCAGGAAAGTCGCGAGCTGAAGGCGCTGCTCGAACAGTTCAGGCTCGGGGAACGGGGCGCACAGCCGGCCTTTGGCAGGGCAGCCTGAGGCCATCGTAGCCGATCAATGGTCAAAACATGCGGCACCACAGCGCCGCGCGTCTAATAAGATGCGCGGCGCTGTGGGAAACTTTTCGGAGGACTGCAATCTCTGTGCTCGTCACAGGGATCCAGCAGCGCCGCGTCTGCGGCGCGGGAAGCGTTTTTTCAGCCCAAGGACTTGGGCTGACTGGATTCCTGTGACAAGCACAGGAATGAGGAAATCAAACAAGCGGCCGCGGGCCTCTTCGTTCAACCGACGTCCTTCGGGCGGGTGAGCCTGCTCCTGTCGGTGGTGCGTGGACGGCGCATCTCGCGGGAGTTGACGCCTGGCCGCAAGACAGGCGAGATGGTGCGACGGGAGGACGGTCGCTATCGCGCGCCGATCCGGCCGCATCCGAGATGCCAGCCAAGGGGGAGACCTGTGTTGCCTTTCAAGCGTTTCATCATGAAGTCTGCCGCCATTTTCCTGGCCGCCGCCGGCTTTCTTTCTGCCTGTACCGTGGTCGTCGACGAGCCACGCCCCGGTCCGGGACCGATCCG
The DNA here is from genome assembly GCF_002885915.1 of Sinorhizobium sp. M4_45. Taxonomy (NCBI): domain Bacteria; kingdom Pseudomonadati; phylum Pseudomonadota; class Alphaproteobacteria; order Hyphomicrobiales; family Rhizobiaceae; genus Sinorhizobium; species Sinorhizobium sp. M4_45. Next base: position 790,135 of record NZ_NWVE01000001.1, read on the forward strand.
CCCGCCGGGCCCGCAAATGTGCACGATGGAATTCGCGCCCGTCTGCGGCGAACGCGGCAATCGCATTCGGACCTTCCCCAATGCCTGCCAGGCACGCGCCGACGGCTTCCGTGTCGTTCATCGCGGCGAATGCCGTCCGGCATCCCGTCCGCCGGAAGAGCAGGTCTGCACGCGCGAGTTTTCGCCGGTTTGCGGCCAGCGCGGCCCGCGAAGGCAGACCTTCCCAAATTCGTGCATGGCGCGCGCCGAAGGCTTCCGCGTCGTCGCACCCGGAGAATGCCGCCGTGAGGATGATCGTCCGCAGCAGCCGCAATTCTGCACGCGCGAATTCGCGCCGGTCTGCGGCGAGCGCAATGGACGATCAAGAACGTTCCCGAATGCCTGCGAGGCACGAGCGGACGGGTTCCGCGTCGCCCATCCGGGGGAATGCCGTTAGTCGGACGAAAACCCACAAAGAAAAGGCCCGCACCCGTAAGGATGCGGGCCTTTTCTTTTGTCCCCGCTCGCCCGATTTGGCGTGCGGCCGGCAAGGCTTCGTTTACCACGTTTGCTTAAATTGCTTTGCAAAGCCGACTTTCTCGACCGAGCGCCCGTTTGGCGACATTCCGCAGGTTCATTCTCGGCTGTGGGCAGGCGGCGCACGGACAAGGCCGAAGCTTTGTCATGGATGAAGGCGGCAATCAGTATGGCGTATGTTTCTCTTCTTCATCGTCCATTGGCGGCGCTGCTGTTGTCCATTCCGCTCGTTGCCTGCACGACGGACGTGCTTGCGCCACCGGCCCGAATCGACGGGAGCTCCCGTGTCGGCGCGATCAGGCCGGCGCCTGCAGCCATGCCGGAGCAGGAAGTCGCTGCCTATCCGTCGTCAGAGCCGGTCGCCATGGCCAGCCGGACCTCCGTTGCCCCGGCTTCCAGTAATGCGGCTCTTGCGCCCCAGGGCCAGGTCGCCGGGGCCGGATCGATGACGGTTCCGCCCGAGGGGGTGAACATGGACGCCATGCTCGGCGTCGAACCGGTGGTCGGCCTGGCGCAGGAGCAGGCCGGCGAGATCGCCGAGGGGAATACGACGCAGCCGGTCGTGGCCGGTATCGGCGAAAGCGATGTGCGACAGCTTGCCGGAGCGCCGCAGCCGATGCCGATGCCTGAGGCGAATCCCGGCTATGATCCCGACCTGCCGCCCCTTGCTCCCGCGCAGAGCGCGGCCGAGGAAGTGAATAGAACGCGTGTTCTCGAGCCCCAGCGGGCGACGCGCACTGAGCAGCCGCAGCAGGTCGCTTTCATACCGCGCGCCCGCAGCCCCCTGTCCACGCCGGAATACACCGGCGAAATGCCGGGCTCGGAGGTCGCGTGCCGGCAGCGGTTGAAGAAGCTCGGCGTCGTCTTCCGCGACGTTCCGCGCGTCCGTAACGGACCGTCCTGTGGCATCGACTACCCGATCGAGCTCAGCGGCCTGTCCGGCGACATCGCCGTCAAACCTGCGGTGAAGCTGAATTGCCAGGTAACGGAAGCCTTCGCCAGGTGGGTGAAATACGAGCTGGCGCCGTCGTCGCGCTACCGTTACTGGTCGGGCGTCAAGACGATCAAGCCCCTCGGCGGCTACTCCTGCCGGACGATGAACTCCCGCCGCGGCAATCCCATGTCGGAACATGCGCGCGGCAACGCGATAGACGTCGGCAAGTTCGTGCTGAAAAACGGCAAGGAAATCGATGTGCGCAAGAAGGGCTTCTTTGCTTTCCGTGAGCGGGGGCTCCTGAAAGCGGTGCGCACGGACAGCTGCAAGTATTTCCACACGGTGCTCGGACCAGGCAGCGATCCTTTCCACAAGGACCATTTCCACTTCGATCTGCGCACGCGTAAGTCCGGTTACCGGCACTGCGATTAGCACGCTGCACAAGCGGACCATCGGTCGGACGACCCGGCTGACGTCGCGATGGCCTCGTCTCGGGAGAGGAGTCGAGGATGACGGGGCAGGCGTCCAGGGGTATCCGGCGTCTCCCGGTCGGAAAACACCCGCAAGCGAACGCGGCGGACGGCGCCGAACGCGCGGCCGTTCCATTTTATCGCTGCAAATAACGGCTGCACGCAATTGTTGACATAAAAAATCAAGTTATCTAACACCGGTTTTGTACCGACGTGCTCGGCTCGTTGCAAAGCGAGTCGGCCGTCTCGGTCGATGTTCTTAGAGGGGTATCTATGGAACTGCGTGTTGGACTGCTGGCTGTCCTGCTGGCAACGGTGAGCCGTGCCGCTTTGGCACAAGATGCGACGGTGCTGGATCGCATCGAGGTGAGGGGCGCCGCGACTGCGACGATAGGCACGGAACCGGAAGACTACGCCGGGGGGCAGGTAGCGCGCGGTGGTCGCGTCGGCTTGCTCGGCAACCGCGACTTCATGGACACGCCGTTCAACATAACCAGCTATACCGCGGCGACGATCGAGAATCAGAATGCGAAGACTGTAGCCGACGTTCTGGCCAACGATCCGTCGGTCAGGAGCACTCACGCCTCCGGCGGAATGCTGGATTCCTTCTACATCAGGGGGTTTCCGCTCAACGAGGGGAATTTTGGCGAAGTCTCCTTCGACGGGGTCTTCGGCGTCGCTCCCACCTTTCGTCTGTTCACCGACTATGCCGAACGTGTGGAGGTTATCAAGGGACCGACGGCACTCCTTTACGGCATCTCTCCGAACAGCAGCGTCGGCGGCAGTATCAATATCGTGCCGAAACGCGCGCCCGAGATTGATCTGACTCGCGTGACGACCGACTATGCCTCCGATCTTTACGGCGGCGGACATCTGGATGTCAGTCGCCGCTTCGGCGACCAGCGCCAGTTCGGCGTCCGCTTCAATGGCAGTTATCGCGGCGGCGACACCGCCATCGACAACCAGTCACTCGACGTCGGTGTCGGCGCAATCGCGCTCGACTACGAGGGCGAAGGCATCCGGGCGACCCTGGACGTCATCGGGCAACGGCAGGACGTCGACGCCCCGCTGCGCCCATTCTTCCCGTTTGGGAATTTCGAAATTCCCGAGGCGCCGGGTGGCCGATCCAATATCCAGGAACCCTGGGAATGGGCGACGACCGAGGACCTGTCCTGGTTGGGGCGGGTTGAATATGACCTGAGTGACGCGGTCACCGTCTTCGCGGCCGTCGGTGGCGGGAATTCGCGGGTCGAGCGCCTCTTTGGCACTCCGCTGCTTCTTAACTCTGCCGGCGACGCCAGTGTCACCCCGCAGAATTTCGTCTTCGATGTCGACCGTCTGACGGCGGAGGCGGGCGTTCGCGCCGAGTTCGAGACGGCGGCCATCGATCACTCGGTCACATTCCAGGTCAGCGGGCTTCAGCAACGTCTCGCGCGCGGCTCTAACTCTGGAATCGCGCAGCCAACCAATATCTTCGATCCGCTTCCTCGTCCCGAGCAGGAGGTGCCGCAGCCGACCCATGTGCCAAGAGCTTCGGAGAATATCTTCCATGGTTTCGCGCTTTCCGACACCATGTCGATGTTCGATGAGCGCGTGCAACTGACCTTGGGTGGGCGCTGGCAGCATATCGATACCGAAAACTACAGCCCTGCCACGGGCGCCATCACCGCATCTTCCGACGAGAGCGCTCTGACGCCGCTCGCTGGCATCGTATTCAAGCCGTGGGAAAACGTCGCGCTTTATGCCAATTACGTTGAGGGCCTCAGCGTCGGCGACACGGCCCCGGCGACGGCCGTCAATTCGGGCGAGACGCTTGCGCCCTACCGATCAAGGCAATACGAGATCGGCACCAAAGTCGATCTCGGACGCGTGGCGGTGACCGCCAGCGTGTTTCAGATCGAAAAGCCGTTCGGCGTGCTGGAGACGCAGGGCGGCGGCCTGGTCTTCGCGGAAGGCGGCGAACAGCGCAACCGCGGCGTCGAGTTGAACGTCTTCGGCGAGGTGACACCCGAAATCCGGGTTCTCGGTGGTGTCGCCTTCATCCACGGCGAAATCACGAAAACGAGCGATGACGCGGCGCGTGGCAATACCCCGATCGGGGTGCCCTCTCTGCAGGTCAATCTGGGGGCGGAGTGGGATACGCCCTTCTTGCCTGGTCTGACGCTCACCGGCAATGTCATCCACACGGACGAGCAGTTTGTGAATACGGCAAACACCCAGGAAATTCCCTCCTGGACCCGGCTTGATCTCGGCGCCCGCTACTTGACCGCGATCAACGAGAGGCCGGTCACGTTCCGCGCCAATGTCGAGAATGTCTTCGACCTTGACTACTGGTCCGGCGTTGCAAGTTACGGCACCCTGTCGCAGGGTGCGCCGCTGACGGTGAAGGTCTCCATGACAACCGACTTCTGATTCCACCGAGTATGCCCATGGAGGCGCCGTCGGGCGCCTCCGGCCGTCGAGCGTGCGGTCGAACCGGATCAGCAACCCGCGGATGCAGGCGTGACCGCGTACCTCACGAACGTAGAAAAGCGAAGGCGAGACACTCCGTGGAGAGCCTCACGCGCTTGAATCACCAGGCTGGGCCGATCAGTCAGTGCTGTCGACGAGGCTGACGGCATAGCCGGGACGATAGGGGATGGGCAGAAAACGCCGGTGATACTCGGCAAATGTCGCGTCCGGATCGAGGCTGGCAAAGAGTTCCGGGTGGAGCCATTTCGCCAGTTGCTGGACGGCGAAGAACTCATAGGGGCTGTTGTAGAACTGGTGCCAGATGCCGTGGAAGGTCCGGGTCTTCTGGGCTGCGATGTCGGTGTAGGCGCTGCGGCTGGTGAACCATTCGAGCTTCTGCCGGCTCACCGTCTCATCCGCGCCGGGTCCCAGGGGGATCCAGTGCCCGCCCGGCACGTAGGCTTCCCAGTCGGCGCTGGTAACGACGACATGTTCGGGATTGGCGGCGATCACCTGCTCCGGATTGAGCTGTCCGAACGTGGAAGGAAGAATGTCGCTGCCGATATTGAGGCCGCCGGCGAGTTCGACATACTTGCCGAAGTTTTCGGCCCCGAAGGTAAGGCAGCAATCGTCGGCATAGCCGCCGATCCTCTCGATGAACACCCTCGGGCGCTCGGGCTTGGACGTGCCGATGACGTCGGTCACTCGTGCCATCGCTTCACGGCGGAATGCGATGATCTCTTCCGCGCGCTCCTCGCGCTCCATGATCTTCCCGAGCAGACGGATGGTAGGCTCGGTGTTCTTCAGCGGATGATGGCGGAAATCGATATAGAGGACCGGGATCTGGAGCTCCGCGAGCTTCTCGATATATTTGGCATCTTCGTTCGCACGCATGGCCTCGAGATTGAGCAGGACCACGTCGGGTTTCAGGACGATTGTCGATTCTATGTCGATCAGACCGTTTTCCTTTCCAGGAAATGCCGGAAGCTCCGCCAATCTGGGAAAGGCTTCGAGGTACTGCCTGTATGTCGCCGGATCGGCCTCGATCAGATCGTCGCGCCATGCGACGACGCGAGCCAAGGGATCTTCCGGCTCGAGCGACGCAACAAGGTAGAGTTGCCGCCCCTCACCAAGCAGTACGCGCCTGACCGGCGTATTTACCGTCACCTCGCGGCCGGCGATATCGGTGACCGTGATCGGTGCAGGCTTCTCCGCCTCTGTCCGCTCCCCGGTGAACGCAACGGCCGGAACCATCAGGACCAGAAAGGCGATTGCGGCGCAAAGCACCGAAAGTTTTCTCCTCACGACAATTCTCCTCCCTCGAATGATTGACGCGGCCTGTCCCGCAGACAGAGCGCCGACCCGTTCGGTCTATCTCGTGGCCGAAATCGATCGCGCCGGCGAGAGAGACCATTGTTCGGGCGGCGGGCCCTCATGCACGCTTTTGCATCGCATACATATCTTGATGACAGCAATCAAGATTAGGCAGCGCTCGAGATTGTTCGGCATCGTTACGACGCGGCGCGACGCGAGAAAGATTTCTATCGGCTCGCCGAGGAAAGGCGGCACGGCTGGTGTCCGCACTCCAAGAGATTCTACTGGCGCACGGGCAGCAGTCGCTAAGCGGAGCGGCGCCCTTGACGGAGCGTCAACGTAAATTTGGCTTGGACGGGCTGCAAATCCATGTGAATCGGCCCATATAGAGCAGCACCCTGCCGTCTTTGCACCTCTTCCCGGATATGTTCCATGGCGCCAATCGTTTCCATCTCCAATCTGTCGAAGACCTATGCCTCGGGGTTTCAGGCCTTGAAGGACGTCAGCCTCGATATCGAAGAGGGCGAAATTCTTGCCCTCCTCGGTCCGAACGGCGCCGGCAAGACGACGCTCATCTCGATCGTCTGCGGTATTGTCAATGCGACGGGCGGCCAGGTTACCGTCGGCGGCAACGACGTCGTGCGCGACTTCCGCCAGACACGGGCGATGATAGGCCTTGTGCCGCAGGAACTGACGACCGACGCTTTCGAGACGGTGTGGAACACCGTTTCCTTCTCGCGCGGGCTTCACGGCAGGAAGCCGGATCCGGCGCATATCGAAAAGGTACTGAAAGACCTCTCGCTCTGGAACAAGAAGGACAGCACCCTGCGCGAGCTTTCCGGGGGCATGAAGCGGCGCGTTCTGATCGCCAAGGCGCTCTCGCACGAGCCGCGCGTTCTTTTCCTCGACGAGCCGACGGCCGGTGTCGACGTCAGCCTGCGAAAGAGCATGTGGGAGGTCGTCCAGCGGCTGCGCGCTTCGGGCGTGACGATCATCCTCACGACCCACTACATCGAGGAAGCGGAGGAGATCGCCGACCGGATCGCGGTGATCAACAGCGGCGAGATACTGCTCGTCGAAGACAAGAATGCGTTGATGACGAAACTCGGACGCAAGCAGCTGCGCGTCGATCTGGCCCAACCTCTGGAGCGGGTTCCCGATTCTCTTGCCTCCTACAATTTGTTGCTGGAGGGCGACGGCGAACGCCTGATCTATGAATACGACACGAGCGCTGATCGGACGGGCATCACGTCGCTGCTCGCGGCGCTGGCCGAGGCGGGCATCAGGCTCCGGGACATTTCCACCAGGCAGAGTTCGCTCGAGGATATTTTCGTTGAGATCGTGGAGGCGGGGCGATGAACATAGAAGCAGTCAAATCCATCTATTTCTTCGAAATGGCACGCACACGCCGCACGCTTCTGCAAAGCGTCGTGTCGCCCGTCATCTCCACTTCGCTCTATTTTATCGTTTTCGGAGCCGCCATCGGTGGACGCATCCAGGAAATCGACGGGATTTCCTACGGTGCCTTCATCACGCCCGGGTTGATGATGCTGACGCTTCTGACGCAGTGCATCGGCAACGGCTCATTCGGGATCTATTTTCCGAAATTCACCGGCACGATCTATGAGGTGCTGTCGTCACCGATATCCATGCTGGAGATTGTGCTCGGTTATGTGGGAGCAGCGGCGACAAAGGGGATGATGATCGGCACGATCATCCTCGTCACGGCCTCGCTGTTCGTCGATCTCAGCATCGCCCATCCCTTCGTGATGCTTTTCTTTTTCGTTCTGACGGCGGTGACCTTCAGCCTGTTCGGTTTCCTGATCGGCATCTGGGCGAAGGATTTCGAGCAGCTCAACCTCATTCCGATGCTGGTGGTCCCGCCGCTCGTCTTCCTCGGCGGCAGCTTCTATTCGATCGACATGCTGCCGCCATTCTGGCGGGCAGTAAGCCACTTCAACCCGGTCCTTTATCTGATCAGCGGCTTCCGCTGGAGCTTCTTCGAGATATCGGACGTAAATCCGCTCGCCAGCGCGGCAATCATTCTCGTCTTTCTCGCCCTCTGCATGTCCGCACTGACATGGATATTCCGGACCGGGTACAAGCTGCGCAACTGAGGCTGGAGCGGCGGGGGCTCAGTCCCTGAGCCGGAGCTCGTCGCTGCGCATCTGCAGGAAGTCGAGGGTCGAGAGGAAGCTCATTCCGAGCAGGCTGCTGTCCAGCCGCCCCTCGGCCGCGACCATGGCGCGGATATTCGTCCGCCGGATCGGTCCGATCGCGATCTCCGGCAGGATGACAGGTGCCGCAAGCGCCGGTCCGTTGGCGGTCATGACAGTGATGGTGTAGCCGAGATCGGCGACGTCGAGACCGACCCTCGCCGCGTCCTCATGGGTGAGCACGATACTGCTCGCGCCGGTGTCCACAAGCATGCTGACCTCACGCCCGTTGACGGTCGCATCGGCGGCAAAGTGGCCGTCGATCCGCTTGTGAAGCACCACCTCCTGCTGACCCTCGCTGTCGGTGATGACCATGGCCCTGCCGGGCATAAGTCCTGCCAGCACCCGGTCGCCGACGGACTGAAGGTCGAAGCGGTAGACATAGAGCGCAACGAGGACGAACGCGATCAGCAGCCAGATCGCGATCTGTGTCAGGCCTTCGCCCAGCGTTCGGCGGCTTCTGACGATACCGGCGGCGAAAAGCGTCGCCAGCGCGCCGAGGGCTACGAGCTGTCCGAAATCGTCGTTGTTCATGCCGAACGTTCGGCCGGAATCGTGATTGATGATCAGCAGCACGAGGCCGATGCCGAGTATTGCGAGGAGGACGATCAGTCTGCTCATGAGCCGTTTTGTTCTCGCGCCATGCGCGACCGGCGCGTCTCCCGCCGCGGTTTGCGCTCGACCGTTTCCAGTCGCGCCGGCAAGGCCTGCATGATCGTGTGCCGTTCGGTATCGGTGTAGAGCGTCCAGGCGCCGATCTCCTGACGTGTGCGCCCGCAGCCGAAACAGTAACCGGTCCTATCGTCGATCGTGCAGACGAGAATGCAGGGAGATTCCATGATCGGGACGATGCTCTGCTGTTTCGTTCGAAAATATATCGGCTTTTCAGATGGCCAGTGCAAGAGCGCCCAGAACGGCGATCTCCGTCAGTTGCTGGGTGGCGCCGATGGTGTCGCCGGTATGGCCGCCGACCTTGCGTAAGGCGATCCGGGTGAAGCCTGGCACCGCAAGCCCGAAGGCAGCGAGCGAAAGCAGGACGGCGACGGTCGGGACGTCGGCCAGGAAAAACAGCACAAGCGCGAGGAGCACGCCCGAACCGAGCGCAACCGATGTCGCCTGCGGCTCGGGTAAACCGGCCGAGGCGGCGACCCCGCCGCGGCGGGCAGGCGGGAGGCGGGACCAGTGCCAGACCATCGCGGCGCGGCTCAGCGCGGCGGTCGCAAGCAGCGCAATTCCGCCGCCTATCGGCGTCAGCAGCGGCAGGAAGGCGGCCAGGGCCGAGACGCGAAGGCCGAAGGAAAGAATGAGGGCAACCGCGCCATAGGTACCGATCCGACTGTCCTTCATGATCTCCAGGGCGTTTTCCCGATCGCGCCCGCCGCCGAAACCATCGGCCGTATCCCCAAGGCCGTCCTCATGCAGGGCGCCGGTGACCATCGCCTGCACCGCGACGACGAGGGAGGCGTTGAAGAGCGAGCTCGCGTGTAGCGCGCCCAGAAGGACCGCTATCACGGCGGCAGGAAGGGCGATCAGGATACCCGCAAGAGGGAAGGCGCGCACGGCGCGGCCGAGCCCGCCGTCATAGCCGCGGAAATATCGATCCGGCACGGGAATGCGGCTCAAAAAGGCAACCGACCGTGCGACGTCGTCCCAGAGCTCGCGAATATCTGCCATCTCGTCTCCCGCATCCCGAATCGCCCGGCGTCCCGCGGGATCATGCGAGACGACGGCAAATGGCGCAAATGCCGTTGCCGCGGGCGGCATCACGCTCTATGACGAGCCCCGAACGAGTTTCACGTTGCAAGGATGATCCATGAGCGCCAGCGGCCTGCCGTTTGATGATTTCCGCGAACTACTGCGCAACCTGCCGGGGCCGGATACGGCGGCACTCGTTGCGGCGCGCGAGCGGGACGGGCAATTGACGAAGCCCCCCGGCGCTCTCGGGCGCCTCGAGGAAATCGCCTTCTGGCTTGCCGCCTGGACGGGACGTCCGCCGGCGGTCAACCGGCCGCTCGTCGCGATCTTCGCCGGCAATCACGGCGTGACCCGGCAGGGGGTGACGCCCTTTCCCGCTTCGGTGACGGCGCAGATGGTCGAGAACTTCGCCGCCGGCGGTGCTGCCATCAACCAGATCTGCGTAGCGCACGATCTCGGCCTCAAAGTCTTCGATCTGGCGCTCGACTATCCGACCGGAGATATCACCGAGGAACCGGCTCTCTCCGAGCGCGACTGCGCCGCCACCATGGCTTTCGGCATGGAAGCGATTGCCGGAGGCACGGATCTGCTGTGCATCGGCGAAATGGGCATCGGCAACACGACGATCGCGGCCGCCATCAATCTCGGCCTCTATGGCGGCACGGCAGAGGAATGGGTCGGTCCCGGCACCGGTTCGGAAGGCGAGGTGCTCGCGCGCAAGATCGCTGCCGTCGAAAAGGCCGTTGCGCTGCACCGCGATCACTTGTCCGATCCGCTCGAAGTCATGCGGCGGCTCGGCGGCCGCGAGATCGCGGCGATGGCGGGTGCAATTCTCGCGGCGCGGATGCAGAAGGTGCCCGTCATCATCGACGGCTACGTCGCGACCGCGGCCGCGGCGATCCTCAAGGCCGCCAACCCGGCGGCGCTCGACCATTGCCTGATCGGCCATGTATCAAGCGAGCCCGGTCACATGCGGGCGATCGAGAAACTCGGCAAGACACCGCTCCTGGCTCTCGGCATGCGGCTTGGCGAAGGCACGGGTGCGGCTCTTGCAGCAGGCATCGTCAAGGCGGCGGCTGCCTGCCACAGCGGCATGGCGACCTTCGCGCAGGCTGGCGTAAGCAACAAGGAGTAGGGCAGGCCAGCCCACGCGCTTCAGCACGCCTTGGTGCTTGCTGTCGATCGGCCGTCATGCGTGCTATGCTCGTGCCGTGCAGCTATTGATGCGGGGCGGCTTCTCGCATATCGGGGATAAACCGGGTCATTCGGTTCGGGTGGCCTCAATGCGGCATTGCCGCCGCCTTTGATTCGCCTCAATAGGAACGTCGAAGCTGTGCCCCCTCCCAACCTGCGAGACGAAATGGACGTCAAGAACACTACCTCCCGCAACGGCGCCACCGCGCCCGTTCAGAAGCATCGTGGTTTCCGGCATCTTTTCGCGGCGGCCAGCTATTCCTTCGGCGGTGCGAAGCGCCTGATCGGCGAGGCGGCCTTTCGGCACGAACTCATCGCCTTCGCCGTCGCGATGGTCGCGTTCGCGATCGTCGGCGCGAACCTGTTCCAGTATGTCGCGATGGCAATCCTGTTTCTGCTGATGATGGCCTTCGAGGCGATCAACACCGCGATCGAGGAAATCGTCGACCGCGTCTCGCCGGAGATCTCGGAGATGGGCAGGAACGCAAAGGATCTCGGCTCGTTCGCGTGCCTTTGCCTCATTCTCGCCAATGCGGCCTATGCGCTGTACGTGATATTCCTCGCTCGCTTCCTGGGCTGATCCGCGACGCCGGCACCACCCTCATTTCCGTGACAGGCACAGGAATGCGGAAGTGGAGGACGCCCGGCAAGCGTTTACGCGAAGCTCCTTCTCCGGCGGGTGAGGGACGGGACGTCCTCGACCGGGGGCAAGCTCTGCAGAACGCGACGCGGCGGCAGGATAGCGATCGCCTCGGTACCTTCCCGGAGTTTCGAGCGCAGGATGAACTGACCGCCATGCTTGGCGAGGATCGCCTGGACGATCGGCAGACCGAGGCCGGTGCCCTGTTCGGCGCTCTTGATGGCGATCGAACCCTGGCCGAAGGCGGATAGGACGATCGGGATCTCCTCTTCCGGAATGCCGGGGCCGTTGTCTCTGATCGAAAGATATTGCCCGCCGCCGGCGGTCCAGCCGACCTTTACGCTGACCTCACCGCCCGACGGGGTGAACTTGACGGCATTCGAAAGGAGGTTGAGGGTCACCTGGCGCATGGCTTTTTCGTCCGCCCAGACGGACGGCATCGCCTGTTCGAACTGATGGGCCATGGTTATGTTCTTGCCGCGCGCACGGAGCTGAACCATGCCGATGCAATCCTCGACGATCTCCGCCAGGTTTACCGCATCCTCGCTGAGCTCGTACTTGCCGGCTTCGATACGCGAAAGATCGAGAATTTCGTTGATGAGATTCAAGAGGTGCTCGCCGGAGCGATGGATGTCCAGCGTGTATTCCTTGTAGGTCGGGTTGGCGAGGGGTCCGAGCACCTCTGTCGACATGACCTCCGAGAAGCCGAGGATGGCATTGAGCGGCGTGCGCAGCTCGTGCGACATCGAGGCCAGGAAACGGGATTTTGCGAGATTCGCCTCTTCGGCGCGGCGGCGAGCCTCGTCCGACATGGACTTCGCCACCTCGAGTTCGGCGATGAGATCGTCCTTCTCGGACTGTACCGAAAGGATATGTACGTTGGCGCGGTTCATCCTGTCGGTCATGAACGCCAGGAAGACAAGCGAGAGCGCCAGGATGCCCGTGAGGCCGATATCGACCGCGTCGCCGGTCGTGAGTGAGGAGAAGCCGAGCGCGGCCAGGACAGGCAGAAACGTGTAATAGAGGGCGTTCCGCAGCAGAAAAGTGCCCATGGCGGTGACCGCAAGGGCAATGAAGAGCACCGTTCCCTCGAACAGACTGGAAGCGATCTCGCCGCAGGACGCACAATCCGAAAGCGTGAAGATCGCCCAGCACAGGCCGGTCAGCATCTGGCCGGCGAGGAAGCGGCGGCGCCAGACGGACACTTTTTCGGCGACCACATCCTCGCGTTTGGCCTTCCGCGCGAGAAAGATGGTGACCGCATGCGCGGAAAGCGCCAACAAGGCCCAGGCGAGAAAATGCGGGTCGCCCGAGAGGTAGATGCCGCTGGCGGCGATCAGGATTACGAGGAGGGGCAGGGCCATCGCGCCGTGGAGCACGGACTCGATGTGTAGCAGGAGCATTTCCCGTTCGAAGCCGGACGGTGCCGAGGAACCGGTCTGCAGCCGCTGACGCGTCGCGCGAACGGTCTTCGAAACAGCCTTGTTTCGATGGCTCCGCGACTTGTCCACGATGATCTTGTCGGTCGATGTGCTGGCGGCGATGCTCATGCTTCTGGTCAGGATTGGGTTCAGCTTGCACTCTAGGATGCAATCCTTAAGAAGTTGCTGCCCCCATGAAGGATTCGGCAACCATTGTGGCGCGATTGCGGTTTTCGAGGCCGGGATGGGCAGGAAGAACAACACGAGGAGGCGCGGGGCGTGAAGTCGCAAGACCGCAGATTCCGGATCGTCGGCGGCAGCGGCGCCAGCCCGGGCTCTTCCGGAAGGCGCTTTGGATTTGGTCGCTCCGGGTTTCCCGAGCGGCGAAAGAGGCCGTCCGGCAGCGGCGGCATGGCCGGCGGTTGGATTTTCCTGATCCTTCTCGGTATCGGCGCCTACATAGCCGCGCAGCTGCCGCCCTCGGAACGGCCCGTGACCGGCGAGTTGCGCGGCTCGGCGTCGGCGAGCGATGGCGATAGTCTGCGGCTCGACGGACGCCGCATACGCATCGAAGGCATCGATGCCCCGGAGATCGGCCAGATGTGTCGACGCGGGGAAACCGCGTGGGACTGCGGCGCCCAGGCGCGGCAACGGTTGATTGCTCTCATCGCGGGAACAACGACCGTCTGCCGGCTCCATGGCCACGATCGCTATGGTCGGGAACTCGGTGTCTGCGCGGCTGGCGGGACCGACCTCGGAAGAGAAATGGTCCTCTCCGGTCATGCGGTCAGCTATGGACTCTACCGTGAGGAAGAGAAAGCGGCGCGAACAGGCCGGCGAGGGCTCTGGGGCGGCGATTTCGTCAGGCCGCAGGAATGGCGGCGTTCGAACGGCGGTGCAGAGGAGACCCCGCACCGGGCGGGTGACTGGCTGGAGGCCATTATTCAATGGCTTCAGGAGTATTCGAGCGCGATCATGGCGAGGATCGGCGGTGACTGAGGAGCGGCTGCAGGCGTTGAGGGCGGCGATCTCGATCTGTCGCCGGTGCCGTGACGAGCCGGCGCGCGGCGAAGACCACCGGCTGCCGCACGAGCCGAGGCCGGTGGCGGTGCTTTCCGCGTCGGCGCGGATTCTGATCGCCGGGCAGGCACCCGGATTGCGGGTCCATGAAAGCGGCCTTCCCTTCAACGATGCCTCTGGCGATCGGCTGCGGCAATGGCTGTCGGTGGACCGGGCGGCATTCTACGATCCGCAAAATTTCGCCATCGTGCCGATGGGTTTCTGTTTCCCGGGCTACGACAGCCACGGCAGCGACCTGCCGCCGAGAAGCGAATGCGCGCCGCTGTGGCGGCAGAAGGCGATGGACGCGATGCCGCAGATCGAGCTGGTGCTTGCGGTCGGTCATTATGCGCAGCGCTGGCATCTCGGAAGGGACTGTCCCAAATCCATGACGGAGACCGTGCGCAACTGGCAACGCTACGCGAGACGCAATTCCGGCGTCTCCGTATTGCCGCTGCCGCATCCGAGCTGGCGCAATACCGGCTGGCTCCGGCGTCATCCCTGGTTTGAGGCCGAGTTGCTGCCCTTCCTGCGTGAACGGGTGAGGGCGCTGACGACGTGAAACAATTTTCTTTATTTTCACGATTACCGCGCTATAGAGGGAAAAATATTCGAGAGGATTTTCCATGGATCGCCTAGACCGCAAGATCCTGCGGCTTTTGCAGGAAGACTCGACCTTGGCTGTAGCCGACCTCGCCAAGAAGGTCGGGCTTTCCACCACGCCGTGCTGGCGGCGCATCCAGAAGATGGAAGAGGAAGGCGTGATCCGCCGCCGTGTCGCGCTTCTCGATCCGGTGAAAGTCAACACCAAGGTCACCGTATTCGTTTCCGTGCGCACCAATTCGCATTCGATGGAGTGGCTGCGGCGGTTCTCCGAAGTCGTGGCGGATTTTCCGGAAGTGGTGGAATTCTATCGCATGAGCGGCGACGTGGATTATCTCCTGCGCGTGGTCGTGCCGGATATCGCCGCCTATGATGCCTTCTACAAGCGTCTGATCGCCAAGATCGAGATCCGCGACGTTTCCTCGGCCTTCGCAATGGAGCAGATCAAGTATACGACGCAGCTGCCGCTCGATTACATGGTCATCGACCAGGCGAAGTCGAGCGAGGACTAGAAGACCGGGTCGTTATCCTCGCTCAAGCCGGGTATGACGCGGAGGGATGCTGCGATAGGTCCTCAAGACATGCGGCTGCCCAGCCGCGTGCAATGCCGATCTCGATGGTTCGGTACGGCTCCCGCTACCCTTTCTCCGGCGCGAACCTCTCCACCCGCCATCCACGGGCAGGTTTGACGACTGCGTGCCGCCATAGAGGCCATTCAACCGGTGATGACGATTAGTAGCGGCCGGGATTTCGACCCTTTCCGTTGAAACATCGGGTCGGAAATGCTATCTAGATTGCAAATCTAGATAGGTGGTTGCCATGGCCTTGAGCATCAAGACAGAGGAAGCCGACCGGCTGGCGCGGGAGTTGTCTCGCCTGACCGGCGAAACCATGACCGACGCCATCACGCAGGCCATGCGCGAGCGGCTGGAACGGCTGCGTGCCGAGCGGGAGGCGCAGGCCGACTATGTTGCGCGCATGAAGGCCTTCGTCCGCGAGCGCGCCGGCCGCTACGATCGCCGTCCGGTCACGAAGCAGGAATGGGATGAAGCGGTTGGCGATACGGCTGAAGAACTCGGTGTTCACCGTTGATGGTCGTGGACGCGTCCGCCATCATCGCGATCATGTTCGAGGAGGCGGAAGCGCCTGACTGCATGGCCGCTCTTCAGACAGAGGCCCTGCGCCTCATATCGGCTGTGAACTATGTCGAAGCCGGTACTGTCATGGCCGGCAGGATCAAGGATGGAGACCGGCATGAGGCGATTGCCGATCTCGACGCGTTTCTGTCCGACTTCGGCATAGCGGTTGCGCCCATAGACGATAACCTTGCTCGTGCCGCCATGAGGGCGCGTCTGGATTACGGCAAGGGATTCGGCACGCGCGGCGGCCTGAACTTCGGCGATTGCTTCGCCTATGCCCTGGCCAAACGGCATTCCGCTCCTCTTCTCTACGTTGGCGACGATTTCGCGCTGACCGACGTTCAATCTGGACTGGCGCGCTAGACGCAGAGAGTCCGGGTGGAGATGAAGAATGGCGAGGCCTCGAAGAACGAGGTTTGTCAGGCTCGGTTAAAACTCGGGCTTGACTTGAGAAACCATTCGCGAGCCGCTGGAAAGCCGCTGGCGGACCCTGCTGTTCGTCAGTTCGCGCAACGCGTCCTTGCCCGTCCATCGTGCCGTACGGTCCGTGCTCGCCGCGAGCTTTTGCGCGAGCGCCAGGGCCGGTCCGTGGCAGGCGGGGCTGCGCTTGCCGATCTGCCTGAGTGCCCAATTCACCGACTTCTTCACGAAGTTGCGCTCGTCGGCGGCGTGAGTCTCGATCAGCGGCAGCCAGGCAAGCAGCGTCGAATCAGGCTCCTTCTTGAGATGCACGGCGGCTGTTGCGATCATCGCGAAGGCCAGGCGGCGGACGAATTCCCGCTCATCGGCGGCGAATTCAGGAATGAGCACTTGCTCGAGGCGCGCTCCGACGAAGAGGTCGGCAACGGCATCGACCACTTCCCAGGAGTCGCAGGCATTCGCCCATTGCCGCGCTTCAGCGAGCGTCAGCGCCTTCGGGTCCGCGGTGAACGCTGCCAGCAGGCGTGCTTCGCGGATGCCGGAGGTCCAGAGGTCGAGCGCACGGGCATGGTCGGTCTTTACCGTGCGCGCGACGCGACGAAGCTCAACGTTCGAAACGCCCAGGGCGGTTTCGGTCGCAATGCCGAAGCGCGCCATGCCGGCGATGTTTTCGTCCGAGCCGAGGGCGCGGAGATATTCGATGATCTCTTCCGCCGTCGACGCCGGGGCCGGCGTCATTTTTCGAGCCGGGCGAGCAGGGAAGACGTATCCCAGCGATTGCCGCCGACCGCCTGGATGTCGCCGTAGAACTGGTCGACGAGGGCGGTCACCGGGAGCTTGGCGCCGTTGCGCCTGGCCTCGGCAAGGACGATGTCCAGATCCTTGCGCATCCAGTCGACCGCGAAGCCGAAGTCATATTTGCCTTCGTTCATGGTCTTGTGGCGATTTTCCATCTGCCAGGAACCGGCCGCTCCCTTGGAGATGACCTCGATCACCTTCTCGATGTCGAGCCCTGCTTTCTTGCCGAAGTGGATTCCCTCTGCGAGCCCCTGGACGAGGCCAGCGATACAGATCTGATTGATCATTTTGGTCAGCTGGCCGGCGCCGGCGGGGCCCATCAAGCCGACCATCCGGGCATAGGCGTCGATGACGGGCCTGGCCTTGTCGAAAGCCCCCGCATCGCCCCCGCACATGACGGTGAGCACGCCGTTTTCCGCTCCGGCCTGCCCGCCGGAGACGGGCGCGTCGATGAAATGCGCACCCTTCGCCGCCGCCGCCGCGTAGAGCTCGCGGGCAACCGCGGCCGATGCCGTGGTGTTGTCGATGAAGATCGACCCGGCTGCCATCGTTTCGAAGGCGCCGTTCTCTCCCGTCGTGACGGAGCGGAGGTCGTCGTCATTGCCGACGCAGGCGAAGACGAAATCCTGGCCCTTGGCCGCTTCGGCCGGCGTTGCGGCGGTCCGGCCGCCGAATGCCGCTGCCCATTGCTCCGCCTTGGCTGCAGTCCGGTTATAGACCGTGACATCGTGCCCGCCGCGGGCCTTGAGATGACCGGCCATCGGATACCCCATGACGCCGAGACCGATGAATGCGACTTTGGCCATTTCCTTGAGACTCCCTTATCGATGGCGTGTTTGCGGCCGACGATAGCCGCGGCCGCAGCAGCCTGCAATCAGGGTTTGAAGCGGGCGGTCACCAATTGGCCGGCAATCGGCTCGCCTTCCTCCATGCGCACCGTGATGTCGGTGATGTCGACGATCTCGAACCCGGTCGCCGCCAGGCGCTCGCGCAGGTAGGTTTCCGAGTGGGCGAAGCGCTGGTGCGGTCCGACGGCGAAGCCTTGTCCCGCCGGGGTCCCGCCCGGCAGGCTCTCGCTCGAGAAAATCAGGAGCCCGCCCGGCACCAGATTGTCGACTGCGCCGAAGAACAGCGGCTCCAAGGCGCCGATATAGGGCAGGACGTCGGTTGCGGCGATCAGGTCGAAGGGTTCGTCGTCATTGTCGTCGAGGAAATCGACCGCCTCTGCGACATAGAGCGTCTCGTAGAGATCCTTCTCATGGGCGATCTCAACCATGTTTTCCGAAAGGTCTACGCCGGTTATGTCTTCCGCCATGTCGCGAAGCGCGCCTCCGGTCAGCCCGGTGCCGCAGCCGAGATCGAGGATCCGCTTGAACGGTCCGAGCCCGAGCGCCTGAAGCCGCTGGCGCACGAGCAGTGGCACGCAATAGTGGAGCTGGTCGACGAGAACATTGTCGAAGACGTCGGCGTGCTGATCGAAGAGTGTTGCCACATAGGCGTCCGAAGCCTTGAGCGGCGTCTCGCCGCGCCCCATCGATGCAAGCCGAACGGCGGCGCCGCCGTGGTCCTCCGGGTCGATTTCCAGGACTTCCCGATAGGCGGCGGCCGCCGCGTCGAAATGCCCGGACTTCTCCAAGGCAAGCGCTCGGTTATAGGCCTCTGCGAGGGCCTCCTCGTCGATCTTCTTGATTTTCTGCGTCATGGGCGCTTCATACGACCCCCGGCGGCCTTTGACAATCGCCGGTCGCGGCCGTCCCTGTCACTGGCCGGTTCAGCTCGATAATAACCTGTTCTTTGGCGGAACGGCGACGGTTTCCGTCGACGCGGGATTATACCACCTCACGGCCCGAGGAGAGGTTCCGCCGAGGCGGCGACGGGAACATTCGCCTGCGGTAAAGATTTTGAGCAGGTCGGGGACGCGCGCCATTTAACCTTGATCGAAAAGGAGTCATCATTCCTAAAAGAATGAAAAATCGGGAGGAATGCCGATGTCTGCCGAATTGAGCCCGTTGACATTGGAAACGGAGATGCCGGAGCGGCAAACGCCGCCTCTGCCGCAGACACCGCAGGAGACGATCAACGCGATCATCCACTATTATCGCGGCGAAATCGGGCGGATGGCCGGTTGGCGGGACCGCATAGACCGAACATCGAACTGGGCGATCACCGTGGTCGCGGCGATGCTTTCGGTCTCGCTCTCGACGCCGTCGTCCCATCACGGTGTTCTTCTCTTTGCCATGCTGCTCATCAGCCTGTTGCTGCTGATCGAAGCGCGGCGTTACCGTTTCTTCGACGTCTATCGCGCCCGCGTGCGCCAGATGGAACGCGGCTACTTCGCGCAAATCTTGTGCCCTGAAGGCACGCCGAGCTTCAAATGGTCGGTGTCGATCGCCAAGAGCCTGCGCCAGCCGGCTTTCCTGATGGGCTACAGGGAGGCCCTCTGCCGGCGGTTACAGCGCAATTATTGCTGGATGTACCTGATCCTGCTCCTGGCATGGGCGCTGAAGATTTCCTCGCCGAAGATTTCGAGCACGGGAGAGCCTTTCGGCCATGTCCGTTCCTGGGCCGATGTTGCCGAGAACGCCGCTCTTGGTCCCGTGCCTGGCCTTGCCGTGGCGATCGGCGTCGCGCTCTTCTATGCGGTCGTGCTCTACGGTTCGCTCCACAGGGCGACAGGCGCCGGCGAATTGGCGCATGGCGAGGTCCATGTCTGAGACCTGCGTGCACCGCTGCGCCGCATTGCTGATCCCGCCTTCAGAAATTCTCAGTTGATGCGGGCGCGCAGGCCTGCTTCAACTGCGCTTCTCTCGGTCATGCCAAAAGGAGCACAAGATGAGCGAACAGAAGGTGGCGATCGTCACGGCCGGCGGTTCCGGCATGGGGGCCGAGGCGGCAAGGAGGATGGCGGCAGAGGGTTACAGGGTTGCCGTCCTGTCTTCGTCCGGCAAGGGCGAGGCGCTCGCCAAGGAACTCGGCGGAATCGGCGTTACCGGATCGAACCAGTCGAACGACGATCTGAAGCGGCTCGTCGACGCAGCCTATGATGCCTGGGGGCGCGTGGACGCGCTGATCAATTCGGCCGGGCATGGCCCGCGGGCTCCGGTGCTCGAACTCACCGACGAGGAATGGCACCGGGGTATGGATGTCTATTTTCTCAACGTCGTGCGGCCAACCCGGCTGGTGACGCCGATCATGGTGGAGCAGAAATCCGGCAGCATCGTCAATATTTCCACCTACGCCGCCTTCGAACCCGACCCCTTGTTTCCGACGTCGGGGGTCTTCCGTTCCGGGCTTGCGGCTTTCACCAAGCTCTTCGCCGATCGGTATGCCGCCGACAATGTCCGCATGAACAATGTTCTGCCCGGCTTTATCGACAGTCTGCCCGAAACGGAGGAACGGCGTCAGCGGATTCCGATGGGACGTTACGGCGCATCGGAGGAGGTGGCCGAGTTGATCGCGCTGCTCGCAAGCGATCGCGGAGGCTATATCACCGGCCAGAACATCCGGATCGACGGCGGCATCACCCGATCCGTCTGACACATCCGACAACGACGTGCGCCGGAGCCTAATGGACGATAAACTCTCCCTGGAGAGCCCGCCATTCGGAGGCCGAAATCAGCTTTCGGTGCACATAGCGTACCGAATGCAGCGGCCCGTCCAGCTTCTCCTGCCAGAATTTGAGGAAGCTATGCATTTCCGGAAAGTCCGGCGCGATGTCGTAGTGTTGCCAGATGTATGTCTGCAGGAAAGCCGGGTGGTCGGGCATCCGATAAAGTATCTGAGCCGTCGTCAGCCCGTAACCCTTGAGCTGCAGTTCCATGTCGTTCGTCATGCGGACCTCACTTTTCACAAAGGTTGGTCTCTATGATGGAGCGCTTAATTGCTTAATCAAGCCTTAATGTAGGTGAGTAAAGCGAGAAAGCACCTACAAAAACAATCGGTTGGCAGCAAATGGCGGCGAGTGCTGCCAAGCTGGCCACCGGAGTCCGGCCTGCGGCCCGAGGCGCGTTCAGCGCTTTAGATGGCGGGTCAGGCGGGCTTCCAGCCAGCCCCAGATGTTGCGCAGCAATTCCACCATCAGCAGATAGAGGATCGCGGCCCAGATATACATTTGGTAGTCGAAGGTCCGGGAAAAGGCGCGACGAGTCTCACCCATGAGGTCGAAGACCGTGACGATCGCCACGATTGCCGAGCCCTTGATCATCAGGATGATTTCGTTGCCGTAGGGGCGCAGCGCAACGATCATCGCCTGAGGCAGAATGACCTTGAAGAAGGCTACGCGCTCCGGCAGGCCGAGCGCGGCCGCCCCCTCGCGCTGGCCGCGCGGCACGCTTTCGATGGCGCCGCGCAGGATTTCCGCCTGATAGGCGGCGGTGTTCAGCGTGAAGGTGAACAGCGCACAGTTCCAGGCATCGCGGAAGAACCACCACAGTCCCGCGGATTCGAGCTGCGGACGGAAGCTGCCGAGCCCGTAATAGATGAGGAAGAGCTGGGTGATGAGCGGCGTCCCGCGGAAGAAGTAGACATAGGCGTAGGCAAGCCAGCCCCATAATCTGTTCTTCGACATGCGCCCGAGCGCCACGGGCAGCGAAACGACAGCGCCCATGAGGATGGAGGAGGTGACGAGTGTCAGTGTCACCCCAAGACCGGAAAGGAAGCTCGGCCCATAGCGAGAGAATTTCTCGGGGTCCCAGCCGTTGACGACCGTCAGGAAAATTCCGACACCGAGCGCCAGCCAGATGCCGAGCGCCACGCTGCCGAAAAAGCGCGAGAAAGTGTAGGGCTTCGGCGGCGCCGGCGGGGGCGCCTGCGGCGGGATCATGGTTTCGGCAATGCTCATCGGCGTGCCTCCGCGCGCTTGGTGGAGCGCTCGAGCGCCGAGAATACGACCGAGGAGATCATTGCCAGGACGAGGAACAGAACGCAGGCGATGCCGAAGAATTCGAAAGCGTGCTTGGTCACCCGGGCCGCAACGCCGGTCTGGCGCAGGATATCCGGCAGCCCGATGACCGAGACGAGGGCGGTGTCCTTGAGCAGCGCCATCCAGAGATTGCCGAGCCCGGGCAGCGCGATGCGGATGAGCTGAGGCAGAATGATGAGGCGCATCGTCTTGCCCCGGTGCAGGCCGAGCGCGTCACCGGCCTCGTACTGCCCGTGGGGAATCGCCTTGAAGGCAGAAAGCAGCACTTCGGAACAATAGGCCGAAAAGACCACGCCCAGAGCGATCATCCCCGCAACGAAGGCGCTGATCTCGACGGCGCCCGTATAACCGATCGTCGCCAGGAACTGCTGGGCGAGGATCTGCAGGCCGTAATATACGATGAAGAGCGTAAGGAGCTCCGGCAGGCCTCGGAAAATCGTCGTATAGATGTTGCCGGCCAGCCGCAGGGATTTTTCCTCGGATTGCTTGGCGAGCGCAACGAAGAAGCCGATGATCAATCCCACTGGAAGGGTCGCGATCGCCAGGCTGGCGGTGACGAGGAATCCATAGGCGATTTCATCGCCCCAGCCTGCGTCGCCGCACGCGAGAAGGGTATCCGATCCGAACCACCGAAATACCCCGAGAGGACCGCATAGCGGATCGATGATCGCGCCGATCCAGGAGAGACCGGAGGAAAGGGCGGCAAACAGTCCGCTCATGCCAATAGTTCCCGTTGCGTATTCTGGCGTCTACCGCGTTTTTGTTCTTCAGCCGCGCCGCGCGCTAGACGCTTATTTTCGTGATTCCTTGTCAAACAAAAACGGCGGAAGGGCAAGCCCGTCCGCCGTTGCATTTTCTTCATCAACCGAGATTATCCCGGCATAAAGCCTCAAGATGTGCAGGATTCGCCGAGATTAGCTGCCGTAGACGTCGAAGGGGAAGTACTTCTCGTTGATTTCCTTGTACTTGCCGTTCGCGCGGATGGCGTCGATCGCCTTGTTGAACTTCTCCCGCAGAGCGTTGTCGCCCTTGCGGAGCGCGATACCTGCGCCTTCGCCATTGATGACCGGATCGATCGGCAGGGTACCAAGCAGCTTGCAGCAGGCGCCATCGTCCGTCTTGAGCCATTCCGAAAGCACCACGACGTCGTCGATGGCCGCGTCGATGCGGCCGTTGGCGAGGTCGAGCTTGTATTCATCCGCGGTCGGGTAAAGCTTCAGTTCCGAATCTTTCATATGCGCTTCCGCATAGTTGGAGTGCGTGGTCGAACTCTGTGCGCCCAGCATTTTGCCGGAGAGGGCTGCTGCCGTCGCCTCGGTGATCGGCGAATCTTTCGGCACCGCGATGGCCGGAGGCGTGTTGTAGTACTTGTTGGTGAAGTCGACCTTTTCCTTGCGTTCCTCGGTGATCGACATGGACGCGATGAACGCGTCGAATTTCTTGGCGATCAGCGCCGGAATGGCGCCGTCCCATTCCTGGGTCACGAAGGTGCAATCGGCCTTCATCTCTTCGCAAAGCGCCTTGGCGATATCGATGTCGAAGCCGGTCAGCGTGCCGTCGGACTCGAGATTGTTGAAGGGCGGGTAGGCGCCTTCGGTACCGATCACGATCTTCTCGCCCTCCGCCATGGCAGCGCCGGCCATAAGCACGAAAACGGCAGCCGATACGGTGGCTGCCAGACGTCTGGAAATACGCATGATGTCCTCTCTGTTGGCTCGGCATCCGGTTCTTCTTGTTTCGCGGATGCCAATTGGCGCCGGAGCTTCAAGCCGCCGGTTGCGGCGATATTCGTACGGATTTCCTGCAAAAATCAACTGGAAAGCTTTGCTTCCCACTGTTCGACGCGAATCATGTCCTTCGATTGCCGCAGAAGTTGCGCGAGAAGATGAACGGGCCGTTCAGGAGCGGTTAATGTCGCCTTCGATAGGCCTTGCAGCGGAACCGATCCGCAGTTGCGGCGTTGCGGCTACGGCATTTCGGCCGAGGCAAAAATGGCCGGGACCGCGGATCATGGCCCTGTGACGAGGGCGCCATGGTGGGCGAGGCGATTGGAGTCGCGTTTGCACACCAGCGTCAGGACCTCCGAACAAGAGGAAGAAAAAAATGTCGATACGATCCAGACTTTTCGCAACAGTGGCCTTGCCCGTTCTTTCGGCGTCCCTGATGATCCAGCCGGCCTTCGCTGACAGCCTGACTGCTCCGTTCGAAGTCGCTCAGGAAGGAGAGGGCCAACAGTCGCCCGAGGATCTGCTGTTGCTGAAGCGCAAGCAGCGTCAGGCCGAGGAGGAATCGCAGGGGCAGGCGGAGGAGCAGCCGCAGGCCGAGGAGCAGCAGAAACCGCGCAGGAAGCGCCAGCAGCAGGCCGAAGAACAGCCGGCAGCCGAAGAGAGCGCTCCGCAGCAGGCCGAAGAAGAGGCTCCCCGCCGCAAGAAGCGCCAGCAGCAGGCGGAAGAGCAGCCCGCAGCCGAAGAGAGCGCTCCGCAGCAGGCCGAAGAAGAGGCTCCCCGGCGCAAGAAACGCCAGCAGCAGGCGGAAGAGCAGCCCGCAGCCGAAGAGAGCGCTCCGCAGCAGGCCGAAGAAGAGGCTCCCCGGCGCAAGAAGCGCCAGCAGCAGGCGGAAGAACAGCCTGCAGCCGAAGAGAGCGCTCCGCAGCAGGCCGAAGAAGAGGCCCCCAAGCGCAAGAAGCGCCAGCAGCAGGCCGAAGAGCAGAAGCCTGCGGCCGAGGAGGGTGCCCCCCAGCAGGCCGAAGAAGAGGCCCCTGCGGGCGAGAAGCGCCAGCAGCAGGCGGAAGAGCAGCAGCCCGCAGCCGAGGAGGGCGCGCCGCAGCAGGCCGAGGAACAGGAGCCTACGCGTAAGAGACGCCAGCAACAGGCCGAGGAGCAGCGGCAGACGGAAGAACAGAAGGCCGCCGAGCAGCCGACCGCCGAACCTGAGAGCGGCACCACCGCCGAACAGCCCGCGACGGAGGCGCCGGCCGAGCAGACTGGCGAGAGCGAGCAGCAGTCGATTCCCGGCGCCGAACAACCCGCAACCGCTGAACAGCAGGGTGAGCAGCCCGCCGGCCAGCCGGCTCCCGAAGTCGTCGATGAGCGCTCGACGGAAGAAAAGCAGAAAATCGCGGAGGACCCCGCAGCCTCCGACGAGACCGTCGTCCTGCCTGTCGAGAAAGGCGCGGCTGTCCTCGACAGCGACAAGGATGCCGACATTTCCGGCGGCAACCAGGCGCGAGAAACCCGGCGGAAGCAGCGCGAGGAATTGCGTGCGACTCAAGAGAGCGTAGAACCGCCGGCCGACGATGCAGCGGCCCAGGCTGCGATCCCGGCCGAAGCCAGGGAAGAAATTCCTCAAAAGATCGAGGCTGCGCTCAGCGAAGAGGGCGAGCGGGTTGAGGAGGCGCCGACCTTTGCGGTGCCGCAGACGACCAACATCATCAACAGCACGGTCATAAACAACACAACGGTCAACAACACGACCGTCAACAACACCACCGAGAACAACGTCACGGAGGTGAGGGTCGTCGAAGAAAACGAGGACCGTGTCATCCTCGGGGTCGGCGATCGCATCTTCGTGCGCGGCGACGACCGGCCGCGCCTGCGCAGGAATTCGGAAGAGAGCTATTATGAAAATCTCTCGCGAGGTCGCGTCCGTGAAACGATCGTCCGCCCGGGCGGCTATCGGATCGTCACCATCTACAACGAGTACGGAGACATCCTGACGCGCACGCGCGTCGATCGTGACGGCGAGGAATACGTCATGATGTACGCGCCGGAATACGAAGAAGACCGACCCGCCATCATAGACGTGGGTTATGACCTGCCACCGATGCGTCTGACGATACCGGTGGACGAATATATCGTCGATGTCGCCGAGGATCCGGACCGGGATTACTACGAGTTCCTGTCCGAACCCCCGGTCGAGTCGGTCGAACGCGTCTACACCATCGATGAGGTGCGTCACTCCGCACGCCTGCGCGACAAGGTTCGCCGAATCGATCTCGACACCATCACCTTCGCGACGGGAAGCGCCGAGGTATCGATGTCGCAGGCGAAAACCATGCGCAATGTCGCGGAGGCAATGAACAAGATCCTGGAGAAGGATCCGGGTGAAACCTTCTTCATCGAGGGTCACACGGATGCCGTTGGCGCCGACCAGTCCAACCTCGTACTTTCCGACGAGCGTGCCGAGTCCGTCGCAGTGCTCCTGACCGAGGTCTACGGCATCCCGGCCGAAAACCTCGTCACCCAGGGCTATGGCGAGCGGTTCCTCAAAATCCGCACGAACGGGCCGGAGCAGGAGAACCGCCGCGTCACCATTCGCCGCGTGACGCCGCTGGTGCGTCCTGTAGCGCAGCGGTAGGTCAACGAGGCGTGCGAACTGACATCGGTCGGGGCCGGGAAACCGGCCCCGATTATTTGTGGGTTCTGCAAGCCGCCTGTGCGCTTGGATTGATGCCGTCCGCTCGACCTCAGTCACGCAGTCCGATGACCTTCTCGACGAAATCTGCGATCGCCTGCGTGTCGTCCAGGTCGAATACGGGGAGGCCGGCGTCCGCGACCGGATGATCGGCAGCGATGGCCATGATATGCGGATCGTTGGGTGCGAGCGGTTCGCGATTGGCCGATTCCTGGCGGCGCGCCTCGATTTTCGGGACAGGCTCGCGCTTGTACCCTTCGATCAGTACCAGGTCGCAAGGGGCAAGCCGGGACAAGATCTCTTCGAATGTGGGCTCCGGCGCCCCACGCAATTCATGCATGATCGCGAAGCGCGTCGACGAAACGATAGTTACCTCGTGCGCGCCGGCCTCGCGATGGCGGTAGCTGTCCGCGCCGACTTTGTCGATGTCGAAGTCGTGATGCGCGTGCTTGATCGTGGAGACCATGTAGCCGCGGCGGGTCATTTCACTGACAAGGCGGACCATCAGGCCGGTCTTCCCGGAATTCTTCCAGCCGGCGATGCCGAAAATCTTCGGTGGGCGCAAGGGGTCGTTCATGGTTCGTGATCCTCGATATAGGGCAACCAGGCCTCAGCCCGCTGAAGCTCTTCGGGCGTGTTGATGTTGACTGCCGGAGGGAAGGTGGCATGGGAGGGGCCGCCTGGCATCGAGAACGTCCTCGGCTATTCAAGGGGGCCGCCGAGTGCGCGCTGCGCGACCGCCCGCCGGCCGCGCTTGCTCTCGCGGTAGAACGTATAAAGGCCGGAACCGATGATGATGGCGACGCCCGCCAGCATCCAGCGGTCCGGCGTCTCTGCGAAGAAGACGACTCCGAGGGTGATCGACCAGAGAAGACTCATATAGCGAAATGGCGCAATCACGGAGATCTCGCCTTCGCGCATCGCGAGTACGATCGTCTGGTAACCGAGCATCAGAAGCACACTGGCGCCGGCGATATGGCTGAGCGACGTCGTAGACATCGGTTGCCAGCCGCCGAGCGGGACGATGAGGGCCGCACCGACCAGCGTCGTCACGAGTGAGGTCGTCACCGTGATGTACAGCGACGGCACGTCGGTGCCGATGCGGCGGGTGCAGAGGTCTCGTGTCGCAGTGAAAAAGACGCAGGCGACGACGGTGAGGGCCGCCGCGGTGAAGCCCTCGGGACCGGGGCGCAACACGATGAGGACGCCGGCGAAGCCGACGACGATCGCCGCCCACCGCCGCCAGCCGACGGGCTCGCCGAGGAACAGCGCGGCGCCGAGCGTGACCGCCAGCGGAAGTGCCTGCATGATCGCCGAAGCGTTGGCGAGCGGGATCTGGCCAAGCGCGGAGATATAGGTCACCGATGCAAGCGCCTCCATGGCGATGCGCAGCAGGATGGCCGGCCTGAAGATCGTCCGAACCGGCCGGAAGGCGCCGAACCGGTATGCGACTACGACCACCATCAGCGTCGTCAGCAACCCGCGGATGAACATGATCTGGCCGGTATTCATGGCGCCGGTGACCGATTTTACCAGCGCATCGTTGCAGGCGAACCCGATCATCGCGAGGCACATGAAGACGATGCCGCGGAAATTGGCTGACGAGCGCATTCTCATTCCTGATAGCTGTGGCCGAACGGCGCGAGCCTCCCCGGCGTGGCGAATCCCTACTGCATGTTCCCTTAAATCCTATCCGATTAAAGGACAAAAACATCCGGAAGATCAAAGATCTGAGCGCTTCAAAACCGATGAGGTATGAGATGTCGCGCATCGCCCGCGGCGCTCGTGCCGAGCAAGGCATTGCCGCTTGTCCCTTCGCCCCGCTTGCGGGGAGAAGGTGCCGGCAGGCGGATGAGGGGCAAAACTGTTATCCCCCGGTGACGCTCATGTGCCGGGCGACGGCGGGGCGGTTCTGTTCGCGGTCGATGATGAAGTCGTGGCCCTTCGGCTTGCGGCCGATCGCCTCGTCGATGACCTGCCCGAGATAGGCGTCGTCGTCGGTGGCGCGCAGTGCGGCGCGCAGATCGGCAGCGTCGTTCTGGCCGAGGCACATATAGAGCGTGCCGGTGCAGGTCAGCCGGACGCGATTGCAGCTTTCGCAAAAATTGTGCGTGAGCGGCGTAATCAGGCCGAGACGCCCGCCGGTCTCCGCGACCTCGACATAGCGGGCCGGGCCGCCGGTGCGGTAGGGAATGTCATGGAGCGTGAAGTCGGCCTCGAGCCGCCTGCGCATCTCCGAGAGCGGCAGGTAATGGTCGGTCCTGTCCTCGTCCACTTCGCCCATCGGCATGGTCTCGATCAGCGTCAGATCCATGCCGCGGCCATGCGCCCAGCGCATCAGGTCCGGTATCTCGGCATCGTTGAAGTCCTTGAGGGCAACCGCGTTGATCTTCACCTTCAATCCGGCTGCCAACGCCGCGTCGATGCCTTCGTGCACCCTTGCCAATTCGCCCCAGCGGGTGATCTGGCGGAACTTGTCGGGATCGAGCGTGTCGAGCGAGACATTGATCCTCCGCACGCCGCAATCGACGAGTTCGGCGGCGAATTTCGAAAGCTGCGAGCCGTTGGTGGTGAGTGTCAGTTCGTCCAGCCGTCCCGCTTCGATCTCTTTGCCGAGTTCGCGAATGAGGAACATGATGTTCTTGCGCACCAGCGGCTCCCCGCCGGTGAGCCTCAGCTTGCGTACGCCCTTGGCAATGAAGGCGGAACAGAGCCGCTGGAGTTCTTCCAGCGTCAACAGGTCCTTCTTCGGCAGGAACGTCATGTGCTCCGCCATGCAATAGGTGCAGCGGAAGTCGCAGCGATCGGTGACAGAGACGCGGAGATAGGTGACCGCGCGGCCAAATGGATCGACCATCGGGGCAGTCGTGGTGTCGAGCGGTCTGGCGTCGGTCTGGTCTATAGCGGCCGTGTTCAAGTCTTTTCTCCCTGCGCTTTCAATGTCGGGGTCAAAAAGGGTCGCGTCAAGGCGCATCCTGTCGCAAACTGTTTCAAATATCTGGAAAGCCTTCTGCGGGCGATTTCCGGCCGTTCAATTCTGCTTTACTTGAACGGGGACGAACACGGAGCAATGACGATGAGCGAATTCTGGCCGACCGAACTGCGGATATCCAGGGACCGCCACCGCCTGTCCGTCACCTTCGACGACGGCGTGGCCTTCGACCTATCCGCGGAACTCCTGCGGGTCCTCTCGCCCTCGGCAGAGGTGCAAGGGCACGGGCCGAGCCAGCGGGTGACGGTTCCGGGCAAGCGCAACGTCCAGATCATCACGGTCCAGCCGACGGGAAATTACGCGGTGCGAATCGGTTTCGACGATTCGCATGACACCGGCATCTATACCTGGACCTATCTGCGGGAGCTCGGCGAGAAAGGCGAAGAGCTGTTCAAGGCCTATGAGCAGGAGCTCGCCGACAAGGGTATGTCGCGCGACAAGGCCGAAAAGCCGCGCTGACGTCTCGCAGCCTTGGGGACCGCCGACCCGGGAAGCCTCGGTCAGCCTCCCGCCGCCAATTCATCTTCCCTGAGCAGGGTGGCGATGATCCGCTCCATCGACTCGGCGACCTTGACGCAGTCCTCGATCGGCTCCCCGCCGTGCGAACTCTCGATGAGCGCCGTCTGAATTTCCATTGCTTCCTCGGTCAAGGTCCTTCCGGCTGAGGTCAGCGACAGACGCAATACGCGTTTGTCTCTTGCGTCGCCTCGCCTTTCGATGAGGCCGCGCTTTTCGAGCTGCGGCAGCAGCATGCTCATGTTCGAGCGGCCGACGAGCAGCTTGCGTGCAAGCTCCTGCTGGGTGATGCCGTCGAAGCGGTAGAGATTGACCAGGATGTCCAGGTGCGGCGGCTTCACATCCAGATGGCTCAGCCGCCGCGTCAATGTCTGCTGCATCAGCTGACAGGCGCGGGCAACGGCGATCCAACTTCGAAAACGAGGATGATCCCAGGGAAAGTGGTGGCTTTCGATCTGTGCTTGCTTTTTGTTCATCGTTGTACAATTATGTTCATGGTTGAACATTAGAAAGCTCCACTATGCCATCCTTTGCGATCAAGGTCATCCGTCTATCGCTGAAGGCCGTTTCGGCGTTTTCGGACGACAAGGCAGGCAAGTCCGCATTCTGGATCTTCTGCCGCACTCCGAGCCGGAAGCCAAAAAGCGGCAAGGAGGCGGCGCTGCTCAAAGCGGCAGTGCCGATCATGCAACGGTCGCGGAAGGTCACGTTGTCCTTTGCGGGCGGCTGGGCTGCCGCTCGCCATTTCGAATGCCGCAACGGTGGTCGTGGGCCGCGGGTACTGGTCGCGCACGGCTGGGGATCTCGCAGCGACTATCTGGCAACGCTGATCGACGGCCTGCTCTCCTCGGGCGCGGAGGTGGTGGCGCTCGACTTGCCGGGTCACGGAGCGTCGCCCGGGCGGACACTGACCATGCCGCAAGCGGTGAGGGCGATCGATGCGGCGTGGCGCCATTTCGACGGATTCGATGTCGGTATAGGCCATTCCTTCGGCGGCGCGAGCCTCGCCTGCGCGGCCGGGGCAGTGCTCTGCGACGTACCGGCGCGCGTTCCGGGGAAACTGGTCCTGATCGGTGCGCCAAGCGAAATGACATGGCTCTTCAGGGGCTTCGGCCGGATGTTGGGGCTCGCGCCGAAAGCGCAGGCAGCTTTCGAGGGCATGGTGGAGCGGCTCTCCGGCCGTCGCATCGAGGGTTTCGATGCTACCCGCATCCTGGCGGCACTCCGCAGGCCGGTTCTGGTCATCCATGCCGAGGACGACAAGGAGGTCCCCGCCGATCACGCGCGCCGCTACGGCGCGGTCGGGCCAAATGTGGAATTGCACTGGGCGAACGGTCTCGGGCATCGCCGCATCGTTTCCGCCGCTCCGGTCATCGAGAAGATCAACGAATTTCTCTGGGAGCGCAGGAAAGAGGCTCCCATGTCAAAAATCGCCTGATGGCGTCATCAGGTCGTCATGCTATTCCTCGAAACGAGCGCGCAGAGTTCGCGATTTCGGCGTGCCATAGCACCGTTGCAGGAGGGGTGAGATGACGATTATCGGAACGGTCGAGGAGTTGCAGGCGCTCTATGGCGGAGCGAGCGAGGCATCGATCGTCAAAGTAACGGCAGCGCTGACGGCCGAGTACCGGGAAATGATCGAAGCGTCGCCCTTCGCAGCGCTCGCCACCGTCGGTCCTGAGGGACTCGACTGTTCGCCGCGGGGCGACGATCGAAGCGTCGTCCGCGTCGCGGACGACAAGACCGTGCTGATGCCCGACTGGCGGGGTAACAACCGGGTGGACTCGCTTGCCAATATCGTGCGCGATCCGAGAGTGGCGCTGCTCTTCCTCGTGCCCGGATCGAACACGACCATCCGCATCAACGGCACCGCCGTCGTCAGCGTCGACCCGGCTTTGACCGGTTCCTTCGAGATCGATGGGAAGCACCCGCGCAGCGTCGTCGTGGTAACGATCGGCGAGGTCTATTTCCAATGCGCCCGGGCTCTGATCCGTTCACAGCTCTGGAATGCGGAGCGCTTCGCCGATGCGGCCTCGCTACCGACGCCGGGCGCGCTGCTGAAGGCTGCCAAGGCCGATTTCGACAAGGAAAGCTATGACCGGGAGTGGCCCGGCCGCGCCGCGAAGACCATGTGGTAGGCGGCCGCGGCGGCAACATGTCGAGCCGCGGCCGCATGAAGTGCGATCAGGCCGGACCGATCATGGTCTCGGGGCGGACGACGGCGTCGAACTCCTCGTCCGTGACGTAGCCGCCGCCTACGGCCTCTTCGCGAAGCGTGGTGCCGTTCTTGTGTGCGGTCTTGGCGATCTTGGCCGCGTTGTCGTAGCCGATCTTCGGCGCAAGCGCAGTCACCAACATCAGCGAACGGTCGAGCGCCGCCTTGATGTTGTCCTCCCGCGCCTCGATCCCGACGACGCAATTATCGGTGAAGGAGATAGCCGCATCGGCGAGCAGCTGCACCGACTGCAGGAAGTTGTAGGCCATCAGCGGATTGTAGACGTTGAGCTCGAAATGGCCCTGGCTGCCGGCAAAGGTCAGCGCCGCATGATTGCCGAAGACCTGGACGCAGACCTGGGTAAGCGCCTCGCACTGAGTCGGATTGACCTTGCCCGGCATGATGGACGAGCCCGGCTCGTTTTCCGGCAGCGAAAGCTCGCCGAGGCCGGAGCGGGGGCCGGAGCCGAGGAAGCGGATGTCGTTGGCGATCTTGAAAAGCGCGGCGGCGGTGGCGTTGATCGCGCCGTGGCTGAAGACCATCGAGTCGTGTGCGGCCAGTGCTTCGAACTTGTTCGGCGCGGAAGTGAAGCCGATGCCGGTGATGCCGGCGATTTCCTCGGCGACCTTCTCGGCAAACCCGACGGGCGCGTTGAGCCCGGTGCCGACGGCGGTCCCGCCCTGGGCGAGCTCGCAAAGGCCGGGGAGCGTCATCTCGATCCGTTTGATCGAGGAGGCGACCTGCGCAGAATAGCCGGAAAACTCCTGTCCCAGAGTCAGGGGCGTTGCGTCCTGCGTGTGGGTGCGTCCGATCTTGATGATGTGATCGAAAGCCTTCACCTTCTCTTCGAGCGCCTTGTGCAAGTGCTTGAGCGCCGGCAGCAGATCGTGGATCACGCGCTCCGCGCAGGCGATGTGCATGGCGGTGGGATAGGTGTCGTTCGACGACTGGCTCATATTGACGTGATCGTTCGGGTGAACCGGCTCCTTCGAGCCCATGACGCCGCCGAGCAGCTCGATCGCACGGTTGGAAACGACCTCGTTCGCATTCATGTTCGACTGGGTTCCGGAGCCCGTCTGCCACACGACGAGAGGGAAGTGCTCGTCAAGCTTGCCGTCGATCACCTCCTGCGCGGCCCTGACGATCGCGTCGCCGATCGTTGGGTCGAGGCGGCCGAGCGCTATGTTGGCGCGGGCAGCCGCCTGCTTGACGATGCCGAGTGCACGCACGATTGCCAGAGGCTGTTTTTCCCAGCCGATTTTGAAATTGCCCAGCGATCGCTGGGCCTGTGCGCCCCAATAGCGGTCGCTCGCCACTTCGATGGGGCCGAACGTATCTGTTTCCGTGCGGGTCGATGTCATCGCGATACCTGCTTTCGTCATGCGGTTCATGAAGCCGAGGCGGGGAACCGGGTCCAAAGCCGATCTTCCTCCCCGCTGCCGGGCATTTCTCTGCCTCGGCCATGACGCCTTGTAAAGGGGCCGCGGGAGCATGGAACCCCTACAATCGTTTGAATTGCCGCCGAGCGGCAAGCCACGATCAGGCTTTGCTCACAAGGGTTTCCGGGCGGCACGATGTGTCCTTTCCGTCACATCCGCAATCTTCCGTTGCGCATCTTGCCTGTGTCGCAGGGAACATCGGCATGGCGCTCCGGCGTTCAAAGTGGATGCAAATCAGATTTTTAGGCGAAGGGTCATGGCTGAAAACGGGACGCGGCGATACGCGGGGAGCGGATTCGGGAGGCTTCGTTTCCTTTTCATTCACCATCCTTTTCTATAACTCTCGGAGCACGAGGGCGTGGCGAGAATCTGGCGGCGACTGCATTCGGCGGCGACGCAATACGGGGACGTTTGTATCTATGAGAACTATCAAGTCGGCAGCGATTGTCGCGCTCATGAGCGGCTGTGCGGTTGCAACCATGGATGTGCAGCCGGCGTCTGCAATCACCTTCATGGACTTCATCCGCGGAGGCAAGAAGCGCGATGCGCAGGAGCAGGTGCAGCCTCGCCAGCAGGTTCCGGGCGTGGACATGTTCGCGCCGCAGCGGCTTGATCAGAAGGCGGCGAAGCCTCCGCGCATCACCGGCCCGCGCTATTATACCTATAAGGCGGACCCGCTACGCCGGATCGCGACGGATCGTATGGTCGATCCTGTCGTTACCGGTTCGGTGCTGAACGGAGCCCTGCCGCCGATGCTGCGCTCGCCGCTATCCGATGCGCGCCAGTTTCTTCCGGAAATCGATGTGCGCGCGCCTGGCGAGGTGGCAAAAGCTGTCGAGAATTTCTACGGCACGAGGACGGAATTCCTGTGGATCGAGGGGACGGGCGTCAACGGCCGTGCCAAGGCGGCGCTGGCCGTCCTGTCCGACGCTGCGAAGGTCGGTCTCGACCCGCTCGACTACGCCGTCGTCATTCCTCCGGAAGATTTCGACCGCGGCGACATGATCGCCCGCGAGAAGGATTTGGTGCGCTTCGAAATCGCGATGTCCGCGGCCGTGCTCACCTATGTTCAGGACACCGTGCGCGGCCGTATCGATCCGAACAGGATTTCCGGCTATCACGACTTCAAGCGGAAAAACGTCGATCTTCTTGGCTTTCTGGAGAAGGTCGAGACAAGCAGTGATGTCGCGGCGCTTGTCGAAAGTCAAAATCCGAAAAGCGCACAGTTTGCGGCCTTGAGGCAGGAACTCGAGCGGCTTCGGACGCAGGTCGCAGCTGTGCCCCGGGTGGAGATCGCACCGGGGACGTTGCTGAAGCCCGGCGAAAGCAATCCGGAACTCGCGAATGTCATCGCCGGAATCAAGTTGAAAGCCTCGGAAGCGTTGAAGACGGAGCATGCGGTCGTGCTCGCGGCCTATGACGGGACGCCGGACTACACGCCCGAGCTGGTGCCGGTCGTCGAGGCCTTCCAGAAGGAACACGGTCTGAAGGCGGATGGCATTGTCGGGCAGGCGTCGATACGCGCGCTCACCGGCGGCGATACGACCGAAGGGAAGATAGACAAGGTCGAAATCGCGATGGAGCAGGCGCGCTGGTTGCCGGATGGGCTTGGCGACCGCTATGTCTTCATCAACCAGCCGGCCTTCACCGCGTCCTACACGGAACAGGGCACCGAGCAGTTCTCCATGCGCGTTGTCGTCGGTTCCAAGGCCAACCAGACATATTTCTTCCAGGACGAAATCCAGACGGTCGAAGTAAATCCCTATTGGGGCGTGCCGCAGTCGATCATCGTGAATGAGATGCTGCCGAAGCTTAGAAACGATCCGGGCTATCTGGATCGGATGGGTTATCAGGTGGAAGTCGGCGGCCGCGTTGTTCCTTCCACCGCGGTGAACTGGTACGGTTCGACGAACTCGGTCGCCGTGCGTCAGCCGCCGAGCAGCGACAATGCGCTTGGCGAACTGAAGATCCTCTTCCCCAATGCGCATGCGATCTACATGCACGACACGCCGTCGAAGAGCTTCTTCAAGCGTGATCAGCGGGCGCTCAGCCATGGCTGCGTGCGTCTCGCCGATCCCCGGCGCATGGCGGCGGCGGTTCTGGGCGTGAGTGTCGAAGAGGTCGGCAAGGAAATATCAGGCGGCCGCAACAAGGCGCTGCCGGTCTCCGCCAAAGTCCCGGTCTATGTTTCCTATTTTACCGCCTGGCCGAACAAGGACGGAACCGTCGAGTATTTCCACGACGTCTACGATCGCGACATGTATATGAATCGCGCATTCGAGGCGACGCGCAAGGCGCGGAGTTTGGAAGGATGAGGAGAGTGGGCCGCGTTAGACGAGCGGCCCCTTTCACTTCGGCTTGCGGGAGAGCACGGTCTCGACCAGATTCGGTGTCAATTCGTCGAAGTGGCCGATGATCTGATCGGGCAGCAGGCTTTCTATCGGCACGTCTGAATAGCCGAAGGGCACGACGATCGACGGAACGGAGGCATTTCGGGCGACGAGAACGTCGTTGAGACTGTCGCCGACCATGACCGCCCGTTCGGCCACCCCACCGGCATTCGAGACCGTCGACAGCAGGTGGTCGGCATGCGGTTTGCGCACGGTGAAGGTATCGCCGCCGGATATCGCCGCAAAGCGGCCAAGTAGCCCCAACCCCTCCAAAAGACGCTTTGCCAGCATTTCCGGCTTGTTGGTGCAGACGGCGAGTTTCAGCCCCGCATCCTGCAGGCGGTCGAGCGCTTCGACCAGCCCCGGATAGGGCAGGGATTCACCCGGCATTGATCCGTGATAAAAATCGACGAACTCTTTCATCTGCCAGGACAGTTCTTCTTCGGCAATCGTTCTGCCGCGAAGCGCGAAAGTCCGCTCGATCATGGCCCGTGCGCCGTGGCCGACCAGATGCGTGAGGTCCGCATAGGTCACCGGCTCGATACCGGCTTGCGTCACCGCATGGTTCAAGCTGGCGACGAGATCGGGCGCTGTGTCGACGAGCGTACCGTCGAGATCGAAGACGACTAGGGGCAGGGACACCGGCAACCTCGTTCTGCAAAACCTTGTCCGACCGGGTAGGCGAAGTCGGCGTGGAATGCAATGGCGACCTAGGTCGTAGCGCTGCCGGAATCCGGTTCAGGCCGTGCATTTTGACTTTTGTTTGCCGCGGCGGGCGTGTAAGTGTCTCAGCGGAATTGGACGGTGGCGGCCGAGGGCGACGCCCCCGCCTGACGTGGATCGAGAGGGAGCGAGTGGCGCATGGACGCCCGCCAAATGAAGATCAAGGCCGCCGAAGCGGCGCTTGAACATGTCGAAAACGGCATGCGGCTTGGAATAGGCACAGGCTCGACGGCTGAAGAATTCGTCCGATTGCTGGCCGAGAAAGTGGCATCCGGCTTTCAGATCTCCGGCGTCCCGACGTCCGAGCGGACGGCGCGCCTCTGCCTCGAGCTCGGTGTGCCTCTGAAGTCGCTCGACGAACTGCCGGAACTGGACCTGACGATCGACGGGGCCGACGAGGTCGACGGAAAGCTACGCCTCATCAAGGGCGGCGGTGGCGCGTTGCTGCGCGAGAAGATCGTCGCGAGCGCCTCGGCGCGGATGATCGTCATCGCCGACGAATCGAAGGTCGTGGACGTGCTCGGCGCTTTCAAACTGCCGATCGAGATCAATTCTTTCGGCCAGGTCGCCACGAGGCTCGCGATCGAAAAGACCGCTTCGCGTCTGGGTCTTGCAGGAGATATCGTCGTGCGATCCTCCGGCGACGGAGCCTTCACGACCGATGGCGGACACCTCATTCTCGATGCATCTTTTGGCCGTATTCCTGATGCAGATGCGCTCGCGGTGGAGCTGAACGCCATCCCGGGCGTCGTCGAGCACGGGCTTTTCATAGAAATGGCGTCGATGGCGATCATTGCCGGTCCTGAGGGAGCGCGCACGCTTACGGCCTCTTGAACGGCTCCGGCCGAGCGGCGCGGGGCGTATCGAGAGACAGACTTTTGCACAGGTCAGCCAGGCGGCGGCTATCGGCCGGGCGGCACGTGCCAACACAGGAGCATGGAAAAATATGAACAAATTCGCAGGTCTTGCCCGCACTTTCGCTACTGCTGCGATCCTCGTTTCGGTTGCGGTTCCGGCGGTACGGGCGCAGGACGTGACGGAAGATCAGATCAAGGCTGCGCGTGCGACGATCGCCGCGCTCGGCGTGACCAACAGCTTCGACAACATTCTGCCGAACCTCGCCGAACGCCTGAAGAACACGCTCATTCAGGCATCGCCGAACCATCAGGAACTGATCACCGCGACCGTGGACGAGAAGGCGCTCAGCCTCGCCGGGCGGCGTTCGGATCTGGAGCGCGAAGCTGCGACCATCTACGCGAAGACCTTCACCGTCGAAGAGCTGAACGCCATCGCCGACTTCTACAACTCGACCGCGGGCAAGAAGCTTCTGAATGACGGCCCGATCGCCTCGCGTGAGATGCTGAAGGCTGCCGACATCTGGGCTGCCGGCGTTTCGCGCGACCTGACCAGCGAAGCGACGAAGTCGCTCGACGAGAAGATCGGCAATGCGCCGGCAGCAAATGCCGGCGCCACGGCGCCTGCGCAATAACGACCGGTCGAACCGGCGGTCTGGCCGCCACCAGACGGCACGAGTTTAACCGCAAGACAGGAGCCCGGAGCGATCCGGGCTTTTCTTTTTTTGCGCCGCAATACTATATCAGGGGCGAAAGGCGACTCCGTGTGCGCTTTCCAGCCCGACGTCTCCCGGCCGACGGCCTATTCGACATTTCACTTCCTGCAGGAGTTCCCATGAGCGCTTTCGACTATGACCTCTTCGTGATCGGGGGCGGTTCGGGCGGAGTGAGAAGCGGGCGGCTGGCTGCGGCGCTCGGCAAGAAGGTGGCGATCGCCGAGGAGTTCCGTTACGGCGGGACGTGCGTCATCCGCGGCTGTGTACCGAAGAAGCTCTATGTCTATGCCTCGCAGTTTGCGGAACATTTCGAAGATGCCGCGGGCTTCGGCTGGGTCGTCGGCGAGAGCCGTTTCGATTGGGCCAAGCTCGTTGCCGCGAAGGAACAGGAGATCGCCCGGCTGGAGGGTCTTTACCGTAAGGGCCTGGCAAATGCCGGGGCCGAGATCCTGGATACGCGCGCCGAGCTCGCCGGTCCGAACACGGTGAAGCTGCTTGCTAGCGGCAAGACCGTCACGGCGGAGCGCATCGTTATCGCGGTCGGGGGGCATCCGAGTCCGCATGACGCGCTGCCGGGCCATGAACTGTGCATCACCTCCAACGAAGCCTTCGATCTTCCGGCGCTGCCGGAATCGATCCTCATTGCCGGCGGCGGCTACATCGCCGTGGAATTCGCCAATATCTTCCACGGGCTGGGCGTGAAAACGACGCTGATCTACCGCGGGAAGGAAATTCTGTCCCGCTTCGATCAGGACATGCGGCGTGGTCTGCACGCAGCCATGGAGGAGAAGGGAATCCGCATCCTTTGCGAGGACATCATCCAGTCGGTGTCGGCGGATGCGGACGGACGGCGTGTGGCAACGACGATGAAACATGGTGAGATCGTCGCCGACCAGGTGATGCTGGCGCTCGGTCGTGTGCCGAACACGAAGGGTCTCGGGCTTGAGGCGGCCGGCGTCAGGACCAACGAGCTCGGTGCAATCATCGTCGACGCCTTTTCGCGCACGAGCACGCCGGGGATCTACGCACTCGGCGATGTGACCGATCGCGTGCAGCTGACCCCGGTGGCGATCCACGAGGCCATGTGCTTCATCGAGACGGAATACAAGAACAATCCGACCTCGCCGGACCACGACCTGATCGCGACCGCCGTCTTCTCGCAACCCGAGATCGGCACGGTAGGGATCACGGAAGAGGAAGCGGCCCGGAAATTCCAAGAGATCGAGGTCTATCGCGCCGAGTTCCGGCCGATGAAAGCGACGCTCTCCGGCCGTAAGGAGAAGACGATCATGAAGCTCGTCGTCAATGCCTCTGACCGCAAGGTCGTCGGGGCGCATATTCTCGGCCATGATGCCGGCGAGATGGCGCAGTTGTTGGGAATTTCGCTGAAGGCCGGCTGCACGAAGGACGATTTCGACCGGACGATGGCGGTTCACCCGACGGCGGCGGAAGAGCTCGTCACGATGTATCAGCCGAGCTATCGCGTGAGGAACGGGGAGAGGGTCGGCTGAGCCTCGCCCGCCGTCATCGTGACAGTCCACGTTTTCTGGTAGGATGGCTTTCCAAGCCCCCTGTTAACGTTTATAAGCCCGCATCCGCGAAAGTAGTCCGCCCGGGCGTTGTGGCAGATCGCAGGTATCGGCGGGGCTGCCGACGCGGACGCATGCAAATCCGGATGCCGGGCGGCGTGACGGCCGCAGGGCGCGACGCGGGCCGATCCGCGTCAGACAACAGGTGATGGAAATGGCACAGACTTGGACTCCGAACAGCTGGCGGCAAAAACCCATTCAGCAGGTGCCGGACTATCCGGACCTCGCAGCGCTCGATAGCGTGGAGGCGCGTCTTGCCAAGTATCCGCCGCTTGTCTTCGCGGGAGAGGCGCGCCGTCTCAAGAGCGCGCTTGCCAATGTTGCCGAGGGCCGCGGCTTCCTGTTGCAAGGGGGCGACTGCGCCGAGAGCTTCGCCGAGCATGGCGCCGATACGATCCGCGATTTCTTCCGCGCCTTCCTGCAGATGGCCGTCGTCCTGACCTTCGGTGCGCAGCAGCCGGTCGTCAAGGTGGGCCGCATTGCCGGCCAGTTCGCCAAGCCGCGCTCGTCGGGCATCGAGAAACAGGGTGATGTGACGCTGCCGAGCTACCGCGGCGACATCATCAACGGCATAGAGTTCACGGAGGAGGCACGCGTGCCCAATCCGGAGCGGCAGGTCATGGCCTATCGCCAGTCCGCGGCCACGCTGAACCTGCTGCGCGCCTTCGCCATGGGCGGTTACGCCAATCTCGAGAACGTCCATCAGTGGATGCTCGGTTTCGTCAAGGACAGCCCTCAGGCAGAGCGTTACCGCAAGCTCGCCGACCGGATATCCGAGACGATGGATTTCATGAAGGCGATCGGTATCACCGCTGAAAACCATCCGAGCCTGCGTGAAACGGATTTCTTCACCAGCCACGAAGCTCTGCTGCTCGGTTACGAGCAGGCGCTCACGCGCGTCGATTCGACCTCGGGCGACTGGTACGCGACGTCCGGCCACATGATCTGGATCGGCGATCGTACGCGCCAGCCCGATCACGCGCATATCGAATATTGCCGCGGCATCAAGAATCCGCTTGGCCTGAAGTGCGGCCCGTCGCTGACGGCGGACGGCCTTCTCGAATTGATCGACGTCCTCAATCCCGCCAACGAGGCGGGACGTCTCACGCTGATCTGCCGCTTCGGCCACGACAAGGTCGCCGAGCATCTGCCGCGCCTCATCCGAGCCGTCGAGCGGGAGGGCAAGAAGGTGGTGTGGTCCTGCGATCCGATGCATGGCAACACGATCACGCTCAACAATTACAAGACCCGGCCGTTCGAGCGGATTCTGTCCGAAGTCGAGAGCTTCTTCCAGATTCACCGCGCCGAAGGCTCGCATCCGGGCGGCATCCATATCGAGATGACCGGCAACGACGTCACGGAGTGCACCGGCGGCGCACGCGCGCTTTCCGGCGACGACCTTGCCGACCGCTACCACACCCATTGCGATCCGCGCCTCAATGCCGATCAGGCACTTGAGCTGGCCTTCCTGCTCGCCGAGCGGATGAAGGGCGGCCGCGACGAGAAGAAGATGGTCGTCAACGGCTGATCCGATAA
Organism: Sinorhizobium sp. M4_45; assembly: GCF_002885915.1. NCBI lineage: Bacteria > Pseudomonadati > Pseudomonadota > Alphaproteobacteria > Hyphomicrobiales > Rhizobiaceae > Sinorhizobium > Sinorhizobium sp. M4_45. The sequence goes on from NZ_NWVE01000001.1 coordinate 831,309, forward strand.
AGCCATCGGTTCAATATTTCTGAACCTGTGGCGCATTCTCTGAATTTGACTTTGGCCGGGCCAGCTTGAAAGCTTGCCCGGCTTTTATGTGTTGAAGTGCACAGGTTCGAAGGGGGCAGACGATGGAAATAAACGAGGGCGGTTGCCTTTGCGGCGCTGTGCGTTTCAAGACGCGCGGAAAGCTTCGCGAACTGATCTTCTGCCATTGCTCTCAATGCCGAAAGCAAACCGGGCTCTACTATGCGGCCACAAATGTGCTCGACAGTGAAATGGAAGTGGAAGGCGTCGAGAACGTGACCTGGTACCGTTCCAGCGATGAGGCGCGACGCGGTTTCTGCCGGCATTGCGGATCGGCCCTGTTCTGGAAGGCGGATGGATTGGACTACACGTCCATTCTCGCCGGAACGTTCGAGGGTGCGGTGGCGCTCGAGCCCGGCTATCACATCTTTTGCGCGGACAAGGGGAGCTATTACGATATCAGCGACGACCTGCCGCGCTTTCCAGAATCGCGGCCGTAGCGGCATAAGGCGTGCAGCGAATGCTGGGCAGTCAAGCAGCCCAATCGGAGGCTTGATCATAGGCGCTGGCCAAAGCCTCGATCTTTACCGCCTGCCAGGAGACATATTCCTCGATCAGCCGTGCGCTCAGCCAGAACCGTCCGCGTCGTCCATCCTCGGATTTTCCAAGGAACCCGGCTGCGTCGGCCCTGGCGAATATCCGGCGGACATGGGTATTCGATATCAGGTAGTGCTCGGCAAGTTTCGCCAGGCTGACATCGACCCATACCTTGCCGTCCATCGGCGCGAATTCGGAGACGCGCGTCATGAGATCGTCGAGGATCACGCCGCCCGATTCGGACCAGACAAAGATGGCGACACCCTTCGGCGGCGTCGTCCATCTGTTGTCGGAGAGGAGGCGCCGTGCCGCCAGCGGCTGGGCGCGTTCGAAAATCGATTTGTCCGCTTCGACGCGTGAGACTCTGGTTCCGCCGTCGAGGAGATCGATCGTGCTCATCTGACTCTTGAACCAGAGTCGCATCGCGGTCTCGCTGACCTCGGTCGGCTCGAGAGGGCGCGCTCTCTTGGTACGTCCGCCCGATGCCGGCTGAAGCAGCTTGTAAGCGACCAGTTCCGCCAGGAATGCGGCGGCCGTATTGCGGCTGGCGCCCCCGGTATCCCGCATGAATTTGAGCAACCGCGCGGCAGTGATGCCTGATTCCGGGTTGTTGGCATCCCGTTCCAGGTGCAGGGAATAGGCCGCTTGGGTCAGCATCCACTTCTGGTGTGACGCCACCAGACGCGCAACGCGCGGGAAGAGGTCGTTGACGGCGATCAGCGTTCGCGCGCCTGCCTGCAATATTTGCGGGAAATTTGGATTTTGCACCAGGTCGCTAACCGTCAAGCCGGTTGGTACCTGCTGCTCAGAGCTGCCCTTCTCCGCGACCCGCTGCATCTGCTGCGCGCGCCCCCCACTCCTGCGCTGGGGGCACTCAATGGTCCCTTCGCCCCACATTTACCATTCACGCGTAATGATCAATGCGCAAGGCCTGCGTTTTGTTTCACACGAAATTGAAATCTGCACGTGTGCGAGCGCTTTACTGAACAAGAACGGGCCGTTGGCATGTAACGCCGGTGACGCGCACGTCGGCCTCGCCGACGCGCACGCCGACCAGGAGCAGTAGATTGTAGAGCAATTGATCGACGGGTGCGGTCACGGCGCCGAGTGTTTGCGCCAGGGCCTGCTGCAATAAAGTCGGACTTCCGATCGAGAGGAGACCGCCCACATTGATCTGGGCGTCGAGATTGCCGAGCAGGGTCTTGGTCGTCGAAGAGAGGATATCCCTGGTCGAGACGCTCTTGATCGTCCGCGAGGCAACCTCGGTGGGGCTGAATGTCAGGCGAGAGGGTTGCAGGTTCTTGGACTCGACATGGGCGATGCCGTCGATCTTGATCAGACCGTCGAGGAGCCGCGCCCGGGTCACCCGGGCATCGGACGAAAAGCTCGACAGGACGGTGGGATCGACATCGCCGAGGGCGATCTCCGCCACGCCGGGAACCGCATCTATGATCACCGCCGCATTCTCCGGCCTTCCGCCGTAGCAACGGATATCCGCGAGCTTTGCTTCCGCATGGGCGAGTTCGACATAGATCGGCAGCCGAATGCGGGTTCCGGCGAGAGCCGCGAGACCGTCGATGACGACTTCGACAGCGAGGCGCGTCTGTGCCGTTCTTACTGCCGCGCCTGGTGAACCCAGGCGATGGCTCGGCGTTTCCACCGGCGGTTCGCCGATCGCGAGCCTGACCTTTACCGAGGCAATACCTGGCAGACCCGCAACGGCGTCGAGAGCGATCTGATGTTCGCCGTTGGCAATCACCGCAGCGGCAGAGACGACTTGCAACGCACTGACTTTCATCGCCCAGTCCGAGCCCGCATCTATGCCGAGGCTCTTTTTCGGGTCGATGTTGAGGATCTGCGCCAAAGTGAATGTCTGCCTGTTCCCGGCTGTTGCGAGTTCGACGGACTTGAGCGCCGAAGTCACCGTTCCGGAGAGCCCCTGCACGAGCCGCAGCGATCCGAGCAGTTGCGGCATCGTCAGCTCCGTCGTCAGCACGTCTTCATAGGAAGCGGCCGTGAGACTGAGGCGGGTGGCGATGATCTTGAGGAATGGCTGGATATCGATGTCGGCGTCGATCAATGCCTCGTAATCCATGACCTTCAGCGCCACGTTGGTGCCGAGCATCTGGCCGAGGATCGCGTTCAAGAGGCCCCCATTGAGGCTGGCAAGGCGGGAGCCGACGGAGAAGGCAGCGATTTTCGAACTCGCCGCGGTGCCGATCACGCTCAAATCTGGCGACTCGCTGAACAGCGCCGCGAGATAGATGTCGCCCTTCTTCTCAAGCGTAACCTGGACGGCGTCGGCGGGCAGGGCCCCCCTGATGAACCGTTGGCCGGCATCGATCGTCGGGTCGGGGACATAGCGCCCGCGCACGACCGTAGCCACCCCCTTTGCGGCGGTTTCGACGTCGTTCGGCAGGAGTTTGCCGTCCACAGTCATCAGCCCCGAGGGAGTCGAGACGGCGAAGCCGAGACCGTTGCTCCGGAAGTGGGCGAGCACGGCCTCTTCCGCTGAACTTACATTGGCCGCGGCCGCGATCGAGGCGAGGTCCGCGACAGACTGCAGCTCGCGCCGCTGAAGGGTGAGATAGCCGTAATCGATGCCGAGCCCCATCGACGCGACCACCAGCGGCATGACGAGGGCCGCCGAGACGCCAATATTGCCGGTGCGGGACTTCAGGTATCGCCGAACGGCGGATGTCGCTCCATGCATCTCAGATGCCTCCCACACGTATCGTCGCGTAACGCTCGATCTGCTCACCCGGCAGGGCAAAGGTGAAGAGCTTCCAGATGGGGAGGTCGCTTGCGTCATAGGAGATGGTGACGGTGAACTGGTTGGTATTGTTGGCGTCATCGCGGACGGTGACGTTCATGCGGGAGGAGTCGATGAAGGTCTGGCTCATCGTCGTGCGCCGGATGTAATCGGTCGCAAGGCGCTCCCGCTCTTCTTCGGAAAGGCCCGCAATCGCCGTCCGTGCCGCATCCGCGGCTATCTGCTGGATGGAATGTGCGGCGCTCAGATAGATCCCGTAGGCTATCAGCGTCAGCACGCACATGAAGAAAAGCGGCGCAATGACTGCGAATTCAATGGCGGCAGCACCCTTCCGACTGGCGAGCAGGCGGTTGAAAACGGACATGCGGCATCTCCAAAGTATTATGAGTATTTGTTTCCCATTGTCTCTGCAGCTTCAGGCTGCGCCACAATCGTTAATTATTCTATACGTCTACAAGTATTTGTTTTTGCTTGTGGAAAACTGCAATTTAGGAAATATTTATTCGCGTTTTAATTGAAATCGGTGGAGTCTGCCACATTTCCCTGAGGGGACGCGGTTCGCCCGGAATCAAGAAGCGTTTCACTGCTTGTCGAAAGCAGTGAAACGCTTGTTGATTCCGGGAGGGGATTGGCCGTCCGGGCCGGGTCCGTTCACATACCAGCGCTATAAAGCTCGGCGTGAGACTTGAAGAAGCGCTCGGTGCTGTAGCGCTTGCCGAACATCATGTCGTGCTGCAGGAAGCGGTAGTCACGCAGCGATGCGGGCACCTTCGGCTGGCGCAGCCAGTCGGCGACGTCCTTGCCGTTCTTGCGGATCAGCATGTAACGGTCGAGGACACGGTAGTGGTCGTAGACCTTGCCGAGGAACCCCGTGTAGTAGGGATGCTCGTAGCCCGCCTGTTTCAGGATCTGGTAGGAAAGGAAGGCCGGGCTGATCGTGCCGATGTTCTTCTTCGGCCCCGTCTTGTTCGACCAGACGACGAGCGGCGTCTCATGCTCGGCCTTCATCTGATCCTTCGGTCCCTTGCGCTCGGCCGTGATGCCCTTCATGTAACCGGTGCTGGAATAGACGGTGTTCAGCGGCGGAAGGTGGTCGCCGAAGAGAACGATGATCGTCTCCCGGTCGCGCTCTTTCGCCCAGTCCATCAGCATCTTGAGGCTGTCGTCGGCTTCCTTGACGCCTTGCGCATAGGTGGCGAGCACCTGGCGGTCGGCTTCGGGAAGATCGCCCTCGACCTTGATCGTGTTCTTCGCATAGCGGTTGGCCTCATATGGACCATGGCCCTGCAGGGTCACCGCGAAAAAGAAGAAAGGGTCCTCCACCTCGTCCGCCTGGCGGATGATTTCCTTCGTCAAAGACTCGTCCGACGCAAAGATGCCGCGCTTCTGCATGGCCGGCATGTTCTCTTCCGACCGGAACATGTCGAAACCGAAGGCCTTGTAGACGGCTGTGCGGTTCCAGAACCATCCCTGGAAAGGGTGAATGGCGCGCGAAACATAGCCTTCGCCGCGGAAGAAGGTGGCGAGTGAGGGAATCGGATTGCGGATATATTGCTGGTAGGGGATGCTGCCATAGGGCAGGAACGCGTTGGAAAAACCGGTCAGCGCTTCGAATTCGACATTGGCGGTCATGCCGCCGAACTCCGGAGAAAAGACGTTGCCGCCCTGCAGTTCACGGATCGTCGGCATGGGATCGGGCGTGAGCTTCACCTTGGGCAGGCGCGTAGGATCCCAAAAGGACTCGCTCATCAGCACGATCACATCCGGTTTGCCGCGATGGGTCGTGCCGGCGGGAAGCGACTTTACCGGAATCCGGTCGATCGCGTCCGCCATATAGCCGGCCGGCGCGCTTACGTTGGCCATCGGGAGGTTGATGGCAAAGGCAAGCGCGAAGCCGTTGTGGCGGTAGTTCTCGGTCTGGTCCCACATGATGGGGATGACACGAAGCCGGTCACGGATCCACGAGAACTGGTTGTAGTCCATGATGTTCCAGAATGCGACCAGCAGCGGCAGGGCGAATGCGATCCGCATCAGCCGCTCCCGACGTGTCAGCTTGGGAAAGTTCCGCCAGGCGTACCGCAGCAGGAGCGTGCCAACGACGATGGCCGCGATCAAGCCGGCGACGACGCCGACTGCTGTCCACGGCCTGTCCTTCACGAGTACCGGCATCAGCTCCATGATCTGCCGGCCGAAAAGGAAATCGGTCGGATAGAGCGGATCGGACAGGAAGACCTGCTTCTGCTGACTGATGAATGCCGGCACAACGGCGAGCGGCGCGACGAGCAGCGCCGCCTTGTGTTCGCGGCCGAACAGGGCATCGACGCCGAGCATGGCGAGGAAGAACACGGCGACCGTGGTCCAGGCCGGGCGCATGGGATCGGTGAAATAGGCGACGGTGTCGGGCAAGGACCAGCGCACGATCAATTCGACGGTGAAGACGAGCGCCGTCGCAATGAGAAGCGTGAAGAGCGCACTGCGGGCGCCCGACAGGGTTCTCGTATATCTTGCGGAAGAGCCTTGCCCGTCGGCGTAGACTTGAGAGCTGCTCACGGCGGAATCGATACGGGCCAACGGGCGTCTCCAATTTCACAAATATTTCACTCTACCGTCATACGACTGTCATCTTGAACAGGGGATGAATGGCGGAAACGGCGCCGCCGCCGCCAGGTTCCTGTGGCGGCTAAAGAATTTCTGCGCTGCGCTTAACTGTCCGAAAACACGAAGCTTTTTGGATTTTTTCCGCCGGATCTCGATTGAGTGCGGGTTTTTTCCCCCGGATGCGGTAAGAACAACGCGAACGAAGCATGTATTCGCTGACGAGAGACGACGGGCCCGCTCATGAATGCACAGAAAGCCGCTCCCTCAACGCTACGGATCGCCGTGGCACAGCTCAACCCAACGGTCGGAGACATTGCCGGCAACGTCGCAAAAGCACGCGAGGCGCGGACGGCGGCGGCGCGCGAAGGCGCCGATCTCCTGCTTCTGACCGAGCTCTTCATCTCCGGCTATCCGCCGGAAGACCTCGTCTTGAAGCCCGCTTTCCTGAAGGCCTGCGAGCAGGCGGTGGAGAAGCTTGCGGCGGAGACGGCAGATGGCGGGCCGGGCGTCGTCATCGGCTTTCCACGGCAGGCCTCCGGCCTCCGGCACAATTCGGTTGCAGTTCTCGACGCTGGCAAGATCATCGCTATCCGCGACAAGGTCGACTTGCCGAACTACGGCGAATTTGACGAAAAGCGCGTCTTCGACGCGGGTGAGATGCCGGGCCCGGTGAACTTTCGCGGCGTGCGGATCGGCATACCGGTGTGCGAGGACATATGGGGCGATCTCGGCGTCTGCGAGACTCTCGCGGAGAGTGGCGCCGAAATCCTCCTGTCGCCGAACGGTTCGCCCTACTACCGCGGAAAGGTCGACGTGCGCCATCAGGTGGTGCTGCGGCAGGTGATCGAGACCGGTCTCCCGATGATCTATGCCAACCAGCTCGGCGGCCAGGACGAGCTGGTTTTCGACGGCGCGAGTTTCGCCTTCAACGCGGACAAGTCGCTGGCATTCCAGATGAGCCAATTCGAAGAGGCGGTGGCCGTCTCAGAATGGAAAAGGGGCGCGGACGGCTGGACCTCGGCCAACGGGCTCAAGTCGCGCATACCGGAAGGCGAAGAGGCCGATTACCGCGCTTGCATGCTGGGCTTTCGCGATTACGTCAACAAGAACGGTTTCAGGAACGTTGTCCTGGGCCTGTCCGGCGGCATCGATTCGGCGATCTGCACGGCGCTTGCGGTGGATGCGTTGGGCGAGGAGCGGGTTCGCACGGTCATGCTGCCCTACCGCTACACCTCGCGCGAGTCGTTGCAGGATGCCGAGGCATGCGCCAAGGCGCTCGGCTGCCGCTACGACATCGTTGCGATCGAAGAGCCGGTCGAGGGCTTCCTCAGCGCGCTCTCCGATACGTTCGAGGGAACTGAGGCGGGCATCACCGAGGAAAACCTTCAGAGTCGTACGCGCGGGACGATCCTGATGGCGATCTCCAACAAATTCGGCTCCATGGTGGTGACGACGGGCAACAAATCCGAAATGTCGGTCGGTTACGCCACGCTTTACGGCGACATGAACGGCGGCTTCAATCCGATCAAGGATCTCTACAAGATGCAGGTTTACGCGCTGGCACGCTGGCGAAACGGCACGGTTCCGCCGGGAGCGCTGGGCCCGTCTGGCGAAGTCATTCCGCAGAACATCATCGACAAGGCGCCGTCGGCCGAACTCCGCCCCGACCAGACGGACCAGGATTCGCTGCCGCCTTATCCGGTGCTCGACGACATTCTCGAATGCCTGGTCGAGAAGGAAATGAGCACGGAGGAGATCGTCGCGCGCGGGCATGAAGAGGCAACCGTTCACCGGATCGAGCACCTGCTCTACATCGCCGAATACAAGCGCCGCCAGTCGGCGCCGGGCGTGAAGATCACCAGGAAGAATTTCGGCCGCGACCGGCGTTATCCGATCACCAACCGCTTCCGCGACAGGGGGTAGCATGCGCAGTTCGGTGGAGATCTTCGACATCGCGACCGGCGAGACGCGCGTCGTCTGGCAGACGGAGCGGCTGGTCGAGGCACCGAACTGGTCACCCGACGGAAAATTCCTCATCATCAACGGCGACGGCAGGCTTTATCGGTTTGGCTTCGACGGTTCCGAGCCCACGGAGATCGATACCGGCTTTGCCCGGCGCTGCAACAACGATCACGGGATTTCGCCCGACGGCAGCACGCTCGTGATCAGCGACAAGACGGAATTCGGCAGTTCGGCAATCTATCTCCTGCCGGCAGAAGGCGGCACGCCGCGGCTCGTCACACGCAACCTACCGTCCTACTGGCACGGTTGGTCGCCCGACGGGCGCATGCTGGCCTATTGCGGAATCCGCGATCAGGTCTTCGACATCTACACGATTCCGGTCGAAGGCGGGGAGGAACGCCGCCTGACGCAGGGGCAGGGCCGCAATGACGGGCCGGACTGGTCTGCGGACGGGGAGTGGATCTATTTCAATTCGAGCCGTACCGGCCGCATGCAGATCTGGCGGGTGAGGCCGGACGGCGAGGATCTACAGCGTATCACCGACAGCCCTTACGGCGACTGGTTTCCGCATCCGTCGCCGGACGGCAGGCACCTGCTCGTGCTCTCCTATGACGGCGATGTCTTCGATCACCCGCGCGATCTCGACGTGCGTCTCCGCCTGATGGATGCGGACGGCGGCAATGCGCGCGTACTGTTCGAACTCTTCGGCGGGCAGGGGACGGTGAACGTCCCGAACTGGTCGCCCTCGGGCACCGCCTTTGCCTTCGTACGCTATCAGCCGGAGGAATAGCCTGCGGGGTCAGACACGCGGCAGGTTGTAAGGGGTGATTACTTCGACGGCGGAAAGATGCCGCTTTTCGGAGGCGCGGAGCGCGCCCCGGCGCTCCATGACCGCGTGGAAAGCCATGCGGACGTCCGTTTTCAGGTCGTGGTGAAGAACGAACTGGACAAGGCCCTGACGCAGGAGCTCCAGATTGTCCTCGTCGAGGTCGTGAGCGACGAAAAGAAGGCAGTCGCGCTGCAACTGTCTGAAGGCGTCGAGCACGGCGCGATTGCCTCCGCCGATCGAATAAGCAGCATTGATCTCCGGATGGCTGCCGATTGCCTTGAGGGCAAGTGCGCCTGTCTCCTCGTTCCTGCCGTGGCCCTCACTGATCTCGATCACGCCGATATGCGGATATTTTTCCCGCAGCACGCGGCGAAAGCCGATCTCGCGTTCCTCTTCGCCGCGAAAGCGGCTGCTCGATATGGTGACCAGCACCGTCGCAGGACGGTCCGCGAAGCGCTCGCCGACCAGGTAGGCCGCGGTTTCCCCGGCAGCGCGGTTGTCAGCCCCGGCATAGGCCGTCCGCGATGAATGCGGCAGATCGGTAACGAGCGTGACGACCGCAACTCCCGCGTTTTCGAGCCGCGCTACGGCTCCGGCAATCTCCGGCACGTCGGGCGCCTTGAGGACTACTCCGTCGGTTCCGCGAAGCCGAATACGGTCGAGCAACTGGCTGATGTCCTGCGGCCGCATGGTCTCGGCGAAATGGAAGCGGGACCGGAAAACGGTAGGCATGAAGGTCGCGGCTTCGCTTTCGAATGCCTTGCGCACCGCTTCGGTGAAGCGTTCCGGTGCCTCCATCACCACGTCGACGGCAAATTTGCGTCCCTGTACTTCAAGGCCGGCCTGCTGCCTCTCGAGTTCACGAATGGCTGCATTGACGCGCATTACCGTTTGCTGGCGCACGCCCCTCCGGCCGTTGAGGACGCGATCGACGGTCGCCGTACTGAGTCCCGCCTGGAAGGCGATGTCCTTGACGAGAAACGGATGTGCCACCTATCCCTCCTGATGGCTTTTTGATGGATTCCTGCTCTATATCAGAAGCGGGCAAGCCGTATAGTCGGATCATCGTCGTCCTTGAGGAGGAGAACTGATGAAGACGGACAATCCCGCGAGAGCGCGTCTGGAACGCGTCTGGCTCAGTGAGGCGGCCTGCGATATCGAGGAATTTCGCGCCGCGGTCGAGCACCGTGTCGGCCTGGCGGACTATCCGCACGCGGCAGACTGCCAGAAGAACGTCCTGATCTATGACAGCGCCCGTCTTATCGGTGATTGCGGCACGCAGGCCGGCAGGCGGTCGGTGCTTGCGGAGATCTGCGAGGTGCTTGCGACGGGGCCGGGCGTCGCGGTCTTCAAGCGTGCCTTCACCGATACGCATGTGGTCGACGAAGCGAGCCGCATCTTCGATGAGATCATCGAGGAGCAGCACCGCACCAACAGCGGCGGCGGCGATCACTTCGCCAAGCCCGGCGCCAACGACCGGATCTGGAATTCTCTGGAAAAGCACTGCCTGAAGAACCCTGAGAATTTCGCCGCCTACTACGCCAACGCCATCATCGCGCTCGTCAGTGAGGCATGGCTTGGTCCGAACTACCAGATGACGGCGCAGGTCAATCGCGTCAATCCGGGCGGCGCGTCTCAATCGCCGCATCGCGACTACCATCTGGGCTTCCAGACCTCGGCCGTCATAGAGCAGTATCCGGCGCATGTGCACAGGCTCTCGCCGGTCCTGACGCTCCAGGGCGCGGTCGCTCATTGCGACATGCCGGTCGAAAGCGGGCCAACCCTGTTCCTGCCCTATAGCCAGACGTATCTGCCCGGATATCTCGCTTTGAGACGGCCGGAGTTCCGCGCCTATTTCGAAGAGAACCATGTGCAATTGCCGCTGGAGAAGGGCGATATCGTATTCTTCAACCCGGCACTTTTCCACGCCGCGGGCAGCAACCGGTCTGCGGGAATCAAGCGTGTGGCCAATCTTCTGCAGGTATCCTCCGCCTTCGGCAGGGCGATGGAAACGGTGGATCGCGAACACATGTGCGCCGTGCTCTTTCCGGCTCTGAAAGTCCTTGCGGCCGGCGGCAAGCTCACGCAGGACGAAATTGCCCATGCGGTTGCCGCGTGCGCCGAAGGTTATTCATTCCCGACCAATCTCGATCGTGATCCGCCGGTTGGCGGTCTGGCGCCCAGGACGCAGGCGCAGCTGATGCACCAAGCGCTTGCCGGCGAATGGAGTGCCGAAGCGTTTGCCGAGGCGCTGGCCGATCAGGCGGCGAGAAAGCTAAGCTAAACCACCTGGCTCAATGCACGGTCACGAAGCCATATTCACCAACATATCAAAGGGAGGAACAGGATGAGCACGGACCACGCACGACTGGACGGGAAGATCGCCATCGTGACCGGTGGCACGCAGGGGCTCGGTGCCGCGATTGCCGCACTCTTTGCCGAACGTGGCGCCGCCGGCATCGTGATTTGCGGGCGCAACGCGGCGAAGGGCGAGGCGAAAGCTGCCGAGATCGCCGCGGCGACCGGTTCGAAGGTCGTCTACGTGCCGGCGGATCTTGAGCGGGTGGAGGACGCCCGAACGGTCGTCGCGGCCTGCGACCGCACTTTCGGCCGGGTCGATGCGCTCGTCAACGCCGCAGCGATTACCGACCGGGGCACGATCCTCGACACCAGCCCGGAACTCTTCGACCGGATGTTCGCGGTCAATGTGCGCGCGCCATTCTTCCTGATGCAGGAGGTGATAAAGGTGATGCGGCGCGAGAAGACGGAGGGCACGATCGTCAATATCGGCTCCATGTCGGCGAAGGCGGGCCAGCCCTTCATCACAGCCTATTGTGCGTCGAAGGGGGCGCTGGAGACGCTGACCAGGAACACCGCCTATGCCGTCCTGCGCAACCGGATACGGGTCAACGGCCTCAACATCGGCTGGATGGCCTCGGAAGGCGAAGACCGGATCCAGCGCGAATATCACGATGCGCCGGCGAACTGGCTGGAAAAGGCGGCGGCGAGCCAGCCCTTCGGCAGGCTCGTAGATCCGGCCGAGGTCGCGCGTGCCTGCGCCTATCTCTCATCGGCAGAATCCGGCCTCATGACGGGTTCCGTCATCTGCTTCGATCAGTCGATCTGGGGTGCCTATGACGCCTCGCCTCATCCGGAGGCACCGCTCTGAAGCTCCCATCTTGCTCGCCTTGCGTTTCGAGGGGAGCTATGGCCATATGCCGCCGTCAGGTGCCCGCGAAGGCGGGAGAATCGGGAAGCCGGTGCAGTTCCGGCACGTGCCCAGCGCTGTGACGGGGACGTTCGCGCCAAGTCGGTCTGAATCTTTTCAGACCTTTGCCACTGAATCTTCACGTGATTCGGGAAGGCGGCGCGAACGGATGATCCGAAGTCAGAAGACCGGCCTGGCGAGATAGACCGGCCCCGCGCGGACGGCGGGAGGTTTCCGCATTGTTGGGGATCGAACGATGCTGCCTGACCAGAACGGCTGCCTTGCGGCGGCCGGAGCTTTTTCGCCGGACGAGCGCGCCGCCGTCTATCGTGCCATAGAGACGCGCCGCGACGTGCGCGACGAATTCCTGCCCGAACCACTGCCTGAGGATCTGGTCGCGCGACTGCTCGCTGCGGCGCACCAGGCGCCGTCCGTCGGCTTCATGCAACCCTGGAACTTCGTGCTCGTGCGACAGGACGAGACGCGGGAGAAAGTCTGGCAGGCATTCCAGCGCGCCAATGACGAGGCCGCAGAGATGTTTTCCGGCGAAAGGCAGGCGAAGTATCGCTCGCTGAAGCTCGAAGGCATTCGCAAGGCGCCGCTCAGCATTTGCGTGACCTGCGACCGGACGCGCGGCGGAGCGGTCGTCCTGGGCCGCACCCATAATCCGCAGATGGATCTGTACTCGACCGTTTGCGCCGTCCAGAACCTCTGGCTTGCCGCGCGCGCCGAAGGGGTGGGCGTCGGCTGGGTCAGCATTTTCCATGAGAGGGAAATCAAGGCGATTCTCGGGATTCCGGAGCATATCGAAATCGTTGCCTGGCTTTGCCTGGGTTTCGTCGACAAGCTGTACCAGGAGCCGGAACTCGCCGCGAAGGGCTGGCGGCAGCGCTTGCCGCTCGAAGATCTCGTTTTCGAGGAAGGCTGGGGTGTCCGTTAGATCACGATGTTAGGGTCGATCTAAGGCCGACGCGGTTTGTTCGATACCCTCATTCCTGTGCTTGTCACAGGAATCCAGCCAGACCAAGTCCTTGGGCTGAAAGAACTCTCCCGCGCCGCAGACGCGGCGCTGCTGGATCCCTGTGACGAGCACAGGGATGAGGGTAGAGAGGGTGCGGTCCCTCGGCGCGTTTCATAAACCGTGAAGATAGCGAGGCGACACGACAGGTCCCGGGTCACGCCCGTATACAGCGTCCCGTTTCGCTTCGATGTAGTGGCCGCACATCCCCGGTCCCTCATTCCTGTGCTTGTCACAGGAATCCAGCCAGACCAAGTCCTTGGGCTGAAAAGAACTCTCCCGCGCCGCAGACGCGGCGCTGCTCTCATCCCTGTGACGAGCACAGGAGAGATTGCAGTCCTCCGAAAAGTTTCCCACAGCGCCGCGCGTCTTATCAGTCGCGCAAAGGTCGCTCTCTAACGGGCTCTGGATCAAGAACATGCGTGATTCTCGCAGAATGCTCGCAACGGCGCCTGTCAATTGTCCTGCAGCGGCTGGTATCGCGGCCCAAGCGGATGCTTGAGGTCGATCGCGCTCTCTTCCTGCGGAAGGAAAGTCGGACCGACGATGCGGACCTTGTTTTTGGTCGGGTCGTAGGGTCGCTCTTCTACCGGCTTGGGCGGCGCCTTTCTCTCGCTGCCGATGGTAATGACCGATGGGCTGACGGCGGTGAGCTTTCCGGCAGAGCCTGTCTTTTGCCTGTTGGCATCCGTTGCGGAATCCGGGATTCCGCAGCCACAGATGCCCGGTGAGCCGACACCGCGCGCCCGGTAGGCAAAGGCCGTTGGGAGGTCGGTGTAGGGCCGGCCGGTCGTTGCCGAAACCATCCGGTCCGCTTCTTCCGTTGCGAGCACATGGTAATAGAGCTCCGTCTCCGCACCCGGGCAGCGCGCGCGGCAGAGATCGGCGTCGCGACCGAAGTCCGCCGGCGTGGCATGCGAGGAGATGGGAAAGAAGGCGCCATCGCATGTTCGTACGCACATGGTTCTGAGGCTGCCGACGAAATCGGGCTCCATGAGCGGAAGCTCTGCCCCGGGGGCGTCGAGCAGAAGCGGATAGGCATCGCTGTCCGGCGGCAGGTCCCTCAGGATGTTCCGGTGAACCTCCGTTTCCCGGGCGGCGGCGCTCGCAAACTCGCCTTCGGCGCTTCCGGTATCCCAGGCCTCGCGCACCCCCGAGCAGCCGTTGAGTTCCATTGCGGCGAGGATACGCCGCCGAACGTCGTCGTCTCCACCGCCGATCAGATGCCTGCGCTGCGCCTTGAGTTGCCGCAGATTCTCCTCCATCCGCGCGATCGTGCCGTCGAGTTCGGCGCAAGCCGCCTCGTCATCGCCGCCGATAATGACGACGCTGTCGCTGCTGCATTCCATTCGGCGGCGATCGTTCTTTGCGCGTCGCAGCTCGATGTTCTGGCGGGAGACCGCACCTGTAAAATCGCGCAGGCTGGCATTCGTCGTGAAACCTGTGGGAAGGCCGGCGAGGCGGGCGCTCAGCCGTTCGCAAACGCCGGATGCCGCAGCCGGGCCGGTTGTCGCCAACGCGAGCGGTACGAGAACCGCCGCGATGCGCCGGATCTTGGATGCCACCTTCGGGGACGCGGACACGTGCTTCTTCCTGCCTTGCAGCGGACCGTTGCCGATGTGTCCGCCTTACCGCCTCATCATAGGACCTTGTCGAGATGGTGCAACGGGAAGAGGGCATCTGCGTTAATTTGCGATGCCCTTGAATGGAAAGCTGTGGGCCGTGCGCCTGCACGGCCCGGAATATCGGGTCAGGCGGCGCGTGCCGTTTCGAGCGACATCGGGCGATCGAGGACGGTACCTTCGATGGAGGCCACCGCCTTCATCGTTTCGAGCAGGTTCCTGCTCACCTCCCAGGCAATGGCGACCGCATGGACGGAGCCGATCCTGTGCGGGTCGGCTATGCGCTCCCCCGGGCAACCCATGCGGCGGAACATTCGCTCCAGGAAAACGTCGGTGACCGTGACGATATGGCTGATGCCCGAGGCAAGGCTCATTTCGCCCACACCGCACATCAGTTCGGCCGCGGCGATGGTGACCTGGTTCGATGCGCGATCCTGGGAAATTTCGGGATCGATGCAGAAGCGGCTCGATTCCCACACCGACGCACTGCGGATTTCCGGATTGTCCCCGAGCAGGATCGGGAACGTATCGTCCAGCATGTTCGGACCGAGCGTCGGAAGGAGCCTGAGAGAGCCACGAATCTTGCCAGTGTCCGGCGAGTACGACATGACATAGAGCGGATTGGCCTTGTCGTAGTGGTCGATTTCCCAGTCCCCTTCGGTCTTGACGTCCCACTTCAAGAAGTCGTGGAATACGCGCTTACGCAGCCGGAACATCTCGTCGATGGCCTGGGGATGCTGGCTGCGACCGTTTCCGTTCACTATCCTGATCATTTTTCGCTCCATGCGTGATTACGCGATGTAGCGATGCTGTCAGGCTCGGATGACATATGTAACTGTCTATAGTGACAGTTTATTTTCTTGTTTTTTCCCAATAGATTTGTGGGGGAAACTGCGAGTGGCCGGTCCTGTCCCGGGCCGGCAACCCGTCAGATGGTGGGGATCAGAGCATGTCGAACAGCGTGCGCTACGGCTTGCGTGTTGGACACTACATTGAGTTTGCGGCGGGCATTGGTCATGAAGAAACGAACGGTTCGCTCGGATATCCCGAGAATGGTTGCAATCTCCCAGTAGCTCTTGCCGGCCGCCGACCAGGTGAGCACTTCGGTTTCCCGCCCGGTCAGGCGGAGATCGCGCTCGTCGAGCGCCCCGGCCATGGCCGAATGTTCGAGCATGGAGGCGTGGAACAGGTTGGCAGCCAGCTGGAAATCGCGCAGATGGCAACGGCGATAGGCGGACCACTCGACCGGCGACATATTGGCACCGATTGCGAGGAGCGCCATGCGGCCTGCAGGCGAGGGAAGCGGCAAGGCCACGCCTTCGGTGGAAAGCCCGATCTCCTCGGCCGCCTCGAAGAGGGGCTCGCATTCCGGAAAGCGGCGCCGCGCTGTCGCCCATTCCACAGGCCTGACACCGCCTAGCGCAAGCTTGAGGATCGGGTCGATCCTGTAAAGCTCCCTGGCGGCGTAGATTTCAGCGGCGTAGGCGCCGAAAGTGTGATGCAGGCGGCAGATTCTCAGACCATCCGGAAGAGACTCCGCCTCCAGATACAGGAGATGCGAGATGTTGAAGGTTCGACGCATCAGGGCGAAGAAGCGCTCGGGGTCGGCGCAACCTCCATATTCCACGATATCCAGCAAATTGAGGACAGCTTGTTGATTAGTCATGCCGTAACACCGAAACTTGCCCCTATAATAAACATGGTTTACGGCGGCCGGTTTTGTCTAGTGCAATATTTCATAAACGGTGCAGTAATCCGGTCTATACAACCTCAGGTTGAGTTTTGAGCCTGATATCGCCAGCGCGGCCGCGTCGTTTCGCTGGAAACAGCGCTTTTCGGCCCTCCATCGCCAATGAGGAGGCGCGCCATCCCTCAGACGGGATGGCTCGATTCGACGACGGCCAGCGCTGCCATGTTGACGACGCCGCGCGAGGTGACGGACGGCGACAGGATATGCGCCGGCAGCGCCGAGCCCAGAAGGATCGGGCCGACATGCAGGCTGTCCGTCATGGTTTTGACCACGCCGAGCGTGATATTGGCGGCGTCGAGATTGGGGAAGACGAGCAGATTCGCTTCGCCGTTCAGCGTGCTGTCCGGCATCACGCGTTGGCGCAGGACCTCGGAGATGGCGGAATCGCCATGCATTTCTCCGTCCACCTCCAGATCGGGGGCTAGCTCGCGCACGAGCTGCAGTGCGGTGCGCATCTTGAAAGCGCTCTCGGAATCGCGCGAGCCGAAGTTCGAATGGGAGACGAGGGCGGCACGCGGCGTGATGCCGAAGCGGCGGATTTCGTTTGCAGCCATCACCGTCGTCTGAGCGATCTCCTCCGCGCTCGGGCTGAAGCTCACATAGGTATCGGTAAAGAAGGTCGCTCCGCGTTGTGAGATCAGGAGGCTGAGCGCCGAGAAGTCGAGTACGCCCGACCGCTTGCCGATGATCTGCGATACATCACGCAAATGCTTGCTGTAGCGTCCCTCGACCCCGCAGATCAGCGCGTCCGCCTCGCCGCGCTTGACGGCGAGCGCGCCGATGACCGTCGTATTCGTGCGCACGATCGTGCGGGCCGCCTCGGGAATGACGCCGAGCCGCCCGACGAGGGCGAAATAATCATCGACATAGTCGCGGTAGCGCGGGTCGCCTTCGGGATTGACGACCTCGAAATCGACGTCGGGGCGGATTCTGAGGCCGTAGCGCCGCAGTCGGGTCTCGATGATTTGCGGGCGGCCGATCAGGATCGGCTTGGCTGTGCCTTCCTCCAGCAGAACCTGGGCGGCGCGCAGCACCCGCTCATCTTCGCCCTCGGCGAAGATGACGCGGTTCTTCGTCGCATTCTTCGCTGCAGCAAAGACCGGTTTCATGATGAAGCCGGAGCGGAAGACGAAACGGTTGAGCTTGTCGAGATAGGCGTCGAAGTCCTGGATCGGACGCGTAGCGACGCCGCTTTCGGCCGCAGCCTTTGCAACGGCCGGTGCAATCCGCAGGATCAGCCGCTGATCGAAAGGCGAAGGGATCAGGTAATCGGGGCCGAAGACGGGCGTTTCGCCGGAATAGGCGCGCGCGGCGACATCCGACGGCTCCTCGCGGGCAAGGCCTGCTATCGCGCGCACGGCCGCCATCTTCATCTCTTCGTTGATGGTGCGTGCGCCGCAATCGAGCGCGCCACGGAAAATATGCGGGAAACAGAGGACATTGTTGACCTGGTTCGGAAAATCCGAGCGTCCGGTGCAGATCATGGCATCGGGGCGCGCGGCGCGGGCCACTTCGGGCATGATCTCCGGCGTAGGATTGGCCAGCGCCATGATCAGTGGCTTTTCGGCCATCCGGGCCAACAGTTCAGGCTTGAGAACGCCGGCGGCCGAGAGCCCCAGAAACACGTCGGCTCCGCCGATGCTGTCGGCGAGCACACGATTGTCGCTCTCCTGCGCGTAGACGGCTTTCCACTCGTCCATCAGGGCCTCGCGCCCCTTGTAGACGAGACCTTCGATGTCGTGGACCCAGATGTTTTCGCGCTTGGCGCCCAGCGTGACGAGGAGGTTGAGGCAGGCAAGCGCCGCCGCTCCGGCACCGGAGGCCACGATCTTGGCCTCGGCAATGTCCTTGCCGGCAAGTTCCAGGCCGTTCAGGACGGCGGCAGCGACGATGATCGCGGTCCCGTGCTGGTCGTCGTGGAAGACCGGTATTTCCATTTTCTCGCGCAGACGCCGCTCCACCTCGAAACATTCGGGAGCTTTGATGTCCTCGAGATTGATGCCGCCGAAGGTCGGCTCCAGCGCCGAGATGACGTCGACCATCCGATCGACCGTCGGTGCGTCGATCTCGATGTCGAAGACGTCGATCCCCGCGAATTTCTTGAAGAGAACGGCCTTCCCCTCCATCACGGGTTTGGAGGCGAGGGGACCGATATTGCCAAGACCGAGAACGGCTGTGCCGTTGGATACCACGGCGACGAGATTGGCGCGGGCGGTGAAATCGGCGGCGGTCTCGGGATTGTCCTTGATGGCGAGGCAAGGTGCGGCGACCCCCGGCGAATAGGCGAGCGCCAGGTCGCGCTGATTCCCGAGTGGCTTGGTCGGCTGAATCTCGAGCTTGCCGGGGCGAGGATAGCGATGGAAGAAGAGTGCCTGCTGATCGATGTCTCCGCTGGCGGGAACGGCCTGGGATTTCGCTTTATCGCCCGTGTTCATGCCTTTGCATTCCTTGAATTCTTGCGTGGGACCCGAGAGCGCGGTTCAGGAAATCGCGTTCACGTCCGGTGCTGATCGATGTCGTGCCTTTTGGCATGAATCGCCCGGCAGGTACAGTTTCGACGCGGTTCTTTCCAGCCATGGCTACGCGGCGCTTGCTGCCTGCTCCGTGTCCCATGTCATCTTCCTGAAACACGAGTCTGATTTTGACGGTCGTGAAACGGCTAAACTAGGATGAGGCTGGCATGGCGGCGGCATCGGCATACCAACAGAATTCCGTTCTGAAACTGCGGACGCTTTTCATTTCCGATGTTCATCTGGGCTCGAAAGCGGCCAAGACGGACTTTCTTCTGGATTTCCTGCGGCACCACGAGGCGGAGACGATCATTCTGGTCGGGGATATCGTGGACGGCTGGCGTCTCAAACGCAGCTGGTACTGGCCGCAATCGTGCAACGACGTGGTCCAGAAGCTTCTGCGCAAGGCACGAAAAGGCACGCGCATCATCTACATCCCCGGTAATCACGACGAATTCCTCCGGGAGTTTCCGGGCGTTCATTTCGGCGGTATCGAAGTGGCGCAACGCTATCTCCACAAGGGCGCGGACGGGCGGACCTATCTCGTGCTGCACGGGGACGAGTTCGACGTGGTCGTGCGCAACGCACGCGTTCTCGCCTATCTCGGCGACTGGGCCTACGACATGGCAATCGCCATCAATATCGGCCTTGCGGCAATACGTCGTCGTCTCGACATGCCTTACTGGTCGTTTTCCTCCTGGGCCAAGCTGCAGGTCAAACATGCGGTGAACTTCATCGGCGAGTTCCAGAAAGTCGTGACCGAGGAAGCCCGTCGTCACGACGCGCAAGGGGTGATCTGCGGCCACATCCATCATGCGGTCATCGAAGACATCGACGGCATCAGGTACATCAACACGGGCGACTGGGTGGAGAGCTGCACGGCGATCGCCGAGCATCACGACGGCACGATGGAGCTCATCACCTGGCACCAGATGCGCGGCGACAGCGCCGCTGGACAGCGAGCCGGCGAGGCCGAGGCGATGCCCGTCAGGCGGCTCGCACCGCAGGCCGCCTGAGCGATCTGCGGGGCGCGGGAAAGTCGCGGAAGGGTCTGACTATCGTTCCGGTGGACAAGCGTCCGCGGTGACGACGAGCCGATGGCAAACACGCGCGCGGTTGTGTTACTGGTGGCCCACAGCCATCAGGTCCCTCCATGATTCCGTCATCTGCTCCCGCATTCGTCGCGGGGCCCCCGCCGCGCCATTTCGCACTCCGCATCGCGCTTCTCTTCTCAGCGCCGCTGATCGTCAACGGTTTCGCGATGCCGTACTTTCCGGTCTGGCTGAGCAGCCTGTCGCTCAGCGACTTCGAAATCGGCATAGTGCTTGCAGTTCCGATGTTCGTCCGGGTCATCACCGCACCACTGGCGGGCGTTCTCGCAGACCGCATCGGCGAGCGGGCGATCGTCCTGATCTGGTCGGGCATCCTGTCCTTCGCCGGGGCAATCGTTCTTTTCTACGCGCAGAGCTTCTGGCCGGTGCTCGTCATCTACACGCTGCAATCGGCGGTTTATTCGCCCTATGTGCCGATCGTTGAGGCGATCGCGCTTTCGGGCGTGCGGCGCTGGGGCTTCGACTATGCGCAGATGCGTGTCTGGGGATCGGTCGCCTTTATCGGGGCGACGATGCTGGGTGGCTGGCTGATCGGAGTCGTCGGCGGGCAGATGGTCCTGCCCGCAATGGCGGCAGGCTTCGCGCTCACCATACTGTTGGCGGTGGCCGCGCCGCGTGTCGGCCGTCCGCGCAGGCCATCACCGATTACCGCAATCACCGAGCCGCCGCCGCAATCGCTCCGCCAGGCGGACCTTCAACTGCTTTTGGTCGGCGTGACGCTGGTCAACAGCAGCCATGCGATGCTCTTCGCCTTCTCTGCCATCTACTGGCAGCATATCGGCTACAGCGGCACGCAGATCGGCATTCTCTGGAGTGCCGGCGTCGCAGCGGAAGTGCTGATGTTCTTCCTTGCCAGGGCGATCGTCCGCCGGTTCAGCGTCTGGACGATGATCTTCTCCGGCTGCGTGCTCGCGGTCGTGCGCTGGCTGATTTTCCCGATGGATCTCGGCTTCTCGGGCTATTTCGTTCTGCAGTGCTTCCACGCCTTCACCTATGCCATCATGCATACGGGCATGCAGCACAAGCTGGTCGAGCGTGTCGCGGAGGAGCAGGAGGCGTCGGCGCAGGGGCTTTACTTTTTCTACACCGGCATCTTCACGGCGATCTTCACCTTTCTGTCGGGCTATTTCTACGCCTGGTTCGGCGTCGACGGCTTCTACTCCATGTCGGTGGTCGCGCTTTCCGGCTGCCTTTTCACTTTCCTCGGCTGGTATCTTCAGCCCCAGAGGCTGGCTTCCGGCGGAAAGACGAGCGAGGCCTCGTAGCGAAGGCCCGGCGTGCGGTCTTTCGAAAGCAGCAGCGGTCCGTCGAGATCCACGAAATCCGCGCCCTGCGCGACAAGCACCGCCGGCGCCATGGCGAGCGAACTGCCGACCATGCAGCCGACCATGATCTTCAGACCGAAGGCTTCGGCTGCAGCGCGCATGCGCAGGGCCTCGGTCAGCCCTCCGGTCTTGTCGAGCTTGATGTTGACCGCATCGTAGCGGCCGACGAGCCTTTCGAGGTCCTCCGTGGCATGCACGCTTTCGTCGGCGCAGACGGGTACGGGGCGGGGCAGGGAGGCGAGTATCTCGTCGCGGCCGGCCGGCAGCGGCTGTTCGATGAGGCTGATGCCGTTCTCGGCGCAGGCGGTGAAATGGGCGGTAAGGTTGGCTGCCGTCCATCCCTCATTGGCGTCGAGAATGATGCGGCTCGCCGGCGCGCCGCTCCTGACGGCGCGAATGCGCGCCGTGTCGTCTGCCGTTCCGACTTTCACCTTGAGAAGCGCGCGATGGGCGTGTTTCGCGGCCTGGGCCCTCATCTCATCCGGTTCGCCGAGCGACAAGGTGTAGGCGGTGGTCAAAGGCGTCGGCCCGGCTATTCCGGCGAGCGCGGCAGCGGAGCTTCCACTGCGCTTTGCCTCGAGATCCCACAGGGCGCAGTCGACCGCGTTTCGAGCGGCGCCGGCCTTCATCGCCTTCTGCAGGTCGGTGCGTGTCATACCCTCTTCGATGAGCGGTCGTACGGTCTCGATGGCGCTCAGCACCGACTCGACCGATTCGCCGTAGCGGGCATAGGGAACGCACTCGCCCCAACCCGATAGCTCGCCGTCGGTAACGCGGCAGGTGACGACGCTTGCCGTGGTTTTCGAGCCGCGCGAAATGGTGAAAGCCCCGGCGATCGGGAAATGTTCGACGGTGGCTGTAAGAGAAATCGGCATAGAAACCCCTTGACTTCATCCGCTCCGGACCGCGGGCGGCGGACTTTCGCGAAGCTTCCGGCCCATTGTGTCATTTCTGTCGCACCAAGGGCACTGTACGACTTTGAATTCCCGCATGATTTTGTCATCAATTCGATTCTGGTTTAAGAGACTATGCGGAGAACGAACTGAAAGACCGATATCACGTGACGCGTGCCCAAACAGAGACCGCTGCCGACGTCGTCGTCGATGAGGGCGCCGCCGGAAACGGTCGGCGCTATGTGTTCAGCGGCGACTGGCGGCACGAGACCGCGGAGGAGATGGCCGCCAAGCTGAAGCGGCTTGAAAAGCCCTCCGATGGGCAGAGCGAGTTTGACTTCTCCGGCATCACCGCGATGGACACGGCCGGTGCGTGGATCATTCGCCGCTTCATGCACGGGGCAGCCGACGACGTCCGGTTCACGGGCGGCGAGCGTTATGCCGAACTGGTCCGCGCACTGCCGAAGCAACTGCGCAGCCCGGAAGAGAGTGGTACCAGAATGCCGCTTTTTCAGCGGCTGTTTACGCCCGTGGGTGAGCTGACGGTCTCCATCTGGACCGACACGGTAGCGGCCATGTACATCCTGGGGTCTGCGGTACGCGGCGCGCAGATGAAGCTCGGGCGTCACGCGGGCGTTTCGCCTGCTGCGATCGTCCATCAGATCGACCGCATGGGCGTCATGGCGACGCCCATTATCACCCTGATGTCTTTCCTGATCGGCGCCATCATCGCGCAACAGGGAGCGTTCCAGCTCCGTTCTTTCGGAGCGGAAATTTTCGTCGTCGATCTCGTCGGCATCCTGCAATTGCGCGAGATCGGCGTGTTGCTGACCGCGATCATGATCGCCGGTCGGTCGGGCAGCGCGATTACCGCCGAGATCGGCTCCATGAAGATGCGCGAAGAGGTCGACGCGCTCAAGGTCATGGGCTTGAGTCCCGTCGGCGTTCTCGTCTTTCCACGTCTCGTGGCGCTGACGATTGTCTTGCCGCTCCTGACGATCATTGCGAACTTCGCCGCCCTTGCCGGCGCCGCCATGGTGGCATGGGCCTATTCCGACATCACGATCCCGACCTTTTTGGCGCGGCTGCAGGAAGCTGTCGATTTCTCCTCGGTCGCGGCCGGTATGATCAAGGCCCCCTTCATGGCCCTGATCATCGGCGTCGTTGCCGCGGTCGAGGGACTGAAGGTCGGCGGCAGCGCCGAGTCGCTCGGGCGGCGTGTGACCTCCTCCGTCGTCAAATCCATATTCGTCGTGATTCTGATCGACGGATTGTTCGCCATGTTCTACGCGGCAATCGATTTCTGAGGTAGGCGAACATGGTTCAAGCGGTCATCGAAAAGCAAGCGGATGCGAGGGACAAGCGAGAGGCGGTTCTCTCCGTGCGCGATCTGACCGTCGGCTTCGGGGACCATGTGGTTCTCGACAATCTCAATCTCGAAGTGCTGCGTGGTGAAATCCTCGGCTTCGTCGGCGCCTCTGGTACCGGGAAGTCCGTACTGATGCGCACGGTCCTTCGGCTTCTGCCCAAGCGTTCCGGCACGATCGAAATTCTAGGCGCCGACTACGACAAAATGGGCGAGGCCGAGCGCATCGCACTCGACATGCGCCTCGGCGTGCTGTTCCAGCACGGCGCGCTTTTCTCGGCTCTGACGGTGCGTGAGAACATCCAGGTGCCGATGCGCGAATATCTGGATCTGCCGCAGGACCTGATGGACGAACTCGCCCGCCTGAAAATCGAACTGGTCGGCCTCGCACCGGAGGCCGCGGAAAAATACCCCTCGGAGCTTTCCGGCGGCATGATCAAGCGCGCGGCGCTTGCGCGCGCGCTTGCGCTCGATCCCGATCTCGTCTTTCTCGATGAGCCGACATCCGGACTCGATCCGATCGGTGCCGCGGAGTTCGACGAGTTGATCGCCAAGCTGCGGGACACGCTTGGATTGACCGTGTATATGGTGACGCACGATCTGGACAGCCTGTTTTCGGTCTGTGACCGGATCGCGGTGCTCGGCAACAAGCGCGTTCTCGTCGAAGGCACCATCGAGGATATGCTCGCCTGTGACGAGCCCTGGGTGAAGTCGTATTTCCGGGGCAAGCGCGCAAGGGCGATCGTGCGCGAGCAGGATTGAGACGAGAATGCGGGAGGCGGGGGAGCTACGGCGAGCCTGCTCGCAGAATGACATGAACAGGCGGCAAGGACCGCAAAGGTAGGTAATGCCGATGGAAACTAAAGCGAATTATGCCATTGTCGGCTTCTTCACCGTCCTGGTCATCGCCGCGGCCTTCGGCTTCGTCTATTGGATGTCGCAATATGGGCGAACCGGCCAGATGGTCGAACTCGTCGTCAACATTCCCGGGTCGGCCAATGGTCTGTCGGTGGGCTCACCGGTGCGCTTCAACGGCATCAACGTCGGCAGCGTGCGCAATCTTGCGATCGATGCCAATGATCCTCGCTATTCGATTGCGATCACCGAAGTCTCGGCCGATGCGCCGGTCATGAAATCCACAACGGCGACGCTCGAGGTGCAGGGGCTGACGGGAGCGGCCTATATCGAGCTCAGCGGCGGTCGCAAGGGGGACGAGAATATCCTCAAGACCGCGCTGGAAAACGGCACTCAGGCGCATATCCTTGCCGATCAGTCGAGCGTCACCAGCCTGTTGGCGACCGCGGACCAGATCCTCGACCGCGCGAATTCGGCGATCACGGATATCCAGAGCTTCGTCACCGACGTGCGTGGCCCGCTGACGGCCACCATCGGCAACGCGGAGCGCTTTTCCAAGGCGCTGGCGGACAATTCCGGTGCGATCGACCAGTTCCTGAAAAGCGTCGAACAACTGTCCGGCTCCGTCAATGCAGCATCGAAGAAGCTCGATGATACGCTTGCGAGCGCCGACAGGCTGATCAAGTCGGTCGACCCGAAGAAGATAGACAACATCGTCAGCAATGCCGAGCAGGTGAGCAACAATCTGAAGGATGCTTCAGGCGGGGTATCGGAAGCGATCGCCGGATTCCGGCGCACGGTGGAAACCTACGATCAGTTCGGCAAGAGTGCGCAACAGACGTTGAAGCGGGTCGATACACTGGTGGCCGCCGTCGACGCGCAGAAGGTCGGGCTGGTCGTCAACGATATCACGGCCGCGAGTGCGGACGCCCGCAAGATCGCCGCGCAGGTTTCGGCCTTTGCCGAGAAGATTTCCGCCCGTCAGGGGGACATCGATCAGACGATCACCGATTTCACGCAAATGTCCAACAAGCTGAATGCGGCATCGAACCGGGTCGACAGCATCCTGGTGAAGATCGACGGCTTCCTCGGCGACGCGGACGCTCCGTCGCTTTCTGCGCAGGCACGCGAAACGCTCGAGTCCTTCCGGCGGGTGGCGGAGAACCTGAATGCGCAACTGGGCCCGATAGCCGAAAATCTCAAGCGTTTCTCCAATTCGGGACTGCGGGACGTCGAGGCGCTCGTCGGCGACACGCGTCGCACGGTTCAAAGCCTGCAGAATACGATTTCCGAGTTCGATAAAAATCCGCAGCGGCTTCTGTTCGGCGGCGAAACGGTTAAGCAATATGATGGCCGCACGCGTCGGTGATTCGTTTATCGAGGGTCGCGGGCAGGTTGCGTTGAGGGCGGGAAGCTGAACGGCGCCGCGTTGCTAGGGGATATTTGGCGTATGGGTTTTCCGGGTCTGGTAGGTTTTCGTGGCGCGAGAGCGGCCCGGTCTGCGGTGGTTCTTGCATTGGCGGCGACGCTGGCGGGGTGCGGCTCGCGCCAGGCGGCCAACGACACGTTCAGTCTGGCGTCCGTTCCTGCGGTGGAGCGTCCGGGAGCCACGAACCGCCAGCTTCTCGTGCCTGAACCGACGGCGCTGAAGACCCTGGGCAGCGACCAGATCGTCGTTCGTCTTTCGAGGTCGGAACTGCAATACCTCGCCAGGGCCCAATGGGGAGACAATCTGCCGCGCATGGTGCAGGACAGGCTCGTCCAGACCTTCGATAACACCGGCAGGATTCGCGTCGGTAAACCCGGCCAAGGGCTGGCCATCGATTATCAATTGATAACCGAGCTCAGAGCCTTCGAAATATCCACCGATGGTCCGGCAACGGCGGTCGTCGAGATATTCGCCAAGCTACTGGACGACCGGAACGGCACCGTCCGCAAACAGCAGGCCTTCCGCGCCGTCGTGCCCGTGCGTGGCGCCGGCAATCCCGCCTTCGTCACCGCACTCGACGCCGCTTTCGCCAGGGTCGCGGCCGACATCGTCGGCTGGACGCTCAGCTCCATCTGAGGGAAGCCGTCTCTCTGATGATTATTTCTGATCTGAGATCAGCCGCATTGGGTAGCTGAGGGGCCGCTCACCCGCGCCCCGCCTTCGCGAGTTCGATGCGATTGACCACCTCGGCGACCCCTTCGACCGATAGGGCCGCCTCCTGGGCGCGGGCGATCTCCTCTTCGGTCGCCACCGTACCGGCGAGCAGGATCGTACTGCCCGAGCCCGTCACCGTGACCTCTATGGCGTCGAGGCCCGGCGCGACCGCAAGACAATGAGCGACCCGACGCTCGAGTTCGGCCGGATCTTCGGCAGGCAGCCTCTCGGGGTCATCGCCGAAGAATGTCCGTTTCTTGAAGACCATGCGTGGCTCCTTCTCTCCTGGAGAGGGAAACGCCGACGCGGCGCATTTGTTCGCCGCTTCAACGATGGTCGAATAAGCTGCGATTCACGGCCAGCGTACGAGTGGGGGCAGGGAGGAGAGGATCGACTCCACGTTGCCACCCGTCCTGAGACCGAAGATCGTGCCGCGGTCGTAAAGCAGGTTGAACTCGACGTACCGGCCGCGGCGCACGAGCTGTTCGTTTCGATCCTGTTCGGTCCAGGGCTTGTGGAAATTCGTCCGGACGATTCGCGGATAGACGAGTGCGAAGGCTTTGCCGACATCGCGCGTGAAGGCGAAATCCGCGTCCCAACCGCCGAGCTCCTCCGCAGAGCGAAGCCAATCGTAGAAGATCCCGCCGGTGCCGCGCGGTTCGTTCCGGTGTTTCAGGTAGAAATACTCGTCGCACCACTGCTTGAATTTTGCATGATCGGCGACGGGGTGCCGATTGCAGGCGATCTCCATGGCACGATGAAAAAGGACGGTATCCGGATCGGTCATGATGCGCCGGCGGTCCAGGACCGGCGTGAGGTCCGCGCCGCCGCCGAACCAATTGCTGGTGGTCACGACCATGCGCGTGTTCATGTGCACGGCAGGGACATTGGGGTTGACCGGGTGGGCGATCAGCGAAATGCCGGATGCCCAGAAGCGCGGATCTTCGCTCGCGCCGGGAATCTGGTCGCGGAACTCCGGCGAGAACTCGCCGAAGACGGTGGAGGTGTGAACCCCCACTTTCTCGAAGACGCGCCCTTCCATCATGGACATGCGACCGCCGCCGCCGGCACCTTCCTCGCGCAGCCAGTCCTTGGCGACGAAACGGCCTGCCGGACGATCCGACAGCGGACCTGTCAAATCGTCCTCGATCGCCTCGAAGGCGGCGCAGATCGTGTCGCGGAGGCTTTCGAACCAAGCCTTCGCCGCTGCCTTCTTGTCTTCGATGTCGGCCGGCAGGCCCTGTGGCAGTTGCGGTCTTTCCATGGGGATGCACTTCCGTTCGCGGATTTCCCTGCTGAAAACCGCCGATTCGATGTCGCCGCCACAGTCCATATTTTCAGCGGCTTGGCAACGGTGCCACGGCGACAGCGACAGTCTACCGCAATCAGGGCCTCAGCGGAGGATCGGGACAAATGACTGGCAATAATGCGGCGCTCATCCTATCTTTTCGCCAGAGGTATGGCCCATGGCGAAGATACCCCCAGGACCGCCGCTGGACGGCTTGCGGCGCCAGATCGCCCGGCATCGCCGGGAGCATCCCACACGAAGAGACGGGCTTTTCGTGCGCGAGACGTTTCGGCTCGAGCGCGACGCCGCGCGGGCCAAGGCGCGGGAGTGGTTCGATACCTGGCCAAAGGCTGCCTATTGGACCGAAGTCGAGAGCTGGCGCCAGCTCGAAGGCGGCGAGATCGAGTTCACGATGCGCCGTCTCCCGAGCGCAGACTGATCGCCCCCCGATCCCGCCGCTGATACGACAGGCAAGAAAATCTTTGGCCATCGATAATAGCGTGGCCAAGGTCATGGCGGCGCGATAAATCATTTTGTGTCTCCCTCTCGCTATTGCGCGTATTCCCGAACCTGCCCCGATGCCCGTTCTCCGTTCCATCATCGTGCTCTCCATCACCCAGATCATCGCCTGGGGAGCGATGTTCATGTTCGTCTCTGTGACGGCGGTCGGAATGGCGAACGATCTTCTCCTGAGGCCTTCGGCCATCTATCTCGGCCCGACCGTCATGCTGGTCGCGATGGCCTTCTGCTCACCGCTGCTTGCGCCGATCTACGCGCGCCACGGGGCGCGGCTCGTGCTCGCTTTCGGTTCGGCGGCCGCGGCTCCGGGGCTGTGGCTGCTGGCCGGCGCCGGAGGTCCGGTTTCCTATTTTGCGGCCTGGGGCATTCTTGGTCTGGCCGGGGCGGCAGCTCTCACGACGTCGGCTCAGGTGTTCCTGACAGAGATCGCGGGCGAGGGCGCGCGTCGTGCCATCGGGGCGCAGATGCTCGCCATGGCGCTCGCACCCACGATCGCCTGGCCGGTCACGACTTTCTGCGAGGCGGCTCTCGGTTGGCGCGGCACATTCGTCCTTTATGGCGCGGTGATGCTCCTCGCCTGCGCGCCCTTGCATTTTTTCGCCTTGCCCAGAGGCGAGCCGCCAAAATGCGATCCCCGGATCGCCCAATCGAATCGATCCGCGTCGCCGGCTGTTCGTCGCCAGTGGCGCGTCGTTGCCCTGATCACGGCGGCGGTCGCGCTCAACGGCTTTGTTACCTGGGGTTTTCAGCTTGTGGTGATCGATCTTTTCCGCAGCTTTGCCGTGCCCGGCTATCTGGCGGTCGGCTTCGGATCGGCCATCGGTTTCATCCAGCTCTCGGCGCGGCTTTTCGATTTCCTCGGCGGCAATCGCTGGGACGGCTTGACGACGGGCTTGGTTGCCGCGGCGATCATGCCGCCGGCACTGCTGGCGCTCGCGCTTGGGCAAGGGGCGGAATGGTCGATCGTTCTCTTCCTCGTGCTCTATGGCCTTTCAAGCGGCGCCATGTCCGTCAGCCGGGCGACGATGCCGCTCGTCTTCTTTTCCTCTACGGAATATGGGGCGGTGGTGGCGCGCCTCGGCCTGCCGCTCAACCTGGCTTTCGCCGCCGCCCCGCCGTTCTTTTCGTTCCTGCTTGGCGAGGCGGGCAACAGGTGGACGCTGGCATTTGCGCTTCTCTGCTCCCTCGGTGCATTGGCCAGCATGGCTCTGCTCTCCCGTATGAGGCCTGCGCAGTCGGGTCAGCCGGCTAACTCGCGTCATGCTCCGGCCCATCGGCGGGATCGATGAGGCGCGGCCCCGTTCCTTCGGAGGCAAGGACGTCCCATGGATTGCGCAAGGGACAGTCGCGCATCGACAGGCAACCGCAGCCAATGCAGCCTGTGAGCTGATCGCGCAGCGCCGTCAGCTTGGCGATCCGCTCGTCGAGCTGCTGCCGCCAGGTCTTCGAGAGCCGTCCCCAGTCGTCGACCGTCAGCGGCCGGTCGTCGGGGAGCACCGACAGGGCCGACTGGATCTCGGCAAGCGGGATACCCGTACGCTGGGCAACCTTGATCACGGCCACCCGCCTCAGGACGGAACGCGGGTAGCGCCGCTGATTGCCCCGGCTGCGATTGCTGCGGATGAGGCCCTTGGTCTCGTAGAAATGAAGCGTCGACACCGCGAGGCCGCTGCGTTCGGCCACTTCGCCGACCGTCAGCTCGCGCTTGATATCATTGGGTCTGTCTTTTTTCACGGCTGCTATTGACCTCAACTATAGTTGAGGTTCTATAGCATGAGCTCCCTGCAACCGACAACATGGAGCCGACATAGCATGACTGAAAAGATGACCCTTGCCCTGATCTACGGCAGCGCACGGCAGGGCCGTTTCTGCGACACGGTCGCGAGCTGGCTCATTCGTGAGCTCGAGACGTCCGACGTGTTCAGCCTGACGATCATCGATCCCGTCAGAATGAAAAGCGCTCGCGGTGACAAATCCGCCGGTCCAGCCGAGTGGATGGAGCGGAAGGTCGCCGAAGCGGACGCATTCATCGTCATCACTCCGGAGTACAACCACGGCTACCCGGCGGCGTTGAAGGAGATGATCGATGCGGTCTATGAGCCCTGGCACGCAAAGCCGGTAGCCTTCGTTTCCTATGGCGGCGCATCGGGCGGCATACGGGCCGTCGAACAATTGCGGCAGGTCTTCGGCGAATTGCACGCCGTCACCCTTCGCGACGGCATCTCCTTCGCCAAGGCCTGGTCGAAGTTCGATGCGGCGGGCAATCTCTACAAACCGGAAGAGATGCGTGCGCCACTATTCCTGATGATCGACCGGCTGACCTGGTGGGCGCGCACCCTGAAATACGCACGCAAGGCAACGCCCTACAACGAGATCGCCGCATGACCGCCGTCAGGACGCCGGATCCGGGTACAGTTGACGGCCGCCGCTCGTTTCGGCTCAGAAGGCGCCGGTCTGCCGCAGCGCTTCTCCGGCGATCATGGCGGTTGCCATGGCGATGTTGAGCGAACGCTGGCCGGGCGCCATCGGTATGAGGATGCGCGCGTCGGCCCGTTCGTGGACGTGATCGGGAACCCCGGCGCTTTCCCTGCCGAAGAGAAGGACGTCGTCCGGCCGGAAGCTGAAGCGCGTATAGGGGGCGGCCGCCTTGGTGGAGGCGAGCACCAGGCGTCTGCCGGTGCTCGACCGCCATGTTTCGAAACGCTCCCAGCTGACGTGCCGAGTCATGGTCACCGCCGCGATATAGTCCATTCCCGCACGCTTGAGATTGCGGTCCGAAAGATCGAAACCGGCAGGCTCGATGATGTCGACCGAAAGACCGAGGCAGGCGGCGAGCCGCAGGATCGTTCCGGTATTCCCTGGAATGTCAGGCTGGTAAAGGGCGATGCGGAGGTCGTTCATGCGGCTGTCGATAGAATAGATTGGAGCGTGGGAGTGATCGATGTCGGTTCCTATGCCACCGATCGGCCTCGCGATCCATGGTCGGGTGTACTCCGAAACGATTCATTCGGGGCCGCTTCTTTTGCCGCCGCTAATTTGTGCCGTATTGGCAACAGACCAACGGCCGGCGAAAAAATGGTCAAGAAAATGCCTGCGACAATCTGGCATGGCAGCACGAATAAGGTTAAAGCTCTGTCCTCTTCAACGCGAACCGAAGGAGGCATGCATGACTGTTCTGATGTTGACGCGCCTCCCACGAGTAACACGGCCTTTCCTGGCCTGACCGGTTCCGCGCCTCTGCTTTTTTCGATCGAGCGATGCGCGCTCCGGTTCATCCGGGGTCATGCTCCGCTCGCGGGCGTCGTTTCCGGGTTGTATTTTTCAAGATAAAGAATGCGGGGCGACCCGCTTTCCTTCAAGCTATCTGAAGGGGCTAGACAATGTTCGGCTGGTTTGAATCCCGCCTCGATCCTTATCCGACGGAGGAGCCGAAGCTCCCGCCAAAAGGTCTCTTTGCCTTTTGCTGGCACTATACCAGGCCCGCGGCTCCGTGGCTCTTGATCATGTCGATCTGCACCATGCTGATCGCGATCGGCGAAGTGGCCTTGTTCCAGTTCCTGGGCAATGTGGTCGATTGGCTGTCCACCGCTGACCGCGAAACCTTTCTTGCGACCGAAGGCGGCAGGCTCGCCTGGATGGCAGCCCTCATTCTTATCGGTCTGCCGGGGCTGGTCGCCCTCGACTCCTTCGTGATGCATCAGGTGTTGCTCGGCAATTATCCGATGATCGCGCGGTGGCAGATGCATCGCTATCTGCTCAGGCAGAGCATGACGTTCTTCGCCAACGAGTTTGCCGGGCGCGTGGCCACGAAGGTCATGCAGACGTCGCTTGCGGTCCGTGAAACGGTGATGAAGATCCTCGACGTCTTCGTCTATGTGGTGAGTTATTTCGCGACGATGCTGATCGTCGTGGCGGCCGCGGATTGGCGCCTCGTGATGCCGCTCGGGCTGTGGCTCGTCATCTATATCGTGATCGTCACCTATTTCGTTCCGCGGCTGCAGAAGATCTCCAAGGAACAGGCCGACGCGCGCTCGATGATGACCGGACGCATCGTCGACAGCTACACCAATATCGGGACCGTCAAGCTTTTCTCCCATGCAGGGCGGGAGGAGACATACGCCCGCGCGGGCATGGACGAATTCCTGAGCACCGTGTACCGGCAGATGCGGAAGGTCACGCTCTTCCACATATTCGTCTACGCAAACAACTGTATCGCCCTTTTTTCCGTCGGCGCTCTCGGAATCTATCTGTGGCTGACGAGCGGAATCTCGATCGGCGCGATCGCCGTCGCGATCGGTCTTGCCATGCGCGTCAACGGCATGTCGCAATGGATCATGTGGGAAGTTTCGGCGCTGTTCGAGAATATCGGCACTGTCTATGACGGCATGGGCATGATGACCAAGTCGCACGACATCGTCGACAAGCCGGCTGCCGTGACGCTCAAGGCCGACCAGGGTGCGATCAGCTTCGAAGACATCCGCTTCCATTATGGCAAGGCCAAGGGCGTCATAGACCGGCTATCACTCGATATCCGGCCCGGCGAGAAGATCGGGCTGGTCGGCCGCTCCGGCGCCGGCAAGACGACCTTGATGAACCTGCTTCTGCGCTTCTACGATCTGGAATCCGGCGCGATCCGGATCGACGGCGTGGACATCTCGACCGTCACCCAGGACAGCCTGCGTTCGCAGATCGGCGTCGTGACGCAGGACACGTCGCTCCTGCATCGCTCCATTCGCGACAACATCGCCTATGGGCATCCGCAGGCAAGCGACGACGACATCATCGCCGCCGCGAAGAAAGCGAATGCATGGGATTTCATCCAGACGCTCGAAGACAATCTGGGCAGGCGAGGGCTCGACGCTCAGGTCGGCGAACGCGGGGTCAAGCTTTCGGGCGGCCAGCGGCAAAGGATTGCGATCGCCCGCGTTTTCCTGAAGGACGCACCGATCCTCATCCTCGACGAAGCGACGTCTGCGCTCGACTCGGAGGTGGAGGCGGCTATTCAGGAAAATCTCTTCGCACTGATGTCCGGCAAGACGGTGATCGCCATCGCGCATCGCCTGTCCACGCTGACGGAGATGGATCGCCTGGTCATCCTCGAAGCCGGCCGGATCGTCGAGACCGGTTCTCACAACGAGCTCGTCGCCAGGCGCGGCATTTATGCCGATCTCTGGTCGCGCCAGTCCGGCGGCTTCATCGCCGACGAGGTCGAAAAGGAGGAGGCGGCGGAGTAATCCGCCGCCTCCCGCTCCACCGCCGGCTCCGCGTTCAGCGGGCCGGAGTTACGCAATCGTAATGGGTGCGGAAGCGAAAACGGATTGCCCGGATTTCAGAACCGCCTATATCGGAACGATGCTGCGCGCCATCGTCAAGATTTTCGAAAACTGGATCGACCCCTTTGCGCCGCGCGAGCGGCTGCAGCCGCCGCGGTCGCTCTTGGGTTTTGCCTGGTTTTACGCCAGCCAGGCGAAAGGTCCGTTCCTCGCCATGGCCGTGCTCGGCGGTCTGGTGGCGATGCTGGAAGCCGGCCTGTTCTATTTCGTCGGTCGGCTTGTCGATGTGCTCGACACGATCCGACCGGAGGACGGCTGGCACGGGTTGATCTCGACCAACGGACCGGAACTGCTCTTCATGCTGCTGACGGTCCTGGTGTTCCGCTTCCTTGCGGTGACGCTTGCCGCGCTGGTGGAGGAGCAGTCGATCATCACCGGTTTCCTGAACCTGGTGCGCTGGCAATCCTATGTCCATGTCGCGCGCCAGTCGCTCTCCTTCTTTCAGAACGACTTTTCCGGGCGTATCGTGACCAAGGTCTGGAGCGGCGCACAGGCGACGAGCGACCTGATCGTTTCGCTTTTGCAGGTGGTCTGGTTCATCGTCATCTACACGGCCTCGACCATGGCGCTGATCGCCCAGTTGGACTGGCGGTTGGCGGCGATGGTCGCCTTCTGGATCGTGATCTTCCTGGTGCTCGCGCGCTATTTCGTCCCGCGTGTGCGCAAGCATGCCCGCGACACGGCGGAGATGGCGTCGATGCTGAACGGCCGCATGGTCGATGCCTATGCGAACATCCAGACGCTGAAGCTGTTCGGCAGTGACGAGGAGAACGACCGTTATATTCGGGGTGGGTTCCACCGCTTCCAGGGAGCAGTCATCCCTTTCACGCGCCTGCTGACGGGGGTGAGGGCATCGCTCGCGCTTTTGTCCGGCATGATGATCGCGGCGATCGCGGTCTACGCGGTTCACTTGTGGTTGGCGGGCGCGGTCAGTTCCGGCGCCGTCGCGTTCACCCTGGCGCTGGT
Organism: Sinorhizobium sp. M4_45; assembly: GCF_002885915.1. Lineage (NCBI taxonomy): Bacteria > Pseudomonadati > Pseudomonadota > Alphaproteobacteria > Hyphomicrobiales > Rhizobiaceae > Sinorhizobium > Sinorhizobium sp. M4_45. Next base: position 865,994 of record NZ_NWVE01000001.1, read on the forward strand.
GCTGCGCCTCAACATGCTGCTCGGGCGGATGATGTCGCAATTCAATGCGATCATGCGCAATATCGGCACGATCCAGAATTCGGCGGAGCTGGTATCGCAGCCGATCGGGCTGACCGACCGGCCGGGCGCACCGGAACTGCGGGTCAGCCGGCCGGAAATCCGCTTCGAACATGTGACGTTTCACTACGGCAGGGGCGGCGGGGTCATCGACGACTTTTCGCTCACCATCCGTCCGGGCGAGAAAGTCGGCATCGTCGGCCGTTCGGGTGCCGGCAAGTCGACCCTCGTCAATCTGCTGTTGCGATTCTACGATCTCGAAGGAGGGCGGATCCTCATCGACGGACAGGACGTCGCTGCCGTCCGGCAGGAATCGCTGCGCAGCCAGATCGGTATGGTCAGCCAGGACACGTCGCTTTTGCACCGGTCGATCCGCGACAATATCCTCTTCGGGCGACCAGGGGCGGGCGAGGAGCAATTGATCGAGGCGGCGCGCAGGGCGGAAGCCCATGACTTTATCGTCGGTCTGCAGGATCAGCGCGGCCGCAGAGGGTTCGATGCACATGTGGGCGAGCGCGGCGTCAAGCTTTCCGGCGGCCAGCGCCAACGTATCGCTATCGCCCGGGTGATGCTCAAGGATGCGCCGATTCTCGTGCTGGACGAGGCGACCTCGGCGCTCGATTCGGAAGTCGAAGCGGCGATTCAGTCCAATCTGGAACGGCTGATGCAGGGCAAGACGGTGCTGGCCATCGCGCATCGGCTATCGACGATCGCCGCGCTCGACCGGCTCGTCGTCATGGACAGAGGCCGTATCGTCGAGGACGGCACCCATGCCGAACTCATCGCCAATGGCGGTCTCTACGCCGATCTCTGGTCGCGCCAGTCGGGCGGTTTCATCGCGCGCGAAGAGGCCGCGGAATAGGGCGTTCCGCGGCGCGGCTATAACGCGTCAAGTCCTTGTGCCAATTGGTCGCGCCTTTCCCCGCGACAATCTGCCCGCGGCCCCTTGTCAAGGCTGGACATAATCTGCGATCAGGCATAGAACGCGCCGGATTGATGGGGAATCTGCGTGCAGAATTTTTCCCGGATTCTGACATCCGATCCGTGGCTTGCCTCAAGGGGCCGGATGGGGTGCCAGCGTTTGACGGGGCGTGGTTCCAGGCTCGGGACGGGGCAGGAAGCGCGCCGGGGGCGGATGCGGTTTCCGCAACATTTGCGTGAGAGGATGTTTTAGCCGTGAGCGAACACGAGACTTCAAGCGAGACCATGGGCGAGCCCACTCGCCGCGATTTCCTATACCTGGCTACCGGTATGGCCGGCGTTGTCGGGGCCGGTGCGGCGGCATGGCCGTTCATCGACCAAATGCGTCCGGACGCATCCACGCTGGCGCTTGCTTCGATCGAAGTCGACGTTTCGAGCTTGCAGCCGGGCATGTCGCTGACGGCGAAGTGGCGCGGCAGGCCGGTCTTCATCCGCAACCGCACCGATAAGGAAGTGGAAGAGGCCAAGGCCGTAGCACTCGAAGAATTGAAGGATCCGGTGGCGCGCAACGCCAACCTCCCGTCCGATGCCCCGGCAAACGATCTCGATCGTTCCGCCGGCGAAGGCAAGGAAAACTGGATCATCATGGTGGGTGTCTGCACCCATCTCGGTTGCGTTCCGCTCGGTCAGGCGGGCGATTTCGGCGGCTGGTTCTGTCCCTGCCACGGCTCGCACTACGACACGGCCGGCCGAATCCGCAAAGGCCCGGCACCGGAAAACCTCGCCGTGCCGACCTTCTCGTTCGTTTCCGACACAGTCATCAAGATCGGTTGAGGGGACTACTGATAATGAGTGCTGATCATTCAACCTACACGCCAACGACGGGCATCGAGAAGTGGGTTGACTCCCGTCTTCCGCTGCCGCGGCTCGTTCACGACTCGTTCGTCTCCTATCCGGTTCCGCGCAACCTGAACTATGCTTACACCTTTGGTGCTATGCTTTCGGTGATGCTGATCGTGCAGATCCTCACCGGCATCGTCCTGGCCATGCACTATGCCGCAGAAACGAGCGTCGCCTTCAATTCGGTCGAGAAGATCATGCGCGACGTCAATCACGGCTGGCTGCTGCGTTACCTGCACGCCAACGGCGCGTCGTTCTTCTTCATCGCGGTCTACCTGCATATCGCCCGCGGCCTCTATTACGGCTCCTACAAGGCGCCGCGAGAGATCCTCTGGATCCTCGGCGTGGTCATCTATCTCCTGATGATGGCGACCGGCTTCATGGGCTACGTGCTGCCCTGGGGGCAGATGTCCTTCTGGGGGGCAACCGTCATCACCGGCTTCTTCTCGGCCTTCCCGCTGGTGGGCGAGTGGATCCAGCAGTTCCTGCTCGGCGGCTTTGCCGTCGACCAGCCGACGCTCAACCGCTTTTTCTCGCTGCATTACCTTCTGCCCTTCATGATCGCCGGCGTCGTCGTCCTGCACATCTGGGCGCTGCATGTCACCGGCCAGACCAACCCGACCGGGGTGGAGGTCAAGTCCAAGTCCGACACCGTGCCCTTCACGCCCTATGCGACGCTGAAGGATGCGCTCGGCGTATCGGTTTTCCTGATCGTCTATGCCTGGTTCGTCTTCTACATGCCGAACTTCCTCGGACACCCGGACAACTATATTCCGGCGGACGCGCTGAAGACTCCTGCTCATATCGTTCCGGAATGGTACTACCTGCCGTTCTACGCGATGCTGCGGGCAATCACCTTCAACGTCGGCCCGATCGACTCCAAGCTTGGCGGCGTTCTGGTGATGTTCGGCTCGATCCTCATCCTGTTCTTCCTGCCCTGGCTCGACACGTCGAAGGTCCGGTCGGCCGTCTACCGTCCCTGGTACAAGCTGTGCTTCTGGATCTTCGTTGCTGACTGCATCCTGCTCGGCTGGCTGGGTTCGCGTCCGGCGGAAGGCATCTATGTCGTGATGTCGCAGCTCGGCACGTTGTATTACTTCGCCTTCTTCCTCGTCATCATGCCGATCCTCGGTCTGATCGAGACGCCGAAGCGCATTCCGAACTCCATCACCGAAGCGGTGCTGGAAAAACAGAATGCCAAGGCGCAGTTGAAGCCCGCACGCGCCTGACCGGAACAGCGATCGATAAGGAATCCACAACAATGAAAAAGCTTGTTACAGGCATTCTGTCACTTGCTGTCGTCGCCGGTCTCGGGTTTGGAGCGGCTGTCGCGCAGGACGAAGCAGGCGGCGAGGAGCACGCCGGGGGCACGCCCCACTACCCGATCCACAAGCCGGAACAGCAGGACTGGACTTTTGCCGGGCTGTTCGGCCACTACGACAAGGGGCAGCTGCAGCGTGGCCTGAAGGTCTACACCGAGGTCTGTTCGGCCTGCCACTCGATGGAGCTCGTCTCCTTCCGCAAGCTCGAGGACCTCGGTTACTCCGAAGCGCAGGTGAAGGCCTTCGCTGCGAATTACGAAGTCGAGGACGGTCCGAACGCGGATGGCGAGATGTTCACGCGCAAGGCCGTTCCGTCCGATCACTTCCCGTCACCCTTCCCGAACAAGGAAGCAGCGGCTGCTTCGAACAATGGCGCGGCACCGCCGGACTTTTCGCTGATCGCGAAGGCACGCGGCATCGAACGCGGTTTCCCGCAATTCGTCTTCGACATGTTCTGGCCCTACCAGGAAGGCGGTCCGGACTACATCCATGCGCTTCTGACCGGCTATCAGGATCCGCCGGCGGGCGTGGAAGTGGCCGAAGGCACGCATTACAACCCGTATTTCGCCAGCGCCGCGGCACTGGCGATGGCACCGCCGATCTCCGACGACCAGGTCACCTATGACGACGGCGCCCCCCAGACCGTCGACCAATATAGCAAGGACGTCTCGGCGTTCCTGATGTGGGCCGCCGAGCCGCATCTGGAAGATCGCAAGCGCACCGGCTTCATGGTCATGGTGTTCCTGCTCATCTTCACGGGCCTCATCTACCTGACGAAGAAGTCGGTCTACGCGAACAAGGAACATTGATCCGGTTTGCTTGCTGGCCAGCAGGCCTGATCGACAGGAAGCCTCGGTATTTTTTGCCGGGGCTTTTTTTGTGGCATGCGGGCACAACGCAGAATTCGAAGCGAGGGCCCGCCGCAGGTATTCTCCCCCCTTGTGGGGGAGACGACACGCGGCTTGACCTTCACCTGTCCCAAACAATGCCGTCGGCAGACCGCGTCGCTTGAAGCGAGTGCCGGTTTCTGTCCGTGGCAACGGCTTCCCCCGGAGGAGCAGATGTGTATGTGCCCTAAAGTGTGCCGAGATTGGAGCCGCCGGCGCCGCTTGTTTGCTTTCCTCATTCCTGTGCTTGTCACAGGAATCCAGCCAGACCAAGTCCTTGGGCTGAAAGAACGCTTCCCGCGCCGCAGACGCGGCGCTGCTGGATCCCTGTGACAAGCACAGGGATGAGGGTCGAGAGGGTGTGGTCCCTCGGCGTGTTTCATGAACCGTGAAGATAGCGAGGCGGCGCGGAAGGTCCGCCCGTATACAGCGTCCCGCTTCGCTTCGATGCAGTAGCCGCACATTCCGGTCCCTCATTCCCGTGCTTGTCGCAGGAATCCAGCCAGGCCAAGTCCTTGGGCTGGAAGTCTTCCGCGCCGCAGACGCGGCGCTGCCCTCATCTCTGTGACAACCACAGAGTTGAGGAAGAGGAGAGATGAATAGAAACGGCCCCGTCTTGCGACGAGGCCGTTCCCGAGAGACCGATTGCTGTCCGTGTCAGCTGAAGCGCCCTGCCGCGTGGGCAAGCATCGTGTAGACCTTGCCCGTATCGGACGTCAGGTAGGTCTGTGTGATGCGCTTGTCGGGATCGTTGCGCGCGACATCGGCGAGCAGCTTCTCGAAGTCGGCGATATAGCGGTCGACGGCGGTGCGGAACTCCGGTTCGCGATCATATTTGCGCTTGATTTCGTCGAAGGTCTGCTGCCCCTTCAGCGTGTAGAGGCGGCGGGTGAAGACGTCCCGTTCGCCGCGCTGATAGCGACGCCAAAGCTCGACGGAGGCGTCGTGGTCGATCGCACGCGCGATGTCCACCGAGAGCGAATTCAGCGACTCGACCACATGGCGAGGGTTGCGGCTGTCGCCGGCTTTTGCCACCGGTTGGCTTTCCGCCGAGCGCGGCCGCGCCGCTGCAGGCTCTTCCTCGCGGGAAGCCGCGCGCAGGAGATCGCGCATCCAGCCGCCGCCCTCTTCGGCGCGTTCCTCCGTTGCCGGCGGCCGGGCAGGCTGCAGCGGGCGGGTGGCCTGCTCTATGCCCAGGCTTCCGCGCAGAGCGGCATTCGGAGCCGGCTGCGGTGCGGCAGGTTGCGGCACGGCGGCTTGCGGCAGCGATGACTGCGGTGCGACGGCTTGTGGCGCGACGACGCGGGCTGCCGGGGCAGCGGGGGCTTCCTGCTGGCGAACCGGCTGGGCGACTTCGAGCTGCGAGGAAGACTTGCCGATGATCTCGGACAGTTCCTGCAGCGCCTTGATCTGTTCGCCGACGGCGCGCCGCATCAGCGCGGCATTTTCCTTGGCCTCTTCCGGAAGGTCGAAAGCGCCGCGCTTCAATTCTTCGCGCGTCATGTCGAGTTCCTTGCGGATTTCGCCGGCGGAACGACGGATGTCGTCGGTTGCGCCGTTGAAACGGCCGATCGCATCCTCGATCGCCTGGCGGACGGCTTCGCGCAACTGTGCTGCGACGCCATCGGACTTCTTGCCGCTCTCGGCCAGCATACGCTCGACGTCGGAGACCGACGCACCGATACTGCCGCGCAGCCGCGAGGCCGCGTCCTTGGCACGCTCTTCCACGGTGGCGAACGCGCCTTCGAGCGCCTGGCCGGCTTCCTCGCCGGTCTTTGCCACGACTTGCCGCAGGGCCTCGGAGGCGCTGAGTGCACGTCCTTCGACCTGCGAAAGCGTCTTGTTTGCGTCGGCGAAGGACGTCTCGACGCCGGAGCGCAGTCTGTCGGCGATCTGGCGTGAGCGTTCCTCGGCCTGCGAGAAGACCCCTTCGACCGAAGCGGCGGCTTCATCGCTCGCCTTCACAAGCGTATCGCGCAGGGCCTCTGCCGCCTCGGTTGCCCGCTGTTCGGTGTTCGACAGCAGTCGGCCCACATCGGCGAAGGAGGTTTGGATCCCGCTGCGCAGGTTGCCGGCAACCTGACCGGAGCGTTCCTCGGCGCGCTGGAAGGCGCCGTCGACGAAGCCCTCGAGCGCACGCATGGTCCGCTCGATCTCCTCCGAACGCTGGACGAGGCCGACCGAGAGTGTCCGAAGCGCGTCCTGGCGCTCTTCGAGCGTGCTCACAAGGTTCGACTGGGCGGCCGCCAGGAGGTCGGAAGCCTGTCCGAGAACCTTCGAATGGTCTTCGAAGCGGCCGACGATGCCGCCGATCTGCGACAATGTCGAGGAGGAAATGTCCGACAGCTTGTCGACTTTGCCTTCGATCAGGCGGGTCGAGGTGGAGAGCATGTCGGAGGCCTGCCGCGCCGTTTCCGAGACCTTTGCGGCGGTCGCCTCGAGCCGCTGGTCCATATCTCCGAGATTGCCGCTCGCCTGGTCGATGACCGTGGCGATCGCCGAATTGCTCGACGCAAGCTGGTCGATCAGGCCCATGGCCGTCGACTGCAGCCGGTTCTCGACCATTTTCATCGCCTTGGCGGTCTCTTCCGCACGCAACGAGATGGCGTCGAGCGTCTCGCCGGTCCGTTCGGTGATGGCGTTGATGAGCGCGGCGTTTTCGGCACGCAGGCGGTCGGCGCTTTCCTGGGTGAGGGAAGCGATGCGTTCGGCGGCCTCCTTGCCGGTGGCGGCGTATTGTTCGATGACAGGGCGAGCCTGCTCGTCGAGAAGACGCGACAGTTCCATCGAGCGCCCGGCAAGCATCGAGTTGAGTTCGCGGGTGCTTTCGTCGAGCGTGCTGCGGATGGACTGGCCGCGCGCATCGAGCGCTTTCTCCGCCTCTGTCAGGCTCTGCTGAATGCTCTTGGCATGGGTCGCGATCTGGCTGTTGGTCGAGGCCAATCGGGCGGTCGCCGTGTCCGCGGCTTCCGCGACCGAGCGGGCGAGATCGGCGTGGCGTGCTGCCGTGGCCGATGCGGTTTGCTCGATCGACGATGCAAATTCGGCATTGCTCGCGGCGAGCGCACCCGCGAAGTCGGCGCCGGCCTTGGACAGGAGCCCGGCCGACCGGGCGGCTTCCGCGTCGATCTCCTGGGTGGCGTCGCTGACGGCACCACGAAGGCTGGTTACGAGCGCCGCAGCTTTCCCCTCGATCGTGCGGTTTACGTTGTCGAGTCCGATATTGAGGGCCCGATCCATCGTGCCGAGCCGCTCCTCGATCCGGCCCGTGCCGGCTTCGATGGCAGTCGATATGCGCGTTGCCGCAGCCTCGCTGATCCGGTCGATTTCGCCTGCGCGCTCACCCAGGCTGTCGGCGATCCGCTGGCCGGCATTGTCGACGATCGCATTGACGCTGCCGACGCTGTCGCGGATGCGCTCCTCGAGGGAGCCGAGGCTCGTTTCGATGCGCGCGCCGGTATCACCGAGAATGGCGTCGACATCGCCCACGCTGCCGCGGATGCGCTCTTCGAGGGAGCCGAGGCTCGTTTCGATGCGTGCGCCGGTTTCGCCGAGAATGGCGTCGACGTCGCCGACGCTGCCGCGGATGCGTTCTTCGAGCGAACCGAGGCTTGTCTCGATGCGCGCGCCGGTTTCGTCGAGGCGGCTATTGACGCCGCTGATCGAAATGTCGACGCGATTGGTGAGCGTGTCGGCCGCCAGACTGATCTGATCGGCTGTTTCGGCCAGACGTTCCGCAATCTCGCCCGTCGTCGAGCGCATGCGGGAGTCGAGCGCCTCGGCGCTGCGATCGATCGCTCCGGCGATCGAGGCCTGGCGCTCTTCCAGCGACATCTCGAGCATGCTGGCGCTGGTCGCCAGTGTGGTGGCCATCGCCATCGACTGGTCGGACAGCAACTCTTCGAGACGCTCGCGTCCCTGGCCAACCGAGAGGTTGATGGTGTTGATCCGATCGTCGAGGGTCGTGCGCAATTGCTCATGGGTGGTGGCCAGCGTGTCGCGCAGTTGCGCAGCCTTGCCGGAGAGCGTCCGATCGATCTCGGTGGCCTTGTCGGCAAGCGATGCGGTTGCTTCCGACGTGCGGGCGGCGAGCGCCTCGGTGCTGCGCTCGATCGCACCGGCTATCGATGCCTGGCGCTCTTCCAGCGACATTTCGAGCATGCTGGCGCTGGTCGCCAGGGTCGTTGCCATCGCCATGGACTGATCCGAGAGCAGTTCTTCCAGCTGCTCGCGGCCTTGGCCGACGGCAAGGTTGATCGCCGTGATCCGGTCGTCGAGCGTCGAACGGATCTCGTCGTGCGTCGTCGTCAGCGTATCGCGAAGGTGCGAGGCCCTGCCGGTGAGCGTCTGTTCGATCTCGGCCGCTTTTCCTGCAAGCGAAGCCGTTGCTTCCGACGTGCGGGCGGTAAGCGCTTCCGCAATTTCGGCGCTGGTACCGGCCAGCGTCTCGGAAATCTTTCCGACTCGGCTGCTCAGGTCCTCGGCAATGCGGGCGCTGGTATCGGTGAGCGTATCGGCGATCAGGCTGACGCGGCCGCCCAGGTTTTCGGCGACTTCGGAGACGCTCTGCGAAAGCTTGTTTTCGATCTCGCCGACGCGGTCGGTCATGGTCTCGGCGACCGCCATGGCGCGGAAAGTAAGGCTGTCGGCGACGTCCTCGGCATGACGGCTTAGCGAGTCAGCCATTTCGCTGGCGCGGGCCGACATGGTGGAATTGATTTGCGTCGCGCGCTCGGCGAGCACGCCGTCGAGCGCCGCTGTCTGGTTGGACAGTGCGTCGGTGATCGACTGCCCACGCTCGGAAAGGACACGCTCAAGCCGTTCTGCTGTGCCGCCGACGGCGCTTTCGATGACGCTTGTTCCTGAGGCGAGGGCGGTCGACAGCGCGGCGGTCCGTTCCGAAAGCGTGTTGTCGAGCCGATGCTGGCTTGCGGCGATCGCGCTCGTGATCTCGTCGGTGGAGCCGGTAAGAGTCTGCTCGATGCGGGCATGAGCAGACTGCAAGCCCTCGATGAAGGCCGATGTACGGGAGTCTAGTCCGTCCGTCAGGCTTCGCTCGCTCGCCGTCAGCGCGTTGGCAAGCGCATCGGCACGCTGGCCGAAGCCGTTTTCGATGCGCTCCTGCGCTTCGGTCAGCGCGCCCATCAGCGAGCCGGTCTTGTCCGAAAGCACGCTCTCGATGCGGTTGTGCGCGTTGCCGATCAGGCTGCTGAGCTCGGAGGTGCGGCTGCCGATCGTCTCCTCGATGAAGTCCTGCGTCGCGCCGAGCGCCGTTGCCAGGGTGAGCGACTGGTCGGACAGCGCCGAATTGATCTTGTCCACGCTGCTGTCAAGGGCGCCGCCGATCGCCTCCGAGCCGCCGGAAACGGTCTCGTTGATCCGGTGGAGGCTTTCCATGAGCTTGGTGTCGAGCTGGCTGGCCCGCTTGTCGAAGGCGCTTGCAAATTCGTGGAAGCGTTCGTCGAAGGCGCTTGCAAGCTGGCCGACCGTCGTCTGCAGCTTTTCCTCGAAAAAGCCGCCGCGCAGATCGAGATCCATGATGGCGTCGTCGGCGCTCGACTTGAGGCTCTGGCGGAAGCTCGCTCCCTTTTCGTCAAGGGCCGAGTTGAGCGAGGAAAGTACGTCGTCGAGGCCGCCGGAAATCGCCTGCTGGCCTATCCTGAGGCTCTCATTGAGGTCACGCGTCCGGGCGATCAGCGTCTCGTTGAGCTGACGGGCGCGTTCGTTCAGGGCGGCGTTGAGCTTCTCGGTATTGGCGTCGAGCGTCGAGGCACGGGTTTCGAATTGGCTGAGCAACTGCTCGCCACGCTGCGTCAGGTTATCGCTGAGCGCATCGAGACGCGCGTCGAACTCGTTGCTGAGCGCCACTCCGGCGGTCGTAAGGCCGGAAAGCAATGCGTCGGTCCGGGTGGTCAGCATGGTGCTCAGATTTTCGAGCGCATGGTCCGATTTGTCGGTAAGTGCCGCGGCCCGGGTATCGATGAGCGAAGCGAAGGCCTCCCCGGAAACGGCTATTCGCGAAGCAATGTCCTCGCTTGCAGTTTCGAGATCGTCCTTCAGCTTGGTATGCGCGCCAGCGATAGCCGTGCGGATCCGATCCGAATGGCCGATGATCGCTTCGCGTTCGAGACCGAGCTCCTGGACGAGCGTGCGGACACGCAGTTCGTTTTCGCTGTAGCTGCGCTCGAGCGCGCTGACTTCCGAATGCACGAGCGCTTCGAGCTCGGTTGCCCGGGCGATGGTGCGCTCGATGCCCTCGTTCATCGCCGAGACTTCGCGGCGCACGGCCTGACCGACCGTCATGACGCGGTCGGCGGCATTGGTTTCCGGCTCGGCGAGGCGCATCGCGACCTCGGCCATCGAACGCGCGGCGCTGCGCAGTTCCTGAGCACGCGCGATCATGATCGCGAAGGAGAAGAAGAGCATGACGGGCAGGGCGATGCCGAGCAGGATGCCGATCGCTCCAGGCATTGCCGCGAGATCGCCGAGAGAGCGGATCTGCCAGATCCCGGGCGCATAAAGAAGGTGGGCGACGCCGAGTCCGGCCACTGTCCAGACCAGCGAGACGATCGCAGCGACCCGGATTGCCGCGCGGCTCGAGCGGACCTCCAGCGAGCGCAGCATGGCGGCTGGGGATTTGCGCGTGTCATCGTTGGCCGGCGCCAGGGGGGGCTGCTTCGGAGCCATTTCGCTCGCAAAACTGCGCGGTGCTTCGGCGCCGCGCGCGGGCTTCGCAGCTTCCTGTTGCGTTCGTGCGGCGCGGGCCTCACCGGAACCGGCGGCCTGGCGGGCACTCTCGGACACATTTTCCGGCACCGGCTCGTCCAGGGAAGTCTCGTCGTTCAAGGCCGACTTCAGGTCGTCAAAGTCGATCTTCAGGGCAGCTTCCAGCGCCTGGAACGCCTTTTCGTCGATCGACTCGTTGGTCTTCTTCGTCGCCATACGGATACGCCTCACTACTATTGCCCGATGATGGCCGTCTTCCTGTGCCGCCAGGTGCCCAGCGGAACATCCGAACCAGGGCGGTGACCGCAAGGTCCAGGCTTCGCAACGAAGCCACAGATTTACTGATCACCCATTACATCGCCTCGATGGATAGCCGCAGCCTATGCCCTGCGACACCTTGGGACGCAGCTTATCCACCGGAACAGTTGCCATTTTCATATACGGACCCGTTCCTAATCGTATCGTAGTGACACATTAGCCGGGCTCTTACAATTATGAGCGTTCCCCATTCATTAAAATCCTAATGATTTCTTAACGGAAGCGAGCGCTCGGGACCCGAAAAGCCAAGGGAATCAGCCGGTTTAATGGTCGTTAACCATTTCCTCAATTTTTCTGCCTCCATTGCGCCGCGTTTTAGGTCAATGGCAGTGCCGCGCACCGATAATCCTGTTTGAAAACGGTGCGATTGTTTACGCGAAATCGATTGTAGGAAGCGAGCCCATGGCGGCACTCAAAATAGCCTTCGAGGCACCGGACATCCCCGCAAGTTCCACTCCCTCCAGCAGCAATCCCATCGACCTTGCGCATCTCTACAGACAGACGATGGGGGACACGGCGCTCGAGATCGAGGTTCTGAAGCTCTTTGCGCGTCAGGCACGCCAGGCGATGGCCGAGATGGCGGAACGTGACGCAGAGGCCTGCAGCCAGGAGGCCCACCGTCTGAAGGGGGCGGCTCTCGCGGTCGGTGCGGTCGCGGTCGCCGAGGCTGCAGCCGCCATCGAGACATGTCCCGCCGATGCTGCTCTGCGGAGCGCTCTCGGCGCTGCCGTTCTCGAGGCTGAGCTCTTCGTTTTGAAACTCTGCCGTTGACCTGAAGCGGCGCACTTATCGGGCGTAAGAGCGGGGTGAGGAAAGCGGGCGCGGTTTTCCGCTCGTATCCCGCTCTAACTTTTTGGGGCCGGTCACGCTCATGTAGGTCGACCCCGACCTAAAAACATGAACGTGATCTGGCTGCAGCTTGTCGTTATTGTGCATGTCGTTGTCCCAAAACCGCTGCGCACTTTTGGGCGGGATGGCTTAAAACCTATCATCAAACGCGATCTGCCCGACCGCCGCGGCAATTTGAGGCTGTGCGGACCGGCCGCATCGTGTTGACTGGCCGGTTGATTTGTTGGAAGAACGTGCCCTGAATTCAAAGCCGGGGCACCGCCTAGTCCTGACAAGCCCTGTGCCAGCCGGCCGGCCCCTCAATTCGTTCCGGAAAGAAAAATGGCAAAACTTACGATCGTAGCCTTTGACGGCGCGCGCCACGAACTCGATGTCGAGAACGGCTCCACGGTCATGGAGAATGCGGTTCGCAATTCGGTCCCCGGGATCGAGGCGGAGTGCGGCGGGGCCTGTGCCTGCGCCACCTGTCATGTCTATGTCGACGAGGCCTGGGCGGCGCAGGTCGGCACGCCGGAAGCGATGGAAGAGGATATGCTGGACTTCGCCTACGACGTGCGTCCGACCTCGCGTCTCTCCTGTCAGATCAAGATGAGCGAAGCTCTGGACGGGCTTGTCGTTCATGTCCCCGAGCGCCAGGCCTGATCGGCTCGAAGGGCCGTCGTTGCAAAAAAAAGCCTCGCCGGTCAATCGACAAGCGAGGCTAGGAGGGCGCATCGCATGCAGATGAGGGAGGGAACATCTGCCGCACCAGGACACGCCAGGAGAACCTGTGCTGCCTCATCGTCCGGACAATGCTGCAATAGCCGAAGACGACGAAGCCAAACTCACGCCGGTTGCCACTAAAACGCGAGATCTCGGTATTGATCCGCAATCCAATGTCAACTTCATCGAGCGGTTGAACTTCGGTTCCTCCGCTCGTTGCATGATTCTAATATAGCTGAGTCGGCTGCGCCCCGCTATCGCTAGATTCCGCCAGTAAAATACTGTGGGTTCCCGGCGTTTTCTTCTGGAGCGGAAACTATATCCCACCGTTTCTTTGGGGTATTCCGATCGAAAGCGCAGACACGGTCCCGCGTTTCGCGCGGCGGCGATGCACGGCCTGCCTCGCGCCATCAGCGGGCCTTGGCGTTCTTCTTCAGGCTTTCGACGCGGTATTGCAGCAACCGGATCATCCGCCGGTCGAAATTCGCCGCCTCGGTGCGGTCGAAGCGCGCCTGGTCCTTGTCGTGCCGCTCGACTTCTTCGGCGCTCACTTCCGCTACCCGGGCCTGCATGCGCTCGCAACTGTCCTCGGCTTTCAGTGAAAGCAGTGCCTTTTCCATCTGGCGCGCGTGAATGCGCGCGATCTCCGCATGGCGTTCCTCGTGGCGCTTGATGTCGCTCGCCAGCGTGTCCCAGACCAGGGCGAGATCTCGGCCCGCCTGTCGACGATACTTCCAGCGTGGCAGAATGATGCGCGTGTTGAGCGTGACTTTGGCCGAGCCCACCGCGCAGCGGTCGTCACGACTAACATAGGTGACCGTGCCGCCGAACTTGATCCGGGTGGCGCCCGGATGCCGCGTCCCGGTGCTCTTCATCATAGGGCCGGACGCCGAAAGCGCCTTGTCGAGTTCTGCGGCGGTGCGCCCGCCGATCGAGAAGTAGGAGATTCTCTTGCTGATCAGTGTCTCGCCCGAGGCATTGCCGAACGGGACTCCGACGAGCAATGCGACCAGGGCTGCACGCAGCGGGATATGGAGTCGGGGCATGGAAGGGTGTTCTCGCCGGTTGAACTTCATTGAAGCTTGGGGCATAGCCAAAGCCAGCGCAACACAAATCGGCCCCAACCGACGTCGACAAGCTTGCAAGGTTTGTGAGGAAGGCGTCATAACATGTTGCTTTCGAAGATATATTTGCACCATGACGGGCGGTGAATTCAAACCGTTCAGCTGCGGACCGGAACAATGACATACGATCCATTTCAGCCCTGTCGCTGGCAATTGGCGCATGGACGCGATCTCGAACTGGGCCCGCGTGGCGTTTTGATGGCGATCATCAATGTTACACCGGATTCATTTTCCGACGGCGGGCGCTTCGCTGATCCCGACGCTGCTGTCAGAGCTGCGCTGCGCGCATTGGAGGCGGGTGCGGAAATCCTGGATATCGGCGGCGAATCCACGCGACCCGACGCCAAACCGGTCAGTGCCGACGAGGAGCAGGCCCGCGTTCTGCCCGTTATCGCCGCGATCGCGCGGCAGTCCCGGGCCGTCATTTCGGTCGATACCTACCGCGCGGAAACCGCGCGTTTGGCGGTTCACGCCGGCGCCCACATCGTCAACGACGTGCACGGGTTGCAACGCGAGCCGGCGATCGCGGCCGTGGCGGCCGAGACGGGGGCCGGGCTCTGCATCATGCATACCGGACGCGATCGGGAGAAACTGAGCGATGTGATCGAGGATCAGTTCCATTTCCTGGAACGGTCTCTGCAGATCGCCGCCGACGCCGGCGTGGCGCGGGAACGGGTCGTGCTCGATCCGGGCTTTGGATTCGCGAAGGACACGAACGAGAACCTCGAACTGATGGCGCGCTTCAGGGCGTTGCATGGGTTTCGACGGCCGCTTCTCGTCGGAACTTCGCGCAAGCGCTTCGTCGGCGCGGTGACGGGCCGAGAGGCGGAAGGCCGCGACGTCGGTACCGCCGCGACGACGGCGCTCCTCAGAACTGCCGGCGCTGCGATTTTTCGGGTACACGATGTCGCAATCAACAGGGATGCGTTAGCGGTGGCCGATGCTATGCTGGCCGCAAAGATCAGCTGACGGGACATGAAGCCATGACTGCGACCTACACGATCACACTGAAGAACTGCGCGTTCTTTGCCCGCCATGGCGTGCTCGACGAAGAGGAGTTTCTCGGGCAGCGTTTCTTCGTCGATGCGGAACTGGTCGTCGACCAGGGGACTGCGCTTGCCGAGGACTGCATCGACGACACCGTGCATTACGGCATCGCCTTCGCCGAGATCGAGAGGATCGTCACTGGACGCCGGCGTTACCTCATCGAAGCGCTGGCGCTTGAGGTCGCCAAGACGCTTTGCGCCCGTTTTCGCCAGATTCGCCGGGCGAAGGTCTCCATCCGCAAGCCGAACGCGCCGGTTCCGGGCATCCTGGACTACGTGGAAGTCACGGTCGAGCATGTCGCCGAATAGGAGCTGGCGGCACGCGATCCTCGGTCTCGGCGGCAATCTCGGCGATCCGCGCCGGTCGATGGCGGAAGCCCTGCGGGCGCTCGACGCGCGGTCGGATTGCCGGATCGTCGCGGTTTCGCGGCTCTACCGCACGCCGCCATGGGGCAAGACGGATCAGGATTGGTTCTTCAACGCCTGTGCGGAAGTCGAAACGACGCTGGGTCCAGAGGCATTGCTTGCGGCCTGTCTCGAGATCGAACGGACCATGAAGCGCGTGAGAATGGAGCGCTGGGGTCCCCGCACCATCGACATCGATCTCCTGACCTTCGGTGACCTCAACAGGGCGAGCGCGACGCTCACGCTGCCTCATCCGCGCATGACCGAACGCGGCTTCGTGCTGAAGCCGCTCGCCGACTTTGCCGCAGACCTTGCCGTCGAAGGACGGACAGTCAGAGAATGGCTGGGCCGGGCGGATGTGAAGGGCATCGAAGTGGCCGACGAAAACGTCGAATGGTGGCGCGCGGAGCAATAAGCGCAGAAGCCGTGCTCGTACAGGTCTGTCGGGGTTACTCGATCGAACCGACGGCGATATCGTCCATTTGCCGGTTGAGGCTCACACCGATGACCGGAACCATGGTGTCCTCGACCTTCACCGAGATCGTGATGTTCATTGTTTCTTCGCCGTGCAGGCGCGCGATCATCGCGCCATTGAGCTTTTTGCGGTTGATCCCGACGACCACCTTGTCCTTGGCAACGCTGCCGGACACGACGTCGAGACCCTTGCCCTCGGCACCGTCCAGGAACTTTCCGGTGTAGCTGTTGCCCTTCCGGACGATCGTCGCCGACATCGGCTGCTTGAATACCCCGACGCGGCAGAAACCGTCCAGTTTCAGGCCGGCTTCGTTGCCGGGTGCCGCTTCACCGGTAAGATCGCAGGTAAACTTCGTGCCCTTGTACTTGCCGGCAACGATTTCGCCCGGGCCTTTCCATTGCCCGGCAATCCTGTCGAAGAACGCCTTGTCGCGGGCGCCGGAGAACGCGGGTGTCGCAAGGCCCGCGGCGGCGACAAGCGCGATAACGGCAATGCCGCGAACAATCGGAGAAGGGCGCGAGAGCATGAGCAGTCCTTGATGGATCAAGCTGGAAACTGACGTCTACATTGCCGTGAAAATGGTTAACGGATGGTTTCAGCCTGGCTTCTGGACCGCCTTATCTTGCGTAGAGGGCAGGGGGCGCCGGCGATGGATCGACGATCAGCCGGCTGCGTCCTCGGACCGTGCGGCGCCGGGCGCCAGGTCGCCCAGAAAGTCGCCGATGCTGGGGCGCTTGAGCGCGCGAAACGGCATCGGCCTGCAGAGATCCATCGCCGCGATCCCGATGCGCGCCGTCATCAGCCCGTTGATCACGCCCTCGCCGAGGCGGGCGGACAGCTTGGATGCCAGGCCGTGGCCGAGGATCTGCTGGATGAGGCTGTCGCCGACGGCGATCGAGCCGGTGACGGCGAGATGCGCGATGACGTCGCGCATCAGGCGCAGCAGGCCGAGCGTGCCCGGGCGGCTGCCGTAGAGTTCGGCCATGGCACGGATCAACCGCGCGGATTCGTAGATCACGTAGCCGAGGTCCACGAGCGCGCGCGGACTGACGGCAGTCACGATCGACACCCGCTTCGCGGCGCCAAGAATGATCCGCCGCGCCTCGCGGTCTAGCGGCGCCAGCAATTCACGCTCCGTCAGTTCGATGAGATGGGGTGCATCGATGATATCGCCCTCGGTCTCCGTCAGGCGGGCACGGCCCTTGGCCGTCCGGGGATTGCCGGCGAGCAGGTGAACGAGCCTCGCGGTCGCAGCACGTGCGGCTTGCGTCTTTCCGGCTGCGGCGGCCGCGGCCAGATCGGCTTTCAGCGTCTGGACAGCGGTCAGTTGCATCATGCCGAAGACTTCGCGCGCGACCACGATCAGGAAAGCGACGACGCCGATCGCCACGACTGCGACGGCCCCGTAGCCAAGCCAGTCGGCGCGCGAAAAGAGGTCGCGCACGAGCCGGTCGATCCAAAGCCCGACCGCGAGCGATATGAGGATGCCGAAAGCCGCCCCGGCGATCTTGCCGAAGGAGAGCCGGCGCCGCTGCGGCTTTGCTTCCGGCAGGTTGAGCGATTCGATCGCCGCGGTGGTCCCGATGAACGGGTCCTCGGCATCGGGGGTCATGACGATCTTTTCGCTGAAACTCCCCGGTGAGCGCCGCGGCGTCTGTTCCATCTGGCGTTTGGTGGCCTCCTCGGCCTCGACGGAAAAGGCGGCCGGCCTGCGTCGACGGTCGTTGAAGTCATCACTCATGCGAGGCGATCTCCGAGTAGGAACTGCATGGCCCTGTCGAGCCGGATATGCGGCACGGAGAGTTTCAGGCCGCCGCGCGTCTCCTCGAGATGCGGCGGCCGGAAGCGGACGAAATTCAGTTCCGGCATCGCCTGCTCCGGGGCGGAGGCGGATAGGGCCGATGCCGAGACGCGGTCGACGGCTTCAAAAAGAAGTTCAGGATCTTCCGGCAAGTCTCCAGGAAATATCGCTGTTTTCTTCTCGCCGTCGAATATCTCGCCATTGATCTTCTCACCGGCGATCGGCGTTCCGACGATCACGGGCAAACGATGGCCATCGTGGTCTACGGTGGCCTCCCGCGTTGCTCTGACAGATGCGAGCGCCATGACCTCAAGGCCCGCCCCGCTCATTCCTATCCGCTCGGTCGCCCGGCTGACGAGGCGAGCCGTGATGCGCTCGAGCCGGTCGTGACTTTCATGGTGCAGGTGATCGGCCTTGGTGGCGGCGATCAGTACGCGGTCGATCTTGCGCGTGACGAACGAAGTCAGCCAGGAGTTGACGCCGGGCCGGAAGCAGGCAAGCACGTCTGCCAGAGCCTGTTCCAGATCCTTCAGCGCCTCCGTGCCGCGGTTGACCGCCTGGAGCGCGTCGACAAGCACGATCTGGCGGTCGAGGCGGGCAAAATGTTCGCGGAAGAACGGTTTTACCACATGCGTCTTGTAGGCTTCGTAGCGTCGCTCCATCATCGCCCAGAGCGAACCCTTTGGGGCGCGGCTCGCAGGCAGGTCGGGGAGCGGCGAGAAGGTAAGCGCCGGCGACCCTTCGAGGTCGCCCGGCATCAGGAAGCGGCCAGGCGGCAGGGTGGAGAGGGACCGGTCGTCGTCCTTGCAGGCCTTGAGATAGGCGGTGAAACTCTCGGCAAGCCGGCGGGCGCTGCCTTCGTCGGCCGGCGCCGAGGCTCCGAGCGCGACGGCAAGTCCCAACCATTCGCTCGCCAGTTCGGCGCGCATGCCGGTGCGTGCGCGTTGAACCGTTGCGTCGCTGAACTGCCGGAAGTCCTGGCCGAGCAGCGGCAGATCGAGCAGCCATTCGCCGGGATAATCGACGATGTCGATCGAGAGCCGCCCGGGAGAGAACAGACGGTTCCAGCCGCTGGCGCTTTCGTAATCGAGGGTGATCCGCAGCTGCGATATGGCCCTGGTCGAATCCGGCCAGGACCGATCCCGGACCAGGGCCGCAATGTGATCCTCATATTGAAAGCGCGGCACCGCGTCGTCGGGCTGCGGTTCGAGCCTGATTTTGGACACACGGCCCGACCGGACCGGTTCGAAAACCGGCAGCCTCCCTCCGTTCAGCAGGTTGTGGACGAGCGAAGAGATGAAAACGGTCTTGCCGGCCCGCGAAAGGCCGGTGACGCCGAGTCTGACGGACGGGGTGACGAGACCAGCGGCACGGTCGGCGAGATTGTCCAGGGCGATCAGCGCGTCGTCTTTGAAACTGGTGAGAATGGGCGCCAAATTGTTTCGTCCCTTCGGGAATGATGAGCGGTACGTTTGATTTGCCGATATCCCAACCGGGTCGCGGGCATCCGCGTAGCGTCTGGAGCGATATAGGAAATGTTTCCGTCAGCGCAACAAGGCGAAGCGAATTCCCCGTTTCCGCGGGCGGAAGCGGCGGGTAGGGGCTCATCCTTTCTCGGCTTCTTCAAGGGCGGGAACGAGGAACTTCGAAAGTGTCGCTGTCCATGCCTTTCCGGCTATCGGCCGCGCCGCAAAATCGATCACCGCCATTCCGGCCGGCGGATATGCGTCAGCGAGTGCTGCAGCCGCCCGGTCTTCGCCCAGAATTCGTCGAAAGAGCTCCTCTATCATCGGATTGTGCCCGATAATCATCAGCGAGGGTCGGCTCGCATGCGCCTCGACAAGGTCGGCATAGACGGTCGTGGGACCGGTATAGAGTGGGTCGAGGTACCGAATGTCGATATCTTCGCCAAATGCGCGGTATAGCGGTTCGGCCGTCTGCCGGCAGCGGACAGCCGTCGAACAAAGAATCAGGTCCGGCCTGATGCGATGGTCGGCTGCGGATTGTGCCGTGAGTTCGGCCTCCGCGAAGCCGACATCGTCGAGTGCGCGATCGAAGTCGCTCTGGCCGGGCAGAGCCCAGCCCGATCGGGCGTGGCGAAGAAGCAGAAGCTGGAAGGCCGGGACGACGCTGTCTTGCATGTATTCACCCGGTGTTGGAAATCCCCAGGATGGAGGCGCCCGTGGTGCCGACGGCTGGAAACGCCTTGCGGATGCTCCGTTGTCCCGCCGGTCGGCGTAAAGATCAAGCCGCGTTTCGCGGTTTTTTGATCCGGTGCGCCCATTGAACCGATGCGGGTCGCGCACCAAATGTCGCAATCCGAAATGCCGCCGTGCTCGCTCGTGGAACGTCAAGCGGCCGATGCCGTCGGCGGTGAGCGGTATTTCGGCGTTCAAGACTTTGCGTGTAATTGTGATGAAATATTAGCCGGTTAGCCTGCGATGCGGGCAGTGTTAAAATGCAGTTAAGCACTGATTACAAGGCTTGAATCAGAGCTTCCATAGGTCTATACACCGCCGCAATGAGATGTTCTTCAGGAGAATCGCGTTGAGTGAGAAGATCGATCTTAGTACCTATGTCCTGTCGGAGGACGAGGATTTTATGAATGCGAACCACCGGGCATACTTTCGTGCGAAGCTGAATGCCTGGAGAAACGACATCCTTCGCGAGGCCCGCGAGACACTGGATCACCTGGCGGAGGAGAGCGCCAATCATCCTGATCTTGCGGACCGCGCCTCGTCCGAAACGGACCGGGCGATCGAGTTGCGCGCTCGGGACCGTCAGCGGAAGTTGATTGCCAAGATCGATGCCGCGCTGCAGCGGCTCGATGAAGGCACCTACGGCTACTGCGAGGAAACCGGGGAGCCGATCGGACTGAAGCGCCTG
The DNA here is from genome assembly GCF_002885915.1 of Sinorhizobium sp. M4_45. NCBI lineage: Bacteria > Pseudomonadati > Pseudomonadota > Alphaproteobacteria > Hyphomicrobiales > Rhizobiaceae > Sinorhizobium > Sinorhizobium sp. M4_45. The sequence continues at coordinate 886,413 of NZ_NWVE01000001.1, forward strand.
GACGCCCGGCCGATCGCAACTCTCTCGATCGAGGCGCAGGAACGCCACGAGCGTCGCGAGAAGGTCTACCGGGACGAATAAGTCCCGGGACACCGTTGGGACTATCGAAAACGGCGCGGTTCGACCGCGCCGTTTTCATTCGCGCACCGATGCGTTGTTCCGCGACGTACGACTTACAATTTGCGGCTCACGGAGATATCGGCGAGCATCCGTTCCATTTCTTCTTCGATCGTCGGCTCCTTGCGGGTCTCCTGCGAAGGCGATCCGAGTACCGGTTCCTGGCGACCGGCGGGCCTGATCTCCGGACGCGGCGGCCCTGAAGGTGAGAAGCGCTGGAGATCGCCGCTGATTTCCGCATCGAGCATGCGCTCGAATTCCGCGGCCGCTTCCGGCGCTGCGGGCCGAGGCGGGAGAGATTGGCCCGGCATGCCCTTTACCGGCTCGAGCGCCGTAAGCGGGACGGGGCGCTCTTCGCGTGCAGCGGGCTCCACCGGAAGCGAGCGGTCACGCACCGCGCTGAAATCGGTGTGCGACGGCTCGATGGCTGACACCGGCGGAATGTGAGGCGCAGGTAAAGGCCTGGAGACCTGCTGCGGCTGCGGTGAGCCGAGTGCGGGGCCTTGCTGATCCGGGACCACGCGCACCGGAGGCTCCGGGCGCGCGGCGACCCGCGGCGGCTCGCTCGGGCGCGCCGGTTGCCGAACGGGGTCGGCGGCAGCTTCCGTCGGGAGAGGGCGTTCGGGCGGGACAGGGGAAGGAACCGGCTGAGGCCGGGTTTCCGCAATCGGGGCGCGGGTCGTCTTTTCTTCCGGCTGCGCCTGAAGTGCGGCCGGAACCGGATCTTCTCCCTCGGGCGCGATGCGGCTTTCGATCACGATGTCCGTCGGGCCGCCAATCATGATCAGGTGCTCGACGTCGTCGCGGCGGACGAGCACCAGGCGCCGACGCGTGTCGACAGCGGCGGCATCGAGCACCGCAAGCCGCGGCTGCCTGTTCTTGCCGCCGCGGACGAAGGGAGAGGAGGGCTTGTTGCGCATGAGCCGAAGCACGGCGACGAGGCACAAGAGACCGATGGCGACCGCTCCGGCGGCGATCATGAACCGGCTGGCGTTGTCCCCGAGGATTGTTTCCAACATAGGCTGAACTCCTTACTGCCGCTTCGCATGTCAATATTTGACGGCTTTTTTCGGGCTTGGACAAGCTTCGGCCCGACATTCCCTGTGAATTGACCGCAGCGCTTCCGCAGAGACGCTTTTTGCTGTTATCTCTGATTGTTAAAGATGATTCCAGGTCGATGCGCGAAAGCGCGGAGGGCGGCCATCGATTCGCGACGATGCCTTCGGACCCGGCCACCGCATGATTCCTCAAGCCGGAAACGGATTGGGGATAAGTCATGCGGCAATTCAAAGTATTGCAGCGGCCCTTGTGCATCCACGGGGATGTACGGCACTGCAAGCGCTCGGATCGCGTTCGATGCGACCCGGCAGCAGGTGAGGACCCGATGACGAAATTGCGGCAGGCAGGTGACTACCAGATGCCGGTCGTTGACCGGGGCGTTCGTCCGGGAACCATCCTCAGGATCATCCTGCTTGCGATCGTCCTCACCGCGTCGGCTGCCGCTTTCGTCGTCTTCAAGGACCAGCTCGAAAACGAGATCGTGCTCGGCATTCTCGGCGTGCTGGCCATGGTGGGCATATTCTTCCTCGTTTCTTCCGTCATCGGCTTTATCGAAGTGATGCCGCAATCGCGGCCGGACGAACTGGCGCGCGCCTTCCTCGACGCGCATGAGGACGGGACGATCGTGACCGACCGCAAGGGCCGCATCATCTATGCCAACGCGGCCTATGGTGCCCTGACGGGCACCAAGAGTGCGGCAGGCATCCAGTCGCTCGAAACGATCCTGTCGCGCAACCGCGAGGCCACCGAAGCGATCTATCGCCTGACCAACGGTCTGCATGAGGGCAAGCAGGGACACGAGGAGTTCCGGCTTCTGAAGCCTCTGGCAAACGGCAAGGTGGCCGGTTCCGGCGCCCATTGGTATCGGCTGAAGGCGCGGGTATTGCCGCTCGAGGATGCCGACAGCAATCCGCTCTACTTGTGGCAGATCGCGGATATTACCGCGGAGCGCGACGAGCAGGAGCGCTTCTTCAAGGAACTGCAGAACGCGATCGACTATCTCGACCACGCACCCGCGGGCTTCTTCTCCGCCGGGCGCAAGGGCGAGATCTTCTATATCAACGCGACGCTCGCCGATTGGCTCGGAATAGACCTGACCAAGTTCCAGCCCGGCTCCGTCAGCATTGCCGATCTCGTCGCGGGCGAGGGGCTGGCACTGGTACAATCGGTACAGGCGGAGCCCGGTCTCAAGAAAACCAAGATCCTGGACCTCGATCTCAGAAAGACCAACGGCCAGAGCCTGCCGGTACGCCTGATTCATCGCGTTTCCTCGGCACGGGACGGTGCGCCCGGCGAAAGCCGGACGATCGTGATGTCCCGGGAAGGCGACGACGGCGATCAGTCGGCGTCGAATGCCGCGATGCGGTTCACCCGCTTCTTCAACAACACGCCCATGGCGATCGCCTCGGTGGATGGAGACGGCCGCATTCTCCGAACCAACGCTCCGTTCATGAAGCTCTTCGCCGGGCTCGTTTCGCAGGACGAGGTCGAGCGCGGGGCCCTGATCGACGCTGTGGTGCACCAATCCGAGAGAGGCCGTCTGCAGGAGTCGCTGGCTGCCGCGAAGGATCGCCAGAGCGATATTGCCCCGATCGACGCGCTTCATCCCAAGGATGAGGGGCGTCACTTCCGCTTCTATGTCAATGCCGTCATCGACCAGAGCGATCAGGCGCCCGAGGAGGCTGCGATCATCTATGCCTTGGAGATCACCGAGCAGAAGGCGCTCGAAAACCAGATGGCGCAGACGCAGAAGATGAATGCCGTGGGAACGCTCGCCGGCGGCATCGCCCATGACTTCAACAACGTCCTGACGGCCATCCTGCTTTCCGCCGACCATCTGCTGCTATCGGCGCGGCCGGCGGATGCGACCTTCGCGGACCTGATGGAGATCAAGCGTAACGCCAACCGGGCAGCCGTGCTTGTGCGGCAGCTGCTCGCCTTCTCGCGCAAGCAGACGATGCGTCCGACGGTGCTCAATCTCACCGACGTCATCGGCGATCTCAGGATGCTCGTCGACCGCATGACCGGCACCAACGTCAAGGTGGAGGTCGACTACGGCCGCGATCTCTGGCCGGTGAAGACCGACCTCGGCCAGTTCGAACAGGTGCTCCTGAACCTCGCCGTCAATGCCCGCGACGCCATGCCTGCCGGCGGGATCATCACGCTCAGGACGCGCAATCTCCCGGCGAGCGAAGTGTCGGCGCTTGGACGGCGCGAACTGCCCGAGGAAGACTTCGTCATGGTCGAGGTGTCCGACCAGGGCACCGGCATTCCGCCGGAAATCATGGACAAGATCTTCGAGCCCTTCTTCACCACGAAGGATGTCGGCAAGGGCACCGGGCTCGGACTGTCGATGGTTTACGGCATCGTGAAGCAGTCCGGCGGCTATATCTATCCCGAGTCGGAGATCGGCAGCGGTACGACCTTCCGCATCCTGCTGCCGCGGCATGTCGACGTGCCCGAAATCCAGGATGAGGACGCGTCCGCAGCGCATTCCGCGGCGCCGGCGAGGAGCGAACCGGTTGCGGTGCCGATGCCTCGGGCCGAGCCTGCCGACCTGACCGGGGATTCGGCGGTCGTGCTGCTCGTCGAGGACGAGGAAGCGGTCCGGCGCGGCGGCAAGCGCATGCTGGAGACGCGCGGCTATACGGTTCACGAAGCGGGATCGGGTATCGAAGCGCTGGAGATCATGGACGAACTCGAAGGCGCCGTCGATATCGTCGTCTCCGACGTCGTGATGCCGGAGATGGACGGGCCGACGCTGCTGCGCGAGCTGCGCAAGACGTATCCGGACCTGAAGTTCATCTTCGTATCCGGCTATGCCGAAGATGCTTTTGCGCGAAATCTGCCGGCCGACGCGAAGTTCGGCTTCCTGCCGAAGCCCTTCTCTCTGAAGCAACTCGCGGTCGCCGTGCGCGAGATGCTCGACAGCTGACGAGGTTTCTCCTCCGAACCTGTGCTCTTCGCCGTTTGCCGGCATCTTCCGCATTTCGAGGGAGAAGGGCAAACGGCGGCGCGCCAGATCCCCTTCGCCTTTTTATTCCGTTTCTGCGGTTACTTCGCAGCGAGTGCGACAGCGATCCCGGCGGCAAGGCGCGCATTGTTCTCGACCAGCGCGATATTGGTTTCCAGGCTGCGCCCGTCCGTGAAACGGAAGAGGTTGTCGAGCAGATACGGTGTGACCGCCTTGCCGGAAATGCCTTCGCTCGCCGCATTGTCGAGTGCGCGGGTGATATAGATCTCCATCTCCTCGCGCGGGATTTCGCTTTGTTCCGGCACCGGATTGGCGACAAGCATTCCGCCGTCGATCCCGAGCAACTCGCGCGTCCGCTGGAAACCGGCGATTGCCGCCGGACTGTTCAGCATCAGCGGGCTCTTGAGGCCGGATTCACGCGACCAGAAGGCCGGGAAGTTCTCGCTGTCATAGGTCACGACAGGGACACCGCGGGTTTCGAGCACTTCGAGCGTCTTGGGAATGTCCAGAATGGCCTTGGCGCCGGCACAGACGACAATGACGCCGGTACGTGCGAGTTCGTCCAGGTCCGCCGATATGTCGAAGCTCTGCTCCGCTCCGCGGTGAACACCGCCGATACCGCCGGTCGCAAAAACCCGGATGCCCGCACGGGCAGCGGCGATCATCGTTGCGGCAACGGTCGTGGCGCCGGTGCGGCGTTCGGCGATCGCAAAGGCGAGGTCGGCGCGCGAAAGTTTCATCGCGCCCTGCGTCTTCGACAGCGCCTCCAGTTTGGCATCGTCCAGACCGATATGGAGGACCCCGTGGATTACGGCGATGGTCGCGGGCACGGCACCCTGTTCGCGGATGATCGTCTCGACGCTGCGGGCCATGTCGAGGTTGCCGGGATAGGGCATGCCATGCGTGATGATCGTGGATTCCAGCGCGACGATCGGCGCACCTCGTTGCTTGGCGGCCGCGACTTCATCTGAATATTCCATCGGCAGGGACGGGGAGGAGGGTTTGGTCATGATCGTTTCCTTGATTGATGACATCCGACGGCAAATTGCATCGGGGGTACCTGATCGATTCCGGTGCCTGGAGCAGAGGGTGCGGAAGAACCGCCCGCATTCCGCGCTACCCGGCTCCCATTCAGCTGCCAATTCTCATGCCAGCATTTCCGCTTCCGGCACAAGGCGCAGCACTTGCTCCAGCTTGTCAGGCAGCATCTCTTCGGAGGCAGCGTAGGGCGAATGCAGCGTTATGACGGCGGCCGCCATGCCCCAGCGCAGGCAGTCGGCAAGATCCGCACCGGCAAGCCGGGCGGAGAGAAAGCCCGAGGCGAGCGCATCGCCGGCGCCGGTGACGTCGGCGAGTGCCGAAAGAGCCGGCGGCGTAGCGAGGCAGGCACCCTTGCGGTCGAAGGCGACCGCGGCCCGGCCTCCGCGCGTCACGACACCGCCGGAAAGACCGGCGGAGCGCAGCAGCAACGGCCATTCCGCGGCGGTTGCGGCCTCGGTGCCGGTCAGTGCGCGCGCCTCCGCCTCGTTCATGAACAGGAAATGGAGCCCGTCGAGGCACGCGCGGTAGCGGACCACCTTTGCCGGAGAAACGGCGATGCCGGCACGGAGAGGGCTGAACTTCGCGGCGGTGCCGGCAAGCGCCGTCAACGTCTCCTCCGGCAGATTGGCGTCCATCAGCACGAGTTCGCTCGCCGCTAAAATCTCGCGCGTGGTCCGCTGCTGCAGCCGGCGCGGCGTAAACAAAGCATAGAGGTCCATGTCCGCGAGCGCGATGACGAGGTTGCCGTCGTTTTCCAGGATTGCCGTATAGCTCGGCGTCTTGCGATCGAGAAAGGTGAAAGGGCGATCGATCACACCGGCAGCTTCCGCAGCGGCCGCCACCGTGTCGCCGGCGGGATCGCCGCCCCGCGGGCTGATCATGGTTACGCGATGGCCGAGGCGCGCGAGATTTCTCGCTGCATTGAAGCCGCCGCCCCCGGCTTCCTCGAACCAGGTGCCCGGATTGCTCGCGCCCGGTGTCGTCGCGCCGTTGATCCGGCCGCGCCGGTCGATATGAGCGCCGCCAAAAACGGCTATGTTCTGCGACTTCACCTGTGCTTGCATCTGGTCCTCGATGAAGGGCGGAGAAAAGGTGGCGAAGTCTCTCTTCCGCCGGCATTCCGATCTATCGTTTCGGACTACCTTTTAGGGCTTTGTCCGGCTTTGATCCATCGTGAATCACGAAGCGAATCGGGGCGGCGCGTGAAAGCCGGCATGCGTTGACGCGCAACTTGTGGATACTGTCGACGAAAGGCGTGAACAAGAATCGAACGTAGTGAAGTATTCCTAGCATTTTCAACTACTTGACGTGCCATTGCCAAGTTGGAACAAAACATGTACAAAAAGACTTGCGGCGGCTTCATTGCCTCGATAGCTCCAATAACCTAAAGGTGGACCAATGGCACAAAATTCTTTGCGGCTCGTAGAGGACAAATCGGTGGACAAAAGCAAGGCACTTGAAGCGGCTCTTTCCCAGATCGAACGTTCGTTCGGTAAGGGATCGATCATGAAGCTCGGAGCGAAGGACAGCGTAGTTGAGATCGAAACCGTCTCCACCGGTTCGCTCGGCCTCGACATCGCGCTCGGCATCGGCGGCCTGCCGAAGGGCCGCATCATCGAGATCTATGGTCCGGAAAGCTCGGGCAAGACCACGCTGGCGCTGCAGACCATTGCCGAGGCACAGAAGAAGGGCGGCATCTGCGGCTTCGTCGATGCCGAACACGCACTCGATCCGGTCTATGCGCGAAAGCTCGGGGTCGATCTCGAAAATCTCCTGATTTCGCAGCCTGATACGGGCGAGCAGGCGCTGGAAATCACCGATACGCTGGTCCGTTCGGGTGCGATCGACATTCTCGTCATCGATTCGGTGGCCGCACTCGTGCCGCGCGCCGAAATCGAGGGCGAGATGGGCGACAGTCTGCCGGGCATGCAGGCGCGCCTCATGAGCCAGGCGCTGCGCAAGCTTACGGCATCGATCTCCAAGTCAAACTGCATGGTGATCTTCATCAACCAGATCCGCATGAAGATCGGCGTGATGTTCGGCTCGCCGGAAACGACGACGGGCGGCAATGCGCTCAAGTTCTACGCCTCGGTGCGCCTCGACATTCGCCGTATCGGCTCGGTCAAGGAGCGCGAGGAAGTCGTCGGCAACCAGACCCGCGTCAAGGTCGTCAAGAACAAGATGGCACCGCCCTTCAAGCAGGTCGAGTTCGACATCATGTATGGCGAAGGCGTTTCGAAGACGGGCGAATTGATCGATCTCGGCGTCAAGGCGGGCATCGTCGAGAAATCGGGCGCCTGGTTCTCCTATAACAGCCAGCGGCTCGGCCAGGGACGGGAAAACGCCAAGCTCTTCCTGCGGGAGAATCCCGAACTGTTGCGCGAAATCGAGACGGCTCTGCGGCAGAATGCCGGTCTCATCGCCGACCGGTTCCTGGAGAATGGCGGGCCGGAAAGCGACGGCGACGAAGCCGCCGATATGTAATCGGCAGCAACCGTCTGGTTGAAGCATGCGAAGCCGGCCGTCGTCACCTGCGGCCGGTTTTTTGCTGCCCGCTGGACAGCATGAAATGCGGACGATAAAAGCCTGTGGTTCCGACGGCTCGGCCGGCGGGAGGCGTGACGTGATTGAATGCGACGCGCCCAAGCGCGGGGTTGAAAAGTGCGGCTTGCAGCCTGGAGAGATCGGGCTGCCGCCGGAGTGTACACAGATAGGACGCAAGATGAGCGGCGTGAATGAAATCCGGTCGATGTTCCTCGACTATTTCCGCAAGAACGGTCACGAGGTCGTGCCGTCCAGCCCACTCGTGCCGCGCAACGACCCGACATTGATGTTCACCAATGCGGGCATGGTGCAGTTCAAGAATGTGTTCACCGGCCTCGAGCAGCGACCCTATTCGACCGCGGCGACGGCGCAGAAATGCGTGCGCGCCGGCGGCAAGCATAACGACCTCGACAATGTCGGCTACACCGCCCGGCACCACACCTTTTTCGAGATGCTCGGCAATTTCTCCTTCGGCGACTATTTCAAGGAGCGCGCGATCGAGCTTGCCTGGAACCTGATCACCAAGGAATACGGGCTCGATGCCAAGCGTCTCCTCGTCACGGTGTATCATACCGACGACGAGGCCTTCGGCCTTTGGAAGAAGATCGCCGGCCTGAGCGACGATCGCATCATCCGCATCGCGACGAGCGACAACTTCTGGGCCATGGGAGATACCGGTCCATGCGGCCCGTGCTCGGAAATATTCTACGATCACGGCGATCATATCTGGGGCGGCCCTCCCGGCTCAGCTGAGGAAGACGGCGATCGCTTCATCGAGATCTGGAACCTCGTCTTCATGCAGTACGAGCAGATCACCAAGGAAGAGCGCGTCGACCTGCCGCGGCCCTCGATCGACACGGGCATGGGGCTTGAGCGCGTGGCCGCCGTGCTCCAGGGCCAGCACGACAATTATGACATCGACCTTTTCCGCGCGCTGATCGCGGCCTCCGAAGAGGCGACCGGCGTGAAGGCCGAAGGGGACCGGCGCGCGAGCCATCGCGTCATCGCCGATCATCTGCGTTCCTCGGCGTTCCTGATCGCCGATGGGGTTCTGCCGTCGAACGAGGGCCGCGGTTACGTTCTGCGCAGAATCATGCGCCGCGCCATGCGCCACGCGCAGTTGCTCGGCGCGCGGGATCCGCTGATGTGGAAGCTCCTGCCGGCGCTCGTGGGCCAGATGGGCCGCGCTTATCCGGAACTCGTCCGCGCCGAAGCGCTGATCTCGGAAACGCTGAAGCTGGAGGAAACCCGCTTCCGCAAGACCCTGGAGCGCGGCCTCAACCTTTTGGCGGAGGCTTCGGCCGATCTTTCCGAAGGCGACCAGTTCAACGGCGAGACGGCGTTCAAGCTCTACGACACCTACGGTTTTCCGCTCGACCTCACCCAGGACGCGCTGCGCGCCAAGGGCATCGGCGTCGATACGGACGCATTTACGGCCGCCATGCAACGGCAGAAGGCCGAGGCCCGCGCCAACTGGGCCGGCTCCGGCGAAGCCGCGACCGAGACCATCTGGTTCGAGCTCAGGGATAAGCACGGCGCGACCGACTTCCTAGGCTACGACACCGAGTCGGCCGAAGGGGTCATTCAGGCGATCGTCAGGGACGGTGCCGTCGTCGAGGCGGCCACCAAGGGCGAGAACGTACAGCTGGTTCTGAACCAGACGCCTTTCTACGGCGAATCCGGCGGCCAGGTGGGCGACACCGGCGTCATCACTACCGAGACCGGCAAGCTTGCTGTGACCGACACGCAGAAACGGGGCGAAGGGCTCTTCGTCCACTATTGCACCGTGGAGGAAGGCAGCGTGAAGACCGGCGAAGCGGCTGCCCTGACGGTCGACCATGCGCGCCGTGCGCGGCTGCGCGCCAACCATTCCGCGACGCATCTGCTGCACGAGGCGCTGCGCGAGGTCCTCGGTACCCATGTTGCCCAGAAGGGCTCGCTCGTCGCGCCTGAGCGCTTGCGCTTCGACGTCTCGCATCCGAAGCCGATGACGGCGGAGGAGCTGAAGATCGTCGAGGAGATGGCGAACGAGATCATCGTCCAGAACACGCCGGTCGTCACACGGCTGATGAGCGTCGACGATGCGATCGCCGAGGGCGCCATGGCGCTCTTCGGCGAGAAATACGGCGACGAGGTGCGGGTCGTGTCCATGGGGCAGGGCCTTCGCGGCGCCAAAGCCGGCAGGCCTTACTCGGTCGAGCTCTGTGGCGGCACGCATGTGTCCGCCACGGGCGATATCGGCCTCGTTCGCGTCGTCTCGGAAAGCGCTGTCGGCGCCGGCGTGCGCCGGGTGGAGGCGCTGACCGGTGAGGCCGCGCGAGCCTATCTCAACGAACAGGATGAGCGGGTCAAGACGTTGGCATCTGCCCTGAAGGTCCAGCCCTCGGATGTCCTCGGGCGCGTCGAGGCGCTGCTCGACGAGCGCCGCAAGCTGGAACGGGAACTTACCGAGGCGAAGAAAAAGCTCGCCCTTGCGGGCGACGGCCACAACGGTTCCGGGGATGCCGCCCGCGAGATCGGCGGCGTCCGGTTCCTCGGCAGGGTGGTATCCGGCGTCGAGCCGAAGGACCTGAAGAGTCTTGCGGACGACGGCAAGAAGACGCTCGGTTCGGGCGTGGTCGCCTTCGTGGGCGTCAGCGGCGACGGCAAGGCGAGCGCCGTGGTGGCGGTCACCGACGACCTCACTTCGAAAGTCAGCGCCGTGGATCTGGTGCGCGTCGCTTCGGCTGCGCTCGGCGGCAAGGGCGGCGGCGGGCGGCCCGACATGGCCCAGGCCGGCGGTCCGGACGGCGGACGTGCAGCGGAGGCGATCGAGGCCGTTGCCGGCGCGCTCGCCGGCTGAGCCCCAGGCGTGCTGACTTCTGAAGGGCGCTGCGGCGCCCTTTTTCATGGCAGCTGTTCGGTCCGGGTGGTTTCGAGGGCTGCCTCGGCCGAGGCGCGCATCAGTACGCGCGGCGGCCGAGTCGGGCATAGGCGGGCTTTCCGGATACCGCCACCTGGCGGCGTCGGAACGTAACGGGCGCTCTCAGCCGATCTGAGCCGCAGTTTCCCACAAGTGGATGGAACGGGGCCGGCTCCCACGACAAAAAGAAACCCGGCGCGGGGCCGGGTTCCGAATTCTGGCGATAGAACAGGCTGATTACGCCGCCATTGCCTTCCTGAGGTTCTCGTCGATCTTGTCAAGGAAGCCGGTGGTCGACAGCCAGGGCTGGTCGGGGCCGATGAGGAGCGCCAAGTCCTTGGTCATGAAGCCCGATTCGACCGTATCGACGCAGACGCGCTCCAGCGTTTCGGAAAACTTCGCGAGTTCGGCGTTGCCGTCGAGCTTGGCGCGGTGGGCGAGGCCGCGGGTCCAGGCGAAGATCGAGGCGATCGAGTTGGTCGAGGTTTCTTCGCCTTTCTGGTGCTGGCGGTAGTGTCGCGTCACCGTGCCGTGGGCGGCTTCCGCTTCGACCGTCTTTCCGTCGGGCGTCATCAGTACCGAGGTCATCAGGCCGAGCGAGCCGAAGCCCTGCGCGACGATGTCGGACTGCACGTCGCCGTCATAGTTCTTGCAGGCCCAGACATAGCCGCCGGACCACTTCAGCGCCGAGGCGACCATGTCGTCGATCAGGCGGTGTTCGTACCAGAGCTTCTCGGCCTTGAACTGGGCGGCGAATTCCTCGTCGAACACCTTCTGGAAGATATCCTTGAAGCGGCCGTCATAGGCCTTCAGGATCGTGTTCTTGGTCGAAAGGTAGACCGGAACCTTGCGCTGCAGGCCGTAGTTGAACGAGGCGCGCGCGAATTCGGTGATCGATTCGTCCAGGTTGTACATGGCGAGTGCCACGCCGGCGCCCGGCGCGTCGTAAACGTCATGCTCGATCGTCTGGCCGTCTTCGCCGACGAACTTGATCGAGAGCTTGCCCTTGCCCGGGAATTTGAAATCGGTTGCGCGGTACTGATCGCCGAAGGCGTGGCGGCCGACGATGATCGGCTTGGTCCAGCCGGGAACGAGGCGCGGCACGTTCTTGCAGATGATCGGCTCGCGGAAGATGACGCCGCCGAGGATGTTGCGGATCGTGCCGTTCGGCGACTTCCACATCTTCTTCAGTTTGAACTCCTCGACGCGGCCTTCGTCCGGCGTGATCGTGGCGCATTTGACCCCGACGCCGTGTTTCTTGATGGCGTTTGCGGCGTCGATCGTCACCTGGTCGTCAGTTGCATCACGGTTTTCGACGCCGAGGTCGTAATATTCGAGATCGAGGTCGAGATAAGGATGGATCAGCTTGTCCTTGATGAACTGCCAGATGATGCGGGTCATCTCGTCGCCGTCGAGTTCGACGACCGGATTGGCGACCTTGATCTTTGCCATTGATATGCCTCGTAGCTTGCGGAGCACCGCGTGCGGCATTCCGACGGTGGGAGAAATCCAGAGCCCTATAGCACTGTGAGCCAGCAAGGCAAAGCATGCTTGGCCGAAACTTTGGACCAAGGCGGCGAGCCCGGAATCGGCCGGTCGCGCCCGGTCTTCAGACCGGGGGGCCGGTCATCTCACCGCTTTGAAAAGACCGCGCGAAAGGCTATTTCAGAAATCGAGCGGCGGCGTGCTTCAACTGTTTTTTGCGTGTCGCCATCCCAGAAACGCTGCACGCTGCGGGCGTGCGGACAGGCAGAGGCGCCATGACGTTCAGGCTTCGCTTGCGGGACTGGCTGCTGGCCAATGATCCGGCCTTTTCCCGGCTGCGGCAGGCGTCCCGGATAACGGCGACGGTGGTGATCTCGGTCGCTCTGCTGATCGCCTTCCATTTCATCGCCACACCGCTGCCGCCGGCCGCCTATGGGCTTGCGATAACGCTTTCGATCGAAGGCGGCCTGGCGGTTCGCGACCGGACGGCCTCGGAACAACTGGTCACGCGTATTCTGGCGGTCGTCACGGGCGTTGCGATGGTCACGCTCGCCTCTACGCTGGAGCGCTACCGGCACGTTTCCGATCTCGTTTTTCTCGTGGTGATCTTCGTAGCCGTCTATGGCCGCGCCTTCGGTCAGCGGTGGTTCGCCGTCGGCATGTTCGCCTTCATGTCCTATTTCACCGGAGCCTATCTGCGCCCGTCGCTGGATCAGTTGCCGGCGCTCGTTCTCGGTGCCGGAATCTCGGCGGCGACCGCGCATCTTGTGCGAACCGTCCTTCTTCCGGACGACCGCTACCGTGATCTTCTGAGGGCGATCGCGAGCGTCCAGCAGAGGGTGGATGAAATCCTTCATGAGATCGCAGCGGCTGCGCGCAGGCCCATTCTCAAGGCTGCCGATCGCCGCAGGCTGCACGCGCTGGAGGAGAGGTTGAAGGAAGCCGTGTTGATGGCGGAGAGCTTCATTGCGACGGACAACCGCCGCCCGGCGCCGGAACCCGGCGTCGTCTCTGCGGACCTCGCCATCGGGCTCTTCGACATTCACCTTGCGGCCGAGAGCGTGATCGTGCTCAGCCTTCAGGCAATGCCGCCTGCGATAGTTGTCGACGCAGCCCTGGCGAAAAATTCGGGCGAGATAGAACGGGGAATGCAGTCGCTGGGCGAGGCGAATGTCAGGCAGCTCGAGGCGGCCAGGGCTCTGCTTTGGCTTCATACGGTTCGAGATCGCCTCGATCGCAGTCTGGGCGCCCTCAAGGAGGCGGACCTCGACGAACCGCATCCGGTTCCATCTCCTGAGCCCTCGGCGGCAACGGCTCGCTTTTCCATGGCCGACCCGGCTTTACGGAGCGCGATCCAGATTACCCTCGCCTCGGGCATCGCAATGGTGTTCGGCTTGATGCTTTCGCGCGAGCGCTGGTTCTGGGCGGTTCTCGCCGCGTTCCTCGTCTTCACCAATACGCGCTCCCGCGGTGATACCGCAGTGAAGGCCTTGCAGCGGTCGGCCGGCACATTGGCGGGCATCGTCGTCGGACTCGCGGCGGCAAGCGCGATCGGCGGGACTGTCTATATAGTCCTGCCCCTCGGTGCGGCCTGCATCTTTCTGGCCTTCTATTTCCTCCCGGTCTCCTACGCGAGCATGACTTTCTTCGTCTCGGTCGTCCTCTCTCTCGCCTACAGCCTGCTCGGCGTTTTGACGCCGCAGCTTCTGGAGCTGCGTCTCGAGGAGACCCTTGTCGGCTCGGTCGCCGGCGCGGCGGTGGCTTTCGTCGTGTTTCCGACGAAGACCCGCACGACGCTCGATGGGGCGATCAGAAATTGGTGCGACAAGCTCGCCGAATTGCTGGAGGAGGCAAGGAGGGGAACGTCCGGCCTTGATCTCGTCACCCGGTCGCAGGCGCTCGACCGCGCCTACAGGGACCTGGCCGCTGCTGCCAAACCCCTCGGCGTCTCCTGGCAGCTCGTCACCCGCCCGGGGCATGTGCGCCAGACCCTGGCGGTGTTCATGGGCTGCACCTATTGGGCGCGCATATTCGCGCGAAAGATGTCGCAGGCCGCGGAAAGCCCGGATGACTTCGCGGCGCAGATCGCGGAAAATCTGAAGCTCGCAAGCAAGGTGCGCGAAACCGGAGCGGACTATTTCTACCGGTCCCGGAGCGTCGCTGCGCCGGTCGAGCGTCATCTGCCGGTATCGCGCGACGACGCAGGCCTTGGACTGGAGATGGTTGCCGTTTCGCTCGAGCGTCTTCATTCGCCGCGCGTGCGGCCCGCTGGGCAGGAGCGCGGGCTTTAAATCCGCGTCCATATATGCGAGGGAAGCGCCGAACAGAAGGCACACAGGCGATGGCAGGCACAAACAGCGAACGCGAACTTTTGACGGAAGGTCCGGCGATCATTCTCGCCTTTCCCCAGCTCGGCGAGAATATCGGCATGGTGGCGCGCGCCATGGCGAATTTCGGCCTGTCCGAACTGCGCCTCGTCAGCCCGCGCGATGGCTGGCCGAGTGAAAAGGCACGCTCCGCCGCCAGCCGCGCCGATCACGTGATCGACGGCGCCAAGCTCTACGAAACGCTCGAAGAGGCGCTCGCCGACCTCAATTTCGTCTACGCGACCACCGCGCGCGACCGCGACGGCTTCAAACCCGTGCGCTCGCCGATCGTCGCCGCCCGGGAACTCCGTCACCGGTTCAAGGAGGGCGAGAAGGTCGGCATCATTTTCGGCCGCGAGCGCACCGGACTGACCAATGCCGAGGTCGCGCTTGCCGACGAGATCGTGACCTTTCCGGTCAATCCCGCCTTCGCTTCGCTGAACCTCGCCCAGGCAGTGCTGCTCATGTCCTATGAGTGGCTGAAGACCGGCATGACCTCCGAGGACGAGACATCTTTCCAGGCGAGCCAGCAGCGCCCGGCGACGAAGGAGCAGTTGCATGGGCTCTGCGAGCATCTGGAAGAGGCGCTCGACGCGCGCAACTATTTCCGTTCCGCCGACAAAAAGCCGAAATTGGTCGAGAATCTGCGCGCGGTTCTGACCAGACCATCCTTTACCGAATCGGAAATCCAGGTGCTGCGCGGCGTCATTTCTTCGCTCGACCGTTTCACGCGCGAAAATCCGCGTGGCTCCGCAGCTCCGCCCGGGCATAGCAGGAAAGAACAGAGCGGCGGTGACAAAGACTGAGCTGAAGCCCATTCTCGTCTTCGACAGCGGGATCGGTGGCCTGACGGTGCTGCGCGAGGCGCGCGTGCTGATGCCGGAGCGGCATTTCATCTACGTCGCCGACGATGCCGGTTTTCCCTATGGCGGCTGGGAGGAGGGCGCTCTGAAGGAGCGGGTGATCGCTCTATTCGGTGGGCTGCTTGCCGAGCATGATCCGGAAATCTGCATCATCGCCTGCAATACGGCATTCACGCTCGTCGGCGCGGATCTGCGCGCCGCCTATCCGCAGATGACCTTCGTCGGCACCGTTCCGGCCATCAAGCCTGCGGCCGAGCGCACCCGTTCGGGCCTCGTTTCGGTGCTTGCGACTCCGGGCACCGTGAAGCGCGCCTACACCCGCGATCTCATTCAGTCCTTCGCCTCGCAATGTCACGTCAGACTGGTCGGCTCGGAGAACCTCGCGCGCATGGCGGAAGCCTATATTCGCGGCGACGCATTGGGTGATGAGGCGGTTTTCGCCGAGATCGCGCCCTGCTTCGTGGAGGCGGAGGGAAAGAGAACCGATATCGTCGTGCTGGCCTGCACCCACTATCCTTTCATGGCCAATGTTTTCCGCCGGCTGGCGCCCTGGCCGGTAGACTGGCTGGATCCGGCCGAAGCGATCGCGAGGCGGGCGCGTTCGCTGGTGCCGCTGCCGAACGGGTTCGAGCCATTGAACGGCGAGGACCCGGCGATCTTCACATCGGGCAACCCCGATTTCGCGACACGCCGTCTGATGCAAGGCTTCGGCTTGAGAGTTGTTGCGGCTGCCGCAACTGCGGACAGGCGCGAAGCGGTCACCTGAATCGGCGCACGACATTGCTGCGCATGTCCGAGAGCGGCATTCGAGCGCCAACTATTCCCTGTGGGTTTCCATAATCGGCGGCACGTTCGAGCGCGATCCATGCTAGGTGTTGCCCGTTTTGGCGACCCGTCCGCGGCCGCGAATCAACCCGTCAAGAAGAGGTAAGGATGAAAGTCGGCATCGACATGGGAACGACGTCCGAAGGGACCTCGGCCTCGCTCGATATCGAAGAGCTTCTGGCGACGCGTCTTCTCGTGCAGGGCAATTCCGGCTCCGGCAAGTCGCATCTGCTCCGCCGTCTGCTGGAACAATCCGTGCCCTGGGTGCAGCAGTGCATCATCGATCCGGAAGGCGATTTCGTCACGCTTGCCGACAAGTTCGGCCATGTGGTGATCGAGGGGGAGCGTACCGATGCGGAGCTCATCGGCATCGCCACCCGCATCCGCCAATACCGCGTTTCCTGCGTGCTTTCGCTCGAAGGGCTGGATGTCGAGCAGCAGATGCGCAGCGCCGGCGTGTTTCTGAATGCCATGTTCGATGCGGACCGGGAATATTGGTATCCCGTTCTGGTGGTCGTCGACGAGGCGCAGATGTTCGCACCGTCCGTCGGCGGCGACGTTTCGGAGGAAATACGCAAGGTTTCGCTCGGCGCGATGACCAATCTCATGTGCCGCGGCCGCAAGCGCGGGCTTGCCGGCGTCATCGCCACGCAGCGCCTCGCCAAGCTCGCCAAGAACGTGGCGGCAGAGGCCTCGAACTTCCTGATGGGACGCACCTTCCTCGACATCGACATGCTGCGCGCCGCCGATCTGCTCGGCATGGACCGGCGCACCGCCGAGATGTTTCGCGACCTGAAGCGGGGCTCCTTCGTGGCGCTCGGTCCCGCGCTTTCCCGCCGGCCGTTGAGGGTAACGATCGGTTCGGTCGAGACCTCGGCACGGTCGATGAGCCCGAAGCTGATGCCGCTGCCCGAAGCGCCGCAGGACGTGGCGGACCTGATCTTCACGCCCGACCCGGAGGAATTCACCCGCCCGGTCGTCCGCCGCACAGCGCCGCAGCCGCGCCCCGCGAGCGATATTCTCGCGGAGCTGTCGCGGCCAAGGCCCGAGCCCGCAGCGCCCGTGGAGGCCAAGCCGGTGCAACCGGAAATCTCGGCGGAGGAGCGGGATGCGCTGATCGGCAGCCTCTTTGCCGAAATCGTTGCAAATCCGGAAGCCGCGTTCAGGCCCGATGCGGAGCTCTACCAGGACTTTCTCGTGCGCTGCCGCATTCGCCGCGTCCCCGGACCCGCGCTCTCCTTGAGCGCATTCCGCCGCAAGATGGCCGTTGCCCGATCGGGCATCGATGCCGAGACGGCGGAAAGCGAGGATTGGGCCTCGGCGATTGGGCTGGCCGACCGGGTGACGGAAGACCTGCAGGCGGTTTTCCTGATGTTGGCACAGGCGGCCCTGCGCGGGCTGCCTTGTCCGTCGGACGCTATGATCGCCCGTGCCTACGGAACGCATTCGGCCCGTCGCGCACGGCGATTGCTCGGTTATTTCGAAGAGCAGGGGCTCGTCGTGGTGCATGCGGATTTCTCCGGCAAGCGCATCGTCGCTTTCCCCGACCTCGGCAAGGAAACGGCTCCGGGCGACGCCAATGCCCCGGACACGGGCGATTCAACGCGCGCGGCCGCCGAGTGAAATTGCATTCGGAAGTGCGGCTGAATTTGCCATTGTTCCTGTCATATTCCGTTGACAATTCGCCGCCCAGTGCTTAAAGACCCGCTCAACGCCGGGCAGTGATGCCCGGTGTTTCATTTGACATGTCCCGTGGTTTCTCCGGCAGCGTGATCGTGAGAAGCCTGTCAGAGCCCCAAAAATGGGTTCAGAGGAGGGCGTGTTTCCTTGATCCGGTTTGGCAGCAAACCGGTGTAACACTTTGAAAGGAAATGCGATGAGCAAGCGCGAGTCGTCCAAGTACAAAATTGACCGCCGTATGGGCGAAAATATCTGGGGCCGTCCGAAGTCCCCGGTGAACCGTCGCGAATATGGCCCGGGCCAGCACGGCCAGCGCCGCAAGTCCAAGCTTTCCGACTTCGGCGTGCAGCTGCGCGCCAAGCAGAAGCTGAAGGGCTACTACGGCGATATCCGTGAAAAGCAGTTCCGTGCGATCTTCGCCGAAGCATCGCGCCGCAAGGGCGACACCCCGGAGAACCTGGTCGGCCTGCTCGAATCGCGCCTCGACGCGATCGTTTACCGCGCCAAGTTCGTTCCGACCGTTTTCGCCGCGCGCCAGTTCGTCAACCATGGCCACGTCAAGGTCAACGGCGTTCGCGTCAACATCGGTTCCTACCGCTGCAAGCCGGGCGACGTCATCGAAGTCAAAGAAAAATCCAAGCAGCTCGTTACGGTGCTCGAAGCCGTACAGCTCGCCGAGCGTGACGTTCCTGATTACATCGAAGCCGATCACAACAAGATGGTCGCGACCTTCGTTCGCGTTCCCGCGCTCTCGGACGTGCCGTACCCGGTCGTCATGGAGCCGCACCTGGTCGTCGAATTTTATTCGCGTTAATCAGGCCCGCCTGAACGAATTGGAAAGCCGCCCGGAGACGGGCGGTTTTTTTTGTACGAAGTTGCCGGACGAATCCCATAGACTGGAGGCGGGCGCAGGACGGAGTGTCCTGAACGAGACCGCTTCCGAAGTGAGAAGTGCCGTATGCGTGAGCCGAAACCGCAAGAAGACCTCCAGGCGATCATCGACGACATCTTTCTGGAACTGACGCCGCGCCTCGGCGAAGGGAAGGTTGCGGATTATATTCCGCAGCTAGCACGCGTCGATGCCCGCCACTTCGGCATGGCGATCGTCACAACGGGCGGCAAGGTCTATCGCGCCGGCGATGCGGAGATGCCGTTCTCCATTCAGAGCATCTCCAAGGTGTTCACGCTCACGCTGGCGCTGGGCAAACACGGCGAAAACATCTGGAACCGGGTTGGGCGCGAGCCTTCGGGCTCGGCCTTCAATTCGATCGTGCAGCTCGAGCATGAGGGCGGCAAGCCGCGCAACCCCTTCATCAATGCCGGCGCGATCAGGATAAGCGATCTCATTCTCGCCGGCCACACGCCGAAGGAGCTGATCGGGGAGATCGTTCGCTTCGTTCGTTATCTCGCGGATGACGAGGACATCGTGATCGATCATGAAGTCGCACGCTCGGAGACCGCGACCGGTTACCGCAACATAGCGCTTGCGAATTTCATGCGCTCCTTCGGCCGGCTCGATCATCCGGTCGAGCACGTGCTCGGCGTCTATTTCCATCATTGCGCGCTCGCGATGACCTGTAGCCAGCTCGCCAAAGCCGGTCTGTTTCTGGCCGCCGGCGGCACCAACCCGCTGACCGGGCATTCGGTCGTGTCGCGCCAGCGCGCGCGGCGCATCAATGCGCTTATGCTCACCTGCGGCCATTATGACGGCTCCGGGGATTTTGCCTACCGGGTCGGTCTGCCGGGGAAGAGCGGCGTCGGCGGCGGCATCATGGCGGTGGCGCCGGGCAAGGCGTCTATTGCCGTCTGGTCGCCGGGGCTCAACGAATACGGCAATTCGCTGCTGGGGTCGCTGGCGCTCGAAATGCTGGCTGCGCGTACGGGTTGGTCGGTGTTCGGGCCGTAAGCGCGCGGAAAGCCGCCGCCCCTGTACCCTTCACAGGACGCCGGGGGCCCACACGCCCGTTTTTTCTTGATCTTCCCGGCCGGACGGGGCAAGTGCTGCTTCAGAAAACAGAGCGCAACCTGCGCTCTGCACAATCCGAGATTGCCGCCATGGAAGTCGCACAATCCTCCCCCGACGAGACAGGCAGCGTCATTGCCGATGACGCCGCATTCGAAGGTGCGGCCCATCCGCTTTTTTCGCGCATGCCGTCCTCCGTCTCCTTCAACAAGCTGCGCAAGCGCCTGCTCAGGCAGGTGCGCCAGGCGCTCGACGATTTCGGCATGCTCAAGGGCTCCAGACGCTGGCTTGTCGGCGTGTCGGGTGGAAAGGACAGCTACAGCCTGCTGGCGCTGCTGATGGACCTGCAGTGGCGGGGTCTGCTTCCCGTCGAAATCGTCGCCTGCAATCTGGATCAGGGGCAGCCGAATTTTCCGAAGCATGTCCTGCCCGACTATCTCCGGTCCATCGGCGTCGAGCACCGCATCGAATACCGCGACACCTATTCGATAGTGAAAGAGAAGGTGCCGGCGGGCGCGACCTATTGTTCGCTCTGTTCACGGCTTCGGCGCGGCAATCTTTATCGCATCGCCCGGGAGGAGGGCTGCGACGCATTGGTGCTTGGCCATCATCGGGAAGACATCCTCGAGACCTTCTTCATGAACTTTTTCCATGGCGGGCGCCTGGCGTCGATGCCGGCAAAGCTTCTCAACGACGAGGGCGATCTGATGGTCCTGCGGCCGCTTGCCTATGCGGCGGAGGACGATCTGGCGAAGTTCGCCGCGGCCATGGAGTTCCCGATCATCCCCTGCGACCTCTGTGGTTCGCAGGATGGGCTCGAGCGCAACACAATGAAGGCGATGCTTGCGGATATCGAGCGGCGCATGCCGGGCCGCAAGGACACGATGCTGCGCGCGCTCGGACACGTGAACGCCTCGCATCTGCTCGATCCCAAGCTTTTCGACTTCCAATCCCTCTCTCCGGAGCCCAAAGAATGAGCCATTCCGTCGACATCGCCGCACTTGCCAACCTGCTGCAGGAAGCGGCGGTAAAGGAAATCCTCCCGCGCTTTCGCAATCTTGGCTCCGGCGATGTGCGGATGAAATCGGAAGCGATCGACCTGGTGACGGAAGGCGACGAGGCCGCCGAGAGGCTGATCAAGGCGAATATCGACGCGATTGCGCCGGGGGCCGTGTTCATCGGCGAGGAATCCGTCGCCGCCGATCCGGCGCTCCTCGACAAGCTCGCCGGTGCCGATCTCGCGATCGTCGTCGATCCGATCGACGGCACCTTCAATTTCGCGGCCGGCCTGCCGCTCTTCGGCGTGATGGCGAGCGTCGTCGCCGGTGGAGAGACCGTCGCAGGGATCATCTACGATCCGCTCGGCAACGACTGGGTCATCGCCGAGCGAGGCTCCGGCGCGTGGATGTGCCGGCCCGACGGGACGCAGGAGAGACTGTCGGTCACAGCCGGGGTCACCGTCGACAACATGGTGGGCGTCGCATCGGCCGGGTTTTACGCGCAGGCCGAGCGCCGCATTGTCATGGGCAATATGGCGAAGGTCCGGATGGCCACGAGCTATCGCTGCGCGGCGCATGAATACCGAATCTTTGCCGGCGGTCATCTGCACTTCCTGATGTATCAGAAGCTTATGCCCTGGGACCACCTTGCCGGCACCCTGATCGCCGAAGAGGCCGGCGCCTATGCGGCCCGTTTCGACGGTTCGCGTTATCTGCCCGCGCACACGAACGGCGGGCTGCTTCTGGCGACCGACAAGGAGAGCTGGGAGGAGTTGCGGCGCGAGGTCTTCACCGTCTGATCTGAAAAGCCCTTTCGAATGACAGAGGCCGCCCGGTTTTCCGGGCGGCCTCTGTCGTTAGACCCGATGCACGGAAAACCGCTACACGGTATTCGACACCGTGTACAAGCTCTGGCGGATCACCCTGAACAGGAAGGTTGGATACGTCGAAAGGCGCGGAAGAATGCTAGAAGCTCTGCCAGCGAATTTTGAGACTCAATTTGATCAAAGCCGAACGCATGGCCTTGATTGGCGTATCAATGATATCAGAAGCCGATAAGTGATCGTCTTCGGACGAGGTCTTTGGCGCCGGAGTAAACATTGTCTGAGAATGATTATGATGCGTTTGCAGCGGCCTATGACGCTGACAACGAGAACAATGCCTGGAATGCCTATTACGAGCGGCCAGCCATTCTTTCGATGGTTGGAGATGTCACCGGGCTTCGGGTGCTTGACGCAGGGTGCGGCGGCGGAGCCCATGCTGCGGCGCTCCTCGACCGAGGGGCAATCCTAACCGGTATCGACTCAAGTGCCGGACTGCTCGAGATCGCACAACGCCGCCTTGACGGCCGGGCGCGATTGTTGGTGGCGGATCTGAACGAACCGCTGCCCTTCGACGATGGTTGCTTCGATTTGATCCTTGCCTCCCTTGTCATGCACTATCTGCCAGACTGGGCACATCCCCTTTCGGAATTCGCCCGTCTGCTGCCCCAAGGCGGCCGCCTGGTTTTCTCCACGCACCACCCTTTTATGGATCACGAGTTGGCGGGTCGCGAGAACTATTTCGAGACCTATAGCTTCAGCGAAACGTGGCAGCGTGGCGGGAAGGCCATCACAATGCGCTTCTGGCATCGTCCACTTCACGCCATGGTTGATGCATTGAGGGCAGCGGGGTTCCAACTCGAGTCGCTGAACGAACCTCAGCCCGATCCTGGTGCCCACTCACGCTTCCCAGAGGCATATCAGACCCTGGCGACCAAGCCGCGATTTCTCTTCTTTTCGGCGGTGAAAGCGTGAGGGCCACTCTTGTGGGGCAAAGCCAATGTCAATCGCTCGCGAAGCAGACAACAAAAGCAGTGCCCTCCTGGGTGGGCACTGCTTGCCATCAATCGGGGGCTCTAAAGGTGTCCGCCGCCGCCGTGTTCGTGCGTCCCATCGCTGTCGCCCGGATGGGTGAACAGCTTTCCATTTTCCGCCCAGAGCGTTGCGAGGATGGTCAGCACGCCGAACAGGGCGTAACCGCCGAACAGCGGCTGTAGCGTCCCGTTGAAGAGCTGGCCGACGGCACCGCCGATCAGCGCACCGCCGGTGGTGGAGACGAAACCGGTGACGGCGGTTGCCGTGCCCGCCAGATGTCCCATTGGCTCGAGGCTGATGGCGGTGAAGTTGGTGGCGATGACGGCGAAGAACATCAGCAATAACGAAAACAGGAGATAGCTGATGGCGAAGGCCGGAGTGCCCGCGAGCGACAGGACGTAACCGGTCGCAGCAAAGAGGGTGAAGAGGATCATAGCGGCATGCGAGATGCGGCGCATGCCGAAACTGCGCACGAAATACCCGTTGGCGAAGTTCGCGACCGCTATCCCGCCCGCGGTGCCCGCAAAGGCGATAGGCATCCAGTCACTGAGGTTGTAGACCTCGCCGAAGACCTGCTGAACGCTGACGACATAGGCGCAAATGACGGCGGTAAACAGGGTCATTCCGATCATGTAGCCGCAGGTGATGCGGTTCGTGAGCACCGTGCGGAAGCCGGAAAGGACCGCTCCCACCGAAAGCGGCAGACGTTCCTCCTTCGGCAGAGACTCCTTCATCCGGGTCAACGCCCAGACGAACAGGGCGGTGCCGACGACGCCGATCAGGATGAAGATCCAGTGCCAGTCGGCATAGGCGATCACCACTTGGCCAAGTGTCGGAGCGACGATCGGGACGATCATGAAGACGATCATGACATAGGACATGACGCGCGCCATGTCGCGGCCGCCGAAACAGTCGCGGACGATCGCCATGGTCGTGATGCGGACGGCGGCACCGCCGATCCCCTGGATGAAGCGGAGAAGGAGCAGCGTCTCTATGCTTTCGACCCAGGAGGCGGCGAACATCGACAGGCTGAAGAGCGCAAGGCCGCAAAGGAGAACTGACCGGCGCCCGAAGGCATCCGAGAGGCTCCCGAAGAATATCTGGGAGAGGCCGAAGCCGAGGAAGAAGACGCCGATCACGAGTTGCGTATCGTTGGCGTTGGCAACGTTGAGCGTCTGGCCGATGCTTGGCAGAGCCGGCAGCATGCTGTCGATCGCGAGCGCAATGCTCGCGGTCATGACCGCAATGGTGACGATGAATTCGACAAGGCCCATTCCGAGGCGCGCGGCGCCCGAAGCCTGATCGGCATGGCCCGATGATTGTTCACCAAGCGAAGATTGTTGGGAAACCGAAGTCATGTTCAAAACATCCAAAATGGATTGGGAGGAAAAATCGGTATACTGGAGCCGATCCGGCTAGCCTGCCGGATTGTGCGGTTTGAAGAGCTTGCCGCCCTCTGCGATCAGCACGCAGACAAGCGCGACGAGTGCGACCGTGAAGAAGCCGACCGCAAGGGGCGTGACGCTGTTATCGAATGCCTGGCCGATGAACGCGCCGATGATTCCGCCGCCGATCGTCTGCGTGAAGCCGAGAACGGATGAGGCGGTGCCGGCCACGTGGCCGAGCGGCTCCATCGCCATGGCGTTGAAGTTGGCGGCGATCAGCCCGAACTGGAACATGGTGGCTGCATGAAGGAGCATGAAGACCGGCAAAGGCAGCGGCCCGATCAATGAAGCCGACATCCAGATGAAACTTGCCAGAGTGAAGCCGAGAAGCGCGGCATGCGACAATGCCCGCATGCCGAACGTCCGGACAAGTCGCGAATTGGTAAAGGAGGCGACCGCCATCATGCCGGCGAAAGCGGCGAATACTGCCGGAAACCAGACGCCCAGGCCATAGACGCCGACGAGAATCTGTTGCGCCGAGTTGATGAAACCGAAGAGACCGCCGAGAAGGGCCGACGTCGCGAGCGTATAGAACAGCGCCAGCCGGTTCGTCAGCACGATGCGGAAGCCCGCAAGTATGGACGAGGCCGTGAAGGGGCGCCGGTTGGTGGGGGCCAAAGTCTCACGAAGGCGCAAGGCGACCGGAAGCGCTACGGCAACCGCGAACATTGCGATCACGACGAAGATCATGTGCCATTCGGAAAAGAGCATGATCAATTGTCCGATGCTCGGTGCGATGACCGGGACGATCATGAACACCATCATTACCAGCGACATGATCTCGGCCATCTGCCGCCCGCCATAGACGTCGCGCACGATGGAAACGGTGATGACGCGGGTTGCCGCCGCGCCTATGCCCTGGACGAGCCGAAGGAACAGGAGTGTCGTGAAGGTCGGTACGAACACGATCGCGAGGGCGCTGACGCCGTAAAGGGCCAGCCCGCCCAACAAGGGTGCCTTTCGCCCGAAGCGGTCGGACAGGGGGCCGAAGAACAGTTGCGCGAACCCCATGCCGAGCAGGTAGGCGGTTATGACGTATTGCCGATGGTTCTCATCTGCCACGCCGAGGCTCGCGCCGATTTCCTGCAGCCCGGGCAACATGATGTCGATCGAGATCGCATTGATGGACATCAGCATGGCCATCAATGCAATGAACTGGACTTTCGTCAGCCCGGAGAGGGTGGCGGCTTGGTCTATGGGCCTTGTCATTTCATACATCCTGCCGGCTGCCGCTTTCCCGCAGCCGGTTCTTTGCCACGCCGAGCCAGTGCGTGGCATGTTTCGCAATGATTAGGATCTGCTGAATAAATTCAGTCTTTTGTTGTGTCGGATCGAAAAGGACGCAGTACTCGCCGGCGCAAATCGAAGGAGGCCGCACCCCTGGGCAGGGCTGCATACGAGACCGCGCGCCCGGTCGTCCATGACGCCCATGATCGGCGTGAATTTCGCCGCCCGCTCATGAAGCGTATCGAACATTAGGCGCGCGGCATATTGCTTCGGAATCAAAAAAGGCGGTTACCCGCCTTTTCCGATCATCGCAAAGATGCGGTTCGGAGGGTGTCAGGCGGCGCCCTTGACGGAAATACCCTGTCCCTGAAGAAGCGTCTGCAACTCGCCCGCCTGGAACATCTCCCGCACGATGTCGCAACCGCCGACGAACTCGCCCTTTACGTAAAGCTGCGGAATGGTCGGCCAATTGGAATAATCCTTGATGCCCTGACGCAGATCGGCATCGGCGAGCACGTTGATGCCCTTATAGTCGACGCCGACGTAATCCAGGATCTGCACCACCTGGCCGGAGAAACCGCACTGCGGAAACTGCGGCGTTCCCTTCATGAAAAGAACGACGTCGTTGCTCTTGACCTCGTTATCGATGAAATCGTTGATTCCGCTCATCTTGTCTTCCTTCCTGCGCCGGTTTCAAGGACCGGATGTCGATTGGGGTCTAGATAGCACGCATGGACGTGGTTTTCACCACCCAATCGCAAAATTATTGATGGTCCCTCAAAGTTCGGCTTCCGCACCACTATCAGCGGGGGAACGAGGGCTAGGCCATCGGGATCTAGGCCGAGCGGCGGCGCAGTTTGCTCCGGGAAGCCGCGGTCCGGCGACAGCTCACCTGCTTTTTTGCCGGTTTACGCAAGGCCGCCTCGACGATGTCAGCCAGTATGCCGCCAGACTTGGCTTTCCTGCTTCGCCGTTTCGCCCGCTTGGCCGCGGTTCCGGCCGCTCTGGTTTTCTTGAGGATCTCTTTCAACGCGCTGTCAACGACCCCGCTTACGAGCTCCTTGATCAGGTCGGCCATTTCCGTCTTACTCCGGCGCGCTGGTTTGAAGGGCGAGCGCATGCAGAATGCCGCCCATGTTGCCCTTCAAGGCGTTGTAGACCATCTGGTGCTGCTGCACGCGCGTCTTGCCACGAAACGCTTCGGCCACGACTTCGGCGGCATAGTGGTCGCCGTCACCGGCCAGATCACGAATCGTGACCTTTGCGCCGGGAATCCCGGCCTTGATCATGTCTTCGATATCGCCTGGTGCCATGGGCATGATACGCCAACTCCCTTGTAATTTTGCGACGCGGCCGCATTGCCGCCGCCCGCTATGAACTAAAGGGAACACGATTCAGGGGCCGAAGGCAAATGCTGTTTCGGCCGTCTGCCGGCCGGCGGGTCAATTGTCCGGTGCGAGATCGCCACCCATGTAATTGGGGAACCACGCCTCATGTGCGGAACGCAATTCATCGACGGATACGGGCCTGGCGTTTCCGAGGTGCACCGCATTTCCGCCTGTCCTGCCGATCACCGGCAGCGCAACGCCGGCGGCTTTTGCACGCGCGGCCACCGTCTCGGCCGAACTCTCCGCGACGGTTACGACATATCGGCCCTGGTCTTCGCCGTAGAAGACCGGGATCGGGTCGTGTTCCGCAGGTGCATCGATCGTCGCGCCGATGCCGGAAGCGATGGCCATCTCGGCCACGGCGAGCGCAAGTCCGCCCGAGGAGCAGTCGTGCACGGCCGTGACCAGGCCGTCCTCGATCAACCCGCGAACGAAATCGCCGACCTTGCGTTCATGGCCGAGGTCGACATGCGGCGCCGGACCGTCGGTGCGGCCATGAATGTCGCGCATGTAGACCGACTGGCCGATGTGCGTTCCCCAGCTCTGCGGAGCACCGGCGAGGAGGATGGTCTCGTTCGCCGCAGCAAAGCGAATCCGCGCCATCTTCGACCAGTCGCGGACGAGGCCGACGCCTCCGATGGTAGGGGTCGGCAGGATCGCCTGGCCGTTTGTCTCGTTGTAGAGAGAGACGTTGCCGGAGACGATCGGGAAGTCGAGTGCCTGGCAGGCCTCGCCGATGCCTTTGATCGCATGGACGAGCTGGCTCATGATCTCCGGCCGTTCGGGATTGCCGAAGTTCAAATTATCTGTGGCGGCGAGCGGCAGCGCGCCGGTCGCAGTCAGGTTGCGCCAGCACTCGGCAACCGCCTGCTTGCCGCCCTCGAACGGATCGGCTTCGACATAGCGCGGCGTAACGTCCGAAGAAAAGGCAAGTGCCTTGGTCTCATGGCCCTCGACGCGGATTACGCCGGCGTCGCCGCCCGGAAGCTGCAGCGAATTACCCTGGATCAGCGTGTCATACTGCTCATAGACCCAGCGGCGCGAGGAATTGTTGGCGGAACCGACAAGCTTCAGAAGCGCATCGGACACATCAGCCTGCGGAATGTCGTTGGTGGCGAGCGGCGAGGGTGTCCTTGCCGGCGTCCAGGGGCGGTCGTATTCCGGCGCCTCGTCTCCGAGTTCCTTGATCGGCAGGTTCGCGACTTCTTCGCCCTGGTGCAGAATACGGAAGCGCAGGTCGTCGGTGGTCTTGCCGACGATAGCGAAATCGAGGCCCCATTTGACGAAGATGGCCTTGGCTTCCTCTTCTTTTTCCGGGCGCAGCACCATAAGCATGCGCTCCTGACTTTCCGAAAGCATCATCTCATAGGCCGTCATGCGCTCTTCGCGCACCGGCACCTTGTCGAGATCGAGTTCGATGCCGAGATCGCCCTTGGCGCCCATTTCGACGGCCGAGCAGGTGAGGCCGGCAGCGCCCATGTCCTGGATCGCAATGACCGCACCGGTCTGCATCAGCTCCAGGCAGGCTTCGAGCAGGCACTTCTCGGTGAAGGGATCGCCAACCTGAACGGTCGGGCGCTTCTCCTCGATCGACTCGTCGAACTCGGCCGATGCCATCGTCGCGCCCCCGACACCGTCGCGTCCGGTCTTGGCGCCGAGATAGACGACCGGGAGGCCGACGCCTTCCGCCTTCGAGTAGAAGATCGCGTCGGTCTTGGCGAGCCCCGCAGCGAAGGCATTGACGAGAATGTTGCCATTGTAGCGCGCATCGAACTCGACTTCGCCGCCGACCGTCGGCACGCCGAAGGAATTGCCGTAGCCGCCGACGCCTGCGACGACGCCCGAGACGAGGTGGCGGGTCTTCGGGTGATCCGGTGAACCGAAGCGCAGCGCGTTCATCGCCGCTACTGGACGCGCACCCATCGTGAAGACATCACGCAGGATGCCGCCGACGCCCGTTGCCGCTCCCTGGTAGGGCTCGATGTAGGAGGGGTGGTTGTGGCTCTCCATCTTGAAGACGACGCAGTCACCGTCGTCGATGTCGACCACGCCGGCGTTCTCGCCCGGGCCCTGGATGACGCGAGGCCCCTTGGTCGGGAGCGTGCGCAGCCATTTCTTCGAGGATTTGTATGAGCAATGCTCGTTCCACATGGCCGAGAAGATGCCAAGCTCCGTAAAGGTCGGCTCGCGCCCGATCAGGTTCAGGATGCGTTCGTATTCGTCGGGCTTGAGCCCGTGCGAGGCGATCAGGTCCGGGGTGATGGGGCGGGTGTTGGAAATCGTCATCGTCGACCGTCAAATCCTTCGGGCGGCGCGCAACCCTCGCTTCGAAGGGAAGGCGCGTGCGTACCGCAACGTAACAGGGGCGCTTTGCGGCTTCTTTAGCCTATGCTGCGGCGCGGCGCGACAGAAAAATACGGTCGATCAACAGGGCGGCAGCCCGGATTTCAGTCCGTCGGACCGGGACTCTAGAACTGATAGCCGAGCATCAGCCCCGCGCGCGTGAGCCCGTCGTTCGGGCCGTCGCAGAGGTTGGCATTGGACGCATGCTCGACCGTGGCCGAGAGATTCCAGTGATCGTCGAAACGGTAGCCCACGGCTGCATATTCGCGAAACAGCAGCCTGCAGCCGAGTTTCGGTCCGTCCGATCCATCGTCATTGAGATCGCCGTCATGCACCGTGCCGCCGGCGCCGAGCTCGATGAAAAAGCGCTCGGTGATGTCGGCATTCCAACTCAAGCCGGCGTAGATTTCGTTTACGCCGCTGGACGAGGTCGCGACGGACGCGCCGGCATGGATCCGCGGCCGCAGGATTTTCTCGACAAGGCCGCTTGCGCTGCCGGCGCCGAGCGGATCGAAGAACAATGTAGCGGAGGGGAAGACCCCGTCTTCCTGATTTGAGCCATTGCCGATCGAGGTCGTAGCGCCGAACCGCAATTCATCGAAGACACCTTCTGCTGCACCGGCCTGAGAACCGATGAGTGCGCTCGAAAGCGTCAGGGCTGCTGCAACGAATGTAAACGGTCCCCGACCTGCAAACGAGCGGAAATCCTTCATGCCCAAACCTTCCAGTGCGAATCAATTCTGCGGGATAAAAAGCAAGAATAGATTGCCGAGGCTTGTGCGAAAGTCACCTCTAAAAAGTAATCAATCGAAACTGTCGTATCCGGCGCGCCCGCTATCGAGGAGACGGCGCAGTATTTCGAAGCCTCTTCGTACCTCGGATCGTTCGATTGGCGAGGAGAAACCGACGCGGATACGGTGAAAAACCCGGTCGGAGCGTCCGGCCTTGAATTCATCCTCGTCGTCGATGAGCACGCCCTCCTGCAGGGCGGCCTGCTTGAAGGTTCCGGAAAGCCAGGGCTCGGGCAGCTTCAGCCAGAAAAACGGAATCTTCGGATGCGAGTTGAAATCGAAGCCTGTGAAGATCTCGCGCGCCAGAGCTTCGCGTGCGCCTATTTCCTCGACGCCGCGATTGCGCAATACCGACGCCGATCCGGAGAGGACCAGACGGGCGCAAAGCTCCGCGAGAATGAAAGGCAGGCCGCCGCTCACCATCTTGTGGGCTACGCGGATGCGCTGGCTGAAATGCGGCGGGCAGGCGACCCAGCCGCCGCGCACGCCGGCAGCAACGGACTTCGAAAGACCGCCGACGAGGAAGGTTCGCTCGGGCGCAAGCTCCATCAGCAATGGCAGCGGGTCGCCGGTCATGGAACCGTAGAGATTGTCCTCGACCAGCCAGACGCCGTATTTGCGCGCGATGTCGGCGATTGCCTGGCGCCGGTCGAGCGGCATGACCGCCACCGTAGGGTTCTGCGCGCCGGGCATCAGAAAGGCGAGTTTCGGGTGCTGCTGGGCACAGACACGCTCGAAATCTTCCGGCCGCATTCCGAATTCGTCGCTTTCCACCAGCGCGATCCGCCGGCCGATGAGGCCCGCGCTGCGGCTGATCTGGGAATAGGTCAGCGTCTCGAAGGCGATGCGGTCGCCCGGGGAGGTGACGGCCGAGATCACCGCGACGACTGCGGCATGAGCCCCAAGCGTCGGGACGACCGTTTCCGGCCCAGGCCGGAAATTGCCGCGTGCCAGCCATTGAGATCCAGCCTCGAACCAATGATCCGGAAAGTTGCGGGCATAGCTCGCAATGTCCCCGTGATGCTCGCGGCTGATGTCTCCGAGCAATTGCGCCAGGATGTCGCCCTGTCCGATATCAGGAGCGGCGGTGCTGTCGAAGCGGAGCTTGCCGGCTGGAGCTATGAGCGGGCGCGTCCCTGAAAGCGACGTCGTCAGCGGATCCGACTGCTCCGGCGGCCGGCTTTCCGGATGATCGAGAACGTAGGTGCCGCGGCCGACCTCGCCGCTGACCAGGCCACGCTCGCGGACAATGCCGTAGGCGCGCCCGATCGTGCCGATCGTGACCCCTACATCGAAAGCGAGATTGCGCTGGGGCGGCAGCTTCGTACCCGCGGGCAGGGTGCCGTTGCCGATCGCCTCTTCGATCTGGTCGGCAATACGCGCGTAAAGCGGCCCGTGACCTTGTTCAATGTCGGGAAGCCAAGTTGTCATAGTGACAATTCTCTATATTGCGCGACATATCATGTCAATTATCTCAATGGGAACAGATTCAATGTGAGCAATGGTGGTGACAATGGGTGCAATTGATGCAATTCAGCCCCGGGAGTGCAATGCGCGGCCACCGGCCCGCTTCGGCATTGATTCACGAAGTGGCGCGGGAAACCTGTTGTCGCGGCTTTGGCAACTTTATTGCAAACTGGCGTCCAAGAGGCGCAGCCGTCTGGCGCTCGACGAACTGAGCACGCATCTGCTCGACGATATCGGTGTGAGTGAAAAAGAGGCGCGGCGTGAGTCGGCCGTCCCTTTCTGGCGGTAGGTGTCCGGCGATTGCTTCCTCCCTGTCCCGTCACACGAGATGAGAGCGGCGCCGCGTCTGCGGCGCGGAAGAGTCTTTCCAGTCCAATGACTTGGCCTGGCCGGACTCCTCCGTGAGAGCATCGCCCCCGCGGAAGGGCGCGTTGCCGAAGATGGTCGGATCAGCTGCAGCCTTTGCCGCCGGCGGCCCAACGGCGCACGTCCGCGGCGATGCGCGTCCCTACGGGCTCGCTCATCAGCGGGCCGAACGCCTGCAGGCGGGCTGGTTGACCCTCGGCCTCGACCACGGCAAGCGGGCGCGATTCCGGTGATTTGCGCGGGACAATCAGGATGCGCGGGCGTCCGGAGAAGGAGTTGAGTTCGGGGGCGAGGCGATAGGCTTTGAACGCCGCATCGCCAGACTTGAACCAACAGCCATTCGCGCCGAGAGCGATGCGTTCCATGGTCGGCAGCGCGGCGGAACTCGCGGCCGGTGCGGCAGGGCGCCCCGACTGGCAACCGGCGACAAGCGTCAGGCTGGCGGCAACGCAGGCGAGCGCAAGGGAACGTCCGTTAACAATGGATGACATAGGAGGTCTCACGGGAACTGGTGGCGAATGCCGCCTTCCAGCGGCGACCGGAGCAATTTCATAAGTACGAAGCGATTTTCCGCCCGTAGTGCTACATGACAAAACTTAAGCAGCAATTACGTCCAGCGCCGAGGCGAAGAGTCCTCGGCCGTCCGCGCCGCCATGGGCGGACTCGATCAGATTTTCCGGATGCGGCATCATGCCGAGCACATTGCCCTTCGCGTTCAGGACGCCGGCGATGTCGTTGACGGAGCCGTTCGGATTGGTGCCTTCGGCATAGCGGAACACGACCTGGCCGCTGCCTTCGATTGCCTTCAACGTTTCCGCATCGGCGAAATAGTTGCCGTCATGGTGGGCGACAGGGCTGCGGATTACCTGACCCTTGGCGTAGGCGCGGGTGAAAGCGGTGTCGGCGTTGACGACTTCCAGCTTCACCTCGCGGCAGACGAACTTCAGCGAGGCGTTGCGCATCAGCGCGCCGGGCAGGAGGCCCGCTTCGACGAGGATCTGGAAACCGTTGCAGACGCCGAGGACGCGCACGCCTTGCTCCGCCTTGGCCTTGATCGCCTGCATCACCGGCATGCGTGCAGCGATCGCGCCGCAGCGCAGATAGTCCCCATAGGAAAAGCCGCCGGGAATGACGATCAGATCCACATCCGGGATTTCGGTCTCGGTCTGCCAGACGGTGACAGGCGCCTTGCCGGAAATCTTCGTCAGCGCCGCGATCATGTCGCGGTCGCGATTGAGACCAGGAAGCTGAACGACGGCGGACTTCATGACGTACCTATCTTGCCTTTGCACCCGGCATATAAGGATTTCCGGGGCTGTTTCAACGCAGTGCAATGGCCGCCCCCGCCGTCAGGCGAGGGAGATGCTGTAGTTTTCGATAACGGTGTTGGCGAGCAGCTTTTCGCACATGGCCTTGAGGTCGGCTTCAGCCTTGGCCTTGTCGGCGGTTTCGAGCTGCAGATCGAAGACCTTGCCCTGTCGCACCTGGCCGATGCCGTCAAAGCCGAGAGCGCCGAGAGCGCCTTCGATAGCCTTGCCCTGCGGGTCGAGAACACCGTTCTTCAGCGTCACGGTTACGCGTGCCTTGATCACTTTTGCTTATCCCCGAGATTACTTGACCAGCACCGGACCCGAACCGCGCGGCGGCTCGTTTTCATTGATGATGCCGAGGCGGCGGGCCACTTCCTGATAGGCTTCGACAAGTCCGCCCATATCGCGGCGGAACCGGTCCTTGTCCATCTTTTCCTTCGTCTCTATGTCCCAGAGACGGCAGCTGTCGGGGGAAATCTCGTCGGCCAGGACGATGCGCATCATGTCGCCCTCATAGAGGCGGCCGCATTCGACCTTGAAGTCGACCAGCTGGATGCCGACGCCGAGGAAGAGGCCGGAAAGGAAATCGTTGATGCGGATGGCGAGCGCCATGATGTCGTCGAGTTCCTGCGGGCTCGCCCAGCCGAAAGCCGTGATGTGCTCCTCGGAGACCATCGGGTCGTCGAGGGCGTCGGCCTTGTAATAGAATTCGATGATCGAGCGCGGCAGGACGGTGCCTTCCTCGATACCGAGGCGCTTGGCAAGAGAGCCGGCGGCAACATTGCGCACCACGATCTCCAGCGGGATGATCTCCACTTCCTTGATCAACTGCTCGCGCATGTTGAGGCGGCGGATGAAATGGGTCGGGATGCCGATCTTGTTCAGATGCGTGAAGATGTACTCGGAAATGCGGTTGTTGAGTACGCCCTTGCCGTCGATGACGTCATGTTTCTTCTTGTTGAAGGCGGTGGCGTCGTCCTTGAAGAACTGGATCAGCGTGCCCGGTTCCGGACCCTCGTAAAGGATCTTGGCCTTGCCCTCGTAGATACGGCGGCGACGATTCATGGATCTGTCTCTGTGGTTGTTGGCGCTCTTGGGAGGCGCATTGGGAATTTTCTCAGCGGGTCCATATCCGAAAAGAAGACAATTAACAATCGGCGTGTCTTTCCATCCCCGGATTAGATTAGGCTATCATGAAAGTCGCCGAAGGCGAAAAGGCGCATTGCACTTTCGAGAGCCTTTTGGTTTATGGCGATAGTGCTTCGGGCAGCATATTTTTCAGGGAGATCGATTGATGACGACGATGCAGGACCGCGAGAAGGCTTTCGAGGCGAAGTTCGCGTTGGACGAGGAATTGAGGTTCAAGGCCACCGCCCGCCGCAACAAACTGCTTGGCCTTTGGGCCGCCGGTCTTCTCGCCAAGTCCGACCCGGAAGCCTATGCGAGCGAGATCGTTGCCGCGGATTTCGAAGAGGCCGGGCACGAGGACGTCGTGCGCAAGATCAAGGCCGATTTCGACGCGGCTGGCGTTGCAATATCCGAGGACGACATTCGCGTCCGCATGATTGAATTGCTCTCGGAAGCGGTTGCACAGCTACAGAAAAACTAAACGACACCTGCATGCCGCCGCCCGGCAGAGACCGGGCGGTGTTTCTTTGAGCGGCGCCCCCGCTGTCATGCGAAGACGCGACCATCGAAGAGTTTTCGCGCGGTTCGTAGAAACGAGCATTCCTCCACGCTGCCGGCGTTGTCGAGCCGAAGCAGGATTTCCATGCGGCCCGTCGGGTGCTCGACGGCCAGGGTTTTTTCCTCGCCCTCCGGCAAGGTGGCGAGGGACGCTGCGGGACTGTTTGGCAGCAGGCACGCCGTGGCCACGCTGAGCGCGCCAAAGACGCCGATCGAAGCATGCACGCGGTGGGGAATGAGGCTGCGGGTCATGATGGCGCCGCCATTCACCGGAAGGGCGACCAAGGTCATCTTGGGGACCGACTTTTTCGTGACGTCGCCCAAATTCATCAGCGGTCCTGCGGCGAGGCGGATGCGCTCGATACGCGCCTTGACAGCCTCGTTCGCCTCGAGCTCTTCGCGGCTCTCATATCCCGTCAGGCCGAAATCCGCCGCCCGCATGACCACGACCGGCATTCCGTTGTCGATCAGCGTGCAGGCAACACCCTCGATCTCGTTTACGGCCGAGCCGGTCGGCAGCAATGCGCCGCAGCTTGATCCGGCGGCGTCCGTGAAGGTCAGATAGACGGGGGCGGCGGGAGTCGGCACCCCGTCGATCGACGCGTCGCCCGTATAGACGGGTCGGCCTTTCGCGGTGCGGATGCGCGCGACAGCAGACTGGGACGTGTTCTCCATGTAGATGCGGATGGCGGTTTCGCCTTCCGCGGCTTCGACCAGCCCGCGCTCGACGGCAAAAGCGCCGACACCGGCAAGGATATTGCCGCAATTCTGGCTGTCGCTTACCAGTGCCTGATCGACGAAGACCTGGAGAAAGAGAAAATCTACGTCGAAACCGGGCCGAGCCGAGGCGCGGACGACGGCTACTTTGCTTGTCAGCGGATCGGCCCCTCCTATGCCGTCGATCTGGCGCGGGTCGGGCGACCCCATGATGCGCAGCAGGAGCCGGTTGCGCTCTCCAGCGTCGGTCGGAAGATCGTCGGCGAGAAAATAGGCGCCTTTCGACGTGCCGCCTCTCATCATCATGCACGCGATACCGTCTGGCGTCATGTGTTCACTCCTGTCAGGCCGTTTCAAGGAAGAGGAAGCGCGAGCAGCTTGCCGAATACCAGATAGGCGATCGCCCAGAAGCCGGCCCCGGTTGCTGCGGCTCGGACGAGCGGCTTCTCGCCCGGAAAGAGCAGCGTCGCCACGCCCGCGCCGATTCCGAGGCAAAGAGCCAGCCCCATCCAGTTCGCGCCGAGACACACGGCGACGAAGAGGGCCATCAAGCCGCTGACGCGCGCAATGTCGAGCCTGCCGTGCGTTCCGCCGAGATCGACGCCCCTCAGGACCTGAACGAGATAGACGGCCGACACCGCCGTACCGAAGACAGCAACCTGAATGGGCAGCGAACCCGGCCCGACATCGCCTCGTGAATGTCCAGCCGGCAGACCGAGGCTCAACAGCAGGAAGCCCGCGTTCCAGCCGATGCACACAAGAGCCGCGACGAGGTTTTGCCAATAGTGCCCGTGCGGTGCCTCCCCGCCGTGCCCGGCGGAGAGGTCATGTTCCGGAGCACCCGATGCGTGACCGCTCATTCGACGTATCCGTTGGCCTTGAGGAATTCGACCTGGTTGGCGAGATCGCTCTGCGCCCGTTTGGTGAAATCCTCTTCCTTCCAGTCGGGGCTATCCTGGAACTGCTCGGTCTGGAACTTCTTCCAGTCCTCGGATGCAGTCACTTTGTCCACTGCAGCCTGGATGGCGCCGACGGTGTCGTCGGGTGTTCCCGCCTTTACCGCGATACCGCGCCAGACCGCCCCCTCGATGTCGTAGCCCTGCTCTTTAAACGTCGGTACGTGGGGCAGGAATGCGCTACGCTTGTCGGTCGAAACGCCAAGCAGCTTGATTTCGCCGCCTTTGACCTGCGCAAGGCCGGTCGATGGCGTCATCATGGCAGCATCGAGGTGCTTGCCGAGAAGGCCGAGCGTCACCTTGCCCGACGCGTCATGCGGGATCCAGCCGCTTTCGAAGCCGCCCTTCGTCATGAGCTGGTACAGCATGTACTGATGAAAGCCTCCGGGCGCATGGCCGCCGACTTTCAGGCCGTTCGGATTGTCCTTCATGTATCCGATGAAATCGTCGACGGTCTTGAATTGGCTGTCGGAAAGCACCGCAAGCGAAGACGGCTCCGATTGCATGGCCCGAAGCAGGCGGAAATCCTCGAGTTCGAAGGGAATGAGGCCTTGGGCGATGCCGAAGGTCAGTGTCCCGGTGAGGACGAGGATGTTGTAGCCGTCGGCCGGCTGCGTCATGATCTGCGAGACGCCGACGGCGCCGCTGCCGCCCGGCCTGTTGTCCACTTTCACCGTCCACCCTGCCTCCTTTTCCAGGAGTTCGGCGAGCTTGCGGCCGTAAGTGTCGAGCGCTCCCCCGGCACCCGCCCAAACCACCAGCGTCACCGGCTTTTCCGGAAATTCCGCGGCGAGGGAGTTCGCCGGTGCTGCAAATCCCGACAGGACGACGGCCAGCCCCACAGCCGCGCCTGCCATGCGCGCGCCGAACGTTCTTCTTGTAATACTCATGTCTTCTCCTCCAGTTGGATGCTTTCAACGGACAGTGCAGTCCGCGTTTCTTCGGTCCGCGCACTGGCGCGGCGCGCCTGGATCCGTCGCCAAAGCGGCGTCAGCAGGCTGACGAGGCTCAGGATGAGGAAGATCAGGCTGATCGGATCGGTGACGAAGATCGTGTAGTCGCCTTGCGAGGACACGAGCGCGGTACGATAGTTCGACTCCACCAGATAGCCGAGTACCATAGCCAGAATGACGGGGGCGACCGGGAAGCGGAGCTTCTTCATGAGATAGCCGACGACTCCGAAGCCGAGCATCAGGTAGACGTCGAACATCAGGTTGCGGATGGCGAAGGCGCCGAGAACGGCAAAGGCCATGATGCCGACGGCGATCACCGCGTCGGGCAGCCGCATCACCCGGGCCATGAGCGGCAGGAAAAGAGAGCCCGCGGCATATTGCACCAGCGACGCGATGATCGTTCCGAAAAGGATCGCATAGACCAGTGACGGCGCCTCGTTGAAGAGCTGCGGACCGGGATGCAGACCGTGCATGATGAGTGCGCCGACCATGATCGCGGTCGTCGGGGAACCGGGAACACCGAGCGCAAGGAGGGGTACGAGTGCGCCGCCGACTGTGGCGTTGTTGGCGGCTTCAGGTGCCGCGATGCCGTTTGCGGAGCCATTGCCGAACTCTTCGGGATGACGGTCCCGGGCGCGGGCATAATCGCGGGCGACCCAGCACGCGATGTTGCCGCCGACACCGGGAAGAATTCCGAGCACGGTGCCTATGGCCGAACCGGAGAGCATGGAGCGCCAGGTTTCCTTCCACAGCGCCGCTGACATGAAGACGTGGCCGACCTTGTCCTTGATGGACGGCGCCGACACCACGCGGCTCTCGACCATCGCGAGCGCTTCCGACACGGCGAAGAGGCCGATGAGTGCCGCCAGAAACGGTACGCCCTCATAGAGCTGGAAAAGTCCGAAGGTGAAGCGCGGCGTGCCGGCGATCGGATCTATGCCCACCGTCGCCAGCGCAAGACCGAAGGCGGCACAGGCAAGACCCTTGACCAGCGAACCACCGGACAGTGCCGCGACCGAGCTCAGGCCGAACACGCCGACGGCGAAGTACCCGGCCGGTCCGAATTTCAACGCCAGCGAGGCGAGCGGCATGGCCAGCAGCAGCAGCGCAAGCCCGCCGAGAACCCCGCCGACGGTGGAGGCAGTCAGCGAAATCGCGATCGCCTCGTTCGCCTTGCCCTGTCGAGCCATGGAATAGCCGTCGATCGCGGTCGCCGCAGCGGCGGCCGTGCCCGGGGTCGACAGGAGGATAGCGCTGATAGAGCCGCCATATTCGGCTGAGGTATAGAGCGAGATCATCAGCAGCATGCTGAGCTCGGGGCCGAGATTGTAGGTGAACGGGATGAGCAGGCTCAATCCGATCGACGGGCCAAGTCCGGGCAGGGCGCCGATGACGATCCCGAGCAGGGCCCCGGTGACGAGTACGGCAACGCCGGAAAGGCTGAAGATGACGCCGAGCGACTGTAAGATACCGTCCATCTCAACTGTCCTTCGCCAGGCGGCGTGCGAGCACCGGTACGAAACCGCGATAGCCGTCATTTACGGAGAGCCCCTGATCCTTCATCGCCGCATGAGCGGCAGCGATCGTCTCGCAGGCAGCCCGCGACATGGGGGCGCTCAGTCCGAGCGATTCGATCGTCTCGGCTGCTTCGGTCATCTCTGTCACGCGACGGGCGCCGTGCTCGAAGGTCCGGGACAGGTAATAGTCGGCCACATTACGCCAATCGAGGCCGGGAAAGGTCTCCTGGACCGAATCAAGAATGCGCTCGGTAACGCCGGCCCGCTCCGCCGAGGACAGAGCTTCGATCAGCAGGGCCTCGACACCTTTGATCATCACCGAACGGATCATCTTCAGCGACGAAGCCTGGCCAGGGGTATCGCCGACCGCTTCGAGGTTCATGCCGAGCGCGTTCAGGCGCCCCGCCACCTCGACGGCACGCTTGCCCGCAACGAGGATCGGAACCTTCTCGGCATAGGGTGGCACGCGCGCCATGACGGCGCCTTCCACGAAGCTGCCCTTCCCGGTAGCGATCGCGCCGGCTGCGAGGGCCTTGGTGTCCGGCCCGACGGAGTTGAGGTCGATGAAGACCGCCTCGCCGGAAAGATGCGGCGCCGCCGAGGCGGCGACGGCCTTCGTCGCGGCACCGACGACGAGCGACAGCACGACATCCGCGGAAGCAATGCCGGCCACGTCGTCGAGCGGTTCGACACCGAGTTCCGCCGCTCTTGCCCGCAGGGCGTCGGAAGCAGCCGGGTCGTTGAAGCGCAAATCGTAAGCGGCGAGCCGCGCGGCGTTCCGGCCGCCAAGCCCGCCGGCGATGGACTGCGCTGCCTCGCCGAAGCCGATGAATGCAATCGTGGTCATTCGTCCTCCCTGCGGAAGTGGCTCCTGCGCCATCTCCCGCTTCAATCGATGTATTTCAGTCCTTTGGCTGCGAGTGCGCCGCGCATGTCGTAGATGTCCAGTCCCAGTTCGCCGGCGGCCAGCCGCTCACGCGTCTTGCGCTCCTTCTCAAGCCTCGCGCGCGAGGCCGCGACCGCTTGTTCTGCCTGCGCTTTCGGTACGACCATGACCCCGTCGTCGTCGGCGATGACGACATCGCCGGGTGCCACGGCGGCGCCTGCACAGACGATCGGCACGTTGACCGAACCAAGCGTCGCCTTCACCGTTCCCTGTGCCGAGACGAACCGTGACCAGACGGGAAAGCCGATTTCCTCCAATTCACTGACATCCCGTACCCCGGCCTCGATGATCAGACCGCGCACGCCACGCACCATAAGTGAGGTTGCAAGCAATTCGCCGAAATAGCCGGCGTCGCACAGCGAGGTCGGTGCGACCACGAGAATGTCGCCTTCGCGGCACTGCTCGACCGCCACATGGATCATCCAGTTGTCGGCAGGCGGTATCGAGACCGTCACCGCCGTACCCGCCACGCGCGCCCCGCGCCAGATGGGGCGCATATAGGACTGCATCAGGCCGGTGCGGCCCATCGCCTCGTGGACCGTCGCAACGCCGCACTCCGCCAGGGCGTCGACAAGGCTCTGACCGGTCCGCTCGATATTCCGGTGAACGACGCTCATCCCAGCGCTCCATGTCCGAGTGTACCGGTGACATGCGGAAACACGGCCTCGTAGGCCTCTCCATAGGTGATCTTGTAGTCGGAATTGCGCGAGGCCTGGACGCCTCGCTGGAGGGCGACACGGGTATAATATTCCCAGAGATGCTCTTGTCCCTCCATGCACTTGATCGCCGCCAGTTTCTTCTCCCAGACATCGGTGATGTCGAGCAGGAAGTTCGGCTTCCAATTGCATTGTTCCGGCTGGTGCGGCTCGAAGAGATAGACAGGCGGGGCGCCGAGTACGGGCGTGCCGGGCTTGTGCCCATGCGCCTGGGCTATGACACGCGCATGCTGCGCGAACTCGGTCGCCATCGGGTGATCGAAGTTATAAGGGTCCTGCCGCGAGTGCGTCAGCATGAACTCCGGGCGTATTTCGCGGTAGAGGTCCACCAGCCGATCGAAGGCTTCCGGCGTCACCTGCATGGGGTAGTCGCCGAGATCGTAGAACAGGATATCGCGAACGCCGAGCGCCTTCGCGGCGTTTTCCGCCTCGCGCCGACGGTCCGCCTTCACGGCCTCGAGAGTCATTCCCGACTTTTTCCAGAGCTTCGCCGACTCGCCGCGCTCGCCGAAGGACAGGCAAACGACTGTGACTGCATAACCCTGTCTTGCGTGGGCCGCGATCGCGCCGCCAGCCCTCCAGACGAAGTCGGCCGAATGCGCGCTGACGACGAGTCCGGTCTTTTGATGCATATCCATGCTCCTTCATTCTTCGGAGTGGACACTGGCATCCGACAGGGCCCCGGTGCTAATACGAAAGCCGAGCCGAGCTATAGTTTTTTTCGAATCTGCCTCTGGAGCACAGTTGATCGCAATGGATATCAACATCCGGCATCTGCGGGTCTTCATGCAGGTCTGCGAGACGGGCAGCCTCAACCGGGCGGCCGCCGAGCTGCACATTTCACAACCCGCCGTCTCGGTGGCGCTCGCGGGGATCGAGCGCCGCTTCGACGCGAAACTCCTGTCGCGCTATGCTGCCGGCAGTCAGCCGACGGCGGCCGGCGAGGTTCTCTTGACGCGGATACGCCGCATGGAGAACCAGATCGCATTGGCGCTGGCCGAGCTCTTCGGCTTGAGTTCGCAGCGCGATCCGACGCTGGTCGCCAAATGTATCGCGCGAATAACCTTTCGGCAGATAGAGGCGCTGATCGCCCTTGCCGGCAACGGTTCCATCACCGAGGCGGCGCGCGGCGGCGGCGGCTCGCCGGCGGCGCTGCACCGGGCATTGCATGACCTGCAGACCAATATCGGCAGGGCCATCCTCATGCGCAGCCCGGCCGGCGTGGCGCCGAATACACTAGGCCGCCGCCTCGCGATGCGCTGGCAGGTGGCCCTCACCGAACTGGAGCAGGCGCTGGATGAAATCCGCGAAATCGAAGGGCGCATGGAAGGGCGGATCAAGATTGCAAGTCTTCCGCTTGCGCGCACCCTGTTGATTGCGCGCGCCGTCAACCCCCTTATGGCGGAGCACCCGAATGCCCGGGTGGAAGTCGTGGATGGCTCCTACGAGGCTCTGTCGCAGCAGTTGCGCACCGGCGCGAGCGACATTCTGATCGGAGCGCTGCGTTCGGGCAGCGACCTCGAGGGGCTGCGGGCGGAGCCCCTTTTCGAGGACCCCTACGCGGTGGTCGGACGATCCGGGCACCCGCTTCTCAACAGCAGCGGAAAGGGTGCATCACTTGACCAGCTCGCCGCCCAGCAATGGGTCGCCCAGCGTCCCGGCACGCCTATCCGGGCCGCATTCGATGCGCTTTTTGCTGGTTGCGGGGACGCGCCAAGGGCGAGTATCGAGACGAGCTCGCTCGTTCTCACGCGTGCCATCATTCTGGAAAGCGACCGGCTGTCGATGCTCTCTCGCCGCCAGATCGCCATCGAGGAAAGAGAAAATCTCCTTGGTTGCATTCCGGTCGCCGATGAGGTGCGCAGCCGGCTCCGGACGCGGACGATCGGTGTCACCGTTCGGGAGAACTGGCTGCCGAGCAGGCTTCAGAAAACTTTTCTCGAATACCTGCGGGTGGCGGCAGCGGGTCTCGGCCAGGCGTGAGT
Organism: Sinorhizobium sp. M4_45; assembly: GCF_002885915.1. NCBI lineage: Bacteria > Pseudomonadati > Pseudomonadota > Alphaproteobacteria > Hyphomicrobiales > Rhizobiaceae > Sinorhizobium > Sinorhizobium sp. M4_45. The sequence continues at coordinate 928,899 of NZ_NWVE01000001.1, forward strand.
TGCGATGTCGAACGATAACGTGTCCTACGCCCGCAGGCGGCTCATGAACTGGGCGAAGACCATCGAACCTTCCGGCCAGGGGCCGTGGCCGGATTCCGTATTGATGTGGCCGGCGTCGCCGGCATCGACGAGCAGCGATCCCCAGGCGTTTGCGATATCGCCGGCGTGCTCGTAGGAGCCGAAGGAATCGTTGCGGCTGGCCACCATGATCGACGGGAAGGGCAGGCGATCGCGCGGATAGGGGCCGAAGGTCATCAGGTGCTTCGGCCGGATATTCGGGTTGGCGACGTCCGGCGGGGCAACCAGGAATGCGCCGGCAATCTGCCGCGTGCAATGAGGCAGTGCGTGGATCGCCGTGGCAACGCCGAGCGAATGCGCGACAATGACGACCGGCTTCTCTGCGGCATTGACCTCCTCGATCATGCGCGCCACCCAATCCTCCCGCACCGGCTTCGACCATTCTGCCTGCTCGACGCGGCGCGCGGTCGACAGTTTACGCTCCCATCGGGTCTGCCAATGGTTCGGGCCCGAGTTGGTGTAGCCGGGAACGATGAGGATATGTGTTTCGGAAACCTTCATGATCGTCGCGATTTGAAGTCGAAAAAGGCCGAAGTCAAGGCGGAGGCGACAGAGGCGGCATTTTCTGTATAATCACACTCACAGTCGCGGTTCGACAGCGGCCCATCTTTTAACACCACTGTCGCGGGTCCGTGGCTGCTCTGGTTCGTTGAGGAGTGTGAGCCATGACAACCTTCCATGTTCTGTCGGGGGCAGATCCGACCGTCGCGCATCCCGGCATACGAAAGATTGGCATTGCGGATGTGTTCGACGCGTTGCGTCTCGGGCTGGATGACTTCCGGGAAAAGCCGTCGCATTATGTTTTTCTGTGCCTCATATATCCAATCGCCGGCGTCGTGCTGATGACGTGGAGTGCGGGAGCGAACATGTTGCCGCTGCTCTATCCGCTCGCTTCCGGCTTTGCCCTCATCGGGCCTGTTGCTGCCATCGCCCTCTATGAGGTCAGCAGGCGTCGCGAACTCGGCATGGACGCGCGGTGGCCGCACGCAATGCGGCTGCATCGCCATCCGGCAATCCCGTCGATCCTCGCGGTTGCCGCTGTCCTCTTCGTCATCTTCGTCGTCTGGCTGCTGGTCGCCCAGGGTCTTTATCTAACCATCTTCGGTTCGACGCCTCCGGCTTCGATCTCGGAGTTCTGGACCAGTGTGACCACCACCGAGCAGGGGTGGAATCTGATCCTGGTCGGCAATCTTGTCGGCTTCGTCTTTGCCGTCGTCGTGCTGTCGATAAGCGTCGTCACCTTCCCGCTGCTCCTCGATCGCGACGTCGGTGCGCTGACGGCGATGGAAACATCGGTCAGAGCGACGCTCGCCAATCCGGTGCCGGTGGCCCTGTGGGGCTTGATCATCGCAGCCGGACTGGTGATCGGCTCCATCCCGGTCTTCGTCGGTCTTGCCGTCATCATGCCGATCTTCGGCCACGCGACGTGGCATCTCTACCGCAAGCTGGTGGAACAACCGGCCGGTCCGGCGCGATAGGTCTCCCGCTCGAGCGGGGAGTTGGGAGCGACCGCCTCAACATCCCGCTCGGATCGCCACTGATCAGCGAAAGAACTTGTAATAGGATGAGATCTGGGCTGCCGTGTTCGAGGACAGGTTCAGCTTGATGCCGATCCTGTCGCCGCGGACCCAGCGCACCATGCCGGAGAGAAAGCCGAGCTCCTCGCTCCTGATCGTCACTTCCTGACCGGTCCGCGCGCCGATATCGAAGAGCAGCCTGAAGCAGATGCCTTCGTCGGAAAGATCGACCACAATCCCGTTGGTCGAACCCGTCTTGCAGGTGACGGTCCCGGTTATCTTCGTCTTTTCGCGCGAAGAGGCGCGCTGAAGGCTGTCCTTGTAAACCATGGTTTTCTCGAAACCTGATTGCGACAGCTGTAAGCTTCACATGGAGCACCTAAAGGACCGCTAAAGACTTCGCCCGCATTTGAACGAAGGACGTCAAATGCGGGCATGGAAAAACGTGCGCCATTCCGGGATCAGCGGTTTCCGTCCCACCTAGACGGAACCGAAAACCCGCCGGAAGATCGTGTCGACGTGCTTGGTATGATAGCCGAGGTCGAATTTCTCCCGGATGTCCTCTTCGGAAAGAGCTGCACGGACTTCCGTGTCGGCGAGCAGTTCTTCGAGGAAGTCCTTGCCCTGTTCCCAGACCTTCATGGCATTGCGCTGTACGAGCCGGTAGGCATCCTCGCGCGAAACACCGGCCTGGGTGAGGGCGAGAAGAACACGCTGGGAGTGAACAAGTCCGCGGAACTTGTTCATATTCTTCAACATATTGTCCGGGTAGACGAGAAGCTTGTCGATGACGCCGGTCAGCCGGGCCAGCGCGAAATCGAGCGTGACCGTCGCATCCGGACCGATCATGCGCTCGACCGACGAATGCGAGATATCGCGTTCGTGCCACAGGGCGACGTTTTCCATGGCCGGAACGACGAAGGCGCGGACCATGCGGGAGAGTCCCGTCAGGTTCTCCGTCAGCACCGGATTGCGCTTGTGAGGCATGGCGGAAGAGCCCTTCTGGCCCGGCGAGAAATATTCCTCCGCCTCCAGGACCTCGGTGCGCTGCAAATGCCGGATCTCGGTTGCGAGACGCTCGATGGAGGAGGCGACGACGCCGAGCGTTGCGAAATACATCGCGTGGCGATCGCGCGGGATCACCTGAGTCGAAACGGGTTCAGCCTTGAGGCCGAGTGCTTCTGCCACATGTTCCTCGACGCGGGGATCGATATTGGCGAAGGTGCCGACCGCTCCGGAAATGGCGCAGGTCGCGATCTCCTCGCGTGCAGCGAGAAGGCGCTGTTTGCAGCGGTCGAACTCCGCATAGGCAAGCGCGAGCTTGACGCCGAAGGTCGTCGGCTCGGCGTGAATGCCGTGCGAACGGCCGATGGTCACCGTGTCCTTGTGCTCGAAGGCACGCCGTTTCAGCGCCTCGAGCAGCTTGTCGAGATCGGCGAGCAGGAGATCGGTCGCGCGGACGAGCTGAACGTTGAAGCAGGTGTCCAGCACGTCGGAAGAGGTCATGCCCTGATGGATGAAGCGGCTGTCGGGGCCGACGAATTCCGCAAGATGGGTGAGGAAGGCAATGACATCGTGCTTGGTGACGGCTTCGATCTCATCGATGCGGGCGACGTCGAAGGTTGCCGCGCCGCCCTTTTCCCATATGGTCTTTGCAGCTTCCTTGGGGATCACGCCGATTTCGGCCAAGGCGTCGCAGGCATGCGCCTCGATCTCGAACCAGATGCGGAACTTGGTTTCCGGCGACCAGATGGCCACCATTTCCGGCCGGGAGTAACGGGAGATCATGGGCTTCAAGCTTTCGTCGAGAGTGGAGGATGGCTGTGCCTCTATCAAAGATGGCGGTGAAGCTCAACGCCGTTGCCGCGCGTCCGATCGCGCGAGCAGCAGACTCGTTGCCACGAGCGCGACGGCACCGAGCGGCAGATAAAGGCGAACGCCGAGGACCAGAAACTGGTAGAAGGCGGCCAGCGACGTGAACGCGAACTGGAACATCCAGGTGCGAGTCCCGGTCGTCGCATGCCACTGCGCATAGAAAGCGCGGTAGTCGAGGGCGAACAGGAATGCCGTCGTTCCGATCGTGCCGGCGGTGAGACACAGGAAAAAAGCTGAAAAGCGTGTCTCGACCGGTCGGTTCTGCGACAGGCAACGGGCGGCAAATAGCGAGAGCGGCCATGCGATGAGACCGCCCCACGCGTAAAGCGCGAGGATGCTTTTCAGGTGGAAGGTGGCGTCATTTTCCCGCCACCAAAGTGCAAGCCACGCCGAGAGCGCCATCGCGAAGCCCCAGCAGAGCGCGCCCAGGATCGCTTCCCGCAGGCTCGGAACCGAATGGGAGAGACGGAAGCGCTTGGGCCGGTCCGGGGCTGCGACGAGCACCTTTGCCCGGACCGCGGCCTTCCCCTCCATCAACCGGGAATCCGCACCGGTACCGCGATCCAGCGGCCGTCGGTGGTGCCTTCGAAGCCGAGCGACTCGACCAGGATCATCACTGCATGGACCTCGGAGCCATCGGTCTTGACATGGGTCACGACGCCGCCGATGCGGTAGCCCGTCGGGCAACGTCGGCTCAGTGGGATCCGCTGATCGTCTTCGAGTATTTCCGCTGCGGGTTTTCCGGCCTTCTCGGTCATCGTCAGACGGAAGCCCTTTACCTCTTTCAGAAAGCCCTCGCAAATCCCTTCCGGCTCGAAGACCTTCTCTTCGAGCTTCAGCGTATAAACCTTGCGGAAGGGTGCATCGGCGGGAAATGAGGAATAGGTCAGCGTGCGCGGCTCTGCATCGAGCTCGGTCACAGGATTATAGGCGGCGATCACTCCCGGCGTGTGGTGGAGACGATAGGCATCGATGAGCGGCGCAGAGCGCCTGTGGGCTTCACCGCGCGCCGTGTGCAGATCGGCTCCGTCCTCTTCCGCAACGGCGCGCACGGGCGCGCCTGGCAGGAAGGCGTCGGTATTGGTGTCGAGAACGTAAATCGTAGAATAGGGAAAGCCGGAGCCGTCCTGGATACCGTATTCCTCGAAGGCGAAGACATCGCCATCCGATGAAAAGCCGATCGGTTGAAAGGCGGCATAGTCGCCGACCGCGGCACCCGATGCGGCAAGCATCGCCACCATGATGCCGGCAGTGGCTGCGCGCGCCTTCATCCGCGTGCCTTTTCCGCCTGTGTGCGGAGCACTTCGATGGCGCTTCGATACGCATCGACGGAATCGCCCTTGAAGATGGCGGAGCCGGCGACCAGCACATTGGCGCCCGCTTTCGCTGCGACGCCGGCCGTATCCGGCGCGATACCGCCATCCACCTCGATCTCGATCGGGCGACTGCCGATCATTGACTTGATCCGCCGGATCTTCTCCTCCGTCGCGCCGATGAACTTCTGGCCGCCGAAGCCAGGATTGACCGTCATCACAAGAACGAGATCGACGGTGTCGAGGACATATTCGATGGCGCTTTCCGGCGTCGCCGGATTGATGGAGACGCCGGCTTTCTTTCCGAGCGACCTCACAGTCTGCAGCGAGCGGTGCAAATGCGGGCCTGCTTCGGCATGGACTGTTATGATGTCGCAACCGGCCTTCGCGAAGGCTTCGAGGAAGGGATCGGCCGGCGCGATCATCAGGTGGCAGTCGAAGGTTGCCCGGGTGTGCGGGCGCAGCGACTTGATGACGTCGGGCCCGAAGGTGATGTTCGGCACGAAATGTCCATCCATGACATCGAGATGGATCCAGTCTGCGCCGGCCTCGGCGACGTCGCGAACCTCCTGGCCGAGTTTGGAGAAGTCGGCCGCCAGGATCGACGGGGCAATGCGAATTGGGTGGGTCATCATCGGGCTCCGGCTCTTTCCCGCGCCATAGCATTCTCGGGCCTCCCGAACAACCGGCGCGAAGATCAGGAGCGTGAGGACCAGGCAGGTATCAGATCGTCTCCGGCATCTCGTGCATCATGGACGCCGCGCGCGATCGCACGGGCCATCGTGGCGGCTGCCGCGGCGCTGAGATCGATGAAATCCTGAAGCAGCGGCGTCTTTCCGCTCGTGCCCGTCGAAAGCGCGAAGACCAGATCGCCGTCAAGGGGCGTATGAGACGGCCATAGGGCACGCGAAAAGCCGTCATGGGCCGCGATCGCCAGACGCTTGGCTTCCGCCTTGGTGAGCAGCGCATCGGTGGCTATGACTGCGATGGTCGTGTTCGTCCCCGACGCTTGCCGCTCCCGAAATTTGAAGCGCGGGGTAGCGGCGTCCTGCGGCCAGGGCGTGGGCTGGCCCAGCCCGCCGAACTCGTCGTCCATCTCGAAGGGTGCAGCCCAGAAATGAGGTGTGTCGCCGACGGTCGCGGAGCCGACGGCATTCACGGCCACGAGGGCGCCGACAGTGATCCCATTGGCCAGCACCGTCGACGCGGAGCCGATACCGCCCTTGAAGGTCGCGGTAAGCGCGCCCGTGCCTGCGCCGGTGCTGCCGGTGCCGAAGTCCGCCGATACCGCATGCGCCGCTTCGTAGCCGAGATCGCGATACGGAGCGTAGCGTCCCCAATCCTTGTCGCCGCCATTTGCCAGATCGAAGAGGATCGCCGCGGGCACGATCGGCACACGATGCGGGCCGACGGCGAAACCGCGCCCCATCTCGCGCAGCGCCGCCTGAACGCCCGAGGCGGCATCGAGGCCGAAGGCCGAGCCACCGGAGAGCACGATCGCGTCGACCACCTGGACCGTATTGTGGGGCGCAAGCAGCTCGGTCTCGCGCGTACCGGGAGCGCCACCGAGAACCTGAACGGCGGCCGTCGCCGGCGGATCGCAAAGCACGGCCGTAACCCCGGATTTCAGCCTGACATCCTCGGCATTGCCGACCAGCAATCCGGGCACGTCCGTGATGAGATTTCTGGCCCCTTTCCGCATCATTCCTTATTGTCCGTAGCGGTTGCATCGACGAAACGCCCGTCCTGCCATCGCATCAGCCTGTAAGGGGTTTCGGCAAGCTCGTGCGCATTGTTGAACCCGATCGGCCCGAGCACCGTCGGATAGGGTCCTTTCGTCAGGGCATCGGCAAGCGAGCTGCCGTCTTTTGCCGCCTGGTCCTTTGCCTGCTCGAGGAGCGACACTGCGGCAAAGGCGGGCAGAACATATCCCTCGGGCTCGATCTTGGCGGCGCGCATGGCCTTTGCCACCGCCGCAGCCTCCGACGATCGTGCGGGGTCGGGTATCGTCATGGCAAGGACGCCGTTCTCGAGCGGCACGTCGAGATCGGCAGCGTTCAGCGTGTCGCCGCCAAAAAGGGTTATCGGGACGTTTTCCGCTTTCGCGTCACGCGCAATCACCGCCGTATCGTTGCGATCGCCTCCGGTGAAGACATGCGTTGCACCGCTCTTCGCCAGTCGCCGAACGAGGCTCACCTGCTGCTCCTGCGAGGGGCGGTAGGTGTCGGTGAAAACGGGCGTTATGCCGATCTCGGCCAACCCGTTGCGCACGCTCTCGACAAGCTCGCGGCTGTGGATCGTCCCGTCGTCGATCAGAGCGAGCGGCCTGCTTTTCCAGTTCGCGACGATGGCATCGGTGATCGCCGCCGCTTCCGCCTTGCCGCCCGGCGCCAGGCGATAGAACGGCCACTCCTTCTTGAGTGCGTCCTCCATGAGGATGTCGGAACGGACGCTGACGGTGATCGCCGGAATGCCGGCTTCGGCCAGGGCCGGCAGCGCGGCCTCAAGGCTCTCGGTGCACAGAAAGCCGATCGCCGCTTCGGCGCCGCTCGCAAGCAGGGCCTTCGTCAGCGCCTCGCCGCCGGCAGGATCGCAGGTTTCGCTGATCGGGATCACCTGGCTTCCGCGGTCGCCGGCCTGGAATACTGCCCCGGCAGAAATCTGCCTGCCGAGGGAGGCGAAGGGCCCTTCCTCGGGAGCCACGACCGCGACCTTTACGCCGGCAGCGAAAGCAGGACCGGTCAGGGCAAGTGCAGCGACAAAGAGGCTCGTGGCGATTGATCTAGGCATGTCATTTCCCGCTATCGACCGCCATGTTTTAAGGATGTGGGCGCGCCGGTCAAAGGAAAAGATCGAGGCATAACGAGGCTTTGTCGCCGCATCGATTGCAAGCGCCGCTGATCCGCAAGATTCTCGCATCGCCGGGTTTCATATTTTCCGCGAGAGTCTATGTATGTGCGAGATATCGTTCCGGAGCGAGATGTGTTGGAGAAGACCCGGCTGGACCCGATAACCTACCGTGATGCGATGAGCCGCATGTCGTCGCATGTGCAGCTGATCACGGCGGCCGATGGCAAGGAGCGGCGTGGCGTCACGATCACCGCGTCCTGCTCGGTATCGGACGATCCGCCGACAGTGCTCGCTTGCCTCAACGCAGCCAACCGGCGCAACGACATCTTTTCGCGTGGCGGCAGTTTCGCGCTGAACCTGCTCGGCTCCCAGCATCACGCCCTGGCTCACGCCTTTTCTGGCCGCGACCAGCTCGACATGGAACGACGTTTTGCCCTCGGCCGGTGGACGCAGCGCACGACCGGTGCACCCATCCTCGTCGAGGCGATCGCTGCCTTCGACTGCCGCCTGATCGAAGTCAAGGAAGTGGCCACGCATCTCATCCTTATCGGCGAGGTCGTGGATGTGCAGCTTGGCCCGAAGCAGCCACCGCTCATTTATGTAGACCGCGGATATCACACGCTATAGGTTTTCGTCCACGCGGGAGGAAGCATGGCGAGACAGGTGACAGGAAAGCTGCCTCAGTCCATCGACGAGACGAGGGCGATGCTGGAGGCGCAGGATTATCTCGCCGGAACCGCGCTGGCGACCGTTCTCTTCCTGGCCCTCAGGATGAAGCGCCCGCTATTCCTCGAAGGCGAGGCCGGCGTCGGCAAGACCGAGATCGCCAAGGTGCTGGCGCGCGCCCTCGACCGGCCCCTTATCCGGCTTCAGTGCTACGAGGGACTTGACGTCGCCTCGGCCGTCTACGAGTGGAACTATCCCGCCCAAATGCTGGAAATCCGCCTGTCGGAAGCGGCGGGCACCGTCGACCGCCAGAGAGTGGAAAGCGACATCTTTTCCGAGCGGTTCCTCATAAGACGGCCGGTGCTGCAGGCGATATCAACGACGGCCGGGCGGGCGCCGGTGTTCCTGATCGACGAGCTCGACCGCACCGACGAAGCTTTCGAGGCCTTTCTCCTGGAGGTGCTTTCCGATTTCCAGGTCACAATCCCCGAGCTCGGGACGATCAGGGCCGACGAGCCGCCGATCGTCATCATCACCACCAACCGGACGCGCGAAATCCACGACGCCTTGAAGAGGCGCTGTCTCTATCACTGGGTCGACTACCCCGGGGCGGCGCAGGAACTGGAGATCATCCGCCGCAAGGTCCCGGGCTGCAACGCGGCGCTTTCGCGCGAGATCGTTGCCTATGTTCAGAGGTTGAGGGCGCTCGACCTTTTCAAGAACCCCGGCGTCGCGGAAACGATCGACTGGGCCACGGCACTCACGGAGCTCGACGCGCTGGCGCTCGATCCCGAGACGGTAGCCGATACGCTGGGGACGCTTCTTAAATATCAGGACGACATCGCCCGGATCGAAGGTGCCGAAGGCCGCCGCCTGCTTGCCGAGGTGAAGGCCGAATTGCTGGCGCAGGGCTGAGCAGGATGACCGCGGGAGCCCATGCGAATGATGGAAGGCTCGCCGATAATATCGTCTTCTTCGCCCGTGCCCTCAGGCGGGCGGGACTGCGGATCGGTCCGGCCGCCATCGCCGATGCGATCGGTGCCGTGAAGCTGATCGGCATCGGCTCCCGCGGCGAGTTCTATGCAGCGCTCCAATGCACCTTCGTCAAGCGGCATGAAGACCAGGCCGTATTCGACGAGGCTTTCCGGCTGTTCTGGCGCTCGCCGGATCTGGTGAACAAGATGATCGCGCTCATGTCGCCCATTGCCATGCCCCGCTCCGGGGAGGATCGGCGTCGGCGCGCCGGCGAAGAACGCGTCCGTGATGCGCTTCTTGCCGGCCGGGACGGCGCGCAGCAGCCAAGCGAAGCGCCGGAGGTGGAGGTCGACGCACGCTACACGGTCTCGGGCCGCGAACTCTTCCGCAAGGCGGATTTCGGCCAGATGACGGCCGCGGAGATCGCGGAGGCAAGAAAGGCATTGTCCGCAGTCCTGCTGCCGCTCGACCGGGTACGCACGCGCCGCTATCGACGGTCCCACCGCCCGGTGCGGATCGATCCGCGCTCCACCATGCGAGATGCCATGCGGTTCGGCGGGGACTTCATCCTGCCGCGCTTTCGCGAGCCGCGGCTCGTCCATCCGCCATTGGTCGTGCTTGCGGACATTTCCGGATCGATGAGCAAGTATACCCGGATATTCCTGCACTTTCTGCACGCCCTCACCGAACAGCGCCATCGTGTCCGTACTTTCCTTTTCGGGACGCGGTTGACGAATGTCACGAGGCAGATGCGCAACCGCGACCCCGACGAGGCGCTGGACGACTGCATCGCGGCAGTCAAGGACTGGTCGGGCGGCACGCGTATCGGAGAGACGCTTCACGAGTTCAACCGCCGTTGGTCGCGCCGGGTGCTCGGGCAGGGGGCCGTTGTCCTCTTGATGACCGACGGGCTCGAGCGCGACGATACGGCCGAACTGGAGATCGAGATCGATCGACTGCACCGTTCCTGCCGCCGTCTCGTCTGGCTCAATCCGTTGCTGCGTTTCGACGGTTTCGAGGCGCGCGCCCGAGGTGTCAGGGCCATGCTTCCGCATGTCGACGAGTTCCGCCCGATCCACAACCTCGAATCCGTCGCCGATCTGGTGAAATCGCTGTCCGGGCGCGGAGCGCGCGACGCCGATCCGCGGCGCTTCCTGAACCATGGACGGCCGGCCGTTGACCGCGCGCCGGCGAATGCGTCACAGTGATGTGACTTGATCCGATGCAGGATCATCGCCTGAGTGCAATTTTCGGAGTTGCAGCATGCAGAACGAGCCGAACATCCTCGATCCTCTGGAGGTGGCCGAGACCTGGCACGGTCAAGGTCGCTCCGTGGCTCTCGCGACCGTGATCGAAACCTGGGGTTCCGCGCCCCGTCCCGTCGGCAGCCATCTGGTGATCGACGGCGAAGGCAATTTTCAGGGTTCCGTTTCCGGCGGCTGCGTCGAGGGCGCGGTTATTGCGGAGGCTGCCGAGGTGATTGCGTCCGGTACGCCGCGGGTTCTCGAATTCGGAGTGGCCGATGAGACGGCTTGGCGCGTCGGCCTTTCCTGCGGTGGCCGGATCCGCGTCTATGTCGAACGAATTGACGGCTGAACGATGGAACTGAGCACACTGCAGACACTCAATCTCGCCCGTGCGTCGCGGCGCGCCGCCGTCGTCGTCGGGGATCTTTCGGACGGCAGCAGTCAGGCTTTTGTCGAAGGCGATCGCATTCCCCCCGAATGGGCCGCGCCCGTCTCCGAAGCGCTGCACTCGGGCCGGCCCCGTCTTCTGAAGGTCGAGGAAAGGGCGTTTTTCATCAACGTTCATCTGCCGCCCCCACGTATCGTCGCGATCGGCGCGGTTCACATTTCGCAGGCATTGGCGCATCTGGCGCCGGTCGCAGGTTTCGACATGGCGGTCATCGATCCGCGTACCGCCTTTGCAACGGCCGAGCGTTTCCATGGCGTCGAGCTTCTTGCAGACTGGCCCGAAGACGTTCTGCCCGCTCGACCGCTCGACCGCTATACGGCAGTCGCCGCTCTCACGCATGATCCGAAGATCGATGACTATCCGATCAGGGCGGCGCTGGAAGCGGGATGCTTCTATGTCGGCGCGCTTGGCAGCCGCAAAACCCATGCGGCTCGGACCGAACGCCTGCAGGCGCAAGGGGTGCAGGGGGAGGCGATCGCACGTATAAAGGCCCCGATCGGCCTCGATATAGGTGCCGCGAGCCCGGCCGAGATTGCGGTTGCCGTGCTGGCGGAAATCATCGGGGCGCTGCGGCGTCGCGACGTGAACCTGCCGGTGGAGGGGGCGAAGTGAGGTTCGGACCCGTGCGGCTTGCCGATGCCGAAGGCGCTCTCCTGGGCCATTCGGTAAAGATCGGTACAATGAAACTGGCGAAGGGGCATCGCCTGAGCGCCGACGATGTCGCGGCACTTGCCGAAGCGGATCTTACGGAGGTCATTGTCGCGAGGCTCGAGCCGGACGATCTGGCGGAGGACGAAGCCGCGGCGCGCATAGCTGCGGCGATCGCCCCGGATCATCTGCGATTCTCGCGGGCTGCCACGGGCCGGGTCAACGTCTATGCTACCGTTGCCGGTCTTTTCGTTGCCAATCGCGCCGTCGTCGATCAGCTGAACCGTATAGATCCGGCGATCACGCTCGCCTGTCTTGCCGATCATGTTGCCGTCGACGCAGGCGACATGGTGGCTACGATCAAGATCATCCCGCTGGCCGTCCAGCAAGCGCTCGTGGAGCGAGCGCAGGCGCTGCTTCGGGCGGATCTGGCCTTCGAAGTCAAGCCGTTCACGCCCCGGCGCGCGGCCCTGGTGGCGACCGAGCTGCCTTCGTTGAAGGGCCAGGTGATGGACAAGACGCGCGCCGTTCTCACCGCAAGGCTCCTGCAATCGGGCAGCCGCCTCGATAGCGAGCAACGCGTGGCTCATACCACCGAAGCGGTCGCCGCCGCGATCTCGGACGCTGCCGTTTCGCATGACATGATCATCGTCTTCGGCGCTTCGGCCGTGGCTGATCCGGACGATGTGATCCCTGCCGCCATCCGGCGCGCGGGCGGAGTCGTAGAACACGTCGGGATGCCGGTCGATCCGGGCAATCTGCTCGTGCTCGGGCGGCTAGGGGATATTCCGGTCCTGGGTGCTCCCGGATGTGCACGAAGCCCGCGAGAAAACGGCTTCGACTGGATTCTCGACCGGTTGATCGCGGGCGAGTGGCCGAGCAATGCCGATATTACCGGGCTCGGCGTCGGCGGGTTGCTCAAGGAAATCCCGACGCGTCCGCAGCCCCGGGAAGGCACCGGCGGCAAGCGGCCCGGTCCCGTCGGGATCGTGGTGCTCGCAGCCGGCCAGGCAAGCCGGATGGGGCCGGACGGCCGCCACAAACTGCTTGCGGAGTTCGAAGGCATCCCGCTCGTGCGCCGGTCGGTGGAAACCGCCATCGCCGCGGTTCCGGGCAGAGTGATCGTGGTAACAGGGCATCGGGAGGCGGAGATCCGGGCGGCACTCGCGGGGCTGCAGCCCACATTCGTCTCGAACCCCGATTACCGGAGCGGGATGGCCGCTTCGCTGATTGCCGGTCTCTCCGCCCTCGACGCCGACTCCGGCGGGATGCTCGTCATGCTTGCCGACATGCCGGGCATCACTTCGGCACACCTGGCGAAGTTGATCGCTGCCTTTGAAGCCGAATCCGGCCGTGCCGTGGTGCGTGCCGTCGCCGACGGGCAGCGCGGCAACCCGGTCATTCTGCCGAAGGAGACCTTCCATGCCGTCCGGCAGCTCGTCGGCGACGTCGGGGCGAGGCACATCGTCGAGCGATGCGGCTTGCCGGTGATCGACGTCGAACTCGGTGCTGCGGCGCGTCTTGATCTCGACACGCCGGAGGCGATAGTGGCTGCCGGCGGGCTATTGAGGGATTGAGCGATGGACAATGCGGCAATCGAGGAGATTTTCGAAACACTCGGCCCGGTCAAGATTCGCCGCATGTTCGGCGGCAAGGGCATCTATTTCGACGGCATCATTCTTGCTTTGGAAGTGAACGGCGAAATTCTTTTGAAGGGCGATGCCGAATCGGCGCCGGCGCTCGAGGAAGCAGGCGCGCGGCAGTGGGCCTATGAAGGCAAGGGCAAGCCGGTGAAAATGCCCTATTGGAGCATCCCCGAGCCGGCTTGGGACGACCCGGATGAAATGGCGCGCTGGGTTGGACTTGCCTATGCGGCCGCGCTCAGGGCGAAAAAGTAGGGTGAGTGGCGGGGTTCAGGCGAGCGCCCGCACCGCATCAGCCGCAAAGCGGGATAGAGGCTGGGGCAGGGCGCTCAGGTCGAACCAGCGGATGTCGGAGAGTTTGTCCGGCTCGGTGAGACGCGGCTCGCCGGAGAAATTTTCCGTCACATAGATCAGCGAGATCCAATGTTGCCGATCGGCTTCGATCATCTGTTCGCTGATGCATAGAAAGCGGGTCGAATGGATGGAAAGGCCACTTTCCTCCTCCGCCTCGCGTCGGGCCGCATCCTGCGCGAGCTCCATATGATCGACTTTACCGCCGACGATGCTCCAGTGACCGGCCTCCGGCGCCTTCAGGCGTCGGCAAAGGAGGATCTTTCCATCCCGCAGGATTGCCAGACCGCAGCCGAGACCGGGGAAATCGATGCCGGGCAGTGCCATCAGCGGAGAATCAGGCCTTGCCCATGATCAGCATGAAGGCCGGAATGTCGTCACCGAAACCGACCGGCGTCGGACCGTCGTCATGATCCCGGCGGTTGCGCTGGCGACGGTCGCGATTGTCGTCATTGGCTGCATTCTGCGCGCGGCCGGGACGGTCGCTACGGCCGTTATGACGATCCTTGCTGTCGGCATTGCGTTCGATCTTCACCGCGTCGACCCTTTCCGGGACTGTTTCGAGTTCTTCTGTAATATTGCCTGAAGCCGTGACAGGCTTGCGATCGGCGTGAGCCTTGCCGGGACGCTCCCTCTTCCGATCCTTGCGCCCGTCGCTGCTGCGGTCGCGACGGCTGTCGTGGCTCTCCATCGGCTCGGGCAATTCCGAAAGGTCGCCGTTGTACCATTCGACCTTCTGGCCGATCAGTTTCTCGATGGCATCGGAAAACTTCGTCTCGCGCTTCGTGATGATCGTGAAAGCGGCGCCGGAGCGGCCAGCACGGCCCGTTCGGCCGATGCGGTGGACATAGTCTTCAGCGTGGATCGGCACGTCGAAATTGAAGACATGGCTGACGTCGGGAATGTCGAGCCCTCGCGCCGCGACGTCGGAGGCGACCAGCAGCTTGATGTTGCCGTCCTTGAAATTGGCGAGCATGGCCATGCGTGAACGCTGATCCATGTCGCCGTGCAGCGCGCCGACCGAAAAGCCATGGCGATCGAGCGAGCGGAAGAGTTCGGCGACATCCTTCTTGCGATTGCAGAAGATGATCGCGTTCTTCAGGTCCTCCTGGGACCGAATGAGTTCACGAAGCACCGCGCGCTTCTCGTAATCCTTGCCGTTTGCGGCTACGAAACGCTGCGTAACGGTTATGGCCGTCGAGGACCGGCGCGCCACCTCGAGCCGCTCCGGATTCTGCAGGAAGCGATCCGCAAGCTTCTGGATTTCGGGCGGCATGGTCGCGGAGAAGAACAAGGTCTGGCGCGTGAAGGGAATGAGCTTCGCGATTCGCTCGATGTCGGGAATGAAGCCCATGTCGAGCATGCGGTCGGCTTCGTCGATGACGAGGATTTCGACTCCGGTCATCAGGAGCTTGCCGCGCTCGCAATGGTCGAGCAGGCGGCCGGGCGTGCAGATCAGCACATCGGCGCCACGCTCGAGCTTGCGGTCCTGCTCGTCGAAGGAAACTCCACCGATCAGAAGCGCGATGTTGAGCTTGTGATTCTTGCCGTATTTGTCGAAGTTCTCTGCAACCTGCGCAGCGAGTTCGCGCGTCGGCTCGAGGATCAGCGTACGCGGCATGCGTGCGCGTGCGCGTCCCTTTTCCAGAAGGGTCAGCATCGGCAGCACGAAGGATGCGGTCTTGCCGGTTCCGGTCTGGGCTATGCCGAGAATGTCGCGGCGCTGAAGCGCCGGCGGGATGGCACCAACCTGAATCGGTGTCGGTATCGTGTAGCCCGCATCGGTAACTGCGGAGAGAACTTTCTGGCTCAGGCCAAGGTCAGCGAAATTGGTCAAAGGGGAAACTGTTTCCGTTCCGGTTCTGATGAACTCTGATCGATCGTTGGAAAATGCAACAGCATGTGGCGGCGCTCATACGACCAAAGGCGCCGAAAGTCAAGAAATCCAGCACCTTGAAACACTGGAAGTTGAATCCGCCCGATTCTCATGCTTTTCGCGTCAGGCGCGGGAGAGGTAGCGGCCCGCACGCCCGTTGTCAATCGAGATAGCCGGCGAGCTCCGTTCCGGCCCTCAGGAAGCGCGCCGGATCGACGGCGTGCCCGTTCAGGCGAACCTCGTAGTGAAGATGCGGTCCCGTCGACCGTCCGGTACTTCCCGACTTGGCAATGACCGCGTCTGCCTTCACCACATCGCCGGCATCGACCAGGATGGCCGACAGATGTGCATAGCGGGTCGAGACGCCGTTGCCGTGATCGATTTCGATCATGTTTCCATAGCCGCCCGCAGACCCTGCGGCCGTTACGGTGCCATCGGCGGTCGCGCGGACTCGCGTGCCGGTCGGTGCGCGAAAGTCCGTCCCCGCGTGCAGCGCCGGGCGGCCGAGAAATGGATCCAGCCGATTTCCGAAGCCGCTGGAGACATCGGCTGCAGGCGCCGGGCTGGCGAGAGGAAGTCTTTTTGCTGCCTCACGGGTCTGCTCGAGCTCCAGGAGAGCAGTGTCGAGACCGACCAGGGACCGATCGAATACGTCTCCGTTCTGCGGTTCGACGAAGGGACCGCCGACACCGGCTTCCGCGGCCGTATCCGTGGCGAGCGCTTCGTCGGCTGCGGGAAGCGTGAAACCGGTATCCTCCACGATCGCCCTGATCGTCGCGGACGTCCTTAGTGCGCTGTCCGTCATCTGCCGGAGATGCGCCATCTGTTCGCGCTCCACACCCTTAAGCGAAAGCGTAACATTGGAAAACACCCTGTCGGCCCGGTCGGAAGCGCTTTCGCCATCCACATTCGCGGAAGAGACGGGTGCATAGCCGAGGACGGCGGAGCGGGGAGGCCGATCATCATCCTTGCCGGCAATACCCATGATCGTCTCGATGGCCTTGACGCCGCTCCGAGCTTCTGCGCGCCCGTCATAGGCCAGCGGTTCCGTCGCCGGCAGAGTGTTTTGCTGTCCGGCATGATTAAGGGCCGTACCGTTTTCCGGGAGTGCGCCGAACTGGCCGCTTCTCGAGGTCAGTGCCAGCTGCCGCTGCAGAAGCTTCTCTACCTTCTGCTCGACAACCTGCTGATCCAGCAATTGCCGGCTCGTGACACGGTCAACCTGCGCTCGCAGTGCAGCGATCCGGTCCTCGTATTCATGCTGCATGCGCGCCTGCCGTGCGATCGTTCCGCCGATCAGGTCGTCGCGAAGCACCAGATATGTGGTTGCGGCAAGATATCCTGTGCCGAACATTCCCAGGAAACAGATGGCCAGGGTCGCCATCCATGGGCGGACAGTCATGTGCCGGACCCGGTCGCCGCTCGCCAGGATCAGGACGTGACTTTGCCTGCGTTTCCCGAAGGCGTTTACCGAACCAACAGACACCACATCACCCCCGCCGATGCGCCCCGGTTGCGCGTCAGTAGACGCGCTGCGCCGTAGTTCGCGTTGCTCGACGGCAATTACACTTTGTTAGGGTTAATAAAGCGTGTGTGCGAGGCGCTATCTCAGATGTTGGTGGAGGCGGTCATCGATCGGTAGAAGGAGGGGGTCAATCCCGCTTCCGCCCGGGCAATGTCGTTGAACGGGGGTTTGAGCGGTCCGCGGAAATTCGCCCGCACCAGCGTTTGAAAGGTTGCGGCGGGGTCCTTCTTCTGCCGTGCGCAGAGAAAGCGGAACCATTTCGCTCCGACCGCGACGTGGCCCTTCTCGTCTTCGTAGATGACGTCGAGGACGGCAGCGCTCTCATCGTCGCCGGTCTCCCGCATCTTCGCACGCAGTGCCGGGGTCACATCAAGGCCACGGGCTTCGAGAATCAGCGGAACGACGGCCAGGCGGGCGGTCAGGTCGTTGCGCGTGTCGTGCGCCGCCTGCCAGAGGCCGTCATGGGCGGGAAGGTCGCCATAATCTGCGCCGAGGTCGTTCAGCCGTTGCCGTACCATTCGAAAATGCTTGGCCTCTTCGAAGGCAACCTGCATCCACCCGTCAAAGAAGGAATTCGGCACCGGCTCGGATGCAAAGCGTGCGATGATGTCGAGGGCCAGATCGACCGCGTTCAGTTCGATGTGGGCGATAGCGTGAAGCAGAGCGATGCGCCCTTTCAGCGAGCCGAGCGAGCGCCGCTTGACCTGGGTCGGTGGCGTCAGAACGGGTCTTTCCGGGCGGCCGGGCCG
The DNA here is from genome assembly GCF_002885915.1 of Sinorhizobium sp. M4_45. NCBI lineage: Bacteria > Pseudomonadati > Pseudomonadota > Alphaproteobacteria > Hyphomicrobiales > Rhizobiaceae > Sinorhizobium > Sinorhizobium sp. M4_45. The sequence continues at coordinate 946,660 of NZ_NWVE01000001.1, forward strand.
TTCGGGCACGGCGCGGTCCAAGGGCGAGCGCAGGGACAGCGTTCGCGCCTGCCAGCGCCGCGCCGCCTCCTGCGCAAGCTCGGTCTTGACGGCAAGATCGGCGGCGCGGATCGCTTCGACGGCGGCGCCGCGCAGGCTGTGGAATTGCGGAAGTCGCGTCATGGTCTTGCCGTATCCGCTCAAAGCGCCTTTGCGGCGGCCAGAACCTCGTCGGCGTGGCCGGGGACTTTGACCTTTTCCCAGACGCGGCTGATCACGCCCTGCCGATCGATAAGGAAGGTGGTCCGCTCGACGCCCATGTATTTGCGGCCGTACATGCTCTTCTCGACCCAGACGCCGTAGGCGTTTGCCACAGCCTTGTCCTCGTCGGCGCCAAGGGCGACCGTGAGGTCGTGTTTTTTTGTGAAACGATCGTGGCTCTTGGCCGAATCTGGCGATATGCCGACGAGCGCAATCCCCGCTTCCTGGAATTCCTCCTGCAGAGCAGAGAAGGCGATAGCCTCCTCCGTGCAGGCTTTGGTATCGTCCTTCGGATAGAAGAACAGAACGATCGGCTTTCCGCGCAGCGCAGCGAGCGCGATCGAACCGCCGCCATCACGAGGAAGTTCGAACTCCGGGGCGATATCGCCTTGTCCCAATCCTGCCATGATCAAACCTTTCTTACGTCACGTTTTGTGGGCATTCCGCGGTTAATGCATGTCCCAAAATCGTGCAGCGTCTTCGGGATCGAATGCAGCGCGCTTGAGGCATATCGGAGATCGCCGAAGTCCGTCCAGAAGAGTTGTGATAGATTTGACAGGTGCCGGACGGCTTCGTAGCTACTGTATGATCCTTTAACTCGGATTCGAGTGGAGGTGAAATCGTGCTGGCTCAATGCCATAAGCGATCTTGCGCGAAAGGGGAAATGGCTAGTCTTCTCGCTCCCGCGAGAGACGAAGCATGGTGATTTGGTTGGACGAGTATCGATCTAAATGGGGCGAATGAAAGACCCGGCCATCGCTCACGTGGCAGCGGCCCGATGGGAAACACGCAATGGGGCGATCAGGTCGGACGCTCGGGCCGATGACTGAAATCCGCGGCGAAAAAGTCGACTTTCGCAGAGAGGACATCGTCGCGCTGCACGCGTTGCCCTCGGCCCAGGCGCACGACCCGGTCATCGTGCACACGCCGCGCCCGGGCGGGGCGTGGCGCTTCTGCGCACGGCTTTTCCTGTGCTGCTCCCTCCTTGTCTTCATCGCCGTTGCTTCGCTCGTCGCCATCATAGAAAGCGGGGTCGTCGACGGACCGTTGAATGCCCGGGCACGTAATGCGCTCAACGCCGCGCTCGGCCAGGGTTACCGCGCCGATGTCGAAAGCACGGTCATCCGCTTGACGGGCGGCGGCGCAATTGCGCTCAAGGCGCGCGGCGTGACCCTGAAGGAGAGCGGTTCGGGCCGGCACCTCGCCAAGCTCGGTGCGATCTCGATCGCCCTCGATCCCTTCGCGCTGGCGACCGGCCGCATCGACGTCTCGAGGCTCGAAGCGGAGGGAGGCGAACTCGACACCGGCCTCTTGCCGCGCGGCGAGCCGATCGATCTCACCGCCATCCGCATCGCCGATGTGGGTAACGCGCTTGAGGAGCTGTTCGCGCAGGGCGACCGGATGTCACGGTTGACCGCGGGGCGGGCGACGCAGACCGTCGTGCTCTCGGATTTCAGCCTGAAAGTCAGCGGCGCCCGGGGGCGCGTTGTTCCCGTCGATATCAGGACGCTGGAATTCAGCCACGATCCGGACAGCTCGATGCGCGTTGACGGTACGATCGCGGTCGACGGGACAGAGTCGGTGCTGACGGCAAAGGCTCTCGGCAAAAATGGGCGCATTGCTGCCTTCGAGGCCCGCCTCGACGCGCTCTCGCTTTCGCCGTTCCTCTATCACGGAAAATCGGCCAGGGAGGAGGCCTTCGGCATCGAGACCACCGCCGATGTGATGCTCAACGCGTCTCGCGCGACGGACGGCAGGAAGCCTGCACTTACGGCAACGGTCAAGACTTCCAAGGGCTCCTTCCACGCCGGCGGTCTCGTCTCGACTCTCAATTCCTCTGACCTGAACCTCTCCTACGATTTCGAGCGGGCCTCCGTCGAAATTCTGTCGTCGATGATCAGGATCGGCCGTTCGAGCTTCCCTTTTACCGGCGCCCTGATCGATCTCGACAAGATCGCCGGCGCCGATCGCAAGGGCTTTGCGGTCGATCTTCTGCTCAAGAACGCCAGTTCCGATCCCGAAGACATTCAGGAGCGGCCGCTTGCATTTGACGCCAAGGCGAGCGGCCGATTCGAGTCCGACGCGCACCGGCTGATCTTCGATCAGCTGGCAATATCGAGCCCGCTCGGTTCGATGGCGGGCTCGCTCTCGGTCGCCTTCGGCAAGACGTCGCCAAGGATCAGTTTCGCCGCACTCAGCGACAGGCTGCATGCCCGGGCGGTGAAGCAGCTATGGCCATGGTGGCTCGCGAAGGGGGCTCGCCGCTGGGCGATCGGCAATCTCTTCGGCGGGACGGTGAGCGATGCACGCATCGAGGTCTCGATACCAGAGGGGCGCATCGCCAGCAGCGGCGGTGAGTTGAGGCTCGACGAAAAGGAGCTCAACATCAACTTCGCCATCGACGAGACGCGCATCAACATCGCCGGCGAGATCCCGCCGCTGCGCGACACGGCCGGGCACTTCAGCCTGAGCGGCGAGCGCATGTCCGTTGCGGTCCGGAAGGGCGCCGCCTTTTTCCCGTCCGGGCGGTCCGTCGCCTTGAACGGGGGGGATTTCGTTATCGCCGACGTCTATGAGAAGCCGCTGATGGCGGAAATGAAGATCGAGGTCGCCGGACAGGCGGACGCCATAGCGGAGCTCGTTCGCTACAAGCCCATCCAGGCCCTTCAGAAGACGCCCTTCGCGCCGGAGGATTTCGCCGGGCCGATGACGGCACTGGTGGGCGCACGGTTTGGCCTCATATCCGACCAGATGCCGCCGCCGCCGCTGTGGCAGGTGGAGATGCAGCTTGAGGACGTCACGATAAAGCGGCCCATAGCGGGACGATCGATCGCCAATCTCGACGGTAAGATGCGGATCGACAACGAGCGTGCGGTGCTTCAGGCGAATGCCCTCATCGACGGTGCGAAGATGCGTGTCGCGCTCACCGAACCGGTGGACGGCTCGGCCGGTGTGACGAGAACGCGAGAAATCTCGGGGACGCTCGACGATGCGGCGCGGGCGAAAATCGCCCCCGCGCTGTCCGGCATCGTCAAGGGGCCCGTCGGCATCGACGTGTCGCTTGCGGAAGACGGCAGTCAGGCGGTGAAGGCCGACCTCGGCAAGGCCGTCCTGTCGCTTCCCTGGATCGGCTGGAGCAAGGGGGCGGGCATCGCCGCACAGGCGGCGTTCACAATCCGGCCCGTCGGCAGCACCACGGAAATAAACGACCTCCGGCTCACCGGTGAGGGTTTTGGCGGCACCGGCGAATTGCGCGTCGACGAATCGGGTCTTGCAGCGGCGCGGCTGCGCGGCGTGCGCCTCGCAAGCGGAGACGATTTCGCCGTCACGGTCGGGCGCAGCAATGGAGGCTACTCGGTGGACCTGACCGGCACTGCGGCTGACATCCGGCCGGCGCTCGCCCGCGTGAAGAGCGGATCGGGCTCGAAAGGCTCGGGCAATGTGAAGATCAATGCGCGGCTCGATCGGGTTACCGGCTTTAACGGCGAAGTGCTCTCGAATGTAAACCTGGCCTATTCGAGCCGCGGTCAGCAGATCGACGATGTCGATCTTTCTGCGTTGACTGCAAGCGGTCAGGCCGTCGTCGCCAGACTGGTGAAGGCCGGGGCGGACAACACACTGGAACTGACGACAAGCGATGCCGGGGCTTTCGCGCGCTTCATCGATATCTATCGCAATATGCGCGGCGGCCTCCTCAATCTGCGACTGCGTGATCGCGGCGCCAATTCCTGGCGTGGGACCGTGGATATCCGCAAGTTCTCGCTCGTCGGGGAGCAGAGGCTGCAATCGATGGTCTCGACGCCGGCGGGGCAGGACGGGCGCAGCCTCAATGAGGCGGTCAGGCGCGATATCGATGTGAGTACGGCTCAGTTCGAGCGCGGTTACGCGCAACTCCTGCTGGATCAGGGCGCGATCCGCGTCGGCAGCGGGGTCGTCCGCGGCGTCGACGTCGGCGCGACGTTCCAGGGTACCGTCCGCGACTCCAACGGCCGCATGGACATGACGGGAACCTTCATGCCGGCCTATGGATTGAACCGGCTCTTCGGCGAGCTGCCGCTGATCGGTGTCCTCCTCGGAAATGGCCGTGACCGCGGTCTGCTCGGCATCACGTTCAAACTCACCGGTCCGTTCAGTCAGCCGAATCTGACGATCAACCCGCTGTCGATCATAGCGCCGGGCGTCTTCCGCAACATTTTCGAGTTTCAATAAAAAGGCCGGCGCTGCGGCCGGCCAGGTTCCCATTGCCTTGTCACCCGCTCACACGGGCCGAACGAGCAGGTGCTTCTTCTTGCCGAGCGAGAGCTTGATGACGCCGTCGCCGGTCACGTCGCCGCTTCCGATGATGCGGCGTTCGTCGCTGACCTGATCGTCATTGATCCGGACGGCGCCGCCCTGAACATGGCGGCGCGCCTCGCCGTTCGAAGCGGCCAGACCGGCGCGGACCAGAAGCGTCAGCAGGCCAAGCCCCGATTCGAGTTCGGGAGCCGGGACCTCGACCGAGGGCAGGTTCTCGGCAAGCGCACCTTCCTCGAAGGTCTTGCGCGCCGTCTCGGCGGCCTGCTCCGCCGCCGCCCGCCCGTGCAGCATGGCGGTGACCTCGGTTGCCAGAACCTTTTTGACCTCGTTGATCTCGGAACCGCCGAGCTTCGACAGCCGGTCGATTTCGGCCATCGGCAGCGTCGTGTAGAGCTTGAGGAAACGGGCGACGTCGGCGTCCTCGGTGTTTCGCCAGTACTGCCAGAACTCGTAGGGTCCGAGCATATCCGGATTGAGCCAGACGGCACCGCTCAAGGACTTGCCCATTTTCGCGCCGGAGGCAGTGGTCAGCAGCGGCGAGGTGAGGGCGTAGAGCTGCGGCGTTCCCATCCGGTGGCCGAGATCGATGCCATTGACGATGTTGCCCCACTGATCCGAACCGCCCATCTGGAGCCGGCATCCGGTGCGCTCGTAAAGCTCGACGAAGTCGTAGGCCTGCAGGATCATGTAGTTGAATTCAAGGAAGGACAGCGACTGCTCGCGCTCGAGCCGCATCTTGACGCTGTCGAAAGACAGCATGCGGTTCACCGAGAAATGCCGGCCGACGTCGCGCAGAAATTCGAGGTAGTTGATGCCGAGCAGCCAGTCGGCATTGTTGATCATCAGCGCGTCCTTGGGGCCGTCGCCGTATCTCAGGTAGTTCGAAAAGACCGTTTTGATGCTCGCTATGTTGGCGGCGATCGTTTCGGGCGTCATCAATTGCCGCGCCTCGTCCTTGAAGGACGGGTCGCCGACCATGCCCGTGCCGCCGCCCATCAGCGAAATAGGACGGTGTCCGGTCGCCTGCAGCCAGTGCAGCATCATGATCTGGATGAGCCCGCCGGCGTGCAGGCTCGCGGCCGTGGGGTCGAAGCCGATATAGGCGGTCACGGTTTCCGTCCGGAACAGCTGGTCGAGGCCGGCATCATCCGATGTCTGATGGATGAAACCGCGTTCGCTGAGAGTATGAAGGAAATCGGACTTGAACTCGGACATAACCTGTCTCTTTCGGCTGGGTAGAACGTGTGCGCCGGGCCTTTATCACTGTTTCTTCGAAAGTGCACGTTTTTGCTTGGCGGGTGTTTTGCTATGAACGCAGACGCGGGTAGGAAGCGGCGCGCGTTCGGCGGAGGATAATGCATGGGCAAGGTATTGGCGGCGATCGGCCTGATGAGCGGCACGAGCATGGACGGCATAGATATCGCAGTCGTGCGAACGGACGGTGACACCATCGTCGATCGCGGCCCGTCCGCCGGATATGCCTATGATCCGCAGTTCCGGGAGCGCCTGAAACAGGGCCTCGAAGATGCCCGGTCGATTGTCAAACGAGAAGAGCGGCCGGGTACTCTCGCAGACCTTGAGCGCGACCTGACGTTGCGGCACGCAGTGGCCGTCCGGATGTTTCTTCAGGAAAACAATATTTTACCCGATAATGTTGATGTAATAGGTTTTCACGGTCAAACCGTCCTGCATCGCCCTGACCAAGCGTTGACGGTACAGCTTGGCGATGGCGATCTGCTGGCGCGGGAGACCGGGCTCGACGTGGTCTATGACATGCGGGCCAATGACATGGCCCATGGAGGCCAGGGCGCGCCACTCATTCCCGCCTATCACGCCGCCCTGGCGCGCGGTCTCTCCGAGATCGGGGAGTTCGCCACTCCCGTCGTCTTCGTCAATATCGGCGGCATTTCCAATCTCACCTACATAGGCGCAGGCGAAGAAATCGTCGCTTATGACAGCGGACCCGGCAATACGCTGATCGATCAGTGGGTAGAGGCTCACGCCGGCATTCCCTACGATCAGGGCGGCATGATCGCGAGCGAGGGCGGCGTCCTGCCGGAACTCGCCGACCGTTATCTTTCTCACCCGTTCTTCAGTGCTGAGAAACGCCGCTCGCTCGACCGTAACGACTTCGCGCCTCCGGCGGCAAGCGATGCCAGCCTTGAGGATGGCGCGCGTACCCTCGCTCATGTGACGGCTGCCGGCATCGTCCGGTCCGCACGCCATCTTCCGGCAAGTCCGGCAACCTACATTGTCTGCGGCGGCGGCCGCCTGAATTCCGTAATCATGAGCGACCTTCGCGCGCTTGCGGAAGCGGAGGGCGCGCGCGTGCTTGCCGCGGAAGCGGCGGGTCTCAACGGGGATTCGATGGAAGCGGAGGCCTGGGCCTACCTCGCCGTGAGATCGCGGTACGGATTGCCTTTGACCTATCCGGGGACGACCGGCGTCAGCCGCCCGGTAAGCGGAGGTCGGCAGGCCGCAAAACCCGCACAAGCCGAGTCGGCTTAATGATTTCTTCGCGCGCCTTCGCTAACCTACGCCACGACAGCGGAGAGCCGTGGGCTCGTTGACCGCGGAAGGACTTTCGGAACTTCGATGGGTGGTGCACTTTCACTTCTGGCGGTGAATTTCGTCATTGCCCAGATATTCGCGGCGGCTTTTCTCGTCATCGCCGCGAAACGCCGTCCGGGGCGGCCGGCAGCCTGGTGCGCCGCTGGATTTGCCATAGCTTCTCTGGCTGCGATTTGTGAAGCCGTTGTGCCGTTTACGCCTGTACCCAAGCTGTTCGCCGTCGGGGCTTTCGCAAGTGTCCTTGCCGGCTTTTGTCTCCTGCGTTTCGGCCTCGGGCTCTTTTATGGCGTACCGTCAAAGCCGCGGGCCCTTGCGGCTTTCTTCGCCGCTTCGGTAATCCTCGATCTGTTTATCTACGATCTTCCGCGCGGAACGTTGCGGCACGCCTTCTTCTACCAGGCACCGTTCTTCCTCATCCAGGCCTGGACCGCAGCCGCGGTTATCCGTTCCCGGCGCCGCTCCTACGCGGACTGGATCCTAATTGGCTTCCTCGCGATGAATGCGCTCCATTTCCTCGTCAAGATCTATGCGGCCGTCGCCGCGGGGGCGGGCGCCACGGCTTCGGACTATCTTCAGAGCCCCTTCGCCTTGATTTCGCAGGCGTTCGGCGCCGCGCTGATCGTCGGGACCGGCGTCGCGATGTTGGGCGTCATGGTCAAGGACATCGTCGACAAGGCACGCGCCAGCTCCGAGACCGACGCCCTTTCGGGTCTCCTGAACCGGCGCGGCTTCATCGAGCGCGTCGCCCCTTTGCTGCCGACCCGCAACGCCGAGGGTCCGGGCGCGCTGATCCTTACGGATCTCGACCGGTTCAAGGGCGTCAACGACACCTACGGCCACCACACGGGCGACGAGGTAATCCGCCAGTTCGCGCGTGTGCTTCTCGAACTCATGCCCAGCCGTGCTGCGGCGGCACGCCTCGGCGGCGAGGAGTTTGCGGTGTTTCTTCCCGGCGTGGGCCTGAGCGATGCGCGTGTCGTTGCTCAGGGAATGCGTGCCGCCACCGCCTCAACGCCTATCCCCGGGCTCCCGGAGACGGCGACGATCACCGCAAGCTTCGGTGTGGCGGCGATCGAACCGGGAGAGCCGCTGGAAACGGCGCTACAGAGGGCGGATAAGGCGCTGTACGCTGCCAAAGCCGCGGGGCGCAATCGTGTCGAATCCGCAGAGCCGTCCGCGCGTGTCGTGACCCCCGCTGTTTCCCAGTGGATCAGGCATTAGATCGCCACTGCTTACGACGAAGCTTCGCCTAGGGGATAACGAAAGACTAAGGCCTGTAGAGATTCGGGCCACCGCCGCCGCTTGTTTGATTTCCTCATTCCTGTGCTTGTCACAGGAATCCAGCCAGCCCAAGTCCTTGGGCTGAAAGAACGCCTCCCGCGCCGCATACGCGGCGCTGCTGGATCCCTGTGACGAGCACGGGATGAGGCAAAAGGAGAGATTGCAGTCCTCCGATACGCCTCCTACAGCGCCGCGCGTCTTATGAGAAGCGCACGCTCGGTACTCAAGGAATTCAAGCGCATTGCCATGCGTGCCGACAAAACCGACCAGAGCTTCGACGCCATTATCCATCTCGCACCGTCATAAACTCAAAATGAATCTCAACAGGCACTAGACGCACGGCAAGCGACAGCCCGGGAAACGTGCGGGATTCCCGGGCTGCCTCATGGAATGGTGCGGTTCAGCGGATGCGCTTTGCCGCGGGCTCGGGTACCAGTTCGCCGTTGAGCCGGCGGTCGAGATAGTCTTCGCATTCGGCCATGAGGGTCTCGACCTGGCCGTTGAAGAAGTGGTTGGCGCCCGGTACCGTCTTATGCGTGATCAGGATGCCCTTCTGCGTCTTGAGCTTCTCGACGAGCCCATTGACGTCCTTTTCCGGCGCGACCTTGTCGGAATCGCCGTTGATGATCAGACCGGAAGAGGGGCAGGGCGCCAAGAAGGAGAAATCGTAGATGTTCGGCTGCGGTGCCACCGCCATGAAGCCCTCGATTTCCGGACGCCGCATCAGCAGCTGCATGCCGATCCAGGCGCCGAACGAGTAGCCGGCGACCCAGCAGCTCTTGGAATCGGGGTGCAGGCTCTGTACCCAGTCGAGCGCGGACGCGGCATCGGAAAGCTCACCGGCACCATGGTCGAATTCGCCCTGGCTGCGGCCGATGCCCCGAAAATTGAAGCGCAAGGTGGTGAAGCCGCGCTTCTGGAACATGTAGAAGAGCTGGTACACGATCTGATTGTTCATCGTGCCGCCGAACTGCGGGTGCGGATGCAGGATGATCGCAATCGGTGCGCTCTTCTGCTTCGAAGGCTGATAGCGGCCTTCAAGGCGACCGGCCGGTCCGTTGAAAATGATTTCGGGCATTGGCTCTCCGGGAGTGCTTTGGTTCAATTCCGTCGTTCTTGGTGCCGATCTGTCTTGACTAAACCAGTCAGCTTTTCTAGAACCTACTTTAGAACCGTTCAAAACTTGGGTGCGGACCTCCGCATAAGCTTCGTCTCTTAAGGCAAGCGGCGCGGAAAATTCAAGGAAAATGCAACGGGCCGTTCGAAGCGGTCGCAGCAGCCTAGCGAAGGAATCGATGTCGGGATCGCGCATCTACATGGACTGGAACGCCACGGCGCCGCTTCTGCCGGAAGCGCGCGAGGCGCTCCTGTACGCGCTCGATCAGCTCGGCAATCCCTCTTCGGTCCACGGCGAAGGGCGTGCGGTGCGCGCCCTTGTCGAGAGCGCCAGACGCGATGTTGCCACTCTGTGCGGCGCGCAACCCGCAGCGGTCGTCTTTACCAGCGGCGCGACGGAAGCGGCGAACATGGTGCTGACGCCGCAGTTGCGCATGGGGCGCACGCCGCTCAAGGCAGGCAAGCTCTATGTTTCGGCGATCGAGCATCCGGCCGTGCGCGAGGGCGGGCGTTTCGCGCGCGAGGATGTTTGCGAGATACCGGTGACAAATGCCGGGATCGTCGACTGCGCAGCGCTCGACGATCTGCTTCAGGCCCATGACCGTGAGACCGGTCTGCCGATGGTGGCCGTGATGCTTGCCAATAACGAAACCGGCATCATCCAGCCGGTCGCCGAGGTTGCGGCGATCGTGCGCGCACATGGCGGTATCCTGGTCGTCGATGCGGTCCAGGCGGCCGGCCGTCTGCCGCTTTCGATTTCATCGCTCGGTGCTGACTTTCTGATCCTGTCGTCGCACAAGATCGGCGGCCCCAAGGGAGCGGGCGCACTCGTCGTCCGCGGCGAGATCATGATGCCTTCTCCACTGATTCGCGGCGGCGGACAGGAGAGGGGCCACCGTTCGGGGACCGAGAATGCAGCCGCGCTTGCGGGCTTTGCGGCTGCAGCACGCGCCGCGGCTGGGAATATCGACGGGCGCATGGCCGCCATAGCCGCGCTGCGCGACGGCCTCGAGGCGGAAATGCAGTCCTGCGCCCCCGATGTGGTGATCCACGGGCGCGACGAGCCCCGCCTGGCAAATACCTGCTTCTTCACGCTTCCGGGGCTGAAAGCCGAGACCGGGCAAATCGCTTTCGATCTCGAGGGCGTCGCCTTGTCGGCGGGCTCGGCCTGCTCGTCCGGAAAGGTCGGGCAAAGTCACGTCCTGACCGCCATGGGCTACGATCCCCGCCAGGGTGCGCTCAGGATTTCGATCGGCGAGGCGACGACGCAAGCGGAAATCGAGCGCTGCGCGGCAGCATTCGCGAAAGTGGCGGCGCGGCGCCGCTCGGCCGGACAGGCGGCGTGAAGCGGAGAGCATTGAATGAAATTGCGGAAAAGCAATTTTCCGCTTGGCAAATGGGGTGAAAAGCGCCTTTTAGCCATTACATAAGCGGTGCGCGAATACTTGCATCGTATTGACAAGCTGCCGGACCTTGGATCCGGCGAGATTGGAGAACGACATGCCTGCCGTGCAGGAAACCATTGATCAGGTCCGCCAGATCGACGTGGACCAGTATAAATACGGCTTCGAGACGACGATCGAGATGGACCTTGCTCCGAAGGGGCTGTCCGAGGATATCATCCGCCTGATCTCGTCCAAGAAGAACGAACCGGAATGGATGCTCGAATGGCGCCTCGAGGCTTATCGCCGCTGGCAGACCATGGAGGAGCCGACCTGGGCGCGCGTCCGCTACCCGAAGATCGACTTCAACGACATCCATTATTACGCGGCGCCGAAGGGCACGACCGGGCCGAAGTCGCTCGACGAGGTCGACCCGGAACTCCTCAAGGTTTACGAGAAGCTCGGCATTCCGCTGAAGGAACAGGAGATTCTCGCCGGCGTCGAGAAGTCGAAGATCGCCGTCGATGCGGTGTTCGATTCGGTCTCCGTCGTCACCACCTTCAAGGAAGAGCTGAAGAAGGCCGGCGTCATCTTCATGTCGATCTCCGAGGCGATGCGGGAGCATCCGGACCTCGTGCGGAAGTATCTCGGTACGGTCGTGCCGCAGTCGGATAACTTCTATGCGACGCTGAACTCCGCGGTCTTCACCGACGGCTCCTTCGTCTATGTGCCGAAGGGCGTGCGGTGCCCGATGGAGCTTTCGACCTATTTCCGCATCAACGAGAAGAACACGGGCCAGTTCGAGCGTACGCTCATCATCGCCGACGAAGGCGCCTATGTCTCCTATCTCGAAGGCTGCACGGCGCCGCAACGCGACGAGAACCAGCTTCATGCGGCAGTGGTCGAACTGATTGCGCTCGACGATGCCGAAATCAAATATTCGACGGTGCAGAACTGGTATCCGGGCGACAAGCAGGGCAAGGGCGGCATCTATAATTTCGTGACCAAGCGTGGCGATTGCCGCGGCAAGAACTCGAAGATCTCCTGGACCCAGGTCGAGACCGGGTCGGCGATCACCTGGAAATATCCGTCCTGCATCCTGCGCGGCGACGGTTCGCGTGGCGAGTTCTACTCGATCGCGGTTTCCAATGGTCACCAGCAGATCGACTCGGGGACGAAGATGATCCACCTCGGCAAGAACACGTCGAGCCGCATCATCTCCAAGGGCATTGCAGCCGGCGTTTCGGAAAACACCTATCGCGGTCAGGTCTCGGCGCACCGCAAGGCCGAGAACGCCCGCAACTTCACCCAGTGCGATTCGCTTCTGATCGGCGATCGGTGCGGTGCGCACACGGTGCCCTATATCGAGGCGAAGAATTCGACTGCGCAGTTCGAGCACGAGGCGACGACGTCCAAGATTTCCGAGGACCAGCTTTTCTACTGCCTGCAGCGCGGCATTCCGGAAGAGGCGGCGATCGCTCTGATCGTCAACGGCTTCGTCAAGGAAGTTATCCAGGAATTGCCGATGGAATTCGCCGTCGAGGCACAGAAGCTGATCGGCATCTCGCTCGAAGGCTCCGTGGGCTAAGGCCCGTCCGAATACCGAACCGGCGCACGGAATTTGTGCGCGATAGAAGATTTCGTTTCCCAAGAGGACGAACACACATGCTTGAAATCAAGAACCTGCACGCACGCATCGCCGAGGACGGCACAGAGATCATCCGCGGCCTGAACCTGACCGTGAAGGCCGGCGAAGTCGCGGCCATCATGGGGCCGAACGGTTCCGGCAAGTCGACGCTCTCCTACATCCTGTCGGGGCGCGAAGATTATGAAGTGACCGAAGGCGACATTCTTTATAACGGCGAAAGCATCCTGGAGCTCGACGCTTCGGAGCGAGCCGCGAAGGGTATCTTCCTCGCCTTCCAGTATCCGGTCGAGATCCCGGGTGTCGCCACCATGCAGTTCCTGAAGGTGGCGATGAACGAACAGCGCAAATACCGCGGCGAAGAGGAACTGACGACGCCGGAATTCATGCGCCGCGTCAAGGAAGCTGCCGCCGAGCTGAAGATCGCGCCCGAAATGCTGCGCCGTCCGCTCAATGTCGGCTTCTCGGGCGGCGAGAAGAAGCGCGCGGAAATCCTGCAGATGGCTCTGCTCGAGCCGAAGCTCTGCGTTCTCGACGAGACCGACTCCGGCCTCGACATCGATGCGCTGAAGATCGTTGCCGATGGCGTCAACGCACTGCGCTCGCCTGATCGCGCTGTCGTCGTCATTACGCACTACCAGCGCCTGCTCAACTACATCGTTCCGGACACCGTCCACGTGCTCTACAAGGGCCAGGTCATCAAGTCCGGCGACAAGACGCTGGCGCACGAACTCGAGGCCAACGGCTACGCGGATATCATCGAGGCGGCAGCCTGACGCCTGTCGAAGGAGTGTTCGAATGAATATGCAACAGGCCATCAAGATGACGGCGGCCGAAACGGCGCTCGTCGATGCCTATACGGCGCAGATCGGTGATCTGCCGGGCGACGGCTCCGTGCTGTCGCTTCGCGACACGCTGGTCCACGAGTTGAAGACGGCAGGTCTGCCGACGCGCCGCGTCGAAGCCTGGCACTATACCGACCTGCGTACGCTGCTGCGGGCGGTGCCGGCGGCCGATCCGACCGCGTTTGCCGAACGCGTCGAGCCGGTCGTCCCGGGTTCGTCCGTTCTGTCCGTGCGCAACGGCCAGGCGGATATCAAGAGCGTTCCCGAAGAGCTGACGGCGCGCTCCTATACCGAGAGCCTGCTCGATGGCTCGGCGGTAGCCGGGCTCTCAGTGCTCGGCTCGGATGATGCGATCGGCCGAATCAATGGCGGCCTCGTGCGCGGCGGACTGGAAATCACCGTCGCCGCCGGCGCGCAGATCGAAGCTCCGATCGAAATCCAGGTGGTTCAGAGTCATGGTCAGGCGCATACGCGCTTTCCGGTCTCCTTCGGCGCCGGCGCGAAAGCGACCGTAATCGAACGTCATCTTTCGACGAATGCGGAGCCGAGCTTCGTTTCCTCGGTAAGCGACGTGACGCTCGCAGACGGCGCCGACGTGATCTGGATCATCCTGCAGCAGCAGGGTCCGGCGGACACGCATCTCGGCCAGATCCGCTTCGATCTCGGCAAGGACGCGAAGCTGCACCTCTTCGTCATCAACGCCGGCGGCAAGCTGGTCCGTCAGGAACTGCATGGCCGTGCGAGCGGCGAGGGCTCCGACCTGACGCTGCGCGGCATCAACCTGCTCGGCGGGGACAGCCACACGGATCTGACGTTCACGCTGAGCCACAACGTGCCGCACACGACGTCGAGCGAGATCATCCGCAACGTCGTCTTCGATCGGGCGAAGGGCGTGTTTCAAGGCAAGATCCTGGTCGCCCAGGACGCGCAGAAGACCGACGCCAAAATGTCGTGCAACACGCTGCTCTTGTCCGACGACGCCGATTTCTCTGCGAAGCCGGAACTCGAAATCTTTGCAGATGACGTGCAGTGCGGCCACGGTGCAACGGTCATCGATATCGATCACACGCAGCTCTTTTACCTTCTCGCTCGCGGCATTCCGGAAAACAAGGCGCGCGCCATGCTCGTCAATGCTTTCGTCGCCGAGATCGTCGAGGAACTGGAAGACGACGAGGCACTGGTCGAGGCGCTGGAAGGCATAGTCGCGGCCTGGCTCGAAAAGCACGCCTGATTGGATAGAGACATGGAACATCCTGCGCCGCCGGTAGCGGCATACGACGTCGAAGCGGTCAGGAAGGATTTCCCGATCCTGTCACGGACGGTCTATGGCAAGCCGCTCGTCTATCTGGACAACGGCGCGTCGGCGCAGAAGCCGCAGCTCGTCATCGACGCCGTTGCGCATGCCTATTCCAACGAATACGCCAACGTCCATCGCGGCCTGCATTTCCTGTCGAATGCCGCGACGGAAGCCTATGAACAGGCGCGCGAAAAGGTTCGCCGTTTCCTGAATGCGCCGTCGGTCGACAACATCATCTTCACCAAGTCCTCGACGGAGGCGATCAACACGGTCGCCTACGGCTATGGAATGCCGCAGCTCGGCGAGGGGGATGAGATCGTCGTCTCGATCATGGAGCATCACTCCAATATCGTTCCCTGGCACTTTATTCGCGAGCGGCAGGGCGCGAAGCTCGTCTGGGCGCCGATCGACGACGACGGCGCGTTCCACATCGAGGACTTCGTCAAATGCCTGACGGAGCGGACGAAGCTCATCGCCATCACGCACATGTCGAACGCGCTGGGCACCGTGGTCCCGGTCAAGGAGATCTGCCGCATTGCCCGCGAGCGCGGCATTCCGGTGCTTGTCGACGGCAGCCAGGGTGCGGTGCATATGCCCGTCGACGTCCAGGACATCGATTGCGACTGGTATGTGATGACCGGTCACAAGCTCTACGGTCCTTCCGGCATCGGCGTGCTCTATGGCAAGACCGAACGGTTGAAGGAAATGCGCCCCTTCATGGGTGGCGGCGAGATGATCGAGGAAGTGACGGAGGACGGCGTCACCTACAACGATCCGCCGCATCGCTTCGAGGCCGGTACGCCGCCGATCGTCCAGGCGATCGGGCTCGGCTATGCGCTCGATTACATGGAGAAGGTCGGCCGCGAGGCGATCAGGGCTCATGAGGCGAGCCTGACGGCCTATGCCCGCGAGCGCCTGTCCTCGATCAATTCGCTGAGGGTTTTCGGCGACGCACCCGGCAAGGGGAGTATCTTTTCCTTCGAGATCGCCGGCATCCATGCCCATGACGTGTCGATGGTCATCGACCGTGCCGGCATTGCCGTGCGGGCCGGAACGCATTGTGCGCAGCCGCTCTTGAAACGGTTCGGCGTCACCTCCACATGCCGGGCGTCCTTCGGTCTCTACAACACCACGGCCGAAGTCGATGCGCTGGCGGACGCGCTGGAACACGCACGCAAGTTTTTCGCTTAGGGAGACGGACATGGGTCTCGAGCAAACACAAGAAAAAGTCGACGTCCGCGAAGGCATCGTTCATTCGGCCATTCCGCCGGAGGAACTGGCGCGCCTCAGCGACGACATCATCGCGGCACTCAAAACCGTCTATGACCCGGAAATACCCGCGGACATCTTCGAACTCGGTCTCATCTACAAGATCGACATCGAAGACGACCGTATGGTGAAGATCGACATGACGCTGACCGCGCCGGGCTGCCCCGTTGCCGGTGAGATGCCGGGCTGGGTCGAAAATGCCGTAGGCGCCGTCGAGGGCGTTTCGGGCGTCGAAGTGTCGATGACCTTCGATCCGCCGTGGACGCCTGACCGCATGTCGGAAGAGGCGCAGGTTGCGCTCGGCTGGTATTGAGCACCTGCCGATATTGATCCGTCGGCACGCGGGCATTACATTCAGTCTGGAAGCGCCGGGCCTTTAACCCGGCGATACGAAGGAGATGGAGCCTATGGGCTTTGCCGTTATGAGCCTGACCGATGCCGCCGCCAGCCGGGTCCGGTCGATCGTGGAAAATGCCGGAGGCGAGGCCAAAGGCATCCGCGTCAGCATCAAGAAGGGCGGTTGCGCCGGCATGGAATATGCCGTCGATCTCGTGAGCGAACCCAATTCGAAGGACGACCTGGTCGAGCACCAGGGGGCGAAGGTCTGGGTGGCCCCAGAGGCCGTGCTTTACCTTCTGGGCACGCAGATGGATTTCGAGACCACCACGCTGCGCTCGGGCTTCACCTTCAACAACCCTAATCAAACTTCTGCCTGCGGCTGCGGCGAGTCGGTGGAACTGAAGCCGGCCGATCTCGCGGCACTTGCCGAGCGCGGCGACGCGGTGGTCCGCGCCAGCTGATTCCGTACCCTATCAGCCCCTCATCCAGCCTGCCGGCCGCCTTCTCCCCGTTTTGACGGGAAGAAGGGACTTAGTCCCGCCGTCACTCCGTCTTGATCTCTCCCATGCGGTTCCATGCGTCGAGGCCGGCGATCTTGTAGGCTTCGGCCAGGGTAGGGTAGTTGAAGGTATTCTCGACGAAATATTCGACGGTGCCCTTCAGGTTGAGGACGGCTTGGCCGATATGGACGAGTTCGGTCGCACCTTCGCCGATGATGTGGACGCCGAGCAGCCGCCTCGTCCTGAGCGAGAAGATCATCTTCAAGAGTCCCGAATCCAGGCCCATGATGTGCCCGCGCGAAGTCTCACGGAACCGGGCGATGCCGCATTCGTAGGGAATTCCGCGCTCTTTGACCTCTTCCTCGGATAGGCCGCAGGTGGATATTTCCGGCACGGCATAGATGCCGTAGGGGAAATATTTCTGCGGCTCCTTGGCGATTGCGCCGACCGCAACACGGGCCGCGATGCGGCCCTGTTCCATCGAGGTCGAAGCGAGGCTCGGAAAGCCGACGACATCGCCGGCGGCGTAGATATTCGGAACGGTCGTCTGGAACGTTTCCGGATTGACCTTCAGCCGACCGCGGGCGTCGGCCTCGAGACCTGCCGCAGGAAGGTTGAGCGCATCCGTCGCGCCCATCCGGCCGGCCGCGAAAAGCACCATGTCCGTCGTGATCTTGCGGCCGTTGTCGAGGCTAAGCAGCACCTTGCCGTTGTCGAGCCGCTCCACTTTCTCCGCCTTCTGGCCCAAGTTCAGTTTCATCGCGCGGTCGCGCAACTGATAGGTGAAGTCCTCGACGATCTCCCGGTCGATGAAATCGAGCATGGTGGCCTTCGGGTCGATGACCGTTACCTGGATGTCGAGGGCGCTGAAGATGGTGGCGTATTCGATGCCGATGACGCCGGCGCCGATCACCACAAGCGAGCGGGGCAGTTCACGGATGTCAAGCAGTTCGTCACTGTCTACGACTGTCCTGCCGTCGAAAGGCATGTAGTCAGGCCGAAAGGGCTTCGTTCCCACGGCAAGCAGGATACTGGTGCCGGAAACGAGCATGCTCTCGTCGTCATCTTTGGAGATCTCGAGCGTCGTCGGCCCGACGAAGCTCGCCCTGCCACGGATGTGCTGTACGCGGTTTCGCGCGAACTGGTGTTCGAGCACCTCCACCTCGTGGTTGAGCGTTATGATCAGACGACGGCGCAGATCTTCGGCGCTGATCTCCTGCTTGACCCGATAGGAGCGGCCGTAGAAGCCGCGCTCGCGCCAGCCGGTCAGGTTGAGCGCCGTTTCACGCAGCGTTTTCGACGGAATGGTACCGGTGTGGACGGAAACGCCGCCGACCCGTTTTCCCTGTTCGATGACGAGCACCTTCTTGCCAAGCTTCGCGGCCTGGATGGCGCCCCTGCGCCCGGCCGGACCACTGCCGACAACGATGAGATCGTACTGGTTCATGAACGCTTCCCCTGCTCGCGTGAGAATCGTTGTGCGATGCGGTATCTTTCGCGCAGGCACAGCTATATCGTCAATCGCACCGTTTGATGACGTGCAATGCCGCAGCGCCCTGTTCTGGATGCGTCTGCTGCATATTTTCCATCAGAACAATCGAAGCCCTTTGAGGCTGACGTGGCCGTCTTTGCCGATGATGACGTGATCGTGAAGCGCGATGCCGAGCGGCTTGGCGGCTTCGGCGATGAGCTTGGTCATGTCGATGTCGGCGCGTGACGGCGTCGGGTCGCCGGAGGGATGGTTGTGCACCAAAATCAAGGCGGTAGCGGAAAGTTCTAAAGCGCGCCTGACCACCTCGCGGGGATATACGGGCGTGTGGTCGATCGTTCCTTGCTGCTGAACCTCGTCGGCGATCAGCGTGTTGCGCTTGTCGAGGAAAAGGATGCGGAACTGCTCCTTCGTCTCATGCGCCATCGCCGCGTGGCAATAGTCGATCACGGCGCTCCAGGAGGACAGAACCTGTTTGTTGCGCAATTCGCTCCTGAGCATGCGGTGGCTGGCGGTCGCGACGAGCTTGAGATCGAGCGCGACGGACTCTCCGACGCCTTTGACTTCCTGAAGGAGGTGCAAGGGAGCGCCGAAGACGGCCGCCAGCGTGCCGAAGCGGTCGAGCAGCGCCTTGGCGATCGGCTTGGTATCGCGGCGGGGTATGAGGCGGAAGAGGATGAGCTCGAGGAGTTCGTAATCCGCCAGCGCCGCATCACCGTGTTCGCGGTAGCGGGCTCTCAGGCGGTCCCGATGGCCGTGGTAGTGCGTATCGGTTGCCGGCGCCGGCGCGGTTGCGTGGCTCTCGTGGGTCGGCTTCTGCGGGAAAAACCGGCGTTCGTCCGCGGCGTCGAAAAGGTCGTCGGGTTCGGCGGGCGGGGTCTTCGTCACGCGTCGCCCGCGACGTGAATGCCGGGCTTGAAGAGACCGGCCGGTGAGAGCGTGAATATCTCGCAGCCGTCCGCCGTCACGCCCACCGTGTGTTCGTATTGGGCCGACAGGGACCGATCGCGCGTAACCGCCGTCCATCCGTCCGAGAGGACCTTCACATGCGGGCGGCCAAGATTGATCATCGGTTCGATCGTGAAGATCATGCCTTCCTTGAGCTCCGGCCCGTCATTGGCGCTGCCATAGTGAAGGATATTGGGCGCGTCGTGAAAGAGCCGGCCGACGCCGTGACCGCAGAAGTCGCGAACCACCGAACAACGCTCGGCTTCCGCATAGGCTTGGATCGCCTCGCCGATTGCTCCCGTGCGCGCGCCCGGGCGGACCGCCGCTATTCCGCGCATCAGGCATTCATGCGTTACGTCCAGCAGGCGCTCGGCGGCACGCTTTATCTCGCCGACGGGATACATCCGGCTTGAATCGCCGTGCCACCCATCGACCACATAGGTCACGTCGATGTTGACGATGTCCCCTTCGCGCAGCGGCTTGTCGTTGGGGATGCCGTGACAGACCACGTGATTGATCGAGGTGCAGGAGGATTTGGTGTAGCCGCGATAATTGAGGGTTGCGGGGAGTGCGCCGTGGTCCATGCCGAACTCGAAGACGAAGCGGTCGATCTCGTCCGTGGTCACGCCCGGACTCACGCGCGCGACGAGCTCGTCCAGGCAGCGTGCGGTCACCTGACAGGCCTTGCGCATGCCTTCAAACCCCTCCGGCCCGTAAAGTCGAATGACACCGGTGTTCTTGTAGGGAGCCGCGTCGGCCTCGATGTAAGTTACCATTCCAGATTTCCGTTGTTTCAGGCGATTTTCATAAAACAGCAGGGACCGGTTCGTCCACTACGATCGGTCCTGCCGCCAGGATTTGCGCCGGCGATACCGCGCATTTGACCGCATAGGCCTCGACGCCGCGTGCGCTCGCCCTTTCGAAAGCACGAGCATAGACCGGGTCGAGCTCACGGCATATGCGGAAGCGACTGCAATCGCCTCTCTGGATAAGATAGAGCATGATCGCGCGGTGTCCCGCCTCGACCATATCGCCCAGTTCCTCGAGATGTTTCGCACCGCGTTGGGTCGGGCTGTCCGGGAATTCGGCGAGACCGCGGACGCGGCTGAAATGGACGTTCTTCACCTCGACATAGGCGAGGCCCTTTTCCGCATCACTGAGCAGAATATCTATCCTGGAGTTGCGGCCGTATCTCTGCTCGCGCCGGAGCGTGCCGTAGGTGTGAAGATCGCCCACCTGTCCGGCCATGATCGCCTCTTCGGCGATCCGGTTCGGCAATCCGGTGTTGATGCCGACCAGCGTGCCGTCCGCCTCGACGATCTCCAGCATGTGGCGATACTTGCGTGTCGGACTGTCGTGTTCCGAGAGCCAGACCGGCGAGCCCGGTGTGGTCAGGCCACGCATCGAGCCGGTATTCGGGCATGAACCCGTGATTGCCGTTCCATCGGCCAGAATAGCGTCGAACAGGAAGCGTTTGTAACGCTGCACAAGCGTCGCAGGGACGAGCGGGCGAGGGAAATTCAAGGGGATTGCACTCTCTGCGGTCAGGCGCGCACGCGCACGTAGGAGCCGGGCGCTTCTTCGATGGAATTGAGCGGACCTCCGGCCTTGCGCGCCGGGATCCTGCGTTTGTCGAGCCGTTCGACCCAGCCCTGCCAATGCGGCCACCACGACCCGGCCGTTTCCTTCGCCTTACCCATCCAGGTCTCGAAGTCGCCCTTCGGCGCGCCTCCCGTCCAGTATTGATACTTGCTTCGGGCAGGAGGGTTGACGACACCGGCGATGTGCCCGGAGCCGGAGAGCACGAAGGTCACCTTGCCGCCGAAGCTGCTGCTGCCGAGGAAAACCGACTTTGCCGGCGCGATGTGGTCCTCTTTCGTCGCGAGATTGTAGATCGGAATCTTTACGTCGCCGAGGGAGACGCGGCGGCCGGCAAGCACCATCTCGCCCTTGGAGAGCCTGTTCTCGAGATAGCAGTTGCGCAGATAGAAAGAGTGGTTGGCCGCGGGCATTCGCGTTGAATCGGAGTTCCAGTAAAGCAGGTCGAAGGGCAGGGGATCCTGGCCCTTGAGGTAATTGTTGACGAAATAGGGCCAGATCAGTTCCGAAGCCCGGAGCATGTTGAAGGCAGACGCCATCTTCGAGCCTTCGAGGTAGCCGGTGGCGCTCATATTGGCTTCGAGGTGGCGGATCTGGTCGTCGTCCACGAAGACCTTGAGATCGCCGGCGTGGGTGAAATCCACCTGCGTGGTGAAGAGCGTCGCGGAGCGAATGCGGTCGTCGCCTTCCGCGGCATGGAGCGCCAGGGTGGCGGCGAGCAGCGTCCCGCCGACGCAATAGCCGATGGAATTGACTTCGCGTTCGCCGGTTGCCTGTTCGATAATATCAAGCGCGAAGCCTATGCCTTCGCGTGCATAGGCTTCCCAATCCTTGGAGGCATGGCGTTCGTCCGGGTTTACCCAGGAGATGACGAAGACCGTGTGGCCCTGGTCGACCGCCCATTTGATGAAGGACTTCTCCGGGTTGAGGTCCAGCACGTAGAATTTGTTGATCCAGGGCGGGCAAATGAGCAACGGCCGCTTCAGCACGGTCTCGGTGCTCGCCTCGTATTGCAGCACCTGGCAGACATCGTTCTGCGCGATCACCTTGCCCGGAGTGATCGCGATGTTCTCTCCGATGGCGAACTTGCTGGTGTCCGTCTGGCGGAGCCGAAGCTCGCCGCGCCCGGCGGCTATGTCTTCCGCCAACATCTGCATGCCTTTCACGAGATTGGCGCCGCTCGAAGCCACCGTTTCGCGATAGAGCTGCGGATTGGTCGTGATGAAGTTGGTCGGGGAAAGCGCGCTGGCAATCTGGCGAACGTAGAAGGCCGCCTTGTGGCGGGTATGATCGTCAAGGCCCTCGGCGTCCTTGACCATGCGCTCCGCCCAGTCTGAGGTGACGAAATAGGCCTGGCGGATGAAGTCGAAAAACGGATTCTTCACCCAGTCTTCGTCGGCGAAGCGCTTGTCGTTGCGCTGAAGGTTGGCCGGCTCCTCCACGGCCTCGCCGGCCATGCGGTGGAGCGTCCGCGACCACATATCGAAGAAGCTGCCGAGAAGATGAGTCTGGGCTTCGAGTGTTCGCCGAGGGTCGGAGAGCCAGTATTCCGAGACCTTGGAAAGCGTCTTGACCATATCGGAGACGGGCTCGGCGAAACTATCCGTCTTCTCGCCCGCTTCGCGCGGGGCGAGCCATGCAGAAGCGGCTTTTCCGAGCTGCTCTGCCGCACGAGCCATGTTGATGGCCAGGCTTTCGGGATCCTTGACGATGTAGGGCTCGACAGATTTCGGGTCGAAGCCGGCAAAGCCCGTAGCGCCCTCAGCCTTCTCTGCTGTCACCCGGCGTCCTCCACAGCATCTTGTTTGTTTTGTATTTTTACATTCTGCCCGAAAATGATTACAAGGGCTACTGCATGTTCCCGTGATCGTAGCCGGTCGAAGGACAAAAACATGCAGCAGATCAAAGTGCTACAGCGACCTTTGTGCGTCCCGGGAGACGCGCGGCGCTGTAGCGCATCGTTGCGCCGCAGAAACAGAGGTCATCGCCAGCATGCTTGCCGTCGGAAAACAGCGTTCGCTTTCTTGGATGTCCGCACTGATTCTCGCAGGCGTGCTCGCGGGCTGCAATTCGACGGCGGACCTTGCCACCTATCCTTCCGTTTACGGTGAAAAGCCCGCCGCCATGCAGCAGATGACCAATGAGGAGGCGCTGAACATGCAGGGGCAGTTGACCGCACTTGCCGGGCAGCGCCGGTCCGGCGCGATCTCCGAAGCCGAGTACCGGCGTCGCCTGAAGGAATTGCAGCTTCTGGCCGAGCAGCACGGTGCCGACACGCTGAAACAGATCGAGAATTAGCGCTTGCCTTTCTCGTGTTTTGGCCGCAAAGCGTTGAATGGCCGCGATGGCGGCCGTTCACCCCGCGCATGTCGAGCGAAGAGCCCAAGGGCTGCAAAGACGCGCGCCAAATGAGGTCTGGAGATGGAAGAGTTTCATAAAGTCCGGCGTTTGCCGCCCTACGTTTTCGAACAGGTCAACCGTTTGAAAGCGAGCGCGCGAGCGGCCGGTGCTGACATCATCGACCTCGGCATGGGCAATCCGGATCTTCCGACCCCGCAGTCAATCGTGGACAAGCTGTGCGAAGTCGTCCAGGACCCGCGGACGCATCGTTATTCGTCATCGAAGGGCATTCCCGGGCTGCGCCGTGCGCAGGCCGCCTATTATGCACGCCGCTTCGGCGTCAAGCTCAATCCCGAGACGCAGGTCGTCGCGACCCTCGGCTCCAAGGAAGGCTTCGCCAACATGGCGCAGGCCATTACCGCACCCGGCGACGTCGTCCTCTGCCCGAATCCGACCTATCCGATCCACGCCTTCGGATTCCTGATGGCAGGCGGCGTCATCCGCTCGATTTCGGTCGAGCCGGACGAGAGCTTCTTTCCGCCGCTCGAGCGTGCGGTCCGGCACTCGATCCCGAAGCCACTGGCGCTGATCCTCAACTACCCGTCCAATCCGACGGCGCAGGTCGCAACGCTCGATTTCTACAAGGATGTCATCGCCTTTGCGAAGAAGCACGACATCATCGTGCTGTCGGATCTCGCCTATTCGGAAATCTACTTCGACGACGCACCGCCGCCTTCGGTTCTGGAAGTGCCGGGTGCAACCGATGTGACCGTCGAATTCACGTCGATGTCGAAGACCTTCTCCATGCCCGGCTGGCGCATGGGCTTCGCCGTCGGCAACGAGCGACTGATCGCGGCGCTGACGCGCGTGAAGTCCTATCTGGACTATGGCGCATTCACCCCGATTCAGGTAGCTGCAACGCAGGCACTGAATGGTGACGGCAGCGATATCGCCGAGGTGCGCGCCATCTACAAGCGGCGCCGCGACGTCATGGTGGAAAGCTTCGGCAAGGCCGGTTTCGAGGTTCCGCCGCCGCCGGCGACGATGTTCGCCTGGGCGAAGATTCCCGAGAAGTTCCGCCATCTCGGCTCGCTCGAGTTCTCCAAGCTTCTCGTCGAGAAAGCGGATGTCGCCGTTGCTCCGGGCATCGGCTTCGGCGAGCAGGGGGACGACTATGTTCGTCTCGCTCTGGTGGAGAACGAACACCGGATCCGCCAGGCCGCGCGCAATATCAAGCGCTTCCTTTCTTCGGCGGACGAGACGATGCACAACGTCATCTCGCTCAACGCACATCGGTAAGGAGCCGGGCTGTGCCCGTTTCCGCACCCAAATTGCCCCGCCTGGTCTGGCGGGGCGCCTCTACGTGTTAGGAACTTGCTATGGCAGATGCCCTCAAAATCGGCATTGCGGGCTTGGGGACCGTCGGTGCCTCGCTCGTGCGGATTCTCCAGGATCGTCATGAGACGATGGCGACCACATGCGGCAGGGCGATCGAGATTACGGCCGTAGCGGCAAGAGACCGGGCGAAGGATCGGGGCGTGAAGCTCTCGGGCATCGCCTGGTTCGACGACGCAGTTTCCCTGGCGTCGGAAGCAGACATCGATGTCTTTGTCGAACTGATGGGCGGCGCCGGAGACCCGGCCTATTCTTGCGTGAAGGCGGCGCTCACCCGCGGCGTCCATGTAGTGACCGCCAATAAGGCGCTTCTTGCAGCACATGGTGTCGAACTGGCGGAAATTGCCGAGAAGCATGGCGCGCTTCTGAATTACGAAGCTGCGGTCGCCGGCGGCATTCCCGTCATCAAGGCGCTTCGCGAGTCGATGACCGGCAACACGATCTCGCGCGTCTACGGCATCATGAACGGCACATGCAATTACATCCTGACGAAGATGGAGAGGGAGGGTCTCTCCTTCGAGGAATGCCTCAAGGAGGCTCAGCGGCTCGGCTATGCCGAGGCCGATCCGGCCTTCGACATCGAGGGCAACGACACCGCGCACAAACTCTCGATCCTGACGAGCCTTGCCTTCGGCACCGCGATTGCTGCCGACGACATCTATCTCGAGGGCATCACCAACATCTCGATCGAAGATATCCAGGCGGCTTCCGACCTCGGTTACCGCATCAAGCTTCTCGGAGTCGCCCAGCGGACCGATAGCGGCATAGAGCAGCGCGTCCATCCGACCATGGTACCTCACGACACCGTCATCGCGCAGGTCGACGGGGTGACCAATGCGGTTGCGATCGAATCCGACATTCTTGGAGAGCTTCTGATGGTCGGCCCGGGTGCGGGCGGGGACGCGACCGCCTCGGCCGTGCTCGGCGATATCGCCGACATCGCCAAGAGCCGACCCGGCGCGCAGCACGTGCCGGCATTCGGCCGTCCGGCGAAGGCGCTGTTGCCCTATAAGCGCGCCCGGATGCAGAGCCATGAGGGCGGCTACTTCATCCGGTTGAAAGTGGTCGACCGCACGGGCGTCTTCGCCAATGTGGCGAAGCACATGGCGGAGAACGACATCTCGCTGGAATCGATCATGCAGCATTCCAAGCACTATGCCGACCCGGCCGAGCCGAAGACGATCATCCTCGTCACGCATGCGACATCAGAGGCTTCCGTGCGCAAGGCGATCGTCTCGATCAAGAGCGAGGGCTATCTCGTCGGCGAGCCGCAGGTTATCAGGATCGAGCGTCCGAAGGCCTGGTGACCGCGCATCCTCATCAAATCTGTTGAGAAGCCGCTGCGACCGGCGACTTGCGGGCCGAACTGCACCCCCGCCGGTTTTTCAGTGCCGAAATCTTCGCTAAGAACGGAGGGACTTCGGACGGGTAGACAGATGGACGTTTTGGCGGATCCGATCCAGCGGGCATTTCTCGGCGTTGAACGCTCGGTCAGCGGTCAGCGCTGGGTATCGCGCCTCGATCAGGCGGGCCAGAACCGTGCCCTGGCCATCAGTCAGATCCACGGCTATTCCGAACTCATCGCGCGCGTGCTTGCCGGGCGCGGCGTCGGACTGGACGACGCGTCGGCCTTCCTCGAGCCCACGTTGCGCGCACTGATGCCTGACCCCGACACCCTGACCGACGGCCGCAAGGCGGCCGAGCGGCTCGCGGATGCCATTCGTCGCCGCGAGAAGGTGGTGATCTTCGGGGATTACGATGTCGATGGTGCGGCCTCGTCCGCGCTCATGGCGCGTTTCCTGCGGCATTTCGATATCACCGCCGAGATCTATATTCCCGACCGCATTTTCGAGGGCTACGGTCCGAACCCGCAGGCGATCGATCAATTGATCGATCGGGGCGCCGAACTGATCGTCACGGTCGACTGCGGCTCGACGAGCCATGAAGCCCTGGCGGTGGCGGCAGAGCGCAGGACCGATGTCGTGGTCATCGACCACCATCAGGTCGGCTCGGTGCTGCCGCCGTGTCACGCCCTGGTGAATCCCAACCGGGAGGACGACCTGTCGGGGCAGGGCCATCTCTGCGCGGCGGGCGTCGTCTATCTTGTACTGGTCAATACATTGCGCGTGCTCCGCCTCAGGGGCGACCCGCGCGCGGCATCCTTCGACCTCCTGTCGCTGCTCGACCTGGTGGCGCTTGCGACCGTCTGCGACGTGGTGCCGCTCAAAGGCCTCAACCGGGCCTATGTCGTCAAGGGCCTGCTTGCTGCGCGGCACATGGGCAATGCGGGTCTCG
Organism: Sinorhizobium sp. M4_45; assembly: GCF_002885915.1. NCBI lineage: Bacteria > Pseudomonadati > Pseudomonadota > Alphaproteobacteria > Hyphomicrobiales > Rhizobiaceae > Sinorhizobium > Sinorhizobium sp. M4_45. The sequence continues at coordinate 973,507 of NZ_NWVE01000001.1, forward strand.
CCGCACTCTTGCGCAAGGCGGCGATCGGCGGACCCGTGACGCCCTATCATCTCGGCTTCCTGCTTGGCCCGCGGATCAATGCCGGCGGGCGAATCGGCGACGCCGCGCTCGGCAGTCGTCTGCTGACCCTCGACGATGCCGCGGCGGCGGAAATCATCGCCACCCAGCTCGATGAACTCAATCGCGATCGCCAGGCGATGGAGGCGGCGATGCTTGCGGAGGCAGAAGCCGAGGTACTGGCGGAATACGGAACGGGCGAGGGCGCGTCGGTGATCGTCACTGCCCGACAGAACTGGCACCCTGGGATCGTCGGCCTCATCGCGGCACGCATCAAGGAGAAATTCCGCCGGCCGGCTTTTGCGATTGCGTTCGATCCGAACGGCCGCGGAACCGGATCCGGCCGTTCGATCAACGGTTTCGACATGGGGCGGCTCGTCCGTGCGGCCGTCGACAATGGCCTGCTGGTCAAAGGCGGGGGACATGCAATGGCCGCCGGGCTGACGGTCGAGCGCGGTAAGCTCGGCCAGCTTCGGCAATTCTTCGAAGAGCGCGCCGAAGCTGCCGTTCGCGATCTCGTCGCGGTCCAAACGCTCAAGGTCGATGGTGCACTGGCAGCGGCCGGGGCGACCCTCGACCTCGTCGATCTTCTCGACCAGGCGGGACCTTATGGCTCCGGCCATCCGCAGCCGCTCTTTGCCTTCCCGCAACATCGACTGCGCGATAGCCGCCAGGTCGGGGCCAACCACGTGAAGGTGACGCTCGAGGGGCAGGACGGCAGCCGCATGGAAGGCATTGCCTTTCGCGCGACGGAGACGCCGCTCGGCGATTTCCTGCTCGGCAACCGCGGCGCCACCGTTCATGTCGCGGGTTCCGTGTCAGCGGATCTGTGGCAGGGGACACGCAAGGTTCAACTGCGCGTGACGGACGCGGCGAAAGCGAATTAAACGCCGAGGCGGCGCCAACGGGTGTAGCCGAATCAGAGGCTTACGGACTTTTCTTAAAGACTTTGAAAAGGAATGGCACGCCCAACGGGAATCGAACCCGTGTTTCCGCCGTGAAAGGGCGGCGTCCTAGACCGCTAGACGATGGGCGCCTGCTGCAGCGATTTTGTGCGTCTGAAAGGCGCACGCGCTGTAAGACAAGGCGGCTTATAGAGAGCGCTTCGGATTCTCGCAAGAGACCGCGGGCGGTAATTTCGATTTTTCCTGGGAAAAGATCGGGTGCAGACGCAAGCGCTGTTCGGAAGCGAAATGATGCGCGCGCAGGGTGAGGAAATGGTACGCCCAACGGGACTCGAACCCGTGTTACCGCCGTGAGAGGGCGGCGTCCTGACCGCTAGACGATGGGCGCCTGCTGGTGACGATCAGCACCATACTATGAAAAAGATGAAATAGAAAAGAGGTGGAATGGCACGCCCAACGGGAATCGAACCCGTGTTTCCGCCGTGAAAGGGCGGCGTCCTAGACCGCTAGACGATGGGCGCCTGCTGCAGCAAGCCTGGTGCCTCTGAAAAGACGCAAGCCGCTGTAAGACAAGGCGGCTTATAGAGAGGGCATCGGATTCATGCAAGTGATCAGAGGCGATTATTTTGCTTTTTCGGCAAGAGATCCGCGCAGGTCAACTCGATCCTATGGTGACGCAAAGCAAAGACGTCCCATCCACATACAAGGCGAAGTATCCACAAGTATAAGAGGAGAAAATGGCACGCCCAACGGGAATCGAACCCGTGTTTCCGCCGTGAAAGGGCGGCGTCCTAGACCGCTAGACGATGGGCGCCTGCTGCAGCAACCTTTGTGCCTCTGAAAAGACGCAAGTCGCTGTAAGACGAGGCGGCTTATAGAGAGGGCTTCGGATTCCCGCAAGTGGCAGTTTTCATTTTTTCCGGGAAAAATCACTGCTGATCACGATGGGCCTTGTTAACAGGGAGCGATCGCCGATCAGCCTTTGCGACGGCGACAGCGCCAGTTCCAGTCGCGCTGGGGACCGATGTCGATATGGACGGAGTTGGTATGGCAGTAGGTGCCGACGCCGCCCCGGCCGGGAACGTTGCGCAGGAAATTCGCGAGCTCCCACTTGCTGACGCCCGCCACCTGGATGTCCGCCGCCTCGCAGCGCGTATGAAGGGACTGGCGCTTGCGGTTGACCTTGATGGCGCGCAGGCCCGATGTGACCATGACTTTGCGGCCGTAATGACCTTCGACCGTCTTCAGGATGTCGAGAAGCTGCGGTTTGAAACAGCCCGTTTCCACCTTCTCCGTTTGCAGGATGAGGCCGCTCGGCGTGAGTCGGGCAAGGCCCGAGAGGTTCGCCACTTCCACGGGCGCGTCGTCCTCGTCAGCCTCGTGCGCTTCGTGTTCCATGCTGAAAAGCGGGTTCATGTTGACGCCGGGCAGTGACGTATAGGCGAGGGAAGCGACCCGCGGCTGTCCTGCATTGCTTGCGGTAATCGTTTTCTTCTCGCCTGCCGGCACAGCGCGTGTCGATTCGGCCCGCGGCTTTTCCCTGCGTTTCGGCGCAAACAGGCTTGCGAGGGTCCAGGTCTTCTTCGTCTCTTGAGTCTCTTTCTCACCGTGGTCGGAGCCCGCCGGCTGGGTGGCATCCGCCGGCGTCCGCGAGGCGACTTCGACCGGCTGCAGGGCCGCTGCCGTCGCACCTGATAATGCGGCCTGCGCGCTCAAAGGCAACGGAACGGCCGCGGGCGTATCGCTTTCGCCGGTGGCTGCCGGAGTTGCAGCAGCAATCGCTTCGTTTGTCGCGGGAGCTTCGCCTGCCGCGCCCTGTTGCGGTTGAATCACCGGTTGAGCCTCGGACTGTCCGTTGCTGAAGAGACTGTTGGCCTTGGCATTCATCGTCGGCGATGCGACGGCCGACGGTGCTGCCGTCGGCTGGCTGCTTGGGTCCGGCCGCGCCTCGGCGGACGGTCCTGCCGGCGATTGCCCGTAGATGCTCGATGTTGTCGCGCGCAGCGCAGTGCCCTGCATGGCCAGACCGGGCTGCATGGCGGCGCTGTTGTGGCCCGCTTCACCGTCGGGCACCTGCGCCGTCGCGCCGGCACCAGCTACTTGCTCATCCTGCATCGTCCCCTCGGATGCGCCCGGCGCTGCTTCCGCCACCTGTCGGGAATTGAGCGGGCTGATCGTCTCATTGTCGGCGACTGCCGACACACAGCCAGCCAGTGCCAGAAGCGATACGGAAAATGCTGCGGCGCGTCCGATCGTCAGGAGACTGTATCCTGGTTCCAGATGTTGCAACGCCTTTTCCCCGCTCTCCGTGCATGCGGGTTGCTTTGCACCGCGCACACAACACGTTCCGATTCCGGATACGCTCCGGAACGGCACAACAATTTCACGCGGAGGGCGCTAGGCTCCCCACGGGAAAGGTCAGGCAAGTATAGGGCTATCCCCGCAAGTGACGACGAAGCAGAGCCCCGTTTCAACGTCTGCGCGGCAAGGTAATGAACGCCGCGTGTTTTGTAAACCTGCACCAACCTATTTCAGCTTCGCAAAATAAGCCCGGCAGTAGCCGGGCCTGAAGATCATCCGCTGTTCTATTGATCCTCTTGCGCCGACCGGTGCCGCGCCGCTCGGCAGGGCCGGCGACGGCTGACGATTAGCCGGTGGCAATTGTGCGAGGCTTACCAGACACCCGTATTGGCCATCGAAGCCCAGGGTTCCTGAGCCGGCAGGTGTTCGCCTTTCTGGAGGATTTCGATCGAGATGCCGTCCGGCGACCGGACGAAGGCCATGTGGCCGTCGCGCGGCGGTCGATTGATCGTAACGCCGTTGTCCATCAGATCCCTGCAGAACGCGTAGATGTCGTCGACCTCATAGGCGAGGTGGCCAAAATTCCGCCCGCCGGCATATTCCTCGGAATCCCAATTATAGGTGAGTTCCAGGCAGGGCGCGGCTTCCCCCTTGGCGCGGTCGAGATCGCCAGGCGCCGCGAGAAAAACGAGCGTGAAGCGGCCTTTCTCGTTGTCGTATCGGCGGATCTCCTGGAGCCCGAAAAGCTTGCAATAGAAATGAAGAGCCTGGTCGAGGTCTTTGACGCGAACCATCGTATGCAGATACCGCATTGGAGAATATCCCTGTTTGGTGGAAGATGGCGTATAGTGGGGCGACGGCAAGCCAGACGCAAGGCTGCATGCCTATAAACGTCTCAGGTCAAAATATGTCGAGGGGCTTGCACACGCGCAGCGGGACGATGTTATTCTGGCCCATAAGAATCAGTTAACCGTATCGAAGTGTTGCGCGTAACGAGGGGCTGCGAGAATGGCTGACAGGACATCTTCGAAAGACGTCATCCATAATGGCGAATTCGGTAACGACGCCCTTGATCTCATCGAAATTACCGGGGTCATAAAGTGGTTCGACGTTGCCAAGGGATTCGGCTTCATCGTTCCGGACAACGGCATGCAGGACGTTTTGCTGCATGTGACCTGCCTCAGACGCGACGGATATCAGACCGTTCTGGAGGGTGCCCGGGTCGTCGCTCTCATTCAGAAGCGGGATCGTGGCTACCAGGCCTTCCGCATCCTCTCGATGGACCAATCGACGGCCGTTCACCCCTCCCAGCTGCCACCGGTCAGAACGCATGTTCAAGTCACACCGACGAGCGGCCTCGAACGTGTGCTCGTGAAGTGGTTCAACCGAACCAAGGGATTCGGCTTCCTGACGCGCGGGGAGGGCACCGAAGACATTTTCGTGCATATGGAAACGCTGCGCCGCTTTGGCCTGACGGAGCTGAGGCCCGGCCAAGTGGTGCTCTGCCGCTTCGGGGACGGAGAAAAGGGCCTGATGGCTGCGGAAATCCATCCCGACGGGCCGACGCCGACCACGCGGTCGCACTGATGCCCGGAGTCGTCGGCATAGCTGCAAGAAGCGCCCTGACGGCGCTTTTTTTGTTGTCGCTGCTCGTCGCCTCGGCCATGGCCGAGGTTTCCTTTGCCAAGGAGCGGGTGCGGCTGATAACGGCGAGCGGACGCACGCATGACCTTACTGTCGAGCTCGCGACCCAACCGGATCAGCGGGAGCAGGGGCTGATGTATCGCCGGCAGATGGCGCCGGATCACGGCATGCTGTTCGATTTCGGCGAGACGCGGCCGGTGATGATGTGGATGAAGAACACCTATCTGCCGCTCGACATGCTCTTCATCGCGCGTGACGGCGTCATCCGTACCATTCACGAGAACGCGGTTCCGCATTCCGAAGCCATTATCGATTCCAGGGAACCGGTGGCCTACGTGCTCGAGCTTAACGCCGGAACCGTGAAGCGACTCGGCATCAGCCCCGGGGACAGGCTCGAAGGTGCGGGACTTCCGGCCGCGGAGCGGGCGAACTGAAGCATCCGCCGGCTCCGCGCCAGCCTCGAAATTTGCTGTTGCAGCCGCAGGGCGAAGCGTGTATCTCCGCCTTCGTGGTGCGGAGTGTAGCGCAGTCTGGTAGCGCATCTGGTTTGGGACCAGAGGGTCGGGAGTTCGAATCTCTCCACTCCGACCATCCAATCACGTGAAAACATTGATCTCTTGGTCAACGGGAGCTGTTAAGAACAATGTCCGCGAAGATCTATCGCCCCGCAAAGACAGCAATGCAGTCCGGCAAGGCCAAGACGCATCTGTGGGTGCTGGAGTTCGATCAGGAAAGACCGCGCACGATCGACCCGATCATGGGCTACACGAGTTCCGCCGACACCCGGCAGCAGGTTCGCCTGACCTTCGAAAGTGCTGAGCAGGCGATCGCCTATGCCGAGCGCAACGGCATCGAGTATCGCGTGATCGCGCCCAAGGATGCGGCTCGCAAGAATGTTTCCTATTCGGACAATTTCCGTTTCAACCGGATGCAGCCCTGGACCCATTGAGGCTCACGTGCTGAGACGGCCCCTTAGCTCAGCTGGATAGAGCACCTGCCTTCTAAGCAGGTTGTCGCAGGTTCGAGTCCTGCAGGGGTCGCCAAACCACCCTCTAAGTCATTGATTCTAGTTCAGGTGCGACCGGTCGGGGTCATAGGTGTGACCTGCATTCTGTTCGCAAGGCGTTCCGAGGCTGCCTTGGCGCTTTTTTTCCGCTTCTTTCGTGTAGATCTCGGCCATTGCGAGCCGAGCCCAGCCATACATCGCCATCAACTCATGAGCCGTCGCGCTCTCGTCGGCGGCTATAGGACACTGTCCCCAAATCAGGACTGGCCATATCAACCAAGTGGTCTAGTCCATCCGCCCGAATGGTCTCTTTCGGTTTGAGGCCTTAGAAGCTTGGCAGGTAGCGCTATGCTTACTCACGTCGTGAGAGCGCTCTGCCGTAGCCCACCCGAAGGAGATGAAATGCTTTTACGCGGAACAAGCTTGGCCGACATCATCCGGGGTCTTTTTGGCAACAACGAGATTTGGGGTTATGCAGGCGACGATCATCTCTACGGCGGGCAGGGCGATGATAAGCTCTACGGTGGCGATGGCCACGATAATGTCGAGGGCGGCGCCGGCAACGACTATCTCTACGGCGGTCTCGGCGACGATAAACTCTACGGTGGCGATGGGAACGACTATATCGAGGGCGGCGCTGGGAATGACTATGCCGAAGGCGGCGATGGCGACGATCGATTCAAAGGTGGGGCTGGGAACGACACGTTCTTTGGCGGACGAGGAAACGACATTGCCGATGGTGGAGATGGCAACGACACGTTGCATGGCGGTGAAGGCCATGACCACTTTTTGGGTGGCCGTGGTAACGATGTAATCTACGGTGGCAATGGCGAAGAGTATATCGATGCTGGTGATGGTGACGACATCATCTTCGCTGGCGCGGGAAATGACGGCTTCAATAACCGCGTGAACCCCGCAACTGGGAAATTGACGCAGCAGGCGGTCAGCGGCGGCGCAGGCAATGACATAATCTATGGCGAAAGCGGCGATGACGCTCTTAAGGGCCAGTCGGGGAACGACCGTATGTATGGCGGGAGCGGAAACGACTTCGTCGATGGCGGTAACGGTGACAATTACCTGGATGGCGGCGACGGCGATGATGTGTTGGATTCGGAAGGGGGAACCGATGAGGCATATGGCGGTAGAGGCAATGACAGAATTTCCGTGGGGGCGGGCAACGATCGGGCGTTCGGGGATGACGGAGATGACATTCTGACAGGCGGCGCCGGCGACGATGATCTGCGTGGCGGCAACGATCATGATCGCCTGGTCGGCGGGGCGGGAAATGACACCCTCTATGGAGACGCTGGCGAAGACACAATCTCTGGCGACGGAGGAAGGGACGTACTCTGGGGCGGAGCCGACGCCGACCGCTTTGTCTTTCGAGGGCCGACGGTATTGACTGATCGGGATTCGGTGATGGACTTTCAGGATGGTCTCGACATGTTTGTCATCGAGAAGCTTGGGGTTAAATTGTATTCCAATACTGGGGCGGCAGGTACGATCTACGCGTACGATACCGCTGGCGGTGACGTGCTGGTGAAGGGCTTTGATTCCGGTGGACGCGAGTTTTCAATTCTCGTTGACGATCAGAACGGCGTTATCACCGCTACCAGTTTCTCGAGGGCAGACTTCATCTTCGCATAAGCACTCAAAAGGGGTGCCGCCAAAGCGGCCCTCTTTCGATCCCGTCTGTGACGCATCCTGGATTTCTCCAGCATTGACAGGGTCCCCGCCGAAGTTCGTTTACGGCAACGAGAATGGCTGGATAGCTGGGCTCTCTAACAATCCGTCCGATTGCAAGGGCGCGTGACCTGTCACGCACTACGTTCGGCCCGGATCATGAGCAGGAATGCGGCCAGATCGCGCCATCTGATGAAACGAGGTGCGAGCTCGCATGCCTCAGCCGTCGGCTGCGGCTCGCGGACTTCGACGATACGAAATCCGGCATCAGCGACGCCGTTGAGATATTCGCCGATAGTGCGGGGAAAGCGTGGCACCTCAAACGGCACGACGTCATCGTCGCTCGGACGGTCGCCAAAGCGCCATTTTTCGACGAAATCGGTTCGGTCGAAATAGCGCGACACCACCAGCCCCGTCGCCCTCCCGTCGCCCTCCTTCTGCCATCGCAAGCCGGGAGTAATGAAACAGGGGTGCAGGATGCTGAAGGCGACAAACCCTCCGGGGCGCAGCAACCTGAATGCCTCCCGCATGGCGGCTGGGAAGTCCGGCCCATCCATCAATGCCATGGTTGAGACGACGGCATCGAAGGAGGCATCCTCGAAACCGGTGTTCTGGCTATAAGATTTAATCGCGTAGTGGATGCCGAGCGGCTGCTGCTCTTCAATAGCGCGAGCATGGCGGATCATCTGCTCCGAAAGATCGATGCCGGTCATGCGAGCGCCCATTGCGGCGAACCGTCTCGTATTGGAAGCTTCGCCGCAGCCGAAGTCGATCACGTCCAAGCCGCTGATTGAGGGAAGGAAGTCCAGGAATGCCGGGAGCGTGAATAGGTCTCGATAGGTATCGTAACCCTGTCGAACATCATGTGCCCATTGATCGGCATTGTCGTTCCATCGGGCCGCAACGTCCGCCTCCGATAACTGGGTCACGCTGTGCTCCTTTTTGGGGATACGATTTGTCCATGTTTGTTTCGAGCGAGCCGGCAACAGTATGATACTACGTCCACCGCTGAGAAGAGGACCAAATGAGCGACGACAAGATCATCAAATTTGAGCGCCGGAAATCGAAGCCGCAGCCGAGAGCGGTCGCTCCAGTGCGGCGAAAGGCGCTTACCTGGCTTGCCGTTATAGCCGGGCTGGTCCTGGTGTGGGCGTACTACCAATTCATCGCGCCGCCGAGCATGCCATAAGTGGCTCTTCGTTGGGGCAGGCTTCGACCTCATCCGGTCACAAAGGAAGCCGACGGCCCGGCGACCCTGCTTCGAAATCAGCCCAATCATCGCTACCCGAATGGGTGGGTTAACACCCCGGCAATCGGAGCGTATTCTTTGTAAGACGGCATCTACATTCCATGCCGCCATCCTTTTGGGAGGATGCCATGGCTAGACTTCTGACTGCCATGTTCGTCGCGTTGGGCATTTGCCTCTTTTCGCTCGCCTCTGCCAAGGCCGACCCCGGCGACGACGTAAAGGCCGCCTACTCGGCGTGGGACGCAGCATTCAACAATGCGGACGCAAAAGCCATCGCGGCGTTCTACACGGACGACGCTATTTTCTTGCCTGCCACCCATGACGTGATCAAGGGGCCTGCCGGCGTCGAGAAATTCTTTGGCGGAATCTTCGGCATGGGCGTGACGGGTCACAAGCTTGAATTGATCGAGGCGCAAGGCGAGGGCAACCTGCTGATCGGCACAGCGAAATGGTCGGCCAAGGGCAAAGACGCCAAAGGTGCCGATCAGCCATGGGCTGGGGTGGCAACCCATGTCTTTGAGAAACAGGCAGACGGCAGCCTGAAACTCAGAGTGCACACCTTCAACTGACAGATCCACGTCTCCCGGGAAGCCAAGAGGGATCGTGAACTATCCTGCAAATGGCCTTCGGCTTCTTTGGGGCCGCCGGCAGCCACGACGGGTTCCGACCGCCGGGGCGATGATCGACCCGGTAGGCGGCGCCTCCGGGTCCCGCTCGACGGCAAGTATGCTCATCACGATAGAGATGAGCACGAGTATGAGCACCAGAAAGGCGAGTCCCGCTTTATCCATCCCCCATCATGGCAAGCTGAATGCGAGCAAACCGGGGCAAACATCGACGAAGAAGGTCACCGATGCCTGTCACGGTTAATTTTATTTGAATCAGGCCTGTTCCCGCGCAACCGGGCATCTCGACACCGGACGGTACACAGTTTTCCCGCGAATGCTCCGGACGGCTGCGTTCCGTCCGGCCGATCGTGCCACCCGCGGCATTCGGGAATGCAGCGTCAGTTTTCAGTATCTCCGCCTTGTCGCCGCAGCTGGGTACCTGACGCTCTTCCAGCAGTTGCGCGAAAAGCACGGCCGAGCAAATCTCTCCTGGCAGGGCCCTGGCCTTAGGCTGCCGCGCTCCGCGCCTCGTGCAATGCCGCCCGAACATGAACGTGGTGGCGCAAAATGAGCGCATAGATCGCCGCGTAAATGCCGATCACGATCACGCCCACCCATTCGATCCTGAACGGCGTGAACTGGTAGGCCATTACCAGGCCAAGCTGAAGAAGGAAGTGCAGCGGATAGTATGCTCTCGCGCCGAGCCGCGACTTCGTCCAGCCGAGGTTGAGGCCGTAGAGACGGATCAGGGAGTCGAGCGAATTCACGACGAAGATGATGCCGACCGTGACCATGAACCAGTTCAACCAGGTCGGAATGACGATCTGCTGCTGGAAATAGATGTAAAGCACCGCGAACCACACTGCCAAGGGGATCGAAGGCAGGAGGACCATTGCAACCGCCAGCCGCCATGTCCTCAGCCCTCCGACGAACATGGAAACGAACTGGCCGATCATGATGCTCCAGGAGAACCACCAGAAGAGGTAGAACTCGTGATATTCTGTGATCGGACTGACGAAGCGGTTCAAGTTGGCAAAATAGTCCGACAGCAGGCCCACATTCGATACGAGCCCGCTGAGGCCTGTATTGCTGTAGAAAAAGGCTGCTGCCAAAAGGGCCGCGAGAGCCAGGGTCACGAACATCCATGTCGAGGTGACCGCCAGCCACTTCATGAAATTGACGTTGCTGCTGGAATAGACGGACGCCGCGATGACGGCGACGACGATAGCCCAGCGCGCCGGCATCGAGATCCCCTCGATATAGCTCGGCAAGGCCGTGAGGAAGAGATAGCAGGTGAACGCGCATGTCGCGATGACCGTGAGATTGTAGACCCATTTGACGGCCGCGATCTCGAAGATCTTGAGTCGCGGTTCGAGCACCACGAAATAGAAGGCCGAGAGGAAGTACATCATCCAGACCAATGGTCCCCACATGCCGAACTCGATGGCGAGCGGATTGGTGAAGCCATAGGCGCTATCGGCCGCATAGGCGGGAAACTCGGTCAGGGGGAGCATGACCAGGCCCATATCGAGACCAGCCGTGAACAGCAGCGCCACGAAGGTGTATATGCCGACGGGAGTTTGCCCGCGGCAGTAGACATTGCCCCAGCGGACGATCACGAAGACGGCGCTGAGAAGGACCGCCGCATAGGCGGTGCTGATGATGTAGCTCACGGCAGATCTCCCCCTCTTGTCGTCCCGCCGCATCCGATCGGCGGGAGCGGCATGAGGCCACAAGCATGGCGGTTTCAAATGTCCACGAACGACGCGGCGCTAATCGTGAACGACGCGCACCGTGGCCGTTTCGAGCCGCAAGCGATCAAAAATGGCCCTGAAAGTCCGCAATTCGAGAGGCTCACCGGAGACGTGTCAAATCCACAGGACGGTTGTTGATGATCGCTTCCATCGAAAAAAAGCCCGTCACCGTGGCGAGGTCGAAATTTGTGATGAGCTTCTGATAAAAGGCGTCATAGCCGGACATGCCTCTGGTGACGACTTTGATCAGGTAGTCCCATTCTCCGCCGATGCGGTAAAAGTCGATCACTTCGGGAAGTCTCTCGACATGTGCCCTGAAGCCGTCGCTCCACTCCTTGGAGTGATGTCGGGTGCGAATCATCACGAACACGATGAGATCGAGGCCCAACGCGCCGATATCTATATCGCTATGGGACCCGCGGATCATTCCGATCGAGTGAAGCCGCTGAAGACGGCGCCAACAGGCATTTTGCGACAGCCCTACCTTCTCCGCCAGCTCGCGCTGCGAGAGGTTCGAATCCTTTTGCAGAGCCGCGAGGATCTTCAGATCGAATCCATCGACTTTGGCTTGAGACTCGATCATGTGACACAAAATCCGGGAGGAACTGCAGAAAATAGGTGAACATTTCGACGGTGCGGCAGAATACAATCGATGTCAACATTCAAGCCTCGGGAGGTGATCGTGCAAGCTGTCCGCCATGAGCCGAAAGATAACGTCACGCCTCTCGAGCGGTTTCGCCGAGGGCTGGACCGCGGCGATCTTATAAACTTCCTGCGGGATGATCTGGTCGGGGCCACGTCGCGGATCGAAGGCCCCTACGGCATCAGGAACCTGATCTATGCCGACTATGTTGCATCCGGACGGGCGCTTGGAACGGTTGAACGCTTCATCCTCGAGGAAGTCCTGCCATTTTACGCCAATAGCCATACCGAGGCTTCCTACTGCGGCGGGTTCATGACCCGCATGCGAAGGGAGGCGCGGGCGTTGATCGCCGAGTGCTGCGGAGCGGACGAGAGGCATGCGGTCATCTTTACCGGATCCGGCGCGACTTCGGGGCTGAACCGCCTCGTCAAACTGTTCGGCGTCACCGAAGCGATCGCGGCAGGGAAGACCGTGCGGGTCATCATCGGTCCGTATGAGCACCACTCCAACATACTTCCCTGGCGCGAAAGCGGTGCGGAAATCGTCGAGCTGACCGAATCGCCCGAGGGCGGCCCGGACCTTTTCCTTCTGGATCAGGCTCTGCGAAGCGGATCTTGCGACCTGACCATCTGTACATTGTCCGCGGCCTCGAACATCACGGGAATCACCAGCGACGTCGCCGCGATTACCGACTTGGTGAAATCGGCCGGGGCCAAGATGATCTGGGACTATGCAGGTGCCGGACCCTATGTACCGATTTCGGTGTCGCCGAGCGGTTCTGCGGAGATCGACGCCATCGTTCTCTCGCCGCACAAGTTCATCGGCGGCCCGGGCGCTTCCGGCATTTTGATCGTTCGGCGCGACGGTCTGGCCACGAGCAAACCCTCCTGGCCGGGCGGCGGAACGGTGAAATTCGTCTCGCCGGAGACGCACGACTACAGCGACAGCCTCGAAGCGCGCGAAGAGGCGGGGACACCGAACGTCGTCGGCGACATCCGGGCGGCCCTCGCCTTTGTCGTCAAGCACGCCATCGGATTGGAGGAAATGGCGCGGCGCAATCGCCAGCTTACGGTTCGTGCCTTTTCCGCATGGAAGGATGTCCCGCAATTGGAGATACTTGGTCTTCCGGCGCTGGACCGGCTACCGATTTTTTCCTTCCGTATCCGCGACGGCAAAGGGGGGTATATGCACCAGCAACTCGTTACTCGCATGCTGAGCGACCGGTTCGGCATTCAGGCCCGTGGCGGTTGCGCCTGCGCCGGGCCCTATGTTCACAGGCTGCTGTCGATCGATGCGCAGCAGTCAGAGCAGATGCGCCAAGCCATTCTCGCCGGCGACGAAATAAAGAAGCCCGGCTTCACGCGGCTGAATTTCAGCGTTCTGCTCTCGGACGAAAAGGTGAAATTCATCCTCGATTCCGTCGCGAAACTGGCTGCCGACGCTCCTGCGTTCGAACGGGATTACGACTTCGATCCGGCACGTGCGATATTCTTCCCTCGTGTAGCGGCCGAGAAGGGAAGGGCACATGCACAGGCCTGATGTAGCCGCCTTTTACGACGCGGCCACGTGCAGCATTCAGTATGTCGTGGCCGACCCCGAAACGGGAAAATGCGCGATCATCGATCCGGTGCTCGACTTCGATCAGAAATCGGGTTCCACCGCGACGACGAACGCCGACGCCATTCTCGATCATGTGGCCAAGCAGGGTTTGAGTGTCGAATGGATACTGGACACCCATCCGCATGCGGATCATTTCTCGGCGGCACGCTACCTCAAGGATCGAACGGGGGCGCCCACTGCCATCGGCGAGCACGTGAAAAGCGTGCAGCAGATCTGGAAACAGATCTACAATTGGCCGGATTTCGTTTGTGACGGTTCGCAATGGGATCGGCTGTTTCGCGACGGCGATATGTTCGAACTCGGGAATCTCGAAGCCCGCGTACTGCACTCGCCTGGGCATACGCTGGCGTCGATCAGCTATATCATCGGCGATGCGGCCTTCATTCACGACACGTTGTTCATGCCTGACAGCGGGTCCGCCCGCGCGGATTTTCCCGGCGGCAGCGCCGAGAGCCTGTGGAACTCGATCGAGGCCATTCTTGCCCTTCCGGGCGAGACCCGCCTCTTCACCGGACATGACTATCGGCCAGGCGGCCGTGAAGCTCTGTGGGAAAGTACGGTGGCGGAACAGAAAGCCAATAATACGCATGTCGCCGGAAAAACACGGGCGGATTTCGTCAATCTGCGGGAGGCGCGCGACAGGACCTTACCGATGCCCAAGCTGATTCTGCATGCCCTGCAGGTCAATATTCGCGGCGGAGAACTGCCGGTCGCAGAGGATAATGGCCGCCGCTACCTCAAGATACCGCTGAACGCCTTTCCCGGTGCCGTCTGGGAATGACGAGGACAGGGACGGCCTTCGTCCGCCGCAAACCGGGCGAAGGGGACCCGCGGCAGGGCTCCACACGCGGGTGCTCGATCCGTGCAAATGCGGTGGCGAGGCGATTCGCACCAGGCGACCACGGGGCTTACGCTTGTTCCGCGACGGCACGATGAGGTTCACATTATGGACCTCGCTGCACGAGGAATATATCTCATATTCAACGGTTTAGTTCAGCGTGTTGCTTGATGGTTTCCTTTCACCTACAAAATGGACCTGATCGAACGTTTGCTTTGGAGGGCGACGGACGATCTGGAATGTCGATCCGATGCATCCATTTTCTTCGGACGACACCTCCGGGAGGAGCTTTGACGTCGTTCATCCCGCCGCGATTCGCGCGGCTGGCGCGCAAGGCGATCGAACGGTTCGTAAGGGAGGAAGCCGATGACCACCACGACGGAGGGCGTGTCCGAATTCGCCGTGCTCGCCGAGACGATGGAGGCCCGGCCGGGTTCGCGGCTGATGCGCCCCGTCGAAGCGCTATCCGCCGCTCTGCTTGTGGCGATCATCGCCATGCTGCTCTCCGGCGTAGCCTTTCGCTACGGCCTGTCGAGACCGATCGTCTGGATCGATGAAGCCGCATCCATCGCCTTCCTGTGGCTGGCCATGCTCGGTTCGGCGATTGCGATCGACCGTTGCGAGCATCTGCGGCTGACCATTCTTCTCAATGCCCTCGGCGAAAGGGCCCGGCAGTTCACCGAAACGCTCGGCATGGTCGCTATCATGGCGTTCCTTCTCGTCCTGCTGCCGGCAGCTTACACCTATGCCGCTGGCGAAATGGACATCACTTCGTCGGCCTTGAACATCCCGGCGGGCTATCGTGCCGCGGCCATTGCAGTCGGCATGGTCCTGATGGTGCTGCTGGCCGTCGCTCAACTGATCAGAACCGCCAAGCCGTTCGACGTGGTGCTGGCCGTGGCAGTCGTGCTCGCGGTCGCTTTGGTGCTCTGGTTGCTGACGCCTGCGCTCAGCTCGTTCGGCAACGGCAACATTCTGATCTTTCTCGTCGGCGGTGCTGCCATCTGCCTCGCGATGGGCGTTCCGATCGCCTTCTGCTTCGGCATCGCGACGCTTCTGTTTCTCGCCTTCACGACGTCGATGCCTCTGGTCGTCATGATCGGCCGCATGGACGAGGGGATGTCCAGCCTCATTCTGCTGTCGGTCCCGGTCTTCGTGCTTCTCGGCTGCATTCTGGACGCGACCGGAATGGGCAAGGCGATCGTAGATTTCCTCGCCTCCATGCTCGGCCACGTCAAGGCCGGCATGTCCTACGTTCTGTTGGGCTCGCTCTTTCTCGTGTCCGGCATTTCCGGGTCGAAAGTCTCGGACATGGCGACGGTTGCCCCGGCGCTGTTTCCGGAGATGAAGCGCCGGGGCCACAAGCCGAAGGAGATGATAGCGCTGCTCGCGACCGGGGCCGCCATGGCCGACACCGTACCGCCGAGCATCGTGCTGATCGTTCTCGGCTCGGTGGCCGGCGTTTCGATCGCCGCTCTGTTTACCAGCGGTTTTGCCATCGCTCTCGTGTTGCTGGTCGCGCTTGCCGCGCTTGCACGCATCAAGGCCGCCCGAGAAAATGTCGACGGCGTCGTGCGCCCGTCGCTGAAACACATCGGCGGCACGGCGTTGATCGCGGCGCCGGCCCTGGTACTGCCGTTCATCATCCGCAGCGCGGTCGCGAGCGGCGCGGCGACCGCGACTGAGGTCTCCACCATCGCGGTCGTCTACGCCTTCATCATCGGCACTGTCCTTTATGGCGGCATCGGCATGCGCCGGACCTACAGGATGCTGGTCGAGACCGCCGCGATGAGCGGTGCGATCCTTCTGATCCTCGGTACCGCCGCGGCGATGGCCTGGGCGCTCACCCAGACCGGGTTCGCCTTCGAGCTCACCGATATGATGAGCGGCCTGCCGGGTGGATGGTTCACCTTCATGCTGGTCTCGATCGCCCTGTTCATGCTGCTCGGCTGCGTGCTCGAAGGCCTCCCTGCGATCGTGCTCCTGGCGCCGATCATGTTTCCGATCGCGCGTGCGATGGGGATCCATGACGTCCACTATTCCATGGTCATCGTCACCGCGATGAACGTCGGACTGATGGCACCGCCGATCGGCATCGGCTTCTACATCGCCTGCAAGATCGGCAACGTTTCGCCCGACGAAGCCATGGGAGCGATCTGGCCCTATATCGGCGCGATGGTGCTTGGCCTCTTGTTGATCGCCGCCGTGCCCTGGTTCTCGCTCGCATTGCTGTGAGCCTGCCATCCCATATTCATCATCGACGATCAGGAGGAGAACAGAGCGATGAAAATAACCCGTAGAACGATGCTGCTCGGCACTGGAGCAGTTGCGCTTGGGGCTTCGATCCGCACCAAGGCCCATGCCGCGGACTTCACCTATAAGCTGGCAAACAACCTGCCGGTCACCCATCCGCTCAACATTCGCCTGAAGGAAGCCGCCGACAAGATCCTGGAGGAGACGGGCGGCCGCCTGAAAATCAACATCTTCCCGAGCAGTCAGCTCGGCAACGACACCGAAACGCTTTCGCAGCTTCGCAACGGCGCAACCGAGTTCTTCTCGCTCTCGCCGCTGATTCTCTCGACCCTGGTGCCCAACGCCGCCATCAGCGGCATCGGCTTCGCCTTCCCCGACTACGACACGGTCTGGAAGGCGATGGACGGAGAGCTGGGCGCCTATGCGCGCGGCGAAATCGAGAAGAAGGGCCTCGTGCCCATGGAGAAGATCTGGGACAACGGCTTTCGCCAGATCACCAGTTCGACCAAGCCGATCAACACCCCGGAGGACCTCAAGGGGTTCAAGATCCGCGTTCCGCCGAGCCCGCTCTGGCAATCCATGTTCACCGCCTTCGGGGCTGCACCGACCACGATCAATTTCGCGGAAGTCTACACGGCGCTCAGCACCGGCACCGTCGACGGCCAGGAAAACCCACTGGCAATCGCCTCGACCGCCAAGCTCTACGAGGTGCAGAAACATTGCGCCATGACCAACCATATGTGGGACGGTTTCTGGATGCTGGCGAACAAGCAGGCCTGGGAAACACTGCCGGAAGACATAAGGGAGATTGCGGCCAAACATCTCAACGAGTCGGCCATCGCACAGCGCACCGATACCGCCAAGGTGAACGACACGGTACGCGAGCAGCTCACCCAGAGTGGCATGACATTCACCGACCCGGACAAGGCAGCTTTCCGGGAGACGCTGAGATCGGCGGGTTTCTACGCCGAATGGAAGGGAAAATTCGGCGACGAGGCCTGGGCCATTCTCGAAAAGGCCGTAGGCACCAGCCTCGGCTGACCACCTGAGCACGACGAGGCGGGCGGCCGTTCACCCGGCCGTTCGCCGACCGATGCAGCGACGCGGCGCGTTCTTCCACGAGCGCATGGCGCCTTCCGAGGTTTCGAATTGGCAGACCGTCTCAAGGGAAAATCGGCAATCGTCTTCGGTGCGGGTTCCTCCGGCCCCGGCTGGGGTAATGGCAAGGCTGCCGCCGTGCTTTATGCGCGTGAGGGCGCCAAGGTCGTCTGTGTCGACGTCGACAGGGAGGCAGCCGAGGAAACGGCGGCAATCATCGCGGCGGAAGGCGGCCAGGCCCTAGCCGTCGCCGCAGACGTCACCGCTCTCGCATCTGTCGAAGCGGCGGTGGCGGCCGCACGGCAGGCATTCGGTACCATTTCCATTCTGCACAACAATGTCGGCGTCACGCATATGGGTGGACCGGTCGAGTTGTCGGAAGCACAGTTCCAGCAATCCGTGGATCTCAATCTCGGCTCGGTGTTCCGCACCGCCAAGGCTGTCATCCCGCACATGATCGAAGCCGGCGGTGGCGCCGTCGTCAACATCTCGTCGCTCGCCGGCATCCGGTGGACCGGCTATCCCTATTTCGCCTATTACGCGACGAAGGCGGCGGTCAACCAGGCGACGGTCGCGATCGCGGCTCAATATGCGCAGCACGGAATCCGCGCGAACTGTGTCGTCCCCGGCTTGATCGACACGCCTCTGATCTACAAGCAGATCTCCTCGCAATACGCCTCCGCCGAGGAAATGGTGGCAGCCCGCAACGCGGCGCTTCCGGGCGGGCGCATGGGCGATGCCTGGGATGTCGCCAATGCAGCGCTTTTCCTTGCCTCCGACGAAGCGAAATTCATTACTGGCGTTTGTCTGCCGGTCGATGGCGGCCAGAGCTGCACGATCATGGGGGTCCACTGAAACATGGGCGATGCGGCCGACAGGGACATGACCGGTTCGCAAAGTGTCGATCGTGCGGCCAAGCTCCTGTCGCTGGTCGGCCGCCAGATGGACGGCATGTCGCTAAGCGCCGTCGTGGAGCAGAGCGGCCTCAACAAACCAACGGTTCGCCGCCTCCTGCTTGCCCTGATCAGGGCCGGCCTCCTGGAGCAGGACGACCGCGATCGGCGCTACTATGTCGGTGAAGAAGCGTATGTGCTCGGCACCCTCGCATCGAGCCGGCACGGGCTCCTGCGCCTGTCGACGGAAAGCCTGCATCGCCTGGCGCAGAAGACCAGCGACTCCTGCTTTCTCTCCGTACGCCGCGGAGCGTCGTCGGTCTGTCTCCACCGGGAGGAGGGGAGCTTTCCGATCCGCACCCACGCACTCCAGGCGGGCTTCGTGCACCCGCTGGGCGTCGGCGCCGGCTCTCTGGCCATGCTTGCGGCTCTTCCCGACGAGGAGGTTTCGTCCGTTCTGGACCAGAATGCCGCCGTGCTCGAGGAGCAGTTTCCGATGCTCGGGCCGGACGAACTGCGCCGCCGCGTCGAGCTTGCCCGCGCTCAGGGCTATGCGGTCAATCCCGGCCTTATCCTCACCAACTCCTGGGGTGTGGGCGTCGCAATCCGCTATCCCGGCGGCGGCGTCGCCGGGGCCATCAGCATTGCCGCCATCGACAGCCGCATGCAGGAGCCGCGGCAGAGCGAATTGGCAGCTCTTCTCAGGCAGGAAGCTTCACGCATCGAGAGCAAGCTCGCCGAGCAGTTCCGTGACCGCGGGACGCGACACATAGCCTCCATTGCAAGACCTCTCAAAAGGAGATTGTCCAGATGACCAAGGCGCAGATCGTAGGCTGGGCCCACTCCCAGTTCGGCAAGACCGACTACGCGGACACAGAGGCGCTGATGGCCGCGGTCGCGGCGCCGGCACTTGCCCATGCCGGTCTTGCCGCCTCGGATGTCGACGGCATCTTTGTCGGAGTCATGAATGGCGGCTTCTCCAAGCAGGAGTTTCAGGCCGCACTTGTCGGCATGACCGACGAGGCGCTTGCTCACGTCCCGTCCGTGCGGCTTGAAAATGCGTGCGCGACAGGCTCGGCGGCGATCTATACGGCGATGGACTTCATCGAGGCCGGCCGCGGCCGCATCGCGCTCGTCATCGGTGCCGAGAAGATGACCGCCGTTCCGACGGCAGCAGTTGGCGATATCCTTCTGGGCGGCAGCTACCGGAAAGAGGAAGGCGACGTGGAAGGGGGCTTTGCCGGCGTCTTCGGCCGCATAGCACAGCATTACTTCCAGCGTTACGGCGACCGTTCCGAGGAACTTGCGATGATCGCGGCCAAGAACCACGAAAACGGCGTAGCCAACCCTTACGCGCATATGCGAAGGGATTTCGGTTTTGCGTTCTGCAACACCGTTTCGGAAAAGAATCCGATCGTCGCGGCCCCCTTGCGCCGCACCGACTGCTCGCTCGTCTCGGACGGGGCGGCCGCCCTCGTGCTCGCCGACGCGGACACGGCTGCGACGCTGCAGCGGGCAATCGCCTTCCGGGCCCGCAGCCACGTCAACGACGTGTTTGCGCTCAGCCGCCGGGACATGCTGGAATTCGACGGGCCACGGCGGGCCTGGAAAGCGGCACTTTCCGTGGCCGGCGCCACGCTGGACGATCTCTCCTTCGTCGAGACGCATGACTGCTTCACCATAGCCGAGATGATCGAATACGAGGCGATGGGACTGACCGCACCCGGCGAAGGCTACCGTGCGATCCGCGACGGAACCACCACCAGGAGCGGAAGCCTGCCGGTCAACCCCTCCGGCGGCTTAAAATCCAAGGGTCATCCGATCGGCGCGACGGGGGTCTCGATGCATGTCATTTCCGCCATGCAGCTTATGGAGGAGGCGGGTGAAATGCAGATCCCCGGCGCCGTTCTCGCCGGCATCTTCAACATGGGCGGCGCTGCCGTCGCAAACTATGTCTCCATCCTGGAACGGGCGAAATGACGAGCAACGAACCGCAGGGCGGCGTCACCCCCGTTTCGACGCGAGTCATGAACCTCGGCAATTTCCTTTCGCAGGCAGCGAGACGCAATCCGGACGAGATCGCCCTCGTTCACGGCGATCACCGGTGGCGCTGGAACGAGCTGGAGGCGCGGGTCGACGCCATGGCATATGCGCTCGTCCATGAGTTCGGCGTGCGCAAAGGAGACCGGATTCTCGTCCACTCCGCCAACTGCAACCAGATGTTCGAGTCCATGTTTGCGGCGTTCAGAGCAGGTGCGGTCTGGGTTCCCACGAATTTCCGCCAACTGCCGGAGGAGGTCGCCTATCTGGCTCAATCGAGCGGTGCCAGGCTGGTGATATTCCAGGCCGCCTTCGAGGCCCATGCCGAAGCATGTCGAGCTGCGGGCGAGCAGATCGGATCATGCATCCCGATCGGCGCGTCACGGGTCGGCGAAGACTATGACGCGATCGTTGCGCGCAATCTTGGAAAGTCGATTTCGCCCGTTGCCGTCGATCGCGATGATCCATGCTGGTATTTCTATACGTCCGGCACCACCGGCCGCCCCAAGGCTGCCGTGCTGACGCACGGGCAAATGGCCTTCGTCATCAATAATCATATCGCCGATCTCTTTCCGGCTACGACCCATCGCGACCGGTCGATCGTCGTTGCGCCGCTGTCGCACGGCGCCGGGATCCATCAGCTGTGCCAGGTCGCACGGCGCGCAACCACG
Source organism: Sinorhizobium sp. M4_45 (assembly GCF_002885915.1). Lineage (NCBI taxonomy): Bacteria > Pseudomonadati > Pseudomonadota > Alphaproteobacteria > Hyphomicrobiales > Rhizobiaceae > Sinorhizobium > Sinorhizobium sp. M4_45. The sequence goes on from NZ_NWVE01000001.1 coordinate 994,770, forward strand.
ATCCTCTTGCCGTCCGAGAAGCTCGACATACCGCAGTTCTGGGCCCTCGTCGAAAAATGGAGGGTCAACAACCTCTTCGCCGTACCGACTATCGTAAAGCTGCTCATCGAGGATCCGTCCGTCGACCGGTACGACCACTCGTCGCTGCGCTATGTCATCTATGCCGGTGCGCCGATGTACCGTGCCGATCAGAAAAAGGCGCTGGAAAAGCTCGGCGCCGTCCTGGTGCAGTATTTCGGGCTCGGCGAAGTGACGGGAGCGATCACCGTCCTGCCTCCCGCCTTCCACAGCGCGGAGGACGGCCCGGATGCGCGTATCGGCACCTGCGGTTTCGAGCGGACGGGCATGCAGCTGCAGATCCAGGACGACGACGGCAACGAAGTCCCGGCGGGCGCGACCGGCGAGATCTGCGTGATCGGCCCGGCGGTTTTTGCCGGCTATTATCGGAACCCCGAGGCCAACGCCAAAGCGTTTCGCAACGGCTGGTTTCGTACCGGCGACCTTGGCCATGTCGATGCGCAAGGCTTCCTTTACATCACCGGCCGCGCCTCCGACATGTTCATTTCGGGCGGGTCCAACGTCTATCCGCGCGAGATCGAGGAAAAGCTCCTGATGCATCCGGATATCAGCGAGGCGGCGATCGTCGGCGTTCCCGATCCGGTCTGGGGAGAGGTCGGCATCGCGGTTTGCGTCGCACGTGACGGTGCCTCGGTCGACGCGGCGGCTCTGAGGGAATGGCTGGACGGGAAGATTGCCCGCTACAAGCTTCCGAAGAAGATCGTGTTCTGGTCCGAAATGCCAAAATCGGCCTATGGCAAGATCACCAAGAAGCTGATCCGCGAGGAACTCGAACGGCGCGGCGAACTGGACATCGGTTCCGTTGGCATCGGGGAGCGCAGGAGTGCTGCCCCATGAGCGATGGAATGAAATCCGTACTCGTCACGGGAGGAGCATCCGGTATCGGCCTCGAAATAGCGAGGCTTCTCAACGATCGCGGCTGGAGGGTCTATCTGGTGGATCGCAATGCCGATGCGCTGGCGGACGCATGTCGCGCGATCCCGATCGATCCCGCGCAGGCAATCGCCTGCAGCGTCACGGATGAAAAGGAGGTCGCATCGGCCATCGAGACCGCGGCGGCGAGGGCACCGCTGCGGGCGGTCATCAATTCGGCGGGCATCGCGATCGACAGGCCTGCCGTCGAGACGAGCGTCGACGATTTCCGCCGCATTCTGGACGTCAATCTGACCGGCACGTTCATCGTCTGCCGTGAGGCGGCGCGTCATTGGCTGACGACGGCCACGCCCGGTGCAATCGTCAACATCTCCTCCGTATCGGGTCTTGTCGGCAACAAGGGACGCGCCGCCTACGGCGCCTCCAAAGGCGCGGTCAATCTGCTCACTTACATTCTCGCGACCGAGCTCGGACAGGATGGAATTCGCGTCAATGCCATCGCTCCCGGTGCCATCGACACGCCTTTGTCGCGTGCCGTCCATACGGATGACGTGCGTGCGCAATGGCACGAGCGCATCCCCCAGCGCCGCTACGGTTCTTCGGGCGAAATCGCGGCCAGCGCGGCGTTCCTGATCTCGGAGGAGGCGAGCTATATCAACGGCCAGGTGCTGGCGGTCGATGGAGGATTCGTCAACGCCGGTCTGGCTTTGAAAGGACGATGATGCGGAGCCTCCGCCAACCCGGCGTGCCGTTCACGCCGAGGGTGATCTCTCTCGGGTGCCACGCCGAGAAGACGCGATTGACCTTCAAACCGGGCCGGAGCGTGCTCGAAGCCGTCCACGAGGCGCTCGCTGAAAAAGGCTGCGACAGCGCGATCGTAGAGGTCAGGGGCGGTGCGTTTGCGCCGCTTGCCTATGTCGCACCGACTCTCTCGCATGACGGTCTTCATGCCGCCTGGTACAGCGACATACATGCGCCTAATGGCCGCGCGCCCATCGAAGATCTGGTCATGACATTCGGCCGGCGCGACGGGGAGCCGTTCCTGCACGGCCATGGTGTCTGGCGGCACGAGGACGGTTTCCGCGCGGCCGGGCACGTGATGCCGAAGGATTCGCAATTCGCCGAACCGGTGGAGGCGGAAGCCTGGATACTGTCGGGCGCCATCATGGATCAGCTGGAGGACAGCGAGACCCGATTCCGTCTGTTCACGCCTGTGCCTCATGCCGCCGCACCGGCCATCACTCCGCGGCGCGCCGTTCTCTGCCGGTTGAAGCCGAACGAACCGATCCATTCGGCGATCGAGCGCACGGCAGCCGAGCACGGAATCGAACGGGCGACGTTGCACGGCATCGGCAGCCTCGTCGGCTGCACGTTCGCCGACGGCCAGGTCATGGAATCGGCCGCTTCGGAATTGCTCATTCGCAAGGGGACGCTTTCACCCGAGCGGAGCGGACAGGCCAAAGCGAAGCTCGACATCGCGATCGTCGATACGGAATGCACCATTTTCGAGGGTGAGATAGCCTACGGCGTTGACGCCGTTTGCATAACGTTCGAGGTGCTGATCGTCGAAGAGTGACGGTCGAGGGCGAGCCTCACTCCTTCTTCGCTGTGTTTCGCCGCTCGAGCAATTGCTGGAAAATATCGGCCTGCCGGTCTGCCGCCGAGCGTATGGCGGCAAGGTGGTCGAGCATCGCGCCGAAGGCGACGAGGAGGAGGCCGCCGGCAATCGCCGGAAAGGCCCAGGGGAGGACGGCGACGAGGGTCCTCACGTCGGGAGAGGGAACCAGTGTCATCGCCAGCAAAACCAGCGTTCCGATGACGATCGCACCGCCCAAGAACTCCAGAAATCTTCCCATCCTTCCTCCCCGTATGTTTCGGCGTGCGCGGTTACATCCCGTCCCGGTTCCGCAACCCCGTCTCCTGATGCCTGCTGCGTCCTCATGGCGGAGCCGATATGCCTCCAGAAAAAACCCGGCGATTGCCGGGTCATTGATCGAAACTCCTGCGGCGATCAGAATTTCACGCCGACGCCGACGGTAAACTGGTGTTGGTCGAGGTCGACATCGACGCCGCCCACATCCTTGTCTCCGAAATCGTTGTAACGATATTCCGCGCGTCCGAAGACGCTGTCGGTGAAGCCGTAGTCGACGCCTGCGCCGATGGTCCAGCCGTTGAAGGTTTCCTTTTCCTTGGACGCGCCGGCGACATCGACGAAGCCGCGCGTTACAGCCCAACCGCCTGTGCCGTAAATCAGCGTCCGGTCGTTTACGGTGTAGCCGAGGCGGGCGCGCACGGATCCGGAAACATCCGTCCCGGTTTCGGTGTTGGACCCGAAGACGGTGACGGTCTCATCGTTCCAGTTATAGCTGACATCGCCCTCGACGCCGACGACCCAGTCGCCATGCTGATAGTTGTAGCCGGCGAAGGCGCCGAAGAGGCCGCCGCTGAATTTTTCGGAGGCGCTGCCGCCCGGGACGCTGAGGTCGCTGTTCAACCAGCCACCCCCGCCCTGCAGGCCGAGATAACCGCCCGTCCATACGAAGCTGGATACCGCCTCGACCGTCGGCGCCGGCTCCGGTGCCTGTGCCAAATCGGCTGCATGGGCCGCTCCCCCGAGCAGCGAAGCCCCGAAGACTGCAACAAGCACATTTCTGATCATCACAGATGCCTCCTGTTGTTGCGGCAGAGATTAGCAACATATCGGGAGCGAGTCTGCGAAAAACAACGCCCTCGAACCGCCCGTTCCAGGGGAAAGAAAGAGGGCCGGCGGTTCGTCCGGCCGGCCCTTCCGAAAGTAGCGGAAAAAGGGGAACATCATCTCCGAGCGGGCCTGCAAATGCCCGCGAAGAGATCGATTGCCGGTCGATAATGCCCGAACGCTCGTTTGCCATTTGACATACTGCGCATAAAATTTGACGTTATGCGCATGATTGCGAACCGTTCTGCACAATCGCCGATTGAAGTCGTGGTGGTCGTCCTGCCCGAATCGTCGATCATGTCCTTTGCCTCGGTCCTCGATCCGATGCGCGCGGCAAATCGAGTGGCGGGGCACGAGGTCTTCCGCTGGCGGCTTCTGTCCGCCGACGGCCAGGCGGTGATGCTGACCTGCGGCGTGCCGATTGCCGTGGACGGAAGTTTCACCTTGCCCGTCGTGGGAGATCTTCTTCTCATCATCGGCGGGTTCAATCTTCACAGGCACGCCGGCAAGCGCTTTCTCGCGACCCTGCAGGAATGTGCGCGACATTTCGACATCGTCGCAGGCGTCGAATCCGGGTGCTGGCTGCTCGGCCGTTCCGGGCTCATCAATGGCCGCAAGGCTACGGCCCATTGGGAGGAGCTCGAAGATTTCAGCCAGGCTTTTCCGGAATTGGAGGTGATCGGCGACCGTTTCGTGATCGACGGAAAATACTGGACCTCAGGCGGCGCGTCGCCGACCTTCGACATGATGCTGCATCTCGTCTCGGAGAGGCTCGGGCCTGCACTGGCGCTCGATGTTGCGAGCATTTTTGTCTACGACCAGATGCACGGCCCGACGGATGTCCAGCCTTTCGTCTCGCTCGGCCGCATAGAGGCACGCGACCCGGAGCTTGCCGCGGCCATCAGGCTCATGGAGCGCACGCTCGAGCGTCCGATGACCGTCGCGGCGCTGGCGCGCCGGCTTTCCGTCTCGCAGCGCAAGCTCGAAACGCTCTTCGCCAAAGGCCTCTCGACGAGCCCCGGCGCCTATTACCTGCGCCTCAGGCTGCAGGTCGCCCACCGGCTTGTACGTGATACCGGAATTCCGATGCGTGACATCGCCCTGCGTTGCGGATTCGACAGTCTCTCCGCCTTTTCGCGCGCCTATCGCCGCGAATACCGGACGAGCGCATTGAAAATGCGCAGTGCACGTGGCGCAGGCGTTACACCGGACGCATCAGGCTGAGGTCTGTTGAAATTCGGATAGCCCCCGCGGCTTGTTTTCCTCATTCCTGTGCTTGTCACAGGAATCCAGCCAGACCAAGTCCTTGGGCTGAAAGAACCCTTCCCGCGCCGCAGACGCGGCGCTGCTCTCATCCCTGTACAGCGCCGCGCGTCTTACGAGACGCGCAACGGCCGCTGTAGTGATCGAGAGGGGCAATCGACTTGCGCCAAAACGGTCACCTTCGTGCGTGTCCGGTCGACCCGGCAAGTGAGCAGGCCTCTTCGAATTCCTTGACCGTCTCCGGTTCGTTGTCCTCCGGCAGCACGGCATCAGCCATGTCGGCGCGGTCAGCCGAAGCGGCTGCATCGCCTTCGTAGACATAGGACTGGATGTAATAGGCCAGTTCACCCTTCCATACGTTCCTGCCGTCTATCTGCCGGCAAGCCACGGCAGTTTCGAAGTCGGACTGGAGATCATCGACCGTCGCGGTGGCCGAGACGAGACTCGAAGGCGCCGCGAGTGAGGCAATCAACAAAGCGGTAAACATGGTGGCAGCCCTCCGGAAGCGAACCTATGGGGAAACGGCGGGATGATTCCTTGGTTCCCCTCGATAGAGGGCGATTCCGATTCGGAAGGAAGCAGCAATTTTACACGAATCAGTTTTTGCTGAAAAGCGATGTGTATGTGCCACACCATCTCGAAATGCGCGGAAACGAGTGCGTGAGCATTTCCGCGCACCGAAGAAGCGCGGAAATGCTCTGGACCACGATGATTACAGGCCGTGTCGACCAGGATCATGAACATGATCTATAAGTGTGAGCGGGATGCGGTTGAAAAGCGCATAGACTTTCCTCATCCCGCTCCAATGCCTCTTACTGAACGACCTGGACGACCGTGTAGGTTCTTGGGTCGACGATCACGCGTTGGTTGTTGACCACGGCGAACGCGTAGGAGGGGTTCTCTGGAACGGGCGTCAGCGCCACGGTCCGCGGTAGCGGACGACCGACGGCGATCCGCTCCTGCAGCACAACGGTATCGGCGGGAACCGGCTGCTGTCGCACATAGGTTACGACCTGCTGCGGCGGAGGAGCGATAACCGCGCCGGCGACGAGGCCGACCGCGCCACCGATGGCAGCGCCGACGGGACCGCCAACAATAGCGCCGGTAACGGCTCCGCCAGCGGCACCCGTCACCGCACCTTGGTTGGTGTCGTTTGCAATAGCGGGCGCGGCAAAGATGCCCGTTGCGATCGCGGTAACAATGAAGATCTTGGCGTTCATCTATCGTACTCCCTTGATATACGATGATAGAACGACGAATCGTCCAATTTGTTCCTGATCTTACTGAAGATTGAGCATCGATATATAGTACCGATACGTTACCTTGGTGAAATATACCGTGACGGCGGGCGAGTTGCAGCCACGACCCGGCGCCTGGGGAAAGCCCCAGAGCGACGCTGCCCGAAGGGACTACTGGGACGCCGCTCTGGGGCCACTCGCGGGGTCCGCCGTCCAGCGGCGGCTGGCTTTGGACCTCCCGATCTCTCTGCAACAATCGCGGATGGATTTGTTGCAGCCTTCCATGCGAACAATATCGCAACCGGCAGCCCAGCGTATCGGACCTTTGGCCGGCCAAGAGCCTTATGACCCAGGGACCAAAGTCCGGCAGATCAGTGATTTGTCTGCGTCTACGGCCGCATCCGCCGCAACCGCGCACGCATCGAAGCCGCGGCGGGACGTGGAGTTACGGCGATAAAAAAGCCCCGCTCGATGGCGGGGCAGGCACGCATCCGCTTGGCAAACGAAATGCGGGGAAAGATGTAGCTCCAATGCAGCTACGACGCGGACGCTATCTCTGAGCCGAACGGGTGGGAAGGTCTGAATCTCGGTTTCCGGTACGCCGCTGCGAATAAATCCGCGGGAATCCCTGGTGAAGCTGCGAAAAGCCGGGATCGGCTGGCCGCGCCATGGAACGATCTTCTCAGTTCAGCTCAAGCCGAAGAACGACAAGATCGCTATCACGATCACAACGAGGCCGACGAGGTAGATAATCTGATTCATCGATCAACTCCTTTCTTCACGAGTGAACGGCCACGCCGCGGGTAAGTTCCAGGCCGGCGATAAACGCGGGGCCGGCCTGGGGCCTTAAACCGAGCCTGCGAGGGCCGCTCTCACCGCCGTCAGGTCAGTTGATGACCTGAACGACCGTGCGCGATTTCGGCTCTACGATGACACGCTGCTCATTGACCACCGCATATGCATAGGTCGGATTCTGCGGGACCGGCGTCAGCATAACCGTTTCGGGAACAGGCTTGCCGACCGCGATCGGCTGCTGAACGACGACCGATGGCGGTGCCGGCTGCTGCTGAACATAAGTGACCACTTCGGGGGGAGGCGGCGTAAGTGCGCCGCCGAGCGTGGCGCCAACCACCGCGCCGACCCCGGCCCCGATCGGGCCGCCGAGAATGGCGCCGGTGGCGGCACCGCCGACCATGCCGGTTGCCGCGTTGGTACCCTCGGCTTGCTGCGCGACAGCACCGCTGGCGATGAGCGCGACAGTCGCAGTAATAAATACGAGCTTCTTCATAGCATTTCCTCTCGTTGAACTCGTCACTCAACGGGGAAATAAGCAAGCGGTTCCACTCCTTGGACTTTAGTCCGACTCAATGTCGGACGATTTCCCGATTAATCGTGCGGACTTCGGGGATATATTTCCTTGATAGTGAATTTTCTTGAGTAAGGCTCGTTCATCAGCGGTTCAGGCATGATGGCCCAAGCTCATAGGCAGCGAGAAGGAGTCGATGATGAAAAAGCTCTTATCCGCCCTCACAGCCTTAGTCCTGACTGCGCCTTTTTCCCTTCCGGCAAGCGCCGCACCGATATTCGTGCCTGCGCCGGAGCAGGTGAAGACCGACGCTGTCGAGCAGGTCAATCACCGCCGCCATCGCCATTGGCGCACGCAGCGCCACTGGAACAGACGCTACGCTTCGCGTTCCTGCCGCTACTACGGCAGGTGCTATCCCCGCCATTACAGGCACTATAGCTATCGAGACTATCACCGCTACCATCGGCGGCCGGGCGTGACGATCTATTTCAATTTCTAGAGACGGTTCACACGGATGCTAGTCCTTCCTCGAAGCGCATTCGGGGAGGGATTTCTTTTGCGGCGGATGGATGTCATCGGTGCCAACGCGCACCACGAGCATTCCTGCGAAACTTTGCAAGCGATCGTCTGAGTTTCGTCATGTTCTGAGCGACTTGCTCGATCGTGAGCAAGTGCTTTTCATTCTCCAACACGATGGCAGTCCCACATCTCCTGCAAGGGAGTTCGTCGTTCGCTTTCACCCAAGCGACGGGCTTACTGGTCTCATGGCCGCATTCGGGGCAGGGGATACCGATCTCTTCATTATCGAACATAGCAGCACTCCGGTTGAGTGCGAATCACAGCACAACCTATTTCGAGGCGCAATGCTTACTCTCTGACTAAAAAGGGCTAGAAACGGTGGTCGCGACCGCATCCTTATGGGGCATGAGGGAGAGCCAACAGTGCGGTGTGCGGGTGCGTCAATCGGCTGCCCGCGCAGTACCAATGGCCACGAAAAAGCCCCGCACGATGGCGGGGCAAGCCCTCATCCAGTTGCCTTCATTGGACTCGGGGACGCAGCCGGAATGCAGCTGCGCAGAGACGCTATCTGCGGTTTCATCAGCGAGAAAGGTCTGATTCCGCGATTCCGGTACGCCTCTTCAAAATACATGGGCAGGTAAAGCGCTTTTGCACATTTACATCAAGCGCGATTTTCCGCCTACTGATCACATCAGCGGCATCGGCCCGATACCAATCAGAATATCCACGCGCGCGGAACGCAGTGTCAATGAACGGTGCGGATCGACTGATCGAGAAAGCTGCGTATTCCGTCGCGATGGACGGTCGCCAGAAATTCCTGGAAAGCATCGCGGTCGGTAGCGAACAGATCATCCCAGACGGTCGAATATCCCTCTTGATCGACGACCTCGAGCGTCCAGTCCGCGTTGGTGCCGGCCGGGCGATATATGCCGATGGTGACCATGATGTCGTCGTCGACAAATTCGCCGGAGAACTCGGAAAACTCGTACTGCTGTTCGTTTTCGGTCATCGATCTCTTATAGCATGTGGGAGTGCCGAGGGGCAGCCTTCATGACGTCACCCCCGTATGGATGCAGGTATATCTGTTCGGGTCCCAGGTGCCGTCCTGACAGGGGACATCGGCAATGCCGGATACGAGCAGGAACAGCAGCAGCACTGCGATCAGAGTGGCCGCCAGGGCGAGTAGTCTCATGGCGCGCACGTTACGCTTCAATATTGCTTACTCCAGACCACGCCATGCTGATCTTTTCAGCGTTCAACTGAAGACAAATAGCAGCCAAACGAGCACAAAGGCGGAGATGATGATCACTGCCACCGCAATCAGTTCAACTCTTCGTCCCATCTTCTACGGCCATTCGGAAAATCATGTTGCTAACTTGGGGCAAACAGCAGAACCACAGCGATAACGGTCAACAACGGCCCCATCCAGCGAAAATGCCTTGTGAGTTGAACGAGCCACGGCGCTTGAGTATTCGTCTGGACGAAGCCAAAACCTGCCGCTGTCATCCAGAGACCGGCGCCAAACATGATTATCTGATCGATATTGGCCATTGTCACAGGTTCGAACGTGTTACTTGGTCGGCTTCACAAGCGAGATGACCCGCGGCTTAGACGGCGCGTCCAGCCATTCGATCCACGTGTCACGTTCCTCGATCGTGTCGAAAAACCGCCAGAGCTTATACTCTTCTTCGGTGGTGTCCAGCATCTCGCCAACGGTCACGAGTTCCAGGGGCAATGTCACCTCGTTGCCGTCGAACCGAACGAAATAGAGCCCCTCTGCAGCGAGTCGGATCACTTGACCGGTGGAGTAACTCCCATCGGCGGCGTCGACCGTAAAGTACATGCCGGTCAAGGTTTCGAAAATTTTGCTGCTCATCGGTTTCACATGCCAGTTCAGGAAATGGGAATCAGAGGTTCGCCCAGGCCGCCGGCAAACGCAAGAGATCACCACGATAGACTCGGCGCCGCGTCGACAGATCAAAGCGACGACCACGGAGGCAGCGATGGACGCGCGCGCTGGAAGGTACTTCAGGTGGCTTCTGTGGAACATCTGCATCGCCGCGTTGACGGCGGCACGAGCCATTGGTCAAACCTCGCCATGGCAGGCAAGCGCTTCAACAACAGCCGCCGCGAGCGCGACTGGCTGAGTTACGCGTCCTGGCGACGCAAAGCGTTTTAGGACCAATCAGAGCTACAGTTTCCAATGGCAGCGCGGTCACCATCTGCGCCCGCACCAGGAGCGCCGGCCGGTAATCTACCGCCAGTAACTCCGCCCGTTGTCGATTGACGATCGGCCCATAACGTAGCCGATTGCGAAGGCGAGGGCGCCGACTGTGAGCGCCAGGCCGGTTGCTGTGTATGGGTGATCTGCGGCGCCGGCCACCACAGCGTTAGCCTCGCGGCTCACTGCGTCGGTGGCTGTCTTCGCTACCTTTCGGACACCAGTGGGCGGTTCGGTCGGTGTCCCGGTGAAGCCGGCGCTCAGTTCGTCTTTGGCCATGTTGTTTCTCCTGCTGGGGAAGGAGGAACCGACGACCGGCGGGGAGGTTCCGGATATCAGTGAACCGACCGGATCTGCGCATTGCGTAGATTCGATTTAGCAGGACACCATCAACGCACCCATTCATCAGCAGTTCAGCCTCCACGGTGCAATCTCATCCGCACCGAGGAGGATCCCTTCATGAGAAAGTTTTTGTCGGCCCTCACAGCCGCAGTTTTGGCTGCGTCCTTCGCCTTGCCTGCGAGAGCCGCGCCGAGCTTCGTGCCTAGGCCAGAGCAGGTGAAGACGGGCGCGGTTGAGCAGGTCGACCACCGACGCAACTGGCGAGACAGCCATTGGAACAGGCGGCACGCTTGGCGTTCATGCCGCTACTACGGCAGGTGCTTCCCACGCTATGACTACACCCAGAGCTACGGCTACCGCGACGATTACCGCTACAACCGTCGACCGAGCGTCAATATTTACTTGAATTTCTAGCGGCTCGCCGACGCGGGCTTAATGCAAGGCTGTGATTCTGGTGCCGACGCCAAGTTGGCCGGGTGGCGGAAGGCGGGGGTAAAGCTAGAAAGATCATGCAAAGCGTTGTTTAATTGTCTTTTTATGGTGAGCGCGCAGGGATTCGAACCCTGGACCTACTGATTAAAAGTCAGTTGCTCTACCGGCTGAGCTACGCGCTCCCATGCCGGGCTTGCAGGCCCGGCGGAGTGGCCGGACATATGCACGCAGGCTTTGCGCCGGTCAACCCAAAAATTGCACTAAACCGTCATTATGGGTTCGAAGCGAGCGGCCCTGTGCGCGGCCGTCCCCGTCGGTGCGGCCATGGCTCGGTGCGTCAAAATGATCGCCAAAAGGTGATTGGTTTCGCTCCATACATGCGGGTAAGAAGGCGGCAAGTCGAGTGCCGGAGTTCTGATACCTTGTCGATTGCAGATATTTCCATCTGGACCGCCGTTCTGGCAGGTGCTCTGTCCTTTCTCTCGCCCTGCGTCCTGCCCCTGGTGCCGCCTTACCTGTGCTATATGGCAGGCGTTTCCGTCGACCAGTTCCGGGACGGAAATGCCGTGGCAACCGCAAGCACGCGCAGGGCCGTCCTGCCGGCGGCGCTGTTCTTCACGCTCGGCTTTGCGACGGTCTTCGTGGCGCTCGGGGCGGGCGCCTCTTCGATCGGTCTTTTGCTCAGGCAGCATCTCGATCTTCTTTCGCGCATAGGCGGGATCATCATCATCGTCATGGGATTGCATTTCCTCGGGGTCTTCCGGATCGGCCTGCTTGCCCGCGAGGCACGTTTCCAGGGTGGCAAGCCGGCGACCCTGTCTGGTGCCTATGTCATGGGTCTTGCCTTCGCCTTCGGCTGGACACCGTGTATCGGCCCGGTGCTGGGCACCATCCTGGGTGTTGCCGCCGCGCGCGATACGGTCGCCGACGGCGCTGCTCTGCTGGCGATCTATTCGCTCGGGCTCGCAGTACCGTTCTGGATCGCGGCGGGGTTTTCCAGTGCCTTCATGCGTTTCCTTTCGCGTTTTCGCCGCCATCTGGGGCTCATCGAAAAGCTGATGGGCGCTCTGCTCGTCGCCGCCGGCCTTGCTTTCCTCTTCGGCTTCGTCAGTTCCGTCGCGATCTGGTTCCAGCAGACCTTCCCAATTCTCTCCCAAATCGGCTAAGCACGCCCAGCTACAGCTTCCGGACGGAAAACGTCACCCACTTTTCCCGGAAGCGCTGAGTCTTAGAACAACGCACTTCCGGACGGAAAACCGCTAGGCACTTTTCCTGGAAGCGCTGAGTCTTTAAACAACGCACTTCCGGACGGAAAACCGCTACACACTTTTCCTGGAAGCGCTCCAGCAGCGGCGAGGGAGATCATGGCGGAAATCACGGGTCTGGTGCTGCCGTTCTTCGGCCTCATCTTTCTCGGCTACCTGACGGCGCGCCTCGTCGACCATCCGGGCGAGGCGATGGGCTGGCTGAACACGTTCATCGTCTACCTGGCGCTGCCGGCGCTCTTCTTCAAGCTGGTATCGCGCACGCCGGTGGAGGAGCTTACCCGTGCCGATTTCATCCTGACCAGCGTAGGCACGACCTATGTCGTCTTTGCGCTGATCTTCGCCATAGGGCTGTTCCTTCGCCGCAATACGGTTGCCGAGGCGACGATGCAGGGCTTCGCCGGTGCTTATGGCAATATCGGCTACATGGGGCCCGGCCTGGCGCTGCTGGCTCTCGGGGAGACGGCGGCCGTTCCGGTGGCGCTGATTTTCTGCTTCGAGAATGCAGCGCATTTCACCGTCGCTCCGGCGCTGATGGCGGCTGCGGGTGGCAGCAAGCAGAAGCCTGCAGTCCTCGCGCTGGGCATTGCGCGCCGGATAGCCTTTCATCCATTCATCCTGTCGACCTTTGCCGGCGTCGCCGCGGCTTTTCTCTCTTTCGAGGCCCCGCTGCCGCTGCAGCGGCTGATCGACTACCTGGCGCAAGCGGCGGCGCCTTGCGCTCTGTTTGCGATGGGGGTCACGCTTGCGCTGCGCCCGCTTAAGCGTATTCCCGCGGAGATCGGTTACATCGTTCCGGCGAAGCTCGTGCTTCATCCGGTGCTCATGTATCTGGCGCTCAGCCTTGGCGGTGCCTACGACCGCATCTGGGTACAGACGGCAGTGCTGCTGGCTTCGCTGCCGACCGCAACAAATGTGTTCGTGATCGGCCAACAATACGGCGTCTGGCAGGAGCGGGCATCGGCGACGATCCTCATCACGACGCTGCTCTCCGTCGCGACGGTCACCGGGCTGTTATACCTCATACGCTCAGGCGCTCTTCCGGCGGATCTGTTCCCGTAAGCCCTCCTTGAACGCCTGCAGCGCGCTGCCGGGATGAATTCCCTCGCGCATCAAAAGTCCGCGCAACGGGCCCGCAGAGGAGAGGAGATGCAGGCCGGCCGCACGCAAGGCCTGCACAGGCAGGAAATTCGAGAGCAGCGAACGGTTGAGCAGGTCGACGCTCGCCGTACGGCTGAGAATATCGGCGCGCCGCCGTCCATCGAAGCGGTCGCCTGTGTCTACCGGCAGGCGGCTGCCGGTTGGCCGGCCGACGAGATCGACAAGGGTCATGATGTCGCGAAGACTGAGGTTCAGCCCTTGGGCCCCGATCGGCGGAAAGGCATGGGCGGCTTCGCCGACGAGCAGGACGCGGCCCTTGCCGAAACGACGGGCAGAAAGGCCGGAAAGCGGAAATGATTGCGGCATTCCCTCTGTCGTGACTTTGCCGAGAATCGACTGCATCCGATCCTCGATCGTGCGCGAGAGGACATCCGGTGCAAGCGTCAGCATCTCCTCGGCATCGCGAGGCTTCCGCACCCAGACGAGGCTCGAGCGATTGCCGGGAAGCGGCACCTGCGTGAACGGACCGCTTTCCGTATGGAACTCGGTCGAAACGTCCTGATGCGGCAGTTCATGGCTGAAATTCAGGACGATAGCGGCCTGCGGATAGGACCAGGTGCGAACGCCGATCCCGGCCGCCTCCCGCACGGCCGAGCGTCGCCCGTCGGCGCCGACCACCAGATCGGCAGTGATCGAGCGGCCATCGCCAAGGCCGATCCGAATCTCTGCGCCGTCGATGTCTATTCTCGTTGCAGCGGCGGTCGCACGCTCGAGCGTCGGCAGTTCCGCTTCGTGCCTTTCCAGAATCTCGAGGAAGGGGGCGTTCGGAATGTTGTAGCCGAAAGCCTCGAGGCCTACTTCGGAGGCGCGGAAATTGACCGGGGGCGCCCGAAAAAGCCGCCTGGTCCCGTCGAGGATGTGGATGGCGACGAGCGGTGCCGTCAGCGGCTCGACCTCATCCCAAAGATCGAGCTTCCTCAAATATTCGATCGACTGGTCCATGAGCGCGGTAGTGCGGCCGTCGGCGATGGCAGGCCGCGGGCCGACGAGCGCAACGCGGTGACCTTCGCGTGCAAGAGCGATGGCCGCCAGAGAGCCGGCAAGCCCCGCGCCGATTATTGCGATGTCATAGTGATCCATGGCCGACAGGACCTCCCGTGCGGTTGCCCGCTTTCGTCTCAATATTGCAGCCTGAAGTGCCCGCGTTCATCCGAAGTCCTTCAGCGTGCTGGTTCATGCCCGCAGCTTCGGGCGACATGCATTAGTTCTAGCCGCTTACCCCATTGAAATAAATGGGCAGAATCACCGCAGGGGCATGCGCCGCATGTCCACAGGACAATACCGCCTCAAAGCGGCGAACGGTTGGAATTTGCTGGCGATGCTCGGCAAAGGGTGCATATTACGGCCAAAGTGGTGCCGGTGCTGAAAGAGCGGCTGACTGGCGGCGCAGAGGGACCGGGACAAGGGACAGGGCGGCTTCGCACATGAAGTTCTTCAATTACAGACGCGTTCCTTACGCGGAAATCCGCGCCTTTTCCGTGCATATCCTTACAGCGTCCGGATCGTTCCTGGCCTTTCTCGGCGTCGTCGCTGCGGCAGAGCGCCGCTTCGTCGACATGTTCTGGTGGCTCGGTCTGGCCTTGCTCGTCGACGGCATCGACGGGCCGATCGCCCGCAAGGTCCAGGTGAAGGAGGTGCTGCCCAACTGGTCGGGCGATACGCTCGACAACGTCATCGATTACGTGACCTATGTGCTGCTGCCGGCCTTCGCGCTCTACCAGAGCGGCATGATCGGAGAACCCTGGTCGTTCGTGGCCGCCGGAGCGATCGTGGTTTCGAGCGCGATCTACTATGCGGATATGGGGATGAAGACGGACGAGTATTTCTTCTCCGGATTTCCGGTCGTCTGGAACATGGTCGTCTTCACCCTTTTTGTGATCCAGGCGAGCGAAGTCACTGCATCGATTGTGGTCTTCCTCTCCGTGATTTTGACGTTCCTGCCCATCAACTTCCTGCATCCGGTGCGTGTGAAGAGGCTGAGACCGCTCAATCTCGGCGTCTTTCTAGTCTGGTCGGTGCTCGGCATGTATGCGTTGCTCCTGCATTTCGAGACCCCGCCCTGGGTTGTGGTGGGCGTCGTGGCAACCGGGCTTTACCTCTACGTCATCGGTTTCATACTGCAGATATTCCCGAAACTCGGGCGTGCCTGAGCGCGATCGGTTAGGCTCGGCCCGAAATCATCGCAATCGATTAGGAGTTGGACATGGCACAGGCGATCGTCGTTCGCGAACTTGGCGGACCGGAAGTTCTGAAGATGGAGGGCGTGACGCTTGCGGCGCCCGGACCCGGCGAAGTGCAGATCCGGCAGGTGGCGATCGGCCTCAACTTCATCGACGTCTATTTTCGCACCGGCCTCTACAAGTCGGCGACCGGACTTCCCTTCGTTCCGGGCAAGGAAGGCGCCGGGGTAGTGACTGCGGTGGGCGATGGGGTCAGCATGTTTTCGGTCGGCGACCGCGTCGCCTATGCATCCTCTGACGGCGCCTATGCCAGCGAGCGCAACGTAGACGCCTCGCAACTCTTGAAGGTGCCGGACGGAATCAGCCTGGAGACGGCGGCTGCGATGATGCTCAAGGGCATGACCGCGCAATACCTTCTCAACCAGACCTTCAAGGTAGGCTCGGAGACGACCTTGCTCTTTCACGCCGCCGCGGGCGGCGTCGGGCTCATTGCGGGGCAGTGGGCCAAGGCACTTGGTGCGACGGTGATCGGAACAGCCGGATCGCAGGAGAAGATCGATCTGGCTCTTGCCCATGGCTACGACCACGTCATCAACTACCGCACGGACAATTTCGTGGAGCGCGTCAAGGACTTGACCGGAGGGCGCGGCGTCGATGTCGTCTATGATTCCGTTGGGCGCGACACCTATCCGGCCTCGCTCGACTGCCTGAAGCCGCGCGGCCTCTGGGCCAGCTTCGGCAATTCCTCCGGGCCGGTGGATGCTTTCAACATCGGTATCCTGGCGCAGAAGGGCGCGCTCTATGCGACGCGCCCGACGCTCTTCACTTATGTCGCGACCCGGCCGGCCCTGGAGGCATGTGCAAATTCCCTGTTTGATGTTGTGCAAAGCAACAAAGTGCGTATCAATATCAATCAGACCTATCCGCTCGCCGAAGCAGGTCGGGCGCATACGGATCTCGAAACAAGAAAAACAAGTGGAACGACATTGCTGATTCCCTGACCGAAGCCTTACGGCGCCGGCGTCTTATCGGACGCGAAGGTCGCCGTAGTCTTCACGTGGCTGCAGGTTCTTGTCGATTGATCGGGTACGATCAAAGGAACGTGCAGTAAGGCGAGCGGGGATCGAAGAGGGGAAGAGGGCAGCGTGCCTGAAAAGGGACAAACCGCGAGCGGCCCGCTGCTGGCCGTTCGCAACCTTACGAAATTGTTCGGCTCGTTCGCGGCCTGCAATGCAATCGATCTGCAGATAGAACCCGGAGAAATCCACGCGCTGCTCGGCGAGAACGGCGCGGGAAAGTCGACGCTGGTGAAGATGCTGTTCGG
Source organism: Sinorhizobium sp. M4_45 (assembly GCF_002885915.1). Classification (NCBI taxonomy): domain Bacteria; kingdom Pseudomonadati; phylum Pseudomonadota; class Alphaproteobacteria; order Hyphomicrobiales; family Rhizobiaceae; genus Sinorhizobium; species Sinorhizobium sp. M4_45. Next base: position 1,011,670 of record NZ_NWVE01000001.1, read on the forward strand.
CGTGCTCGCGCCGAGCGCCGGCGAGATCATGTGGCAGGGGTCGAATGTTCGCATCGGCAGCCCGAGCGACGCCCGCCGGCTCGGCATAGGCATGGTCTTTCAGCATTTCTCTCTGTTCGAGGCACTGACGGTCGCCGAGAATATCGCCCTTTCGATGGACAGGTCGGTTTCGCTTGCCCGGGTTGCCGAGGAAGCGTCACGGCTGTCGCGCATCTATGGCCTGCCGCTCGATCCGAAGGCGCATGTCGCCGATCTCTCGGTCGGCGAAAGGCAGCGGATCGAAATCGTCCGGGCTCTCCTGCAGAACCCGCAGCTCATCATTCTCGACGAACCGACTTCGGTGCTGACGCCCCAGGAAGCCGACCGCCTTTTCGAGACGCTGCAGAAATTGCGATCGGAGGGGCGTTCCGTCCTTTATATCAGCCATCGTCTCGAGGAAGTGCAGCGCATCTGCGACCGCGCGACGGTGCTGAGACACGGCAAGGTAACCGGCGCCTGCGATCCGCGCGCGGAAACGCCCGCCTCTCTTGCACGCATGATGGTAGGCAGCGACGTTGCCGTCGTGACGCCGGAGGGAACGAGCACCAGAGGCGACGTGCAGTTGGAGGCGCGGCATCTTTCCGTCGCGGCGCGCACGCCCTTTGCAGTCTCCTTGAAGAACATCTGTCTCAAGGTCAGGGCAGGCGAGGTGCTCGCGATCGCCGGTGTGGCCGGCAACGGGCAGAGCGAGCTCTTCGATGCGCTTTCGGGCGAATATCCGGTCGCCGACGACAATGCCATCCAGATCCGCCAGCGGCCGGTGGGGACGAGGAACATCAATGCCCGCCGTCTGATGGGCGCCGGTTTCGTGCCGGAGGAGCGCCATGGGCACGCCGCGGTCTCGGCGCTGTCGCTCTCCGACAATCTCGTGCTCGCGCGCAGCCAATCGGATCGCCGGGCTTTTCTCGGCGGCGGCGCACTGAAGATCATCCGCCACGGCGCCGTCCAGGCGGCGACGAAGCGGATTGCCGAGGCGATGGACGTGCGCAAGAGCGGCGAGGATCCGCCGGCCGGATCACTCTCCGGCGGCAATCTGCAGAAGTTTATCGTCGGACGGGAACTCGACTGTCAGCCGGCCGTGCTCGTCGTCAACCAGCCCACTTGGGGCGTCGACGCCGGAGCGGCGAGCCGTATCCGTCAGGCCCTGGTCGATCTCGCAAAAGCGGGATCCGCTGTCCTTGTCATCAGTCAGGACCTCGATGAAATATTCGAAGTGGCGACCGAGATTGCCGTCATAAGCGACGGGCGTCTCTCCGACCCCTATCCGGCCCGTGAACTTTCGCGCGAAAAGATCGGCCTGTTGATGGGTGGCATGTATGGCCGATCGGAAGGCGGGGCGGAAGGTACGGGAGCAGCGCATGCGGATTGAACTCGAAAAGCGCGCGAAGGCCTCGACGCTGTTTTCCATCCTCTCGCCGTTCATCGCTTTTGCGCTGACCATCATCTTCGGCGGCGTGATGTTCGCATTGCTCGGCAAGAATCCGGCGACGGCGCTCTACAGCTACTTCGTGGAGCCGCTGAGCGAGGTCTGGTCGCTGCACGAACTCGCGATCAAGGCGGCGCCACTGATCCTGATCGGCGTCGGGCTCTCCGTCTGCTTCCGCTCCAACAACTGGAACATCGGCGCAGAAGGGCAGTTCATCATGGGCGCAATCGCCGGCTCGGCCCTCCCGGTACTCTTCTACGATTGGCAGTCGCCGTTGATACTGCCGCTGATGATGCTTCTCGGCATGCTCGGTGGAGCGCTCTTCGCCGCGATACCGGCCTTCCTGAAAGCGCATATGAATACGAACGAGATCTTGACGAGTCTGATGCTGGTCTATGTGGCCCAGCTCTTTCTCGACTGGCTCGTGCGTGGCCCTTGGCGCAACCCTCAAGGTATGAACTTCCCGGAAACGCGAACGTTCGGCGCGGACGCTATCCTTCCCGAAATGCTCGCCTCGGGGCGTACGCATTGGGGTTTTGCCTTCGCGATCATCGCGGCGGTGCTGGTGTGGTTCATGATGCGCTATACGTTGAAGGGATTCGAAATCACCGTTCTCGGCCAATCAGAGCGGGCAGGGCGCTTTGCCGGCTTTTCCTCGCGCAGGATGATCTGGTTCTCGATGCTGTTTTCCGGCGCGCTGGCGGGGCTCGCCGGCATTTCGGAAGTGAGCGGAGCCATGCAGCAGCTGCGTCCTGTGATCTCGCCCGGTTACGGCTTCACCGCCATCATCGTCGCGTTCCTCGGCCGGCTCAATCCGCTCGGAATCGTGGCCGCCGGTCTCGTCCTGGCGTTGACTTATCTCGGCGGCGAGGCCGCGCAGCTTTCGATCGGCGTATCCGACAAGGTGACGCGCGTCTTCCAGGGGCTGCTGCTGTTCTTCGTGCTGTCGTGCGACGCGCTCATTCACTATCGCATCAGGCTGGTGTGGGATCGCTTCGCAGCGGTCAAGACGGAAGAGGCGCACTGATGGGCATAGTCGAAGCAATCCTCTTAAGCGTCATCACGGCTGCGACGCCGCTGGTCCTCGCCGCCCTCGGCGAGCTCGTCGCCGAACGGTCCGGCGTGCTCAACCTCGGCGTCGAAGGCATGCTGATCATGGGAGCTGTCTGCGCCTTCGCGGCGACGCAGCTCAGCGGCTCGCCCTATGTTGGAATTCTTGCCGGCATCGCTGCCGGCGCCGTGTTTTCGCTGCTGTTCGGCTTCCTGACGCTGACGCTCGTTGCCAACCAGGTAGCGACCGGCCTGGCGCTGACGCTCCTCGGGCTCGGCGTTTCCGGAATGGTCGGAGAAAGTTTTCTCGGGATGCAGGGTATCAAGCTGCAGCCGATCGCAATTCCGCTCCTGTCGAAGATACCGGTCGTCGGACCGCTTTTGTTTCGGCAGGACGCCATATTCTATGCGTCGGTCGCGATCGTGGTGGGCGTCCATCTGTTTCTGTTCCGGAGCCGTGCGGGTTTGAAGTTGCGGGCGGTGGGCGACAGTCACGCCTCGGCCCACGCCCTCGGCGTGAACGTCATTCGCACACGCTACCTGGCCGTTCTGTTCGGCGGCGCCTGCGCCGGACTTGCCGGCGCGCAATTGTCGCTCGTCTACACGCCTCAATGGGTGGAGAACATGTCGGCCGGCCGCGGCTGGATCGCGCTGGCACTGGTGGTTTTCGCCTCCTGGCGGCCCTGGCGCGTCGTCGCCGGAGGATATCTCTTCGGAGCCGTCTCGATAAGCCAGCTTCATGCGCAGGCTTTCGGCATCGGCATTCCGTCGCAGTTCCTGACTGCGCTTCCCTATCTCGCAACGATTGTCGTACTCATTCTCATATCGCATAACCGGCGTATGACCCTGATCAATACGCCGGCATCGCTCGGCAAGCCGTTTGTGCCGGACCGGTGAAGAACAACAGCCAGACGGACATTTCTCAAACCGACAGAGGTCAAAAATGAAAAAACTACTCGTCGCCCTCGCAACCACCGTCGCCGTGCTCGGTATCGCGCCGGCTGCAAGCGCTCAGGAGAAGGCAAAGATCTGCTTCATCTATGTCGGCTCGAAGACAGACGGCGGCTGGACCCAGGCCCACGACATCGGCCGCCAGGAGCTCGAAAAGGAGCTCGGCGACAAGATCGAAACGCAGTTCCTGGAAAACGTGCCGGAAGGTCCGGACGCCGAACGCGCGATCGAGCGCCTGGCGCGTTCCGGCTGTGGTCTGATTTTCACCACGTCCTTCGGGTTCATGGATGCTACGATCAAGATCGCCGGCAAATTCCCGGATGTGAAGTTCGAGCACGCGACCGGCTACAAGACCGCGCCGAACGTGGCCACCTATAACAGCCGTTTCTACGAAGGCCGCTACATCCAAGGCCAGATCGCCGCGAAAATGTCGGAAAAGGGCGTTGCCGGCTACATCGCCTCGTTCCCGATTCCCGAGGTGGTGATGGGCATCAACGCCTTCGTCATCGGTGCCCGGGCGGTCAATCCGGACTTCAAGATCAAGGTCGTATGGGCGAACACCTGGTTCGATCCGGGCAAGGAAGCGGACGCCGCCAAGGCGCTCATCGACCAGGGCGTCGATATCATCACTCAGCATACCGACACGACCGCGCCGATGCAGGTCGCAGCCGAGCGCGGTATCAAGGCTTTCGGTCAGGCATCCGACATGATTGCCGCCGGCCCGCAGACGCAATTGACTGCGATCGTCGATACCTGGGGCGCCTACTATGTGAAGCGCACCAAGGCCTTCCTCGATGGAACATGGTCGACGACTTCGAGCTGGGACGGCCTGAAGGACGGCATCCTGACCATGGCGCCCTACACCAACATGCCCGATGACGTGAAGGCGATGGCGGAAGCGACGGAGGCGAAAATCAAGTCCGGCGAACTGAAGCCGTTTACCGGTCCGCTCAACAAGCAGGATGGCAGCCCGTGGCTGAAAGAGGGCGAGACCGCCGACGACGCGACGCTGCTCGGCATGAACTTCTATGTCGAAGGCGTAGACGACAAGCTGCCGCAATAATCGAACGCCCGAACACGGCAATTGCAACCCCGCGCCTCGTGCGCGGGGTTTTCTATAGTCCGACGGCCTGCCTGCAACTCTCCGCAGGCCTTTCAGGAATCGTCTATTCGATCTAGTGTTGATCGTCGCCGGCAAGAATCACGCTGACGATGAGGAGTTTCCCTGGGGAGGAGTGGTTGAAGAGCGTGCTTGAGACCGTGATATCCGGCACGCCGAAGCGGACGAGCCATGCACAGGTCGTGGATCAGCTCGGCAAGGCGATCGTTTCGGGCGAGTTCCCGGTCGGCAGCATTCTCCCCGGAGATCCTGAACTGGCGCTCCGTTTCCGCGTCTCGCGGACGGTACTGCGCGAAGCGATGAAGACACTTGCCGCCAAGGGCATGATCGTTCCGCGCGCTCGGATCGGCACGCGCGTCACGCCCCGAAAGGAATGGAATCTCTTCGACAGCGACATTCTCACCTGGCATTTCGCCTGCGGCGTCGATGAGGACTTTCTCTACCATCTGAGCGAGGTACGGCTTGCCTTCGAGACCCATGCTGCGGCACTGGCGGCAAGAAACGCGTCGGATGCGGAAATCGCGGGGATGATGCGGCTCGCCGTCGCCATGGGCGAGGCGAATCACACCCCCGAGAGTCTCGCCGTGGCGGACCTCAAGTTCCATCTCTCGGTCATCGAAGCATCCGGCAATCCCTTTCTGCGTACCGTCGGGGGCTTGATCGAGGCAGCCCTTGTCGGCGTGTTCAAGCTCAGTTCGCCGACAGCCGAGAAGGGCGGCATCGACGAAGTTGCGCGCAACCATATCCGCATCGTCGAGGCGATCGGCAAACGCGACGAGGCGGCTGCACGCCTTGCGATGGAGCATGTGATCAAGGTAGGGCGTGCGCGCATCCGTCAGGCGCTAAGCGGCGGCGGTGCAGAAGCCTGACCGAAGGCCGTCAAACACATTGACAAGACAGCGGCATTCTAGGGCCTGTTGAGATTCGGGCCACCGCCGCCGCGTGTTTGACTTCCTCATTCCTGTGCTTGTCACAGGAATCCAGCCAGACCAAGTCCTTGGGCTGAAGAAGGCTTCCCGCGCCGCAGACGCGGCGCTGCTGGATCCCTGTGACGAGCACATGAGGAGAGGTTGCAGTCCTCCGAAAAATTCCTGCAGCGCCGCGCGTCTTATGAGACGCTTCCCGCTCTAACTTACGTTCATGCTTTTAGGTCGAGCCGACCTCAGAACATCGTGATCCAGGCTCCGGCGCCCGGCCGTGAATTCCTGCTGGTGGCCTTGCCCGACCATGCGGCTTAGCCTATCTGGGAAGCGGGCAGTCGCGCGGCCGCCTGTTCTTCAACGGTGAACCGGAGACTATGTTCGAGCTTCTTGTCATTTTCATTCTGCTCTTGATCAACGCTTTCTTCGCGTTGTCGGAAATGGCAATCGTCTCGGCAAGCAAGCCGCTGCTTCGTCAGATGGTGAAGCAGGGTAACCGGCGCGCGGAGGCCGCGCTGACGCTGGCCGAGGATCCGGGCAAATTCCTGTCGACGGTGCAGGTCGGCATCACCCTTGTCGGCATCCTCGCGGGCGCCTATGGCGGCGCGACGATCGCGGCAAAGATTGCGCCGTTCCTGAACGACATCGGCTGGATCAGCCCTTACGGCGACACCGTCGCGGTCGCGCTCGTCGTCACGCTGATTACGTTTCTGTCGGTGGTCATCGGCGAGCTCATCCCCAAGCAGTTGGCGCTTCGAAATCCCGAAGGGCTGGCCATGTTCGTCGCCGGTCCGATGGCGCTGCTTTCCCGTATCGTAGCGCCGGTCGTCTTTATTTTCGAAACGGCGGCCTCTATTGCGATGCGGCTCATGGGCATGAGGCCGGAGGATGCCGATCGCGTCACCGAAGAGGAAGTGCAGGCGATCATGGCGGAAGGCGTCGAAAGCGGCGCCATCGAGAAGAGCGAGCACGAGATGCTGCGGCGAATCATCCGCCTCGGCGATCGCAACGTCAAATCGATCATGACCCACCGCACAGAGGTCGGTTTCATCGACGTTCACGACAGCCTGGAGACGATCGGGCAGAAGATCCGGCAATTCGGCCACTCGCGCTACCCGGTGATCGACGGCCCATCGGGTGATGTCATCGGCGCGGTCCTTACCAAGGAGATATTGAATGTTGCGCCGGCCGCGCCCTTCAACATCCGCGATTATGTCCGCGAAATTCTTACGCTGCCGGAGACGGCCTCCTGTCTGAAAGCTCTCGAAGCCTTCAAGTCGTCCAGCATCAATATGGCGATGATCGTCGACGAATACGGGAGCACGGAGGGGATCATCACCACCGCCGACATCCTGGAGGCAATCGTCGGCGTCATCCCGTCGAATTATGATAATTCCGAACACGCCCTCATTCGCCAGCGCGACGACGGCAGCTATATCGTAGACGGACGGACGCCGATCGATGAAATTCACCTCCAGATCGGCATCGATGGAATCGAAGTGGACGGCGATTTCGAAACCATCGCCGGCTTCCTGGTGCAGCAGTTGCGCAAGACTCCGGAGGAGGGCGACACTGCCGAGGCCCACGGCTATCGCTTCGAGGTGATCGACATGGACGGCCGACGCATCGACAAGATCCTCGTCAGCCGGGCCGGTGAAACACTTTCATGACGCGGTTTTCCGCGACATCCCGCGTCTCAACTCATCAGAATCGATCACATTCATGATTTCAGGTCGATTCGACCTAAAATCACCGCGATCCGCCTGGAAGTAGTCGAGGTGAATGCGCGCGGGCGATGCAGATGGCGGCGAAGGCGGAAAATCGTAACGGACGCGGGAGGCTCTGGAGGAGAGTCGCGTGGGGCGCGGCCGCAGCGCTTATGCTGCTGCCCTTGCTCGCGATGCAAGTCACGGAGGAAGTGGTTTGGGATGTCGCCGATTTCGCTGTCTTCGGAGCCATGCTGATCGCCGCAGGCGGCGTCTACGAGGCGTCGGCAAGGTTCGCTGCCGGCAACGCATACCGCGCAGCCGTCGGCCTTGCGCTGGCGACAGCATTCCTCCTGGTGTGGGTGAATCTCGCCGTCGGCATCATCGGGACCGAGGATGACCCCGCTAACCTCCTCTATGGCGGGGTGCTGGCGTTTGGCATCCTCGGCGCCTTCATCGCGCGCTTTCAGCCGGCCGGAATGGCCCGCGCTTTCTTCGCAACGGCGCTCGCGCAGGCGCTGGTCGCCGCGGTGGCGGTGGCCGCAGGGATGGGTTACCCGGCAAGTCCGCCGCTGGAAATCCTTGGCGTCAATGCCTTGTTCGCAATGCTCTGGCTCGCATCGGCCTTGTTGTTTCGGAAAGCGGCGCGGGAAAAACCTCCCGCGGGCAGGGCACCGTAGCTCAGCACTCCAGCCTTCCTCGGCGATCTCTAGAGCATTTCAATTTGGTCCAACGCAAGTCAGGCGGAATCTCTTAGCCTGAAAACCCTGCATGGCTCTCCGCTCGCAGCTTCGGGAGCACCCGGTCGCCGCACGATCAACCCGTCGGACTGCGCGAAAACGCTGACCATGGACGAATCCTGCCGCGGGAACGGATGCGCCACGAGCGAACCGTCCGCCTCGAGCGTGAGGCGGGCACGTATATAATCCTGGCGCCGGTCATTGGCCGGCAGCGCTGCGGCAAGCCGTGCATCGACCAGTCTCGAACGGGGCGGCAGATGCGAAAGCTTGCGCGTCAAAGGCTCGAGGAAGAGGAGGGCGCAGACGAGGCTCGAAACGGGGTTTCCGGGAAGGCCGAGCACCGTGATGCCGTCGAGATCGCCGACCATCAGCGGTTTTCCCGGCCGCATGGCGATGCGCCAAAAGTCCAGCGTCATGCCGCAGTCGAGAAGCGTCGACTGGACGAGATCGTGATCGCCGACCGAGGCTCCTCCGAGTGTTACCAGCACGTCCACCTGGGCTGCCTGTGCCTTGGCGACGGCGCTGGCGATCGCCGTCCGATCGTCGCCGACAATGCCGAGATCAAGAACTTCGGCCCCATTGTCGCGGGCAACCGCAGCGATCCCGAAACTGTTGGAAGCGATGATCTGGTCGGGGCCGAGGGAACTTCCCGGCGGCAACAACTCGTCGCCCGTGGCGATGATTGCAACCTTGGTTCGCGCAAAAACCGGCAGGTCCTGATGATTCATGGCGGCCGCGAGCGTCAGGCGCCCGGCGTCGATCGCGCTGCCGGCGGAAAGCGCGACGTCACCTGCCAGGAAATCCTGGCCCGCCAAACGGATGTGGCGGCCCTTTGCCGGCGCAAACAGGGTGCGGATGCGGCCGTCCGGCAGTTTTTCCGTGTCTTCCTGAATGATGACGGTATCAGCGCCTGCAGGTACCGGCGCGCCGGTAAAGATGCGTACGGCCTCCCCGCCTTTCACTTCGCCGCGAAAACGGTGTCCTGCGGCCGACTGGCCGATAACGGAGAGCTCCGCTCCGACTTCGGCGATATCCTCGTGGCGGACGGCATAACCATCCATCGCGGAATTGTCGAAAGGGGGGTGGGTCAGCTTGGCCGCCACGTTCTCGGCGAGCACCCTTCCGAGGCATTCATGCAGCGAAACGCGCTCCGTCCGTTGCAGCGGATTGGCCCTGGCCAAAATCCTCTGAAGTGCTTCCTCGACCGAAAGAAGCGACATCAGCGCATCTCTCCCCCGCCGTGATAATCGCCGGAACGCCCGCCCGACTTGCTGACCAGCCGCACGCCGGAGATTTCCATTTCCCGGTCAGCGGCCTTGGCCATGTCGTATATCGTCAGGCAGGCTACGCTGACGGCGGTCAACGCCTCCATTTCGACACCCGTCCGTCCGGTCAGCTTCGCCATCGCTTCGACCCGCAATCCGGGAAGGGCGTCATCCGGCGTAATATCGACGGACACTTTCGTCAGCATCAAGGGATGGCAGAGCGGAATGAGGCTGGATGTCTGCTTGGCGGCCATGATGCCCGCCAGCCGGGCGGTCGCGATCACGTCGCCCTTCTTGGCATTTCCTTCGCGAATGAGTGTCAGCGTCTCCGGCTTCATCCTGACGAAGCCCTCCGCGACAGCGATACGGACCGTCTCGGCCTTGTCGCCGACATCGACCATGCGGGCTTCGCCGGCGCTGTCTATATGGGTGAGGGTCGGCCCGCTCATCACTCTGCCGCCAGGATATTTGCCGAGCCGGTCAGCAGCGCGCGCGTCGCCGCCTCCACGTCGTCCTTCCTCATCAGGCTTTCACCGACCAGGAAGGTCGTAATCCCGCTCTTCTCGAGGCGCCGGCAGTCTTCGTGGGTGAAAACGCCGCTTTCGCCGACCAGGAGACGGTCTGAGGAAACCATTGCCGCGAGCCGTTCGGAGACGGCGAGGTCGACCTCGAACGTCCTGAGATTACGGTTGTTGATCCCGACGAGCGGCGATGACAGGCGAAGTGCTCGCTCCATCTCCTCCGCGTCGTGTACTTCGACGAGGACATCCATGCCGAGTGCAAACGCGGCTTCTTCCAGCCGGCGCGCATCATCGTCGCCAAGCGAAGCCATGATCAGCAGTATGCAATCGGCGCCCCAGGCGCGCGCTTCGAAAACCTGATAGGTGTCGAACATGAAGTCCTTGCGCAGAGCCGGGAGCGGGCAGGCCTCGCGTGCCTTCGTCAGGAACTCCGGCGCACCCTGGAAGCTCGGCGCGTCGGTCAGGACGGAGAGGCAGGCAGCGCCGCCCGCGGCATAGGCCTTCGCCAGTTCCGGAGGGTCGAAATCGGGCCGGATCAAACCCTTCGAGGGGCTCGCCTTCTTGATTTCGGCGATCAGCCCGAACTGGCCTTTTTCCCGCCGGGCCAAAAGCGCGGCGTGGAAACCGCGCGGCGCCGACTGATCGGCGGCCCGCGCCTTCAACTCTTCGAGCGGAACGCGCGCTTTCGCAGCGGCGATCTCCTCTCGCTTATAGGCTTCGATGCGGCGCAGGATGTCCGTCATGTCTTCTCCTCAAGCCGCGTTCGAGACGGTGATCAACCGCTGCAAGGCGACCTTGGCACCGCCGCTCGAAAGCGATTGCCGGGCCAGCGCCATGCCTTCGGACAGGTCCCTGGCGCGCCCTGCTATCATCAACGACGCGGCGGCATTCGCAAGGGAAATGTCCCGGTAGGCATTTTCCGCGCCGTCGAGAACGGCCTGCAACGCAGCGGCATTGTGGGCTCCGTCTCCGCCCTTCAAGGCATCGAGCGACACGCGTTCGAGGCCGAAATCGGCCGGCGTCAGCTCGAAGTTGGTGATCGTGCCGTCCTTGAGCGCCGCCACTTTGGTCACGCCGGTGGTCGTGATCTCGTCGAGCCCTTCGCCATGCACGACCCAGACGCTTTGCGAACCGAGATCGCGGAGCACTTCCGCGAGCGGGTCGACCCATTGCGGCGCATAGACGCCGACGAGCTGCTGCCTGACGCCGGCGGGGTTGGCGAGGGGGCCGAGCAGATTGAAAATGGTTCTCGTTCCAAGTTCCACCCGCGTCGGGCCGACGTGGCGCATTGCCGAATGGTGCTGCTGGGCGAACATGAAGCCGAGACCGGCTTCGGCAATACAGCGCGAGATTGTCGCGGGTCCGATATCGAGATTGACCCCGAGGCAGGAGAGCGCATCGGCCGTTCCGGACTTCGAGCTGAGCGCGCGGTTGCCATGCTTGGCGACCGGTACACCGGCACCCGCGACGATCAGCGCGGCGAGTGTGGAAATGTTGTAGGTACCGGCACCGTCGCCGCCCGTGCCGACGATGTCGATCGCACCGTCAGGCGCTTCCACGGGCAACATGCGTGCGCGCATGGCGCCGACCGCGCCCACGATCTCGTCGACCGTTTCGCCACGCACCCGGAGCGCCATCAGAAAACCGCCGATCTGCGATGGCGTGGCGGCTCCGGACATGATGATCTCGAAGGCCGCGCGCGCATCCTCGCGACTCAGTGCCTCGCGCGCTGCGACTTTCGCGACGAACGGTTTCAAATCACTCATGGGTTTGCTTCTCCGTCGTCACCGTTGCGCCAGGGCCGTTTCGGCAAGCGACTGGTTGATCGAAACGCCGTAGGCGGTTTGCAAGGTGGAGACCATCTGATCCAGGATGTCGTCACCGCTCGCGCGCGCAATCGCTTCGATCTGGCTGCTGTCGTTGTCGAGGGCGTCGGCAGGCGCTTTCTCTTCGACCGATGTAACCTGCATGAGCACCTGGCCATCGCCGCCGATCCCCGGGGCATTGGCGACATGGCCGTTCGGGCCGCCGAAGGCCGCGATCACCGCGGCAGGACTCAGACTCGCATCGTTGGTCCCGCGGGTCAGCCCGGTCTTGGTCTCGACGACAAGGCCGAGTTCGCTTGCGATATCGGCGAGCTTGGCGCCCTTCTCGATACGTTCCTTGAGTTCCTTCGCCTTGGCGGCCAGTGCCGCGCGCTGCTGCTCCGCAGTCCAGTCGGCGGCCACTTCGTCGCGCACTTCGTCAAGCGTCCGGTCCCGGGCCGGAATGATTTCCTCGACATCGAACCATGCGGAGCCGTCGCGCCCGATATTGACGGCAAGGGTATCCGTTCCGACATCAGCCTTGAAGACTTCCTGGAGAAGGGCGCGCGGTTCCGGAAGGTCCTTAACTTCGTCGCCGTTTTGATCCTTGCCGGAAGCGTCGACCGCGTCGACCGTGACGAGCTTGAGCTTCAGCTGTTCGGCGATCTCCTTGACGGTCACGCCGCCGGCGCGTTCATCTTCGATCTTGTCATGAAGACCGACGAGCTGCTCGCGGGCGGCGTCGAGGGCGATTTCGTTGCGCAGTTCTTCCTTGACTTCGTCAAAGCTGCGAACCGCATCGGGCCGGATGTTGGTTACGCGCAGGATGACCGGGCCGAATGCACCTTCGACGACGGGCGTGGTGCCGCCATCCTGGGCAACGGCAAAGGCTGCATCGGCAATCTTTGCGTCCGGCATGCGCTCCTTGGTGAAGTCGCCGAGGAGTACATCTGCCGACGTCTTGCCCTCGGCCTTGACCAGATCGTCGAAGGACGTGCCGGCCGCAAGCTTGGCGGCCGCGGCGTCGGCGGCCTCGCGCGACGGGAAGGTGAGCTGCTCGACCGTCCTCGTTGCCGGCGTGCGGTAGCTCTCCTTGCGCTTCTCATAATCGGCGCGAAGCTCTTCCTCCGTCACGGCGTCGGGTGCGGCCAGGTCCTCGGGCTCCAGCTTGATGTAGCTGATCTTGCGGTATTCCGGAGCGCGATAGTTCGCCTTGCGGCTTTCGAACCAGGGCGCGAGCACCTCGTCGCCCGGCGTTTTGACCGCATCGATATTTGCGTTGGAAAGCAGCAGATAGTCGATCGTGCGCGTCTCGTGACGGTAATTGCCAATGGCGTCGACGAGTATCTTGGGCGCCGTGTAACCATCCGTGAGCGCATCGACGATCTGAGATCGAACCGCGACCTGGCTGCGGTTGTTGATGTAATCCTGCTCGGTCAGCCCGGCATTGCGCAGCACGCTCGAAAATGTCAGCCGGTCGAACTGCCCGTTGACGCCATGGAAGGCCGGGTCTTCGCCGATCAGCCGCGCAAGCCTGTCTTCCGAAAGACCGAGATTCATGTCGGTAGCGAGCTGGTCGAGGGCGGCACCGGCGACGAGCTGGGCGTAGACCTGGTTCTCGACGCCAAAGGCTTGTGCCTGCTGGCGCGACAAAGGCGTACCGAGCTGGCGCGAGAGCAGGGCGATCTGCCGTTCGTAAGCCAGGCGAAAGTCGCTCGCCGATACCTTGATGTCGCCGACGGTAACGACCGCATTGGGAGTGCTTGGCACCATCAACGTCTGACCACCCCACACCATGAATGAGAGGATGAGAAGGGCCAGCAGGCCTTTGACGACCCGGGTCTGGGCAGCGTTTCTCAGGGAGTCGAGCATGGGGGCAGAAAACCTCGTTGGGATGCGTCGGCATTACGCCGAATGAATTCGTTCCTTAGAACAAACCAGAGAGGAATTGAAGGCCGGTTCGTCGCAAATTGCCGCCGGCGGAGTTGAACTTGCCACCCCATCGCCATGACAGCGCGCATCAGGGCTGCCGGGGCATTCAAGAGCAAAGGCTGCAAAAGGCGCTAACGACGAAGGCAATGTCGGAATTTGTTAGCCGGCAACTTAAAGTGAGCTGCAAATTAGGCGTTGGAAGCGCGCCCCGGTGTGGCAAACTGATGGGAATCGTTTTTTGATACTCCACCGAGATTTTCGATCCGCCGGCCATTACGGGAAATCACCTCCATGCAGTCCACGATCGTGATGGTCAATCTCTTTGGTGCAGTTGCGCTGCTGCTCTTCGGCCTGTCGCTGGTCAAGGACGGGGTGACACGTGCCTTCGGGGCGCGCCTGCGCGCAGGCCTTGCGCGCGGAACGAACGGTCCCTTCCGGGCTTTTGCGACGGGGCTCGTCGCAACGCTCGGGCTGCAGAGCTCGACGGCCACGGCACTGATGACGGCCTCGTTCGTCGAGAAGGGGCTCATCCGTTCGCAGATGGCGCAGATCGTGCTGCTGGGCGCCAATGTCGGCACGGCGATGACGGCCTGGATCGTCGCACTCGGCATCGGATGGCTTTCGCCGCTGCTCATCCTCGCAGGCGTGGCCACACACCGCCTGAGCCGGTCGAGCGCGCGCCAGGGCGCCGGCTACGCGCTCGTGGGCATCGGTCTGATGCTTCTGTCGCTCGAACTGCTCGGCACGGCGACCGAGCCGATGCGCCAATCCCAGGCTCTGGGAGCGTTTCTCGGCATGCTCGACAACGCCTTGCCCGTGGCGATGATCATTGCGGCCGGTCTTGCCTTCGCGTCGTCGTCCAGCCTCGCCGTCGTCATGCTGGTGCTGTCGCTTTCATCCGCCGGCGTGCTTTCTCCCGTATTGACGGTCGCTCTGGTGCTCGGTGCCAATCTCGGTGGCGCGATCCCGCCGGTCATCACCACGCTCGGCTCCCCGCCGGCGGCCCGCCGGGTCACGCTGGGCAATCTCGTGGTGCGCGGCATCGGCTGTCTCATCGCCCTTCCGGCGGTTGGCGCCAGCGCCGACTTCCTGCAGAGCCTGCCGTTGCCGCGGCAGAACCTGCCCGTCGACGTTCACCTGCTGTTCAATCTGGTGCTGGCGATGATTGCCTGGCCCTTTGCGGGGTTGCTCGCCCGCACCATGAATCGGTTCTTCCCCGATGACGAAGCGGCCGAAACCGGGCCGCGCTACCTCGATGAGGCGGCGCTCGATACGCCGGTGATGGCTCTTTCCGGCGCCACGCGAGAGGTCCTGAGGGTGGGCGACCTGATCGAGGTCATGCTGTTGCGGACCTCCGAGGCGTTCAGCAAGAATGATGTCAACGAATTGGGCGATATCGAGAATATCGAGCGGCAGGTCGACCTCCTGCAGCAGGAAGTGAAGATCTTTCTGTCCCGGCTTGGCCGCGATGGCTTGAACGAGGAGGACGGGCGCCGTTCGATCGTGATCATCGACTATGCCATCAATCTCGAGCACATGGGCGACATCATCGAAAAGGGTCTCTGTGAACAGATCGCCAAGAAGGTGAGGGGCGGCTTGCGGTTCTCGGAGGATGGCTATCAGGAGCTGAAGGGCCTTTTCAACCTCACCATCGACAATCTGCGCATCGCGCAGACCATCTTCGTCACCCGCAATGCCGACCTGGCGCGTCATCTCATCGAGGTCAAGGTCGACGTGCGGCATATGGAGAAACGCTCCGCAGAGCGCCACCTGGAGCGGTTGCGTGACGGCCTTCTGGAAAGCCTGCAAACCAGTTCGCTGCACCTCGACATGCTGCGGGACCTGAAGCGCATCAACGCGCACATCGCCTCCGTCGCCTATCCCATTCTGGAGGAGAGCGGCCTGCTCACCGAAAGCCGTCTGCGGCCGCCGGGCTGATATCATACGGTTTGAACCGGATTAACGCGACGTGATTGTGCGAATTATGGTTCTCGCAATATGTTGCTGATAGGAACGCGCAAAAAGCGCGCGGGCAGGCGCGAGACGCCGCGTCGGAAAAATGTCCCGAGAGGGTATCAAGGAGATCAGAGTATGGAACGGACTTGCCTGGCGATCATCCTGGCGGCTGGCGAGAGCACGCGGATGAAATCGGCCATGTCGAAGGTGCTGCATCCGGTTGCCGGGCGACCGATGATCGCCCACGTCGTCGACGCCCTGGCGAGTGCATCGATCTCCGATGTGGCGCTGGTCGTCGGGCGCGATGCGGATGCCGTATCTGCAGCGGCGGCTACCGGCGAAGTGGCCGTCACGTCCTTTCTTCAGAAAGAGCGACTTGGGACCGCCCACGCCGTGCTTGCTGCCCGAGATGCGATCGCTAGAGGCTATGACGACGTTCTCGTTGTTTTCGGAGACACGCCGCTTATCACCGCCGCACCCTTGAAGGCTGCCCGCGACGGGCTTGCGGCCGGAGATGACGTCGTGGTGATTGGCTTCCAGGCGGCGGACCCGACCGGATACGGGCGTCTCATCGTGAAGGATGGAGCGCTGGTCGCCATCCGAGAACACCGGGACGCCTCCGACGAGGAGCGCCGCATCACCTATTGCAATGGCGGGCTGATGGCGATCGACGGCCGCAAGGCCCTCGATCTCCTGGACCGGATCGGCAACGCCAATGCGAAAGGCGAATACTACCTGACCGATCTCGTCGAGATCGTGCGGTCCCTCGGTGGCCGTGCAATCGCTGTCGAAGCGCCCGAAGAAGAACTCACCGGCTGCAACACCCGCGCCGAGCTTGCCTATATCGAGCGCCTCTGGCAGCAGCGCCGTCGTCACGAACTGATGCTGGCGGGCGTGTCGATGATCGCACCCGAGACCGTCTTCCTCTCATGGGACACCACACTTGCCCAGGACGTTCTCCTCGAGCCGAACGTCGTCTTCGGGCCCGGCGTGCGCGTGGAAAGCGGTGCGGTCATCCACGCCTTCTCCCATCTGGAAGGCGCTCACGTCCGTGCCGGCGCTACGGTCGGACCTTTCGCGCGCCTGCGCCCGGGCGCCGACCTCGGAGCGAAGTCGAAGGTCGGCAATTTCTGCGAGGTGAAGAACGCGGAGATCGGTGCCGGAGCCAAGGTCAATCACCTCACCTATATCGGCGACGCCTTCGTCGGCGCCGGATCCAATATCGGCGCCGGTACCATTACCTGCAACTACGATGGCGTGAACAAGCATGTCACCCGCATCGGCGCGAACGCCTTCATAGGCTCCAATTCGTCGCTCGTCGCTCCGGTTTCGATCGGCGACGGGGCGCTCGTGGCGTCCGGAAGCGTCATCACGGAAGACGTGCCGGAGGATGCGGTCGCTTTCGGCCGTGCGCGCCAGGACATCAAGCCCGGCAGGGCGCCCGTATTGCGCGAGCGCTACGAGGCGGAAAAGGCAGCCAGGAAGCGGGCAAAGGCCGCGGAGTAGACGCATTAAATATTGAAACTGAAAGTGAAATCAAAACGGATTGCGTCGCGACGCAATTTCGCTACCAAGGCTTTCAACGGGCACCTGCGGCGCCGCGCGTTTGTCAGACGCGCAATGATCGCTGCGGCATTTTAGGGTTGCTGCATATTCCTGTCCTTGAGCCGGTACGACTCGAGGAAACATGCAGTGGTCGTTACTTTTGAGCTGATACGCCGCAGGGCGTGAAGAGACGCGGAGAGGGATATGTGCGGGATTGTTGGCATCGTCGGGAATCAGCCGGTATCGGAGCGGCTGGTCGAAGCATTGAAGCGCCTGGAGTATCGCGGCTATGATTCGGCCGGCGTCGCGACGATCGACGGGGGAAAGCTGCAGCGCCGGCGCGCCGAGGGCAAGCTGGTCAACCTCGAGAGCAGGTTGAGAGAGGAGCCTCTGGCGGGCACCATCGGCATCGCCCACACGCGCTGGGCAACCCATGGAGCACCCACGGAACGCAACGCCCACCCGCATTTCACCGAAGGCGTCGCCGTGGTTCACAACGGCATCATCGAGAATTTCGCCGAGCTCAAGGACGAGCTTGCAGCAGCAGGCGCCGAATTCCAGACGGAGACGGACACCGAGGTCGTCGCGCACCTTCTGGCAAAGTTTCGCCGGGACGGCCTTGGGCGGCGCGAGGCGATGCATGCCATGCTGAAGTGCGTCAAGGGCGCCTACGCACTGGCCGTCCTTTTCGAAGACGATCGGTCGACCATCATGGCGGCGCGCAACGGACCGCCGCTGGCGATCGGCCACGGCAACGGCGAGATGTTCCTGGGTTCGGACGCGATCGCGCTTGCGCCCTTCACCAATGAAATCACCTACCTCATCGATGGTGACTGGGCCGTCATCGGCAAGACCGGCGTCCATATCTTCGATTTCGACGGCAATGTCGTCGAGCGTCCGCGCCAGATTTCGACGGCTGCTGCCTTTCTGGTGGACAAGGGCAACCATCGCCATTTCATGGAGAAGGAGATCTATGAGCAGCCGGAGGTCATCGCCCATGCTCTCGGGCACTATGTCAATTTCATAGAGAATCGTGTCGTTCCGATTTCCGACGCCATCGATTTCGGCAAGATCCCGAGCCTGGCGATCTCTGCCTGCGGCACCGCTTATCTCGCCGGCCTGATCGGCAAATACTGGTTCGAGCGCTATGCCCGCCTGCCAGTCGAAATCGACGTCGCATCCGAATTCCGCTACCGCGAGATACCGCTGTCGCCGCAGTCGGCGGCTCTTTTCATCTCGCAGTCGGGCGAGACCGCCGACACTCTGGCGTCCCTGAGATATTGCAAGGAGCACGGCCTCAAGATCGGCGCGGTCGTCAACGCCCGCGAATCGAGCATCGCGCGGGAATCCGACGCGGTCTTTCCAATCCTTGCGGGCCCCGAGATCGGCGTCGCCTCGACCAAGGCCTTCACCTGCCAGCTTGCGGTTCTGGCCGCACTCGCCGTCGGCGCGGGCAAGGCCCGCGGGACGATCAGCGACGAAGAGGAGCAGGCGCTCGTAAAGAGCCTTGCCGAAATGCCGCGCATCATGGGGCAGGTGCTGAACAGCATCCAGCCGAAGATCGAGAGTCTGTCGCGCGAACTGTCCAAATGCCACGACGTGCTCTATCTCGGCCGCGGCACCAGCTTCCCGCTGGCAATGGAAGGGGCGCTGAAGCTCAAGGAGATTTCGTATATCCACGCCGAAGGTTACGCCGCGGGCGAGCTGAAGCACGGACCGATCGCCTTGATCGACGAAAACATGCCCGTCATCGTCATCGCGCCGCATGACCGCTTCTACGACAAGACGGTATCGAACATGCAGGAGGTGGCCGCGCGCGGCGGCCGCATCATCCTGATAACCGATGAGAAAGGTGCGGCCGCGTCGAAGCTCGATACGATGCACACGATCGTGCTGCCGGAAGTCGACGAGATCATCGCGCCGATGATCTTCTCATTGCCGGTCCAGCTACTCGCCTACCATACGGCCGTCTTCATGGGGACCGACGTGGACCAGCCGCGCAACCTCGCCAAATCGGTGACGGTCGAATGATCATCCGACCGGAAACCGCGGGCGATGCCGAGACGATCCGGCAGATTACCGAGGCGGCTTTCGCCGGGCAGCCCTATAGCGACCAGACGGAGGCCCGGATCATCGACCGACTGCGCTCCGAGGACGCGATGACGCTTTCCCTCGTTGCCGAGGAAGAGGGCGAGGTGATCGGTCACATCGCATTTTCGCCTGTCACGATCACCCCGTTCGCGGTCGGCTGGTACGGGCTCGGCCCCGTGTCGGTGCGGCCGGATCGGCAAGGACGCGGCACGGGGAGCGCACTTGTGCGGCGCGGGCTCGACATGCTGCGCAAAGCCGGGGCTTCAGGCTGCGTCCTCGCGGGCAATCCGGCCTTCTATGATAGATTCGGGTTCCGCAACGAGCCTGCTCTTGTTTTTCCGGGTTGTGCGCCGCAATATTTCATGGCTTTACCCTTGTCGGGAGGGCTGGTTTCCGGCACCGTCACTTATCATCCAGCCTTCGGAGCGGACTGACGGATCGATGGCAACGGCATGACGGAAAGTTCCAAAAGCGGCATCATCGCGGCCCGGCTGCGCAACTACTTTCTCACCGGGCTTATCATCTGCGCGCCGCTGGCGATCACGGTGTGGCTGGTCCGCTCCTTTATCGAGTGGGCCGACGGTTGGGTGAAACCGTATCTGCCGAGTTTCTATAACCCCGATAATTATCTGCCGATCGCGATCCCGGGGTTCGGGCTGCTCGTCGCCGTGGTGGCCATCACCCTGGTCGGTTTCCTGACCGCGAATCTCGTCGGACGTTCGATCATCAACTTCGGTGAGTCGCTCCTCAACCGGACGCCGCTCGTCCGCTCCATCTACAAGTCGCTGAAGCAGATCTTCCAGACCGTGCTGCAGGACCAGTCGTCCTCGTTCAAGAGGGCGGGGCTGATCGAATATCCAAGCCCCGGGCTGTGGTCGCTGGTCTTTATCGCCACCGATGTGAAGGGCGAGATCGCCGCCAGGTTCGACGAGCGCGGCATGGACATGGTGACGGTCTTCCTGCCTCCGACGCCGATCCCCACCGCCGGCTTCCTGCTCTTCGTGCCGCGCGACAAGATCATTCCTCTGCAGATGAGCGCCGAGGATGCTGCGAAGCTGCTGATCTCCGGAGGCCTCGTTGCGCCGGATTACAACCCGCTGGCCAATGCGCCCCCGCGTGCGATCAAACAGCAGGAGAGCGTATGAGGTTCCGGGAGTTGACGATCAGCCGGCCCGCAGGAACCGGATCGCCTCGTCGCGCCGGAAGAGATAGAGCAGCGTCCTGAGCGCCTGACCGCGTTCCGACGTCAGTTCCGGATCCCTGTCTATGACATAGGCGGCATCCTTGCGCGCCATCTCCAGGAGGTCGGCATGCGACTCGAGGCTTGCGATGAGGAAACCCGGCGTGCCGGACTGCCGCGTGCCGAGAAGCTCGCCTTCGCCGCGCAGCTTCAGGTCCTCCTCGGCGATCAGGAAGCCGTCTTCGCTTTCACGCAGGACCGAAAGACGCGCGCGCCCCGCTTCGCTGAGCGGGCTCTTGTACAAAAGGATGCAGGTCGAGGCTTCGTCGCCGCGCCCTACGCGGCCGCGTAACTGGTGCAGTTGCGCAAGGCCGAAGCGTTCGGCGTGCTCGATGACCATGATAGTTGCATCCGGCACGTCCACGCCCACCTCGACGACCGTCGTGGCCACGAGCAAACGGATTTCACCGTTCTTGAAGGCGAGCATGACGGCGTCCTTGTCGGGCCCTGCCATGCGCCCATGCACCAGGCCGACATCCTTGCCGAACCGTCGAGCAAGGCTCTGGTAGCGCTCATCGGCGGACATGGCGTCGGTCTCCTCGGACTCCTCGACGAGCGGGCAGATCCAATAGGCCTTCTTGCCCTGCCGGAGCGCTGCGTCGAGCCTTTCCACGATCTCCTCCGTACGTTCGTTCGGTATCGTGACGGTCTGGATCGGCTTGCGCCCTGCCGGCTTCTCGGTGAGCTTCGATACATCCATGTCGCCGAAGGCGGCGAGCACGAGTGTTCTCGGAATTGGCGTCGCGGTCATGACGAGCATGTGCGGAGAGATACCCTTGGCCGTCAGCCGCAGCCTCTGATGCACGCCGAAACGATGCTGCTCGTCGACCACGGCGAGGACGAGCTGGCGATAGATCACGGCGTCCTGGAAGAGTGCGTGCGTGCCGATGACCATCTGCGTCTCGCCGGAGGCAATGCGTTCCAGTATCGCGTCCCGTTCCTTGCCCTTCGTCCTGCCGGTGAGGATATCGATCGTGATGCCCGCCGGCGCGGCCATTCGCGAAAGCGTGGCGTGGTGCTGCCGCGCGAGAATTTCCGTCGGCGCCATCAGCACGGCCTGGCCGCCGGATTCCACCGCCGCCAGCATCGCCATCAAGGCCACGGCCGTCTTGCCGGAGCCGACGTCCCCCTGCAGCAGCCGCAGCATGCGGTCGGCTCCGGACATGTCGGCAAGGATCTCGTCGACGGCCGCCGACTGGCTTTTCGTCAAGGAGAAGGGCAAGGCGGCGATTACCGGACCGCTCAACCGGCCGGTCGGATGAATCGGTGTACCGGCGACTTTGCGCAATCGCTGGCGAACCAGCGAGAGCGAAAGCTGCCCCGCCAGGAACTCGTCATAGGCGATCCGGCGGCGCGCGGGCGCCTGTGCGTCGACATCGGTTTCGTCCCGCGGTTCGTGCAGGCGCTGGAAGCTTTCTTTGGCGCTCTTGAAGCCCTGTTGGCGCAGAAGTGCCTCATCCAGCCATTCCGGCAGGTCCGGGACGCGTGCCACTGCCGCCTCGATCGACTTGCGAAGGGGCCTCGAGGTCAGACCCGCCGTCAACCCGTAGACAGCCTCGACGAGCGGCATGTTCTCCGATTCGGCCGCGCGGACCATGTAGTCCGGGTGGACCATGGAAGCGCGCCCGTTGAACCAGTCCACCTTGCCGCTGACGATCACCGTCTCATCGATGGGCAGGGCCTTCTCGAGCCAGTTGCCCCTGACGCGAAAGAAGGTGAGCGCCAGTTCGCCGGTCTCGTCGTGGAGAAAGACGCGATAGGGCGCGTTCGATCTGCCGCCGGGAGCCGGTTGGTGCCGGTCGACACGTCCGGTGATGGTGACGATCGACCCATCAGGAGCATAGGCGATTCCGGGTTGGCGGCGACGATCGATCAGCGAATGAGGGATATGGAACACAAGATCGACCACGCGGCAGTCTTCGACCGTCTCGCGCCCGAGCAGGCGCGCGTAAAGTTCGCCGGTCTTCGGGCCGATGCCGGGCAAGGTGTCGAGTGGCGAAAACAGCGGATCGAGCAGGGCAGGGCGCATAGCAATGAAATTGCGACGATAATTCCGCCTTTGGCAAGGCTGACAACCCGCTTTCCAGCGTTTATAGAGCCCATGATCTCGATCCGCCGGAGCGGCGGAGGCAGGAAGGACATCCCATGACCGGCATTTCGCGCACGAGCGCCGATCTCGACCCGCGTCGGCGCAGGATTCTTTTCCGTGCGTGGCACCGCGGCATTCGCGAGATGGACCTGATCCTCGGCCAGTTCGCCGAGGCGGAGCTCGCCACCTTGTCCGAGGCGGAGCTCGACGAACTCGAAGCGATCATGGGGGAGGAGGACAACGACCTCGTCCGCTGGATCACCGGAGAAAAACCGCTGCCCGAGCGTTATGCGACGGAACTCTTCTTCCGGATCGCTGCCTATCGCCCGGATTTCGACCCGGTTCGCCACGAAACGAAGTAGACATGACGATGATACCTGGCCTCGACCCTAGGAAGATACTTGCGGCGACGCGGGAAATTACCATCGGCCCGGTTCCCACAGGCGCCGAGGCGCTCGTTCTTGCCGAGCTTGCCCGGGCCGGGGCACCCGTCGCCTATATCCTCTCCGATGGCCAGAAGGTCGCCGACCTGGAACAGGTGCTCGGTTTCGTTGCTCCAGACATACCGGTCCTGACGCTGCCCGGTTGGGACTGTCTGCCTTACGACCGCGTCTCGCCGAGCGCCGACACCTCGGCGCGCCGGCTCGCCGCGCTGAGCGCGTTGATCGCCCACCGCAGGAAACCGCATCCGGCGATCGTGCTCGTCACCATCAATGCAGCGCTGCAGAGGATCTCACCGCAGGATGTGATCGAAAGTCTCGCCTTCACGGCACGGCCCGGCAACCAGATCCGCATGGACGACCTTGCCGCCCGGCTCGAGCGAAACGGCTTCGAGCGGGTCCCGACCGTGCGCGAGATGGGCGAATTCGCCGTACGGGGAGGCATCCTGGATGTCTATGTACCCGGCAGCGGCGAGCCTTTGCGCCTCGACTTCTTCGGCGACACGCTCGAGGCGATCCGGTCCTTCGACCCCGCAAGCCAGCGCACGATCGGGCAGGTCCGGTCCCTCGACCTCAATCCGATGAGCGAGGTATCCCTGACGCCCGAGACGATCAGCCACTTCCGAAAGCAGTATCTTTCTCTCTTCGGGGCGGCGACGCGCGACGACGCGCTTTATCAGGCCGTGTCGGAGGGACGACGCTATGCCGGCATGGAACATTGGCTGCCGCTTTTCTACGATCGGCTCGAAACGGTCTTCGACTATCTCGACGGCTTTCGCATCGTCACCGACCACCTGGCGCGCGAGGCCGCGGCAGAGCGCTCGAAGCTCGTTCTCGACTATTACGACGCCCGCCTCGCTTCGGCTTCGCCGGGCAAGTCTCAGGTCACCCAGAGCACGCCCTACAAGCCCGTGCCGCCGGACATGCTCTATCTCACTGCGAAAGGCTTCGGCGAAGCCCTGAATGATCGCAATGCGATCCGCCTTTCGCCCTTTACCGAACACGAGGGCGAAGCGCGCCAGGTCGTGAACATCGAAGCGCGTCAGGGCCTGCGTTGGGCCAAGCCGGCGGGCGAGGCCGATACCGATGGCACCCGCACCAACGTTTTCGATCAGGCCGTGAAGCATATCGCCGAGAAGCGGGCAAAAGGCGCCAAGGTCATCGTGTCCGGCTGGACCGAAGGCTCGCTCGACCGGCTGCTTCAGGTTCTGGCCGAGCATGGTCTCGCCAATATCCGTCCGGTCAAGGCGCTCGCGGATATCGGTTCGCTGAAGCCGGGCGAGGCCGCATCCGCGGTTCTAAGCCTCGAAGCGGGATTTGAGACGGGTGATCTCGTCGTCATCGGCGAGCAGGACATTCTCGGCGACCGTCTGGTTCGCCGCTCCAAGCGCCGCAAGCGAGGCGCGGATTTCATCGCGGAAGTGACCGGTCTCGACGAGGGGAGTTATGTCGTGCACGCCGAGCACGGCATCGGGCGCTTCGTCGGCCTCAGGACGATCGAGGCCGCCGGCGCGCCGCATGACTGCCTCGAGCTCGTTTATGCGGACGATGCCAAGCTTTTCCTCCCGGTGGAAAACATCGAGCTCCTGTCGCGCTATGGCTCGGAAGGAACCGATGCGGTCCTCGACAAGCTCGGCGGTGTCGCCTGGCAGGCGCGCAAGGCCAAGCTCAAAAAGCGGCTGCTCGATATGGCCGGCGGCCTCATCCGCATTGCTGCCGAAAGACATACGCGCCATGCGCCGGTCCTTGCGGCACAGGACGGTGTCTACGACGAATTCGCCGCCCGCTTCCCCTATGACGAGACCGAGGACCAATTGAACTCGATCGATGCCGTCCGCGACGATCTCGGCCGCGGCCGGCCCATGGACCGTCTCGTGTGTGGCGATGTCGGCTTCGGCAAGACGGAGGTGGCGCTGCGGGCCGCTTTCATCGCGGCGATGAACGGCGTGCAGGTCGCCGTGGTCGTGCCGACGACACTGCTTGCGCGGCAGCACTACAAGACCTTCTCCGATCGTTTCCGCGGCTTGCCGATCCGAATTCAGCAGGCCTCGCGGCTGGTCAGCGCGAAGGATCTGGCGCTCACGAAGAAAGAGGTCGCCGATGGCAAGACGGACATCGTGGTCGGCACGCACGCGCTGCTCGGCTCGTCGATCAAATTCGCCAATCTCGGCCTGCTCATCATCGATGAGGAGCAGCATTTCGGTGTCAAGCACAAGGAACGCCTGAAAGAGCTGAAGAGCGACGTGCACGTTCTCACGCTCTCGGCGACGCCCATTCCGCGGACGCTGCAGCTTGCCCTCACCGGAGTGCGCGAACTGTCGCTGATCACGACGCCGCCGGTCGACCGCATGGCGGTGCGCACCTTCATTTCGCCCTTCGATGCTTTGGTGATCCGTGAAACTTTGATGCGCGAGCACTACCGCGGCGGCCAGAGCTTCTATGTCTGTCCGCGGGTGAGCGATCTTCCGGAAATCCATGATTTCCTGAAATCCGACGTGCCGGAACTGAAAGTTGCCGTGGCACACGGGCAAATGCCGGCGACCGAGCTCGAAGACATCATGAACGCCTTCTACGAAGGGCGCTACGATGTGCTCCTCTCGACGACGATCGTTGAGTCTGGTCTTGACGTGCCGACCGCCAACACCCTGATCGTGCATCGTGCCGATATGTTCGGCCTTGCCCAGCTCTATCAGCTGCGCGGTCGAGTAGGGCGCTCCAAGGTCCGCGCCTTCGCGCTCTTCACGCTTCCCGTCAACAAGACGTTGACCGGGCCGGCGGAACGACGCCTGAAGGTCCTTCAATCGCTTGACACGCTCGGAGCCGGGTTCCAGCTCGCCAGCCACGACCTCGACATCCGCGGAGCGGGCAACCTGCTCGGCGAGGAACAGTCGGGTCACATCAAGGAGGTCGGCTTCGAGCTCTACCAGCAGATGCTCGAGGAGGCGGTTGCCGAACTCAAGGGCGAGGAGGAGATCCACGATACCGGCTGGTCGCCGCAGATATCGGTCGGAACCCCGGTGATGATCCCGGAGGAGTATGTGCCGGACCTCAATCTGCGGCTCGGCCTTTATCGGCGCCTGGGCGAGCTGACCGACCTCAAGGAGATCGACGGCTTCGGTGCGGAGCTGATCGACCGTTTCGGGCCGCTGCCGACGGAGGTACAGCACCTCCTGAAGATCGTCTACGTCAAGTCGCTCTGCCGCACGGCGAATGTCGAAAAGCTCGATGCCGGACCGAAGGGCGTCGTGGTCCAGTTCCGCAACAAGGAATTTCCAAATCCCGCGGCACTCGTGGGCTACATCGCGAAACAGGGAACAATCGCCAAGATCCGCCCGGACCAAAGCATCTTCTTTCAGCGCGACCTCGCAACACCGGAGAAACGGCTTTCCGGCGCAGCGATGGTGATGACGCAGCTTGCAGCGCTCGCTAGAGCCGGATGAGGAAAGGTGTACGCGGTTGATCGCGACCACCAATTTCGTAAACCCGTTCCGGACGGCGACACCGTGCTGCGATCAATCGTCCGCGGCGGGCCAATTGTTGGACGGTTCTTCGATGACCTGTTCGCTGACGGAGTCGGCGGGATCGGGGTCTCGCTCGTAGGCGAGCCGAAGCTGTCCGATCTCGTCAAGAATGGCGGCGTAGACATCCTGTTGGCGCGCGCCGACAACGACGGCGGCGTCGACCAGTTTTTCCAGTTCGAGGCGCAGCTCGGCACGCCAATCTTTCATCGTCATCGACCTTCCTCCTCAGCTCCATCTGAAAGTTCGATCCAGGCCGGCGCGTGATCGCTTGTGTGCTCCCATCCCCGGACATGCTTGTCGACCCCCGCAGCCGAAAGCCTTTTGGCGACATCCGGGCTGAGCAGGAAGTGGTCGATGCGAAGGCCGGCATCCCTCACGAAGGCATTTCGGAAGTAGTCCCAAAAGGTGTAGACGCGCTCGCCGGGATGAAGCTGCCGGAGGGCATCCGTCCAGCCCTGTCCAAGCAGGCGATGATAAGCGTCTCTGACCTCGACGCGGAACAGCGCGTCGTTCACCCAACGCTCCGGTTTGTAGACATCGAGTTCCGTCGGCATGACGTTGTAGTCGCCAGCGAGGATCACCGGCACGTCGAGTTCCAGCAGTTCTGCCGCGTAGGCCGTCAGCCTGTGGAACCATGCCAGCTTGTATTCGAACTTCGGTCCCGGATAGGGATTTCCGTTGGGCAGATAAAGGCAGCCGATCACGATGCCATCGATGGCTGCCTCGATATAACGGCTGTGCGTATCGTCCGGATCACCAGGCAGGCCCTTGCGCGTCGGCATTGGCTCCCTGTCTCTGGCGAGGATCGCCACGCCGTTCCAACTCTTCTGGCCGTGCCAGATCGCCCCGTATCCGGCAGCCTCGATGGCCTTGACGGGGAACTTCGGGTCTGGTGCCTTCAGTTCCTGAAGGCAGACGACGTCGGGGGACGCCTCCTCCAGCCACCGAAGCAGGACTTCCAGACGGCCATTCACCCCGTTGACGTTATAGGTGGCGATCTTCACGGAGCTAGTTCTTGCGATCGCCCTTGTCGCCCTGGCCGGGCTTGGCATCGTGTTTCGCCTTCTGTTTCCTGTCCGACGACAGGGAACGGCCGACATCCACCGATTGTTTGAACTTCCCGCTTTCGTCGCGCCGCACGTAGCGCTTGTCGGTCCCGGTATCGATGAGTTCGCGCTTCGACATCACTGCCTCCGTTCCTCAGCTTGCCCGACAGAACGCACGGAAAGCCGAAAAGTTACAAACCACTGGCCGCCGCGACATAAGCTTTCCTGTGATCCGGCTTGTCTGCCGTGGACCACATGGGGTTGCAGTATGTGGATCCCGCTTGGCGCTCCCCAGCACGCAATGTCGGCCGTGTTTCATCTCACGCCGGCGAATGAGTCGACGTGATGAACGTAATTCCGCCGCGTGTTCTGATCGACGAGGGCAGCGGGAGCGGCAACGACCAGTCCTGCGGCCGTTCCGACGGAATGGGCGGCCCCGGCGGTCGCCGCGACGATATGGTCCCCGAGCCCCAGGCGACTGTCGGTCAAGGTCTGGCCGCTGGACAGGCGGCTACCGATCAGTCGTACGATTTCGGGGGACTCCGCGAACTTGGTATGGTGCAGATTGTCGCCTGCCTTGATTTTAGTGAGGTCGACGACGGTGATCCCATTCGCCGCCAGCTCCTCCTTGTAGGGCGACTGCTCCGGATCGATCGCTCCCAGCCGGGAGACATTTCCCCATACGCGACGCGAAACGGCGAGCGCACGGTCGTCACGCGAGACGAAGAGGGTGAAGCGCGGCCGTTGCTTGCCCATGTCGGCGATCTGCGAACCGAAGACGTCGACATCGACGTCCGGCGCCGCCAGCATGACATTCCTGAACTTTGCCGGCAGCCCGTCGTTGCGGATGGCCATCTGGCGCAAGGACTCCAGCGCCAGCCAATTTCCCATCGAATGGGCCAGGATCGAGACTTCCTTGACCTGGGGATCACGCGCCAGATACTGGAATAACCGTTCTACTGCGTTGCGAGTATAGTTGGTGCTTTCGCGATCATAGCCATAGGCCAGCAGACTCCCGCGTGACGGCCATGTCGCGAGCACCGGGACACTGCGCGCGCCCGAGTCATGGACGATCTGCGCGAAACGGAAAACCGCATCCTCGAAATGGTTGTTGAACCCGTGGATAAAGACAAGGACACTGCCGTCCGGGCTCTTGCGCACCTGGCTGTTCAACCATTTTTCGGCCGCACCGCGGTCGATTTCCTCAGCCTTCAGTGTTGCGAAATCCGTCTCGGGATTCGGTGGAAGCTTGCGCGGCCAGGCGACTTCGCCGGCCTTGCGGACCGTGTCGGACGGAATAGACACGGTGATGTCTGCGAATGTCGGGCTAAGCGCGCGCTCGCCGCTGAACATCTCGCCCGGTTTTTCCGCCCTGCCTCGGGTGGTGGTGACCAGCATCTCGACTTGAGCGGCCGACGGATTGGCCGCTACCGGCTCGAGCACCCCTGTCGGGCGGCCCGCACATGCGGAGAGCAGCATCAGGCACAAGACGCACGGCAAAGACGGCCATGATGGTACGCCGCCCCTGGCGTTCCGGTTAAGGTGCCGCGCCAAATCGATTACTCCTGTAAAATACCGTATCCACGCCGGCAGGAAGAGGAGCGGCGATCGAACAATTCGCCGCTCCCAGGTTCTCAAGCGCCCAATACAGACATCAACTCACCTTCTTCACGGGCGGTATCGTCCAGGAACCGTCGATAATGGAGGGATTGCCCTCGTCAGGCCAATACAGGCGCATCATGAGGATAAATTTTCCCTTGGGGGCCGGCAGCCAGTTTGATTCCATGTCCGGTCCCGGGGATTCATGCTGAATCAGCAGGTCGATCGAGCCATCCGGATTGGCCTTGAGCGGTTGCCGAGCGCTGATCGAATAGCGATCGAGCGGATTGTCGACGAAGAAGTACTCCGCATCATACATGGTCAAGGACCAGAAACCCGAAACCGGCGGCGTAAGCCCCTTCTTGAAAGTCAGGACGTATTTCTCGGATCCATCGTATGCCCGCTTGATCACGCCGCTGTCGGACTTCAGCGAGGTGGGGTAGATCGCATCCTGTGGCCGGTTTGCCCCAAGCCCGATCGCGGTGATCAAGGCACGCTGGAGATAATTTGTGCCGTAGATGCCTGTTTTCGTGGTGAAGCCCCAGCCGTCGATGTCCTGAACGTCGCCATCGCTGAATTTGAAGTGCATCATGATGCGCGCAAAACCGACCTCGGGGACGCGCTTTGCGAAGGCTGGATCGAACTTGGTCTTGTCGAAATCCCGGCCGGGAACAATGCCCAGTTCAGCAAGCTTGGCCACCATGGGCGCATCTGCGTCGGTGGGCGGATTCCGTTTCAAGAGTTCAGCGAACAGCGTGAAGTATTCGACGGCGTCCATATTGTTGACCTGCTCGCGAACGGCGGTCTTCATGTCGATCGCCGGATCGACCTTGCCTGGGGGCGCTTTCCAGTCCTTTCCCCAGGCGCTCAAGGGGTAGAGCTTCACTTCATCCTGCAGCTTGTGGACTTCGGCGTAGTCTTCTGGGGTTCCGGTGCAGTAGATGCGCCCGAGCAACCAGACGATACTCGTCGGAGACTTGTATTGCTTGACCCCTTCCGGGAGCGCGCCTTCCCATCCGGGACCGGTAACCACGAAGGTCTGTGCGCCCGTGCCCGTGGTCCGCTTTCCGGGAACGTCGAACACGGTCGTCCAGCCATCCAGCATCGGAAACAGGGCATAGCGATCGTTCAGGTCGGGCAGGCTGACCACCCACGGTTCATCACCGACGTCGAAGAATGCGGTCGTATAGAGCGTATCGGCGTTGGGCGCCGTCACGTCACGGAACTTGGCGTCCGGATATCGGCGCAGCTTGATGATATGCCCCATCGGGCCCCGGGTTCCTTCGGTCTCGGCGACGTTGGTGATCACACGCCTGGTGATCTCCATGGTCACAAGAGGATAGGCATAGATGTAAGCCTCCACGGCCGATGCGAACTCGTCGAGACCCTCCGGCAAATTCGCGACCAGCCCATCGCGGGCGGTCGCCGGCGAACCTATGGAGCCCGCCGCCATCAGGCCGAGACCGGCCACCGTCAATTCACGGCGCGTAATATTCATTGTACCCTCCGATAATATCGATTTGTGACGAAATGCTTCAAGTTCGGTCGATGCAGATCACGGCGTAACGGCCGCCATAAGGTAATAGACCCCGCCAAAACGCCGGAGAAATCTTGCTACGACAACTTAATCGCGAAAGATTTCCAACGAAGTTGCATACTGCTATAGTGCGTGTATTTCGTCTTGCCTTTTCATGCCAAGTTTGGTCCCCGAATGTTGAATCCTGCACCCTCGATCAGGATCAGGGCTTTCCTGCCAATTGCGCCCTATCTGGCCCAACGCGGTGTCTCGGCGATCGAATTCTGCGATCGCCTCGGCATCTCGCCGAACGTGTTCCAGAACGCAGACGGCTGGCTTCCCCGCGCCCAGTGCTTTCACATGGCCAACGAGCTGGCGAAGGTTGCGGCGGATCCGTTCGCGGGCGCGCATGTCGGCTTCATGACTGAACTCCGCGATCTCGGCGTGTGGGGACAATCGGTTCTCGCGGCAAGAGACGTGGCCGCCGCATGCGCGCTCGCGACCGTCAACGTGCCTACCATCCACCGCGGATCGGAGGTACGCTTCATGACGGAAGGCAAAACCGCTCGAATTGTCTTCCGCTTCGCGGACCGTTACGAGTTCGATCCCCGGCAGTTCATCTTCGGCAGCCTGGCGGTACTTCGCAAAGTGCCGCTTATGGCCGGCGAACCCTCCGCGATAAGGGTTCGGCTGACAGCTTCGAGAATGCTCGGAAACGCGGCGCTGGAGGAGTGCTTGGGGTCCAACATCGAAACGGGATGCGACCACGACATGATCGAGTTCGATCGGGAGTTGCTCGACCTACCTCTCAAAACCGCCGGAACTCGGCCTTCGAAGGCGACAGAGGCCCTAGCTTCCGCGGTAGAGGCGGCGAAGATGCTCAGCGAAAGGCTGTCCGATGGTCATGCGCTTGGACTGGAGACCGTCGCGAGAACCCTTGGCATGTCGGCTCGGTCCCTGCAGCGGCGCCTCAAGTTTTGCGGCGTCGATTTCGAGGAGTTGCTTGATGACACGCGCCGCAGTGAGGCAATCCGGTTGATCTGCGAAGGTGTTCATAGCATGACCGACATCGCCTTAAGGGTAGGCTACAGTGATTCCGCGCATTTCACCCGCGCGTTCAAACGCTGGACGGGAGTAGCGCCATCCCGCTTCCGGACCGATCGGAAATGACCGGTTGTGGCTAACCGCGCGGAAAAGAAGGTTCTCCCGATACGGTGAA
Source organism: Sinorhizobium sp. M4_45 (assembly GCF_002885915.1). Taxonomy (NCBI): domain Bacteria; kingdom Pseudomonadati; phylum Pseudomonadota; class Alphaproteobacteria; order Hyphomicrobiales; family Rhizobiaceae; genus Sinorhizobium; species Sinorhizobium sp. M4_45. The sequence continues at coordinate 1,043,407 of NZ_NWVE01000001.1, forward strand.
ACGCCGCCGTTCCACGCGGAATTTGCTCTCTACGCAAGCTCAGTGAGCCGGATGCTCGGCTTTCATCTGCGCGATCTCGCGCAAAGCGCTGGTCAGCACCTCGACCGACTGCGCCCCCATGACCGCATATTGCTGCTCGATGATGAAGCAGGGAACGCCGGTCACGCCGATTTCCCGGGCCATGCCGATTTCCTGCCTTACGGCGTCCTTATCGGCGTCTGAAGCGAGGAGGGCCGCGATAACCGGCCTTTCGAGGCCCGCCTGTTCGGCGATGTGGAGGAGGACGGCATGGTCGCCGAGGTTGCGACCCTCTTCGAAATTCGCCTTGAACAGCAGGCTCACCACCTGGTCCTGCGCCGCTTCGCCGCCGGTCGCGGCCCAGCGGATCAGCCGGTGCGCATCGAGCGTGTTCGGGCTGACCTTGACGGCATCGAAATCGAAGGCGATGCCGTCTTCCACACCGAGGCCTTCGAGCATCCGGTGCGCCTCGTCGACCGCGGCCTGACCGCCGAGCTTGGCCGCCAGGTGCTCTTTATGGTCGACGCCTTGCGGCGGCAGATCGGGATTGAGCTGGTAGGGACGCCACTGGATAGCGACGTTGATCTCGCCGGCGACATTGGCGATCGCCTGGTCGAGGCGATTCTTGCCGAGATAGCACCAGGGGCATACGACGTCCGAGACGATATCGATATTGACGGTTTCCATGGTGCCGGCCTTTCGCTTTACCAAAACTGCGACATAGGCCGGCCGGAAACATCTTTCAATGCATCAGCGAACGGGTGCCGGCCTACTGAACACGCTCGTCCCACCAACTCGGCAACTGATAACCGTAAAGCGGTACCGTCGTCGGCCGGCCGATATGCTTCCACCGGGCAATCCATTGCGCATCGAGATGGTAAAGCGGAACAAGATAGGAATTGTTGACGAGGAGCCGGTCGTGCGCACGAACGGCGGCGGTGAAGTCCTCGGGGTTGCGCGCCTGCAGGATGTTGTTGATCAGTTTATCGACGTCCTTGTCGGCGACGCCGGCGAAGTTGTCGCTGCCTTGCCGGTCCCGAGTCTGCGAACTCCAGCGATTGATCTGTTCGAGACCGGGGGAGAGCGACGAGGGGAAGGATTTGATGATGACGTCGAAATCGAAGGATTGGCTGCGCAACTGATATTGTGAATCGTCGACGGTGCGAACCCTCGCTGCGATGCCGAGCGGCGCGAGAAATCGCTGATAGGCAAGCGCAACCTTCTCCTGGCCGGCATTCTGGCTCATGATCTCGAAAGCGAGCGGCGTACCCTTGGCGTCGACCATCTTGCCGTCCTTGATGGAGTAGCCCGCTTCGCGAAGAAGCGTCACCGCTTCCCGGAGCACGTTGCGATCGCGACCCGAGCCGTCCGTCACGGGGAGCCGGTAGGTGCCGTCGAGGATCGCCGGATTGATGCGCTCCCTCACGTCCCCCATGAGGTCCAGTTCACGATTGTCAGCCGCCACCCCGAGGAAGGAAAGTGTCGAATTCTGCCAATAACTCTGCGTACGCGTATAGGCGCCGTCGAAGAGATTCTTGTTGACCCATTCGAAGTCGAAAACGAGAGCGAGCCCCTGCCTGAGCTTGATGTTGTCGAACATCGGCCTGCGCGTATTGAAGACGAAGCCGAGCATGCCGGACGGTGTCTTCGGCTTGAACGTTTCCTTGATCACGTCGCCGCTGCGAACGGCGGGAAAATCGTAGGCGCGGGCCCATTTCGTTGCGCTGCCCTCGGCGTAGATGTCCACCACACCCTTCTTGAAGGCCTCAAACAGGGTGTTCTCCTGCAGGAAATATTCGACGGAGATCTCATCGTAATTGTCGAGGCCCACCTTCGAGGGCAGATCCTTGGCCCAATAGTCGGGGTTGCGGCGATAGACGATCCGTTCGCCAGGCCTGACTTCCGCGACCCGGTAGGGACCGGAGCCGAGCGGTGGCTCCAGGCTCGTCCGATCGAACGTCTCGACGTCGATCGCATGCTTCGGCAGCACGGGCGAAAGTCCCAGCAACAGCGGAATCTCGCGATCGGCCTCCTCGGTGAAGGTGAAGCGCACGCCACGTTCCCCGACCTTCTCCATCTTCGCAACCTTGGAGAGGCGGTTGCTGAAGGGTGCGCGCCCTTTGTCGCGCAACAATTCGAAGGTGAAGATCACGTCTTCGGCGCTCACCGGCCGGCCGTCGGCCCAGCGCGCCTTGGGATTGAGGTTGAACTGGATGAAGGTGCGGTCATCGTCCCATTCGACGGTTTCGGCGAGCAGGCCGTACATCGTGAATGGCTCGTCCTGCGAGCGCTGCATGAGGGATTCGTAGACCAGGTTGCCAAAGCCCGGGTCCCACATGCCGCGCGCGGTCGTGCGCATGCTCTTCAAAATGAAGGGATTGAGGCTGTCGAACGTGCCGACGACCCCGTAGGCGACCTTCCCGCCCTTCTTTACCTGCGGGTTGACATAAGGGAAGTGCTTGAAATCGGCAGGCAAGGCGGGTTCGCCATGCATGGCGATCGCATGCACAGGCGCGGCCAGAGCGCCATTGGCAAACATGCTGGCTGCCAGGAGCATCACCAGGCCGGAAACAACTGCGCGCAACTTCACCTCCCGTGGGGATTCAACAGGCCGATTCCGCGCAAGGTATCAATGCGGGAGCGCATTTCCAACCGGCGCCGGGTCGGGAAAAGAACAAAGCAGGCTCCTGCCACATCCCTCGCCGGTTCGAAAGGGCCGCTCAAAGCAAATGATTGCACAAAATCGCAACAAACACTGGATAAACCGCACGAGCCAATGTAACAGGTGTTTCCGGAATCGGGGCCATTCAAATGCCTCATTTGGCCAACAGGACAACGGCGGCTGACGATACTCACTCTGCGGAACTCTGTTCCGTGACCGGATTTCAGGAGACGGAATCACAATGATCTTCAAGTCGAACTTCACCACACGCGCGGAATTGGCAGCGCTGGCGCTTTCTTTCGCAGCAGCCGGTGCGCCGAACGTCGCATCCGCGCAGCAGGCGGGAGGCAAGCCGCCGCAGGGTTGGTTCAAGGTCTGCACCAAGCAGGAAGACAACGATGTCTGCATCGTCCAGAACCTGCTCACCGCCAATAACGGCCAGCTGGTGACGGCCGTCGGCCTCATTACCGTCTCCGGCAAGGTCAATCGCAAGGTCATGCAGGTTTCCGTACCGTCCGCGCGCATGATCCCGCCCGGCGTTCAGATGCAGATCGACGGTGGCAAGGGCGTCAAGCTCGACTACGCGATCTGCATGCCCGACAAGTGCGTTGCCGAAGCGCCGCTCTCCGACGCGCTTATCGCGCAGCTGAAGAAGGGCAACGAGGTCGTCTTCACCTCCGTCAACTTCCAGCGCGCTCCGAACCCCATCAAGATGACGCTCGAAGGCTTCACCGGCGTTTTCGACGGCGAACCGATCGAGCAGTCCCAGCTTGAAGAGCGTCAGCGCCTGCTGCAGGAAGAGATGCAGAAGAAGGCAGAAGACGCCCGCAAGAAGCTGGAAGAGGCGCAGAAGGCTGCCAAACAGCAGTAATCGTCAGCTTCTCTGAACAGGTAAAACGCCCGGCTCGGTTCACACCGAGCCGGGCGTCTTCGTACCTGCTTCCGCCGGCGAAGTTGCGGCCACTCTGCGCATTTTCAGCCCGGCGCCGAGCGGATGCGGTAGCTACCCGCACGCACCTTTTGCTCATTCCGCTCTAATGCTGATAGGTGGCCTTCGGCTTGTAGTGTCCGGCGTCGGCCTTTTCGAACAGAGCGTCCACCTGGGGGTGCCGGATCGGCCTGTCGCTGTCATCGGAAACGAGGTTCTGTTCCGAAACATAGGCGACGTATTCGCTTTCATCGTTCTCAGCAAACAGGTGATAGAAGGGCTGGTCCTTTTCGGGCCGGATCTCCTGCGGAATCGCATTCCACCATTCTTCGGTGTTCGCATATTCCGGGTCGACGTCGAAGACGACGCCGCGGAACGGGAACATCCGATGGCGAACCACCTGTCCGATCTCAAACTTGGCGTTTCTTTGTTTCATGACGCAACACATCCTTTCAGACAGTTATCTGGGTTGTCGCATATGGAACATCAAGAGGTCCGGTCCTCCGGTAGCGAGGCTTCCATCGGCGTCGAACTGAAAAGGCGGGCTTCGGATGAAACCCGCCTTCCTCGTTTCATCTTGCATGGACAGAACCTGTGAGGGCCGTCCGCTCCGCCATCAGACGGAATAGTACATGTCGTACTCGACCGGGTGCGGCGTCATTTCGAAGCGCATGACTTCCTGCATCTTCAGTTCGATGAAGGAGTCGATCTGGTCATCGTCGAAAACGCCGCCGGCGGTCAGGAACTTGCGGTCCTTGTCGAGGCTTTCGAGCGCTTCGCGCAAGCTGCCGCAGACGGTCGGGATCTTCTTCAGTTCCTTCGGCGGCAGGTCGTAGAGGTCCTTGTCCATGGCCTTGCCGGGGTGAAGCTTGTTCTTGATGCCGTCGAGACCGGCCATCAGCATGGCGGCAAAGGCGAGGTAGGGGTTCGCCGTCGGATCGGGGAAGCGGACTTCGACGCGCTTCGCCTTCGGGTTGGTGCCGAAGGGGATGCGGCAGGAGGCCGAGCGGTTGCGGGCCGAATAGGCAAGCAGAACCGGTGCTTCATAACCCGGGACGAGGCGCTTGTAGGAGTTCGTCGACGGGTTGGTGAAGGCGTTCAGGGCCTTGGCATGCTTGATGATGCCACCGATGAAATAGAGGCAGGATTCGGAAAGCCCGGCATATTCGTCGCCGGCAAAGGTAGGCTTGCCGTCCTTCCAGATCGAGAGATGCACGTGCATGCCCGAGCCGTTGTCGCCGAAGATCGGCTTCGGCATGAAGGTCGCGGTCTTGCCATAGGCATTGGCGACCTGGTGCACGACATATTTGTAGATCTGCATCTTGTCGGCGTTGCGCACGAGGGCATCGAACTTGACGCCGAGCTCGTGCTGCGCCGCTGCCACTTCGTGGTGATGCTTTTCCACCGTCACGCCCATTTCGGACAGCACGGTCAGCATTTCGGAGCGCATGTCCTGGCTGCTGTCGACCGGCGGAACCGGGAAATAGCCGCCCTTGACGCGGGGGCGGTGACCGAGGTTCCCCGTCTCGTAGTCCGTGTCGTCGTTGGAGGGAAGTTCGGAGCTGTCGAGCTTGAACCCGGTGTTGTACGGATCGGCCTTGTACTTGACGTCGTCGAAGACGAAGAATTCCGCTTCCGGACCTACGAAGATGGTGTCGCCGATGCCGGACGCCTTGAGGTAGGCTTCTGCCTTCTTGGCCGTGCCGCGCGGATCGCGGTTATAGGCTTCGCCCGAAACCGGATCGAGAATGTCGCAGAAGATGACCATGGTAGACTGGGCGAAGAACGGGTCCATATGCGCCGTTTCCGGATCGGGCATGAGCACCATGTCGGATTCGTTGATAGCTTTCCAGCCGCCGATCGAGGAACCGTCGAACATGACGCCGTCGGCGAACATGTCTTCGTCGACGCAGACGACATCCATCGTCACGTGCTGCAGCTTGCCTTTGGGGTCGGTAAAGCGCAGGTCTACGAATTTGACGTCGTTTTCCTTGATCTGCTTCAGAACTTCATTCGCAGTCGTCATTTGTTGCAATTCCCTGTGTGATGACGAGGATTGGAAAAACGGGGCCGGACGGCCCCCGGATCGGTGAGATCGCCGGACGCGATCAGATGGCGTCGAGACCGGTTTCGCCGGTGCGGATGCGGATCACTTCTTCCACATTGGATACGAAAATCTTGCCGTCGCCGATGCGGCCGGTTTGCGCGGCATTGCGAATGGCTTCGATCACGGCCTCCGCATTTTCATCCGCCAGCACCACTTCGACCTTCACCTTCGGCAGGAAGTCGACGACGTATTCTGCGCCGCGGTAGAGCTCCGTGTGTCCCTTCTGCCGCCCGAAGCCTTTGGCTTCCGTGACGGTGATCCCCTGCAGGCCGACCTCCTGAAGGGCTTCCTTCACTTCGTCGAGCTTGAAAGGCTTAATGATCGCTTCGATCTTTTTCATGAGAAAATGTCTCTCCGCTTCTCCCTTTAAAGCAGGTTCTGCCCGCTTGGCCTCACACTATGCACGTAGCGTGCCACTTTTGTAGCGGAATGACGCGCAGATTGCGAAATTTCCAGTGGTAACGCGATAGGTGCCGATGGGGCAGTGGCTTCTGCAGCGGCATTCTGCCTATTTTTTATGAGGTTTTGCGTGTTCGACCCCGTTGTGCGACGAAGGACCGCTGCGTTTCGTGGTCGAAGCATGTTATTTGAGCACTTATAGTGTGCAATTGCATATTTTTTAGTCACGTCACTTTCCGTCAACGCTGCTCTTGTCTTGCGCTTTCGGTCGGGCTTAGATCGTTTCCATGCTTCACGCGCTTTCGAATATCCTCGTGACCCCGGCGGAAATGACAGAGGTCGACAAGGATGCCGCGCGCTCGGGGATCGACAGCTTCTCGCTCATGCGTTCGGCGGGGACGGCCGTATCGGCCGCCGCCTTGCGGCTTTACCCGGAAGCATTGCGCTTTGTCGTGCTTTGCGGCCCCGGCAATAACGGCGGCGATGGCTATGTCGCCGCGGCGGCGCTCGCCGAAACCGGCGCAAACGTCGCCGTCTTCGCGCTCGGGGACGCGGCGATTCTGAAGGGCGACGCCGCGCGGGCGCGCGATGCCTGTGCGCTGGTGGCCGGACCCCTCGACGCCTACGCACCGCAATCGGGCGACGTCGTCATCGACGCACTTTTCGGGGCGGGGCTTGCGCGCGACGTGCCGGAGGAGGCGAGAACGATCATCGAGCAAGTGAATGCGAGCGGAGTACCGGTCCTCGCCGTGGACCTGCCATCCGGCATCGACGGGCGTACGGGCGAAATCCGGGGCTTGAGCTTCGTTGCGGCTCACACGGTGACGTTCATGGCGGCCAAGCCCGGCCATCTGCTGATGCCGGGCCGCGCCCGCTGCGGCACGCTTGAAATCTTCGATATCGGCATTCCTGCAAGGCTCGTTGCGGACAGAGCCGGCGATCTCACCGTCAACACGCCCGCGCTATGGGAGCGACACCTCGGCGCGCTGGATCCCGCGACCCACAAATACAAGCGCGGCCATCTCGCCGTGCTTTGCGGCGGACCGGTTTCGACCGGGGCCGCGCGGCTATCGGCCGCCGCGGGCCTGCGCGCCGGTTCGGGGCTGGTGACGCTTGCTTCTCCCACGGAAGCGCTTGCCGTCAACGCGTCGCACCTCACCGCCATCATGCTCAAGGAAATCAGCAACACTGCCGGCCTTGCCGCCTGGCTCAAGGACAGACGCCTGAATGCCTTCGTTCTCGGACCCGGCTTCGGGATCGGTAAAAAGGCGCGGGATTTCGTGCTCATGCTCTGCGGTCGCGCGCTGGTGCTCGATGCCGACGGGATAAGTTCGTTTCGAGAGGGCAGGGAGCAGCTTTTCGACAGGATCGCGGCAGAGGGTGGCGAGGTGGTGATGACGCCGCACGAAGGGGAGTTCGCCCGGCTCTTCCCGGATATCGCCGAGGATGCGGCGCTGTCCAAGATCGAGAAGGCGCAGGCCGCAGCAAGGCTCAGCCATGCCGTGATCGTCTATAAGGGTGCGGATACGGTCGTTGCCGCGCCATCGGGCCGGGCCGCTGTCAATGTCAACGCGCCGCCCTGGCTCGCGACGGCAGGTTCGGGCGACGTGCTTGCGGGGATCATCGGCGCTCATCTGGCACAGGGAATGCCTGCCTTCGAGGCGGCAGCGGCCGCAGTCTGGCGCCATGGCGAGGCGGGCGTCGGGGCCGGCCGCGCGGCAACGGCCGAAAGCCTTGTCGAGTGCATAGCGCCGCTTGGAGAGAATGCTTAGAACGCCGAGCGTTGTGCCAGGAGAACACTTCCAGGAAAAGCGTGTAACGTTCCGTCCCGAAGTGCGCACTTTAAAGCGCTAAGGTGTTTTATTACGCCGATGAACAGTGAAACGATCTGCGCTAGCCGCGCGTGCCCTTGGCGATCGGTTCCTGGTAGGTGAAACCGAGGTCCCAGGGGAAGTAGATCCAGGTATCCTGGCTGACCTCGGTCACGAAAGTATCGACGAGGGGGCGACCTTTCGGCTTTGCGTAGACCGCGGCGAAATGCGCCTTCGGCAGCATCGCACGAACCTCGGCGGCAGTCTTGCCGGTATCGGTCAGATCGTCGACGATGAGAACGCCTTCGCCCCCATCCTTCGCGATCTCAGGTGAGATGCTCTTGAGCACCTTCATCTGACCCTGCGTGTCGTAGTCGTGATAGGAGGCGATACAGACCGTTTCGATCATCCGGATGTTGAGTTCCCGGCTGACGATAGCCGCCGGAACAAGGCCGCCGCGCGTGATGCAGACCATCGCGCGCCATTCCTGTCCGTTGTCGGCCAACCGCCAGGCCAGGGCGCGGGCGTCACGGTGAAACTGATCCCAGGATACAGGAAAGGCTTTCTCGGGAAGAGACATGGCGGACTCCGGCTCTCTTGCGCTCTCGGCGATAGGCGTTGCTGCAGTTCGACGGCCACGCCGCCGACACTTGTTCATGCCTGATGCAATAGCGGCAATGAAGCCGAAAGTGCAAGAGCCAGTGCGGCCGCGAGCACCGCGATCTGCAATGATTTCGCGGCCGCGGAGTTCAGGGCTGGTTTTTCTCGCGCGAGCTGCCGATCGCCTCGATCATCGCGATCACCCCGGCTTCGGCGGCGCCAAGGACCGCGGCATCGCGAGCCCGGATCACGATATCCGTCGAGAAGCTCTTGCCGTCGAATTTCGGATAGGAGCCGATGCTCGTTTCGGGATGGTTCTTCTGCACCTCGGTCAGCGGCGCTCCGATGTCGCCCTCGCCATAGGGGGAGCGAACCGTACGGGATAGGACGGGCGTGCCGGCCTCGAGACTCGGCAACAGCGCGTCGAGCATCGCCTGGAACACCTGGGGCACGCCGGCCATGACATAGACGTTCTCGATGGCGAAGCCGGGCGCGGTCGATACCGGATTGGGAATGTGGGTCGCGCCATCAGGCATGCGGGCCATCCGCTTGCGCGCTTCGGTGAACTCCATGCCGCGGCGCTCGTACATCGCGCCAAGCAGCTCCATTGCCTTCGGCTCGTGAATGCACTCGACCCCGAAGGCCTTCGAAATCGCATCGGCAGTGATGTCGTCATGGGTCGGACCGATGCCGCCGGACGTAAACACGTGGCGGTAGCGGCTGCGCAACGCATTGACCGCCTCCACAATCGCGTCCTGATCGTCGGCGACGATGCGCACCTCGCGCAGATCGATTCCGACCATCGTCAGCATATCGGCAAGGTGGCCGATGTTCTTGTCCTTGGTCCGGCCGGAGAGAAGCTCGTCGCCAATGGCGAGCATGGCGGCGGTGACGATCGTGGGGCTGGTCATTGGCGCTCCGGGCGTATTCGGATCGCGAACGCGATCTCGTCGGTGTTGAAAAAAGCTGAACAGTCTGTCGACCATCCCTGCACTGGCAGTGGTATGTGTTTTGATAAATCCTGCCGGCCGCGGCGATCAAGCGGAATTGCCGGACAACAAGGAGTATCGTTTTGGCTAGAGTACTGGTTCTTTACTATTCGGCCTATGGGCATATCGAGACGATGGCCTATGCGGTCGCGGAAGGTGCAAGATCGGCCGGCGCCGAAGTGGTCGTCAAGCGCGTTCCGGAACTCGTGCCGGAGGACGTGGCGAAGGCTTCGCATTTCAAGCTCGACCAGCCGGCACCGGTCGCGAGGGTCGAGGAACTGGCGGATTACGATGCGATCATCTTCGGCGCGGGCACCCGCTACGGGACTGTCGCTTCGCAATTGCGCAACTTTATCGACCAGACCGGCGGCCTCTGGGCAAAAGGCAAGCTCGTCGGGAAGGTGGGCTCCGCGTTCACCTCGTCGGCGACCCAGCACGGCGGCCAGGAATCGACGATTCTTGGCCTCATTCCCACGATGATGCATCACGGCATGGTGGTCGTCGGACTTCCCTATGCCTTCCAGGGTCAGATGGGCATTGAGGAAGTCAAGGGCGGCTCGCCCTATGGCGCCTCGACCATTACCGGCGGCGACGGTTCGCGGCAGCCGTCCGCGGTCGAACTCGAAGCGGCTCGCTTTCAGGGTGCGCATGTCGCGCGGATTGCAGCGAAGCTTGCAGACTGACGATCTTCAACGTTCGTGCGCGGCTCCCGATCGAGCCGCGCGCTTTTTTAGCGGGCGATTCGCATCACAACTCGCCCATCGGCGGGGTCGCCGAACATCGACCGAGAAGCATTCGCAAATGTGGCCCAATGGGGCAATTTTGTGTTAACATCGCAGCATTCGGCATCAGAAATGCCCGACGGCGACGTGCGCTTTTTAGGTAGCCACGGTCGCTACAGCACTTGAATGGCTGCGGCGCTTCTCAAACCGGCTCCGATTCAGGGAAGCATGCGGCAATAAGGAGGAGCATAAGGGGCCCGCGCGGCGCGGCCCGTCGAGGGCAGGGACTGTCCTTGAACATCCATGGGAGTGAAGGATGGTGCAGATCACTTATTTCATCGTTCCACACGATGGAGGCTGGGCCTACAAGGCAGCCGATGCATATTCAGAGCCCTTTCCCAGTCGCGAGATGGCGCTAGCGGCCGCCAAAGCTGCAGCAGCCGAGCAGCAGGTCGGTGGCGACGACGAGGAGATCAGCTTCCAGGATGAGAAGGGAAACTGGCATTTCGAGCATGCCGACGGCGGCGATCGACCGGAAGCGACCGTAGAGGATGGCTGACGATGCTGCGTTGGCGGCAAGTGACGCGGGGCAGTTGTCCTTGGCTATGACCGGCACAGCCGGCGACTGAATGGAGAATTCCATGCATTACAATGTTCAGATCTTTACCTGGACTGCACGCCTGGGCGTTCACCAGGTCGGATCGGTCATCGAAATAGACGCGCCGAACCCCAAGGCGGCGGCGATTTCGCTGTTGGGATTGCGGCTCGAGGAGACTGGCGAGTCGTCAAAGCTGGCGGTCAGGGTGTGGAAGGGAGAGGACGCCACGAGAGCCGACTGCGACTGTTTCTACTATCATTGAGCCGGTCATTGACCGGCTCCTCGCCGCACGGCCGGGATTTCTGTTCAGGCCAATCTCTTTTGTGCGATGGCCTGGCTGACGAAGGCTTGCCCGGCTCGCAGAAGAAGTCCCTCATCTGTCGTGCCAGCCTGATATTCCCGGATCAGCATCCTCCCGAACCGTCGAGCCTGCGCGCTCTCGCGGGGCCATCGATGTTCGCGACACAGCATGTCGAACACACGCTGCAGCGTGTCCAGGTCTTCAGGAAGCAAGGCGATGCCGCCGAACGCTTGCAGTGAACGCACGCCCCACCCTCCTAGTCATCATCAGGGATGCCATTGAGCCCTGCATCATCTTGCCATTGACATGCCGCGATTGAACCCCTGGCGAATCAGGGGTTGCGAAATTTCTTGGGCAGACGCCATCCCCCATCCTTCAACGGACCGGCCAGGCCATGAGGAACCTTCAGAAATGTCCGGGGTTGATCTGGCAAGACCGAAAGGAGCGAGCCCATGAGCGATCCCAAACATGACGATCTGACCGACCAGCCGATGCCGTCTCCCACATGGAAACCGGAACCGAAAGAAATGGACATGGAGCAACAGCCCCTCCCGGACCAGGGCGCAGAGTCCGGCACCGAGGAGGCAGACAAGCCGCCGGCCAGAAGTGGCCAGACCACAAAGAAAGAGAAACCGACCGAAGGCGCAGGATCGGACAATCCGATCCATCACACCGGCCGTGTTCCTCCAAAGGTGACCAAAGGCGAGCTTTGAGCACGTCGAGCGGCTGACGCAGCTGGACTTGCCCGCGCGCTTCGGAAACGATCTAATCGCCTCGATTCACGAGGGCATTTCATCGGGGTCGCTTCGCATCCCGCGTGACTGCAACGGCGTGCATGTCGTTGTGCCTGCCTGGGCGGCGTATGGGGAGATTGTAGAGGGATCCATGTTCTACGCGATATTGGCCTATCACGAGGAAGAAGTGGTCGAATCCTGGACCGGGGAGGCAGATGCCAAGCTGATGGACGATCTGCTGCAGGTCAATGATCGCCTCGTCCGGGAGAAGCGATTGGGGCCGGCCGCACGGCTTGGCTCGACCAGGGACGCCGTGACGCTGCGGGGCGAGGGTGCCGGCATGATCATCGACGGTCCCTTTGCCGAAACCAAGGAGCAGTTGCTCGGCCTCTACGTCGTCGACTGCCCGAACCTCGAAGCCGCCGTCGAGACGGCGCGCGAATTGCGCCGCGTCAATCCGACCGCCGTCTACGAGATCCGGCCGATTTCGCTCTATCTGCCCGGTGCCGCGCTCTCGGCCTCCGACGAGAGCCCGACCTGATTTTCGCGCGGCATGGTCGGTAATCGTAGGGAGCGGTTTTCGTCGACCTTCTGCTCACGCTGCGTGCCTCGACCGAAACGGCAAGCTACGCGACGCGCCTCCTGGGGCGTGCCGGTGCGGCGTATATGCGTTCGAAAGCAGGAACTCAGGATTGAGCCAGGTCCCCAACCGCTCTCTTTGGTTCTATATCATACCCCATATGTTCAACGCCGGGCTGCGATGGCAATCTCTACGGGTGTAATGGATGCAACCCGAAGGAGAGGCGTTCATGCCCGAAGTACCACACGAACCACTATCAACGAGCGATGAAGACCGGCGAGAGTTTCTGAAAAATTGCGGTCGTTTCGCCGTTGTGACACCTCCTGCAGTGACAATGTTGCTTTCCACCAGCCTGACGTCAAACGCAATCGCCAAGTCCGGCGGCGGCGGTGGCGGGAAGGTTAAAGGCAACAACGGCTGGGGTAACGGCGCAGATCCAAGGAACCCCGGCAGCTCCCATGGCAAGGGCGTAGCTCGCGGCGGCCGCGGCGCTGGACAATCACAAGAAAGCTCGAAGACCGGCCGAGGTCGGTAAGCCAGTCCATTTACGCTTCGCGATGAAATTGGTGTCGCTTCTTGCGCCGTGCGTCATTTCAGACGCACGGCGCTTTCGCATGATGTGAAATTCTGGCGTTGCTCAGCGATCTCGCTGGGATTGTCCGGAAAACGCCGTTCGCAGAACATTGCCTTGACTGAATCGACTAAGTATTTGATTTAGGCTGCGGGCGGACGTGGCGAAACTGGTAGACGCAAGGGACTTAAAATCCCTCGGGAAACCGTACGGGTTCGATTCCCGTCGTCCGCACCACGTTGATTTTGTTGGGAAAATCGAAAATATCACTGCACGCGTCGCTAAATACAAAAACGCGTTTGGCCCTACATTTGGTCCTTTCATTGCCGTATTGGCCCGCGCGGTTTGTCCCGCGGGAACATAATACGATAATTACGGAGGCGAAACGATCATCTGCTCGGCCGTTGTCGCAAGCCGCCACCGGACATAGACTCCGCTTTGGGGGACTGCGGAGGTTTGACGCCACGTGCTAGATGGCTAGTTTGCGCCAAAAGCGGTCATCTCGAACATGGTTGGCGATGACCAAAATGGGGCCGGAAGCAGACTGTCGACTTTCGGCAGCACTGGCGTAGAAGCGGACGAGCAAACCGCTTTTGCAACCTCCGCTTCTGCCCGCCAGGGCCGGCCTCTCTAATAGCTCCATGCCAATGCCAAGTGATCAACGACGTTTCTTACCTTCTTCAGCAGAGACGAGAAGCTTCGATGTTATCTACCCGCTTCCCATGGGGCGCCGAGCAAAAGCTTGCTGAAGTCCCGCCGCTTGAAGGTTACGTCCTTATACGCCATGACATCCGCAAGGCCCGTACCTTGTGTCGTCTCCGGACGATGTTGCAACCCGCGGTACAACGCATCCATGAATCTCTCGGCGAAGTCGCTTGGATGAGGATATGCCGCTTCGATGGCGTCTCGCTCGCGCCCGCTGAAGGACTCCTGACCAAATGCCACGAGATTCATGCTGGCGCCTTGGCGAGCAGTGCTGCGATCGGAGAGAGGTGTTCGGATATTCCGTTCGTCGTGTGGAGCGCCACAGCAAGCCAGACCCTTTCGGAGGCCGCGTCGGCACCCCGTGCCTTCTCAGGAAGTCGCGCGCGGCGTTTGCCCCGTCCACTTCAAAACGTGAATGACTCTCGCGATAGGCCGACGTAAGACCGAAGTCATGGAAGATCGACGCCACATAAAGGAGTTCCGGGTGGTACTGGACGCCCTTATGCCTTCCGGCGAGCGCGGCCCAAAGAAAAACACGTGTCGAATGCTCGAACAGCAACTCCCCTTCGGCCTCCCCAACGAGTTGAGCGGCATCCCGAGCGAGCCTTGTTCGGGAATGGCGACGCCTTCGATGGCCGCGGCCGCCAGTTGCGGGTTTGCGCCGCTTGCTGGCACGGACGATTGCGCGGGTGCGGCAGGGGTTGTGACAGCCGTCGCTGCGAGCAGCCAGGCAACGGCTACGGCTACGGCGTAAGTAGCAAGAGATTTCATGGTCTGTCTTCCTTTCCAGTACTCGATGGCCGGTGTGTTTGGTTTCTTTCGGCTGGCTGCGCGCTCTTGGCTGGCTCAAAGCCGCCACGGCGCCAGTCTCCGTCAAGTAAACCTGAAGCCTTCGCAGCCGGGTCATTCAGCTACTTCGGCCATGCAGAGCCAAGGATGATCGAGCAGAAATTCCCTCTCTTGAAGCTCGGGTCCTTCAGAGCAAGCACGTCTGCTTTGACATTGCCGAAGGTGATTTGCGGCTTCTTCCTGATGCCTTCCGCAAAATGGTCGATGATGTTTTCCTTGAAGCTCTCTTCGCGCGGATGGCAGGAGCAGACCTCATGGCGGTGCTCGTGCGAGAAGTTGTGGTAGTTGATGCCCAGGACGTCCATCTCCACGCCTGCGGTGACAAGGGCGATCGTGGAGCGCATATGCTCCGGTATACCAGGCGTGGTGTGCAGCGCGATGGCGGTCCACGCGGCCTCGATGTCGTGTTCAGCTAGTCCGTAGCTCCTCATGAAGTCGCGCGCGGCATTCGCTCCGTCGACTTCAAAACGCAGATCGGCACTCGAGTATCTCTCCGTCAGCCCCGTGTCGTGAAACATGGCTCCGAGATAGAGAAGCTCGGGGTCGTACTTCAACCGCTTGCACTCGCCGGTCAGCGCGCCCCAGAAGAACACCCGACGGCTGTGGTTGTAGAGAAGATCGTCCTCGGTATCGCGGACAAGTTCGGTTGCGGCACGCGCTATTGCGCTGTCGGGCACGGATATTCCAGCTATGACCTCGGTCATCGTCATGCTCCTTTCAGTCATGGCTCCGCCGTGGCGCGAAACTGGCGCACATGGGAGGTTTCGTTGCAATTGGTGGAAGCGGGCCGTATCGTCCTTGCGGCTTCGGAATCTTCCAGCTCTCTTCTACCGCTTTCCCAGGACGGAGCGCAAAGACCAGCAGTCGCCAGATCAGGACAAGCTCACCCCCTTTCTTGCCAGGCACCGTCAATTGGCCATTTAGAAAGTCGGTATCGTTGCAGATGAAGGCGTGCAGGCTCTGGACGTGGCCGGCCCCGTCGATGCATTCGCCGAAACGAACATCTACGTGCAGCCGGAAGACCATTACGAGATCATTCTCGTGGGGCCGCATTGTCAGCCAATACGTGCTTCGAATAATATGCGGATGATTGCAGGCGTCGCTTTCCTGACGTCGATGAAGCCTTCGATATCCTGCTGGTTGCAGGTAGCCCTGACCTACCCAATCGAACTCCTGATCCGAAATTGGCGGACTGGCTTTCCGTCGCATCTCAGCAAGCCGCGACCTTCGGCTCTATCTGCACAGGGGCGTTCACGCTCGGGCACGCCGGGCTGCTGGACGGCCGCCGGGTAACGACGCACTGGCAGAACGCTGGTTCTCTGGCGACCATGTTTCCGGCTGCACAGGTTGAGCCCGACGCCATCTACGTACGTGACGGCCGCCTTGTGACCTCGGCTGGCGTGGCGGGTATAGATCCGGCGCTGGCACTGGTCAGGGAGGCACATGGCAGCGACGTGGCGGTCGCGAAGCGGCTGGTTGTCGTTGCGCAGCGGCAAGATGGTCAGTCTCAGTTCAGCCCGTTCCTTGTGGCCCCCCGCTGATCCGACGTCGCCAGTCACCAAGATCCAGCAGCATGTGATGGCACACCTGCGTGAACGGCACACCCTGGAATCTCTCGCGAACCTGGCTGGCATGAGCACACGCAGGCTTGCCAGGCACTTCGTGCAGGCGATGGGCTGCACCCCACACGAGTTCGTGGAGCGGGCCAGAATCGACGCCGCGAGGAATTTACTGGAGGGTAGCGATCTTCAGCTGAAGACAATCGCCTACGACTGCGGCTTCGGCACCGCTGACAGGATGCGAGCCGTTTTCGCACAGCGTCTCGCGGTCACGCCGGCTCAGTATCGCGGCAGCTTCCGGAGGTCAGAGTGAAGCACCGACAGCAAGCAGAAGCCGACTAGGCCCCCGTGCGTTCAGCAAGCTCCAGAAGCCGACGACAAGCTTCGGCAAGATTTTTTTGAGGCGCTGTCGCCACCCCGAGCAGAAGGCCTGACTGAGCGTGTTCTGGCGATGCGAACCAAGGAGAAAGAGGGGCTGGGAAGAGACCGAATGTCAAAGCTTCACTCACCACCGCGACGTCGGAGACATTGTTCCGCAGTTTGAGCATGACCGCGAGACCGGGCGTGGTGACTTCGACGACGCAGTCCGAATTTGGCAGTGAAGCAAGTACCGCCTGCCGTCGCGAGACGTAGAGCCGCTTCATGCGGCGGATGTGTCTCAGATAGTGGCCCTCCCTGATGAACTCCGCGACCGCCATCTGCACTGCAGGACCTGGCGCTGGCGCCAAGCAGGCCGCCGTCTCCGCGAACAGCGGCACAAGCGCCGGAGGCGCAATGACGAAGCCGAGTCGGAGCGTCGGGCTTATAGTCTTGCTGAAGGACCCGATGTGGATGACGCGTCCGGCTCGGTCGAGTGAGGCGAGCGCCGGAGCAGCTCTACCGGTTAGTTGCAGTTCACTCAAGTAATCGTCTTCCACGACCCATGCATCATGTGCTGCTGCCCAATCGAGCAGAAGCAGACGCCGGTCGAGCGACAATGTATGGCCGAAGGGTGCCTGCTGTCCCGGTGTGACAATCGCGAGCCTGGCGCTGGGGCACGAGCGCATAGCGTACTCCACGTCGATTCCCTGCGCATCGACCGGGATTGGCGCAATGGATAGACCTACTAGTTCCACGCCTCTTCTCGACCACGGAAAACTAGGCTCCTCCAACCAAGCGGCATGTCCGGCCAGCTTCAGGGCGCCGAGTGCAAGCCCAAGCCCTGCGGCATAGGCGTTTGTGACTATCACTTGGTCGGGTGAGCAGTTCATGCCGCGGGCTAGGGCCAGAAAGGAAGCGATCTCCCGTCTTAGCTCGAGTTCCCCGCGCGGATCTGGATACAATAGTGGCGCACTCGCTCCGGTACGCGCGGCTTGGCCATGCAGACGAGCGAACAGTGTTGCCGGGAAGACATCTGTCGCAGGCACGCCCATTTGAAACAACGCCGGTCCCTGCGTCATCTCCAGATACGTGTTCATGAATGGACCGCCATCCACCTGCCGCCGGCCATCTGCAACCACGCTGGGCCGCTGCGCCACGCGTGTGCCGCCCGACCTTGAAGCCTCGATTAACTGGGCTGCAGCTAGCTTGTCGTAGGCGGCTCGGATGGTTCCGCGCGCGACTCCGAGCTCAGCTGCAAGGTCCTGCCAGGATGGCAGACGCACTCCCTGCTCCAGAACGCCGGTCTCGATCGCCTTCTTGATCCCAGCGTGGATCTGTTCTGACAGCGAGGCTTGCCCTGAGCGGTCGACGGAAAGGTGAAGTCTGGTTTTCATGGTTCATAGTACAATGTTTCTACAGGTTCTTGGTTCTTTTTTTTGTGCCACGGCAGCGCATCTTCAGGCCGTCGAAAGGAGCAAGTCCATGAATATGAACAACCTGTTGCCCGCCTTCGCGGCACTGTCCTGCATCATGGCGTCGCATGCATTGGCGCAAGATCCGCGGTCCGAAACGGTCACTCCCAAATTCCGGGAGGCTATCGCGAACGTACCGGGCAGGTCGCTTGTCGCCGTCGAAGTTGACTACGAGCCTGGTGCCGCTTCCCAGCCGCATAGCCATGCCAAGTCAGCCTTCATCTATGCCTACGTCCTTTCTGGCGAGGTGGTGTCGAAGGTCAACGACGGCCCGGCTCGCATCTACAAGGCCGGAGAAGGCTGGTCGGAGCCACCGGGCGCCGTCCACTCCATCAGCCGCAACGCGAGCTCGACGGAGCCAGCCAGGCTGCTTGCTATCTTCGTCACCGATACCTCCGAAACGAAACTCACTTTCCCCGTAAAGCAGAACTAAGGAGAACCGACATGACACAGAGGCTTGATTACAACCAGATCGCACCAACTGGAGCGAAGGCACTAGGCGCGGTGTATGGCTACGTCACCCAAAGCGGCCTGCCGGGAGAACTCGTCGACCTCGTCTATCTGCGCGTATCGCAGATCAACAACTGCGCCTACTGCCTCGACATGCACACCCGCGAGCTTATCAAGCGGGGCGTCAACACAGAGAAGTTGGCCCTCTTGCAGGCCTGGGAAGAGGGCGGCAACCTATTCTCCGAGACGGAGCGTGCGGCTCTCGCATGGGCGGAGAGCGTTACCCTCGTCGCGCAGACCGGCGTGCCTGACAGCGCCTACCAGGCGGCGCGGAAGGTCTTCGACGAGAAGCAGCTTGTCGACCTCACCATCGCGATCAGCCTGATGAACAGCTATAATCGCATGGCAATCAGCTTCCGCAACACGCCACAGGCAGTGCGGTAAGTCGGCCGAAGGCCGGTCCCAACCAACCCATGAATGGAGGGTGCCATGATCCCGCTGGAGATAGCCGACATACGCATTCCTGACAGCAAGCTCGTGGGGGATGTGACTCAGCTTATACGCGACACGGAGAGCAAGCTGCTCTTTCACCACTCGTGTCGCGTCTACTTCTGGGGGGCGATGAGCGGGAAGCGTAAGGGGCTGATCTACGATCCTGAACTGCTCTACGTCGCCTCTATGTTCCATGATCTTGGTCTGACGGATCAGTTTGCTGATAGCCACCTACGCTTCGAGGTGGATGGGGCAAATGCCGCGCGTGACTTTCTGCGCGCGCGCGGCATCTCCGAGGGCGACATCGAAACGGTGTGGAACGCGGTTGCCTTGCACACGACACCTGGCATTCCGGAATTCATGCGGCCGGAAATCGCCCTGCTACAGGCCGGAGCCGGAATGGACGTCGCCGGAAGTGGATTCGAACATTACACAGAAGGGCAGCGTAATGCGGTCGTAGCGGTGTTTCCTCGCGAAGCCGACTTCAAGGACGAGATCATCAACGCGTTCTACCACGGCATGAAGCACAGGACTGAAACCACGTTCGGAACCTTCAACGACGATTTCCTGGCGGCGAAGGACCCGCAGTTCAAGCGGGTGAACATGTGCTCGGTAATCTGTAACTCGCATTGGGAACACTGAACGTCCATAGATCGTGAGGCAGTCGTATCGTGGCGCGCGCTGCCTTGTGCCGTGCCTGCAACCCCGACCCATTTATGCCTGCAGGTAAAGCCGCCCGGCCGAATGTCTTCCCCCTCCGAGCCGGCGCGCCGAGAGCAGGAACGCGCAACAGCTTTCTTCAAGTCTCCGGATAAATTCATTGCAGCGCTCGTAGAACGGGCGCACTGATGAGGCGCGCCCTGCGAGCGCTTGAACTCGTCCGGGTTGTATATCGTGCATGCATCTTGTCGACGCGGCGTGCGTGGCGCTGGATCCATCCGTGGGTTCCAGCTACGATCAACTTCTAACGTTTCGCGCTGTGAGGCCGGACAGCGCGACCTCGAACGACTGCCTCGCATGGCAGAAGCCGGCCGTCCTCACCGAGTTCCTTCGCGTGATGAACTCCCCAATCGATTAGGGCCGTGAGGATCGGTCGGAGGCTTTCGCCCAGAGTCGTGAGTACGTACTCCACGCCCTGCCGGCCGTCTGCGCTCGGGCGCCTGCTCACCATTCCATGTTCTTCGAGCGCCCGCAGCTGCTCGAGCAGCACCTTTTGAGCGATGCCGACAATGCGGTTCTCGAGCTCGCAGGTGCGGTGCGGGCCGTCGAGAAGCGCGTAGAGAATGACAGCCTTCCAGCGCCCGGAGAGAACCTTCAAGGCGCGCTCGACCGGCAAGCCGGGGAGTCGATTGATAATCTTCATTTCAGGACCACTGACCAAACGGTGTGTAGATGGTGACGACGCGTCAGAAGTAAACCTTCCATCCAAAGCAGATGGAAGGAAGAGCTCATGGTAGATCTGTTTGATCCCCACTCGCTTGGCAGCGCGGTTTTGCTGAGGAACCGCATCGTCATGGCGCCGATGACCCGAACACGCACCTCCGACGGCGATGTTCCCAACGATCTGATGGCAACCTACTACAGCCAGAGGGCGAGCGCCGGCCTGCTCGTGACTGAGGCGGTCGACGTCGCACCCTCGAGCAAGGGCTATGCAATGACTCCCGGACTCTACACGGATGCCCAGCTCCATGGCTGGCGGCGGGTGACCGATGAGGTGCACCGTAAACAGGGCAAGATCTTCGCCCAGATCTGGCATGTCGGTAGAATGTCGCATTCATCACTGATGCCAAACGGCGAGGCTCCATGGGGCGTCACCGAAGAACCGGCCGCGCATTCGGATGTGTTTGCCCACGGGCCGGATGGCAAGCTGGGCTACATCCGCGCGGGTACCCCGAGGCGTCTTGAGACGGAGGAAATCTCCGCCTTGGTCGCAACATTCGCGCAGGCGTTCGTCAACGCCGACAAGGCCGGTTTCGACGGCGTCGAGCTCCATGCCGCCAATGGCTATCTTTTCGAGCAGTTCATGAACTCCGTCCTCAATTCGCGCGACGACCGGTACGGCGGCGGCCGAGTGGAAGACCGCACACGGTTCCTGCTGGAAGCCGTCGACGAGGCAGTACGGGCATTGGGGCCGGGACGCGTGGGCGTTCGGCTGGCACCCTACGGCACGTTCAACTCGATGCCGGTTGACCCGCGCACAGAAGAGACATTGTTGTATGTTGCCGAGGAGCTGGGGCGCCGAGGCGTCGCCTATATGCATCTGGTCTACGAGCTTATGCCCTCCGGCAACATGGAGAGCGCCGAGTTCAAGAAGCACTACATAGATCATGACGTGCTTGCCAGGGTACGAGCCGCCTTTCCTGGGTCGATCATCTGGTGCGGCGGCTTTACCAGTCGGCAAGATGCGCAGTCGGCGCTCGCCACCGGCTTAGTTGACCTCATCGCCTTTGGTCGACCCTATATCGCAAACCCGGATCTAGCCGAGCGCCTGAAGCACAACTGGCCCTTGGCCGAAGCCGACAGATCGACCTATTACACGCGGCGTGGCGAAATTGGCTACACGGACTTCGCCACTTATCCCGGTGCCGAGGCCAGGAAGACCGGCGCCGCGTAGGATCCGGGAGGTAAGCAACCACCTTTCGAGGCACTATCATCCGATCCGGAGCAAACAGCCCCATCTAAGCGCCGCTGGGCTCCCAATAAGGCGGGTCGCCGAATGCCTTCTTCAGGTGTTCGGCGATCGCACGAAGCTTAGCCGATGGATTGCGCCCCTCTGCGTGCGCCATGTAGATAAACTCTTCCTGCGGCCTGTATCCCACGTCGACTTCGGCGAGTTGCCCCGCGGTGATTGCAGGTCCTGCAATGAACGCTGGAAGGAGCGCTATGCCGAGGCCGGCGATCGCGGCGTCGCGGATCATGTCGCCATTGTTTATCCCAAGTGCGGCTGTTGCTCTCACCAGACTCGCACCGTCCTCCGTCTCGAAGCGCCAGTCGGCAACGCCACGATTGGTGTAGAATATTCCGCGATGGCGTTCGAGGTCGGTCAAGCTTGCGGGCGTCCCATGCCGCGCGAGGTATTCGGGCGAGGCCGTTAAAAGACGACGGCTGCGCGCCAGCTTCCACACAACGAGCCGGGAGTCGGCGATCGCGCCATGCCGAATGACAGCATCGTAGCCGCCGGACGAGACATCGACGCGCCTGTCGTCGATCTCCAGCGTCAGCACGATCTTCGGGTGCTTCGCGAGAAACGGGAAGAGCGCAGGCCCCAGATGCATTCGCCCGAACGTCACTGGAGCAGCAATCCTCAGAGGCCCCGCAAGTGTCCCGCGCCGCTCGGCCATGGCAGCGCTCGCATCATCAAGCTCGCCCATTACTCGCCGTGCTCGATCGAGAAAATCGATGCCGTCTTCGGTGAGAGTCAGTTTGCGCGTCGTACGTCGAAGTAACGGCCCACCTAGCGATTTCTCCAGATCCGCCAATCGGTCGCTGACGACCGATTTGGACAGGCGAAGGCGCCGCGCAGCCTCGCTGATAGAGCCGCCTTCAACCACGGCAATAAAAGCAGCAATCGCCTCGATCCTGACCATTGTTCGATGAATCCGTAATCCAGTTCCTGAATCGGCACACTAATCCGGACAATCGGAAAGCGCCATCTCCAGTGAGTAGAAGGCGCGGCAGAGGCCGCCGCTATGCAAGCGGAGAAGAAGAATGGACCGATTAGCTGGCAAGGTCGCCATCATTACAGGGGCAAGTTCCGGAATCGGGCGGGCCACAGCGCAGCTCTTTGCAGCCGAAGGCGCCAAAGTAGTCGTTGGCGCGCGCCGCCAGGCTGAGCTCGATCATCTGGTGGAGGGCATCAGGGTAGCAGGCGGCGAGGCCGTCGCTGTCGCCGGCGATGTCCGCGAAGAAGCCACGCATATGGCTCTGCTCGAAGCCGCAGTTACGAACTTCGGCCGCCTCGATATCGCGTTCAACAACGCCGGCATTATCGGCGAAGCCGGCCCGAGCACTTCAATTTCAGAAGCGGGGTTTAGTGAGACCGTCGGGATCAACCTCGTTGCGTCCTTTCTCGGGGCCAAACATCAGATTGGCCAGATGCTGAAAAACGGCGGCGGCTCGGTGATCTTCACCTCCACCTTTATCGGATATAGTTGCGCGTTTCCCGGAGTGGCCGCCTATGCCGCGAGCAAATCCGGCTTGATCGGTCTGACGCAGGCGCTCGCGGCCGAGTTCGGACCGCACGGCGTCCGTGTGAACGCCATCTTGCCGGGCGCAGTCGACACCGACATGTACCGGGAAATGAACGATACACCTGAGAAGCAGGCGTTCATCACGAACCTGCACGCTCTCAAGCGGGTGGCTACGCCAGAAGAACTCGCTCGCTCGGTGCTGTACCTTGCCTCTGACGAAGCGAGCTTTGTGACGGGCACCGCATCGCTGATGGATGGTGGGGCTTCAATCACCCGCACATGACACCATAACCTCCCGGCTGTCCCGTCGGCATTGACCCTGCGAGTCAGCCTCGTTCCCCCCATCCGCGCATTGAGCAAACATGGGCGCCTGACTACTTGACATTATGGAGCAAATGCTCCACTTTCGCCAAAGAATATGGAGCACATGCTCCATATCGCACGTATTTTCTGGATGGGCTGATGGCAAGACCACGCGAATTCGACGAGGAGGCGGTCCTCAATGCGGCGAGCGACATTTTCTGGACCAGGGGTTACAAGGCGACGTCGACCAGGGAACTGACCGCCCGGACAGGTCTGACGCCTTCCAGCATGTACGCCGCCTTCGGCGACAAACGCGGACTCTTCCGGCGCGCTCTCGACCATTATCTCAACCGGCTGCGCGAGAAGATGGCGCATCTCGAAGCGACAGCCTCGCCAGGACAAGCGATCACCGGGTTCTTCGAGGACACGATCGAGCGATCCTTGGGGGACGCCCTGCAGCGAGGCTGCATGCTGGTGAACTCCGCTCTGGAGGCCTCGTCAGAGGACGCTGAATTCCGCAGCAGCATAGCGCGTGAGTTGAATCTGATCGAAGAATTCTTCCGCAGCCGCGTCACAGCTGGGCAGGAATGCGGAGACATTTCCCGTGCCCACTCGGCCAAGGATGCCGCGCGTCAACTGCTGGCGGTGCTCTCGGGCGTGCGGGTTCTCGCGCGGGTCCGCCCGGAAAGGCCGCTGCTAACGGGCGCGGTCGGACAGACGCTCGCACTGCTAGGCCTACCGCCGCTCGCAGCGCCTGCCGCCGCGTCGATAAGAGAATCTAAGCACCGCGCTTCCTAGTCGACGCCGCTTTTTACCATCAAACTGCTCAGGAAATTACTATGACCGAACGGACATTTCTCATTACTGGCGCAAGCAAGGGCATCGGCCGTGCGCTCTCGAACCGGCTCGCTGCCGCTGGCCACCATGTCGTCGGCATCGCTCGCGGTCAGGATCCCGACTTCCCCGGCACGCTTGTCTCGATCGACCTCGATGACAGCAAGGCGTCGGGTCAGGCCTTCGCTGATCTCGCGCAGCGCTATTCCTTCGACGGCGTCGTCAACAATGTCGGGTTGGCCCGGCTGCACCCGGTCGGCGAAATCGACCTCGCTGATGTGGAGGAGATGCTGCGCGTCAATATTCATCCGACAATCCAGACGGCGCAGGCAATTCTCCCCGCAATGCGGGCGAAAGGTTGGGGCAGGATCGTCAACATCACCAGCCTGGTGACTACCGGGACCCCGCTGCGCAGCGGCTATGCGGCCGCAAAGGCGGCGGTCAACAGCCTTACGCGCACCTGGGCGGTGGAACTGGCAGAGACCGGCATTACGGTCAATGCGGTGGCGCCGGGCCCGGTGGAAACGGAGATGTTCCGGCGCAACACGCCGGCCGGAAGCGAGGCCGAGGGGCGGTTCCTGTCGATGATCCCGATGCGGCGCCTCGGTAAGCCGGAGGAGATCGCCGCGGCCATCGCCTTCCTGCTCTCGGACGACGCGGGCTTCATCACCGGGCAAACCCTGTTCGTGGACGGCGGTGGATCGGTCGGGAGGAGCGCGGCCTAAAGTATCCGATCATCATAGCTAAAAAGGAAAATCAGGCTCCACGTGGTGGCACTGGCCTAGGGAGGGAGTCATTGAGACGCGGTCATCTGACTTTTGCCGTGCGATAACAAGTCCAAGAACAAGAAGCGGACCGGCTGCTTGCAGGCGCCTGACCGAGTTGATCGAATGGCTGAATGGCGGGCGCAAACCTGCTGTGTCCGCGCAACGAATTGGCACTCCGCTTCGGGCCGACTGCCGCCATGTCGCTGAGGCGCCGTAGTAAGCCACCACTGGACAACGCCCAATACGCTTAAATAATGGTAGTTTATGGAAGACGATATCGCCCTAGCGCACAAGCATAGTGCTAACCATCGAGCGGAAATCGAAACGAGTTCACTCTGTGGCTGCTTCTACTGCTGCTCAACCTTCCCACCTAACGAGATTGATGATTGGGTGGACGATGACCGCACCGCTCTTTGCCCACGCTGCGGCATTGATTCCGTCATCGGTGACGCCTCCGACTTCCCCGTGACGACGGTCAATTTCCTGACACGGATGAAACAATATTGGTTCTAGACGTCCGCTTAGGGCCGAGTTGCGCCATGGCGCGAGCAGGTTCGGATGGCTGCAATGGGGTGGAAACGGGTGTTTCGACTCCGGCTCCGGAATGGTGGGCGGTCGCGCCGAGATCAGCGGCGGCCGGTTAGACGGGGTTAAAACCGGGCTATTGCCCACCAACTCGAAAACTACGCGCGACTCACCCGCGCGGGCCCCGGCAGTCCGTCCCGTCGTCCGCAACAGAACCGCCAGATTCTCCCACCAGCCAAGTGCTCCGCCCTCCGATTCCGGCGTGCTACTGGCTGAGACCGGCAACTCTCAAGAGCCGGAGATCTCGAACGGCTGATCGACGCTTGCGCTTCTGCCGCTGTTGGTGTCGTTGAAGCGGTAGCGCAGCACATAGTTCCCGGATGGCGCCCCGGCGACGTCGATCCTCAGCGTCGCATAGATTTCCTGGTTGCGCTGATAGCCCTTGAAGGTGAAGTCGCCGAACGCCTTCTGGCTGGCGAGCACCTCTCCCTTCGGGTTCAGGATGTCGAAGTCGACCGTGAAGCGTGTCTCGAGCTTGCCCTCGTCGCTTGCTTCCTTCCAGGTAAGTCCCACGGGCTCGACATAGGATATGAGCGTTTCGCCGGCTTCGAATACGGGGTCGGGCCGCGGCTCGTACATTGCAAAGCCCGCCGGTGCTTCTGTGACGAAAACCGCCTTGCCGATGGAGAAGGGAAGGGTCTGCGAAAAGTCGCTCACGGCCTTGCGCAAGGTTTCCTGCGCGCCGGCGGCATCGCCGGAGCTCGCCTGCTGTTCGGCCTTCGCCGCGGCGTCGGCAAGCGGACCCGCCTCTGCCTGCGTGTCGGCAAGCATGACGGTGGCGTTCGTGAGGGCCGCCAGCAGGAGCAGGTATTTCGGCATCGCGCTTTTCCAGAATGCCCGATCGCTCTGAGCTTTCGGTATTTGGCACCCCAAGTCAAGGCAAGGCTGAAGCCGGGCGGCGGCTGTTACTGCTTCCAGAAGATCGGAGTGAGCACGACGAGGACGGTCAGGACCTCCAGACGCCCGAGCAGCATCATCAGCGACAGCAGATAGAGCTCGGGATCCTGGAGTGTCGAGAAATTGCCCGCAGGGCCGATAAGGCTGCCGAGGCCGGGGCCGACATTGGAGAGGCACGTGATGACGGCCGACACGGCCGTGACGAGATCATAGCCAAGGGCGCCCATGACCAGACTGCCGAAGACCCAGAGCAGGATATAGGTGATGAAGAACAGCAGGATGGCGCGCTGCACGTCCGCGTCGACCGTATTCTTCCCGTACCGGACCGCATAAATCGCATTCGGGTAGACGAGCTTGTTCAGGGCAGACCGAATGGCGTTGAAGAGAACGACGAACCTGTAGGCCTTCATGCCGCCCGCCGTCGAGCCGGAACAACCGCCGATGAAGGTGCATATGAACGCGACCATGACCACGAATGGTCCCCAAAGATTGTAGTCTTCGCTCGCATAGCCCGTGGTCGACAGTATCGACGTGATATTGAAGAAGGCATAGGTAAGCGCCAGGTGGAACTCGACGCCGTTCGCGAGCCGGTGATAGGCGGCAACCGCGACCGAGAATGCCGTGAGATAGCCCAGAAATACGATGATCTGAGGATCGCGAAGCGCGTCCAGCCGTCCGCGCACGACGAGCACGATCAGGATGGAGAAGGGCAGGCTGCAGAGCGTCATGAAGAACGTGCTGACCCAGAGCAGGGGAATGCTGGAAAAGTAGCCGAATGATGCATCGTGAGTCGAAAAGCCGCCCGTGGCGACGGTCGTCATCGCGTGGTTGATCGCGTCGAACCTGTTCATCCCGAGCATGGCGTAGCAGATCGCGCACAGCAGAGTTATCGATACGTACACGACGAGGAAGGCGCGGCCGAAGCTTGCGAGCCGGGCAAAGGGTTTGTCGCTGGTGTCGGAGGATTCCATCTTGAAGAAGGACATGCCGCCGACACGCAGATAGGGAATGATAAACAGGCCGAGAACGACGATGCCTATGCCGCCGAACCAGCTCAGGAGCGACCGCCAGAGCAGGAGGCCGGGCGGCGCATCATCGAGCCCGACGATTACGGTCGAGCCGGTCGTCGTTACCGCCGACACGGACTCGAACAGGGCCTGGGCGAAATCCAGATTCACCGAGGAAAGCCAGAGTGGAATGGCGCCGACGATCGAAAACACGATCCACAGGACGTTCACCACCAGGAAGCCGAATTTCTTCGAGAAGGGCGGAGGACCTGCGCGTGTCGCCATGAACGTCGTCGACGAGATTGCGCCCGTCATGAAGGCCGTCACGGCAAAGACCTGCCAGTCCGCATGGCCGTAATAGAGATCGACCAGAGCCGGAATCAGCATCGCGCCGGAGAGATAGAGCCCCAGGATCGCCGCGAGATGGACAGCATGCCGGATCAGATTCGCGTTCAAGCTCTTGATTTCCTGCAAGCGGTTTGTCGGTGGGCCGGCGATCGCCCGAAGCGGGCGCGATAGTGCCGTGCGTGACCGATTCGTGTCAAATCGATGGTCTCCGGCGCGGCAATGTGCAATAGCGACTGCAATCGGCAAACTCAACGGGTGAAGTCACGTGATGAAGCAGGATGTTGAAAAAGCGGCAGCGGCAATGCGCGAAATCTTTCCGCCGACGCCGCTTCAGCTCAACGAGCACCTGAGCGCGCGCTATGGGGCGACCGTCTTCCTGAAGCGCGAGGACCTTTCGCCGGTGCGCTCCTACAAGATCCGCGGCGCCTTCAATTTCTTCCGCAAGTCGCTCGGCTCCGGAGCGGCCGGGAAGACCTTCGTTTGCGCGTCCGCAGGCAATCACGCTCAGGGCTTTGCCTTCGTCTGCCGTCACTTCGGCGTTCCCGGCGTCGTCTTCATGCCGGTGACGACGCCCCAGCAGAAGATCGACAAGACGCGCATGTTCGGGGCCGAATTCATCACGATCCGCCTCGTCGGCGATATATTCGATCAATGCTACAAGGCGGCGCGCGAGCATGTGGAAGCGATCGGCGGCGTCATGGTCCCGCCCTTCGACCATGAGGATATCATCGAAGGCCAGGCCACGGTTGCAGCGGAGATAGCCGACCAATTGCCCGCCGGCCTCGTCGCCGATCTCGTCGTCCTGCCCGTCGGCGGGGGCGGCCTGGCCGCGGGCGTGACCGGCTATTTGGGCGACAGCCTCTCGGCCGATCGCTTTCTGTTCTGTGAACCGGAGGGGGCGCCGAGCTTCAGGCGCAGCCTGGAACTCGGCAGCGTCGTTACGCTCGACCAGGTGGACAATTTCGTCGATGGCGCGGCGGTTGCACGGATCGGCGACCTGAACTTTGCTGCGCTCCGGAGATTTTCGCCGGAGCAGGTGTTGCTGCTGCCGGAGAATGCGATCTGCCTGACGATCACCGAAATGCTCAATGTCGAGGGCGTTGTTCTCGAACCGGCCGGCGCGCTTGCAGTCACCGCACTGGAAGCGCTTGGCCGCGACAGTCTCGAAGGCAAGATCGTCGTAGCGGTCGTTTCCGGTGGCAATTTCGACTTCGAGCGCCTGCCGGACGTGAAGGAGCGGGCCATGCGCCATGCCGGGCTCAAGAAATACTTCATCCTGCGGATGGCGCAGCGCCCGGGCGCGCTTCGCGATTTCCTCGGTCTCCTGGGAGAGGAGGACGACATCGCCCGGTTCGAATATCTGAAAAAATCGGCCCGAAACTTCGGCTCGGTGCTTATCGGTATCGAGACGAAGCACGCCGAGAATTTTCCCGTCCTCAAACAGCGTTTCGATGCAGCGGGGCTGCGCTACCAGGATATCACCGAGAACGAGATGCTGGCCAACTTCGTCATTTGACAAGGCGGCAAGTGGCCGGCGCCGGGTTCACCAATTTTCGCTTTGACAGGGCCGGCGAGCACAGCTAACTGTGAGACATGGCATCGTTTTTCTCGAAATTATTCGGTCGCTCCGGCGGCTCTGAAACGCAGGCGCAGCCTGCGGCAGGCAAGTCCGAGAACTATGCGGATTGCGTAATCCGCGCGACGCCTCAGCGCGAGGGGTCGCAGTACCGGCTTGCGGGCAGCATCGAAAAATCGATGCCGGACGGTGCAACGAAAGTCCGCAGCTTCATCCGGGCAGATCTCTTCACCTCCGAGCAGGACGCCATCGACTCGGCGCTGCGCAAGGGACGGCAGATCATCGACGAGCAGCGCGCGGCCCTTTTTTCCGACGACGCTCAGTCCCGGCCAGTCTGACGTCCGGTACCTGTGACGAGCACAGGGATCACGCAATCAAACAAGCCGAGCCGGATGAGGAAAAGCATGTTCTGCTTTCCGCCCGCATCGCGAGTCAAAGCTTGATCCTGAACCGGGCGAAACCGTCGCTGCCGTCGCCTGCATCCTCGATCTTCACCGCCTTGACCTCTGCCAGGAATCGACGCGCGTTCGGACCGCTATCGAACAGCACGCTCGTGTCCTTCTGCGGCGCAAATGTCCAGTTCGCGTCCGCAGAGGGGTTGATCGTTCCCTGTTCGACGATGTAGCGCACGATGACGTCACGGTTGGTGTCGGGCGCGACGAAGACGACCTTGTCGCCGGTGATGCCCGGAAAATTGCCGCCGCCGCCGGCACGGTAGTTGTTGGTCGCTACGACAAATCTCTGCTTGGGATCTATCGGCTTGCCATCGAACTTCAGGTCGCGGATTCGGCTGGCCGCCGGGTTCGCCACGTTGCCGTCCTTGTCGTATTTCGCGGGCTGCGACAGGTCGATCTGGTAGGTGACCCCGTCGATCACGTCGAAATTATAGGAAGGGAAGTCGCCATTGATCAGGCTTGCATCGGCTGATCCCGGGGCAATCCGGTTGAAGATGCCGGCGGACATTTCGAGCCAGTTGCGCACCTCGTCGCCGGTGATGACGACCGCCTGCACCGTATTCGGATAGAGGTAGAGGTCGGCAACGTTCTTGATGGCGATGTCGCCTGCTGGAACATCCGTATAGTACTCGGCGCCGCCGCGCCCGCCGGCCTTGAACGGCGCCGCGGCGGAGAGGACCGGCAGGTCGCGGTGCTCGGTGTCCTTGAGCATGTCGCGGATATACCAGGTCTGGGCCTGGCTCACGATCTGCACCGACGGATCGTCCGCGACGAGC
The DNA here is from genome assembly GCF_002885915.1 of Sinorhizobium sp. M4_45. Lineage (NCBI taxonomy): Bacteria > Pseudomonadati > Pseudomonadota > Alphaproteobacteria > Hyphomicrobiales > Rhizobiaceae > Sinorhizobium > Sinorhizobium sp. M4_45. The sequence continues at coordinate 1,074,052 of NZ_NWVE01000001.1, forward strand.
GCGAAATAGGAGTAGAGCGGGGCCGAGGTTTTGCCGACGGGGGTGCGGACATAGGCGAGCGTCGCTTCGTGGTCCTTCTGCGCGGCTGCCAGCACTTCCGGCTTGTCACCGACCTCGGCGATCACCTTCTTTTCTTCCCGGCGAAAGATGGGCCTCGCCTCGCTTGTCGAACCGATCACACGCCACTCACCCCCGTCGCGTTCGAGCAGGAGATCGATGAGGCCGAGATGCGATCCCCAGAAGCCGCCCATGACGCCGGGCTTTCCGGAAATCAACCCTTTGGCATTGTCGACGCCCGGAGTTCCGTCGAACTTGGGTCCCGGAAAATCGAGGTGGCTGTGGCCGGTGACGATGGCGTCGATACCTTCGATTGCCGCCAGCGGTACGGACGCGTTTTCGAGATTTTCGGCATAGGCCTGCTGCCCTATGCCGGAATGGGACAGAGCGACGACGATGTCGGCACCTTCCTCACGCATCTGCGGCACCCAGGCTTGCGCGGCCTTGACGATATCGCGCGCATTCGCCTTGCCTTCCAGGTTCTTGGCGTCCCAGGTCATGATCTGCGGCGGCACGAACCCGATGAGGCCGATGCGGATCGGATGTTCCTGACCGGCCCCGTCCTTAACTTTCCGATCGAGGATCACATAGGGCTTGAGAAAGAGCTTGTCCTGGCGCGGGGCGGCGGCCATGGCGCCATTGGTCAGATTGGCGCAGACGGTCGGAAAGTTTGCGCCGTTGATCACATTGAACATGAAGTCCAGGCCGTAATTGAACTCGTGATTGCCCAGCGTGCCGCAGTCGTAGCCGAGTACGTTCATCGCGGCGATGACCGGATGCATGTCGCCTTCCTTCATGCCGCGCTTGTAGGCGATGTAATCGCCCATCGGATTTCCCTGAAGAAAATCGCCATTGTCGACGAGGATCGCGTTCGTCGCCTCGGCGCGGATGGCGTCGACGATCGAAGCGGTGCGCGCCAGGCCGAGCGTATCGTTCGGCTTGTCGGCATAGTAATCGTAGGGAAAGACATGGACGTGCAGGTCCGTGGTTTCCATGATCCTGAGATGCGCCTGGTTTGCAGCGGCGCGGGTCGCGAAGGGATGCAGCACGACACATGCCGACGTGGCGGCAAGACCGCCGAGCAGGGTCCGGCGCGAAATGGGATGCAAAACGGTCATCGGTGATCTCCCCTCGAAAGCGCGTTCAGATAAGCGTAACTATGGCGGAATGGCCGGGCTACGCAAAGCGGCTGATTTTTGCAGACAGGGTTGCCGCCGCGTCTCGGCGGATCACGGTCTCAGATGCCGACATTGGGGCGGTCGATGACCTCGCGCAGCGAAAAACTCGAATTGATCTTTACCACATGCGGCAGCGCCGAAAGCCAGTCGCGATGGATGCGTTCATAGTCCTCCAGATCCTTCGCTGCCACGCGCAGGATATAGTCGTATTCCCCGGACATCAGGTAGCAAACGAGCACATTGGGGCAGAGCTTCACCGCGGCTTCGAACTCCGCAAGCGTCTTGGCGAACTGCCCGGAGAGCGAAATATGCACGATGACCATGATCTTGTAGTCGAGCGCCTTGTGGGCGATGCGCGCATGGTAACCGGCGATCGTCCCGGACTTTTCGAGAATATCGACCCGCCGCGAACAGGCGGACGGCGAGAGGCCGACCCTTCCTGCGAGGTCGGCGTTCGAGATTCGGCCATCCTGCTGCAGAATGCGCAGAATCGAACGATCGATAGCATCCAAGCCAGCCATTCGCACCTTCTTTCGAATAGTCGCTGTTTTGCGCAATAACTCCCGAAAGCAATGCATGGATGAGCACGTCTTTGCAAGGACATTCGGAATGCCATCTGCTTTGCTGGACCCCTCATCAGCGCGGCAAAAGCCCACAGATAGGAGAGGAACGCAAACATGCGTGTCGGTTGCCCGAAGGAAATCAAAAACCATGAATACCGTGTCGGCCTTACGCCCGGATCAGTACGGGAATATGCAGCCCACGGCCACGAGGTCATCGTGGAAACAAAGGCCGGGGCAGGGATCGGGGCGGATGACGACTCCTATCGCGCAGCCGGTGCGAGGATCGTACCGACAGCCAGGGAAGTCTTCGAAAAGGCGGATATGATCGTCAAGGTCAAGGAGCCGCAGCCCTCCGAATGGGCGCAACTGCGCGAAGGCCAGATTCTCTATACCTATCTTCATCTCGCACCGGACCCGGAACAGACCCAGGGACTTCTCAAGTCCGGCGTCACGGCGGTCGCCTACGAGACCGTGACGGATGAGCGCGGCGGGTTGCCGCTGCTTGCGCCGATGTCCGAGGTCGCGGGACGGCTGGCGATCCAGGCGGGCGCGACCTCGCTCCAGAAGGCAAATGGTGGCCGCGGAATCCTGCTCGGCGGCGTACCGGGCGTTCTTCCGGCCAAGGTCGCGATCATCGGCGGCGGCGTCGTCGGCCTGCATGCGGCCAAGATGGCTGCGGGTCTCGGGGCCGACGTTTCGATCCTGGACCGGTCCCTGCCGCGTCTGCGCCAACTCGACGATATCTTCAACGGCCGTGTCCATACGCGCTACTCGACGATCGATGCCTTGGAAGAGGAAGTCTTCTCCGCCGACATGGTCATCGGAGCCGTGCTCATTCCCGGCGCTGCTGCGCCGAAGCTCGTCACGCGCGAAATGCTGTCCGCCATGAAAAAAGGCGCTGTCATTGTCGATGTCGCGATCGACCAGGGCGGCTGCTTCGAGACGTCGCATGCGACGACGCACTCCGAACCAACCTATGAGGTCGACGGCATCGTGCACTACTGCGTCGCGAACATGCCGGGGGCCGTGCCGATCACGTCGGCGCACGCCCTCAACAATGCGACGCTCCAATACGGACTTCAGCTCGCCGACCGCGGCCTCAAGGCGATCGCCGAGGACCGGCATCTGCGCGCCGGCCTCAATGTCCACCGAGGCCGCGTAACCAACGCGGCCGTGGCCGAAGCGCTCGGCTACGACGCCCACGCTCCCGAGGCCGTCCTTCACGTCGCCTGACACGCTGAACCGCCCGGCGCCGTCAAGCGCCGGGCTCCCACTCAGGCCGCTTCGATGCGGCACTGGTAGCAGTTGTATTTTCCCGAGCGAACATGCACGAAGGCGACGTCCGGCCGTGCCAGCAATTCCTCGGCCCGCTGCTCGAGGTACTCGGCATCGACGGCCCCGCCGGTACCGTAGACGATGCGCTCATCACTCCCGTAGCCACGCAGAAGATAGCTCTTGCTGGACGCGAGAATCGGCGGCACGGAGGCTCCGTCGTGAACCGCGCAATTTTCGGCATGCATGAAGATCGGTCCCGTTTCGGCATAGGCCTGGACCGACGAAAACGGCCGGTAGGCCAGAACGAGATAAGGCTGGCCTTCATCGACATTACGAAGACAGTGCCGGCACGGCACGCCGTCGCCGTCCGAAATGCGCCGCTCGGGCCGGTGGCCATAGGCATCCCGCCCGCCTTGTCTTAGCCGCTCCGCTTCCTCGACGGGCATTGCAACGTAATTGAGTTTCATGGCGCTTCTCCCGATTGGCTGAATTCAGGAGAAAGATGCGCACTGGCGTCAGGGAACGACACCCGATACTTGCCGAACTTAGATCTAAGATTCCGAAGCCGTTCAGAGCTTCTTCGCGAAGGTGAGAAGTTCCTCGTCGCTCAGCGGCTCGACCACCGTCTCCCGCGTCGCGACCGGAGAAAAGCCGAACTGCTGGTAAAGCTGCAGCGCCCGGGGATGATCGAGATTGTTCGTCGTGACCGTGACCTTGCGCGGGTTCATGGCCCAGGCCGCAAACAATGTCTGCAGCAAGAACCACTTACCGAGTCCCAGGCCGAGCGCGTGCTCCATGAGCCCGAAATGGGTGAGGTCGATGACGTCATCGTCGAGTTGCCGGAATTCGAAGAAACCGGCCGGCGCACCGTCCACATAGAGGACCATGACCGTCGTTCGCTTGTCGTGGAGGATAGCCGCCAGATCGTCGTCGCTCATGCGCAGGCGCTCCGCCCAGTGCCAGCGCTTTCCGACACGCAGATAGAGAAAGCGGTAATAGGCGAGGGGAATATCCGAAACGCGCAGGATCGCCGTATGGATGTTGATCGGCATCGGCAGACTTTGCTTCGGCGGCGACGTCATTTCGAGTTCGGTCACGTGCGCCGTGATCGCGGCAGGCTTTGACCTTGGCATGGCTCTCACTCTTTACCGATTGCAACCGGAGTATCCGGCCGGCTACCCCATTCCGACCAGGAGCCATCATAAAGCGTATTGTCCTCATGTCCCAAGGATTGAAGCGCAAGCGTGATGATGGCGGCGGTAATGCCGGAGCCGCAGCTCGTGACGACCGGCTTCGTCAGATCGATGCCGGCATCCGCGAAAGTCCGGCGCAGCGCATCGAGATCCTTGAACCTGCCCTTTTCGGAGAATACGCCCGAAGGCAGGCTCCTTGCGCCCGGCATATGGCCCGACCGCATGCCTGCCCGCGGTTCCGGTTCCTCTCCGGCAAAGCGCCCGGCGCTGCGCGCATCGGCAATCTGCGAGAGCCGGTGCTCGACCACATCTCTCATGCGCTCGAACGAGGTGACCGCGTTCGGGTTGAAGACTGCGTTGAAAACCTGCGGGCTGAATTTCGGGACCTCGGTCGTCGTCGGCCGGCCGTCCGCTTTCCAGCCGTCCATTCCGCCATCGAGAACGAAGACGTTTTTGGCGCCCATGATTCGGAACATCCACCAGACTCTCGGAGCGGTGAAAATCCCCGGGCCGTCGTAGACGACGATCGTGTCGTTCTCGCTGATTCCCATTGCGCCCACGGCGTCGGCGAATGCCACGGGAGAGGGCAAGGTGTGCGGCAGCGCGCTCGACCGATCGGCGATCGCGTCCTGATCGAAGAAGACCGCACCGGGAATGTGCGCGGCGGCGTATTCGGCTTGCCCGTCGCGGTTCTGCGCCGGCAGATACCAGGAGGCATCGATTATCTTGACCGACGGATCATCGAGGCGCTGTTCAAGCCAATCCGCAGAAACGACAAAGCGGCTCTTGTTTTCGTTATCACCATTCATCGTCGTCACTCCACTGGCTTTCTCATGTGAAAGAACAATTTCCCTGCCCGCACTAAACTGCAACCCCATCTTCGGGCGTCGCGAAGCGTATACGGAAACGCCTGTTTTCCTTGCCCTTCTTCTCGATCTTGGCGATGTGGATCGCGCCCACTTCCTGCGTCTCGGAAACATGCGTTCCGCCGCAGGGCTGGCTGTCGATCGATGAATTCTCGCCGATGCAGACGAGACTGACCCGGCCAAGCCCCATCGGCGGGCGGACGTTCTTCGACTTGACAATGCCCGGATTGGCGGCCAGCTCCTCGTCGGTGATCCACTGCACGTAGACCGGATGGTTCTCTTCGACGAGTTTCATCAGCGCTGCCGTGACCTCGTCCTTGTCGATCGTTTCGCTCATATCGAAGTCCACACGGCTTTCCTCCTCGCCGACGGCTGCGCCGGTGATCGGGAAGGGGCAGACGACCGACAGCAGGTGGCAGGCCGTGTGCATGCGCATCAGCCGGTAGCGGCGCGGCCAGTCGATGTGCAGCACGAGCTTCTCGCCGACCGCCGGCGTGGGCGCGCCGCCGACAGGCATGTGAGCGATGACGTCCTTGGTCGCGCCATGCCGGGTTTCGACGATGTCGATGCGGCTGCCGTCTTCGCGCTCGAGGAAACCCGTGTCTCCCGGTTGCCCGCCGGATGTCGCATAAAAGCAGGTCTGATCCAGCTGGATGCCGCCGCCTTCCAGGATTGCCGTCACACGTGCTTCGCAGGTCGAGAGGTAAAAATCGTCTCGGAAGAGGGCGGTGACGGTTCCGGTCATGGCAATCCTATCCAGCGGGTTCGTATGGCACTGCTATGTTCGAGGTCGTCTTCAGCCAGTCCGGAACCGGCAAACCCTTGGAGGTCAGGAAGTCCGGATTGAAGAGCTTCGACTGATAGCGGTTACCATAGTCGCAAAGGATCGTCACGACCGTGTGTCCCGGCCCCAGGTCACGGGCAAGCCGCACGGCTCCGGCGATGTTGATGCCGGTCGAGCCGCCGACGCAGATACCTTCCTGTTCGATGAGATCGAACACGTAGGGTACCGCTTCAGCATCGGGAATCTGGTAGGCGAAGTCCGGCGTGAAGCCTTCGAGGTTGGCGGTGATTCGACCCTGACCGATGCCTTCGGTGATCGAGCTGCCGCTCGACTTGAGCTCGCCATGGGCATAAAAATTGTAGAGTGCCGCCCCTTCCGGGTCGGCGATGCCGATCTTGATCGCCGCATTGCGGGCGCGCAAACCTTCCGCCACACCGGCAAGCGTGCCGCCGGAGCCGACGGCGCAGATGAAGCCGTCGACCTTGCCGTCGGTGTCCCGCCAGATTTCAGGCGCCGTCGTGTCGACATGCGCTTGCCGGTTGGCGACATTGTCGAACTGGTTTGCCCAGATGGCGCCGTTGGGCTCTGTTTCGGCGAGTTGGGCCGCCAACCGGCCGGAGATCTTCACGTAGTTGTTGGGATTCTTGTAAGGCACAGCCGGAACTTCGACCAGTTCGGCCCCAAGCAGGCGCAGCGCGTCCTTCTTTTCCTGGCTCTGGGTTTCGGGGATGACGATGACGGTGCGGTATCCGAGTGCGCTACCCACAACGGCAAGGCCGATCCCCGTATTGCCGGCCGTACCTTCGACAATCACGCCGCCCGGTCGCAACTGCCCGGCCTTCTCGGCCTGGCGGATGATCCAGAGCGCCGCCCGGTCCTTCACGGACTGCCCGGGATTGAGGAACTCCGCTTTGCCGAGAATGTTGCAGCCGGTCGCTTCGGAAACGGCCTTTAGCCGGATCAGCGGCGTGTTGCCGATTGCTTCGAGCACGGACGGAAGAACAGGCATTTTGAAAACCTCGCGCTAGACGGAACGGGTGCCGGCATTAGCCAAGCACTAACCTCGGTCGACGGCAAGCCGATAAACATTTGGTTTCATGGGTAGGATTGCCGAAATATTGGCGTGTTTTCGGCTCACTCTGTCTTACAGGCAAGGAATAGCGTTTCGCAGCTTTCCTGTCCCGGGCAAAAAACGTCTCTGCCGTCAATCGACGGGCGGGAAGCGGAGATTGCGGGGCAGGCGCTTGCCGTCCGGAGAGGTATGGGACCGGCCGCCTATGCGGCGCCCCGGTGAGAACCCCCGTCGACGAGCGAGGAAAAGATGACAGCCGTATTCGCCGCCCGCCCCGAACATGGATTGGCATGGGTCACCGGCGCGAGTTCCGGAATCGGTCGAGCCGTGGCGCTTCGATTGGCCGAGGAAGGCTATTCGGTGGTGGTCACGGCGCGAAGTCACGAGAAGCTGGTAGATCTTCAGCACGAGGCAGCCGGAGCAGGGCGGATGATCGTTCTCGATGGAGACGTCACCGATCCGAAGGACATGGAGCGGCTCTTGGCAAAAATCGAATACGAGCACGGGCAGGTGGCACTCGCCGTGCTCAACGCCGGCGTCGTCCTGCCGGTCCGTGGCGACGACCTGCACCGAGACGCCTTCGACAGAAGCTTCGCGGTCAATCTCAACGGGGTCGTCAACTGCCTCGTTCCGCTTGTCGAACATATGAAGGCCAAGGGACATGGACAAATCGCGATCATGTCGTCGGTGGCCGGCTATGGCGGCCTGCCGATGGGCGCCGCCTATGGTGCGAGCAAGGCGGCACTCATCAACATGGCGGAGAGCCTGAAATTCGATCTCGACCGCATCGGCATCCGCCTGCAGGTCATCTGTCCCGGCTTCGTGGATACGAAGGCCGTGCCGAAAGGCGGATTCCCGAGACCCGCGCTGGTGAGCACGGAGGAGGCGGCGGAGCGGATATGCGCGGGGCTGAAGTCTTCGCGTTTCGAGATCACCTTCCCGAAACGATTTACGTACTTGGTCAAATTGCTGCGGATCCTGCCCTATGGGCTTTATTTCGCGCTTCTCGATCGCCTGGTACCGGGGAGGGCAGCCGTCGCCGCGCCTCCGAAGAACAAGCGCTCAGGATCCGACGGACAGCCGTCAGGCGGTGTCAAGCATCAGCACCGCCCTCGACCCCTGCAATCTTGACCCGACATCCCATGCCCGGCCAAGGTCCGCGCCGTGAGATCGTGGTTGATCGAGCGGATGCCGGTTATCTGGCGCTTGCCACCTACCGGACGACGAAGGGGGACTTCTCCGATGCGCTGATCGCCCACGGCGGGCGCTTGGCAGGCTGCGCCGAAACGCTGACCTTCGACAAGCCGGCAGCCGATCATGCCGGAATGCGCCTCGTAAACCGATGATTAGCTGCTGGTGCCGGCAGGCAGCCCGTCGCTTCGCCCCTGAGGAAGAAGCGCTCAGGCTCAGAACAGCCGCGTCAGGCGGTGTGAAGCACCAGCACCGCGCCGAAAATCAGTGACAGTCCAAGCCAGCCGATCGGTTTCAGCCTCTGGCCGAAGAAAAGGCGGCCGCAGATGGCCGTACCGAAGATTCCGGTTGCACCGAGAATGGCATAGGCGATCGCCAGGTCCATATCCTTGATCGCTTCCGCCAAAAGCGCGAAGGCCGCAAGCACCAGGAGGATCGAAAGGGCACCCCAGCCGCGGCGGGCAAAGCCGTTCGATTTCGTCGAGGCGAGGTTCGCTGCCACATCGAGCACACCGGCGGCGACCGCGAATGCGAAGGAGAGACCCGACGCGCTCATGCGGCGGTTTCCGCCGCATCGCTCCTGCCGGCATTGAGGAGAAGTATCCCAGCTACGGCCATCGCAAGGCCCAGCATTTCGCGACCGGAGAGCGCATGGCCGAAAACGAAAACAGAGACGAGCGTGATCACGGCAACGCCCGATCCTTCCCAGACGGCATAGGCGACGCCGACCGGAATGGTCTTCACCGCTCGCGCCAGGAAGACGTAGGAGAGCGCGATCGAGGCATACATGACGATATGCCCCCAATAGGTGCCGGAGCCGGATGCCGCCTTCATCACGGTCAGGCCGACGACCTCGGTCGCGATCGCAAGGACCAGGAAAAGCCATGCGATACGCATGAGGAAACCTACGAGAAAAATCAGCCCGAAAAAATGAAAGCTGGCTCGCCGGGCAGGATGAAACCGCGAATTACGAATTCTCGATTCCACTAGCCGTGTCAACGCCAAAGACGCCCGAAACCAGCACTCAGAGAGCGAGCTGTCGCTTTGGCGCGAGAACGAGGCATCGTTCGAACGCGAGATCTCACCGCCGTCGGCGTTCCTCGCTGCTATCCAAGCACGATGTGCCAGGAATGCTTGCTCGTGAAAGTCTGCTATGGCCTCTATCGCTCGACTGAACTCGAAGCGGCCGTATGCGATCTCGGCAGCGACCGTTGGGCCGGGAGGCGAATAGCGGACATTTGGCATCGCCGATGCAGCCTCATTTGTTTGTCACCTCTGGATAATTGCCGAGACCACCCTCTTCGGTGTCGGAACCGAAGCAGGTCATGCGTCCTTTGGACGTCAATCAAGGAGACATTCCATGAAAGCACTCAACGACAAGTCTTCCTCGGCCATTGTCGCGGTGAGCGACATCGATCGGGCGAGGCGTTTCTACAGTGATATACTGGGGCTTGAGCTCAACGACGAAGGCATGGAAGGCGTGCTGGTCTACAAGACGGGTGCGACGTATCTGGTCGTCTACAGTTCGGAATTTGCCGGCACCAACAAGGCCAATGCCGTGGTGTGGGACTGCGGACCAGACATCGACGCCATCGTTGCCGACTTGGGTTCCAAAGGTGTGACGTTCGAGCGCTATGAGATGGAGGGTGTGTCATACAAGGACGGGCTCCACGATGCGAACGGGTTCAAAATGGTCTGGTTCAAGGATCCCGACGGCAACATCCTCCATCTGAACAGCGCATGAGCTGCTTCACGACTTAAGGAAGGGACGATGAAGTAGCGCACTTTGCTGCGCCATCCGGAGATTGGAACCGAGATGCAGGGCAATTCGGTCGCGGCCTGGATACGCCGGCTGACTTCATACTGAACCGTGAGATACAGAGATGGACAATTGGCGAGAGATGACATGACGCGCAAAGATTTCGACGTCAGTTCGGTCAGGCCAAGCGGAAGCGCGCCTGCTCAGGCAACGCTTTTTGATCCGGGTGCTGAAGGTCCCTGGCGCGGCTCTTTGCCGGGCGACGCACTCGGAGCACCGGTGACCGTGCTCGCCTACGGCACCAACCGCACTGGCGAAGGCCCACGCCTTCACGTGCATCCCTATGACGAGGTGTTTGTCGTGATCGAGGGTCGGGCCCGTTTTTTCGTTGGAGACACTGTTCTCGACGCGACTGCCGGTCAGGCTGTGTTTGGCCCGGCGGGCATCCCACACCGGTTCGAAAATCTCGGACCAGGGCGCTTACAGACCATAGACGTCCACCATTCGCCGCATTGGATCCAGACCGACCTCGACTAGACGGCCCCGCACTACCACCTAGCGCCTAGGCGTTATAGGCGACATCATGGCCGCATGGTGGGACGCTCAGATGGTTACGACCCGCCCTTCAGGAGGGGTGACTCTTCCAATGCCTCGATCATGTATTCAATGAAGGCTCGAACCCGATGCGGCAGTGGTCCACCGCCAACGTAAATGGCGTGGATCAGTTCGAGATCACCTGGATTGCAGTCCTCGAGCAGAGGCACGAGCCTTCCGGCGGCGATGTCGGCGGCGACGTGAAACAGCCCGAGCCGTGCAACGCCGGCTCCGGCCAGCACCACCTGCTTCATCGTCTCACCGTTATTGACGACCAGGCTTCCGGTGACCGCCTGGGCGATCTCCCGGCCGTCCCACCGGAAGGGCCATGAGGGCCGCTCGCGGCGAAAGTTGAAGGTCAGGCAGTCATGACGCTCAAGGTCGGCGGGCGTCTGGGGTTTTCCTTTGCGTTCCAGGTACGAAGGCGCGGCGCACACCACTCGTCTGCTCTGACCGAGCTTTCGCGCGATCAGGCCGCTGTCCGGCAGGTTGCCCATGCGAATGGCGACGTCGGTCTTTTCCGCGACGAGATCGACGATACCGTCTGCGAAGCTGAGATCAACGATCAAATCGGGGTTCCGCGCGATGAAGGCGGGCATCGCCGGCGCCACGAACATGGTGCCGAACGGAATGGTGGCGTTCACCCGAAGCCGGCCACGAACGGCGCCGCCCGACGCTTCCTGATCAGCATCGTTCAGAGCCTGCAAGATCTTGAGCGCGGCGTGATGATAAGCCTCGCCTTCTTCGGTCAGCGTTAGCGCGCGGGTCGTGCGCATCAGAAGGCGCGTGCCAAGTCTTGCCTCCAGACGCGCGATCAGCTTGCTGACTGCCGATGGCGTGATGTCGAGGCTGCGCGCGGCTGCCGAGAAGCCGCCCTCCTGCACCACCCGCGTAAACACCTCCATCTCGCCAGAGCGTTCCATCAAAATGCGCGGCACTGATGATCTCCATTCACAGGTGCATGTCCAGCGGCGGCAATAGTTCCTCGGGCTCTCAGATCATAGATTGCATTCGGACACAATCAGGAGCCACGTCATGGATTTGCAACTGACCGATAAAACCGCGCTCGTTACCGGCGCCACCGCTGGTATCGGGCTCGAAATCGCCCGCGCGCTCGCCCGCGAAGGCGCGAATGTGATCATCACCGGTCGCGACCGGCCGAAGCTCGACAAAGCCATCACCGACATCAAGACGTCGGGCGGGGAATCCGTTGCCGGCGTTCTCGCAGACGCTGCCACCACTGATGGCACAGCGACCATCGCCAAGGCCGCCCCGTCGGTCGACATCCTGGTCAATAATCTTGGCATTTACGAAAGCAAGGACTTCGGCGCCATCACCGATGCTGACTGGAGCCATCTCTTCGAGGTTAACGTGATGAGCGGCGTACGCCTGTCGCGCGCTTACCTGCCTGGCATGCTGGAGCAGAACTGGGGTCGGATCATCTTCATCTCAAGCGAGTCCGGCCTCGCCATCCCGCCCGACATGATTCATTACGCGACCACCAAGACCGCGCAACTCTCCGTCTCGCGCGGCTTGGCGCAATTGACGCGCGGCACCAACGTCACGGTGAACGCGGTGCTGCCGGGGCCGACCCGTTCGGAAGGCATCGAGACCTTCCTGCGCAGCCAGGCCACCGATCCTTCCGCTCCGATCAAAGAGATCGAGGCAGAATTCTTCGCCACTGCGCGCTCCGCTTCGATACTGCAGCGGATGGTGGAGGCAGAAGAAGTGGCAAACCTCGTCACCTATCTCGCCAGCCCGCGTTCGTCGGCCACCAACGGCGCAGCACTGCGCGCCGAGGGTGGCCTCGTCAATACGATTGCCTGAGAGAGCGTGTCCGATGTCGAATTCTCCGCTCACCGTCATTGCCATGACTACCGCCAAAGCCGGCAAGGAGGCGGCCCTTGGGGCTGCCCAGGAAAAGCTCGTCGCCGAGACTCTCATGGAGGACGGCTGCCTGCGCTACGAACTGCACCAGTCCCTCGATGACGGCCGCATTCGCATCTTCGTCGAAAGCTGGGAGAGCGAAGCACAATGGCGTGCCCACATGGAAGGCGCTGCCATGCAGCGGTTTCTGGCCAGCGGCGTCGGCGACTATTTCGCCGATTTCTCGCTGCATCGGCTGGCGAAGATCGCCGGCTGACACAGCCGCAGCACACTCCTGACAACGCAATTTTCAAGCATCCGGAGACAGACGATGAAATACCTGCGTCGCCTCGCCATCACCCTTGCCCTCGGTTTCAGCGCCGCCAGCGCCCATGCAGCAAACGTGCTGGTCGTTCTTTCCGATTCAGACCATCTCGACCTGAAGGACGGCAAGGTCTTCCAGACCGGCTTTTACCTCAACGAACTGATGCAGCCGGTCGAGGCGCTGCTCGATGCCGGTCACGAGATCACCTTCGCCACCCCCAAGGGCACGGCGCCGTCCATCGACAAAACCTCTATCGACAAGATGTATTTCGGCGGAGACGAAGCTGCGATGAAGGCGAGCGAAGCGCAGCTTGAGGAAATCGGCTTGCTGTCTGACACTGCCTCGCCCGTAATCAGTCTCGCGCGGGTCGAGCAGATCGGCTACGACCATTTCGACGCGGTCTATGTCCCTGGCGGCCATGCCCCGATGCAGGATCTTCTTGTCAGCCCTGAGCTCGGCAAGTTGCTGACGCATTTCCATGAACAGGGCAAGACGACCGCGCTCGCCTGCCATGGGCCCATCGCGCTCATCTCGACCCTGCGGGACCCGAAGGCTTTCACCACACAGCTCGAAACCGAAGGCGCAGCGAAAGCAGACCGTGAATGGATCTATGCCGGCTACAACCTGACTGTGATCAGCAATGAGGAAGAGGAACTGGCAAAGGGATTGCTCGGCGGCGGCGCGATGAAGTTCTATCCGCAGGATGCTCTCACGCAAGCAGGTGCTCGCTATAGTCAGTCCGATGCGCCCTTCAGCGCGCATGTCGTCACCGATCGGGAACTGATCACGGGCCAAAATCCGGCCTCGGCCCCCGCCGTGGCGCAGGAACTCCTCGAGCGCTTGAAGTAAGAGGCGACATGTCCGGCCAGCACGAGGCCAGCCGGCGAGACCGCGCTCAGTTGCGGTGTTGATGCGGGGCTCATCGAATGCAAAAGCCCGGCGCAGCAGGAATGCCGCGCCGGACCTCGAGTTGAATTGAGCAAAGAGGACATCTGAAGCTGAGAACATCGAGGCACTGATTGAGCCGTGGACGTCCCTGATACGGATAGTGAAATGCTACCGGTCGACGGCGCGCCCCGGACAACGACATCACCCAGAGACGCGTCATAAGCCCGCCCTTGCCGAAGCGTGATCCGCTCCTATTCTTCATCTAAGTACATGGAGAAATAGAGTGGCAGATAATGACAAGGAGCCGGATCGTGACCGCGATGTCGTTTCCACTGAGGGGCATGGGGTCGCAAGTGATGAGAAAAGTGCGGCCTATAGGAGAAGGATGGTGCAGGAGGCCCTCCGTGAAGGAAACCCTGCCGGGGTGAAAGCGAAGGACTATCTCAGCAATAGATGGTTGTCCGGCGGCTCGTGGTAGACCGTCGATGAGAGGAAAGCATGGCAGATAATCCGAAGAAGAAAGGCCGCGACGGCGAGCTCGTTTCCGAGCAGGAGCACGAGGTGGCCTACCTCATGAGAACGGCGAAGGTGACGCGGCAGAAGGCGTTGACGGCGATCCGTGAAGCTGGGCCGAACCGCGAAAAAGTGATGGAATATCTCGGCAAGAAATAACGCTCAAAAGAGCGTCGCCTGCTGGACCTCCTTTGTCTTCGGCTCAAAGGGAGGTCGCGTTCCGCCTTTCGTGGCGTTCGTCTCCTGATCCGCGCCTTCTCCCATGCCGCGTGATAGTTCGTGTGCAGCTCGGCACGCGGCGATAATAGCGATAGATGCCGCTTGCGGCGTTTCTCATTGCGTAACGCGGAATATCTTCGGACCCTATGAATTCCCCGTTTGCCGGCCTGTGTGGTCCGCAAAGCAGCCAAAATGTAACCAAAAAGCAAGCCAGCACCGAACCTTTTAGAGGCTTGGTGCATTTACATGATCGGTTAAGCACTTGAAAATACTCAAAGAAAAAGCCCCGCACCGTGAGATGCAGGGCTTTGGAAACTGGCTCCCCGGGCCGGATTCGAACCGGCGACCTATCGATTAACAGTCGAGTGCTCTACCGCTGAGCTACCAGGGATCATCTGCGCCGCAGAAGTGAGGCTGCTAATACAAATGCTTTTCCGATTTGCCAAGCGGTTTTTCAAAAAAAATGTCGGTAGGCGGTTGCCGCCCTGTGGAGAAGGCACCAACTGTGGGGTCATTGGTACGGAAGAAGAGTGATGGCGAAGAAGCATTTTGGCATCGATCCCAGGACGCGTGAGATCGTGCTCGGCAAATGGCGGATGAGCCTGCCCAACTCGCCGGCATTGCGCGTGCTCATCGGCGTTCTGCTCGTCTTCGGCGGTCTGCTCGGTTTTCTGCCCATCCTGGGCTTCTGGATGGTTCCTCTGGGCCTGCTCGTGCTTTCGCACGATATTCCCTCGATGCGCCGACGGCGGCGCAAGCTGGCCGTATGGTGGGCCCGATGGCGCAGCAAGCCGAACTCGTCCGGCAGATCCTGAGAGGTGGGCCTCGCGAAGAGTTCCGCCAGCATCCGGATGCAGCGCATTTCAGTCGGCGGAATTGCGCGGCTTTCGACGTCGTTTGGGCAGGAGGGCGACAATGACGCAGGCGAGGACCAAAGCGACCGGCCAGAAATCGGTGGCCTGGTCCCAACTCCACCTCCACATTTCATAGCCCTCCAGGTGAGGCGGCGGCAGCTTTGCGCTGATCTCGAAATCACGTTTCTCGCGGCCGTGGAAGTGTCCGATGGCGAAGGCGAGGCCGATGATCAGCGCCAGCCTTCTCGGCGCAATCGCCATGAACAGGAGGGCGACGACTGCTGCAATACAGAAGCCCTCGACCACATGCCCGAGCCAGTCGAAGTGGCGCTGAATGTAGCCCCAAGGAATATCCATCACGTCGCGCTTCGAGTGCCGCCTCCCGATGAGGCCGGCCGAGGGACCGCTATATCACAACCGCCGATCACGAGACCACACGATCCTCGAGGTTTCGCCCTTCGCGGACGTCTTCGGGAGCGTGGGCGAGCTCGTCCTTCTTCCAGTATCCGGGCGCTGAGTGTGGTCGCAAAGTACAACTTGTAGTTAATCCAAAGTGGTCAATAGACAGGAACATCACGTTCGGCAACATTGGAGCGCTTTCAGGAAAAGGGTGTAACGGTCTTCCGTAGGAAGTCCGTATTTTCATAGCGTTAGCTCGTCACTCCGACGGGGCCCGACGAAGTCGGCGCCGCGAAGGCCGTCCGGGTTTCCCAAGACGAGCATCGCTTACTGTACAGCACTGTGGAGAGAAAAATGGCGCATCTGATCGGTGGCATCGCCCCTTGGCTCGGGCTGGACAACCACATCTTCGGAACGAACGATCCGGACATTATCTTCGGAGACCCGTTCACGACCGGCAATAGCCTGGGAGTCTCCGAAATCGGCGGCTTCCTGTCTTCGGGGCAGGGTGGCCGCGACAGCCTTGACGGCCTTGGGGGCAACGACACGCTCTTCGGCGACGCTTGGACGATCTCCAATCAGGGGCGTGGTGGCGACGACCAGCTCGACGGCGGCGCCGGCGACGACACGCTGTACGGCGATGCCTTCCAGATCGATGCGATTGATTCCGCTATCGTCGCCGGAGGGAATGATCGTCTCTCGGGCGGCAAAGGCAACGATACACTCTATGGCGATGGCTACAATTGCCTCAGAGGACGTGGTGGAGACGACTGGCTCGACGGCGGCGCCGGAGACGATACTCTCTCGGGCGACGCTTTCTCCCTGGGCGATTTTTTCGTTGGCGGGAACGATCGACTCCAGGGCGGAGAGGGCCATGACAAGCTCTACGGCGATGGCCTCGACCAGGGCGTCGTGGAATCCGGGATTGGCGGGAACGACCACCTCTATGGTGATTCGGGCAATGACTTTCTCGTTGGAGACATTCTTTTCTCACGTGGCGGCAGTGGCGGCGACGACCTGCTCGACGGAGGCAAAGGCAATGACGTCCTGTATGGCGATGCAGAGGTCGGCGTGGACACCGCGGGTGGGAACGACCTCTTGATCGGCGGCACCGGTAACGATCAGCTCTGGGGCGATGGTCGACTGACCGCAGCCTTCGCGGTCGAGACCGGTGCCGATCAGTTCCTGTTTTCACGAAACAGTGGTCGGGATGAGATCTTCGACTTTGAATTGGACAAGGACGTCATCCAAATCGCTGGCTATGGCTACGACGACTTCGCTGATTTTTTGCCCAACATCGGCAACGATGCTGACGGGAACGCTGTCCTGCAGTTGAATGGTACCGTCGATCAGGTCACTCTGATCGGCATCCACGCCGCCGACCTCAGCGCTGCCAACTTCGTCTTTGCGGGCGCGGATTTCGCCTTCGTCTGACGGAGGTAAGATTTGTCGGCAACAAAGCTGAATAGCGGTGGATTTTTTGGAGGCCTCGCCCGGAATTGAACCGGGGTACAAGGATTTGCAGTCCTCTGCGTCACCACTCCGCCACGAGGCCTCTACGATTTGCGATTTTTCAAATCGTGGCGCGGATTTAGAATGATTGCCCGCAATCCGCAAGAGGGTACATTTGGAATAGGGTCTTTTTTATTCTGTATAAATAGGGCTTCGGTTCTGTGGAGGCGTGGCCATAGCGCCCCAAGGCGCAATGGCCCCACTTCTAACGCTTTGAAATTGCGTACTTCCGTGGGAAACACCTGCACACCTGGTCGGGAGGCTAGTGGTACCGCCGGATGAGGCCGACAAGCCTGCCTTGGATCTTGACCCGATCCGGACCGAATATCCGCGTCTCGTAAGCCGGATTGGCGGCTTCGAGCGCAATTGAGGCGCCCTTGCGACGGAAACGCTTCAGAGTTGCTTCCTCGTCGTCGATCAGGGCGACGACGATATCCCCGGGGGTGGCAGTGCTTCCGTTCCGGATGATCACCGTATCGCCATCGAGGATGCCGGCCTCGATCATCGAATCACCCTTGATCTCGAGAGCGTAGTGCTCGCCGCTGCCGATCATTTCGACCGGTACGGAAATATCGTGCATGTTGTTCTGGATTGCGGAAATCGGCACGCCGGCGGCAATGCGGCCCATGACCGGAACAGCGACCGACGCGATCTCGGCCGGGGGCGCCGGTTTCGGTGCGGGGGGCGGGGCCGCAGGCTTGCCCAGACTGCCTTCGATCACGCTCGGCGAAAAGCCGCGGCGGACCTGCGAAACACCGGCATAGGCCTCCGGCAGCTTGATGACTTCGAGGGCTCGAGCGCGATTCGGTAGCCGGCGAATGAACCCGCGCTCTTCGAGTGCGGTGATCAGACGATGGATGCCCGATTTGGAGGCAAGGTCGAGGGCATCTTTCATCTCGTCGAAGGACGGCGGAACCCCGGATTCCTTCATTCGTTCATGAATGAACAGAAGCAATTCCTGTTGCTTGCGGGTCAGCATGGCGTCACTCCAGAATCGCGAAACAAATCAAGAACAGAACCTATCTGTTCCATATGTGTTCCGCAAGTGCCTAAAATTCCGTGAATACCGCTTGCTGCTGAATGCCTGCCCGCTTCCGATCCGGCGTGTCGTTGGCGATCGCTCGGAATGTCGGGGCAGGGGGCGATACGCTCTCGCATGTTTGGCTTACAGCGGCCGCCCCAGTCGCTCGCCTATGCCATGCTAATAGGCAAGCCGCAGTCCGCCCGGCGTAAGAACGTCGAATTCAGGCTCGGGATAGGGCCCGTACCACTGGGTATAGGTCGTGTTGGTCGAGCCTGTGCTGGCGCACCCCGAAAGGGCGAAGAGGGAAAAAATTACGGCTGCCACCAAAGATTTAACAGGCATGTTTTTCTCCACTCGCGGGAGTTGCCCAGACCTCGAACGGGTCAGACTAAAACTTTCTCTCAAATCAGCTTTTTTGGCAAGCGCGCCGAGCCGCGGCATCGCCCGGGCTCTGGCAACCTGACGTCCGGCATCGGTGGAAGTTACCTCAGGTAAGACCTGTCACCTAGGTGTCCGGGTTGGACAAGAGGGGAATGGTGGAGTCGAAGGGAGTCGAACCCTCGACCTCCGCAGTGCGATTGCGGCGCTCTCCCAACTGAGCTACGACCCCACTGGTCACTCGTTGTATAAGATTTTTCGGCCCCGCGCGCCAGTGCATTCCGTCTTCCGGCTTCACCCTTGCTGCCCGGTAGGGCACGCTGCAATTCATCCACCCGAATATCGCCCCTTCGCGATGGAGTCCCAAAGCAGCTTCTTCCGCTCCGGCAGGTGACGCAAAGCGTCGGAAGGGCAGGGCAGCCACGAGCCTTGCGGGTGGGGAAGACGGCCATCAGTGACGAGAAGCTGGGAATTCCGGCGTGCCCGGATCAATTCTGAAATGGCGGAAGAGGTGGGATTCGAACCCACGGTGCGCTTTCACGCACGCCGGTTTTCAAGACCGGTGCCTTAAACCGCTCGGCCACTCTTCCGGGTGATTGCGGAGCTTCGTGAAATTCGTTTCCGAGTTCTCGATTGACCGGCGATCGCTACCGGGTTTGCTGCCCATTCACCAACGGCTGGCTTTTTAGCAGCTTTGATCACAGCGTCAACTTGCTCTGGAGCATTTGCTTGCATTCGAGGCGTGCCGCGCCGCATACGCCCGTGGCACGGTTGTGGGCTATCGTCACGGGCGGAGTCCGCTGTCCGGCGCCGCAGGCGGACTTTCGTCGCCTGCCCGGGCGACGTAGGCCGCGACGTCCCGGCTTCTGCCGTCCAGGAGCGCCGCTCCGGCAAGCAGATAAACGGCAATCGCCAACATCGACAGGAGCATTATGCCTAAGGGCAGGCCGGTTGCCGCCCGTCGCTCCGGCGGCCCATAATCGTATCTGTCGTCCATTGCGATATCCTCTCGGACGTTGGGCCGGAGCACGGGGCAGCACGCCAACCGGGGACGGAGCCTCAGAGTTGCACCGACGGGAAGCTTCGGCCAGCTCTGAGGCCGCCGCACCCCGCGGCCGACGAGCCGCGTGGGTGCTTATTGCGATATGTGTCGGCAGGGGAACCCGGCAACGGGTTTCGGACCTTTGGCGCGCTCTATCGGACTATGGTCCAGCGGCTCATTTACGTTCCGTAAACCATAGCGAGCGTTTTTTAGCGTCCGTTCGTCCTCCGGTTCGCAATTTCGCCTTGTTGTTGTCATGATTGTTCGGCTGTTCCGTTTCGGGACGGCGAAGTTCTCGCGGGGGAACTACTGCACGATTGCGACGATCGTTGCGCGTTCGGTCGGATGCGTGAGCGCTGCAGGAGCGGATTTCGGGTGCGGCTTTGCGAATGATCTTGTGGGACAGATGACATCCAATAACGGTGCGGCATATCTTGTGAGGGGGCTCCGTCTCGCAGCGGTTCCGTTGCTTTGCGCGGTGCTTGCGGCCTGCGGATCGACGACGTCGAGCGTCAAGAAGACCAAGTCGCGGAGCAAGGAATACTTCGCCGAGTCCGTCTATGGCGTCAAAGCCAGCCCCAGAGTCGCTACCGGAAACAACATTCCCAAGGGCGGTGGCCGCTACCAGGTAGGCAAACCCTATCAGGTCAAAGGCAAGTGGTATCAGCCGAAGGAGGATTTCGGCTACAACAAGAGCGGGATGGCCTCCTGGTACGGGTCTGCCTTCCATGGCCGGCTGACGGCCAATGGCGAGGTCTATGACAAGCATCACCTTTCGGCCGCTCACCCGACGTTTCCGCTGCCGAGCTATGCGCGCGTGACCAACCTGGAGAACGGCACGTCCGTCATCGTGCGTGTCAATGATCGCGGCCCCTATGAATACGGCCGGATCATCGACGTCTCTTCGAAAACCGCCGACCTGCTGGACATCAAGCGCAAGGGAAGCGCCAATGTTCGCGTTCAATATGTCGGTCGTGCGCCGCTCGAAGGCAATGACATGCCCTACCTCATGGCTTCGTACGTCAGGAAGGGCGACCGTGGCCCGAGCGTTATGCCGGAAGGGCAGATCGCCTCAGGCGTTATGGTGGCTTCCAACGAGCCGCTGCGCGACATGGTTCCGAATCTCCGCGCCGTTCCGGTTCCGAACAGATCGACGCTCGATGCCGGCGTGCCGGTGAACGCGCTCGCAAAGCCGGCGCAGGCCTCGGCGGCACCAAGCGCCTTCGACGAATTCGTCGTTCTGCCGCAGATCGGCCCCATGCCGACGTCGCGCCCGCAATTGATCCCGCTGCCGGATGGCAGCATGGCCTATGCTGCGGCCTATGTCGAAGTTCGCGTCAGCGACAAGCCGTCGCCCTTCGAGGCGATCATGGTCGATCGCAACCCGCTGACCCCCGATTCCATTCTCGCCTATGCGAAGCGCCAGTACCGAAACGCCGACTCGCGCTGACGCCGGTTGAAGAGGGCTTTCCGCGCTGATATGCCCATGCAGAACCGGAGTTTCTCATGCGCATGAAGTGGCTTGCGGTCGTAGGTTTCCTCGCGGCCATCGTTTCGGGGCAAGCGGTCGCGCAGACGCCCGCCTTCGACACCAAAGCGAAGCAGATCTATCTCGTCGATGCCGAGACAGGCACAGTGCTCTTTTCACGCGACGAGGATGCACCCGTCCCGCCTGCCTCGCTCGCCAAACTCATGGCGATGGAGGTGGTTTTCGAAGCCTTGGATAAGGGCGACCTGACGTCCGAGACGAGTTTCGAGGTTTCTGAACATGCGTGGCGTACAGGCGGGGCCCCCTCCGGCACTGCAACGATGTTCGCCGCGATCAAATCCAGGATTCGCGTTGCCGATCTCATCCAGGGCGCAACGGTGCAACTCGCCAACGATGCGTGCATTGTCCTGGCTGAGGGAATGGCTGGCAGCGAGGCTGCTTTTGCCGAACTGATGACCAAGCGGGCCCGCGAGCTGGGGCTGCCGGTCGCCACATTCAGGAATGCCACGGGGCTGCCGCATCCGGAAAACAAGATCACGATGCGCGAACTCGTCGCCCTTACGCGGCACCTGTACGAGGCGCACCCGAATTACTATCGGCTCTATTCGCAGCCGGAATTCGAGTGGAACAAGATCCTTCAGCGCAACAAGAACCCTCTGATCGCCGCGAATGTCGGCGTCGATGGATTGGCGACCGGCTTTGCGGAGGGTTTCGGCTTCTCGCTCGCCGTCTCGATGCAACGGGGCGACCGCCGGGTCTTTCTCGCGATGGGGGGCCTCGAGAGCGAAAAGGAGAGAATCGACGAGAGCCGCAGGGTCCTGGATTGGGCGATGACCGCTTTCGAGAAACGGCGCATTTTCGCAGATGGTGAAACCATCGGAGAGGCGAGCGTCTACGGCGGTGCGGATTCCCGGGTGGCGCTCGTGGCGGGCGGCCCGGTCGACGTTCTGCTGCCGGTAAAAAATCCCGAACGGCTGACGGCACGCATCGTCTACAAATGGCCGCTCAACGCACCCGTCGCTGCCGGTCAGCAGGTCGGCGTCGTCAAGCTCTGGAACGGGGACAAGCTGCTGCGGGAAGTTCCCGTGAAGACGGCGAGGGCGGTCGAGTCCGGAACGCTCACGAGCCGGGCGCTCGACGCGCTGCAGGAACTGCTGTTCTTCTGGCTGTGACAAATGCGCTTTGCGACGGTTCCTTCCGCGGGACCGATCGGCTAAACAGAGACGATAATGCACGCCGATCCGGGAATTGAAGTGTCGCTGACCAAGGGTTTGTTCATAACATTCGAGGGGGGAGAGGGGGCCGGCAAGTCGACCCAGATGCGCCTTCTTGCGCAAGCGCTGAGCTCGCGCGGCTACCGCGTGCTCACCACGCGCGAGCCGGGAGGCTCCGCGGGTGCCGAAGCCGTTCGCCACGTCCTTCTTTCGGGCGCGGCGGAGTCCTTCGGAGTCCGGATGGAGGCGATCCTCTTTGCGGCCGCCCGCAGCGACCACGTCGAGGAGGTGATCCGGCCGGCGCTCCAGCAAGGAACGATAGTCCTTTGCGATCGGTTCATGGATTCCTCGCGCGTCTATCAGGGCGTGACCGGCAATCTGGAACCGGCCTTCGTCGAGACCATGGAACGCGTTGCGGTGAACGGTGTCATTCCCGACTGCACCATCATTTTCGATCTTCCCGCCTCGGTCGGGTTGGAGCGCGCCCGCCGCCGCGCCGCAAACGACAGTCCCGACCGATTTGAAAAGGAACAGTTGGCGACGCATGAAAAGCGGCGCGAAGCCTTTCTCGATATTGCCGCGGCCGATCCGGAGCGATGCCGCGTCGTCGATGCCAACCGTCCGCCGACCGCGATCGCTGCCGAAGTATTGAGTCTGGTCGAGGCGCTATTGCCGCTTGAGGGCAAACCGCAACCCTCGAATGCGGAAGCGACGTCATGACCCCGGAACAGCCAGGTGTGCTGGAGGGCGCGCTTGCTCCCGTGATGAACAGCAAGCTCTTCGGTCATCGGGAGGCGGAAGCCTTTCTCGCGCAGAGCTACCGGTCCGGAAAGGGTCATCACGCGATCCTGATCGAAGGGCCGGAGGGGATAGGCAAGGCCACACTCGCCTTCCGCTTCGCCAATCATGTCCTGAGCCATCCGGAT
The DNA here is from genome assembly GCF_002885915.1 of Sinorhizobium sp. M4_45. Lineage (NCBI taxonomy): Bacteria > Pseudomonadati > Pseudomonadota > Alphaproteobacteria > Hyphomicrobiales > Rhizobiaceae > Sinorhizobium > Sinorhizobium sp. M4_45. The sequence goes on from NZ_NWVE01000001.1 coordinate 1,097,233, forward strand.
CCGGCAGACGCCCCCGAAAGGCTTGCCGACCCTGATCCCGCCTCTATCGTCACGAGACAGCTCGGTTCGGGCGCATCGCACAATCTCCTGCATCTCGCGCGCCCAGTGGACGAAAAGACGGGCAGGACGAAGGGCGCGATCACGGTCGACGAGGTTCGCCGCGCCGGCAAGTTCTTCGGCCAGACGTCGGGCACCGGAAACTGGCGCATCGTCATCATCGATCCGGCCGACGATCTCAACCGCAACGCCGCCAATGCCATTTTGAAGATGTTGGAGGAGCCGCCGCGCCGTTCGCTTTTTCTGGTGCTCACCCATGCGCCGGGAAAACTCCTGCCGACCATCCGCTCGCGTTGCCTGCCTTTGCGGCTGAAGCCTCTGGACACGGAAGCCCTGCGCCAGGCGCTTGCGCATCTCGGGCTCGATCTCGCGGGCCTGAATGCAGAGCGCGTTCTCGCCGCCGCTAACGGCAGCGTTTCTGAGGCGCTGAAGCTCGTCAACTATGGCGGGCTGGATATAGCCGAGGCTTTCGAAGACATTCTGGCGGGGCAGGGCCCGGCTGTCCGCAAGAACATGCACAAGCTGGCCGACGTGCTTTCGGGCAAGGACAGCGAAACGATCTTCGATTTCTTTTCGTCGCTGCTGTCGGGGCGCATCATGCGGATGGCACGCGAGGCGGCGATCGCCGGCGACGTCGGCGCGGCCGAACGGTTCGCCAGGCTGTCCAGCACTGTCGGCGAACGCCTGACGCTGAGCGCGGCCTATAACCTCGACCGCAAGCAGACGGTTCTTTCCCTCCTCGATGATCTCAAGGAAGCTCTATAGGTCGGGAGCGAACTTCCATTTTCGCTCGATTGCCGCAGCCAGGTCTATATCGTTGTGGTGGGCGAAGAGCAGAACGTGGCCGAGGAGATCGGCCGTTTCGTCGGCGATCGACTGGCGCAGCGTCTCCGGGGAGACCTGCCGGTCGCGCCCCCGTCCTGTGGCGTTGTTCCAGGCCTGCGTCAGCTCCCCCATTTCCTCCTGCAGTTTCAATATAAACCAATCCGGATCACGGCTGATCGAATGCATCGCCGCATAGCCCGCCGGCGCTTTCTCGAATTTTCGTCTGAGTTCGTTGAGCACACACGACTCCCCCGTTTGTTTTTGTTTTGTTCCAGACGATCTTTCGTGTCAATCCCGTCTGATTGCGCATTTCGCAAAAGCCGGACAGGGATTCCGCTTAGTCGCGGACACTTGTTTCACTAAGTCGCGGACAGTTTGGCGGCGGTGGCCCTCGGGTGCCTGGTTGTCTTCATGGGTGATTGATTTCGCC